>NZ_JBGNUR010000001.1:497890-1373926 GCF_041951345.1 Actinomadura sp. 21ATH | reverse complement strand
TGGCGTGTCTCGCGTTTCCGGGCCGGGAAGGGCCGAGACACGCCACGAGTCAACCCTCATGGGAGGGCTCATCGCCGTGCCGGGACTCCTTGACGGGGATGGGGGCCGGGCCTAAATTCAACACATGATGAGTTCTGATCCGGACGCCGCGGTCCGCGTTCGCGGGCTGCGGGTCGAGCGGGGCGGGCGCCCGGTCCTGCACGGGGTGGACCTCGCGGTGCCGCGCGGCACGGTCGTCGGGCTGCTGGGGCCGAGCGGCTGCGGCAAGACCACGCTGATGCGGTGCGTGGTGGGCGTCCAGATCGTCAAGGCCGGCGAGGTCACCGTGCTCGGCGAACCGGCCGGATCGCCCGGGCTGCGCCGCCGCGTCGGGTACGCCACCCAGTCGCCCGCCCTCTACGAGGACCTCAGCGTCCGCGAGAACATGCGCTACTTCGCCGCCGTGCTCTGCGCGCCGCGCTCCGACGCCGACCGGGTGATCGACGAGGTCGGCCTCGGCGGCTCCCGCGACCAGCTCGCCGGCACGCTCTCCGGCGGGCAGTTCAGCCGCGCCAACCTGGCCGCCGCCCTCCTCGGCGCGCCCGAGCTGCTCGTCCTGGACGAGCCCACCGTGGGCCTGGACCCGGTGCTGCGCCAGGAGCTGTGGGAGCTGTTCCGCGAACTGGCCGGCCGGGGCACCACGCTGCTGGTGTCCAGCCACGTCATGGACGAGGCGGGCCGCACCGACCGGCTGCTGCTGATGCGGGAGGGCCGGATCCTCGCCGACGGCTCGCCCGAGGCGCTGCTCGCCCGTACCGGCGAGCGCGACCTGGAGGCCGCCTTCCTGCACCTGATCAGTGAGACCGCCGGGAGCTCCTCGTGAATCTCTCGATCACTCTCGCCACCACCCGCCGCATCCTGCGCCAGCTCCGGCACGACCACCGCACGATCGGGCTGATGGTCGGGGTGCCGACGCTGCTGATGATCCTGCTGCGGTACGTCTTCGACGGGCCCGGCGCGTTCGACCGGATCGGGCCGATGCTGCTGGGCCTGTTCCCGTTCGTGATCATGTTCGTGGTGACCAGCGTCGGGACGCTGCGCGAGCGCACCAGCGGCACGCTGGAACGCCTGATGACGCTGCCGATGGGCAAGCTCGACCTGCTGCTCGGCTACGCGCTGGCGTTCGGGCTGCTCGCGCTCGTCCAGGTCGGCGTGGCGCTCGGCGTCTCCCTCACCTGGCTGGACCTCGGCCTCACCGGCTCGGTCTGGTCGCTGCTGCTGGTGGCGCTCCTGAACGCGCTGCTCGGCGTGGCGCTCGGGCTGCTGGCCAGCGCGTTCGCCCGGACCGAGTTCCAGGCGGTGCAGTTCATGCCCGCGTTCGTGCTGCCGCAGCTGCTCCTGTGCGGGCTGCTGGTGCCGCGCGAGAGGATGGCCAGCTGGCTGGAGGCGATCTCGAACGTGCTGCCGCTGTCGTACGCGATGGACGCGATGCGGCGGGTGACCGTCGAGGCGGAGTTCAGCGGCGCGCTCACCCGGGACGTGGTGATCATCTCCGGCTGCGTGCTGGTCGCGCTGCTGCTCGGGGCCGCCACGCTGCGCCGCCGTACCGGCTGACTCGTGACCGCTCCCTTGCTGATGACTGGCTGAATAACGGCGGGGTCTGTACTTTCCGGCTGATAATGTCGCGCGGCATGAGTCCCCATGAGCCGCAGGGCCCCCACGAGCCCGGCGCCGCGCCGGGCCCGGGCGGCCCGGGAGCCGGAACCGCCGACGCCGGCCGGAAGCCGCAGGGCTTCTTCGCCTCCGGCCCGGACGGACCGGACCCGCTCTTCGGGGACGGCCCGCCCGGCGGCGAGCGGCCGCGCAAGCGGCGGTGGCCGCGGATCCTGGCCGCGGTGGGCGTGTTCCTGCTGCTCGTCGTGATCGGCACGGTGGGCCTGGTGTGGCAGCGCCAGTCGTCGTACAACGGCAACATCGACCGGCTGCCCAGCGCGATGCCGACCGGCAAGCGGCCCGGCCCCAACAGCTCCGGCACGCAGAACTGGCTGCTCGTCGGCTCCGACACCCGCGCCGAGGTCGGCACCACCGGCGAGGGCGCGCGGGTCTGGAAGCCGGGCGGCCAGCGGTCCGACACGATCATGCTGCTGCACCTGCCGGCCGACCGCAGCAAGGCGTACGTGGTCTCGTTCCCCCGCGACTCCTGGGTGCAGATCCCCGGGTACGGCCCGCAGAAGATCAACGCGGCGTTCTCGTTCGGCGGCCCGCCGCTGCTGATCGAGACGGTGGAGAACCTGACCGGCATCCGGATCGACCACTTCGGGGCGATCGACTTCAACGGCTTCAAGTCGATGACCGACGCGCTCGGCGGCGTCGAGGTCAACATCGACAAGAGCGTGTACGACACCGCCAACAAGGTGCGCTGGGAGGCCGGCCGGCAGAAGCTGGACGGCGAGAAGGCGCTGCTGTTCGTCCGCCAGCGCTACAACCTGCCGAACGGCGACTTCGACCGGATCAAGCGCCAGCAGGCGTTCCTGCGCGCGCTGGCGCAGAAGGCCGCCGAGGGCGGCACCATCAGCAACCCGCTCAAGCTGGACCGGTTCCTGTCGGCGTTCACCAAGTCGATCAGCGTGGACGACTCGGTCAGCGCCGGCAAGCTGCGCTCGCTCGCGCTCAGCCTGCGCGGCGTGCGGCCCGGGGACGTGCAGTTCCTGACCACGCCCAACCGGGGCAGCGCGCAGCGCGGGCGGCAGAGCGTGGTGCTCCTCGACAAGGCGAAGTCGTCGGCGCTGTTCGAGGCCGTGAAGACCGCCGAGGTCGACAAGTACGTCCAGCAGCACGGCGGCACGAACAAGGTCGGCACCGTTTCCTAATCTCCGGGGCATAACCTGAAGAAGCGGGACGGAGCCGTCCCGTTCGGAGAAGGGGATGCAAGTGCTTCGTCAAGCCCTGCTGGTCGCCTCGCGCAGTGGAGGCGTGCGCAAGCTCGTGGAGACCGCCCCCCTGACCCGCGACGTCGTCCGCCGCTTCATCGCGGGCGAGACGATCGACGACGCGATGCGGGTCACCGGCGACCTCGCCGCCGAGGGGCTGCTGGTCAGCCTGGACGTGCTGGGCGAGGACGTCCATGACGCCGGCCAGGCGGGCGCGACCGTCAAGCACTACGTCGAGCTGCTGGAGCGCATCGCGGACTCCGGCCTCGGCCCGCGCGCGGAGGTGTCGCTGAAGCTCACCGCGATCGGCCAGGCGCTCGACGAGGACCTCACGCTGGAGAACGCGCGCCGCGTCTGCACGGCCGCGCGCTCGGCGAGCACCACGGTCACGATCGACATGGAGGACCACGAGCGGGTCGACTCGACGCTGCGGATCCTGCACGAGCTGCGCCGCGACTTCCCCGACACGGGCGCGGTCGTCCAGGCGTACCTGCGGCGCGCGGAGGAGCACTGCGCCGAGCTGGCGTACGAGGGCTCGCGCGTGCGGCTGTGCAAGGGCGCGTACGCGGCGCCGGAGTCGGTGGCGTTCACCGGCCGCACCGACATCGACAAGTCGTACGTGCGGTGCATGAAGGTGCTGATGGCCGGCAAGGGCTACCCGATGCTCGCCACCCACGACCCGCGGCTGGTCGACATCGCGGGCGCGCTCGCGGTGCTCAACGACCGCGGCACCCACAGCTACGAGTACCAGATGCTGTACGGCATCCGCCCGCAGGAGCAGCGGCGGCTGGCCGCGCAGGGAGCGCGGATGCGGGTGTACGTCGCGTACGGCGACGAGTGGTACGGCTACTTCATGCGCCGCATCGCCGAGCGCCCCCGCAACCTGGGCTTCTTCATGCGCTCGGTGGCCACCAAGTCCTGACGGCGGGCCCTGCCGCTAGGCTGGCGGCGTCGATCGATCCCCACGTCAATCCCCACGTCAAGGTGTACGAATGATCGCGATTCTGGGCGCCGGCAAGATGGGCGAGGCGCTGCTGTCCGGCGTGCTGCGGGCCGGGCGCCACCCGTCCGAGCTGAAGGCCACCGTGCGGCGCGAGGAGCACGGGACGCTGCTGCGCGAGCGGTACGGCATCGAGATCGTCCGCAACGAGGAGGCCGCGTCGACCGCGGACACGCTGATCCTGGCGGTCAAGCCGCAGGACATGGGCGTGCTGCTGGCCGAGGTCGGGCAGCGGGTGCGGCCGGGGACGCTGGTCGTCTCGATGGCGGCGGGGATCACCACGGGCTTCGTCGAGGAGCGGCTGCCGGACGGCGTCCCGGTCGTGCGGGTCATGTCGAACACGCCGGTGCACGTGGACGAGGCGATGAGCGTGATCTCGGCGGGCTCGCACGCCGGCGAGGAGCATCTGAAGCTGGCGGAGGAGCTGCTGTCGCCGGTCGGCAGGGTGCTGCGGCTGCCGGAGTCGCTCCAGGACGGTGCGACGGCGCTGTCCGGCAGCGGCCCGGCGTACTTCTACTACCTGGTGGAGGCGATGGTGGACGCGGGCATCCTGCTGGGGATGCCGCGGGCGGCCGCGCTGGAGATGGTGGTGCAGTCGGCGGTGGGCGCGGCGGTGATGCTGCGTGATTCGGGCGAGCACCCGGTCATGCTGCGCGAGGCGGTGACCTCGCCCGGCGGCACGACGATCTCGGCGATCCGCGAGCTGGAGCGGCACGGCGTGCGGGCGGCCGTTCTGGAGGCGATCGAGGCGGCCCGGAACCGGGGCCGCGAGCTGGCCGGCGGCTGATCCGCGAGTGGTAGCGTCGCCCGAAAGATCATCGTCGCCCTAATGATCACGACTCAGAACGGTTGATCCAAATCGTGCGCTATGACCGTGATGTAGGTATGGGACTCCTGCTCCGCGTGCTCGTCTTCGCCGGTCTGGCCGCCGACGCCTACACCCACTGGACCTTCGCGCCCGACATGGCCTTCGTCGGCGAGGGCGGCGCCGTCACCGGCGACGTGCTGTTCCGCGCCCAGGCCGTCGTGGCGGCGCTGGCCGGGCTGCTCGTGCTGGCGTGGGCCCGCCGGTGGACGTACGCGATCGCGTTCCTGGTCGCGGCCAGCGCGTTCGGTGCCGTGATCCTCTACTACATGGTCGACCTCGGGGCGCTCGGCCCGATCCCCGACATGTACGACCCCGCCTGGTACTCCGAGAAGACGATCAGCTCGATCGGCGAGGCCGTGGCCGCCGTCGCCGCGCTGGCCGGGATCCTCACGGCGGGCCGCAGGCGCAAGGACGGAACCCCGCCGCAGGACGGTTCCGGCGAGGCTTTGCAGGAGCAGCGCACCTGACCGGTGCGCCCGGTTGGCGAGGCAGCTCCGCACGGCCACGGCTCACGGCCAGGTGACCGTGCGGAGGTGCCTCAAGCTGGAAGGACCCGGTCCGGCTCAGGCGGCCTCGGTGCCGGCGGGGTCGGCGGCCACCACGGAGCGGATGAACCGGCTCGTCTCGCGCATCGCGGCATCGGCCTCCGGCAGGACGCGGTTCAGGATCTGGAAGACGTGCATCTGGCCCTTCCATACCTGTAGTTCGCAATCCGCGCCCGCGTCGTTCAGCGCCCTGGCCAGTTCCTCGGCCTCCGGGCGCAGCACCTCGGCCCCGCCGACCTGGATGAGGAACGGGGGCGTGTCCGTCCAGGGGCAGGCGAGCAGGGCCAGCCGCGGGTCGTCGAATCCGGCCGGCCCCACTACGAGACGGGCGACCCGGCGCGCCGAGCGGGCGCTGATGTACGGGTCGCGGGCGCGCCGCTGCGCCTGGATGGAGAGTTCGCAGGACAGATCGACCCAGGGGGAGAACAGCACGGTCCCGGCCGGGCGGGGCAGGCCGGTCCGGCAGATCTCGGCGGTCAGCGACGCGGCCAGGTGGCCGCCCGCCGAGTCCCCGGCGATCACGATGCCGGCCGCCGGGACGCCGCGGTCCAGCAGCCAGCGGTAGGCGTCCAGGGCGTCCTCCAGCGGCGCCGGGAAGCAGTGCTCGGGCGCCAGCCGGTAGCGGGGCGCGAAGACGGGCAGGCCCGTGTCCAGCGCCAGCCGCGCGGTGATCGAGCGGTGCGTGCGGGGCGAGCAGAACACGTACCCGCCGCCGTGCAGGTAGAGCACGGCGCCGTGCGGCCTGGCGTGCTCCACGTCCAGGGCGTCCCTGGCGTCCTGGACGTCCTGGGTGCTCCCGGTGTCGCGCGTGACGATCCACTCGCCGCGGAGGGAGCGCCGCCGGCGGCCCGACTCGACCCGCGGGTCGACCACCTGCCGCACCTTGACCCGCTGGTTCGGCCGCAGCAGCAGCGAGGCGGCGTCGACCGTGGAGCGCGCGGTGCGGATGCCGCGCGCGTGCCCCGGCACGCGGTGGAGGAACGGCCGCATCCCCATCCGGATCGCTCCCGAGACGACCCGGCTCCGGACGCTCGGGCTCCCGTCGAACCCGGCGTCGTACGCGGTGTCTCCCAGCATGACCACCTCCGCCGAGCGGGCGACCGAGCGATGCGCTTCCATCAACCCCCCTGGGATCCGAGGCTCGCCATGTTTCGTGCGTATTACATGGATGCCCGTTTTCTGGCGGTAGTTCACCTAACAACTTCGTAGCGCGGAGGTTCGGCGTACGGGACGGGCCCCGGCCAGGTCCGGCCGGTATGCCCATGTATCAGGTGATGTGATCCAGGACACGGCCGTCACCTGCGCGGGGACGGTAGCGTGAGGTCATGAGCAGTCCCCCATCGCCCCCGTCGTTCGAGGACTGCGGGCTGCAGATCCTGTGGGACGACCGGCTCATCTCCTACGATTTCGGCCCCGGGCACCCCATGAATCCGGTGCGGGTCGAGCTGACCATGGCCCTCGCCCGCGAGTACGGCCTCCTGGAGCGCCCCAACGTCCGGGTCGAGAAGTTCGAGGCGGCCGGCGACGGCCTGCTCGGGCTGGTGCACGGCGAGGCGTACATCGCGGCCGTGAAGCACGTGGGGGCGACGGGCCTGCCGGAGCCGCGCTACGGCCTCGGCAACACCGACAACCCCGTCTTCCTGGGCATGCACGACGCGTCCGCGCTGGTGGCGGGGGCCTCGGTGGCCGGCGCCCGGGCGGTCTGGACGGGCGAGGCCGAGCACGCCGCCAACATCTCCGGCGGCCTGCACCACGCGCTCCGCGACGCCGCCAGCGGCTTCTGCGTCTACAACGACCCGGCCGTCGCGATCGCCTGGCTCCTGGAGAACGGCGCCGAGCGCGTCGCGTACGTCGACATCGACGTCCACCACGGCGACGGCGTCCAGGCGGCCTTCTACGACGACCCGCGGGTGCTGACCGTCAGCCTGCACGAGACGCCGCGCACGCTGTTCCCCGGCACCGGCTTCCCCAACGAGACCGGCGGTCCCGGCGCCGAGGGCACCGCGGTGAACGTGGCGCTGCCGCCCGGCACCGGCGACGCGGCCTGGCTGCGCGCGTTCGACGCGGTGGTGCCGCGGGTGCTGGAGGCGTTCCGGCCGCAGGTGCTGGTCAGCCAGCACGGCTGCGACGCGCACGCCCTCGACCCGCTCGCGCACCTGATCCTGACCCTGGACGGCCAGCGCACCGCCTACTCCTGGCTGCACCGCCTCGCGCACCGGCACGCGGGCGGGAAGTGGCTGGTCACCGGCGGGGGCGGCTACGAGCTCGTCCAGGTCGTCCCGCGGGCCTGGACGCACCTGCTGGCCGAGGCGGCGGGCGCCCCGATCGACCCGGGGTCCGCGTGCCCGGAGGAGTGGCGCGAGTTCGTGCGGCGGCGGACCGAGGAGATCGCACCGCGCCGGATGACCGATGGCAGGAGCGTGGTGGAGGTCATGACGTGGGAGAGCGGCTTCGATCCGGAGAGCCCGGTGGACCAGGCGGTGCTGGCGACCCGGCGGGCGGTGTTCCCGGAGCACGGCCTCGACCCCATGACGGACGTCTGATGGCCGGGGACGGTGCGGCGGCGGTCCCCACCCGCGCGGAGCTGCGCGAGCAGCTGGTCCGCACGATGATCGCCGGCGATGTGGCCACGCCCCGCCAGAACAACCTCCTGCACTACAGGCGGATGGCCGCGCGGCACCCGTACTACCAGTTCGGCCTGGAACTCAAGCCGTCCTGGACGGAGCGCGAGGTGCTGTCGATGATGGTCGAGCGCTGCGGCGTCGACCCCGACCCGATGCACCTGTACGGCGACGACACCATCGACCCCGACATCACCATCGACATGCTGGAGGCGATGGGCGACCGCATCGGCCGCGCGGCGCGCGCGCAGGAGAAGGTCGTGCTCGCCACCGGGCATCCCGCCACGCTGACGCCCGTCTACCAGGCGGTCGCCGCCGCGCTGCGGGCCGCGGGCTGCCGGATCCTCACGCCGGCCGCGGGCTGGGCGTACGAGGTCGACACCGGCTACCACGACACCGAGCGGCGGTGGATCGTGTACGCGCCCGAGGGCGTGGCGATGCTGGAGGGGGAGGAGGGGCGCACGCACCACACCCACGACCCCTTCCCGATGGAGGCGATGCTCCGGGAGCTCGCAGCCGAATCAACGGATTGGCCGGATCTGGCCATCGCGGACCACGGCTGGGCCGGGGCGGCCGGCCAGGCCGGGATCGACACCGTCGGATTCGCGGACTGTAACGACCCCGCCCTGTTCGCGGGCGCCGCCGAAGGCAAGATCGACGTCGTGGTCCCGCTGGACGACGGGATATCGCCGCACCACTACGGCCCCATGACGGCCTACCTACTCGACCGGGCCGGCCTCGGCTGAGCGCCGGGCGCCTGTCCCTGTCTGTCCTGGTGTGTCACTGAATGTTACGGAACGTCCGTACCGTGGCCGCCGTGTGCTCGCGGAGCCCCTGTGGACGCCTGAGTCGCAGGTCATCGCCTGATCTGGGTTGACAACCGGTCGTCGCGCTACGCCACGTACCGTCAAGGCCCACGCTGCGTGCCCGCACGGAGGGTTCCCGTCGAAAGCACACTGTGGCCCTTCCGACAGGTCGGGATACGGAAATGGGTGGAACTCCCCTCTTGCGACTACCGATACACGATTTACGCTGGGGGAAGTACACGTGCGTGATCAAAGTCACCCAAAGGGCCGGTGCGCGGCACGTGTGGAAGAGGGCGTCCGATGAGCTCAGGCGAGCGACCTCTGAGTGAGGTCAGGTTCCTGACCGTGGCCGAAGTGGCGGCGGTGATGCGGGTGTCCAAGATGACCGTCTATCGCCTCGTCCATTCAGGAGAGCTGCCCGCGATCCGCGTGGGCCGTTCCTTCCGGGTACCCGAGCAGGCCGTACACGACTATCTGCGCGAAGCGTTCATCGAAGCCGGATAACGGGGTACTGCGGGGCCATGACCCATGACCTCGCCGCGACACTCGGCATCCGGCCGCGCAGGGGGAGTCCGCGCGGACCACGCGATCCGCGCGGGGAGCTGGGGAACGAGAGAGGACCAGGACCGGTCGGCGGCCGTCTTGCGGCCGTTCGCGGTGTCCGGGGAGCCGGGGGCACGTCCGATGTCCGCGGCGCCCTGGGCACCGGAAAGGACACCGTCCCGGCGGCGGCGCGCGCCCTTGGGGTGACCGGGGGCCTGACCGTGACCGATGCAGCGGTACGCTGGGGCACCGGCCTGTGCGCGTTCGTGAAGAGCCGCACGGCCGACTCCTGTCGACACCCGATACGCCGAGCGAGGTCCCGTGGGCTCTGTCATCAAAAAGCGCCGCAAGCGGATGGCCAAGAAGAAGCACCGCAAGCTGCTGAAGAAGACGCGCATCCAGCGGCGCAACAAGAAGTAAACACACCGGCTACTCAGCCGTAAGGGGTGGGGCGCACAGTGTCTTCCATGCCCTCCGCTGCGGCCCGTGTCGTCCTCGTCACGGGCGTGTCCCGTTTTCTGGGGGCCCGGGTCGCCAACACCCTTCAGGCCGACCCGGGCATCGAACGGGTCATCGGGGTGGACACGGTCCCGCCCGCGACGCCGCTCGGCCGCACCGAGTTCGTGCGCGTCGACATCCGCACGCCGAGCATCGCGAAGGTCATCTCCTCCGCCGAGGTCGACACGGTCGTCCACCTGAACCTGGTGACGTCGCCGTCGGTACCGCGGTCGAAGGTGAAGGAATTCAACGTCATCGGCACCATGCAGCTCCTCGCTGCCTGCCAGCGGTCGCCGGACACGCGCAAGCTCGTCGTGCGCTCCTCGGCCGCCGTGTACGGGTCCTCGCCGATGGACCCCGCGGTGTTCGGGGAGGACGACGAGCCCGTCGAGGCGCCCAGGTCCGGCTACGCCAAGGACGCGTGCGAGGTCGAGGGCTTCGTCCGCGGGCTGTGCCGGCGCCGCTCCGACCTGACGGTCTCGGTGCTGCGGTTCGCCAACTTCCTGGGGCCGGGGGTCGACTCCCCGCTGACCCGCTACCTGCGGTTGCCCGTCGTGCCGACGGTGCTGGGGTTCGACCCCCGGCTCCAGTTCGTCCACGAGGACGACGGCGTCGAGGTGCTGCGCCGGATGACGGTCGAGGACCACCCCGGCACGTACAACGTCGCGGGCGACGGCGTCCTGCTGCTCTCGCAGGCGCTGCGCCGGGCCGGCCGCTCGTACGTGCCGCTGCCGTCCCCGTCCATCTCCGTCGCCGGTGACATGGGCCGCCGCTTCGCGGGTATGACGGGCTTCTCGCCCGAACTGCTCCGCTGGCTGACGTACGGCCGCGTCCTGGACACCGGCCGGCTCGTCGCGGAGCTGTCGTGGCGGCCGAAGTACACGACGGAGGCGGCGTTCGCGGACTTCCTCTCGGCCCGGGTGCCGGAACGCGGCGTTCCCCTCCAGCTCATCGAACGGCTGATCGGTCGGAGAGGCACATGATGAACGCGCAGGAAGAGCACGGCGAGGGCGCGCGCGTCATCCCGCTGAAAGCGGCACGCCCGGAACCCGAGCCGTCCGGTCTCGAACGCAGGCTCGCGTCCGGCCTGGCCTTCCTGCGCCGCCGCATCGCGGGCGAGTACGAGGTCGACGAGTTCGGCTTCGACACCGAGTTCAACGACTCGGTCCTGCTGCCGCTGGCCCGCGCCTTCTACGAGCACTGGTTCCGCGTCGAGCTGTTCGGGCTGGAGAACATCCCGGCCGAGGGCGGCGCCCTGATCGTCGCCAACCACTCCGGCACGCTGCCGCTCGACGGCATCATGCTGACGGTAGCCACGCACGACCACGCCCACCGCGACCTGCGCCTCCTCGGCGCCGACCTGATCTACCAGGTCCCGCTGCTGGGCCACCTGTCCCGCAAGGCCGGCCACACCCTCGCCTGCCACGCCGACGCCGGCCGCCTCCTCAACAAGGGCGAGCTCGTCGGCGTCTTCCCGGAGGGCTTCAAGGGCGTCGGCAAGCCGTTCAGCGAGCGGTACCGCCTCCAGCGCTTCGGCCGCGGCGGCTTCGTCGGCACCGCGCTCCGCTCCAACGTCCCGATCATCCCGTGCGCCATCGTCGGCGCCGAGGAGATCTACCCCAAGATCGCCGACCTGCGGCCGCTGGCCCGCCTGCTGGGCCTCCCGTACTTCCCCGTCACCCCCACCTGGCCCCTCCTGGGCCCGGCCGGCCTGCTGCCGCTGCCGTCCAAGTGGATGATCCAGTTCGGCGAGCCGATGCCGCTGGAGGAGTACGACGCCGCCTCCGCCGAAGACCCCATGACCGTCTTCGACATCACCGACCATGTGCGCGAGACCGTCCAGCAGATGCTGTACGACACCCTCCTCCGCCGCGGCCCGGCCTTCTTCTGACGCGATACGCGCGCGATGGGCCGGCGGCGGGGCGCCGGCGGAACCCGCCGCTCGGCGGCGGCTTCAGAACCGTGTCAGCCCGGCTCCACGGGACAAGATCGGTAATGTTGCCGTCGACGAAAGGGACAGCGACGCACATGACCTCGTTCCAGATCGGCGGCGACCTGACCGTACGGCGGCTCGGCTTCGGCGCCATGCACCTCCCCACCGAGCCCGCGTCCGCGCGCGAGAACTCCGTCGCGGTCGCCCGCCGCGCGGTCGAGCTGGGCGTCACGCTGATCGACACCGCGTTCATGTACGGCTGGGGGGCCAACGAGGAGATCCTCGCCGAGGCCCTGCACCCGTACCCGGACGGCCTCCAGATCACCACCAAGGTCGGCATCGTCAACCCCGGCGGCGAATGGGCGCAGGACGCCCGCCCGGCCTCCCTGCGCGCCCAGGTGGACGCCGCCCTGCGCCGCCTCCGCGTCGACCGCATCGGCCTGATCCAGCTCCACCGCCTCGACCCGGCCGTGCCGATCGCCGACCAGCTCGGCGCCCTCCGCGACCTCCAGACCGAAGGCAAGATCGCCCACATCGGCCTCTCCGAGGTCACCACCGGTGAATTGGCCGAGGCCCGCCGGACCGCCGACGTCGCCAGTGTCCAGAACCGCTACAACCTCCTGGACCGCGAGCACGAGCCCGTGCTGGAAGCCTGCGAGGAGGCGGGGATCGCGTTCCTCCCCTGGCGCCCGGTCGCCTGGGGCAAGTCAGGCGAGCGCGCCGAGATCGCCGCCATCGCGGCCGAACTGGACGCCACCCCGACCCAGGTCATGCTCGCCTGGCTCCTGTCGCACTCCCCGGTCATGATCCCGATCCCGGGCACGGCCGACCTGGCCCACCTGGAAGAGAACGTCGCCGCAGCCGGCCTGACGCTCACCGAGGACCACCGGACCCGCCTGAACGACCTCGCCGCCGCGGCCTAGGCAGCCGATCAGCGCGTAAGGCCAGGGCGCTCCGCGGTGGCCGCTCGGCCCGGCCGGCCGTGGTGATCGAATGTCGGTCGCTCGTGGGATGCTCGGCGACGCCGAGCTCCCCCCGAGAAAGCGCCGCCATGACCGATCACGCCCTGCTCGATGCCGACCGCCGGCCTCTGCCGCTTCCGCCCGATCCGCCGAGTCCGGTGCCGGACGAGGTCGGGCCGGGGCTCTCGGCGTACCGGGCGGGGGACGTCCAGCGGGCGCGGGAACTGCTGGGCGCGGTCGCCGGCGCGGGGCGTACCAGTGTGTCGGGGCATGCCGCGATGGCCCTGGCGGGTGTCGAACTCGATCAGAACGGCCTGGACGGCCCCTCCCGCAAGTGGCTGAAGCAGGTGGTCACGGGAGAGGACCCCTGGCTGGGGCCCTTGGCCGCCGTACTGCTCACCACGGAGTTCCTGTCGGCCGCGGACCGGTCGCTCATCCAGAGCCTCGCGGCGCAGCTCACGGGCGACGCCGACACGGCCAGGGCCGGGTTCGAGAGCGCCGCCGAGCGGCAGCGGGGCACCGGAACCGGGGACGCCGCCCGGCTGCTCCTCGGCAATCTGCTGCTGCACGGCGGCGAGGACGCCGCGGCCCTCAAGGCCCTGCAGTACGTGCGGTCGCGGAGCGACGGCGTGTTCGCTGCCTACGCGGGCCACCTCGAAGGGCACGCGCTCATCGGGCAGGACGAGAAGGAGCGGGCGGGGGAGGTCCTCCAGTACGCGCGCAGGGAGTCCCATCCGGCCAGGGGAGGGGACGCGGGCCTGTTCCCCTGGATCGCCGTCCGGCTCGGCGAACTGCTCGCGGGCGACGCCTGGCTGGACCTCGTCCACGACCAGATCGAGCGGTCCGGCGTGAGCGAGGGCACGGTGATCCGGGAGCCCTTCGAGGCGGCCCACTACCAGAGCGCGGTCAGCAGTCCCGCGCTCGCCGACATCGGCCTGTTCCTGTTCCCCGCGGACTTCGAGCCGGTGCACGCGGCGCTGGAGCGCCTGAAGACCTGGAGCGGCGAACGGTACGACCGCGCCCGCAGGCTGATCCTCGCGCTCCACCCGCACGTCGAGGACGGCCGCGACACGGAACGCACCCGAGGGCTCGCGGGCCTCTGGACGGACCTGGACCTGCCCCGGCCGCGCTGAGCGGGTCAGCCGTGCAGCAGGGCCCGTGCCTCCGCCAGCAGGTCGACCTGGGCGCGCCAGTCGCCGCCCGCGAGGCCGATGACGGCGTGCGCGGCACCGGCGTCGCGGTACGCGGCCAGCCTCCCGGCGGCCTCCTCCGGCGTGCCGGTGAGCGGGACGCCGAGGACCTCGTCGAGCGGGCGGCCGTACGCGCCGCTGATGCCCGCCGCGATCTCCTCGCGGGACGGGACGCCCGGGCCGGTGCCGAGGGCCGCGGTGCCGCCTATGGCGATGGCGGGCGCGGGACGGCCGTGCTCGGCGGCGAGCCCGGCGAGCCGGGCCCCGCCTTCGGCGACCTCGCGGGACGAGATCAGGGACGGGAACCAGCCGTCGCCCAGCCGGGCGGCCCGCCTGATCGCGACGGGGGAGGCGTTGCCGACCCAGACCGGGGGCATCGCCGTGGCCGGCGCGAGCTCGGCGGCCGGCTCGCCGGGCTCGTCCGGCAGCCGGACCTGCTCGCCGGCCAGGAGGCGGGGCAGGAGTTCCAGGGCCGTGTCCGTGCGGGCGCCGCGCCGCCCGTACGGGACGCCGGCGGCCGCCCACTGCTCCGGGCCGCCGCCCGAGCCGACGCCGAGCACGAGGCGCTCGCCCGAGACGTACTGGAGGGTCGCGATCTGCTTGGCGGCCCAGGCCAGCGGCCGGATCCCGGGCACGAACACGCTGGTGCCGGTCCTGATCCGGGACGTGGCCGCGGCGGCGGTGGCCAGCGCGATGGACGACTCCAGTACCGGCCCGCCGACCGCGAGGTGGTCGCCGTGCCACACGCCGTCCAGCCCGGCGTCCTCGGCGTGCCGCGCGGCCGCCCGCAGGTCGATGCCGTCCCGGCGCTGGACGGCGACGCCGGGCAGGATGACTCCGATCTCCAGATTCCTCATGATCGCAGCATGCGACCTCAAGGAAGGTTGATGTCAACGCCTCCCGGGCCGCGCGTCACGGGAGCCCGCCGCGGCCGGCCGTGTGGACGCCGGTGTCGATGATGTCGCCGGTCGGGCTGAACGCCGCGCGCACCTCGTAGGCGCCGAACCGGCCGCCGATCCAGCGCCGCTCCGGGAAGAACGCCACGTTCAGGACGGCACCGGACCGGCGGATCGCCCAGACCGCCAGCTCGTACATCGTGTCCTCGCGCGCCGCGGCCGGGGTCAGCGGGTGCAAATCGCGGGCGGCCTCGTCGATGTCGGCCGCGAGGGTGTCGGGACCGACGTCGCCGGGGCCCGGCCGCCACGCGCCGTCCACGGCGACGAACCGGCGGCGCTGCCCGTCCTCGATCTCCAGCACCCCGCCGGCGCCCAGGACCTCGGCGGCGACCTGGGCGAGGTGGCGGACGGTCGCCTCCGGGCGCGCGTACGGGGCCAGGCCGAGTTCGGGTTCGAGCTCGCGCAGGGCCTCGCCCCCGATCTCGGCCGTCACGGCGGCCGTGACCGCGGCGTCCGCCCACCGCCACGTCCCCGCCTGGAGATCGTGGACGCCGAGGAGACGGCCGGGCAGCGTCCCGCCGGGGAACCGGAGCGCGCCGCCCGCCCACTCCGGGACGGCACCGCCCAGCTCCTTCTCCGCGTACCCGGCGAAACCGGCCCTCCACCGGACGGACCAGGCCGCGCACCGCGCCGCGAGCCCCAGCAGCTCCTCCGGGAACAGCCGATCCGCGTGGACCTTCTGCACGGTCTCCGACACCCCCAGCACGGGATCGCCGTCGCTCTCGGGGACCGGCGGGCCGCCGTCGGGACCGATCACCTCGACGCCGAGGAGGCGCCCACCGTCGTACGTCATCACGGCACGGTCGCCGCTGGGATAGACCGCCTCGGCGCGGCCGTTCCCGTACGTGACGTCCAGATCGTGGTGGCCGAAGTAGCCGCGCAGCAGCTCCTCGGCGGGGCCGGGCACGTACCCCTCGCCCCGCAGGACGCCCTCCAGCCCGGCCGGGCGCGGCCGCGCCGCCGGCACCGCCGGATCCCTCGTGATCATGAACGTGCGGCCGCGCGCGTTGTGCGCGTACACGATCGCGCCCCGCCCGCCCAGGACGCCCATGCAGATGAGCGTCAGCCGGTACGCCATCAGGCGCGGATCCGGATAGCCGCCGAAGTCGAGCAGCCGCTCGGTGAACTCGGGGACGCCGCCGGACTCGCCGAACTCCCGCAGCTCCTCGCAGAGGACCGTGCCCGCACCGCGCTCGAACGAGTCGTTCCCCCACGCCCACAGCCACGTGCCGTCGGCGGCGAACGTCCCGAGCAGGTCCGCCCGCAGCGTGATCCCCGACCGGGTCGCCGTACCGTCGCCGAAGTCCGCGTCGGTCACGCCCACGGGCACCAGCCGTTCGAACAGCTCCGCCTGTTCGGAGGCCCACCCGTTGTGCTTGCGCGCCAGAGCCAGCAGCGGTTCGCTGAGCATCCCTCTCCCCTCGCGTGAGTACGAGGAGTGGGACTCGGCTCGGGATGATCTCGTTCCGTCAGTCCGGGCCGCGCTCGCGCAGCTTGGCGGCCACCCGGAAGTCGACGTGGACATCGCGGTAGACCGTGCCCGCCCGGACCCGGTCGGGCAGGTTCGTCCGGGTGCTGCCGGACGCGGACTCGCCCGCCGGCTCGGCCGCGTGCGCGACGTCCACCTCCGGCTCCTCGTGGAACACCAGCTCATCGGCCCGGACGGACGCGGTGATCTCCACGTCCGGGCGCTCGGGGCGTTCCGGCTTCACCATGACCGGGTCACTCCCCTGTCATCCGCTTGAGGAACCGCCCGACGGCGTCCACCCCGTCCCGGCCGGCGCGCAGCGACTTGCGCCCCAGCAGGGCGGCGGCCTCGGCCGCGCTCATGTCGTCCTCCTGCGCCGCGGCCTTGCCGGTGCGCTCATCGGCGCGGCTTCCGCCGCCGGAACCCGCGCCCGCGACGCCGGCCGCCTCCTCACCCGTACGGTCCGCCGCCCCGGAACGCTGCCCGGCGGGCCGCTGGGACGATCCCGCTCCGCCACGCGGCCCCTCGCCGCCGGCGTCGCCCCGATCGGCCGCTGGGTCCGCCTTCCCCGCGGCACCCCCGACGCCTCCTGCCGCGCCGACACCTTGCCCCGCCACGCCGCCGACATCGCCGACCGCACGGCCCGTACCGGCACCGAGGTCGCCGACGCCCTGCCCGGCTCCCGCGCCCAGGTCGCCGACGGCACGCCCGGTGCCCTGGCCGAGGTTCTCGACGCCCTGCCCGGCACCGGCGCCCAGGTCGCCCACGGCGCGGCCGGTGCCCGCACCGATGTCGCTCACGCCCTGGCCGGCGCCCGCGCCGATGTCGCCGACCGCGCGGCCGGTGCCCGCGCCGATGTTCTCGACGCCCCGGCCCGCGCCCGCGCCGATGTCCCTGACGCCCTGACCGGCGCCCGCGCCGATGTCGCCCACGGCGTGGCCGGTGCCGGTGCCGACGTCCCGCAGCGCCGAGCCGGCGCCCCGGGTGATGTCGCGGATGATCTCCGGATTCTGGTCGATGGTCTGCAGGACGCGTTCGATGATCGCGGCGACGTTGTCGAGCCTGACCTTCAGCAGGGCCTGGGCCTCCACGCCCTTGATCGTCAGCTCGACGCGGCCGAGGACGACGTCCGCGCCCACGTTGAGGCGGAGGAGGTCCAGGACCTCGGCCTGGAGCGACACCTTGGCCTGGAGGTTCTCGACCTCCAGGGTGATCTCGTCGACCTTGACCACCGGGACGTCGAGCAGGACGTCGGTCTCCTCCTGCTTCTCCTGCCGGTCGTTCTCGGACATGAGCAACCCCCCGTGACCCACGGGTGTGCGTTGGCGTGGGTACATCCGCCGGGCGTACCCGGTGGAAGCCCAGGTCAAGCGCCTATACCGGGTGCTTTCGCCGCCGCCCGGGGCCGCGTCAGGAGCGGTAGTGCTTGCGCAGGGCGATCCCGGCGGCGACACCGCCGGCCAGCGCGCCCGCACCCGCGGCGGCCGGGAGGGCGACCATGGTGACCTTGCGGCCCGTGCGGAAGTCGTGGACGGGCCAGCCGTGCGCCTTGGCGTGGTCGCGCAGGGCCGCGTCGGGGTTGACGGCGTGCGGGTTGCCGACCGCGGTGAGCATGGGCAGGTCGTTGACCGAGTCGCTGTACGCCGAGCAGCGCGACAGGTCGAGGCCCTCCCGCTGCGCCAGCGCCCGCACGGCCTCGGACTTGGCCGGCCCGTGCAGGAGGTTGCCGACCAGCCGGCCGGTGTAGACGCCGTCGCGGGTCTCGGCGACGGTGCCGAGGGCGCCGGTGAGGCCGAGCCGGCGGGCGATCGTCCGGGCCACCTCGATGGGCGTGGCGGTGACGAGCCACACCTGCTGGCCGGCGTCCAGGTGCTGGAGCGCGAGGGACCGGGTGCCGTGCCAGATCCGGTCGGCCATCACCTCGTCGTAGATCTCCTCGCTGAGCCGGACGAGATCGTCCACCTTCTGCCCGGCGACGAAGGCCAGCGCGGCCTCGCGGGCGGTGTGGATGTGCTCGGCGTTCTCGGCGCCCTTGAAGCGGAACGACGCCTGCCCCCACGCGAACATCGCCAGATCGCGCATCGTGAACAGCTTCCGCGACGCCAGCCCGCGGGCGAAGTAGTAGATCGACGCGCCGCGCATCATCGTGTTGTCGACGTCGAAGAACGCGGCGGCGGTCGGGTCCGGTTCGGGCAGCGGGCTCGGGGCGGCGGCGGCCGCGGCGGCCACCTCGCCGGACTTCTTGTGCTCTTCGCTGCGATCGCGCTGCCAGAATCGACGCATGCCGCAGAGCCTAGTCAACGGGCTTGGTGCGGCTCCTTCTTCGCGGGGAATTGCGAGAGTCCTCACCGCGGACGGCGGCCGCGGCCACCAGCCGTTCACGCAGGCCCGCGCGGAACGCGGGGTCGGGTCCCGGTCCCGGTGGCCGGAGCCGTTCCAGCGATGTGCGCGCGGCCTTGATCCGCCTCGTTCCCACGGCAGCCCCCCATGCGAATAAGGTCTCGCCCCGCAAAACGAGGAGTGGCCGCGCTGGTTACGGGCACCCGTGTGAGATTCTCATTTTCGATCGTCGGGGAGCATCCGGGCCAGGGAACGCACGGCGCGGTACTGCAACGCCTTGATCGCGCCGGTCTTCCGGCCCATGATCAGCGCGGTCTCGGCGACCGACAGGCCGTGCAGGAAGCGCAGGACGACGCACTCCTGCTGGTCGGAGCCGAGGCGGCGGACGGCCTCCAGGAGCGCCCGGTTGGTCATCGCGGTCAGGACCGTCTCCTCCGGGCCCTCCTGCGTGCGGGCGGGCTCCAGGAGTTCGGCGGTGCAGACCTCCAGCCGGTAGCGGGCGGACTTGAAGTGGTCGGCGACCAGGTTGCGGGCGATCGTCACCAGCCAGGCCCCGAAGTCCTTGCCCTGCCAGTTGTACGACGGCATCCGGCGCAGCGCCCGCAGGAACGTCTCGCTGGTGAGGTCCTCGGCGAGGGGATGTGACCCGACGCGGAAGTAGACGTACCGGTAGACGAGGTCCACGTAGTGGTCGTAGAGGAGGCCGAACGCCTCGGCGTCGCCGGCCCGCGCCCGCAGCGCGAGGTCCTTGAACGGAGGCTCTGCCGTCCGGACATCGAGGGTCAGGCTGCTCATGCAGTTCTCCTCGGGGCGTACGCGACCTCCGACGTGAAATGCCACTGTAGGTACTGAACGCGACACCGGCAATGGTGCCGGGAACGCAAAGAACGCTGTTTGTTCCCGTTCCCAGGGGCGGACTTTCCGGCCCACAGGCGCGGCGCGGCGGCCGCTCGTTTCCGAGGCGGTTACCCGTCGCGGTCCCGCATCGGGCACCATGGGGACGCGATGGTCGATGCTCTTCTCGCGCTTCCGGCGACCCTGGGTGCCTTAGTGGCCACCGGGTTGCTCGTCATGCGCGCCAACAAGGACCGGCTGCTCTACCTGATCGCGTGGTCCACCACGCAGGTCGGGCTGTCGCTGGCGCTGATCTCCATGCTGCTGGGCTTCCTGCTCGGCTTCGGCGGGCCGATGTTCCGCGTCGTCCAGCTGGGCGCGGCGCTGCTCGCGCCGGTCTGGCTGGCGCTGGGCGTGATCGAGCTGATCGCGCGGTACGTGCAGGTGCGCTTCGCCGCCTGGCTGTTCGCGATCTCGTACACGGTCGTCGCGGTGGTGATCATCCTCGTCGACCCGGTGAAGGGCTCGTTCACCAAGAAGCTGCCCAACCCGCGGCAGACGTACGACGCGCTGCCGCTGCTGCTGATCGACGGCGCGCACGTGGTGGCCGTGATCGCGCTGGTCGCGTGCCTGGCGGTGACGGCCGTGCTGGCGAGCAGGCAGGACCGGGAGGCGGCCGAGTTGCTGATCCCGCTCGCGCTGGTGGCGCTGGCGGGGGTGCTGGCGGTGAGCGGCACCCGCGGGTTCCTGCCCGGCTCGCTGTCGGCGATCGCGCTCGGCGGCGCGGCCGGGCTCGTCTGGTACGGGGCGATGCGCACCCTCCCCGTGTATGACGAGGACGAGGACTACGACGACGGGTACGGCGACGAGCCGGCGACCGGCTACGAGGACCAGGGCTACGCCGCGCCCCGCCCGCCCGAGCCCCGGCAGCCGGAGCCGCGCCAGGCCCGCGGCCGCGGCAGGCGCGGGGAGCTGCGCTTCCCCGACCAGGCGGCGCCGGTGGAGGAGCCGGGCTTCCCCGAGTCGCCGGCCGCGGCGACCGTCATGGACGACGTCCGCAACGCGCTCCCGGACGGCGCGGCGGGCCTGCCGGGCGCGGGCGAGCTGTCCGCCGCCCGCGGCCAGATCACCGTCTACACGCTGCTGGACGGCCGCGAGGAGGCGTTCGACCGGCTGGCCGAGGAGCTGGTGCGGGCGGCCCGCGCCGCCGAGCCGGACACGCTGGTCTTCACCTGCCACGAGGTGGAGAACGCGCCCACGCAGCGGATCTTCTACCGGCTGTTCCGCGACCAGGCGGCGTTCGCCGCGCACGAGCGCCAGGCGCACCTGCGCCGGTTCGCGGCCGAGTCCCGCACCCACGTGCTCACCACCAACGTCATCGACCTCAAGCTCGGTTCCGGCAAGCTGCCGCCGCTGCCGCCGGCGCGTACCGGCCGCGGCGCGCCGCCGGCGCCGGCGCCCCCGCTGAGGTGACCGCGTGGACATCCTGATCACGATGTACGGCAAGCCCGGCTGCCACCTGTGCGAGGACGCCCGGGCGGTGATCGAGCGGGTCGCCGCCGATCTCGGCGTGCGCTGGGAGGAGCGCGACATCACGCTCTCGGAGGAGGACACCCGGGAGTACTGGGAGCAGATCCCGGTCACGCTGATCAACGGGGTCCAGCACGACTTCTGGCGCGTGGACGAGGCGCGCCTGCGAAACGCCATCGCGGAATTGCGCGCCGGTTCCTAGGACGGCGGAATGTTCCGTCCATCACAGGGGTTTCGCAGGTGGGAAGCCCGGAGGCCCTGACGGGCCGGGCTTTTCGGCGCCTCCCTCCGGAACGGCCGGAACCGTTGCGGCGGGGGCGACTTTGTGCGCGTATTCACAAAGGCTTAACCTGAGTGACAGCCCTGGGGCTGCCCTGACCGTGGCCGTCGAGCCCCGGCCGCGGCCGCGCCGGGGCCAGGGGCCCGGGCCCCGCCCCCAGCGTCGAGCCCCGAAGAGCAGGCCGTGACACCTCGCCAGGACCGCAATCGCGACCGCGCCGAACGTGGCATCCCCGAGGCCACGGTCGCGCGCCTGCCCGTCTACCTGCGCGCCCTGCACAGCCTTCAGGAGCGCGGTGTGGCGACCGTCTCGTCGGAGGAGCTCGCCGCCGCCGCCGGGGTCAACTCCGCGAAGCTCCGCAAGGACCTGTCGCATCTGGGCTCGTACGGCACCCGCGGCGTCGGGTACGAGGTGGAGTACCTCGTCTACCAGATCTCGCGTGAGCTGGGACTCACCCAGGACTGGGTGGTCGCCATCATCGGGCTGGGTAACCTGGGCCGGGCACTGGCCGGCTACGGCGGGTTCGCGTCCCGCGGCTTCCGGGTGGCCGGACTGCTGGACGCCGACGACGCCATCGTCGGCCAGGAGATCTCCGGGAAGACCGTGGAGCACATCGACCGGCTCGAGGACCTGATCGCCGAGCGCGGCGTGTCGATCGCCGTGATCGCCACGCCGGCGGCCGCCGCGCAGGGCGTGTGCGACCGGGTCGTCGCGGCCGGGGTGACGAGCGTCCTGAACTTCGCGCCGGTGGTCCTGTCGGTGCCCGAGGGCGTCGATGTGCGTAAAGTCGATCTGTCCATCGAGTTGCAGATCCTCGCTTTCCACGAGCAGCGCAAGGCCGGTGGACCGGGCGAGCACGTACCACTGCCCAGCGGCGGCGGGACGCAGGGCCCGGAGCAGTACGTGGAGGCGGTAGAGGCATGAGCGGACGGGATTGCGCGCGATGAGTGTCTTGGTGGTGGGGCTCAGCCATCGGAGCGCTCCGGTGGCCATGCTCGAACGGGCGGCGATCGCCGGGGACGACCTGGTCAAGCTGCTGCACGAGGTGCACGACAGCGCCCATGTCGGCGAGGCCGCGATCGTGTCGACCTGCAACCGGGTCGAGGTCTACGCGGTGGTCGACAAGTTCCACGGCGGCGTCTCGGCCATCTCCGAGCTGCTGGCGCGGCACTCGGGGCTCTCGCTCGACGACCTGTCCCGCAACCTGTACGTGCACTACGAGGACCGGGCGATCCAGCACGCGTTCGCGGTGGCGTGCGGGCTCGACTCGATGGTGGTGGGCGAGGGCCAGATCCTCGGCCAGCTGCGGCAGGCGTTCCGGCTGGCGCAGGAGAACGGCACGCTCGGCCGCGAGCTGAACGACGTCCTCCAGCAGGCGCTGCGGGTCGGCAAGCGCGCCCACCACGAGACCGGGATCGACAAGGCCGGCGCGTCGCTGGTCAGCGTGGGCCTGGACGTGGCCGCCGCGCACCTCGGCCCGCTGGAACGCGTCACCGCGCTGGTCGTCGGCGCCGGCGCGATGAGCGGCCTGGCCGTCGCCACGCTGAGCCGGGCCGGGGCCAAGGAGATCGTGGTCGCCAACCGGACGTACGAGCGCGCGGTGCGGCTCGCCGAGTCCGCCGAGGTGCCCGCGCGCGCGATCGAGCTGTCCGAGCTGGACGCCGAGCTCGCGGGCGCGGACCTGGTCGTGTCCTGCACGGGCGCGGGGCGGGTGCTGACCGTCCCGCAGCTGGAGGCGCGGGGCATCGGGGCGGACGGGCGGCGCCGCTTCTACCTCGACCTGGCGCTGCCGCACGACATCGACCCGGGCGTGCGTGACCTGCCCGGTGCCGGGTTGGCCGGGCTGGACGACCTGCGGACCGCGCAGGAGGCCGCCGAGGCGGTCGGGCCGGAGGCGATCGAGGCCGTCCGCCGGATCGTGGGCGACGAGGTGGCGGTGTTCCTGGGCGCGGCTCGGGCCGCGGCCGTGGCGCCGACCGTGGTCGCGCTGCGCAGCAAGGCCGCCGAGGTCGTGGACGCCGAGCTGGCCCGGCTGACCGGCCGGCTGCCCGAGCTGGACGACCGGGCCCGCAAGGAGATCACCCAGACCGTACGGCGCGTGGTGGACAAGCTGCTGCACGCCCCGACCGTCCGGGTCAAGGAGCTGGCGTCGGCGCCGGGCGGCGACGCGTACGCCGACGCGCTGCGCGAGCTCTTCGACCTGGACCCGAAGGCCCCCGCGGCCGTGGCCCACGCCGACATGGCGCCGGACGAAGGCCGCGCGGGGGAGAGCAGAGGAGCCTGATCCGTGACCGCACTGAAGCTGGGGACGCGCAAGAGCCTGATGGCGACGACGCAGTCGCAGCTGGTCGCCGACGCGTTGACCCGGCGTACGGGGCATGCCGTGGAGCTGGTCGGGGTAACGACCGAGGGTGATGTCTCCAAGGCCCACCTCGCCCAGATGGGGGGCACCGGCGTCTTCGTCAGCGCCCTGCGCGACCGGCTGCTCGCCGGTGACGTGGACTTCGCCGTGCACTCGCTGAAGGACCTGCCGACCGGCCCCGCGGAGGGGGTCGTGCTGGCCGCGACGCCGCCGCGCGACGATCCGCGCGACGCCCTGTGCGGTCCGGCGAAGCTGGCCGACCTGCCGCGCGGCGCCCGGGTCGGCACCGGCTCGCCGCGCCGGGTCGCGCAGCTGAAGGCGCTGCGCCCCGACCTGGACGTGGTGCCGATCCGCGGCAACGCCGAGACCCGGCTGCGCAAGATCAGCGACGGGGAGCTGGACGCGGTGGTGCTCGCCAGCGCCGGGCTGGTCCGCATCGGCCGTACCGGCGACATCGCGGAGATCCTGGAGACCGACCAGATGCTGCCGGCGCCGGGCCAGGGCTCGCTGGCCGTGGAGTGCCGCGCCGACCGGCCCGACCTGATCGAGCTGCTGGGCACCCTGGACGACCGGGCGACCCGGGCGGCGGTCACCGCCGAGCGGATGGTGCTGGCGGTGCTGGAGGCGGGATGCTCCGCGCCTGTGGGAGCATACGCTGCCGAAGCAGAACACTTGGGTGAACGAAAGCTGCATCTTACGGCCACCGTCGCCGCCGTCGACGGGAGCCGGCAGATCCGGCTGTCCGCAAGCGGCCACCCCGACGAGGCCGAGCGGATCGGGCGCGGGCTCGCGGCCGACCTGTTCGACCGGGGGGCCGACCAGTTGATGGGGGAGCGAGATTGAGCCCCGCTAAGCAGGCCAAGCAGACTCGGCCGGACCAGGCACGGGCCGGCCAGAAGACCGAACCGGCGATCGACCGCAGGAGCGTCCGGCCGGCGCCGGGCATGGGCTCGGTCGCGCTCGTCGGCATGGGCCCGGGCGACCCCGGCCTGCTCACACTCCGCGCCGCCGACGCGCTCGGCCGCGCCGACGTCGTGGTGGTGAACCGCGAGTCCTGCCCGGCGGAGATCCTCTCGCACTGCCGGCCGGACGCGGAGATCGTCGACTCGGCCGGCGGTGACCCGGGCAGGCTGACCGCCCGGGCCGCGAAGTCGGGCAAGAACGTCGTCCGCCTCTTCCAGGGCGATCCCGGGCTGGTGTGCAACCTGGCCGGCGAGGGGAGCGCGCTCGACAAGGCGGGCATCCCGTTCGAGATCGTTCCGGGCGTGTCCGCGGTGACCGGCGTGCCCGGGTACGCGGGCATCCCGCTGACCGACTCCAAGCACCGCGAGGTCCGGATCATCGACGCCGCCGACGGCGGGGTCGACTGGGAGCGCTTCTCCTCCCCCGACGCCACGCTCGTGATCACCGGTGCGGAGAACGCGGTGGCCGAGGTCGCCAAGAGCCTGATCGCCGTCGGCCGCCCCGACAGCACGCCCGCCGCCATGACGACCCTCGGCACCACCACCGAGCAGGAGACCGTCGTCTCCACGCTCAGCCGGCTCGCCGCCGACAGCAAGGGCATGGAGGCGCCGGCGCTGATCGTCGTGGGGGACGTGGTGACCTGGCAGGACCGGCTGTCGTGGTTCGAGACCAAGCCGCTGTTCGGCTGGCGGGTGCTGGTGCCGCGCACGAAGGAGCAGGCCGCGTCGCTGTCGGACCAGCTCCGCTCGTACGGCGCCGTCCCCGACGAGGTCCCGACGATCTCGGTCGAGCCGCCGCGCACCCCGCAGCAGATGGAACGCGCCGTCAAGGGCCTGGTCACCGGCCGGTTCGAGTGGGTGGTGTTCACCTCCACCAACGCCGTGCGGGCGATCCGCGAGAAGTTCTCCGACTACGGCCTGGACGCGCGCGCGTTCGCCGGCCTCAAGGTCGCCGCCGTCGGCGAGCAGACCGCGAAGGCGCTGGTGGAGTTCGGCGTCCAGCCCGACCTGATGCCGACCGGGCAGCAGTCCGGCGAGGGCCTGGTCGAGGTGTGGCCGCCGTACGACGAGGACCTCGACCCGATCAACCGGGTGCTGCTGCCGCGCGCCGACATCGCCACCGACACGCTCATCGCCGGGCTGACGAAGCTGGGCTGGGAGTGCGAGGACGTCACCGCGTACCGCACCGTTCGGGCCGCGCCGCCGCCCGCCCCGATCCGCGAGGCGATCAAGGGCGGCGGGTTCGACGCGGTGCTGTTCACCTCCTCGTCCACGGTCAAGAACCTGATCGGGATCGCCGGCAAGCCGCACAACGTGACGGTGATCGCCTGCATCGGGCCGCAGACCGCGCGGACCGCCGAGGAGTACGGCCTGCGCGTCGACGTGCTGGCCGAGAAGCCGTCGGTTTCGGAACTGGCCGAGGCGCTCGCGGAGTACGGTGCGAAGCGGAGGGCGGCCCAGATCGAGGCGGGCGACCCGCTCCGCAAGCCCAGCCAGATGCGCCGTGGAGCACGCCGGCGCAAGTAGCAGCACCCGAAAGAGAGACGATGTCCGCTCAGTTTCCCGTCGTGCGGCCCCGCCGGCTGCGGCGCACGCCCGCGCTGCGCCGCCTGGTCGCCGAGACCCGGCTCGCGCCGGCCGATCTGATCCTGCCGATGTTCGTGAAGGAGGGCATCGGCGAGCCGAGCCCGATCGGCTCGATGCCGGGCGTGTACCAGCACACCCGCGACAGCCTGCGCAAGGCCGCGCACGAGGCGGTGGAGGCCGGGGTCGGCGGGATCATCCTGTTCGGGATCCCGGCGGTGAAGGACGCCGCGGGATCGGCGGCCGACGATCCGGACGGCGTGGTGCAGACCGCCGTCCGCGACCTGACGGCCGATCTCGGCGACGCCGCGGTGATCATGACGGACCTGTGCCTGGACGAGTTCACCGACCACGGGCACTGCGGCATCCTCACCGAGGGCGGCGAGATCGACAACGATCTGACGCTGGAGCGGTACGCGTCGATCGCCGTCGCGCAGGCCGAGGCGGGCGTGGCCGTGGTGGCGCCGAGCGGGATGATGGACGGCCAGGTCGGAGCGATCCGTACGGCGCTGGACGAATCCGGCCACTCCGACGTGGCGATCCTGGCCTACTCGGTGAAGTACTCCTCGGCGTACTACGGCCCGTTCCGCGACGCCGCCGAGTGCGCGCCGCGGTTCGGCGACCGGTCCACCCACCAGCAGGACCCGGCGAACGCCGCCGAGTCGCTGCGCGAGGTGCTCCTGGACCTGGACGAGGGCGCGGACATGGTCATGGTCAAGCCGGCCGGCCCGTACCTCGACATCGTCCGCCAGGTGCGCGACTCGGTCGACGTGCCGGTGGCGGCGTACCAGGTCAGCGGCGAGTACGCGATGATCGAGGCGGCGGCGGCCCAGGGCTGGCTGGACCGCGAGCGCACGATCATGGAGTCGCTGACCGCGATCCGCCGCGCGGGCGCCGACATCGTCCTCACTTACTGGGCCACCGAGGTCGCCCGCGCCCTCCGCGGCTGACCGCCGCGCCGCGCCGCGCCGAGATGATCTTGATCGGCCGCCATTCCGGCCTAGTCACTTAGGGTGATATCGGGGGGTGCCGTACCGCGGCTTCCGGGGCACCGGCATCATCGTGTCTAGGAGCGGCCGGGGGTGGTACGGGCCCCGGCGTACACCGACTGGGGGGCGAGGATGCTGGCGGTCTCGGGGAACAAACGGCAGCGTGCGGCCCGGGACCGGATGGCCGCGGCCGCCCGCGCCTACGCGGAGTACGGATGGCCGTGCGCGCCGGGCGCGCATCCGACCGCCGGCGGTGACCGGGTGTGCTCGTGCGACCGGGTCGGCTGCCCCGACCCCGCCGCGCATCCGCTGTCGGGCGCGTGGGCGCTGCACGCCAGCGTCGACCGCGAGGTGGTCGACCGGTGGTGGGCCAAGCGGCCCGACGCCAACATCATCCTGCCGACCGGCCGCGTCTTCGACGTGTTCGACGTGCCCGCCGCGGCGGGCGAGGTGGCGCTGGCCCGGATCGAGCGCGAGGGGCTGCCCGTCGGGCCGGTCGCGTCCGTCGGCGGCGAGCGGTACCTGTTCTTCGTCGCGACCCGCGGCGCGCCCGTCGACGAGGACGAGTGGTGGTCTTGCCACCTCGACTGCTCGCCCGAGACCGTCACCGAGACGCCGGGGATGCGGTGGCACTGCCGGGACAGCTACGTACTCGCCCCGCCCTCGGTGCTCCCGTACGGCCGTGAGGTGGCCTGGATCCGCCCGCCGGACGGCGGCCCGCTCCCTGACCCGCTCCGGCTCCTGGAGGTCCTCTCCGACAGTTGTGAGGCCGCGCAGTGACATAGACGAGCCCCCGGGGACACCCCGGGGGCTCGTTCACGTCCGGGTCAGCGCGTGGTGTCGGGGGCGGTGATGGCCGGCTTCCGGCCCCAGCCGGAGTACGTGGTCGAGATGACCTGCGCGCGCTTCTTGTCCGGCCCCTCGGCGCGGAACCACAGATGCGCCGGCCGGCCCGCCCGGTCGATCTTGAGGGCGAACTTCACCCGCTGCGCGCCGGTGGTCCGGCCCAGCTCGGCGTACAACGCTCCAACCCCCGGCAGCTGCGCCAGCCGGTCGATCGGCGCGGTGCCCCAGTGGACCTGCTTCTCGTCCTTGCTGAACGAGTCGCTGGCCTGGAGCAGCCCGGTGACGGTGCCGACGCCGCTGGCCCACCGGGCCCGCGCGGCCAGGCCCGGGTAGCCGGCGGCCTGCCCGCCGACCGGGGCCTGCTGCCACTTCTTGCCCGCCCGCAGGTAGAGGACGTCGCCGACGAGGACGGTCTTCGCCGAGCGGCGGGTGGCGCCCGAACCGGCGAGCGTCATGTTGTACGACGGCGAGCCGTTCGGCACCTGCACGAACAGGCCCCGCACGTTGGCCTGCCCGCCGCAGCAGCCCGTCTGCTTGTAGCTGAACGAGGCCCCCGGGACCTGCGCGGTGGCCTGCGTGACGCGCTGGGCCAGCGCGGCGGCGGCCGGGTCGGCCTGCGCGGCCGGTACGGCGGGCGACGGCGTCCCGCTGTTGGCCGGCTCGGGCGGGGCGGGGTCGCCGCTCCCGCCGAGGAACAGCACGCCGCCCGTCACGCCGCCCGCGACGACCAGGACGGCCAGCGCGGCGGCGAGGACCTTGCCCTTGCCGCCCTTGCCGCCGCCCGTCCCGGACGAGACCGCGGTCTTGGCGGCGGGCGCGCGGCCCTTCGGCGCCTTGGGACGCGCGGGCTCGGGCTTCTGCGCCGTGTCGGCGGTCAGCTCGATCAGCCGGCTGCGGCCCTGCGCGAGCCAGGACGGCCCGTACGCGTCGACCGCCGCGTCCTCCACCGCGCCGAGGAGGTCGGCGGCCGAGGTGGGCCGGTCGGCCGGGTCCTTGGCCAGGCCCGCGGTGATCAGGCCGCGCAGCGGGCCGGGGATCGCCTCGACCGGCACCGGGGCCTCCCGGTGCGCCTTCCCGATCGCCGCCTGGTTGCGGCCGGTGTACGGCTGCGTCCCGGTCAGGCACTCGTAGAAGATCGCGGTGGCGGCGTACAGGTCGGTGCCGACGCTCGGCGGGGCGCCGCCGCCCCACAGCTCGGGCGCGGCGTACGCGGGCGCGGCCTGCGCCTCGGTGCCCGCGGGCGCGAGCCCGAAGTCGGTGAGGCGGCAGTTGCCGTCGTCGTCGAGCAGGATCTCCGAGGGGCGCAGCGCGCCGTGCACGACGCCCTTGGAGTGCGCGGCCGCCAGCCCGAGCAGCGTCCCGCTGAGGATCGCCAGCGCGGCCAGCGGCCCGGTGGATCCCTGGGTGGCGATCAGGCGCCGCAGGCCGAAGCCCTCGACGCGCTCCATCACGATCGCGGTGCCCTCGGGCGACTCCACGAGTTCGTAGAAGTCGACCACGTTGGGGTCTTCGAGCTGCGAGAGGCTGCGGGCGAACCCGCGCAGCCTCGACAGGTACGCCTCGTCCCCGTCCAGGCGCGGATCGAGGTACTTGATCGCGACCTTGGTCTGGGTGAGGTCGTCGAGGGCGAGCATGACCCGGCCGCCGGTACCGCCGTCCAGTTCCTGGACGTGGGTGAATCCCGGGACCGTCCAGCCGTCAACCACGATGCGAGCCATCCCTCCGATACGGCCGGCGCCGGAAACTACGAGTGCGGACGTCAGCAGTGCGGCGCCCCTGCCGGCGCCGTGGCTTTTTGTGTACTTGGTGGAATATCGGCCGCTTAGCGCCGTGGTCAAGGGCAGTCGCCAAACTGCAACTGTCAGACTGGGCGGGTGACCGAATTCGAAGTCTCCCAGCAGCTGTTCGATAGGGCGAATCGGGCCGTTCCCGGCGGGGTGAACTCGCCGGTGCGCGCCTTCCGCGCCGTGGGCGGGACGCCGCCGTTCATGACCTCGGGGCGCGGCCCGTACCTCACCGACGCCGACGGCAACGAGTTCGTCGACCTGATCTGCTCGTGGGGCCCGATGATCCTCGGGCACGCGCACCCGGCCGTGGTCGAGGCCGTCCAGGCCGCCGCCCTGCGCGGCACGTCGTACGGGGCGCCGACGCCGGGCGAGGTGGAGCTGGCCGAGGAGATCGTCGCCCGCGCCCCGGTGGAGAAGGTCCGGCTGGTCAACTCCGGTACGGAGGCGACGATGTCGGCGATCCGGCTGGCCCGCGGCTTCACCGGCCGCTCCAAGATCGTGAAGTTCGCCGGCTGCTACCACGGCCACGTGGACGCGCTGCTGGCCGCCGCCGGCTCCGGCGTCGCCACCCTCGCGCTGCCCGACACGCCCGGCGTGACCGGCGCCACGACCGCCGACACGATCGTGCTGCCGTACAACGACGTCGCCGCCGCCGAGGCCGCGTTCGGCGAGCACGGCCACGAGATCGCCTGCGTGATCACCGAGGCGGTGCCGTGCAACATGGGCGTCGTCCCGCCGCTCCCGAACTTCAACCGGCTCCTGAAGTCCCTCTGCGAGCGCAGCGGCGCGCTGCTGATCATCGACGAGGTGCTCACCGGCTTCCGGGCCTCGGCCGCCGGCTGGTACGGCATCGAGGGCGTGGCCGGCGACCTGACGACGTTCGGCAAGGTCATGGGCGGCGGGCTGCCCGCCGCGGCGTTCGGCGGCCGCGCCGAGATCATGGACCGGCTGGCCCCGGCGGGCCCGGTCTACCAGGCCGGCACGCTGTCCGGTAACCCGCTGGCCACCGCCGCCGGGCTGGCCACCCTGCGCAACGCCACGCCCGAGGTGTACGCGGCGATCGACCGCGCCGCCGCGCTGGTCGCCAAGGCGGCGACCGATGCGCTGGAGAAGGAGGGCGTCCCGCACCGGCTCCAGACCGCCGGCAACCTGTTCTCGATCTTCTTCACCGACGAGCCGGTCGGCGACTTCGAGGCCGCGCAGCGGCAGGACGGCAAGGCATACGCGGCGTTCTTCCACGCCGCCCTGGAACGCGGCGTCTACCTGCCGCCGTCGGCGTACGAGGTCTGGTTCCTGTCGGCCGCGCACGACGACGTGGCCCTGGAGCGCGTCACCGAGGCCCTGCCGCACGCCGCCCGCGCCGCCGCCCAGGCGATCGGCGACGGCTGACCGCCTCCAACGCGGCGAGAACCCGGCCCGCAGCCCGACCCCCGCCGCCCCCAAAGGCGCCCGAACAGCAAGCTCCGTTTAGGACAAGCTAGAACTACTTCAGTTCACGCTTTAGAGTTGCTTACATGCTGGATCTCGAACGGCTGCGGGCCCTGCACTCCGTGGCGACCTACGGCTCGGTGAGCGCGGCCGCCGACGTCCTCCACGTGACGACCTCGGCGGTCTCGCAGCAGCTGGCCAAGCTGGAGCGGGAGACCGGGCAGAAGCTGCTGGAGCGCAACGGCCGCGGCGTGCGGCTCACCGACGCCGCCGAGCTGCTGGTCGAGCACGCCGCCCGCATCCTGTCGCTGGTCGAGCAGGCCCAGGCCGACCTGGAGGCGCACCGCGGCGCGGTCGTCGGGCGGCTCTCGGTCGCGGCGTTCCCGACCGCCGTCCGCGGCCTGATGCCGGCCACGCTGCGCCGGCTGCGCGCCGAGCACCCCGGGCTGGCGGTCATGGTCCGCGAGGAGGACCCGATGCAGAGCATGCCGCTGGTCGCCCGGGGGGATCTCGACATGGCGGTCGTCCAGGACTGGAACAACGAGCCGCTGCCGCTCCCCGAGGGCCTCCAGAAGGGCCTGATCTGCGACGACGTCGCCGATGTCGCGCTGCCCGCCGGGCATCCGCTGGCCGGCCGGGACGAGGTCGACCTCAAGGAGCTGGCGGGCGACCCGTGGATCAGCTCGTCGCCCGACAGCATCTGCTGCCACTGGCTGCTGCGCACGCTCCGCTCGGTCGACGCCGAGCCGAGGATCGACCACATGGCGTACGAGTTCGCGAGCCAGCTCGCCCTCGTCGCCGCCGGCCTCGGCAACGTGATCCTGCCCCGGATGGGCCGCTGCGACGTCCCGCCCGGCGTCGACGTCGTGCGGCTGCGCGCGCCGCTGAGCAGGTACGTGTACGCCGTGTGGCGGGAGGAGACGGCCCGCCGCCCGGCCGTCCGCGCCGCCGTCGAGGCCCTGCGCGCCGCGGCCCCCGCCGCCGGGGGCGTCCCGCTCGCCGCCGCGGCGGCACCGGCCTGACCGTCCGGAACGGGTTTCACCGCGCCCCGGCGGGTACGAGCCGGAGAACGCGGACGTCCCCGACCGGCACGCGCGGGAAGGGTGACGGGACGGCGCGGGTAACCTGACGACGCGATGACTGACAAGACGATCGTTCACCTGCTGCGGCACGGTGAGGTGCACAACCCCGAGGGCGTCCTGTACGGCCGGCTCCCGGGCTACCGCCTGAGCGAGGACGGCGTCCTCATGGCCAAGGCGGCCGCCCGCTGGTTCGGTGACCGGGACGTGGCCGCGCTGTTCTCCTCGCCGATGCAGCGGGCCGTGGAGACGGCCCGGCCGATGGCCGACGCGTTCGACCTGCCGGTGACGGTGGACGACGGGCTGCTGGAGGCCGACAACCACTTCGAGGGGATGACCTTCGGCGTCGGCAAGGGCTCGCTGCGCCGCCCCGAGCACTGGCGCTACCTGCTCAACCCGTTCCGGCCGTCCTGGGGCGAGCCGTACAAGGAGATCGCGGGCCGGATGCGGGCCGCGGTGATCCGGGCCCGGGAGGCCGCGCGCGGCCGCGAGGCGGTCTGCGTCAGCCATCAGCTGCCGATCTGGATCCTGCGCCTGCACGCCGAGCACCGCCGGCTCTGGCACCATCCGATCAAGCGCGAGTGCGCCCTGGCCAGCGTCACCAGCCTGGCGTTCGAGGGCACCCGGCTGGTCGAGGTGTCGTACTGCGAGCCCGCCGCCGGCATCGCCAAAGGCCCCAGTGTCGCGGGCGCCTGACCCGACCACTAGATTGAGTACTACATCCTGTAGTAGCACCCCTTTCGCGGTGGCCCGCCTCAGGGCCGCTGGTAGGAGAGTCCCTTGAGCCCCCGAGTGACCCGCGTACGCGCCGCGGCCGGCGTTCTGGCCGCGTGCGCGCTGCTCGCCGGCTGCGCGGGCACGAACGCCTCGCAGAACGGGCCGGGCGGCAGCGAGAACCGCTTCATCGCGGGCGACGGCAACGTCCAGGAGTTCAAGCCCGCCGAGCGGAAGGCCCCGCCCCAGGCGGCGGGGACGACGCTGGACGGGAAGAAGATCGCGCCCGCCGACTTCCAGGGCAAGATCACGGTCGTCAACTTCTGGGCGTCCTGGTGCGCCCCCTGCCGCGGCGAGGCGCCGTCCCTCGAACAGGTCCACAAGGAGACCGAGGGGAAGGGCGTGCGGTTCCTCGGCGTCGCGTTCAAGGACGGCCAGGAGAACGCGAAGGCGTTCGAGCGCAGGTTCAAGGTGACGTACCCGAGCCTGTTCGACGCGGACGGGCAGATCACCCTCGCCTTCCGCGAGGTCCCGCCCAACGCCATCCCGACCACGCTCGTCCTGGACCGGCAGGGCCGGGTGGCCGCCCGCATCATCGGCGCCACCACGTACTCCAAGCTCTCCCCGCTCGTCACCAAGCTCCTCGCGGAGAAGTGAAGGCGGCATGAATCCCACCGACACCGTCCTCAGCGGGTCGCTCATGCTGGCGGCTCCGCTGGCGGCGCTGGCCGGGGTGGTGTCGTTCGCGTCGCCGTGCGTGCTGCCGCTGGTGCCGGGCTACCTGTCGTACGTGACGGGCATGTCCGGCGCCGACCTGGCCGAGCAGCGCCGCGGCCGGCTGCTGGCGGGCGCGGCGCTGTTCATCGCGGGCTTCACCGCCGTGTTCGTGACGGCCGGGGTGGCGTTCGGCGGGCTCGGCCGGTGGCTGCTGGAGTACCAGGACCCGATCACCCGGGTGCTGGGCGCGCTGACGATCGTGTTCGGGCTCGCGTTCATGGGGCTCGTCCCCGGGCTCCAGCGGACGCTGAAATCGGGCCGGCTGCCCGCCGCCGGGATGGCGGGCGCGCCGCTGCTGGGCGTGCTGTTCGGGCTCGGCTGGACGCCCTGCATCGGGCCGACGCTGGCGGCGGTGCAGGCGCTGTCGTTCAGCGAGGCCAGCGCCGGGCGCGGCGCGCTGCTGTCGCTGGCGTACTGCGCCGGGCTCGGCCTGCCGTTCGTCGCCACCGCGCTGGCCTACCGGCGCGCGCTCGGCGCGTTCGGCGCGGTGAAGCGGCACTACGGGCTGGTCATGCGGGTCGGCGGCGGGATGCTCGTCGCCATCGGCGTGCTGCTGGTGACGGGGCTGTGGAGCGACCTGACCATCCAGATGAAGTCGTGGATCGGCGGCTTCGAGACGGTGATTTGAGTATGGCGAAGACGCCGGACGCCGACGTGACGGCGGAGAACGACGCGGCCGCCCAGGACCCGGCGGCCGAGGCGGCCGCCGAGGCCGGGACCGAGGCGCCCGCCGAGCGGCAGGCGCCGAAGGAGGTGCCCAAGCCCCGGGGCATGGGCCCGCTGGGCTGGCTCCGCTGGGGCTGGCGGCAGCTCACCACCATGCGGACCGCGCTGATCCTGCTGTTCCTGGTGGCGCTGGGCGCGGTCCCCGGATCGCTGCTGCCGCAGCGCGGGCAGGCCCCCGAGAAGGTCACCGAGTACTTCGAGAAGCACGAGACGCTCGCCCCGTGGTTCGACCGGCTCTCGCTGTTCGACGTGTTCGCCGCGCCGTGGTTCGCGGCCATCTACATCCTGCTGTTCGTGTCGCTGGCCGGCTGCGTCATCCCGCGCGCGTTCGTCCACTACAGGGCGATGCGCGCCCGTCCCCCGGCGGCGCCCCGCAACCTGGGCCGGCTCCCGCAGAGCGCCTCGTACGAGACCGACGCCTCCCCGGAGGAGGTACTCGCCGAGGCCCGCAAGGTGCTGCGCAAGCGCCGCTTCCGCGTGGACGCCGGCGACGGCTCGGTCGCCTCCGAGAAGGGCTACCTCGGCGAGACCGGCAACCTCGTCTTCCACCTCGCCCTGCTGGCGCTGCTGTTCGCGCTGGGGATGGGCAACCTCTTCGGCTACCGCGGCGACATCCTGATGACCGAGGGCAAGTCGTTCGCGAACTCGCTCGCGCACTACGACCAGTTCGAGCCGGGACGGGCGTTCGACAGCGACGACCTGCCGCCGTTCACGCTGACGCTGGACGACTTCACCGCCAAGTACCAGAGCACCGGCGAGCAGCGCGGCCAGGCGATCGACTACGAGGCCGGGCTGCGCTTCCGGGAGACGCCGACGTCCAAGGAGAGGCCCTACAGGCTCAAGGTGAACCACCCGCTCATGGTGGGCGGCGCCAAGGTCTACCTGATCAACCACGGGTACGCGCCGGTGTTCACCGTCCGCGACGCCAAGGGCAACATCGCCTACAAGGACTCGGTGCCGTTCCTGCCGATGGAGCAGCGCAACTACACCTCCGAGGGCGTCGTGAAGGCGCCCGACGCCGAACCGGACCAGCTCGCGTTCTACGCCATCCTGTGGCCGACCGCGGTGGCGTCCGAGGACGGCAAGCAGATCGTGTCGGCGTTCCCCGCGCCGATCCGGCCGATGGTGACGATCTCCTCCTTCCAGGGCGACATCGGGCTCGACAAGGGCACCCCGCAGTCGGTCTACAAGCTGGAGGGCATCGGCAAGACCCTGCACCCCGTCAAGGGCGGGCAGAAGCTGCTGGAGCCCGGCGAGACGCTCACGCTGCCGGGGAACGCCGGATCCATCACGTTCGACGGGATGCGCGAATGGGCGGCCCTGTCGGTCAACCACGACCCGGGCCGGATGCCGGCGCTGGTCGCGGCGATCCTCGCGGTCGCCGGGATCGTGGCCTCGTTCATGGTCCGGCGCCGCCGGGTCTGGGTCCGTGCGCGGGCCGGCGGGGGCGGGCGTACCGTGGTCGAGGTCGGGGGGCTCACGCTCGGGCACCCGACCCCGGAGTTCGAGGACATCGTGGCCGCGCTGCGCGGCCCGCAGGAGCCCGGGACCGGCGAGCGGCCCGAGCAGCGCGACGGGGCCGATGCCGACGCCTCGCCGGCGACCGAGAATAAGGAGTGACGAGGGTGGGAGCCACCGACCTCGCGAACCTGAGCGACAAGCTCATGCTGACGACAGTCGTGCTGTACATCGTCGCGATGGTCTCGTACGCCGCCGACCTCGGCTTCGGCCGGCGCCGCGCGGCCGCCGAGGCCGCGGAGGCGGCGGACGCCGGGACCGAGGCGAAGGCCAAGGTGCTCGTGGGCGCGGGCGGCGCGGACGCCCCGGCCGGCGGGTCCGCGTCCGGGACCGGGACCGTGAAGGCCGACGCGGACGCCGACGCCGGCGGCGAGGAGGAGGCCGCGCGGCGCGTCGAGTGGGCGCGGCTGGCGGTCCTGCTCTCCGTGCTCGGCTGGGCCGCGCACGTCGGCACGCTCGTGACCCGCGCGTGGGCCGCCGAGCGCTGGCCGTGGGCCAACATGTACGAGTTCCTCACCGCGATCGCGCTGGCCGCGGTGACGGCGTTCCTGTTCGTGATGTGGCGCTACAAGGCGCGGTTCCTCGGCGCGTTCGTCATGCTCGCCGCCGTCGTCGCGCTCGGCGTCGCCAACATCTGGCTGTACGACGGGATCGGCCCGGTCGTCCCGGCGCTGAACTCGTACTGGATCGCCATCCACGTCTCCGCCGCCATCGTCGCGACCGGCGCGTTCACCGTCGGCGGCGCCTCGACGATCCTCTACCTCCTCAAGGCCCGCCAGGAGGCCAGGGCGGCCGCGGGCGGCGCCGGGTTCCTGTCGCACCTGCCCGGCGCGGACGCGCTCGACCGGCTGTCGCTGCGGGTCACGATGTTCGCGTTCCCGATCTGGACGGCCGCCATCATCATGGGCGCCATCTGGGCGGACGAGGCGTGGGGCCGCTACTGGGGCTGGGACCCCAAGGAGATCTGGTCGTTCATCACCTGGATCGTGTACGCCGCGTACCTGCACGCCCGCGCCACCGCCGGCTGGAAGGGCCGCAAGGCCGCGATCCTGTCGCTGGTCGGCTTCGCCGCGCTGATGTTCAACTTCTTCGGCGTGAACTACATGTTCTCGGGCCTGCACTCGTACGCCTGAAGCGCAGGCGCGTAGCGCGTCCGGGTAGCGCCTCTCAGTCGTCCTCCTGGAGGCGGCGCTCCAGGTCGCGCAGGAACTCCGGATCGTCGTCGGGGCCCTTCGGGGCCTCGGCGCGCGATCCCGGCACGGCCGGCGGGCGCCCGGGGACGGCGGCACCGCGCGCCCGGCCGAGCGCGAGCCACAGCAGCGCGCCGACCGTGAACCCGAGCAGCACCACGAGGAACCAGCCGAACTTGGGCAGGTGCCGGACGCCGGCCTCGTCGGTGGTCAGGACGTCGAAGAGCGCGAACAGCCACACTCCGATCAGGACGAGCGACAGCAGCACATACGGCATGCCTCGAGCGTAGACGGTGACGGGCGGGGATGACGCGGTGTCGGGTGACGGCTTACCCTGCTGCGAGGGTCCTCAGGCTCGACCGTACAGGGACCCGCTGACAGAGGAGCCCGATGCGCTTCAAAGGGATCCACCGCCGGCCGCGCGAGACGAGGGACGCCGCGCTCGCCCCCGCCCCGGCCGAGGGCGGGCGGGGACGTACGGAGCGGCGGTGGCTGCGTCCCCGGGCCAGGCGGGCCCGCGACCGGTTCGGGCGGTTCCGCCGGATGGTGCGCGACAGCGACCTCGTGCCGGGCACCGACGCCGCGCCCGAGCGTCCCGGTTCCGGGCACCGCCCCGCCGCCGCCGTGCCGCGGGCGCGCGACTACTCCTGGCGCGACTTCGAACTCGACGATCCCGCCGACACCGCCGACACCGCCGACCCGGCCGGCACGCCCGGGCTGCGCGTGGCGCCGCGCCCGCCCGAGTCGCCCTACATGGCGGACGGGCGGCGGCACTGCGGCGTCCTGGAGGACGTCCTGCACCGCCAGTGGGACGACCGGCAGGGCCCGCCCACGCCGGAGGTGGTGCGCGCCGTCGACAGCCTGGCCGCGCTCCCCGACCGGCTCAAGGAGCTGCTGGCGGGCGGGCTGGAGGGCATCTACGTCGGGCCCGGCGGCGTGCCGCAGCTCGACGACATGGGCCACCTGCGCGACCGGCCGCTGCCGTCGGGCCGGGCCACCTGGGACATCTGCGCCGGCGCGTACGGCGACGGCAAGATCGTGGTGGGCGACCGGCCGTCGCCGACCCCGGACGTGATGATGCACGAGGTCGGGCACGCGCTCGACGACATCGACGGCGGGGACGGCGGCTGGCGGTCCGACGGCGCCGCGTTCCGGGCCCTGTACGAGCGGTGCAAGCCCCACCTGGCCAGCGAGTTCCACCGGCAGCCGGACGCGCTCGGCCGCCGCGAGTTCTTCGCCGACGCGTTCGCCGCGATCTCCTCCCGGCAGCGGCCCGCGCTGGTCGATATGCTCGCCGGCGACATCCGGGTCGCGCTCGACGTCATGCTGTTCTTCAACCGCAGGTACGGGATCTGATGCACCCGGACGACCGACACCGAAGGTGATCGACGATGTACGTGATCCGGCTACCCGACGGAACGCTCCGGGTCCCCCACAGCGTCCTGGCCGGCTCCGCGGAGGGCACGGACGAGGGGCGGATCATCGCCCAGGCGTACGTGGAGCTGCGCCCCGGCGACCCGGACTACGAGCGCTTCCTGGACGGGTCCGTCACCGAGGAGGAGATGGAGGACAGGCGGCGGCGCTGGCGCGACGAGGACGCGGAGCTGGGGCGCGTGTTCGAGGAGTGGAAGGCCGGCCGCGCCGAGGAGTGAGGCGGTTCGGGCGGGCGGGCGGGGTGCCGCGCCGGGCTGGAGGCGCGGCCGCCCGGGCTGAACGGTCCGGATAGGGGGACCGGGCGTCCGGCGAGTCCGCGGTGCGGGCCGGCGGGCGGCGCGGTGTGCCGCGTCGGCGGGCCCTGACGGACTGAGTGGGCCGTGTGGACCGTGTAGGCCATCGTGGCCGTGTTGGCTCTGTAGGCCGAGTGGGCCGAGTGGGCTCTGAGCGGGCTCTCAGTGGGCCGAGTGGGCTCTGAGCGGGCTCTCAGCGGGCCGAGTGCTCGGCGACCGGCTCTTCCCCGCGCAGCAGCGCGTGCACCTCGGACTCGCGGAAGCGGCGGTGCCCGCCGGGCGTGCGAATGCTGCTGATCCGGCCGGCCGCCGCCCAGCGCGTGACCGTCTTCGGATCGACCCGGAAGAGGGCGGCGACCTCTCCGGGAGTCAGCAGGCGCTCGCTGGTGCTTTCCACGTCTTCTCTCCCCCTTTGTCCCGCTCTCGGTGCGGGTGGACTGTTTCCTAGTGTGGCGGGTCAAGACCGATTTCTCCCTTGTTTTCGCAAAAGATCACCGACCGTAGTGCCGTGAGCAGGGGAGATCACGGGAAGTTAACACGGAATGCGTCGCATCCGTCACACCGGTCCCAGTAGTGATCCTCAGTCCCGGCCGCACGGCTGCCATCGGCCCTCCCGGCACCACCCCCCGATACCACCGCATAGGCTCGGAACATGCCGGATCTTGTGTCGCTCGCGGAGATCGAGAAGGCGGCGGAACGGCTCGCCGGCGTGGCGGTCCGCACCCCGCTGGTCCCCTTCCCCCAGGCCGATCCCGAGCGCGAACCGCAGCTGCTGGTCAAGGCCGAGTCGCTGCAGCCGATCGGCGCCTTCAAGTTGCGCGGCGCGTACGCGACGATCTCGGCGCTGCCCCCGGAGGTGCGCGCCCGCGGCGTCGTCGCGCACTCCAGCGGCAACCACGCGCAGGCGGTCGCGTGGACGGCCCGTGCCCTCGGCGTCCGCGCCGTCCTGGTCGTCCCGCACACCACGCCCGCGGTGAAGGTGGACGCGTGCATCGCGCTCGGCGCGGAGATCGTGTACGTGGAGCCGACGATGGAGGCCCGCGCCGGCACCGCCGAGAAGCTCGCCGATGCGCACGGCTTCACGCTCATCCCGCCGTTCGACGATCCGCGGATCATCGCCGGGCAGGGCACCGCCGGGCTGGAGATCGTCCAGGACCGGCCGGACACCGAGGTGATCCTCGTCCCGATCAGCGGCGGCGGGCTCATCGCCGGGATCGCCGCCGCGGTCAAGCGGATCAGGCCGCTGGCCAAGGTGATCGGGGTGGAGCCCGAGCTGGCCGCCGACGCCCGCGCCTCGCTGCTGGCCGGCCGCCCGGTCGCCTGGCCCGCGGAGGACACCGCGCGGACCGCCGCGGACGCGCTGCGCGCCCAGCGGGTCGGCGACCTCACGTTCGCGCACATCCGCGAGCTGGTGGACGGCATCGTCGCGGTGAGCGAGGACGAGATCGAGGCCGCCATGGGCCGGCTGGCCCGCGAGGCCCGGCTGATCGCCGAGCCCGGCGGCGCCGTCGCCACCGCCGCGTTCCTCTACCGGGGCGCCGAGCTGCCGCCGGCGCGCACCTATGTCTCCGTGCTGTCCGGCGGGAACGTGGACCCGTCGGTGCTGGCCCGGATTCTGGCCGCGCAGACTGGCGGGTAGCCTGGAGGCGTCATGCGCTCCGTACTCTTCTACACCGCCGCACGGTTCATGGTCTTCCTGGTCACGGCCGGGATCCTCTTCCTGTTCGGCGCCCGCGGGCTGCTCCTGCTCGGGCTGGCCGTGCTGATCAGCGGCATCGTCAGCTTCGTCCTGCTGTCGGGGCAGCGCGACGCGATGTCGACCGCGGTCGTCTCCGGGGTACGGGAGCGCCGCCGCCGCTTCGACGCGGCGCGCACCAAGGAAGACGGTTAACCCCTGAAGCAGGGCCCTTCACCCGACTCTTAGGGTGGAGGCATGACCCGCGCTGATCTCGACAAGCAGCCCGCCGACGTGGCGGCCATGTTCGACCGCACCGCCGACCGCTACGACCTGCTCAACAGCCTCATGACCGGGGGGCAGGACCGGCGCTGGCGGCGGGCCGTGGTCCGGGCCGTGGACGCCCGGCCGGGGGAGCGCGTTCTGGATCTGGCGGCGGGGACCGGCACCTCGTCGGTGCCCTTCGCCGAGGCCGGCGCCGAGACCGTGGCCTGCGACTTCTCGCTCGGCATGCTCCGGGTCGGGGTGCGCAGGCAGGAGGGCGTGCGGGGGCTGCACTTCGTCGCCGGGGACGCGCTGCGGCTGCCGTTCGCGGACGGCTCGTTCGACGCGGTGACCATCTCCTTCGGGCTGCGGAACGTGGCCGACACCGGGGCCGCGCTGCGCGAGCTGCGGCGCGTCGCCAAGCCCGGCGGCCGGCTGCTGGTCTGCGAGGTCAGCCATCCCCCCAACCGCCTGCTGCGCCTCGGGCACCGCGCCCATCTGAAGGTGGGGCTGCCGGCGCTGGCGCGGGTCAGTTCCAATCCCGACTCCTACACCTACCTCGCCGAGTCGACGCTCGCCTGGCCGGACCAGGCGGCGCTGGCGCGGCGGATCCAGGCCGCGGGCTGGAGCGGGGTGCGGTGGCGCGACCTCACGTTCGGGGTCGCGGCGATGCACCACGCCGTCAATCCGGGCTGACACCCAAGCCGGTCCGGGCAAGATCGCTATTTCGGACCGGTCCAAATCCGAGGCGGTCCAGAGGTACCCAGTGACCGCCAAGAAGGAATAGACTCCCCTCCGGATCCTTGTGAAGTACTTCACAAGCGAACGAGCTAAAGAGGAAAGCAGTGAGCGACACCACCCGGCAGGCAGATGTCATCGTCGTCGGGGCCGGACCCGCCGGGGCCTCCACCGCGTACTGGCTGGCCCAGTCCGGCCTTGACGTGCTGCTGCTGGAGAAGGCCACCTTCCCGCGCGACAAGATCTGTGGCGACGGGCTGACCCCGCGCGCCGTCCGCGCCCTGATCGGCATGGGCGTCGACATCAACGCGCCCGGCTGGGCCCGCAACAAGGGCCTGCGCATCTACGGCGGCGGCGTGAAGATCGAGCTGCCGTGGCCCGAGCTGGCGAGCTTCCCCGACTTCGGCCTGGTCCGCACCCGCATGGACCTGGACCGGCTGCTGGCCGAGCACGCCGCCGCGGCCGGCGCCGAACTGCTCCAGGGCTGCACCGTCACCGCTCCCATCCTCGACGAGCGCACGGACCGCATCGTCGGCGTCCAGGCGAAGTACCAGGGCGAGGACGTCGAGTTCCGCGCCCCGCTCGTGGTCGCCTGCGACGGCAACTCCTCCCGCCTCTCGCTGGCCATGGGCCTGCGGCGGCGCGAGGACCGGCCGATGGGCGTCGCCGTCCGCCGCTACTTCGAGACCCCGCGCCACGACGACGACTACATGGAGGCGTGGCTCGAACTCTGGGACGGGCAGCGCCTCCTCCCCGGCTACGGCTGGGTCTTCCCGGTCGGCGACGGCACCTCCAACGTCGGCCTCGGCCTGCTCAACACCAGCAAGGCGTTCCAGAACGTCGACTACCGCGGGATGCTCAAGGGCTGGTGCGCGAACATGCCCGAGGAGTGGGCGTTCGACGAGGACCACGCGACCGGCCCCATCCGCGGCGCGGCGCTCCCCATGGGCTTCAACCGGCAGCCGCACTACACCCGCGGCATGCTGCTCGTCGGCGACTCCGGCGGCATGATCAACCCGTTCAACGGCGAGGGCATCGACTACGCCCTGGAGTCCGGGAAGCTGGCCGCCGAGATCATGGTGCAGGCGCTCGGCCGCCGCACCCCGGCGCAGCGCGAGCGGACCCTGTACGAGTACCCGCGCGTCCTCAAGGACGAGCACGGCGGCTACTTCACCCTCGCCCGCGTCTTCGTGCAGGCCATCGGCGACCCGCGGGTGATGAAGTTCCTCACCGCGCACGGCCTGCCGCACCCGACGCTGATGCGCTTCACCCTCAAGCTGCTGGCCAACCTCACCGACCGCCGCGGCGGCGACGCGATGGACCGCGTCATCAACGCGATGCAGAAGGTGGCGCCTGCCGCATGAGCGAGATGGCGCCCCGGAAGCGAGCGGGGGACACCGCATGAAGGTGAGCGCGGACGGCTTCGTGATCATGCGAGACGTGGGAAGGGGGCGTCTCAGGGCGCCCTGAAGGCAAGCGGGGGCACCTCTTTACCCCCCGAGGGGAGTGCATTTGGTCACCTTGGCTAGGGTGGCGACCCGTGCTCGTGACAGAAGTCACGAGCGTGTAAAGGGTCACGCCGCCGTGGCGCGCCCGTCCGGCGCCGCGCACCGCCTCGCGCGGCGCGTGCCCGGGCGCGTCCCGTACAGCGTTGTACGTTCCGAGGAGAGGCAGTAGAGACGTGGATCTCTATGTTCCGATCATCGTGCTAGGGGTGCTCGCCTTCGTCTTCGCGGCGGGTTCGGTGGCGATGGCCGCGCTCACCGGGCCCAAGAGGTGGAACCGGGCGCGCCTGGACGCCTACGAGTGCGGAATCGAGCCGACGCCGCAGCCGGTGGGCGGCGGGCGTTTCCCGGTGAAGTACTACCTGACGGCGATGCTCTTCATCGTCTTCGACATTGAGATCATCTTCCTTTACCCCTGGGCCGTCGCCTTCGATCAGATGGGGCTCTTCGGGCTTGTGGAGATGGTCCTGTTCATCCTCACCGTGCTGGTGGCGTACGCCTACATCTGGCGGCGCGGTGGTCTGGAGTGGGACTGATGAGCGACGTGCAGGCGCGCGGTGCGCGCTGGACTGAGGAGCCTGCGACGAGGGAAGCGCGCACCATAAGGCGCGCCGGAGCGGAGCGGGGGCGCTGAGATGGGTCTAGAGGAGAAACTCCCCAGTGGTTTCCTGCTGACCACGGTCGAGCAGGTCGCCGGTTGGGCGCGCAAGAGCTCGGTCTGGCCCGCGACGTTCGGGCTGGCGTGCTGCGCCATCGAGATGATGGCCGCCGGCGACCCGCGGCACGACTTCTCCCGCTGGGGGATGGAACGCGCCTCGGCCACCCCCCGGCAGGCCGACCTGATGATCGTCGCGGGCCGGGTGAGCCAGAAGATGGCCCCGGTCCTGCGGCAGATCTACGACCAGATGACCGAGCCCAAGTGGGTCATCGCGATGGGCGTGTGCGCCTCGTCGGGCGGCATGTTCAACAACTACGCGATCGTGCAGGGCGTCGACCACATCGTCCCGGTGGACATCTACCTGCCCGGCTGCCCGCCGCGGCCGGAGATGCTGCTGGACGCGATCCTGAAGCTGCACGACAAGATCCAGAACACCAAGCTCGGCCCGCAGCGCAAGGCGCAGATCGCCGAGCTGGAAGAGGCCAAGCGCCGCCAGCTCCCGCTGCTCGGCCAGCCGGGAGGTGCTGTATGAGCGAGCTGCACGGCCTGAATGCGGCCCGGAGGCGAGCGGGGGGCGCGGCGTGAGCTCCCAGCATCCCGAGCAGAAGGCCGAGCAGGCCGCCGACCAGCTGCCCGCGCACTCCGAGGAGGAGCGCAAGGAGCAGCCGATCGCGCGGACGGGCATGTTCGGCGCCAAGACCACCGGTGACACCTCCGGATACGGCGGACTCGTCGTGCGGCAGAGCCCCAAGGTGTCCTCTCCGCGCCCCTACGGCGGTCCCGAGGGCACCGCCGACGAAGGCCCGTTCGACGAGGTCGCGAACGAGCTGGAGCGGGCCCTGCCCGACTTCGGCGACGCGATCGAGCGGGTCGTGGTCGACCGCGGCGAGATGACGTTCTTCGTCAAGCGGGAGCACATCGAGACGGTCGCGCGCACCATGCGGGACGACCCGAAGCTGCGCTTCGAGCTGCTCAGCGGCGTGTCCGGCGTGCACTACCCGCAGGACACCGGCGCCGAGCTGCACGCCGTCTACCACCTGCTGTCCATCACCCACAACCGGCGGGTGCGGCTGGAGACCACCGCGCCCGACGCCGACCCGCACGTCCCGTCGGTCGTCCCGGTGTATCCGACCGCCGACTGGCACGAGCGGGAGACCTACGACTTCTTCGGGCTCGTCTTCGACGGGCACCCGGCGCTGACCCGGATCGAGATGCCCGACGACTGGGTCGGCCATCCGCAGCGCAAGGACTACCCCCTCGGCGGCATCCCCGTCGAGTACCGCGGCGCCGAGATCCCGCCGCCGGACGAAAGGAGGTCGTACACGTGAGCCCTGAAGCGAGGTGCACCGTGAGCGGCCGCGCGGCGGCTCGACTGAGGAGCGCAGCATGAGTCCTTCCACCAAGTACACCGAGTACGACGCGTACGCGGCCGACGAGGCGGCGGAGGGCAAGGTCTTCGACGTCTCCGGCCAGGACTGGGACCAGGTCGTCGCGGGCGCCGAGGACCTCGGCGACGAGCGGCTGGTCGTCAACATGGGGCCGCAGCACCCGTCCACGCACGGCGTGCTCCGGATCATCCTGACGCTCGACGGTGAGACGGTGAACGAGGCCCGGGTGGGCATCGGCTACCTGCACACCGGCATCGAGAAGAACATGGAGTTCCGGACCTGGACCCAGGGCACCACGTTCTGCACCCGGATGGACTACCTGGCGCCGATCTTCAACGAGACGGCGTACTGCCTGGGCGTGGAGCGGCTGCTGGGGATCGAGGACCGGATCCCGGAGCGGGCCCAGATCATCCGCGTGATGATGATGGAGCTCAACCGGATCTCCTCGCACCTGGTCGCGATCGCCACGTTCGGCCTGGAGCTGGGCGCGACGACGGTGATGCTGAACGGGTTCATCGAGCGCGAGTACACGCTCGACCTGTTCGAGGAGATCACCGGCCTGCGGATGAACATGGCGTACGTCCGGCCGGGCGGCGTCGCGCAGGACCTGCCGAGCGGCGCGATCAGCAAGATCGAGGACTATCTGGAGCGGATGCCGAAGCGCATCCAGGCGCTGCGCAAGCTGATGGACGCCAACCCGGTCTACCTGGCGCGGACGAAGGACGTCGCGCACCTGGACCTGACCGGCTGCATGGCGCTGGGCATCACCGGCCCGGTGCTGCGCGCGACCGGCATCCCGTGGGACCTGCGCAAGTCGCAGCCCTACTGCGGTTACGAGACCTACGACTTCGAGACCGCCACCGAGACCGGCAGCGACGTGTACGCCCGCTATCTCGTCCGCATGACGGAGATGGAGGAGTCGCTGAAGATCGTCCGGCAGTGCGTGGACCGGCTGCGCGGGTCCAAGGGCCCGGTGATGATCGAGGACAAGAAGATCGGCTGGCCGGCGCAGCTGGCGATCGGCGCGGACGGCATGGGCAACTCGCCCCGGCACATCGCGCACATCATGGGCACCTCGATGGAGGCCCTGATCCACCACTTCAAGCTGGTGACCGAGGGCTTCCGGGTGCCGGCCGGGCAGGCGTACGTGCCGATCGAGTCGCCGCGCGGCGAACTGGCGGCGCACGTGGTGAGCGACGGCGGGACGCGCCCGTTCCGGGTGCACTTCCGCGACCCGTCGTTCACGAACCTGCAGGCCGTCCCGGCGATGTGCGAGGGCGGAATGATCGCGGACGTCATCGCGGCGGTCGCGAGTCTCGACCCGGTGATGGGGGGTGTGGACCGATGACGGTTCCGGACACGAACAGGCAGGTGCCGGTGGCCGCGCCGGTGGTCCCGGAGAAGGCCGAACCCTTCGACCCGGCGGTGCGCGAACGGCTGGAGCGGGACGCCAAGGAGATCATCGCCCGCTATCCCAAGCCGCGCTCGGCGCTGCTGCCGATGCTGCACCTGGTGCAGTCCGCGGACGGGTACGTCTCCCAGCGCGGGATCGAGTTCTGCGCCGAGCAGCTGGGCATCACGTCCGCGCAGGTCACGGGCGTCGCGACGTTCTACACGATGTACAAGCGCGAGCCGGTCGGCGAGTACCACGTCGGCGTCTGCATCAACACGCTGTGCGCGGTCATGGGCGGCGACCAGATCTGGAGCGAGCTGAGCGACCATCTGGGCGTCGGCCACGATCAGGCGACCCCGGACGGGAAGGTCAGCCTGGAGCGGATCGAGTGCAACGCCGCGTGCGACTTCGCGCCGGTGATGACGGTCAACTGGGAGTTCTTCGACGACATGACTCCCGAGAAGGCCAGGGCGCTGGTGGACGACCTCCGCGCCGGTAAGCAAGTGCTTCCTTCACGGGGCCCGTCGTCGCTGTGCTCGTGGAAGGACGCGAGCCGCGTGCTGGCCGGGTTCCCCGACGGGCGCGCGCACGAGGGCCTCCAGGCCGGGCCGCAGTCGCTGGTCGGCCTGGAACTGGCCAAGGAGCGCGGCTGGGAGGCGCCGGCGACGGACGCCGACCGTGCCGCGCCGCACGAGCCGGTGAAGCCGGGAGAGGTCACCGACCCGCCGCCGAACGAGCCCGGCAAGCCCATCGGCGGCCAGGTCAAGCCCGGTACGCAGGAGGGCCGCAACCAATGACCACGCTCACCCCCATCCTCACCAGGGAATGGGACAAGGCCGACTCGTTCACCCGCGAGGGGTACGAGCGCGCGGGCGGCTACCGCGCCCTGCGCACGGCGCTGGCCATGCCGCCGGACGACATCATCCAGGCCGTCAAGGACTCCGGCCTCCGCGGCCGCGGCGGCGCGGGCTTCCCCACCGGCATGAAGTGGGGCTTCATCCCGCAGGACGGCAAGCCGCACTACCTGGTGGTGAACGCCGACGAGTCCGAGCCGGGCACGTGCAAGGACATCCCGCTGATGATGGCCAACCCGCACGTGCTCATCGAGGGCATCGTCATCAGCTCGTTCGCCATCCGCGCCAACCACGCGTTCATCTACGTGCGCGGCGAGGTGCTGCACGTCATCCGCCGGCTCCAGCAGGCGGTCGCCGAGGCGTACGAGGCCGGCTACCTGGGCCGCGACATCCTCGGCTCCGGCTTCGACCTGGAGCTGGTCGTGCACAGCGGCGCCGGCGCGTACATCTGCGGCGAGGAGACAGCGCTGCTCGACTCGCTGGAGGGGTACCGCGGCCAACCGAGGCTGAAGCCTCCCTTCCCTGCCGTCGCGGGCCTGTACGGCGGGCCCACTGTCATCAACAACGTCGAGTCGATCTCCTCGGTTCCCTCGATCATCGAGAACGGCGCCGACTGGTTCGCGGCGATGGGCACCGAGAAGTCCCAGGGGTACGGGATCTTCTCGCTGTCCGGGCACGTGACGAAGCCGGGCCAGTACGAGGCGCCGCTGGGCATCACGCTGCGCGAGCTGCTCGACATGGCGGGCGGGATCAGGAGCGGGCACCGGCTGAAGTTCTGGACGCCGGGCGGCTCGTCCACCCCGATCTTCACCGACGAGCACCTGGACGTTCCGCTGGACTTCGAGTCGGTGGGCGCGGCCGGGTCCATGCTCGGCACCCGTGCCCTCCAGATCTTCGACGAGACGACCTGCGTCGTCCGCGCGGTGCTGCGCTGGTCGGAGTTCTACGCGCACGAGTCGTGCGGCAAGTGCACGCCGTGCCGCGAAGGCACGTACTGGTACAAGCAGATGCTCAAGCGGCTGGAGGCCGGCCAGGGCGAGGAGAAGGACCTGGAGACGCTCCTGGACCTGTCCGACAACATCCTCGGCCGGTCGTTCTGCGCGCTGGGCGACGGCGCGACCAGCCCGGTGGTGTCGTCCATCAAGCTCTTCCGCGACGAGTACCTCCAGCACTTCGAGCAGGGCGGCTGTCCGTTCGACCCGGCCGCCTCCACCCTCTGGGGAGGTGGGAGCAAGTGACCGCGACCAAGCCCGAGGCCGAGGTCGAGAAGGCCGTCGAGATGGTCGGCGTGACCATCGACGGCTTCGAGATCGAGGTCCCGAAGGGCACGCTGATCATCCGGGCCGCCGAGCTGCTGGGCATCCAGATCCCGCGGTTCTGCGACCACCCGCTGCTCGACCCGGTCGGGGCCTGCCGGCAGTGCCTGGTGGAGATCCCGGACGCCGGGAACGGCCGCGGGATGCCCAAGCCGCAGGCGTCCTGCACGACGACCGTGATGCCCGGCATGGTGATCAAGACGCAGCTCACCTCGCCGGTGGCCGACAAGGCGCAGCACGGCGTGATGGAGCTGCTGCTGATCAACCACCCGCTGGACTGCCCGGTCTGCGACAAGGGCGGCGAGTGCCCGCTGCAGAACCAGGCGATGTCGAACGGGCAGGGCGAATCCCGGTTCGCCGAGGCCAAGCGGACGTTCCCCAAGCCGATCCCGCTGTCCAGCCAGGTGCTGCTCGACCGGGAACGCTGCATCCAGTGCGCCCGCTGCACCCGGTTCTCCGACCAGATCGCCGGTGACGCGTTCATCGACCTGTTCGAGCGCGGCGCCAAGGAGCAGGTCGGGGCGGCCGACGGCAAGCCGTTCCAGTCGTACTTCTCCGGCAACACGGTCCAGATCTGCCCGGTCGGCGCGCTGACCGGCGCGGCGTACCGGTTCCGGTCGCGGCCGTTCGACCTGGTCTCGACGCCGAGCACGTGCGAGCACTGCGCGGGCGGCTGCGCGCTCCGCACCGACCACCGGCGCGGCAAGGTCACCCGGCGGCTGGCCGGTGACGACCCGCAGGTGAACGAGGAGTGGAACTGCGACAAGGGCCGGTGGGCGTTCACCTACGCCACCCAGCCCGACCGGCTGACCCACCCCCTCGTCCGGAACGAGGACGGCGTCCTGGAGACCGCGTCCTGGCCCGAGGCGCTGACCCTCGCCGCCCGCGGCCTGGCCCGCGGCAAGGCCAAGGGCGCCGCGGTGCTGACCGGCGGGCGGGTGACGCTGGAGGACGCGTACGCGTACGCCAAGTTCGCCCGGATCGCGCTCGGCACCAACGACATCGACTTCCGGGCGCGGGCCCACTCGGCCGAGGAGGCCGAGTTCCTCGCCTCCTCGGTGGCGGGCCGCCCGATCGAGGTCACCTACTCCGACCTGGAGAAGGCGCCCGCGGTGCTGCTCGCCGGCCTGGAGCCGGAGGAGGAGTCGGCGATCGTCTTCCTGCGGCTGCGCAAGGCGTTCCGCAAGAAGGGCCTGAAGGTCTTCGCGGTGGCGCCGTTCGCCACCCGGGGCCTGGAGAAGATGGGCGGCACGCTGATCCGGTCGCTGCCGGGGGCCGAGGCCGAGGCACTCGGCTCGCTGGTCGCCGACGGCGCGAGCGCGCCCGCCCGCGAGGCGCTGGAGTCGCCCGGGGCGGTGATCCTCGTCGGCGAGCGGCTGGCCGGCAGCCCCGGCGCGCTGTCCAGCGCGGTCCGGCTGGCGCAGGTCACCGGCGCCCGGCTGGCGTGGGTGCCGCGCCGGGCCGGGGAGCGCGGCGCGATCGAGGCCGGGGCGCTGCCCGGGCTGCTGCCGATCGGCCGCCCGGTCACCGACCCCGCCGCCCGCGCCGAGGTCGCCCGCGCCTGGTCCGTGGCGGACCTGCCCGCCGCCCCCGGCCGGGACGGCGCGGCGATCGTCGCGGCCGGTGCCGTCGGCGAGCTGGGCGCGCTGCTGGTCGGCGGCGTCGACCCGTACGACCTGCCCGACCCCGAGGCGATGCTGGCGGCGCTGGAGGCCACCCCGTTCGTGGTGAGCCTGGAGCAGCGGGTCAGCGCGGTCACCGACCGCGCCGACGTGGTGCTGCCGGTCGCGGCCGTCGCGGAGAAGTCCGGGACGTTCGTCGACTGGGAGGGCCGCGGCCGCCCGTTCGACACCGTGCTGAAGTCCGCCGGGACGATGTCCGACCTGCGGGTGCTGAACGCGCTGGCCGGCGAGCTGGACGTGCACCTGGCGCTGCCGGGGCCGGAGGCCGCCAAGCGCGAGCTGTCCGAACTGGGCGCCTACCGGGGCGAGCGGCCCGCGGCGCCGAGCGCGACGCTGGGCGCCGCGCCGCAGCCGGGCAGCGGCGAGGCGCTGCTGGCCAGCTGGCGGCTGCTGCTCGACCGGGGCCGGATGCAGGACGGCGAGCCGTACCTGGCCGGTACGGCCAAGCCCGCGGTAGCCCGGCTCTCGCCCGCCACCGCCCGCGAGATCGGCGCGGTCGGCACGGCCGCCGGCGACGCCGGAACGGCCGCGACCGTCACGGCCGGGACCGTCACCGTCACGGTCAGCACGGCGCGCGGCGCGGTGACGCTCCCGCTGGAGATCACCCCGGACCTGCCCGACCGCGTGGTCTGGCTGCCGGGCGACTCGGCGGGCTGCTCGCTGTACCGCGACCTGGGCGCGACCGCCGGCAGCGTGGTCAAGATCTCGACCGGAGGCGCGTCATGAGCCTGAGGGTGTCGTCCGTACTCGCGGCCGCGCCGCCCGACCCCACCCTGGAGGGCTCGTTCGGCCGCGACCCGTGGTGGCTGATCGGCGGCAAGGTGCTGGCCGTCTTCGTCTTCCTCGTGCTGACCGTGCTGCTGACGATGTGGATCGAGCGCCGCGTCATCGGCCGCATGCAGCTGCGCGTCGGCCCCAACCGGGCCGGGCCCTTCGGCCTGCTCCAGGGCCTCGCCGACGGCGTCAAGCTGGCGCTGAAGGAGGACATCGTCCCCCGGAACGTCGACAAGGTCGTCTTCGTCCTGGCGCCGATCATGTCGGCGGTGCCGGCGTTCATCTCGTTCATCATCATCCCGTTCGGGCCGACGGTGTCGGTCTTCGGGCACCACACCCCGCTGCAGGGCACCGACCTGCCGGTCGCGGTGCTGCTCGTGCTGGCGATGTCGTCGATGGGCGTGTACGGGATCGTGCTGGCCGGCTGGTCGTCGATGTCGCCGTACTCGCTGCTGGGCGGGCTGCGCTCGTCCGCGCAGGTGATCTCGTACGAGATCGCGATGGGGCTGTCGTTCGTGGCGGTGTTCCTGTTCGCCGGCTCGATGTCGACGACCGAGATCGTCAACGCGCAGGCCGACCGGTGGTTCGTGCTGCTGCTGCTCCCGTCGTTCGTGATCTACGTGGTCACGATGATGGGCGAGTCCAACCGGATCCCGTTCGACCTCCCCGAGGGCGAGGGCGAGCTGGTCGGCGGCTTCCACACCGAGTACTCGTCGCTGAAGTTCGCGATGTTCTTCCTCGCGGAGTACATCAACCTGGCGACGCTGTCGGCGCTGGCGACCACGCTGTTCCTGGGCGGCTGGCGCGCCCCGGCGCCGATCTCCACGGTGTGGGAGGGCGCCAACGCGGGCTGGTGGCCGCTGCTGTGGTTCATCGCGAAGATGGGGCTGTTCATCTTCTTCTTCATCTGGCTGCGCGGCTCGCTGCCGCGGGTCCGGTACGACCAGCTGATGAAGCTCGGCTGGAAGGTCCTGATGCCGGTCTCGCTCGGCTGGATCATGCTGGTCGCCACCGTCCGCGCCCTCCAGCTGGAGGGCTACGACATGCGCCAGATCATGCTGTACGGCGCGGTCGCCGCGGGCGTTGTGCTGATCGCCACGATCCTGTGGGAGACGATGCGCGGCGGCGACGGCGAGGCGGCGAAGGAGATCGTCCCGGGCGCGGGCTCCGGTACGGGCACGGGGACGGGCGCGGGCGGCGAGGCCGCGCCGGCGTTCCCCGTCCCGCCGATGGACGCCCCGCACTACCACGGCCGCCGCGCGCAGGCGTCGCAGCCGGTCACGACCACGCGTGAGGAGGTCGGAAGTGGGACTCACTGACTTCCTGAACCCGGTCAAGGGGTTCGGGGTCTCGTTCCATCAGATGTTCATGAAGAGCGAGACCGTCCAGTATCCCGAGGTGAAGAAGCCGACCGCGCCGCGCTTCCACGGCCGTCACCAGCTCAACCGGTGGCCGGACGGGCTGGAGAAGTGCATCGGCTGCGAGCTGTGCGCGTGGGCCTGCCCGGCCGACGCGATCTACGTGGAGGGCGCCGACAACACCGCCGAGGAGCGCTACTCCCCGGGCGAGCGGTACGGCCGCGTCTACCAGATCAACTACCTGCGCTGCATCCTGTGCGGCCTGTGCATCGAGGCGTGCCCGACCCGGGCGCTCACGATGACCAACGAGTACGAGCTCGCCGACGACAGCCGCGAGAGCCTGATCTACACCAAGGACATGCTGCTGGCGCCGCTGCGCGAGGGCATGGAGCAGCCCCCGCACGAGATGCGCCTGGGCGAGACCGAGGAGGACTACTACCGCCTCGGCCTCCAGTCCGACGAGTCCGCGGAGAAGGGGACGGGCGCCGCGGAGAGGAGTGAGTCCAAGTGAGTCCCGACGTGGTTGCGGCGCAGGTCGCCGACGCCCAGCCGGGAGAGCCGTTCATCTTCTGGCTGCTGGCCGTCGTGTCGGTCTGCGCCGCCCTCGGCATGATCTTCATGCGGAAGGCGGTGCACTCGGCGCTGCTGCTCGCGACCGTGATGCTGTCGCTGGCCGCGCTGTACGCGGTGCAGGACGCCCCGTTCCTGGCGTTCGTGCAGGTGATCGTCTACACCGGCGCGGTGCTGATGCTCTTCCTGTTCGTGCTGATGCTGGTCGGCGTCAGCTCCACCGACTCGCTGGTGGAGACGATCCGGGCGCAGCGGATCTGGGCGGCGGTCGCCGCCCTCGGCTTCCTGACCCTGCTCGGGCTGGGCTTCGGCGACGCGGCCCTGTCCGACTCGGCGGGCGTGGCCGCGGCCAACAGCGACGGCGGCAACGTCGTCGCGCTCGCCCGGCTCATCTTCGGCAAGTACGTGTTCGCGTTCGAGGCGACCAGCGCGCTGCTGATCACCGCGGCGCTGGGCGCGATGGTGCTGGCGCACCGCGAGCGCACCACGCCCAAGCCGACGCAGCGCGACCTGGCCGCGAAGCGGTTCGCGAGCGGCGCCCACCCGGGCCCGCTGCCCGGGCCCGGCACGTACGCGCGGCACAACGCGGTCGACATGCCGGCGCTGCTGCCCGACGGCTCGGTCTCCGAGCTGTCGATCAACCCGGTCATCGCGGCCCGTACCGACACCGCCGAGCGGCACGCCGACCTGTACGGCGACACCGAGGAGCAGGCGGTCGAGCAGGACGTCGCCGCGGTCAAGGCCGTGACCGGGGAGGCCCGCGACGCCGCCGCCGGCGCCGAGGGCCGCGAGGTCAAGGCCGGGACGCCCGCCGCGGGCGGCGCGACCGCTCCTAGCGAAGGCGAGGCTGGTCAATGAGTCCCGGGCACTACCTGGCGCTCTCGGCGATCCTGTTCACCATCGGCGCCGCCGGCGTGCTCGTGCGCCGCAACGCGATCGTGGTCTTCATGTGCATTGAGCTCATGCTCAACGCGACCAACCTGGCGTTCGTCTCGTTCGCCCGGATGCACGGCAACCTCGACGGCCAGATCATCGCGTTCTTCGTGATGGTGGTGGCCGCGGCGGAGGTCGTGGTGGGCCTGGCGATCATCATGACCATCTTCCGGACCCGCAGGTCCTCGTCGGTCGACGACGCGAACCTGCTGAAGTACTGAGAGGCCAGGGATGAAAGCGGAAGGCATCCAGGCCCTGGCCTGGCTCCTGATCGCGCTCCCGCTGGCCGGCGCGGCGATCCTGCTCCTGGGCGGGCGCCGTACCGACAAGTGGGGGCACCTGCTCGGGGTCACGATGTCGCTGGCCGCCTTCGCGGTCGGCGCGGCGATGTTCGTCCAGATGCTCGGGTACGGCCCGGAGGAGCGGCGGCGCACCGTCCACCTGTGGGAGTTCTTCCACGCCGGCTCGTTCAGGGCCGACATGGGACTGCTGGTGGATCCGCTGTCCATCAGCTTCGTGCTGCTGATCACCGGTGTGGGCTCGCTGATCCACGTCTACTCCATCGGCTACATGGCCGACGACCCCGACCGGCGCCGGTTCTTCGCGTACCTGAACCTGTTCGTCGCGGCGATGCTGCTGCTGGTGCTGGGCGACAACTACCTGGCGATGTTCATCGGCTGGGAGGGCGTCGGCCTCGCCTCGTACCTGCTGATCGGGTTCTGGCAGTACAAGCCGTCCGCGGCGACGGCGGCGAAGAAGGCGTTCGTCGTCAACCGGGTCGGTGACATCGGCTTCCTGACGGCGATCATGCTGATGTTCGGCACGTTCGGGACGGTCGGGTTCGAGCAGATCCTGGGCGAGGGCGCCGAGCACGTCGGGCTGGCCTCGCAGCTGAGCACCGGCACGGCGACCGCGCTGGGGCTGCTGCTCCTGCTCGGCGCGTGCGGCAAGTCGGCGCAGCTGCCGCTCCAGTCCTGGCTGCTGGACGCGATGGAGGGCCCGACCCCGGTGTCGGCCCTGATCCACGCCGCCACGATGGTGACCGCGGGCGTCTACCTGATCGTCCGGTCCGCGCCGATCTTCGAGATGTCGGAGACCGCGCAGCTGGTCGTGACGATCGTCGGCGCGGCCACCCTGCTCGCCGGTGCGATCATCGGTACCGGCAAGGACGACATCAAGAAGGCGCTGGCCGGCTCGACGATGTCGCAGATCGGCTACATGCACCTGGCCGCCGGGCTCGGCAAGGCCGGGTACGCCATCGCCATCGCGCACCTGATCGCGCACGGCTTCTTCAAGGCGGGCCTGTTCCTCGGCGCCGGCTCGGTCATGCACGGCATGAAGGACGACGTGAACATGCGCCACTACGGCGCGCTGCGCGGGATGATGGTCGTCACCTGGGCCACCTTCGGGCTCGGCTTCCTGGCGATCATCGGGTTCCCGCCGTTCTCCGGCTACTTCACCAAGGACGGCATCATCGAGGCGGCCTTCGCCCACGGGGGCACCTCGGGCCTGATCCTCGGCTCGTGCGCGCTGCTCGGCGCCGGCATCACCGCGTACTACATGTCCCGGGTCATGTTCATGACCTTCTACGGGGAGAAGCGCTGGGACGAGGACGTGCACCCGCACGAGTCGCCCAAGGTGATGACCGTGCCGCTGATCCTGCTGGCCGTCGGCTCCATCGGCGCCGGCGGCTTCCTGGTGCTCGGCGGCTTCTCCGACTTCCTGGAGCCGGTCGTCGGCCACCCCGAGGAGCACCACGGGTTCAACCCGGTCGCGGTGCCCGGCCTGATCGCGCTGGCGCTGATGGTCGCCGGCGTCGCGATCGCCTGGCGGCAGTACGGCGCCCGCAAGGTGCCGCGCGAGCAGCCCAAGGGCTCGTTCGTCACGGTCGCGGCCCGCAAGGACCTCTACGGTGACGCCCTGAACGAGTCGCTGCTCATGCGGCCCGGCCAGTGGCTGACCCGGCTCGCGGTCTGGTTCGACGGCCGGGGCGTCGACGGCCTGGTCAACGGCCTGGCGGCCGGGGTCGGCGGCAGCTCCGGACGCGTCCGGCGCATCCAGACCGGCTTCGTCCGCTCGTACGCACTGTCCATGTTCTTGGGCGCGGCCATCGTCGTCGGCGCGCTCCTGGTGGTGAACGTCTGATGGAAGACTTTCCCTGGCTGAGCGTCCTCATCGCGCTCCCCGCGCTGGGCGCGCTGCTGGTGGGCGTGCTGCCGAGGGCGGGCGAGGCGCTGGTCAAGCAGGTCGCGCTCGGCGTCTCGCTGCTGGTCGCCGCGGGCACCGTGGCGATGACGGCGGCGTTCGACACCGGCGGGCCGCGGTTCCAGTTCGAGGAGAAGTACGACTGGATCCCGCAGTTCGGCGTGCACTGGGCGCTCGGCGTCGACGGCGTCGCGCTGGTGCTGGTGCTGCTGTCGGTGATCCTCGTCCCGCTGGTCATCCTGGCCTCCTGGAACGAGGCCGACCGGTCCGGCGGCGTGGACGTGCCCGCCAAGCGGTCGGTGAAGACGTACTTCGCGCTGCTGCTGGCGCTGGAAGCGATGATGATCGGCGTCTTCGCGGCGACCGACGTCTTCCTCTTCTACGTCTTCTTCGAGGCGATGCTGATCCCGGTGTACTTCCTCATCGGGTCCTACGGCGGCGCGCAGCGCTCGTACGCCGCGGTGAAGTTCCTGCTGTACTCGCTGTTCGGCGGGCTGCTGATGCTCGTCGCGGTCCTCTGGCTCTACCCGCTGTCGGCCAAGCCGGTCGGCGAGGGCGGCCTGGGGCACGGGACGTTCCTCTTCAGCGAGCTGAGCACGATGGACATCGACCCGACGACGGCCAAGTGGCTGTTCCTCGGGTTCTTCATCGCGTTCGCGATCAAGGCGCCGATGGTGCCGGTGCACACCTGGCTTCCGGACGCCGCGCAGCAGGCCCCGGCCGGCGCGCTGGTGCTGATCGTCGGCGTGCTCGACAAGGTCGGCACGTACGGCATGCTGCGGTTCTGCCTGGAGCTGTTCCCCGGCGCGTCCAAGTGGGCGACGCCGGTCGTGCTCGGCTTCGCGGTGCTCAGCATCGTCTACGGCGCGGTGCTGGCCATCGGGCAGGTCGACCTGAAGCGGCTGGTCGCCTACACCTCGATCTCCCACTTCGGGTTCATCGTGCTGGGCATCTTCGCGATGACCACCGCGGCGCAGTCCGGCGCCGCGCTCTACATGGTGAACCACGGGTTCTCGACCGGCGCGCTGTTCCTGCTGGTCGGCTTCATGATCGTACGGCGCCGGTCGGCCCGGATCGGCGACTACGGCGGCGTCCAGAAGGTCGCGCCGGTGCTGGCCGGGACGTTCCTGGTGGCGGGCCTGTCCGGGCTGTCGCTGCCGGGGCTGTCGCCGTTCGTCTCGGAGTTCCTGGTCTTCACCGGGACCTTCGCCCGCTACAAGGTGCCCGCGGTGATCGCCACGATCGCCATCGTGCTGGCCGCGATCTACATCCTGTGGATGTACCAGCGGACGATGGGCGGTCCGGTCGCCGAAGGAGCCAAGGGCATGAAGGACCTGTCCGGCCGGGAGAAGCTGGCGATCGGCCCGATCATCGCGATCATCATCGCGCTGGGCTTCTTCCCGCAGCCGCTCCTGAACGTGATCAACCCGTCGGTGGAGAAGACGCTGGTCCGGGTGGACCAGCGCGATCCGGCGCCGGAGATCACCGGCAACGTCGCTGAGAACGGAGCCCGTCCATGACCCCCAGCCAGGTGAGCGCGGCGATCACCGCGCTCGACGCGAACGGCGGCGTCCTCGCCGACGGCTCGCCGATCCCGGCGCCGCACATCGAGTACGGGCAGCTCGCGCCGCTCCTGCTGGTCTTCGGCGCGGCGATCGTCGGCGTGCTGATCGAGGCGTTCTTCCGGCGGTCCTGGCGCTTCCCGTCCCAGGTGGTGGTGGCCGCCGCGTCGATGATCGGCGCGCTCGTCTGGACGATCGTGCTGGCCGTCCGGGACGAGCCGTTCCACGTCGCCGCCGAGGGCGCGCTCGCGGTGGACGGCCCCACGCTGTTCCTCCAGGGCACCATCCTGGTGCTGGCCCTGATCAGCCTGCTGCTGATCGTCGAGCGCAAGCAGGGCCACTTCGCCGCGCAGGCCGCGGCCCTGCCGGGCAGCGAGGCCGAGCAGGAGTCGATGTCGGCCGGGATCACCCAGACCGAGGTGTTCCCGCTGATGAGCTTCGCGGTCGCCGGGATGATGATGTTCCCGGCGTCCAACGACCTGCTCACCATGTTCATCGCCCTGGAGATCCTGTCGCTGCCGCTGTACCTGCTGTGCGGGCTCGCCCGCCGGCGGCGGCTGCTGTCGCAGGAGGCCGCGCTCAAGTACTTCCTGCTCGGCGCGTTCTCCTCGGCGTTCTTCCTGTACGGCGCCGCGCTGCTGTACGGCTACTCCGGCTCGGTCCGGCTGTCGGTCATCGGCGCGCAGCTGGAGAAGGGCGCCGGCAGCGAGACGCTGCTGCTGGCCGGGGTGGCGCTGCTGTCGGTCGGGCTGCTGTTCAAGCTCGGCGCGGTGCCGTTCCACATGTGGAAGCCGGACGTGTACCAGGGCGCCCCCACGCCGATCACCGCGCTGATGGCGTCCTGCACGCTGGTGTCGGCGTTCGGCGCGATGCTGCGGGTCTACTACGTGGCGCTGGAGCAGCTGCGGTGGGACTGGCGCCCGGCGATGTGGGGCGTGGCCATTCTCACAATGGTGGCGGGCGCGGTGATCGCGATCACCCAGACCGACATCAAGCGGATGCTGGCCTACTCCTCGGTCGCCCACGCGGGCTTCCTGCTCATGGGCGTCATCGCCACGTCCCCGAACGGGCTGTCGGGCACGCTGTTCTACCTCGCCGCGTACGGCTTCACCACGGTCGGCGCCTTCGCGGTCGTCACGATGGTGCGGGACGCGGGCGGCGAGGCGGGGCACCTGTCCCGCTGGGCCGGGCTCGGCAAGCGCTCCCCGGTGGTGGCCGGCGTCTTCGCCTTCTTCCTGCTGGCCTTCGCCGGGATCCCGCTCACCAGCGGGTTCACCGGCAAGTTCGCGGTGTTCAAGGCGGCGATCGAGGAGGGCGCCACCCCGCTGGTCGTGGTGGGCGTGCTGTCGTCGGCGATCGCGGCGTTCTTCTACGTCCGCGTCATCGTCGTGATGTTCTTCAGCGAGCCGGAGGCGGACGGCCCCTCGGTCGTCGCCGGACCGGCGACCGCGGCGGCGGTCGCGCTCGGCCTGACGGCTACTGTTGTACTCGGTGTGCTCCCTCAGCCGATGCTGGACCTTGCGGGGCATGCCGCGACACAGATGTTCGTCCGGTAGCGGTCCGCTAGGGGGTCTTGGGTGAGTGAAGTTTTCGGCGGGGGCCCCGGGGGCGCGCCGTCCCCCCAGGGAGCAGGGCCGTTCGGCCTGCCCGTTGACGCGGGTCTCGCGACGGACGTGCAGGAGCGGCTCGCCGCCGTCGAGAACGTGCTGCTGGACGCCGTCCACAGCGACGACCCGCTGCTCGCCCAAGCCTCCAAGCACCTGGTCGAGGCGGGAGGCAAGCGGTTCCGGCCGATGCTGGTGCTGCTGGCCTCCCACTTCGGCGACCCGGCCGCGGCCGGCGTGGTCCCGGCCGCGGTGGTCGTCGAGCTGACCCACCTCGCGACCCTGTACCACGACGACGTGATGGACGAGGCGACCGTACGGCGCGGCGAGCCCTCGGCCAACTCCCGCTGGACCAACACCGTCGCCATCCTCACCGGCGACTACCTGTTCGCCCGCGCCTCCGACCTGCTGGCCGACCTCGGCCCGGAGGCCGTCCGGATCCAGGCCCGCGCGTTCGCCCGGCTCGTCCGCGGCCAGATCCAGGAGACCGTCGGCGCCGCCCCCGAGGCCGACCCGCTGGCGCACTACCTGGACGTCGTCGCCGACAAGACCGCCTCGCTGATCGCGGTGTCCGGCCAGTTCGGCGCGCTGCTGGCGGGTGCCGACCCGCGTGTCGTGGAGACGATCACCAGCGCCTGCGAGAAGATCGGCGTCGCGTTCCAGCTCTCCGACGACATCCTCGACATCGCCTCCGAGGCCGAGCAGTCGGGCAAGACCCCGGGCACCGACCTGCGCGAGGGCATCCGCACCCTCCCGATGCACCACGTTCTCGCCGGCATCGGCTCGGGCCCCGACGACGCCCGGCTCCGCACGCTGCTCAGCGAGGACCTCACCGACGACGCCCTCCACGCCGAGGCGCTCGCGCTGCTGCGCGCCCACCCCGCCATGGACCGCGCCCGCGCCGACCTCCGCGAGTGGGCCGAGAACGCCCGCGCCGAGCTCCTCACCCTCCCCGACATCCCCGCCCGCGAAGCCTTCACCGGCCTCTGCGACTACGTCGTCAGCCGCACGGGCTGATCCGGACCTGGGAAGAACGACGCCCGCCCCGAACGTTCCGGGGCGGGCGTTCTCACTCTCCGGTCAGGCGTTCTGGGGGGCCGGGGTAAGGCCGCGCATCTTCATGGCGTGCAGGACCATGTGGATGAGGACCTTCTTGCAGGACTCCAGGCTGCGGGCGTCGCACAGCATGACCGGGACCTTGGGACCCAGGTTGAGGGCCATCTCGATCTCTTCGAGGTCGTACTGGCGGGCGCCCTCGAAGCAGTTGACCGCCACGACGAACGGGGTGCCGCGGCGCTCGAAGTAGTCGACCGAGGGGAAGCAGTCCGACAGCCGGCGGGTGTCGGCCAGCACCACCGCGCCGAGCGCGCCCAGCGCCACCTCGTCCCACATGAACCAGAAGCGCTCCTGGCCCGGCGTGCCGAACAGGTAGAGGACGTACTCGTCGCGCATCGTGATGCGGCCGAAGTCCATCGCGACGGTCGTGGTGTTCTTGCGCTCGACCCCGGAGACGTCGTCGACGCCGACGCTCTCGTCGGTGAGGATCTCCTCGGTGCGCAGCGGCTGCGTCTCGGAGACGGTGCCGACCATGGTGGTCTTGCCGACGCCGAAACCGCCGGCGATCACGATCTTGACCGCGGTGGGGAGCCTGCGGCCGCCGCCGTCGTGACTAGAGGGCCCGGAGACCATCGATCACCGCCTTGTAGAGCCTGATGTCGTGCATGTCCGCCTCCGGTTCGGGCTCCTGCATGGTGATGAACCCCTTGTCGAGGAGGTCGCCCAGCAGGACCCGCACGGTCGCGACGGGAAGGTTGAGATGGCCGGTCAGCTCGGCCACCGAGATCACCGACTGGCTGAGCTGCAGGATCGCCTGGTGCTCGGGGCCCAGCCCGATCTCGGCCTCGCCGCTGCCGGCGATGGCGACGACCAGCGTGATGAGGTCGAAGTCGCCGCGGGTCGGTTCGAGCCGGCCGCTGGTCATCACGTACGGGCGCACCATCGGCCCGGCGCGGTCGTCCAGCAGCCGCTCGGCGGTGTAGAGGTCCTCGGGTTGCCGCCGCTCCTCGGCCGGATCCTCGGGAGGCATCATCAGTTGGCCTGGCCTTCCCGCGCGACGTCCGAGCGCGACGGCGTGCTGAGGTGGTGGCCCATCGCGGTGACCAGCATCGCCATCTCGTACGCGATCAGGCCGACGTCGGCGTCCTCGTCGCTCAGCACCGCCAGGCAGGCGCCCTTGCCGGCCACCGACACCAGCAGGAACGCCGACTGCATCTCGATGATCGTTTGCCGGACGGGGCCGCCGCCGAACCGCGATCCGGCGCCCTTGGCGAGGCTCTGGATGCCGGCGGCGACGGCGGCGAGGTGCTCGCCGTCGTCCTGGGTGAACCCGCGCGACGAGGCCATCAGAAGCCCGTCCGCCGAGAGCACGATGGCGTGCTGGGCGTGGGGGAGCCGGCCCACCAGGTCGTCCAGCAGCCAGCTCAGGTCGGCCGAAGAACCGGTCTTCTGCATTACTGTTCGTCCTCGCCTTCAGCGTTGTCGGTTCCGGGCCGCGCGGCCTCGGACCGGCCGCGGCGGGTGCCGCGTTGGTAGGAACCCATGATCCGCAGGATGTCCTCGGGCGAGCGGCCCTGGTCGGGCTCCGGTTCGGGCTCCGGCTCGGTGATCGGCTCGTCCGTGCGCAGCGGCGGCGCCAGGTTCGCCTGCGGAACGCGGACGGGCAGACCGGAGGGGGTGCTATCGATGTCGGGCACGGGCGGCAGGTCCTCCGGGATCGCGGTCTCGGGACGCGCGGCACCCTCGGCTCCGGCGTCGTTCGGATCGATCGCCCGGCCGGGGACCGGGGCGGGGTCGGCGCCCGGTGCGGCGGGGGGCACGGACGGTGCGGACGGTGCGGGGACGTCGAGCGGCCCCGTCACGTTCGGCGAGCCGGAACCGGCGTGCCCGGCGGCGCCGGGCCCGGTCGCGTCCGGGCCGGCGGGGCCCGGCTGGGCGGCGGCGTTCGGTCCCGTGCTCTGCGGGCCAGTGCTCTGCGGGCCAGTGGTGTGCGGGCCAGTGGTGTGCGAGCCCGTGTTCTGCGGGCCCGTGTCCTGGGAGCCCGTGGGCACGGGGCCCGTGGTGGTCGGGTCGGCCGCCGGGTCGCGGCGTCCGGGCGGGTTCGGGACGGCCACCAGGGACGGGGCGGCCTGCCGCCCGGCGCCCGCGCGGCCCTGCTGGGCGGCGGGGTCGGGAGCGCCGACCATCGTCGGCTGGCGGACGGTCAGCCCGTTCTCCGTGGTGGCGCCGGCGGGCACCGGGCGCGGCCCGGCCGGGGCGGCGCCGCTCTCGGCCGCGCCCTCCGCCGGGGCGGTGACGGCGGGCGGCGCCGGGGTACGGGCCGCGGCCGCCGGGTCCTCGATCACCAGCTCGCGGGGGATGACCACGACGGCGGTGGTGCCGCCGTACGCCGAGCGCTTGAGCATGACCTGGAGGCCGTAGCGCTCGGCGAGCTTGCCGACCACGAACAGGCCCAGCTGGACCGAGCTCTGCAGGTTGAACTCGGGCGGGTCGGCGATCCGCGCGTTCACGTCGGCCAGCTTCTCGTCGGTCAGCCCGAGCCCGCGGTCCTCGATGTCGATGGCGAAGCCGCTGGCGACCAGGTGGCCGCCGATCTGCACGACGGTGTCCGGCGGCGAGAACGACACCGCGTTCTCGATCAGCTCGGCCAGCAGGTGGGTGACGTCACCGACGGCGCGGCCGGTCAGCTCGATCGGGCCGAACGGCAGCACCTGCACCCGGGTGTAGTCCTCGACCTCGCCGACCGCGGCGCGGACGACGTCCACCATCGGGACCGAGCGGCGCCAGCCGCGGGCCGGGATGGCGCCGGAGAGGACGATCAGGTTCTCGGCGTTGCGCCGCATGCGGGTGGCCAGGTGGTCGAGCCGGAACAGCTCCTCCAGGTCCTTGGGGTCGATGTCGCGGCGGCGCTCCATCGTGTCGAGCATGCTCAGCTGCCGGTGCACGAGCGTCTGGGTGCGGCGGGCCAGGCTGAGCAGGACGTCGCGGATGCCGCGGCGCAGCTCGGCCTGCTCGACGGCGGTGCGGATCGCGGTCTCCTGCACGTAGTTGAACGCGCGGCCCACCTCGCCGATCTCGTCGTCGCCGAACTTCAGCGGCGGGGCCTCGGCCGCCACGTCCACCTTCTCGCCGTGCCCGAGCCGTTCGACGACGCTGGGCAGCCGCTGCTCGGCCAGCTCCCACGCGGCGCCGCGCAGCTTCTCCAGCTGGCGGACCAGGGCCCGCGCGGTGGTGATCGACACGATGATGGACGCGATGACGGTGACCAGGCCGAGCACGCCGGCCAGCAGCAGCCGCAGCACGACCCCGATGGCGATCGGGGTGGCGCGCTCGACCAGCCGGTCGCCGCCGGCCTGGATGCTGGTGCGCATCTGGGCGAGGGCGGGCGCGGTCGCGTTCTGCCACTGGGCCTCGCCGACCCGGGGGCGCTGGCCGGGCCGGGACCGCAGCAGGGCGTCCTCCAGCCGGCGGACCTCGGCGAGCTTCTGGTTGGAGGTCAGCTCGCGGTACTGCCGGGGTTCGGTGTCGCGCACGCCGACCATCGCCTGGTCGTAGGCGTACCGGCGGGCGCCGATCGTCTGCGCGACCCGCTGCAGGTCGGCGGCGCTGGTGCGGCCGCCCGCGAGGACGCCGGCGATCAGGGCGTCCTCGCCGGCGAGCAGTTCCCAGGTGCGGTTGAGGGCGACCTGGTCGCGGGTGGCGTCGGCGAACCCGTCGTCGTCGAGCGTGGCCAGCTCGTCGTACACGCGGAAGTTCGCCTCGTTGATCGCGGTGTAGATCTCGAACGCCCGGTCCCGGCCGGCCGTGCCCGCGTCGATCGCCCGGCGGTCGGCGGGGAGCCGCCGGAGGAGCGCGTCGTAGTCGGCGATCCGGCGCTGGAGGGTGTCGCTCGCGGCGCGGTCGACGGCGCCGGACCTGATCCCTTCGAAGACGGTCTTGATCGTCTTGTCGCTGCGAGCCCGCTGGGCCAGGACGGCGTCACGGCGCTGCGGGGTCGGCGCGGCCAGGTAGACCACGGTGAGGCGCCGCTCGGCCTGGATGTCCACCATCATCGGGTCGGTGGGGGCCGCGACGTTGCTGTCCAGCGTGCTCACCCAGAGGAGGTTCACGCCCTCCCTGGCGGTCACCCACGCGGCGAAGGCCCACAGTGCGGTGAGAGAGACCAGCATCGCCGCAATCTTGGTTCGCAGCCGTGAGTTGCGAAAGCGCATGGGAATCGCCCAACAAATGTCAAGGTGCTTTGCAATGCTCGGCGGCGTCCCGGCTGCGAGGCTAGGGGTAGCGGGGTCGGTCAATGCACGCCGGCATCACCTGGTTTCGTGCATGCAGAACCATACCAACCTGCCCATAACCACTCAAGGTGAATCGTTTACTTCCAGAATTTTAGGCCCCACTCCAGGAGGCATGTGAGGGAATTCACGCCAAGGTAACAAACCGACTGGTCTGGGCGAGGTGCAGGGCCGCGACGATGGCCGTCCGGACGATAGTGGTTGGGTGGTATACGTCCTTGTCATGCCATAAGGTCGGTTCGGACACTTCCATGAAGTTAAATGGCTCATGTCCGGTTTGGGAGAATTGCAGGGCGGCTCCGCGGAGGTACGCCGCCCCCCGCGCCACCGCCCCGCGCGCCGCCTCCAGCACGTCCTCCCCGGGCGGACGGCCGGGCAGCAGCAGCGTTTGCAGTGCGTACGCGGTCTCCTCGGCCGTCCCGTCCCAGCGCCCCCACGACCCGTCCGGCCGCTGCGTCTCCAGCACCCAGCGCCGCGCGCGGTCCACCGCCCGCGCCGCGCGCGGGCCCGTCCCGAAATCGTCGAGGGCGGGAACGGCGCAGGCTGTCGCGTAGTACGGGGACGCGTGCCAGCGGTCGCGCCACGCGCCGTCATCGTCCTGCTGGTCGCAAAGCCAAGAGGACACCTTCGCCGCGGTGGCGGCGTACCGGACGGCGCGCTCGCCCCCGCCCGTGCTTTCGAGATAGTGGCCGAAGGCTTCCAGAACGTGCGCGTTCGTAGTGATGGATATCCCGTCTTCGCCCTGCCAAGTGCAGAAATGCGTTTCGGTCTCGTATTTCCACAGCAGGTCCGGCGGGTACGGGCGGCCCAGCAGCGACAGCGCGTACAGGACGCCGGAACTGGAGTCGGCGTCGGGCGGCAGGCCCGCTCCGCCGCCGGTGCCCGACTCGCCCAGTGCCGCGGTCAGCTCCGCCAGCAGGCGGTCCAGCACCCCGGGCGGCGCCGGGACGGGAACGCCCGCCCGCGCCAGCCACCCCAGGACCCAGCCGCGCTCGAACTCGCTGATCGGCGTCGCGACCGGGACCGGACCGCCGTACCGCGCGACCGCCGCCTCCAGGTAGGCGCGCGCCGACCGGCGCTCGGCCGCCCGCGCCGGGCCGTCCGCGGTGCCGGGACCGCCGAGCCAGGCGGCGGTGGCCGCGGGCGAGGCGCCGACCGTGCCGGACGGTTCGGGCCGCACCGACGGCGCCGCCCGCGCCGTCCCGCCCGCGATCTCCAGCGCGTGCAGCAGCTTCTGCGGGACGGACCGCCCCTCGGCCAGGAGCTCCCGGACGAGGTGCAGCAGCTCGCCGCCCATCCCCTCGGGAGCGCGCAGCGGACCCGCGTCCTGCCAGGACTCCAGCCCGGCGGGCGGTCCGGATCCCGCCCCCAGGCCCGCCGCCGTCCCGGCTCCGCCGCCGGCCGTCCGGACGTTGATCCGCTCGATCAGGTACGGGGTGATGTGCTCGATCGCCGGCATGTCCGGCACGTCCTCGACGCGGCCGGACGCCAGCATGCCGTGCAGCCGGCGAAGCCCCTGGTCGGCGGCCTTGAGCAGCTCGGCCCGCGGCGGCCCCGCCGGATCCTCCGGGCCGTCCAGCGCGCCGAGCAGCGCCTCGGTCGCGCTGAGCGTCGGGACGAGCGCGTACCCGTCGTGCGGCAGGCCCCACGCGCCGTCCGCGCGCTGCGCTCGGACCAGGTAGCGGAGCCGCTCCGGCTGCCCGGACAGCCACGGCGCCAGCGACACCAGCCGTCCCGTCTCGTACACCGAGGGGGACGAGCGGCCCCCCGGCCAGGCGACCAGGTCGTCGACGATGCCGCGGGCGGCGGCCGCGACGTCCAGGAATCCGGCGGTGGTGAGGGCTTCGTCGGTGGTCAATGCGACCCCCAGTAGTCGCTGGCCCCGTAGAAGGCCGAGTTGAAGCCGAGCTGCCGGGCGAGGTAGTCCGCCCCGTCCGGGCAGGCGTCCCGCAGCGGTTCGAGCAGGGCGCGGCAGTTCCGGACGATCGCGTCGAGCCGGTCGGAGACGGCCGCGCGGTCGTCGACGAGCATGAGGGCGTTCAGATCGTTCCAGGCCAGGTCGCGCTCGTAGGTCGCCAGGTCGTTCAGCAGGCGCAGCGCCTTCTGCACCTCCCTGTCCGCCTCCCGCAGCGGCGCGACGTGCTCGACCGTCGCCGGGTCGGCGAGCGCGATCCAGTGCGAGAGGTTCACCCAGGCCGAGCCGATGTTGTCGGCGTTGTCCAGGTAGGCGTCCAGGGACGGCAGCGCGGACCGGTCGCCGGCCGCGGCGGCCGCCTTCCACTCCCACTCGCGCGCGCCCGCGTCCAGGACGCGGACGAGGGCGTCCCGCCAGGCGTCGCGGAGCCGCGGGAACGCGGGGGACTCCGAGACCTCGTCCCTGATCTCGGCCAGGAACGGGGTGAGGACGTCGCCGGGGAGGGGGGCGGCGCCGTCCAGCACCGCCAGCACCCGCCCGTTGATGTCCTCGATCTCCGCGAGCGCCGCCGCCTTGTGGTCGACCAGCCAGTCCAGGCCGAACAGCCACAGCGCCGTGCGGTTGAGGACGCGCATCCCGCGCGCCCCGACCCCGGCCGCGGCGAACGCGTTGGCGCAGGCGAGGGCGTTGAACGTGGTGGCGTCGATGGCGTCCGCGGCGAACAGCCCGGGATGCGCCTCGGCGCTCCGGACCAGTTCCCGGGCCGCCCGTACCGCCTGGGCCATGACCCTGCCGGCACCGAAGGCGTCCCGCATGGGATCGCCTCCGGGGGCAGCGCTCACGAGCGGCTCCCCGCCGCCGGGACGCGGCCGCGCCCGGTCACCGGTCGCCCCGGAGGGGAGTCAGCGTCATCCGGAGGTCGGTCCGGGGTCGGATGGTGGCGCCGATCTTGGCGATGGCCTCCTCGGAGTTCTCCACCCGGGGACGGAACCGGCTGAGGATGCTGGTCAGGATCAGCTCGGCCTCGAAGTTGAACACGTGCCGGCCGATGCACATGTGCGGGCCGCCGCCGAAGGGGTAGTAGGCGTACCGGTGGTGCGAGCGCGCGCGCTCGGGGGAGAACCGCTCGGGGTCGAACTCCAGCGGGCGCTCCCACACCTCCTCCAGCCGGTGGGTGAGGTACGGGCTCACCAGCACGGTGTCCCCGGCGCTGATCGGTACGCCGCCGATCCAGGTGTCGTTCCGGGCGATCCGCGGGAAGATCCAGCCGACCGGGTAGAGCCGCAGCAGCTCCTGGATGACCTGCTTGACGTAGGGCAGCCGGTGCAGGTGCTCGGGCCGGACGCGCTCCCCGGCCACCACCTCGTCGATGTCCTCGCGGAGGCGCCGGGAGACGTCCGGGTACCGCTCCAGGATCGGCCAGATCCAGGTCAGCGCGACGGTGGTGGTCTCGATGCTGGTCGCCCACATCGACAGCAGGTTGTCGCGGATCCACTCGTCGTCGAGGCCGCTGCCCTCGGTCATCCGGGCCCGGCACAGCGCGGTGAAGATGTCGAAGCCCTCGCCGGGGGCGTCCCGGTAGCGGTCGACCAGCTCGTACAGGACCTCGTCCATGACCTTGAGCGCGTCGCCGAACCTGCGGTCGCCGGGCAGCGGGATCGAGCGCGGCACGAACGGCAGGAGGAACCGGTAGGCGATCGAGGTGGCCAGGTTCTCCATGCCGGGGACGAGCAGGTCCGCCTCGGCCTTCTTGATCTTGTCGCCGAACAGCACCTTGATGACGGTCTCGTGGACGATCCGTCCCATCTCGGGGAGGACCTCGATGGTGTCGCCCCTGCGGGCGGGCTCCTCGAAGGTGTCGACCGCCTGGTTGATGGCGTCCGCCATGGCGTCGGTGAGCGCGCGGACGTGCTTGGTGGAGAAGACCGGCTGCAGGACCCGCTTGCTGAGTTCCCACTCGTCGTACTCGGACATGATGCTGGCGCCGAAGAGGCCGCGCAGGGGGCGCCAGAACATGCCGTCCCGGACGAAGTTCTCCGACTCGCGCCGCAGCACCTGCTGGACGTGGTCGGGGTGGGTGGCGAGGTAGGGCCGCGACGCTCCCAGGTCCAGTTTGATCAGCTCGCCGCCGGCCGTCCGGCTGATGCGCTCCAGTTCCCGCAGCGGGTCCCGGACAAATCGAGAGAGTGTTCGATAAAGCGGAAAGGACCTGGCCTTTTGGGCCGTGTTCGGCGCGACGTCAACGGTCATTCCCCACTGCCTCTCAGGTGCGCTGTCAGCGTTGTGAAGGGCCGCCCCGGGCGCGTCGATGGCGGCACGAGTGTGGATCGCCGGGCGTTCTCTACGGTTCTGCGAAGCTTGTCAGTTATGTTCGTTTCCGGGGAAGTATCACATGATCAAATAACGAGATCAAGGCCCCGATCGGTAGGAAATATGTGGTGGTTGCAGTGACCTTCATCACTTTCCCGAGAAACGTCAATTGTCGTGACGCCGCTTGTCAGGGCACCCGCCGTGACGATCCGCCCGGAATGATCACTCTCCGTGATCGCTTTGCGGAAATGGCTTACTTAGCCCAGGAAAAGAAGTCCGGAGTAGTCCGGCGCCGGTCGTGAGGCGTGCTGTCCCGCTCCCCGGCGGATGTAAAATCTCGCGCGCTCGGCGGAATGGCGCGAATGGCTCAGCCGGTGGCCCGCGCCATCTGCGGGTTGAGTGCGCCAGGGAGCAGGGACGGCCAGGACCGTTCCGTCGACACGGTCAGCCGCGCGCTCACCTGCCGGCCGCCACAATCGGCCACCACCGTGTAGGTGCCCGCGCCGATGCTGCGCTTCAGCCGCGCCGAACCGCGGCCGCCGAGCCGGGCCCCCTCGGTGAACGCGATCGACTCGGCCCGCCCCTTGCAGCCGGGGGCGCTGACCCGTACCCGCTCGCCGGGCCGCGCCACACCGGGGGTGACGCTCATCCCGTCGCCCGGGACGTCCTCCGCGCCGGACGCGGGGGCCGCCAGGCCCGCCGCGATCACGGCCGCTCCCACCACGGTGAAGCTGAGCAGGCGCAACCGGACTCCTCGGGACGAGCGATGTGACGTCCGGCACTTTAGTGCTTGGACGCCCCCTCCTCCAGGGGAGCGCCGAAACCCGGCGATCTCTGTGCGCGCAGGCCGTCCCAGGTCAGCACACACAAGGCCAACCAAACCAGGATGAACCCGGCCCATCGCCCGGCGGGCATCTCCTCATGGTGCACCAGCAGCCCGATGGCGAACTGGAGCACCGGCGTCAGGTACTGGAGCATCCCGATCACGCTCAGCGGCAGCCGGATCGCCGCCCCGTTGAACAGCAGCAGCGGCACCGCGGTCACGAACCCGCTCACCACGATCAGCACCGCGTGCCCGGCCCCGGCATGCCCGAACGCCGCGTCCCCCCGCCCCTCGAGGAACAGCGCGAACCCCAGCGCCGGCAGGAACAGCACCGCCGTCTCCACCGCGAGGCTCTCCAGCGACGGCATGTTCGCGAACTTCTTCACCAGCCCGTAGGTGCCGAACGCCAGCGCCAGCACCAGCGCGATCCACGGCGGCCGCCCGTAGTCCACGCTCAGCACCACCACCGCGAGACCGCCCAGCCCCACCGCGGCCCACTGCCACGGCCGCAGCCGCTCCCGGAAGACCAGCACCCCGAACAGCACGCTGATCAGCGGATTGACGAAGTACCCCAGCGCCGCGTCCAGCGTGTGCCCGGAGTTGACGGCGTAGATGTACACGCCCCAGTTGATCGTGATCACCGTCGCCGCGACGGCCAGCAGCCCCGCCTGCCGCCACGTCACCCGCACCCACCGCCGCGCGAACGCCAGCATCACCAGCACCGCGAGCAGCGACCACATGATCCGGTGCGCCAGGATCTCCACCGGCCCCGACGGCTTGAGCAGCGGCCAGTACAGCGGGAAGAGCCCCCAGATCGCGTAGGCCCCGACCCCGCACAGCAGCCCCTGACGATTCACGCCGGTCACCGTAGCAGGCCGTAATTACCCAACCTGCTCCACACTGATGTCACCCTCCAGCGCGTACCCTGAAGGCATGTTCTTCGCGAAGACGCAGCCGGTGTCTCCGGAGAAGGCCCTGCCAGGCCGTGCAGAGCCCATCCCGGTCCCGCCCAGGCACGAGGTCCTCGACGCCCCCCTCGCCCCGCCGTACCCGGCCGGCGCCGAGATCGCCGAGTTCGCGCTCGGCTGCTTCTGGGGCGCCGAACGCAAGTTCTGGCAGACCCCGGGCGTCCTCTCCACCGCCGTCGGCTACGAGGGCGGCTACACGCCCAACCCCACGTACGAAGAGGTCTGCAGCGGCCTGACCGGCCACACCGAGACCGTCCGCGTCGTCTACGACCCGTCCCGGACCACCTACGAGGACCTCCTCCGCGTCTTCTGGGAGGCCCACGACCCCACCCAGGGCATGCGCCAGGGCAACGACGTCGGCACCCAGTACCGCTCGGCCGTCTTCTACCGCGACGAGATGCAGCAGAAGCTCGCCGAGGCGTCCCGCGCCGCGTACCAGGACGTCCTCACCGCGGCCGGCTACGGCCCCATCACCACCGAGGTCACCAAGGCCACCGACTTCTACTTCGCCGAGGACTACCACCAGCAGTACCTCTCGGACAACAAGAACCCGAACGGCTACTGCGGCATAGACGGCACCGGCCTCTCCTGCCCCATAGGCGTCGCCCCCGCCGAGTGAGCGGAGAGGCATTCAACGAGGTCGTGGGCCGAGCACAGATCGGCGCCGTGGCCTGACGGCCTCTACTCGGCGGGTGATCCGGACAGGGACGTGGCGCAGCTCGATGCCGCGATGGCGGGCTGCGTCTCGGTCTACGTGGAGGCGCGCGGAGTACTCGACGCGGATCGCTCGCGGATCCTCAGCTCTTCCGCCGCCGAGATCGAGCAGATCCTGCCCCATGTAGGGGGTGAAGCGGCCGCCTACATGCGCCGCCTGCTCCGAACGGCCGAGCTGGCCCGCACCCCTATAGAGGCCCAGGACGTCCGCACCAAGGCGGATCGTCTGCGGTGGTACCTCTCCCGGCTGAAAGTCGAGCCGGTGAGTGAGGAGATCAGCATGGCGGCCATCGAGTTGCTGCGCGCGCAGGGACTGCACGGGCACAAGTACGCGATCGACGCGGTCGTGGCAGCGACCGCCCTGCACGCGGTCAGACCGGTCATCATCCTCACCTCGGGCGAGGACGACATGATCAAGCTGTGCGGCGAATCCGTACGTGTCGTATCCGTATGACCGGGCGGTCGCGGTCAGCGGAAATCGGTTGGCCGGTGGGTGGCCTTCGGCGCCACCATCGGGGCATGGAAGAACCACGGCGGCGGATCAGGGCTCGGTACACGGCTTCCACGATCACCGTCTACCAGGCGTACACCCCGGAGATCGGGGTGCCCGCGGCGCGGGACGGCGCGTTCCCCGCGGCGTGGCCGTAGGGCGCTACGCGGACGAGTGGACCGTCTCCATCGACGACGTGACACCGCTCGCGCGGGAGATCCGGGCGACCTGGATTCCGCTAGCCGGCTGCTGCCGCGGGAGCGCCCGTACCCAGCGGGGGACGATCTCCTGGCGCACCTTGGAGGGTGACCTTCAAGGGCGGGTCTCCTCGGCCTCCGGGGCCGGACTTGCGGCGATGCGGTTGAGCGTCTCCAGATGCGCGGTGAACGCGGCCTTGCCTGCGGCGGTGGCGGTGAGCCAGGTGGTGGTGCGCCGCCCGGCCTGCCCCTTGCGGATCTCTATGTAGCCGGCCTTGTCCAGCGTGGTGAGGTGCTGGGACAGGCCCGAGTCGCTGACCTGGACCGTGTCGCGGACGAACCGGAAGTCGGCCCGTTCCACCGACGACAGCAGCGCCATGATCGAGAAGCGCGCCGGTGAATGGATCACCGGGTCCAGCTCGTGGCGGGGATGGCTCATGTCCGCCGCCCCGCCCAGGCCGCGACGAAGAACGGCAGGGCCATCACGGTCGCGGCCGCGATCCACCCCGGCAGCGACTCCTCCAGCCGCCAGCGCGCCACCGGACCGATCGCCACCAGGTACAGCGCGAACCAGACGCCCCCGGCGACGGCGAGTCGGCGCGAGGCTCCGGCGGGCAGGACCTGGCGGCGTTCGGCCCACCAGTTGGCCGCCGCCACGAACAGCACGCCCCCGGCGGTGACGTACGCCCGGGCCGCGCCATGGGGCCACACCGACTCCAGCAGCACGATCCACGCGATCGCCGCTCCCCCGAACACCGCCAGGAAAACGCTGTGCCAGCGGCCTGAACGCCTGGCCCGCTCCCGCACCCGCGCCGCCTCGTCCAGCACCGCCCGAGCCGACACCCGGCCGTCCTCTTCGGCACTCATGGAGTATGTCTCCTCTCGTTAACTACTTTAGTAAGGCTAAAGTGATGGGGCGGCCGGCGCAACAGGGTGGCGTTGCAGGGCGGGAGCCGGTAGCCCTGGCGGATGGCTGATCACGGTGAGGCCCCGGCGGGCTGGGTATGGGAAGCCAACGTCCGGCCGTTCATGGAGACGGTCTCGCGGGACGCCGTCGGCAGCTATGAGGTGACGTCGGAAGCCGAGTGACGGCCGTTTCACTCCTGACCGCGCGTGCGATCTGCTGGCGAGGCGGAGGTGGTGCATCTTCCCTGCCTGAATGGTGCTACGTGTCCTGGTTCGGTGGGCGCCGGGTGTCAAAAAGGGCTCATCCAATGGTCGTGGGGGCGCATCAAAGGTTCCTTCATGCACTAGTCTGAACGCCCTAGGCACCGTGCGAGGTCGCACTGTGCTCTGTGGCGGTTTGATCAGAGCAGGGTAGGGGCATGCCGGACAGTCCGACCGTTCACCAGCGTCGTCTTCGCATGGAACTGCGTGCGGCGCGTGAGGCCGCCGGGCTGACCCAGGAGCAGACCGCTCAGGAGCTCGAGTGGTCCCTCTCCAAAATCATCAGGATCGAGGCCGGAACGGTCAGAGTGGCCGTGACCGATGTCCGGGTCCTGTTGCAGACGTACGGTGTCACCGGGGAACGGGTGGACAATATTCTGACCCTCGCCCGGGCCGCGCGTGAGCAGGGTTGGTGGCACGCCTATCGCAAGGTGGTCAGCCAGCAGTTGTTCGAGCTGATCGGCTACGAGTCGGCGGCGAGTGTCATCCGCCAGTTCGAGCCATTGATCGTTCCCGGACTGCTGCAGACCAGTGCGTATGCACGGGAGATCCTTTTCCAGTTGCGCGGCGAAGAGTCCGCGGACAAAATCGATGATTTGGTCGACGTCCGGATCCGTCGTCAGGAGATCTTCGAGCGACCTGATCCGCCGCAGTTCTTCTACGTGCTCGACGAATCGGCGGTGCACCGGCTCGTCGGTGGTACGGCCATGATGCGCGCTCAGCTGGCCCACCTCCTGGAGATGGCCAAGCAGCCGAATGTGACGATTGAGATCGTGCCGTTCAACGCGGGTGCCCACGCGGGACTCGCGGGTTCCTTTCACATGCTCGATTTCGCGGCGCCCGAAGATGACCCTGTGCTTTATCTGGAAGGAGTGCAGGGAGAGATCGTGGGCCGCGACTTCCGCGAGGACTTCGTCCGCTACCGGGAACGCTTCGAACTGCTGCGCGGTATGTCGCTCGGTCCGGAGGGAACGGCCGTATTGCTGAGCGGCCTCGCCGAAAAACTCTGAGGTCCGGGCCGATGCTGGCTGCGAGTTGTTGATCGCCCTATGGTCTGATCTATGCGCAGCGCCTACACTCTGACCTTGACAGGGTGCGACACGGCGTTGTGGTGGACTCTGCATTCGGCCCGGGAGTGAGCGGGGTCGCCGACGTTCGCCGGTTGTACGGCAGTCCCCGTCTCTCCGGATATTCCGCGGACCGAAAGGCAGGGCTATCCGTGCGAGGCTCGGTTCCCTGTTGCGGGGGCTCGGCCATCGGAGAGGGGCGTGCGGACGTTGGAAAGGCCTCGGCTGGATTGGCGGAAGAGCCGGTGGAGCGGTGGCGGCAACTGCGTGGAGGTCGCGCGCTGCGGCCCCTCCGTTCTCATCAGGGACTCCAGGGACATCGGCCGGCCGCCTCTGGCGCTCTCGCGTACGCAATGGAACGCTCTCGTACGCGCGGTTCACGCCGGCGTGCCGTTGTCGTCGTAGATGTAGCCGCGGTAGACGACCTGCTTGGTCTCCACTTCGAGCGGGATGAACCTGCGCGGGTCCAGTTCGCAGAGGCCGGTGCAGATCACGTCGTTGTAGAGCGACTCGGAGACCGCCAGCGCGAGGGCGCGGTCGGGATGCTCGGCGAGGTGCTCGCGGAGCGGGTCGGCGTCCAGTAGCCGGGAGACCACGATCGGCCCGTCGCCCGCGGGGCCGAGAGGGCCCGGCACCATCGTTCCGTGGTGGAACGCCACCCGCAGCCGCAGTTCCGGATGCCGGTTCAGGTTCAGCCGCTGGAGTCCGGCCTGGAGCCGGCGGGTGAAGGTGCCGACCGTCCGGAGGATGTCGATGTCGGCGGGGAACGCGACCAGCTCGCCGTCGCCGGCGCCCTGGCGGTACCAGTCGTGGGTCATGAGCCCGGTGAGGCGTGCGGAATCGTCGATCAGCCGGCGCAGGTCGGTCTGTGCGCTGACCTGCTGCCGCGTGTCGAGGCGGCTGTACTTCTCCACGTCGACCCGCAGGAACAGGCGGTAGCCGAGCCCGGACTCCGGTCGCCTGCGGGTTCGCAATCGCACCATTGGCCTGTCCTTGGCGGTGAGGTGATTGCTACCGATTCTGCCCTATGCGTGGTGCGATGTGGGGCAAAGCCTACGGCGGTTAGACATATGGCTCTTTGCCGATAGCACTTGTGGCAGGCGCGTCGGCGTCGTGGCCTGCGAAAACAGGTTTGATCAAGAAGCTTGGTCGCATGGTGACACATGGCATATGGGCTGGTGGCTCTAAGGAGTGTGGCGGCGAGCCCGATTTCGTGATCAGTGGCTTGGGGGTTAGGCGGTACGTTCGGCTCGTTCGCGGGTGTTCAGGGAGGCGGCATGGTGGAGGCCGGGGCTCGTGGGGAAGTCGAGTCGGTGGTGGGAGCAGGCGACACGGCGGAACGGGTCGGGAGCGGGGATCTGCCCGTTCTGGGGACGCCGCGGCTGCTCGCGCTGATGGAGGAGGCCACCGTCCGGGCCGTCCGGGGACGGCTCGGGGACGGGCGGACGTCGGTCGGCACGCGGATCGAGGTGGAGCATCTCGCCGCCAGCCCCGTGGGAGCGCGGGTCGTGGTGGTCGCGGTGCTGCGCGAGGTGGCGGGGCGGCGGCTGGTGTTCGACGTGCGGGCGACCGGTCAGGACGGCACGGAGATCGGCCGGGGACGGATCGAGCGCGCCGTCGTCGACCGGGAGCGGTTCATGGCGCGGCTGGCGTGACCTTCCGCTTCTGGCCGTAGATGTGCACCTTGCGGCCGCGGTACTCGGCGTCGTGCAGGTGGGTGTGGCCGATGCGTTCGGCGACGGCGATGGAACGGTCGTTGCCCGGCAGGATGACCGAGATGACGTCCTCGGCGTCCAGGGCGCTGAAACAGTACGCGAGGGACGCCCGGGCGGCCTCGGTGGCGTAGCCCTTCCCCCAGTGCTCGCGGGACAGGCACCAGCCGACGCCGAGGCCGGGGAAGCCGTGCGGCCGCCAGGGGCCCGCGTGGCCGGCGAAGCGGCCGGTCTCCTTCTCGATGACGGCCCAGTGCGAGTAGCCGCGGATCTGGTGGTGGCCGATGTACGTGGCCAGGCTGCGCCAGGCGTCGGCGGGGGAGTCGCCCACCGTCTCGGCGAGGCCCGCGGTGACCTCGGGGGTCAGCATCGCCGCGAAGTCGTCGAAGTCGTCGCCGGTGAGGGGGCGCAGGATGAGGCGTTCAGTCTCGAGCATGGACGCATTGTGGCGGAGTTTCCGACCAGCGGAAGTTTCCGCAGGTCAGTGCCTGAAATCTCATCGAACATGAGCCATTGCTCAACGTGACCTAGTGCACTGGAGGCCGCCGATGGCGACCCAAGATCCACCCGCCCGTGCCTGGGTGCTCCCGCTCTGCTGGGCAGCCGTCCTGCTGGACGGCTTCGACCTCGTGGTCCTAGGCACGGTGCTGCCCGTGCTGCTGCGCGAGCACGTCTGGGACCTGACGCCGGGCACGGCCTCGGCGGTGACCACCGCCGGGCTGGTCGGCATGATGATCGGCGCGCTGGTCATCGGCGCGATCACCGATGTGATCGGCCGGCGCAAGGCGCTGATCATCGCCGTGATCTCGTTCTCGGTGTTCACCGCGCTGTGCGCGGTGGCGCCGTCCGCGGCGGTCTTCGGACTGCTGCGCTTCCTGGCCGGGCTCGGCCTTGGCGGCTGCCTGCCGACCGCGATCACGCTGGTCGGCGAGTACGCCAGGCGCGGCCGCAGCGGCAGCGCCACCACGACCATCATGACCGGGTACCACGTCGGCGCGGTGGTGACCGCGCTGCTGGGCATCGCGGTGATCCCGGCGCTGGGCTGGCGCGCGATGTTCGTGATCGGCGCTGCGCCCGCGCTGGTCCTGGTGCCGCTGATGATCAAGTTCCTGCCGGAGTCGGAGTCGTTCCTGGCCGCCGAGCGGTCGGCCGAGCCGAAGTCGGGCGTGCGGACGCTGTTCGCGGGCGGGCTCGTCCGGACGACACTGGCGTTCTGGATCGCGTCGTTCATGGGCCTGCTGCTGGTGTACGGCCTGAACACCTGGCTGCCCGAGATCATGCGGCAGGCGGGCTACCCGCTCGGCGCGGCGCTGAGCCTGCTGCTGACGCTGAACGTGGGCGCCGTCGTCGGCCTGGTCGTGGCCGGGTACGTCGCGGACCGCCGCGGCATCCGGCCGTCGACGATCGCGTGGTTCGGCGCGGCGGCCGTCTTCCTGGCGCTGCTGAGCGTCAGGCTGCCGAGCGCCGGCCTGTACGCGGCGGTGTTCCTGGCGGGCTGCTTCGTGTTCAGCGCGCAGGTGCTCGTGTACGCCTACGTCGGCCGGGCGTACCCGGCGGCGGGCCGGGCGACCGCGATGGGCGCCGTGGCCGGGGTGGGGCGGATCGGGGCGATCTGCGGCCCGCTGCTCGGCGGCTCGCTGCTGTCGGCGGGGATCGCCTACCCGTGGGGCTTCTACGCGTTCGCGGTCGTGGGAGCGCTGGGCGCGGTGGCGGTGACGCTGGTCGCGAGCCGGCCCGCGATGGAGCCGGCCGAGGCGGTGGAGGTGCCCCAGGGGGCGCGTGCCTGACCGGAAATGCCCGCAGGGCCCCGCTTGTGGCGGGGCCCTGCGATTTCCTGCTTTCGCCGTGGGGCGTCTCCCACGAGGTTCGCGGTCTAGTACGGCAGGAGGCGGCCGGTGGGGGTCCGGAGGTCGAGCGGGCTCGGTTGACGTGGAGGTTTCGGGCGCTTGACGAGCTGCTGCCGTGCCATGGTGATCATCTCCCCCGCCGGGCCGGGTGTTAACCCGTCGATCGAGCCGATGTCGCGCTCCTTTCGTACGACGCGGGCGCCGCAGGAAAGGTTCGCCGAGCTTATGTCACCGCCTCTGTCCTTTCGACCGATTTAACGGAGGGATTCTCTTGCGGAACGTGCCCGCGGGGGAGCGTTCGGTGAGGTGGAGGGGCGGTGCCCTGGCCGGATCCGGTCACCCGGCGCGGCTCAGGACACCACGTCCTTGCGCTGGAAACGGCGGAACGCCAATGCCAGCAGGACGGCCGAATAGGCCACCGACACGGCCGTCCCCTTGGCCATTCCGCTCCACTGGATCTGCGGCTGGAGGGCGTCCATCCAGGCCCACATCCAGTGGCTGGGCAGGAAGTCGCGCCAGCCGCCGAGCGCGGTGACGGCGTCCAGGATGTTGGAGACGATCACCAGCCCGACCGCGCCGCCGACCGCGCCGAGCGGCGAGTCGGTGACGACCGACAGCAGGAACGCGAGAGACGCCACCACCAGCTGGACGATCAGCGAGTAGCCGACGATGATCGCCATCCGCTCCAGCGCGGTGCCGACCGGTACGGAGCCGCCGGTGGGCAGCTCGACGGGCCCCCACCCGAACACGACCGCGCCCGCGACCAGCGACATCAGCGGCAGGACGAGCACGGCCGCCGCCGCGTACGAGAGCGACACGATCAGTTTCTGGCGCAGCAGCCGGGCCCGCGGGACCGGGGCGGCCAGCAGGTAGCGCAGCGACGACCAGCCGGCCTCGCTGGCCACGGTGTCGCCGCAGAACAGCGCGACGGCCACCACCAGCAGGAACCCGGTCGCCACGAACAGGCTGAACAGGGCGAAGTTCAGCCCGCCGGCGGTGGCGACGTCGACCAGGCTCGGCATGCCGTCCGGGCCCATCTCGTCGCCGCCGATCTGGAACGCGGCCACCAGCACCCAGGGCAGCACCAGCAGGATCCCGAACGCCACCAGCGTGCGGCGGCGCCGGAACTGCCGGACGAACTCCACCCGCAGCGGCAGTGTCCGCCGCACCCGATATCCAGAGCCGCTCATGGCCTCGCTCCGTTCGTCGGCGACCGTAGCGGTCTCGCTCATGCCGGGCCCCCCGTGCCGATGATCTCCAGGAAGGCGTCCTCCAGGCGGCGGCCGGAGGAGCCGACGATCTCCGCGACCGGGCCGGCGGCCACCCGCCGGCCGCGCGACATGACGACCGCGTGGGTGCACGTCTGCTCGACCTCGGCGAGCAGGTGGCTGGAGACGATCACGGTGCGGCCGGCCGCCGCGTACCGGACGAGCACCTCGCGCATCTCGCGGATCTGGGGCGGGTCGAGCCCGTTGGTGGGCTCGTCCAGCACCAGCAGGTCGGGCAGGCCGAGCATCGCCTGGGCGATCGCGAGCCGCTGCCGCATGCCCTGGGAGTACGTGCGGACGGCGCGGTCCAGCGCGGAGCCGAGGTCGGCGATCTCCAGCGCCTCCTCCAGGTGGGCGTCGCCGGCCGGCCGGCCGGTGGCGCGCCAGTAGAGGTCGAGGTTGTCGCGCCCCGACAGGTGCGGCAGGAAGCCGGGGCCTTCCACGAACGAGCCCAGCCGCGACAGCACCGGCGCCCCGGGCGTGACCCGCTCGCCGAAGATGCGGATCTCGCCCGAGTCGGGGTGGATGAGGCCCATCAGCATCCGCAGCGTGGTCGTCTTGCCCGCGCCGTTCGGGCCGAGGAGGCCGAGCACCTGGCCCTTCTCGACGCGGAACGACAGGTCGGCGACGGCGAGGTGGCCGTTCCCGTACGCCTTGGTCAGCCCGTCGATCTGGAGCGGTACGGCGGCCAGCTCGGGGGAGACGTCGTCCTTGGAACGGCGCCGCCGCACGCCGACCAGCAGCCCGGCGGCGATGGCGAGCGCGGCGGCCGGCATGCCCCAGACCCAGCCGGGCACCGGTGCCGGGGCGGCGGTCAGCCCCGGGACGGTCGGCACGGTCAGCCCGGACACGGCCGAGATCCTGTACGAGGCGGGCTTGGCCGGTGTGGCGAAGCCCATGTCGGTGGTCGACACGACGAGCCGGAGCTTGTGGCCGCGGTCGAAGCGGTAGTCCATGGCGGGCAGCGTGACGGTGGCCTCTCGGCCGTTCCCGGCGTCCTCGACGGTCAGCGGCGCGGCGATCCGCCGGGCCGGGGAGCCCTGCCGGGAGGCGGGCCCGACGTCGTACAGCTTGGCGAACAGCGGCACGTCGCCCTCGCCGGTCACCTTGATCCGCACGGTCGCGGCGCCGGTCAGCCGGAGCGGCTCGCGCAGCGGCGCGGTGTCGAACGTCGCGGACTGCCCCGGCATGTCGATCGCGAGCTGCCCCTCGACCGCGCCCGCCGCGCCGAGGTCGCCGGCGCTGCCGAGGGCGCCGAGGCCGGGCAGCGCGGAGATGGACGCGGGCGTCCCGCCGGCCGGGTTGTGGACGGTCTGCTCGCGCCCGGTGAGCGGCAGCGTCCGCGGGTTCGCGTTCAGCCCGGGGTAGGTGCCGGTCGTGGCGGGCTCGACGATGACCTCCTGCGTGGAGGAGTCGATGCCGCCCGCGCGGGTCACGGTGAACGCGGCGGGCCGTTCCTCCGCGGAGTCGGGGGTACGGCCGCGCAGCCGCTGGTCGAACCAGCCGCGCACCAGGCCGCGGATCCGCTCGGTCTCGGGGTCGCCGCCGTCGTGCCCGCCCTGGAACCAGACGACCGAGACGGGCGTGCCGTTGCGGGAGATGGCGCGGGCGTTGGCGTCGGCGTGGTCGAGCGGGAAGAGCGAGTCGGCCTGCCCCTGGACGATCAGCGCGGGCGCCTTGATCCGGCCGGCGATCGGCTCGGGGCTGGACCGGCGCAGCGTCTCGACGGCCTCCTCGGACGGCCGGCCCGTCTCCGCGATCTCCTGGTACATCTCGCACAGGGATGGGAGGAAGCGCCCGCAGGCGGAGCTCCCGTTCTCGCCGGCGCCGCTGGTGAAGAAGATCCCGGCCCACAGCTTCTTGAAGACGCCCGCGTCAGCGCCTTGGCCCGTCCCGTTGGGGAAGAGCGCGTCGGGGAGGCTGTGCCAGGTGATCTGCGGGGCGATCGCGTCCACCCGCGGGTCGTGCCCGGCGGTCATCAGCGCGATGGCGCCGCCGTACGACTCGCCGGCCATGCCGACGCGCGGGTCGCCGGGGCCGTCCAGCTGGACGTCGGGCCGCTTCGCCAGCCAGTCGATCAGCTGCCGGACGTCCTTGACCTCGTAGTCGGGCGAGTTGAGCGCGATCTGCCCGGTCGACTTCCCGAAGCCGCGCGCGGACCAGGCCAGCACGCCGTAGCCGGCGCGGGCGAGTTCCTCGGCCTCCTGCCGCACGTCGTCCTTGGAGCCGCCGAACCCGTGCCCGAGCAGGACCACCGGCGCCTTCCGCGTCCCGACGGGCGAGTAGAAGGTGGTGTCCAGGCTCACCTTCTGGTCGTTCGCGGGCCCGTCGACGACGTCGATGCGCTGCGCCGCCGACCGTACGCGTTCCTCACCGCCCGCCGCGGCGCCCCACAGCAGGCCGCCGCCCGCCAGGACCGCCACCGTGCCCGCCGCCGCCGTCCAGCGCGTGGCGGCGCGGGTTCCGTCCCACCGCTCCCGGAGCCGTCGCGCTCCCCCCAGCCTCATGGTGAGCAAGCCTATGGGCACGGGGCGGCGGGCCTCTCCGCCGTTGAGTCGATCTTCGGTGCCGGGTACTGCGCCCGCCGCCGTACGCGCCGCCCGCCCCTTACCTCCGGGGGAGTAGAGGCGCCGGGCGGAGCGGGGGTCAGCCGAACGGGGCGAGCGCGGCCTCGAACATCGCGGCGACGCGCTCGGTGAGCTTCTCCGGGTCGGTGGCGAGGACGGGGTCGAAGCCGGCCACCCGGCGGATCGGGCCGCCGCCCATGATGATCGTCGTGGCCAGGGTGGCGCGGGCGCGGGCCTCGGCGCCGCCGCCGAGCTGCTCGACCATCGGCCCGATGACGAGCCGTTCCATGTGCTCGCTGAGGATCGCCTGCACCTCGGGGTTGCCGACGGAGCGGTCGAGCATCCGCGGTACGGGGCTGGCGGGGCCGCGGTACGCCTGCCGGACGAAGTGCCGGGCGAGCCGCAGGTGCAGGGGCGCGGGGTCGTCGGTGCCGAGGATGACGCGCTTCAGGACGTACTCGCCCTCCAGGACGGCGCCGAAGAGGGCCGCCTTCGACCCGAAATAACGATGCACCAGCGCGACGTTGGCATCTGCGGCGGCGGCGATCTCACGGACCGTGACGCCGTCGAAGCCGTGCTCGCCGAACAGCTCGCGGGCCGCCTCCAGCAGGCGCCCTTCGGTCGCCTCGCGGTCCCGTTTGGGCTTGGCCCTGACCTGCGGTTCCGGCTCCTGGGACGCTACCCGTCCGGTCGTGGTGTCCACCTGATCCAGCACGGCTCCAGTATCCCCCCAACTTGCAAGTAAACGTCCGACTACATACGATACATGCAGAACACAGATAACTAATGGGCCTACCGGGAACTGAGACAGGGGGCAGAGTGGCTCGGACGAGCGCGGCGGCACCGCCCGCGACGCCGGCGCCGGAACAGGCGCCACCGCGATATACGCACCGCCAGATCATGGAGATCCTGGCCGGCCTGATGATGGCCATGCTGACCTCGATGATCTCGACGTCGGTGGTCGGCACCGCGCTGCCGACGATCGTCGGGGAGCTCGGCGGCCAGGACCAGCTGTCCTGGGTGGCCAGCGCCACGCTGCTGACCATGACCGCCTCCACGCCGCTGTGGGGCAAGCTGTCCGACATCTTCGGGCGCAAGCTGATGTTCCAGAGCGCGCTGCTGATCTTCGTGCTGGCCTCGGTCGCCGCCGGAGCGTCGCAGGACATCGGGCAGCTGATCGCCGCCCGCGCGTTCCAGGGCCTCGGCGTCGGCGGCCTGTCCGCGCTGGCCCAGGTCATCATCGGCGACGTCGTCGAGCCGCGGCAGCGCGGCCGCTACGCCGGCTACATGGGCGCCGTCTTCGGCATCTCCACCGTCGCCGGGCCGCTGCTCGGCGGCTTCCTCGTGGACGCCGAGAGCCTCGGCTGGCGCTGGTGCTTCTACGTCTGCGTCCCGCTCGCGGTGATCTCGTTCCTGGTGATCCAGAAGGTCCTCAAGCTGCCCAAGGTCAAGCGGGACACCCGGCTGGACATCTTCGGCGCGTTCACCATCACCGGCGCCGCCACCGTGGTGATGCTGCTGCTGTCGCTGGGCGGCAAGGAGTTCGAGTGGAACTCCCCGTGGACGTACGGGATGATCGCCGGCGCCGTCGTGCTGGTCGTCCTGGCGGTCTTCGCCGAGCGGATCGCGGGCGACCCGATCCTGCCGCCCCGGCTGTTCCGGAACCCGACCTTCCTGCTGACCTCGTTCGGGTCGCTGTGCGTGGGCATCGCGATGTTCGGCGCGATGATCTACCTGCCGCAGTTCCTGCAGATCGTCAAGGGGATGAGCCCGACCGAGTCCGGGCTGATGACGCTGCCGCTGGTCGGCGCGATGTTCGTCACCTCCACCGTCTCCGGGCAGCTGGTGACCCGCACCGGGCGCTGGAAGATCTACCCGGTCATCGGGCTCGCCTCCGTCGCGGTCGCGCTCTTCCTGCTGTCGCGGCTGCACACCGACTCCAGCAACCTGGTCATCGGCGCGGACATGGCCGTGCTCGGCTTCGGCATGGGCCTGACCCTGCAGATCCTGATCCTGGCCGCGCAGAACGCCGCCGCGCCCAGGGACCTGGCCGCCACCACCTCCGGCGTCTCGTTCTTCCGGAACCTCGGCGGCGCGATGGGCGTGGCCGCGTACGGCGCGATCCTCAGCAACCGGCTCGCCGCCGAGATGGAGGACCGGCTGGCCGCCGCGGGCGTCAGGCCGCCGGCCGGCGACGCCGGCCAGCTCGGCTCGCCCGAGCAGATCCACGCGCTGCCGCAGCCGTTCCAGGGGATCGTGCTGGAGTCGTTCACCAGGGCGCTGGAGATGGTCTTCCTCGTCGGCATGCCGATCGCCGTCCTCGGCCTGATCGCGGTGCTGGCCGTGAAGGAGCTTCCGCTGCGCGGCTCCGCGGGCCACGCCGCCGCGGCGCCCGCCGACGGCGGCCCTGTTCCGGTGAACGCGCCCGCGGCTCCGGCCGAGCACGCCGCCGCCCAGACCGGCCGCCACGCCCGTGGCCGCCAGGACGAACTCGTCACGGTAGGAGCTCCCGTGCCCGACGCCATGTCCCCCAACGGGAACGGCACGGCGCCGTCCATGAACGGCACCCGGCCGCTCGTGCGGGCCGAGACGGCGATGCCGCCCGTACTCGCCCAGGACGGGCCGCAGCGGCCGCAGGACGGCGGCGGCCCGGCGATCCGCGGGTACGCCCGCGACGGCGACGGCGCCCCCGTCCCCTCCGTGGCGCTCACCCTGATCGACGCGCGCGGGCAGCAGCTCGGCCGCGGCTTCAGCGGGCCGGACGGGTCGTACGCGATCACCGCCCCGGGCCCCGGCACGTACGTGCTGATCGCCGCGACCGGGGAGCACGAGCCGCAGGCCGCCACCCTCGTCGTCGGGGACAGGCCGGTGGACTTCGACCTGCGCCTGGCCGGCGGCGGGGGCCTGGCCGGGACGGTCCGCGGCGCGAACGGCACCCCGATCGAGGGCGCGATGGTCGTGGTGACCGACGTGCGCGGCGAGGTCGTCGGCACCGGGCGCACCGGCGTCGACGGCGCGTTCCTGTTCAAGGACGTCGTCGCGGGGGCGTACACCCTCGCGGTCAGCGCCGCCGCGCACCGGCCGATCGCGGTCCAGGCCGAGGTCACCGGGAACGGCCGTACCGTCCGCGACATCGACCTGCCGGCCGGCGCCCACGTCCGCGGCACCGTCCGCAACGGCGCGGGCGAGCCGATCGGCGACGCCCGGGTCACCCTGGTCGACGCCGCCGGCAACGTCGTCGCGATGGTCGTCACCGGCCCGGACGGCGAGTACGCCTTCGCCGACCTCGTCGGCGGCCAGTACACCGTGATCGCCTCCGGCTACCCGCCGGTCGCGACGTCGGTGTCGCTGTCGGGCACCGGCCGCGACGAGCACGACGTGAAGCTCGGCTACCCCGACGAGTGAGCACCCCGCGCGAAAGGACGAAGATGATGGACGACGTCCGCGGGCTGCGCGGCAGTGTGCGTACCAAGGACGGATGGGCGGTGCGCAACGCCATCGTCACCGTCACCGACCTGATGGGCCGGCAGACCGCCCGGTTCCACGCCGGCGAGGACGGCCGGGTGGCGGGCGGCCCGCTGCCCGGCGGCACCTACACGGTGATCGTGACGGCGCTCGGCTACGAGCCCGCCGCCTCCACCCTGATCGTGTCCAGCCGCGGCCCGGCCGACCTCGGGACGGTGGTGCTGTCCCGGGCGGGCGGCGCGGAGCTGCCGCCGCCCGGCGTCTGGACGATCGACCCGGTGCACTCCAGCGTCGGCGCGGTCGCCCAGCACCTGGGCCTGTCCAGCGTGCGGGGCCGGTTCGGCGCGTTCGAGGGCCGGATCGAGATCGGTGAACGGGTGGAGCGTTCCCGGGTCGTGGCGCGGATCGACGCCGCGTCCATCGACACCGGCAACAAGATGCGCGACGACCACCTGCGCTCGCCGGACTTCCTGCACGTGGACGCCCACCCGGTGATCACCTACGAGGGTTCCGGCCTCACCGGGACCGGCCCCGACCGCTGGACCGTCCACGGCCGCCTCACCCTGAACGGCCACACCCACCCCGTCGACCTGGACCTGACCTACCTCGGCACGGGCCCCGACCCGTGGGGCGGCACCCGCGCCGCCTTCCGCGCCACCACGGAGCTGAACCGCCGCGACTTCGGCATCCGCTACAGCCAGATCCTGGAGGCCGGAGTCAACGCCGTAGGCGAGAGTCTCAGAGTCGAGATGGAGATCCAGGCCGCCCAGGGCGACTCCCTCCCGCAGGCCTGAGAGCCGAGTGACGGCCGGTCTCTCCGCGGATCGCCGGAGGGCCGGTCCGCCGGCTCAGGTGAGCCGACTGCCGACGATCTTCTGCAGGTCCTCGATATAGGCCTTGAACGCCTTGCGCCCCTGGTCGCTGAGGCTGAGCCAGGTGCGGGGGCGTTTGCCCACGTGGCCTTTCCGGATGACGACGTATCCGGCGGCCTCCAGGGCGGCGGCGTGCTTGGACAGGACACTGTCGCTGACCTCGACGCTGTCGCGCACGAGAGAGAACTCCGCCTCCTGCGCCGTGGCCAGCAACGACATGATCTGCAGACGCGTCGGAGCGTGGATGACCGGGTCGAGGTTCATCCCGCCACCCGTCCCCTGGACAGGCGCACCAGCAGAGCCTCCAGCGGACGGGTGGTGGCCGTGACCAGGGCCACCGCGGCGAGGCCGGCGAGGAGCTTGCGCCACGGCTGATCGATCCCGTCGGCCAGGGCGTGCGTCCCGTACGCCGATCCGATCATGAGGGCGGCCCAGACCAGGTAGACCGCCAGCGTGCGCGGTGTCCACGTGGAGACATGCCACGTGATCCGGTTCCGGGTCCTGACCAGGACCACCAGGCCGGCGAGGGCCGCGATCCCGGCCACCGTGCCCACCAGGTTGATCCAGAGTTCGTCGTAGTCCAACGCGATCTCGAACAGCGTCACCACGGCGACCAGTCCGGGGATGTACCAGAGCGGCACGCGGTGCCGCTCGAACGCCTTCTGCTGGGTCTGGCCGATCCGCGCGAGCGCCTCGGCGGGACTCAGCTCCTCGCCGCTGAGCCGCCCGCTCACCGCTCGGCCTTGCGAGAGGCCGCGAACAGGGCCGACATGGCGATGACGAGGGCGAAGATCGCGCCTACCGCGGACACGTTGAGGACGAGGGAGCCGTCGCCGCTCGGGACGGTGGCCAGGGCGGCGATCAGCGGGAAGAAGGCGAAGCCGGAGACGGTGTTCCTGTTCACGGGGGTCCTGCTCCTTCAGATAAAGTACTTGCCGCTATGGAAACTACATTCCACTTTCCATAGCGTCAAGTATTTTCTGTCGGCGGGTGGACCGGGTGACGATGACCAGGGTGAGAGCGTTGGCGGCCCGGTCGACCAGGGGGACCCAGGGCGCAGCCCACCGCTCGACCTGCGCACGATTGAACAGTGGCCGGCGCCGCTAGCCGTGCCGTCCGGCTCGGGTCTCGGCGAGGAGCGCGACCCAGGCCCGCGGGCTGAGCGTGAGGTGCCCCGCGTCCGGCGCCTTGCTGTCGCGTACACCAACGCCCGCCGCCAGCTCCGCGACCTCGACGCACGCGCCGCCTGCGCCGTTGCTGCGGCTGCTCTTCCGCCACGCCGTACTGGAATGCGTCGACAGGGGCATGTGGCGTTCCCTCTCAGTCGTTCACGTCAGGTCGTCGGCGACGCGCCGGAGGAAGTCTCTGGACGATTCCGCGGACAGGGCCGACGCCCGCAGGTGGTCTGTCACGAGCGTATAGCGTTGAATGTCGCCTGGTTGCTCCAGATACTGGCTGGTTGTCAGGTCTTCGATGTAGATGATGTCATCCGCGTCCTGCTCAGGGAATGTCAAGTGGGGGACGATGCCCGGGCATGACGGGCGGTTCACGGTCTGGTTCGAGGTGACGCCCGTGAACCGCCGGCGGGTCAGCGGCTGGAGCCCTTGAGGCTGCGGACCAGGCGGTTGGCCTCGGCGCGGCTGGACGAGCCGGTGATGACGACCTTGCCGTCCAGGATCGGGGTGTCCACCCGCGGGACCGTGACCAGGCGCTCGCGGACGACGAAGGCGAGGTCGCGGTTCAGCGTGGCGCGGGTCAGGGTGGCGAACGCGCGCCGGTCGTTGGTGCGCAGCGTCACGGCGACGTCGTACGCGCCGCGCGTGCGGGCCCGCTGGACGCGCAGGTCGGCGACCTTGCGGATGGCGATGCCCTGGCTGAGCTGGTAGCAGGCCATGCCGGACGACGTCTGCCCGGTGATGCCCTGCGTGCCGGCCGGGCACTGCCCCGGGACGGTCGCGGTGACCGGGTAGATGTGCAGGGGCGCGGCCAGCGTGACCGGCCGGGTGTGCATCGAGGACGCGATCAGCCCGCCGGTGACGGCGACGGTGGCGATCAGCAGCCCGAGCATGACGATCATGACGAGCAGCGAGGAGCGGTGCTCGCGGGCGGCCTTGTCCCTGCGGGCGGCGTTCTGCCGTTTCAGGGTGCGGCTGGCCTTGGCCTCGGCCGCGGCGCGGCGGCGCTCGGCGGCACGGGCGCGGCGGGCCCGGGTCTCCTCATCGGGCCCCGGGCCGAGCTGGGCGGTGTCGATGCCGACCGGCGGCGGCAGCGGCCTGGTGACGCGCGGCGGCGGGCCCTGCTCGGGGACCCCGGGGCCTCCCGTACCCGCACGGACCTTGTTGCGGCGCGGCATGACCCGCATCGTCACCTCCCGGCAGCATGATCTCCCAGTCTTTCAGGACGCGGAAGGCCCCCGCAGCGTTGACACGTTTTCGGGCACGCCGAAAGCCCGGCCCTTGTGGGGACCGGGCTTCCCGCGCGTCACGGACCGGCCGGCGGCGCTAGTCGATGCGCCAGGTGTCGCCGCTGGCGAGCAGGGCGGCCAGGTCGCCCCGGCCCTGGCCCTCGACGGCCTCCTCGACCTGGGTGCGCATCAGCTCGTCGTACGAGGGACGCTCGACCTGCCGGAAGATGCCGATCGGGGTGTGCTCGAACGCGGGCGAGTCGAGCCGCGACAGCGCGAACGCCAGCGACGGGTCGGCGTTGTGCGCGTCGTGCACCGCGATGTCGGCGGTGGACACGTCGGCGGTGTTCACCACCTCGAACGAGCCGGACGGCGTGCGGCGCAGCGCCTTCTGCCCCTCGGCGCCGAACACGATCGGCTGCCCGTGCTCCAGCCGCACCGTGATGTCGTCGCGCACCGAAGCGTCCTTGAGCGGCTCGAACGCGCCGTCGTTGAAGATGTTGCAGTTCTGGTAGATCTCCACCAGCGCGGTGCCGTTGTGCTGGGCGGCCGCGCGCAGCACCGACTGGAGGTGCTTGCGGTCGGAGTCGATCGTCCGGGCGACGAACGTGCCCTCGGCGCCGAGCGCGAGCGAGATCGGGTTGAACGGGGAGTCCAGCGAGCCCATCGGCGTCGACTTGGTGATCTTGCCGACCTCGGAGGTGGGCGAGTACTGGCCCTTGGTCAGCCCGTAGATCCGGTTATTGAAGAGGAGGATCTTCAGGTTGACGTTGCGGCGCAGCGCGTGGATCAGGTGGTTGCCGCCGATCGACAGCGCGTCCCCGTCCCCGGTCACCACCCACACCGACAGGTCGGGGCGGGACGACGCCAGCCCGGTCGCGATCGCCGGCGCGCGGCCGTGGATCGAGTGGAACCCGTAGGTGTTCATGTAGTACGGGAACCGCGACGAGCAGCCGATGCCGGACACGAACGTGATGTTCTCCCGGCGCAGCCCCAGCTCGGGCAGGAACGACTGGACGGCCGCCAGGATCGCGTAGTCCCCGCAGCCGGGGCACCAGCGCACCTCCTGGTCGGTCTTGAAGTCCTTCAGCGTCTGCTTCTGGTCGGTCTTGGGCACCAGAGACAGGGCGGTGCGGCCGTTGCCGTTGACGCCGTTCACGCCGTTCTCACTCACTGTCGATCACATCCTGGATGACGCTCTCCAGCTCCTGGGCCTTGAAGGGCAGGCCGCGGACCTGGTTGTAGCCGATGACGTCGACGAGGAACCGGCCGCGCAGCAGCAGCGCGAGCTGGCCCAGGTTGATCTCCGGCACGATGACCTTGTCGTACGAGCGGAGCACCTGCTCCAGGTTCGCCGGGAACGGGTTGAGGTGGCGCAGGTGGGCCTGCGCGACCCGGTGCCCGTTGCGGCGGACGCGGCGCGCGGCGGCGGAGATCGCCCCGTACGTGCCGCCCCAGCCCAGCACCAGCACCCGGGCCGCGCCGGAGGGGTCCTCGACCTCCAGCGGCGCGATGTCGTTCGCGATCCCGTCGACCTTGGCCTGGCGCAGCCGGACCATCAGGTCGTGGTTGGCCGGGTCGTAGGAGATGTTGCCCGAGCCGTCGGCCTTCTCCAGGCCGCCGATGCGGTGCTCCAGCCCCGGCGTGCCCGGGACCGCCCACGGGCGGGCGAGGGTGTCGGGGTCGCGCTTGAACGGCTGGAAGTCCTCCTGGTTCGGCTCGGCGAAACCGGGCTCGATCCTCGGGAGGGAGTCGACCTCGGGCAGCTTCCACGGCTCGGAGCCGTTGGCGAGGTAGCCGTCCGACAGCAGGATGACCGGGGTGCGGTACTTCACCGCGATCCGGCCCGCCTCCAGCGCCGCGTCGAAGCAGTCCGAGGGGGAGCGCGGCGCGATCACCGGCACCGGGGCCTCGCCGTTGCGGCCGTGCATGGCCTGCAGCAGGTCGGCCTGCTCGGTCTTGGTCGGCAGCCCGGTGGACGGCCCCGCCCGCTGCACGTCGATGACCAGCAGCGGCAGCTCGGTCGCCACGGCCAGCCCGATCGTCTCGCTCTTCAGCGCGATGCCGGGACCGGAGGTCGTGGTGACGCCCAGGGAGCCGCCGAACGAGGCGCCCAGCGCGGCGCCCACCGCGGCGATCTCGTCCTCGGCCTGGAACGTCCGCACGCCGAACCTCTTGTGCTTGGACAGCTCGTGCAGGATGTCCGAGGCCGGGGTGATGGGGTACGAGCCGAGGTAGATGTCCAGCCCGCTCTGCTCGCCGGCCGCGACCAGGCCGTACGCCAGGGCCACGTTGCCGGTGATGTTGCGGTACAGGCCGGGCTCGTGCTCGGCCGGCTTGATCTCGTACTGGACCGAGAACGCCTCGGTGGTCTCGCCGTAGCTCCAGCCCGCCTGGAAGGCCGCGATGTTGGCCTTCATGATCTCGGGCTTCTTGGCGAACTTGCGCTCCAGGAAGCCGATCGTGCCTTCGGTGGGACGGTGGTACAGCCACGACAGCAGGCCGAGGGCGAACATGTTCTTGGCCCGCTCGGCGTCCTTCTTCGAGATGTCGAAGTCGGCCAGGGCGCCCACGGTCATCGAGGTCAGCGGCAGCGCGTGCACGCGGTACTCGGCGAGGGAGCCGTCCTCGACCGGGTTGGTCGCGTACCCGACCTTGGCCAGGTTGCGCTTGGTGAACTCGTCGGTGTTGACGATGAGGTCCGCCCCGCGGGGGAGGTCCCCGAGGTTGGCCTTGAGGGCGGCGGGGTTCATGGCGACCAGGACGTTGGGCGCGTCTCCTGGCGTCAGGATGTCGTGGTCGGCGAAGTGCAGCTGGAAGCTGGACACGCCGGGCAGCGTGCCGGCGGGGGCGCGGATCTCGGCAGGGAAGTTCGGCAGCGTCGACAAGTCGTTGCCGAACGCGGCCGTCTCCTGGGTGAAGCGATCGCCGGTCAGCTGCATGCCGTCACCGGAGTCACCGGCGAAGCGGATGATGACGCGGTCGAGTTGCTGGACCTGTTTGGTCACAGAGGAAGACCTCCTCGACACGCAGCACCCGTCCCGGGGGAGGCACCCAGGATCGTGATGCTACTTAGGCTTACCTTCATGGTATGTCCGGGATGGAATGCTCTTCTTCGGGGGGAGGGGGGCCGGAGAGAGGGGGGCAGGGCGGCACCGCCGCCCGGCGACCCGGTCCCTGATCGACCCGTGGCGCCGCGGCCTGGCGGCCGCGGGCACCGTTCCGCCCGTCATGTGACATCCCTCTTCCAGGGAGTCGCGACCCCGTAACACAAGAGGTACCACTTCGCGAGGAAGCGGGCGCGGCTCCGCCGGTATCGGGCAGGTCCTATCCGGTGGTACGACCTGGACGGTGCCCCGGGTTCATCCTGAACACAGGCAGCTGGCCAGGCGGCACAGGTCGACATGAAGGCGCCGCACGAGCCTTGGGGGGTGAGGTGAGGAGCCGGGGCTCCCCGGGGGCACGGAGTTCACGCCCCGAACTATAGACAGAGGCCGGATGTCCCGTTCCATCCGGCCCCGTACCCGCATGGCCACTGTCCCGTTCCGGGGCGTTCGCGTGCTTCCGGCCCGGCGGGGCCCCGCCCGCTAGGGGGCGGGCGACGCGGTGGCCGTGGCCGTCCCCTGCGGCGACGGCGTCCCGGACGGCGCCACCGCGGCCCGCTCGCGGTCGACCAGCGCCAGCATCCGGGCCAGATCGGACGCGGCGACCGCCTCGCCGAGCACCCGGGCGTGCGCCTCGTACCGGTGCTCGCCCGGGTCGTCCTGGGCCGCCCGCATCCAGGTCCGCCAGCCGCGGCTCTCCACCGTGCACCGCAGCGTCGGCTTCCGGTCGGTGGGCACGGCGGCCGAGGTGGTGCACGAGCCCAGCGTCCGGCCCTCCGCCGTGATCGTCGCGAGCAGCGAGGCGCGGGCGCCGTCCGGCACCGTCCCGGCCGGCACGGTCAGCGTCGCCTTCACGTTCAGCGTGCAGCCGCTGGTGTTGTCGTTGCAGTTGATGAACGCCGGCTTGCCCGGCTCGAAGCGCAGCGCCGGGTCGGCGGCGCCGCCCAGCGCGGCCACCCGCGGCCGCAGCTGCCTGATCGCCAGCGCCGGGTCCGCGAGCGGGACGGCGGTGAGCAGCGGATCGCCCTGGCCCGCCGTCCGCACCTGGAGCAGCCGGTGCGGCGCGGCCTTGGCGATGAAGTAGTCGGCCCTGGCCGTCTTGACCCGGTACGCGGGCGTACCGCCGGCGTTCTCGGTCGCCGGTTTCCGGGACGCCTTGGCCAGCGTGCGGGCGATCGCCTCCGGGCCCAGCACGTCCCGGACCGCCGCCACCCCCGGGAACGACGTCGGCACCTTGGTCCAGCGGTTCGCGAAGCTGCTCGCGCGGGCCGCCTCCGTGGTGTAAGCGCGCCAGAACGCCGGCCCGCCCTTGACGTACGTGGAGCCCTCGACCGCGACCAGGTCGGCCTCCGGCCCGCCCGGCGCCGCGAGCGTTCCGGTGGCCAGCCCGGAGCGGGTGACCTTCAGGCGCAGCCGTACCGGCTTGCCCTGCATCGTCACGGTCCCGTCGTACCGGACGCCCGGCAGCGACTTCAGGTCGCGGCCCGCCTCCCGGGACCAGGCGGGCGGCGCGGGCGTCTCCGTCGCGCCGCTCCGGCCCGCGTCGTCATCGCGGGTCGCGATGACGCCGAACGCCACGACCGCGGCCGTCACGGCCACCACCGCCCCCGCGACGGCCAGCAGCCGGCGGCGCGGCCGCCCGTTCCGCTGGCGGTTGCCCGGCGGCTGCGACCCCGGCATCGGGAACGGCTGCATCGGCTGGTCCGGCCCGCCGGGCGGCTGGGGCGGCCCTCCCATGGGCCGCGGCGGGAGCGGTGACATCGGCGGCGGAGGCGTTCCGGGACCCGAAAGAGGAGGTCGGGGGCCCACGGGCGGCGGCCCCCCGGGTTCGACGCTCACTCGGCGCTCATTCTGCTGACATCCGGCATCACAGACATAGAGTGCCGGACGATCCGACCACTCGCAGCAGGACGGCGGATCATCCGGCACTCGCCGGGTCGTTCCGTATGGAGCCGTTCGGCGCCCGTTCAGGCCGTATTCAGCGGCTCCTCCCGGGCGCCCGCCCGGTCACTCCGAGTCGAGACCCCGCTGGAGGGCCTGCACGTCGGCGGCCGTCGCCCCGACCGCCATCGGCGTCGCGGCCACCCACACGCGGCGGACGTTCTTGCCGCTGCGGGCCCACTCGCCGCCGGAGATCGTGCACTGCACGCGCACGTCGTCCAGCCCGGTCACGGTGCCGGTCGCCTCGCACTCGCCGAACAGCTTGCCGCCGCCCTGCTCGGAGGTCAGCCGGAAGTTCACCTTGATCGGCACGGCCGGCGCGCCGCCCCGGGTGCTCCACACCTTCACCGCGACGGTGCAAGGCTGGCCGCCCTTGTCGCAGGACACGAACTCCGGCTTCGCCGAGTTGCGCGGCGACTTGCTGGAATCGAACGCGTCGGTCAGCTCGCCCATGGTGGTGCGCATCGCGGTGATGTCGCTGCTGCCGCTCGGCACGCTGACGTCGGCGGAGACCCGCGGCGACGAGGTGCTCTCGTACCGCAGCAGCTCCGGCTCGTCGCCGTCGCTCACGTAGAAGGTCGACAGGGTGCTGCGGATCCTGATCGCCTTCTGGCCGTTGACCGTGGTCTCACTCTCGCGCAGGTTGTACCGGCTGTTCTGCCGCAGCTCGGTCGCGAGCGCCGACGGCGTCAGGTCGCGGTCGAACTTCACGCTCAGGTCGGTGTCGTCGACCAGGCCCCACTGGTCGCCGTCCTTGAGGAAGCGGTCGGACGTCGTCGAGGTCAGCTTGCCCTGCCAGTACGCCTTCGGCGCCTTGACGAAGAGCTTCTGGTCGGCCGACAGCAGCGTCACGTTGTCGCCGTCCCAGGTGACCTGGCCGGTGGCGCGGCCGCCCTTGGTGACGATCAGCTCGCCCTGGAGCGTGTCGGAGCCGGAGCTGAACGAGCCCTTGAGCTTGACGTTGCGCGCGCCTGAGAGCGAGGTGGCCGCGGCGGTCAGGCGCTCCTCGGGCGTCTTCCCGCTGTTCGCCGCCACCACGACGACCACCGCGACGATGATCAGCAGGACCGCGAACACGCCGCCGCCGATGATGGCGATCAGTGCGCCGTTGCCCTTCTTGGGAGGCGGCGGCGCCATGCCGCCCATGCCCATCCCCATGCCGGGCCCGGGCGGGGGCATGCCGGGGCCGGGCGGCGGGAACGGCGGCGGGGTGTTCGGCCCCGCGTACCCGCCGGGCCCGGGTGGTCCGGGCGGCCCTGGCGGCATGGGCGGTCCAGGGGGAGCACCCGGAGCACCGGGTCCACCACCCGGGCCCTCGGGCGGAGGAGGCGGCCACGAGGGTCCGGCAGGCGGTTCCCAGCCGGGGGGAGGTGGAGGGTTGCTCATCCGGTCACGTCCTTCCAGGTCAACTGACCCCATATGGCTCTCTAGTTTGCAGCAAAAGGATGACGATCCGTGCAACGGTTTAGACGCACCGCAGGGACGTGAGTTCGCCGTGTACTGGGCGATACTTGACGGGAGCCAGGGGAGGCAGTTGTGCCGGACTATTTCGACAGGTACGCGGCCGTGCTGGCGCTGGTCCTGGTCGGCGCGGCCATCGTCGCCGGCGGGCTCGGCGCCAACCGGCTGCTCCGCCCGCACCGCCCGACCGCGGAGAAGCTCACCACGTACGAATGCGGCGTCGATCCGGTCGGCGACGGCTGGGCGCAGTCGTACGTTCGCTACTACGTGTTCGCCTACCTGTACGTCGTGTTCGCCGTCGACGCCGTGTTCCTGTTCCCCTGGGCCACGATCTTCTCCGCCCCGGGTTATGGAATGACGACCCTGGTGGAGATGTTCGTCTTCCTCGGCTTCCTCGCCACCGGCCTGGTGTACGCGGGCAAGAAGGGCGTCCTGTCATGGGTGTGACCCCCTGGCGCCCGGCGCGATGACTGTAAGAATGCTCTCGTGAGCACCGCGAGCGGCCGCGCAGCGGCTGGACTGAGGAGCGCGCGCAGCGACGAAGCAGCGAGCACGCGACGAGGGAGGCCGCTGCGCGGAGTCGGCCGGGAGCCGGCGAGCGGAGCGAGCCCATGAGCACGGTCGATCTGCCGCCGCCCAGCGTCGGGCCTCTGTCGCGGCTCGCGCCCAAGCCGGTGAGATTCGTGCTCAACTGGGGGCGCCGCTACTCCCTCTGGGTGTTCAACTTCGGGCTGGCCTGCTGCGCGATCGAGTTCATCGCCACGTCGATGAGCCGGCACGACTTCATCCGGCTTGGCGTGATCCCGTTCGCGCCCGGGCCCCGCCAGGCGGACCTGATGGTCGTGTCGGGGACGGTCAGCGACAAGATGGCCCCCGCCGTGCGCCGGTTGTACGAGCAGATGCCCGAGCCCAAGTACGTCATCTCGTTCGGCGCCTGCTCCAACTGCGGCGGCCCGTACTGGGACTCGTACTGCGTCACCAAGGGCGTCGACCAGATCGTCCCGGTGGACGTGTACGTGCCCGGCTGCCCGCCGCGGCCCGAGGCGCTGCTGCACGGCATCGTCCGGCTCCAGGACAAGATCGCGGGCGAGTCGCTCGGCGAGCGCTACAGCGGCTCCGGTGCCGAGCCCTTCACGCCTCCTCCGCCGCCGCGGCCGCTTTCGGCCACCGTGCTGCGCCGGCCCGTCCAGCCGATGCCGGCCCCCGACGACGTCCCGACCCTCGGCCTCCGCACGCTCCCGGACGAGCCCGCGGAGCAGCCGCCGCCCGAGGAGTCCCCGGGCGGCCCGTCCCACCGCACCCTTGCGTTCACCCCGGTCGAGGACGCCGTCCCGGACCCGGACCCGGAGTCCGAGCGGGCGGCGGCGCCCGATGACGCCACCGTTCCGGTCGAGCCGCCTGCGGCGGAGCCGCGGGAACCGGCCGGCGAGCCCGGCGCTGCGAGCGTGCGGGCGGAGGAGCCGGCCGGGGCGCCCGGCGACGCGACCGTGCCGGTCGAGCCGCCTCCCGTGGAGCCTCAGGAGGCGGTGGCGCCGGAGAAGCCGCGGAAGCCGGAGAAGCGTGCGCGGACGCAGAAGGAACCGAAGGCGAGGAAACCGGAGAGGCCCAAGGACCGCGAGCGGCCGCGGCGCGACTCCGGCGAGCACGATCCGTCGATCATCCCCGGGCTGACGGACGGCGACGAGCGCCCCGCGGACGGCGGCGGCGACGGAGACGAAGGCGGCAGCGAGGCGGGGCGGTGAGCGCGGCCGCGGAGCTCACCGCCGCCTGGCACGGCCGGTACGGGGACGACGTGACGAGCGAGGAGACGTCCGGCGGCCTCGCGGTCGGCGTCCCGGCCGAGACGTGGCTGGACGCGCTCGCCTTCGCCCGCGACGACCTCGAATGCGGGTTCTTCGACTGGCTGACCGGCGTGGACGAGCTGGAGGACGGCTTCGCGGTCGTCGCGCACGTCTACTCGCTGGAGCGCCGCCACCACCTGCTCGTCCGTACACGGGTGCCGAGGGAGGCCCCTGCGCTGCCGACGGCCACCGGGATCTACCGGGGCGCCGCATGGCACGAGCGCGAGACGTACGAGATGTTCGGCGTCGTCTTCGAGGGCCATCCGGACCTCAAGCCGCTGCTGCTGCCGGACGGCTTCGAGGGGCATCCGCTGCGCAAGGAGTTCGTGCTGGCCGCGCGGGTCGCCAAGCCGTGGCCGGGCGCGAAGGAGCCCGGCGAGTCCGGCGGCGGCGCGCCGAGCCGCCGCCGCGTGCGGCCGCCGGGCGTACCGGACGACTGGGGCCCCCATGCTTGAGATCGTCGCCAAGCTGGCGCTGGTCGCGGCCGCGTTCGCGGTCCTGCCGCTGCTGGTCGGGCAGGCCGAGCACAAGGTGATGGCGCACATGCAGGGGCGCCTCGGCCCGATGTACGCGGGCCGCTTCCACGGCTGGGCGCAGCTCGTCGCCGACGGGGTGAAGTTCGCGCAGAAGGAGGACGTCGTCCCGCGCGACGCCGACCGCCGCGTCTTCAAGCTCGCCCCGGCCGTCGCGCTCGTCCCGTACCTGCTGGTCCTGATCGTGATCCCGGTCGGCCCGGACGGCCAGGTCGCGCTGGAGCTGGACCTCGGGCTGTTCTTCGCGCTGGCGGTGATGGGCGTCGGCGTGATCGGCGCGATCATGGCGGGCTGGGCGAGCGCGAACAAGTACTCGCTGCTCGGCGGGATGCGGGTCGCGGCGCAGCTGATGTCGTACGAGCTGCCGATGGTGTTCGCCGCGTCGTCGGTCGCGATGGCCGCCGGGACGCTGTCGCTGAGCGGCATCGCGGAGGAGTGGCGCTGGTGGTGGCTGCCGTGGCAGGCCGTCGGCGCGGTGGTGTTCTTCGTCGCCGGACTGGCCGAGCTGCGCCGCCCGCCGTTCGACATGCCGGTCGCCGACTCGGAGATCATCTTCGGTCCGTACACCGAGTACGGCGGGCTGCGGTTCGCGCTGTTCATCCTGGCCGAGTACGCGGGCATCGTGGTGCTGTGCCTGCTGACCACGGTGCTGTTCCTGGGCGGCTGGAACGGCCCGTTCCTGGACACCGAGCTGGGCTGGCTGTGGACGCTGCTGAAGACGGCCGCGCTCGCGTTCGTGGTCATCTGGCTGCGGGTCAGCTACCCGCGCATGCGCGAGGACCAGCTCCAGAAGCTCGCCTGGGCGTGGCTCGTCCCGCTGTCGCTGGCGCAGCTCGCCCTCACCGGCATCGTCCGCGTCGCCCTCTAGGACGCGCCGCGGGCGGCGTCAGGGCAGGAAGAGGGCGTACTCGGAGATCTGCGCCAGGAGCGCGGGCGGCAGGTCGATGTCGACGGCCATCTCCTCGGCGGAGATGAAGCCGCCCTGCTCCTCGCGCCGCCGGACGACGCGCTCGACGTGCTCGTCGGTCAGCCCGGGAAGCATGGCCAGCGCGGACGGCGGGGCGTGGTTGACGTCGATCAGGCCGCCGTCGTCGTAGCCGCGCGGCAGGTCGGGGCGGCCGATCCGCAGCTCGTGCGCGAGCGCCGGGTCCTCGGCGGCCAGCGCGCGGGCGTCCTCGCGGAGGACGCGGCGGTACTTGGCGAGCTTGATGGCGTGCTCGTTCCGCTGGCTGTGCGGGGCCGCCTTGGGGAAGACCGCGGGCCGTACCGCGAAGGCGTGGACGCTCCCGGCGACCCACAGCATCAGGAACATGATGGCGCTGAGCGCGCCCAGCATCGCGTCGCCGGACTGCGCCATCAGCATCGCGGTCCCGGTCGCGGCGCCGTAGCCGGCGGCGGTCGCGCCGAGATTCCACGACTGGCGGCGGACCGCCGCGTACATGAACGAGAACGGCGTGCCGAAGCCGAAGCTGATGAACGGGACGAACGCCCACATCACGCCGCGCGGTTCGGGCGGCGGGGCCGGCGGGACGGGCGGCATCGCCGGCATCGGGGGCGGGCCCGGCGGCGGGACCGGGGCCGGGGGCATCGGGTACTGCCGGCGCCAGCCCGGAACGGTCGGCGGGCCGGGCGGGTGCGGGTACGGGGCGCGCGCGCCCGGATGCGGCGGGCGCGGCCGCCCGTGCGGGCCGGTGCCCGCCGCGGGGCCCGGCCCCGGGGCCGGGTGCGGTGGGCGGCGCGGTGGCGGCGGCGCGTGCTCGCCTTCGTCCCTGTTGACGGGCCGGTCCTGGCCGTAGGGGCCGTCCTGGTCGAAAGGGCCGTCCACGCCGTGGGTCACGTCCCCTCCTCGGTGCACGGAGGAGCGGCCGGTCCCGGCCGCTCACGCATGGTTGGACGAACGCGGGAGTCACTACGTTCCCCTGCGGCGCTCAGTAAGGAATCATGATGACCCGTGGGACGGCTACCAGGAGGCGGGCTGGCCAAGGGGCTGGCGGTCACGTTGCGGACGATGACGCGGCGCTCCATTACGCGACAGTACCCCGAGGTGCAACCGGACCTCCCCCCGCGCAGCCGGGGGGTGATCGCGCTCTTCGAGGAGAACTGCACGGTGTGCATGCTCTGCGCGCGCGAGTGTCCCGACTGGTGCATCTACATCGACTCGCACAAGGAGACGCTGCCCGCCGAGGGCGGCGGCCGGGCCCGTACCCGCAACGTGCTCGACCGGTTCGCGATCGATTTCGCGCTGTGCATGTACTGCGGGATCTGCATCGAGGCGTGCCCGTTCGACGCGCTGTTCTGGTCGCCGGAGTTCGAGTACGCCGAGTACGACATCGGCGAGCTGACCCACGAGCGCGAGCGGCTGCGCGAGTGGATGTGGACGGTGCCGCCGCCGCAGGCGCACGACTCCGGCGCCGAGCCGCCCAAGGAGGTCACCACCGCGGCCAAGGGCGGCGCGGCGGGGCGGCCGAGGGGGCGGCCGGCGTGACCGGCGCCGAGGTCGTCTTCACGCTGCTGGGCGCGGTCGCGGTCGGCTCCGCGATCCTCGTGGTCACCACGCGGCGGCTGGTGCACGCGGCGCTGTGGCTGGTGGTGTCGTTCGGCGCGCTGGCCGGCGGCTACCTGGTGCTCACCGCCGAGTTCGTGGCGTGGGTGCAGGTCCTCATCTACGTCGGCGCCGTGATCGTCCTGCTGCTGTTCGGGATCATGCTGACCCGGGCGCCGGTCGGCGAGTCCGCCGACCTCGACTCCGGCAACCGCTGGGCGGCGCTGGCGGTGGCCCTCGCGACCGCCACCCTGCTCGTCACCGTGCTGGTGATGGGGTTTTGGGACGCGTACACGCCGCTGGCGCCGGGCGGCGGGTCCGCCGAGTCGCTCGGGTCGGGCATCTTCCGCACCTGGGTGCTGCCGTTCGAGGTGCTGTCGGTGCTGCTGCTGGCCGCGCTGGTCGGCGCGATCGTGCTGTCGCGCTCCGACATCGGCCCCGATGCCGACTCCGGCTCCGAAGAGGACGCCGGAGAGAACGCAGAGGAGGGCGAGCGCTGATGCATCTGGCGTACCCGCTGGTCGTCGCGGCGCTGCTGTTCTCCGTGGGCGTGTACGGGGTGCTCGCCCGCCGCAACGCGATCCTCGTCCTGATGTCGGTCGAGCTGATGCTGAACGCGGTCAACCTCAACCTGGTGGCGTTCGACGTGTGGCTGCGCGACCGGCTGCACGGCGGGCAGGTGCTGACGCTGTTCACGATCGTGATCGCGGCGGCCGAGATCGGGCTGGGCCTGGCGATCGTGCTGCTGGTCTTCCGCAACCGCCGGATGATCGACGTCGACCGGCTGCGGGAGCTGTCCGAGGACGGCACCGCCCCCGCCCCGGACCCGGGTCCGGATCCGGCGATCGAGTCGCGTACCGGGGAGGGCGCCGTCCGATGATCGCGTCCGCCTCGCTGGTGATCCTGCTGCCCTTCGCCGCCGCGTTCGCCGGCCTCCTGTTCGGGCCGGGGCTGTCGCGGCCGCTGCGGGTCCGTACCGCCGCGCCCGTCCCCGGCGGCGGCCCGCGCGTACCGGAGAAGGAGTGGCAGGACGCGGCGGAGACGGCCGAGCGGTCGCCGCTGCGCAACGGGCCCGCGCTGCTCGCCTGCGTTCCGATCGCCGCCGCGACCGTCCTCGCCGCGATCGTCGCGTTCTCCGCCTGGCGCACGCCGGGGGCCCGCACCGGCACGCTCTCGATGATCCCCACGGGCGGCGTGGAGATCGCGATCGGCCTCCAGGTGGACGGGCTCGCCGCGCTCGCCGGGCTGATGGTCTGCTGCGTCGCGCTCGCCGTCCAGATCTACTCGATCGCCTACATGGCCAAGGACCCGCGCTACTCCTCGTACGCGGCGTTCGTGTCGCTGTTCACCGCCGCGATGCTGCTGGTGGTGTACGCGGGCGACCTCCTGCTCCTGTACGTGGGCTGGGAGGTCATGGGCGTCTGCTCGTACTTCCTGATCGGCCACCACTGGGAGGACCGGGCCAACTCGCGCGCCGCGGTGAAGGCGTTCCTGGTGACGCGGCTCGGCGACGTCGGCTTCCTGCTCGGGATCATCGTCCTGGGGGCCGGCGCGGGGACGTTCGAGATCGCGGGCGTGCTCGGCCGGATCGGGACGCTGCCGGACGCGACCGTCACCGCGGCGGCGCTGCTGCTGCTCGCCGGGGTCGCGGGCAAGAGCGCCCAGTTCCCGCTGCACACCTGGCTGCCGGACGCGATGGCCGGCCCGACGCCGATCAGCGCGCTGATCCACGCGGCCACCATGGTCGCGGCCGGGATCTACGTCGTCGCCCGCCTCTACCCGGCGTTCCTCGCGGCGCCGGCGGCGCTGACCGTGCTCGGCCTGCTCGCGGTGATCTCGATGGTCGGCTCGGCGCTGGCGGCGCTCGCGCAGGACGACCTCAAGCGCGTCCTCGCGTACTCCACGGTCAGCCAGCTCGCCGTGATGGCCGCCGGGCTCGCGGTCGGCGCGGACGTCGGCGCGGTGTTCCACCTGCTCACTCACGGCGCGTTCAAGGCGCTGCTCTTCCTCGCGGCCGGCTGCGTGATCATGGTGGCGGGGTCGAACATGCTGCGCGACTACGGCGGCCTGCGGGAGAAGATGCCGCTGACCTTCTGGTCCATGACGATCGGCCTCGCGGCGCTGGCCGGGGTGCCGCCCGCGAGCGGCTGGTTCAGCAAGGACGCGGTGATCGAGGGCGCGCAGCACGCCGCGCTGCACGGCGGCGAGATCCCCGGCGCCGCCGCCTGGATCGTCTACCTGGGGCTGCTGGTCACGGTGGCGCTGACGGCCGCGTACGCGATGCGGACCTGGCTGATGACGTTCTTCGGGGAGCCGCGCGGCTCGTACGAGATCAGGGAGGCGCCGCCGCTGATGTCGTGGCCGGTCGCCGCGCTGGCCGTGCCCGCCGCGATCCTCGGCCTCTTCGGGCTCGGCGCCGCCGAACTGCGCCCGCACGCCGGCGCGGCGCTGCTCGGGCTGGTCTTCCTGCTGCTCGGCGGCGGGGCGGCGTTCCTCGTCTGGAACAGGGACCCGGCGCTCGACCCGGCGCGGGTGCTCGGCCCGGCCCGCACGCTCTTCGCGCGCGCCTTCTACGTCGACGAGGCGTACGCCCACGCCGTCGCCGCCCCGATCAGGGCGCTGGCGCGGCGCGTCGTCACGTTCGACGCGCGGGGGATCGACGCGCTCGCCGTCGGCGCGGCCCGGGGCGCGCGGCGCCTTTCCGGGCCGCTGCGGATCCCGCAGAACGGCAACCCGCAGACCTACCTGACCGGGCTGCTCGCCGGAGTCGTCGTCATCACGGCCGGAGTGGTGATCTTCCTGTGATCCTCATGCTGATGGCGGCGATCCCGCTCGCGGGCGCGCTGCTCCTGCTCGTCCCGCCGGACCGATTCCTGCCGGGCGACACCGCCGTACGCCGGTACGGACTCGGCGTCTCCGGCGCCACGCTGCTCGCCGCCGTGTACGCGCTCGCCGCGTTCGACTACTCGGCGCCGTCCCGGATGCAGTTCGAGACCGACCGGGCCTGGGCGCCCGCCATCGGGCTGCGCTTCCACCTCGGCGCGGACGGGATCTCGCTGCCGCTGGTCGTCCTGACGGCGCTGCTGACGTTCCTCTGCTTCGTCCACCTGGTGAAACATCCGCCGGCCGGCGGGTCCGCCCGCCTCCTCACCGCGCTCCTCCTGCTGCTGGAGGTCGGCCTGCTCGGCACCTTCGTCGCGCTCGACATGGTGCTGTTCTTCGTGTTCTTCGAGGTCGTCCTGATCCCGATGTACCTGGTCATCGCGCAGTGGGGCGGGCCGGGACGGCGCGCGGCCGCGTACAAGTTCATCCTCTACACCCTGCTCGGCTCCGGCCTCCTCCTCGCCGGGATGCTCCTGGTCGCGGTGAACGCCGGCACGCTCGACATGACCGAGCTCGCCGCCGGGCACGAGGTCGCCCGCGGCGTCCAGATCGTCGCGTTCCTCCTGATGGGGCTGGGCTTCGCGATCAAGGCGCCGATGTGGCCGCTGCACACCTGGCTGCCCGACGCGCACACCGAGGCCCCCACCGTCGGGTCCGTGCTGCTCGCCGGCGTCCTGCTGAAGATGGGCACGTACGGCCTCGTCCGCGTCGCCCTCCCCGCCGCCCCCGAAGGCGCCGAGTTCTGGGCCCCCTACCTCGGCCTGCTCGCGGTGATCGGCATCGTGTACGGGGCGCTCGCCTGCCTCGCCCAGCGCGACCTCAAGCGGATGATCGCGTTCTCGTCCGTCGGGCACATGGGCTTCGTCCTGCTCGGCATCGCCACCCTCACCCCCGTCGGCATCAACGCCGCCCTCTTCGGCAACATCGCGCACGGCCTGATCACCGGGCTGCTCTTCTTCCTGGCCGGCGCGATCAAGGACCGGTACGGGACCGGCGACCTGGACGCCCTCGGCTCCGGCATGCTCGGCACCGCGCCCCGGCTGGCCTCGTTCCTCACGTTCGCCTCGATCGCCTCGCTCGGGCTCCCCGGCCTCGCCGGCTTCTGGGGCGAGATGCTCGCGCTCGTCGGCGCGTACCGGCCGCACTCCGGGCTGCCGCGGGAGACGTTCGTCGCGTACATGGCCGTCGCCGCGCTCGGCGCCGTGCTGACCGCCGCCTACTTCCTGCGCCTCCTCGCCAAGATCACCCACGGTCCCCGTCCGGCCGGCGGCGGGCCGGCCGCGGCGATCAGCGCCCACGAGTACGCGGCGTGGACCCCGCTCATCGCCCTGATCCTGCTGGTCGGGCTCTGGCCCAAGACCCTGCTGGACGTGACCACCGCGCCCGTCCGCGCGCTGTTCGGAGGCGGCTGACATGATCCAGGGCATCGACTACGCGGCGATCGCGCCCCCGCTCATCGTGGCCGTCGCCGCCATCGCGCTCCTGCTCGCCGACGCGTTCGACGTCCCCCGGCGTCTCCTCGGCGTCCTCAGCGGCTCGTCGCTGCTCATCGCCCTCGCCGCCGTGATCGTCCTCGGCCGGGGCCCCCGCCGCGCCACGTTCTGCCTCCCCGAGGACCTGCGCGCCGGCGGCCCCCGCTCCTGCTCGTACGTCGCCGACGACTTCACCCTGCTCTTCCAGGGCATCGTGCTGGCCGCCGCCGTGATCGTCGTGCTGCTCTCCGCCCGGGAGATCACCGCGGCCCGGATGCCCGCCGGCGAGTACCACTTCCTCCTGATGGCCGCCATCACCGGCGCCCTCACCCTCGTCGCCGCCCGCGACCTGATCCTCCTCGCGGTCGCCCTGGAGACCCTCTCCCTGCCCGTCTTCGCCCTCGTCGCCCTGCGCCGCTACGACGGCGCCGCCACCGAGGCCGCCCTCAAGCTCTTCCTCGTCTCCGTCGTCTCCGCCGCGATCATGCTGTTCGGGATCAGCCTCGTGTACGGCGCCACCGGCTCCATGCACCTCGACCGCGTCGCGCCCGCCCTCGAACGGCTCCCCGCCGACCTCGAACCGGTCGCGGCCGTCGGCATCGTCCTCGTCATCGCCGGCTTCGGGTTCAAGGTCGCCGCCGTCCCGTTCCACTTCTGGGCGCCCGACGTCTACCAGGGCGCCCCGCTCCCGGTCGCCGCGTTCCTCTCCGTCGCCTCCAAGGCCGCCGGCTTCGCCGGGCTCGCGATCGTCCTCGCCCTCGGCTTCCCCGCGTACGGCCACATCTGGGGCCCCGTCATCGCGATCATCGCCGCGGTCACGATGACCCTCGGCAACCTCCTGGCCCTCCGCCAGCGCACCGCGATCCGCCTCCTGGCCTGGTCCTCCGTCGCCCAGTCCGGCTACATGATCGCGCCCCTCGCGGTCGGCGCCCACCGCCTTCCCGAGGCCGTCGCCGCCACCACCGCGTACGTCGCCCTGTACGCCGCCATGAACCTCGGCGCGTTCGCCGTCGTCACCGCGTACCGCCGCGGCGCCACCCTGGACGACTTCCGCGGCCTGGCCCGCAGCAGCCCCGCCACCGGCGCCGCCCTCGCGTTCTTCCTCATCTGCCTCGCCGGCCTGCCGCCCGGCGTCATGGGCCTCTTCGCCAAGGTCGTCGTCTTCCGCGCCACCGTCGCCGGCGGCGTCACCTGGCTCGCCGTGATCATGGCGATCAACACCGTCATCGGCCTCTACTACTACCTCGCCTGGGCGGCCCGCCTCTTCACCGGCACCACCGCCGCGCCCGCCCCCGGCGTCCCCGTCCGGGCCGCCGTCGCCGCCACCGCCACCGCCGCCGTCGTCCTCTCCGTGGCCCCCCAGCTCGTCCTGGAGACCGTCCGCTCGGTCACCTGACCGGGGGAACGTTCCGGCAGGTCAACCCGTTGACCCCGATAGCGGACGAACGACGGGGAGGCAGGCGCAAGTGCGGTTCAACGGCGTCAAGACGGCGGCACTGATCGCTGCGCTGTCGGCACTGATGCTCGCCGCGGGCTGGGCCCTCGGCGGCTCCGCCGGGCTCACCATCGCCCTGATCATCGCCCTGGGCACCAACGGCTTCGCGTACTTCTTCAGCGACCGGATCGCCCTGCGGTCGATGCGCGCCCACCCCGTCGGCGAGGTCGAGGCGCCCGTCCTGTACCGCCTCGTCCGCGAACTGGCCACATCATCACGCCAGCCCATGCCGCGCCTCTACATCTCCGAGACGCGCCAGCCCAACGCGTTCGCCACCGGCCGCAACCCGCGCAACGCCGCCGTCTGCTGCACCCGCGGCATCCTGGAGATCCTCACCGAGCGCGAGCTGCGCGCCGTCCTCGGCCACGAACTGTCGCACGTCTACAACCGCGACATCCTGATCTCCTCGGTCGCCGCCGCGATCGCCACCGTGATCACGTACCTCTCGCACCTGGCGATCTTCCTGCCGATCGGCCGCACCGACGACGACGAGGGCCCCGGCATCCTCGGCGCCCTCCTCATGCTGGTCCTCGGGCCGCTGGCCGCCGCCGTCGTCCAGATGGCGATCAGCCGTACCCGCGAATTCCAGGCGGACGCCTCCGGCGCCATGCTCACCGGCGACCCGCTCGCGCTCGCCACCGCCCTGCGCAAGATCGAGGCCGGCACCCGCGCCGCGCCCCTCCCGCAGGACCCCGAACTGGCCACCACCAGCTCCCTGATGATCGCCAACCCGTTCCGCGGCGCCGGCATCGGCCGCCTCTTCTCCACCCACCCGCCCACCGAGGAACGGATCGCCCGCCTGGAACGCATGGCCGGCCACCGCTGACAGTCACCTCAAGGTGCCAACCGTGTTCCCCGCGAACCCGAGGGGCCCCGGCACCGTCCTAACAACCGAGAGCGCGCCGGGCTCCCTCAGCGGGGGAGGGAGCCCGGCGCGTTCCCGATGTCACCGGTAGTTGGTGAACTGCAGGGCCACATCGAGGTCCTTGCCCTTCAGCAGCGCGATGATCTCCTGCAGGTCGTCCTTCTTCTTCGAGCTGACCCGCAGCTCCTCACCCTGGATCTGGGCCTTCACACCCTTCGGCCCCTCGTCCCGGATGATCTTGCTGATCTTCTTGGCGTTCTCCTGCGAGATGCCCTCCTTGAGGGTCACCACGATCTTGGAGACCTTGCCGGACACCTTCGGCTCGCTCTCCTCGATCGCCTTGAGCGAGATCCCCCGCTTGACGAGCTTGTCCTTCAGCACGTCCAGCACGGCCTTCGCCCGCTCGTCGGTGTTCGCCTGGATCTCGATGGCCTCACCGGACCACTTGATCCCCGCGTCCACGTTCCGGAAGTCGAACCGGTTCGCGACCTCCTTGGCCGCCTGGTTCAGCGCGTTGTCGACCTCCTGCCGGTCCAGCTTCGACACGACATCAAACGACGAATCCGCCATTGGCACCCACGATCCTCTTCAATCCGCCCGCTGACCGCGGCGGCACGATCCCGATGGCGCACCGGACCCTCATCACCCGTCCCGGGCGCCCCCATCAGCGTAGCGACCCCGCCGCCCCACCCCTGCGATGTCACGACCACTCCCCACGTCCGCTATTCTTTCCAGTGCCGTCGCAGCGCGACGCCAAGGCGGGTTGCCCGAGTGGCCAATGGGAGCGGACTGTAAATCCGTCGGCTTAGCCTACGCAGGTTCGAACCCTGCACCCGCCACACCACGAAGAACCGGCCCCTGACCAGGCAAAACCTTGGTCAGGGGCCGTTCTCGTTCGGTCCGGCCGCAACGACTCTGAGCGGCCTCCCACGGCCGTCTGTGCCGAATACGTGCCGAAGTTCTGAGACTCCTTTGGCCTGCTGGCCGGCGCACGCGTCTCCGCCAGCGGCGAGGCAGCCTCACGCGGGTTGAGCGCCTTCTTACGAGCCTTGTGCCACATGTCGAGGTAGGTCCGGTCGGTCATGATCCCGCCGCGCGGCCCGACGAACAGGCGCCCGTCCGGCCGGATGCTGAACTCCGTGATGTGCCGCCGCAGCAGCTGCGGACCCGACGCCTCAGGCGGGCCGAACGACTCAACAGCACGGACGAGCCGCCACAGGGCACGTGAGCACGCGTCACGCTCGGGTGAAGGTGTTCCGTACTCGCGTTGACGCGACGATGTACCAGATTCCGATTACTCCTGGCGCGGAGTCGACCAACAAGCCGAGGGTGGACTTCATGCCGAGGATGTGCCAGGAGAGCAGGAAGGCGATCGACAGTGCGTTGAAGATTATGTTGTTGGCGATCGCCGACTTTCGTCTTTTGAACATCAGGACATAAAGCATGATGGTGTAAAGAATGAGGAAGGCGTTGCTGGTCACGTACAGCAGCAGCGAAGGCAACGGCACGAACGAGTCCAGGCCCGCCAGTGACGGATCGGCATTGACGATCAGGGCGGCGGCCGTCAGGCCGAGTCCGTGGAGGGCCAGCAGGCCCAGCATGATGACGTAGGCGAGCAGCCAGCCGCGGATGCCCTCCGGCGAGACCGTTTTGCCTCGTGCCGTGACGCCATCCATGACTCGCCCCTAGCGGATTCAACGATGGTTCCTGCCAGTCTGGGGCGGAAGGCATGGCGTTGCAGTGGGCCTAGCCCGTGGGTTGGCAGGGGTGGTAGCCCTACCGCCCTTCGCAGGTGACCGCTGACAACAAGGTGCCTGTGGTGTTGGCGTGGTCTGAGAGGGCTGGCGGGTGGGGCTTGGGGTGGTTAGATGCGCTTGTGAGCGTTAGAGCGTCGTTCGACCCGATTGTTGCGGCGAAGGATCGTGGGCTGCTGGAGGCGCGGCCAGAGCTGCTGCATCCCGCCGCCGGAGTGCGGCCGGTGGGGCCGCTGGGCGGGCGGACGCCCCGGGACGTGCTCTTCAGTCTCTGGAACGCGCCCTTGTGGGCCTTCCTGCCGCTGGCCGTCGCGCCGTTCTACGGGCGCAGGGCGGCGATCGCCGGAGCGGTCGGGCAGGTGGTGGCGGTCGCGGTGCTGCTGCTCGTGCCTGGTGGCGTGTTCGTGCTGGCGGGAGCGGCCGCCGTCGCGTTCGGTGTGCTGATCGGGCGGTGCGGGGAAGGGCGCGCTGGGGCGCTCGCGCGGCGGCTTCACGGGTCCTACGTGGTGCCGGAGGATCTTGACGCTGCCACGGCTCTCCTGCTCGGGCGGGTGCAGAAGGCGATCCGGGTGGTGCTGAACGCCGAGGTCATCCGGGAGGGTTTGCTCGACGATCTGCGGAACGCCGTGATGCTGCCGGCGCAGGAGTGGGAGGTCGCCCAGACGCTGCGGGAGATCAGCCGCCTGTCGGAGGAGCAGCGGGTGGCCCGCCGGGCGGGGCGGAACGCCGAGCTCGCGCAGATGATGGGCTCGCAGGCCAAGGCGCTGGAGCTGGCCACGGCGTCGGTCACGGAGCGGATCGAGGCCGTCGAGCGGTACGCCGAGCAGGTGAAGGCCGCCGATCAGGCGCTGTTGCAGTGGAAGACCCTCCAGCGCCTGGCCGACAGCAACGACGCCTACGGCGAGCTTCTCGCGCGGACCGTCCGGGACGAGCTGGCGATCGCGGAGATCGACGGGCTCACGGACGAGGCGGCGCGGGTCGAGGAGGCGCTGCGGCGGAGTGTGGAGAAGGCGCGGAGGACCGGGCTCACGCTGCTGCCCGGCGGACTGGCGGAGGCGGGCTGATGGAGAGGAACGGGAAGCTGTCGCCGGGTGGCGAGGAGCTGTTCGGCCGGACCCCCATCTGGCTGAACGCCCTCGGCGGGCTGGTCCTGGCCGTGCTGCTCTGCGTGCCGCTGTTCCTTTAGAGTTCGCGGATCGTCGCCCGGAGCGGCTCGCCGGTGATCTTCCACCAGGCCGCGGCGAGGAACAGGGTGCCGAGGGTCGCGAGCGCGATCCGCCAGCCGGGCAGGCGGCCGGGTTCGAGGATCGGGCCGGAGGCGAGCGGGTCGAACATCCGCTGGACGTTGAGCCGGCCCCAGAGCCCCATGTGCGGGGTGACCATGCTGGTGCCGCCGAAGCCGATGCCGGCCTGGGAGAACACTCCGATGGCGACCATTCCGACGGCGATGAAACCAAACGCCGCCTGCCCGATGGCGAAGACGCCCGTGGCGAGCTGGCCGATGGCGACGACCCCGCGCGCCAGCTGGCCGACCGCGATCACCCCGCTGGCGAGCTGGCCGACGGCGATGAATCCCGTGGCCTCCTGCCCGGCGGCGAACACGCCGACGGCTTGGGGGCCGATGGCGACGACCGCCGGGGTGCCGTCCCCAACCGCCACAAGCTGCATGCGGCGAGCATAAGGGATCTTTCACTGGTGATCGCGGCTCCAGAGGCTGATGAGCTCGTCGGTCTCGGCGCTCTGGGCGGCGATGCTCTTCCGCTCGTGGTCGACCTGGATGCCGACGGGGCGGAGGTCGAGGCCGGGGCCGGGGCGGTACCAGTAGACCTGGGGCGTGAGGGCCTTCTCGCCCTTGTCGAAGTGGGTACGGGTGAGGGCCTGCATGGCCTCCATGGCGGCGAAGAGGTGGGTGTCGCCGATCTCGTGGAAGACGACGTACTCGGGGATCGGGAACGACACCAGCGCGCCGTACGGGGCGGGCCCGAGGTGGCGGGGCAGGGCGTGGACGTGGGCGCCGATGTAGCGGTGCGTCTCGCCGATGTGCGTGATCGGGACGTCCCAGATCTCGTCGGTCTTGACGTAGTGCGGCTCCTTCTCGATCGAGGCGCGCACGGCGGCGGCGAAGATCTCGGCTTCGGGCCGGGCGCCGAGCGAGGAGCGGTTCAGCGGCATGATCGAGTCGGGGTAGTCGACGACGACCGTTTCGAGGAGGCCGGGGGCCAGGGGGCGGTTGACCAGGGCCTCGCGCATGCCGGGGGTGGCGTTGAGGTCCTCTTCGGTGTAGATCCGCACGCGGAGGCGCTCTTCGGCGAGGAGCCGGTCGATCTCGGAGTGCTCCTCGACGCGCTGGGCGGCCTGGGCCTTCTCGATGCTCCTGACGAAGCCGCGGACGAAGGCGGCGGCATGCTCGGGGAGTTCCGCGCGGGAGTTGCGGCCGGCGAACGCGCGCCACTCGGCGATGTCCATGGGGCCGGTGGTGCCGCCGGGGAGGGTGACGACGAGCGTCTCCGGTGTCCGCAGCGCGGCCTGGTACCCCCGTTCGGCGAAGGCCCGGACGAGCGCGTCTCCGATGATGTCCATCGTTCTCCTGTCTTGATCGGGATATCGGCTTTGGACTCGCGGCCCCCTGGAGGGGTTCCGCTGCGGTAGACCTTTCTGCGTGCTGGTGACTTGCGCAACCGAGGCGACGCCCGGGCTGGCGAACGAGGATTTCGTGGTGGTCGGGCCGCACTGGGCGGTCGTCCTGGACGGGGCCACGCAGCGGCCCGGGCTCGACTGCGGGTGCGCGCACGGGCCCGGGTGGCTCGTCCGGCGGCTGGGCGGCGAGCTGGCGGCGCGGCTGTCCTGGGACGGGCCGCTGCCCGATGTGCTCGCGGCGGCCATCAAGGCCGTACGGGACATGCATCCCGAGTGCGATCTCGACAATCCGGACAGTCCTTCGACGACCGTGGCGATGGTGCGGTGGGAGGAAGAGGTGGAGTGGCTGGTCCTGGCCGATTCACCGATCCTGCTGGAGTCGGGCGGCGAGGTCCGCGTCATCCGCGACGACCGAGTGGATCGGCTGCCCGGCTACACGGCGGACGCCGTACGGGCGGCGCGTAACAGCGCGGACGGGTTCTGGGTGGCGAGCACCCGGCCCGAGGCCGCGTACGAGGCGCTGGCGGGCAGGGCGTCCGGTGTCGGCCGGGTGGCTCTGCTGAGCGACGGCGCCGCACGCCTGGTGGAACGGTTCGGCCTCATGGACTGGAGCGGCCTGCTCGAACTCCTGGACGGCGCGGGCCCGCGGGAGCTGATCCGGCGCACGCGGGCCGCCGAGGCGGGGGACGGGGACTTCCCGAGGGGGAAGCGGTACGACGACGCCACGGCGGTCCTCGTGCGTCTGGGCCGGTGACTCAGAGGGGGTTGTTGGCGGGGGCGATGTGCGGCCACCAGCCGTTCAGGTCCTCGGGCAGGTGCATGCCGTCGAGGGTGAGGGAGCCGGGGAGCATCGGGTAGCGGCGGCCGGCGGGGAAGTGGCGCTCGTACGAGGGCGGGTCGAGGACGACGACGCGGGTGCCGCTCACGGCGGGGATGTCGGCCGGGACGCCCTCGTTGTAGATCCATTCGCCGTGCGCGTCGACCAGGTTCCAGGGGCTGGTGATGATCGGCCGGCCGGGCGGGGTGTCGGCGGTCAGGAAGCAGTTGATGATCTCGGGGGCGGGCGGGGTGCCGGGCAGGCCGCCGGGACGGCCGAGGAGGGCGCCCGCCAGGAGGGTGTGCAGCTGGAAGTTGTCGCCGATGCCGCCGATCGTCACGGTCCAGCCGTGCCGGGTGCCGCGGTCCAGGACCAGCAGGCGCTCGCCGTCGAGGACGCGCAGGAGCCCGGCCACCCAGCCCATCTGCTCGCAGTGCCCGGCCAGCCGCTGGACGAGCGCCGAGCGCCCCTCCCGGTCGGTGACGCCGGATCGCAGCTCCGCCGACTTCGACAGCATCGTGTTGGCGCTGAGGGCGAACCGCTCCATCGAGAACCACGCCATCATCGCGCCCACCGGGTCCGGCAGGTGCGGGGCGAGGGTGTCGACGATCGCCTGGGACGGCTGGTCGCCGCTCGGGTCGGGCGGGTCGCCGGCGCCCGCCTTCTCCCATGCCTCGGCGAACGCGACGCCCGCCTCCGCCACTTCCAGGAACTTGTTCAGGACGGGCTCGTCCACGGCGAACGTCGTGGCGCCCATCTCCACCCACGAGCCCGCCATGATCGCGAGCCAGCAGCCGAGGTTGGGCGGGGCGGCGGCGATGCCCTCGCCCATCTTCATCATCGCCATGTTGAGCACGACCGGCGGCAGGTCCTGCGACTCCCGCATGACCTGCGGCATCAGCTCGCTGAACGCCTGGTCCTCGGCCGTGGCCGCGCGGACCATCGCGTGGACACGCTGGAGAAAGTTGTCGTTCATGGGTGATCACCCTCGCACAGCGCGGGGCGGCCGGGCACGTTCCTCGAACTTGATTCTAGAATCGCGGCCATGGACTCACAGGACTTCGCCGACGTGCTGGCGGCCGTGCGCGCCTTCGTCCGGGACCGGGTGGTCCCGCGCGAGGAGGAGATCGAGGAGACCGACGCGATCCCGGAGGACATCCGGCAGAACGCCCGGGAGATGGGGCTGTTCGGGTACGCGCTGCCCGAGCAGTACGGCGGGCTCGGACTCACCCTGAGCGAGGAGGTGCGGCTCTGCTTCGAACTCGGGTACGCGAGCCCCGCGTTCCGCTCGATGTTCGGCACCAGCAACGGCATCGCCGGGCAGGTGCTGGTGAACGCGGGCACCCGCGAGCAGCGCGAGCGGTGGCTGCCGCGGCTGGCGTCCGGCGAGGTGATCGGCGCGTTCGCGCTCACCGAGGCCGAGGCCGGGTCCGACCCGAGCACGCTGACCACCGCGGCCCGCCGCGACGGCGACGAGTACGTCATCGACGGCGCCAAGCGGTTCATCACCAACGCCCCCGAGGCCGACGTCTTCATGGTCTTCGCCCGTACGGGCGGGCCCGGTGCGCGCGGCATCTCCACGTTCCTGGTGGAGCAGGGCATGCCGGGCCTCACGGTCGGCCCGGCCGACGCGAAGATGGGGCAGCGCGGCGCGCACACCGCCGAGGTGTTCTTCGACGGCGTGCGCGTCCCCGCGGCCGCGATGGTCGGTGAGGAGGGCACCGGCTTCCGCACCGCCATGGCCTCCCTCTCGCACGGCCGGCTGAGCATCGCCGCCGTCTGCGTCGGCCTCGCGCAGCGCATCCTGGACGAGACCGTCGCGTACGCCCGCGAACGCTCCCAGGGAGGCAGCAGGATCGGCGACCACCAGCTCATCCAGGGACTCATCGCCGACTCCCAGACCGAGCTGTTCGCCGGCCGCTCGATGGTGCTGGAGGCGGCGCGCGCGTACGACGCGGGCGAGGACACCAGGCTCGGCCCGTCCTGCGCCAAGTACTTCTGCTCGGAGATGGTCGGCCGCGTCGCCGACCGGGCCGTCCAGGTGTACGGCGGCATGGGCTACATGCGCGGCGTCGCCGTGGAGCGCTTCTACCGGGACGTCCGGCTCTTCCGCATCTACGAGGGAACGAGCCAGATCCAGCAGCTGGTCATCGCCCGCAACCTGCTGCGCTGACCGGCGCCCGAGGGCAGGGGCTAATCGATTTCGCATGTGGTTCCCGGAGCATGTATGGTTCTACTGCGCGAACGACGCAAGCCCCTTTAGCTCAGTCGGCAGAGCGTCTCCATGGTAAGGAGAAGGTCTACGGTTCGATTCCGTAAAGGGGCTCGGCAGCGCGAAGGCCGTCCGGAGATCATCCGGGCGGCCTTCGACCGTTCCCGGGTGCCGCCGGCGGCGGACCCGGGACGACGCGGCGGGACCCGGGCCGACGCGGCAGCGCGCGGCGGGCGGATTCGCCCCGCTCCGTCGCTTCGTGATAACGTCCACCCGGTCCCAGCGGACGATTCCCAGGTCATCGGCACACCCCGGTATCCTGGGACGCGGTACGCATCGACCGGCACCCGGCGCCGGATCCGGGCAGGATCCGTCCGATCACGACCCGGATCCTCGTGATTCCAGGCTCCGCTGAAGTTCCGGTATCCTTGCAATCCGGTCCACACCGACCATCACGGCGGGGTAGCTCAGTCAGGCAGAGCAAGCGGCTCATAATCGCTGTGTCGCCGGTTCAAGTCCGGCCCTCGCTACTACTCGATCCTCTCGCCCCGACAGGGGCGAGAGGGCTGGGTAACAAACGCCGGCCCACCCTTCGGGGGCGGCCGAGTATGTCCAAGTCCCTAGTCAGAAAGGCACTCCATCGTGGCTGCCACCGACGTACGGCCGAAGATCACGCTGGCCTGCCAGGAGTGCAAGCACCGCAACTACATCACGCGGAAGAACCGGCGCAACGACCCGGACCGCCTGGAGATCAAGAAGTACTGCCCCAACTGCCGCACCCACCGCGCGCACCGCGAAACCCGCTAGTCGGGGTTCAGACGGGAAGTACTGCCCGCTGTGTTGAACGCACGGGGCCGCACCCACCGCGAAACCCGCTAGCCCGCTGGTCCCGCCAGCAGGGTCCAGCCGGACGGATTCCGTTCGTCGCAGTTGGTGATGGCGTGGCACGGCGCATGCCGCCGGCGGCCGCTTCTTCGCTTGCCACTCAGTCAGCCCGCCCACGCGCTACCCGCGAGGGCGGGCTGAACGTCGTTCTGTTACCGTCCGTCCAGACTGGAACGACGAGCTCGGGCGCGGGCGAGCGGGTCCGAGGCCCGGCCCCCTGCCCCGTTCGACCGTGGAGGGACGGACTTCATGCCACTCAACCGTGATTTCATCGGGCGGAGCTTCCCGCCCACCGACCCGTACGAGGTCAGCCGGGTGAAGATCCGGGAGTTCGCGGACGCGATCGGCGACGGCAACCCGATCTACCGCGACGCGGAGGCGGCGAAGGCCGCCGGGCACCCCGACGTGATCGCCCCGCCGACCTTCCCGATCGTGGTCTCGCTCGGCAACGCCGGGCTCGCCGACCCCGAGCTCGGCCTCAACTACGCGATGGTCGTGCACGGCGAGCAGCGCTTCGAGTACACCCGCCCGCTGCGCGCCGGCGACGTGGTCACCTGCACCTCGACGATCACCGAGATCAAGTCGATCGGCAACAACGAGAAGATGGTCGTCGAGACCGACGTCAAGACGGTCGAGGGCGAGCTGATCTGCAAGACGTACAACACGATCGTGGAGCGGGGGGCCTGATGACCGCCAAGGTGAGCTACGCCGACGTCGAGGTCGGCACCGAGATCCCCGCCCAGACGTACCACGTCGACCGGGCGAACCTGGTGATGTACGCGGGCGCCTCCGGCGACTTCAACCCGATCCACTGGCGCGAGTCGTTCGCCAAGAAGGTCGGCCTGCCGGACGTCATCGCGCACGGCATGTTCACGATGGCGCAGGGCGGCCGGTTCGTCACCGACTGGGCGGGCGACCCGGGCGCCGTGGTCGACTACGGGGTACGGTTCTCCTCGCCGGTCGTGGTGCCCGACGAGGGCGGCGCGACCCTGGAGATCAGCGGCAAGGTGGAGGAGAAGCTCGACGACAACAAGGTCGTCGTCGCGCTGACCGCCCGGTCGGGCGAACAGAAGGTCCTCACGCGCGCCAAGGCCGTCGTCCGGCTCGCCTGAGGACGCCAGGGCCCCGATCGCGCGGGCCCGGGACGCGCGCGCCGGCGCCGTCCCGCGCCCGCGCGGTCACGCGCGCACGGGAGGGGAAGACCACGTGGCGGTGTTCGCTGAAGAGGTGAACCTGGCCGGATACACCACGCTGCGGCTGGGCGGCCCGGCCCGGCGGTTCGTGGAGGCGACGACCGAGGCCGAGCTGGTCGGCGCGGTCCGCAAGGCCGACGAGGACGGCGAGCCGGTGCTGGTGCTCGGCGGCGGCAGCAACCTGGTGGTGTCGGACGACGGCTTCCCCGGGACGGTCGTGCGGGTGGCGACCCGCGGCGTCGAGCGCACCGCCGGCGAGGGCGGCCGGACGTTCGTCCGCGTCCAGGCGGGCGAGGAGTGGGAGCCGTTCGTCGCGCGCTGCGTCGAGGACGGCCTCGCGGGCGTGGAGTGCCTGTCGGGCATCCCGGGCCGGGTCGGCGCGACCCCCATCCAGAACGTCGGCGCGTACGGCCAGGACGTCAGCGAGACGATCGTGAAGGTCCGCGCGTACGACCGCGAGGCCCGCAAGACCGTCACGCTCGACCGCGCGGCGTGCGCGTTCACGTACCGCAACAGCGCCTTCAAGGGGAACGACCGCTACGTCGTCCTGGAGGTCACCTACGCGCTCGCCGAGGCCGAGGACTCGCAGCCGATCGCGTACGCGGAGCTGGCCCGCAAGCTGGGCGTCCGGCCGGGCGACCGGGTGCCGCTGAAGGAGGCCCGCGAGGCCGTCCTGGAGCTGCGCCGCGGCAAGGGCATGGTCCTCGACCCGGCCGACCCCGACACGCGCAGCGCCGGATCGTTCTTCACCAACCCGATCCTGGACGCGGCGGGCGTCGCCGAGCTGGAGCGCCGCGTCGCCGGCCGGCTCGGCCCGGACGTGCCGTTCCCCCGGTACGCCGAGAGCCCGGGAGCGGACGGCGAGCCGCGCACCAAGACCTCGGCCGCCTGGCTGATCGACCGGGCCGGGTTCGCCAAGGGGCACGCGCGCGGCCCGGTCCGGATCTCCGGCAAGCACACGCTCGCGCTCACCAACCCCGGCGGCGCCAGCACGGCCGACCTGCTCGCGCTCGCCCGCGAGGTCCGGGACGGCGTGCGCGAGGCGTTCGGCGTCGAGCTGGTGAACGAGCCCGTGTTCGTCGGCGTCCGCCTCTGACCGCACGCCTCCGGCCCCGCCACCTGCGGCTGCCCCGGTGAATGAACTTATGCCGCCGCGGCGGCCCTGACGTGGGATGTTTCCCCCGCCGCGCGCGTTCCGCGGGACCGGTCCGGCGCGCATCATTGGGACGAGGGACCCTTTGCGCACACGGCGTCCGCCGTGGGGGGCCGTGGGAGGGCCCCGGTGGGGCGGACCATGACCGTGGCCATTCCGCGAGAGCAGCGGGGGCTGGGAACGCGGCCTCAGCTGAGCGACGAGGTCGCGTCGCGCATCAGAGAAATGATCATGGATGGGCGGGTGCGGCCGGGGGAGTACCTCCGCCTGGAACGGCTGGCGCTGGAGTTCGGAATCAGTGTCACGCCCGTCCGCGAGGCGTTGCAGTCGCTGCGCAGTGAGGGCTTCGTACACCTGGAGCCGCGCCGCGGCTTCGTGGTCACCCCGCTGTCGCGCCAGGACGTCGGGGACCTCTTCTGGGTGCAGGCGGCCATCGCCGGGGAACTGACGGCCCGCGCGGCCGGCCGCATGACCGCCGACCGGCTGGCCGCGCTCGCCGACACCCAGGCCGGCCTGGAACGCGCGGCCGCCGCCGGCCGGGCCGACCTGGCCGAGGAGCGCAACCACGCCTTCCACCGGTCGATCAACCTGGCCGCCGGGTCGGCCAAGCTCGCCTGGTCGCTGGCCGCGGTCGCCCGGTACGTCCCGCGCGGCCTGTACGGGCGCGTCCCCGACTGGCCGGGGTCCGCCGCCCGCGACCACCGGCTGATCCTCGCCGCGCTGCGCTCCGGCGACCCCGCCGCGGCCGGCGACGAGATGCGCGCCCACATCGTCCGGTCGGGCGAACTGCTGATCGCCTACCTGGAGCACCGCGGCATGTGGGGCGGCCCTCCCGACACCTAGCCCTTCGGGGGGCTACGCGCGCTCCCAGTCGTCCACTCCCGCCAGCAGGCGCCGCCGGACCGCGTCGGGGGCCGCCGAGCCGCGGATCGACTGGCGGGCCAGCTCGGCCAGCTCCGCGTCGCTGAAGGCGTGCTCGGTCCGGGCCAGCTCGTACTGCCGCGCCAGCCGCGACCCGAACAGCAGCGGGTCGTCGGCGCCCAGCGCCATCCGCGCGCCCGCCTCGTACAGCGCGCGCAGCGGCACGTCGGCCGCCGTCGCCGCCACCCCCAGGCTCACGTTCGACGCGGGGCACACCTCCAGCGTCACCTCGCGGTCCACGATCCGGGCCAGCAGCCGCGGATCCTCGACCGCCCGCACGCCGTGCCCGAGCCGGTCGGCCGACAGCGTCTCCAGGCACTCCCGCACGCTCGCCGGCCCCAGCAGCTCGCCGCCGTGCGGTACCGACAGCAGCCCGCCGCGCCGCGCGATCCGGAACGCGCCCTCGAAGTCGTACGCCCGGCCCCGCCGCTCGTCGTTCGACAGCCCGAAGCCCACGACCCCGCGGTCGGCGTACCGCACGGCCAGCCGCGCCAGCGTCTTCGCGTCCAGGGGATGCCGGGTCCGGTTGGCCGCGATCACCACGCCGATCCCCACCCCGGTGGCCTCGCTCGCCTCCCGGACGGTGTCCAGTACCAGCTCGACGGTCGGGGTCAGCCCGCCGAAGCGTGCCGCGTACCCGCTGGGGTCCACCTGGATCTCCAGCCAGCCCGACCCCTCGGCCGCCTCGTCCTCGGCGGTCTCCCGTACGAGCCGGCGCAGGTCGTCGGGGGTGCGCAGGACGGAACGGGCGATGTCGTACAGCCGCTGGAACCGGAACCACCCGCGCTCGTCGGTGGCCCGCAGCCGGGGCGGCCAGTCCTCGACCAGCGCGTCCGGCAGCTGCACCTCGTGCTCGGCCGCCAGCTCCACCAGCGTGGAATGCCGCATCGAGCCGGTGAAGTGCAGATGCAGATGCGCCTTCGGCAGGGCGGCCACATCGCGCGGCCCGCTCCGGCCGGTCAGCTGAGGGCGGACGGAATCGGGACGGTCGTGACGGTCGTGGCGGGGTGCAGCGAGACGGGCCTCCATGACCTAATGCTGCCGGATGGCGACGGAGCGCGGGCGTTCGGCTCACCAGGATCATCAGTCCGGGCCATGAACGATGGCCCGCCGCGGCCATGCGCGCCCCGCCCGCCCGGCCCGGATGTCCCGGCCCACCTGGGCTTACCGCGTCTCCCGAAAAACTTCTGAATCCCGTGCAACCCCGCTCCGTGGTCACGCGTATACGAGGGGCGCAAGAGAGTGTCAGAGGGCAGAAGGGAACACGAGAGAATGATTTCGTTCAAGGCCGCCGTGATCGCCGCCTCCGCCGTCGGAGCCGTCGCCGCCGGCGGCGTCACCTGGGCGTCGGTCGCCCAGCCCGAGGCCGCCCCCGTCTCGGCCGAGGGCCGGCTGCCCGACGCCGCCGCGAAGGTGAAGGAGTCGCTTCCGGCCGTGCCGAAGCCGGACTGCGCGCCGGTCGGGGACCTCGCCGGGAAGGGCGCGGAGGCCGTCCGGAAGGGCGCCGGTGAACTGCCGGACGTCAAGGACCAGCTGCCCTCCAAGAACCTCCCCTCCAAGAACGACGTGCAGGCGCCGGGCGCCGAGGTGCCCGCGAAGCCGGACGCGAGGCTCCCCGAGGGCAAGCTGCCCCAGGGGGAACTGCCCAAGGCCGAGCTGCCCCCCTGCCCCGAGAACGGCGCCGACCGCGCGCGCAAGCCGGGCGCGAAGCTGCCGAAGCTCCAGGAGCCGAAGAAGCCGGAAGTCGAGGTTCCCGCCGTCGCCGCCCCCGACTGTGCCAAGCTGGCCCCGGCCGTCGAGGTCGGCGGGCCGGTGGAGCGGGCGATCATGCTGCCCAAGGGCCTGAAGTACGCCTCCGCCGCCAAGGCGCCCAAGGAGCTGCGGGCGAAGAACATCTGCGCGGTGACGCAGAAGTGGGTCTCCCGCGCGGGCTCCGCCGGCTGGGTCACGGTCGAGCGGATCCAGGCCCCGGCCGGCATGGACGGGCAGCGGCTCCGGCGGGAGCTGAAGCTGCCCGAGGGCGGCAAGACCGCGAACGTGAACGGCGCCGTCGTGTGGCAGGCCCCCGCGGGCCAGAGCGGCGTGCTGGTGGCCGACCCGAACGGCGGCGCGCTGTTCGTGAACGGCAGCCCGGTCTACCAAGGTGGTCTGCGGGATCTGGCCACCAGGATCGCCCAGGCGACCAAGTAAGGGCAGGACAGGGTGCCCCGACCGGCACATCGGGGTACCCGCGCCGCACACCTGCAGGTCCTCAGATCGTCAGATCCGTCAGGTCCTTCAGGTCCTTCGAATGAAGAGCGGCCGCGGCGGGGTGGCCCCTGCGCGGGGGGCCACCCGCCGACCCGGTCGGCCGTACCCGTACCCCTCCCAGCCGGACGGAGCACAGTGGGGCGTCGAGACGAGAAGTCGTTCGCCGAGTTCGTCGCGGCACGCGGCAGCGCGTTGCTGCGGACAGCGTCGTTGCTGTGCGGTGCCCACCAGGACGCGGAGGACGTCCTGCAGAGCGCCCTGGAGAAGGCGTACCGGCATTGGGGGCGGCTGGATCCCGACAGCGATCCCGAGCCGTACGTGCGGCGCATCCTGGTCAATCTGGTGATCAGCAGGTCGCGGCGGTGGAAGGTGCTCAAGGAGATCTACATGGCCAGCCCGCCGGAGCGGCCGGCGTCGTCGGCGACGCACGCGGTGGAGCTGCGCGGCACCCTGATGGAGGAGCTGCGCAGGCTCGGCCCGCGGCAGCGGGCGGTGCTGGTGCTGCGGTTCTGGGAGGACCTCTCGGAGGCCGAGACCGCGCGGGTGCTCGGCTGCTCCGTCGGCACCGTCAAGAGCCAGGCGTCCCGGGGACTCGCCAGACTCCGGGAACGTCTCGACACCAACCTGGCGCCGATGGGGAGCTGAGCGATGGATCTGGAGAGTGAGCTGCGCGAGGCCATGGCGGAACGGGTGGCCGGGTCGGTGGCCCCGCCCTCGCTCGCCGCGGACGTCCGCCGCAGGCACCGCCGCCGGCAGACCCGCGTCCGGGTGACGGTGGGCGTCGCGGCCGCCGCCGTCGCGGTGGCGGTGGTGGCGCCGGGCTACCAGTCGTTCCGGGCCGATCCGGTGGGATCGAACGGGCGGCCGGACGAACCCGGCGGGAAGGCCGTCCCGCCGGCGCCGCCGGGACCGGCCGCGCCGGGGCTGCCCAAGTCGGCCGCGCCGGCGCCGGAAAAGGCGGGAAAGGACGGCAAGCCGTCCGGGACGGATTCGCCCGGCCGGAGCGGCGCGCCCTCCGGGAGCGGTGGCGGGGTGATCAAGCCGCCCGCCTGGGTGACGTTCCTGCCGTCCGGGCTCAGGGCGGAGTCGCCCTGCGCCACGGGCACCGAGGGCGGCGCCAAGACCACCACCTGCCGCTGGCGCGGCCCGTCCGGCTGGGTGGAGATCCGGCTGGTCCGCGGCTCCCGCCTGGGCGGCCCCGAGGACCTGATGCGGTCCCCGGCCGTGCCGCGGCCGTCCTCGGTACGGGGCGAACGCGCGATCACCTCCGACCGGCCCGACTCCGGCCGCCAGATCGCCTGGATGGAACGGCCCGGGCTCGGCGTCGTCGTCGCCGCGGGCGGCGGGACGCGCGACCAGCTGATGCGGATCGCCGAGGGCGTCCGCCCCTGACCCCGGCACTTCACCGCCGCGGACTCAGAACGTTCGATTCAGCCGCTCTCAGGAGCGGGAAACGGGGAACGGCGCCCAGGTGAGGGCGTGCCAAGGGGCGGGCGCCCTCACCTGGGTATCGGGGGACCGTACCCACGCGCCTCAGCGCGTGTCAGGGAGCCTCAGCGCGCCTCGGCGAGCAGCTTGGCGACGCGGGACACGCCCTCGACGAGGTCGTCGTCGCCCAGCGCGTACGACAGCCGGAAGTAGCCCGGCGTACCGAACGCCTCACCCGGCACCAGCGCGACCTCGGCCTCCTCCAGGATCAGCGAGGCCAGCTCCACCGAGGTCTGCGGGCGCTTGCCGCGGATCTCCTTGCCGAGCAGCTCCTTGACCGACGGGTAGACGTAGAACGCGCCCTCCGGCTCGGGGCACACGACGCCCGCGATCTCGTTGAGCATCCGGACCATCGTCTGGCGGCGCCGGTCGAACGCCGTGCGCATCTCGGCGACCGCCGTCAGGTCGCCGGACACCGCCGCCAGCGCCGCGGCCTGCGAGACGTTCGCGACGTTGGACGTGGCGTGCGACTGCATGTTCGCCGCGGCCTTCACCACGTCCTGCGGGCCGATCAGCCAGCCCACCCGCCAGCCGGTCATCGCGTACGTCTTGGCGACGCCGTTCAGCACCAGCGTGCGGTCGGCCAGCTCCGGCACGACGACCGGCATCGAGTGGAACTCGGCGTCCCCGTAGACCAGGTGCTCGTAGATCTCGTCGGTGATCACCCAGAGCCCGTGCTCGTCGGCCCAGCGGCCGATCGCCTCGATCTGGTCGCGGGTGTAGACCGCGCCGGTCGGGTTGGACGGCGACACGAACAGCAGCACCTTGGTGCGCCCGGTGCGCGCCGCCTCCAGCTGCTCCACGCTCACCCGGTAGCCGGTGGTCTCGTCGGCCACCACGTCCACCGGCACCCCGCCGGCCAGCTTGATCGACTCGGGGTAGGTGGTCCAGTACGGCGTCGGGACCAGCACCTCGTCGCCCGGGTCGAGCAGCGCCGCGAACGCCTCGTACACGGCCTGCTTGCCGCCGTTGGTGACGAGCACCTGCGCCGCCGACACCTGGAGGCCGGAGTCGCGGGCGGTCTTGTCGGCGATGGCCTGCTTCAGCTCGGGCAGCCCGCCCGCCGGCGTGTACTTGTGGAACCGCGGTACCGAGCACGCCTCGACGGCGGCCTGGACGATGTAGTCCGGCGTCGGGAAGTCGGGCTCGCCCGCGCCGAAGCCGATGACCGGGCGGCCCGCAGCCTTCAGCGCCTTGGCCTTGGCGTCGACGGCCAGCGTGGCGGATTCGGAGATCGCGGCGATGCGCTCGGAGATGCGAGGTCGGTCGTTGCTCATGGCCCTATCGTTACAGACGCCATGCGGTGAGTTCAGCCGGATACACCCCTGGTGGGAGTGGGCTTTCCGACGCACCGGAGAGGTCTTCGGGGCTTCCGGTTCGACGCGGGGGCGTCCGGCAACGTAGACTCACCCACCTAGTGACGCGACACCGGCATACGGTCATGTCCGCGAAAGGTCGTATCCTGGTCGCGTCACAAGTGAAGGGCAGTGGCTCAATTGGCAGAGCTCCGGTCTCCAAAACCGGCGGTTGGGGGTTCGAGTCCCTCCTGCCCTGCGAGGTGCGGTGCGTGCACCCGTACCGGCTCACGCGTGTCATCGGCGTGGAACACATGGCACGCCGTCATGACAGGCGTCGGCGCGGGACCGCGCGACAACCACTGGGTGGTTGAACACGACCTATGAGGTGAACGGCGGCACAATGGCGACTGAGACGCGCGGCGAGGCCGCGGCCAAGGACGAAGGCAAGGGGAAGCCCGCGCGCAAGCGGACCTCTCCGGCCCTCTTCGTGCGCCAGGTGATCGCCGAACTTCGCAAGGTCATCTGGCCCACCCGGCGCGAGCTCATCATGTACACCACGGTCTCGCTGGTGTTCGTGCTGATCATGATGGGGATCGTCTCGGGTCTCGACTGGGCGTTTCAGCGGGGCGTCTTCTGGGTCTTCGGCTGACGCGCCGTACCCGGCGGCGCCGACCGGCCGCCCGGACGACCTGAACGTTCCCGCGACCCGCTCCACCACGGCGGCGTCCGCCCGCAAGATCTTCATTCGCAGTCCGTACGACAGAAAGAGTCATCGTGTCCGAGCCCTCTCAGCCCAACGACGAGGCCGTCGACGAGGCCGTCTCCGCTGCGGCTGCGGCCGAGCCCGCGGGCGACGCCGGCCAGGCCGGCGCGGAGACCGTCGCCGAGGCCGGGGCCGAAGGCGGCGAGTTCGACGGCGCCGGCGACGGCGACGACACCGTGCCCGGCGACGCGGCGGAGACCGCCGACCTCGCCGAGGCCGTCGAGGGCGAGGACGCCGCGGACGAGACCGCCGGCGACGAGGGCGACGAGGCCGAGGAGGCCGCCGCGCCCCCGGCCGACCCGTACGCGGACTTCAAGATGCAGCTCCGGCTCCAGCCGGGCGACTGGTACGTCGTGCACTCCTACGCGGGGTACGAGAACCGGGTCAAGACCAACATCGAGACCCGGACCCAGACGCTCAACATGGAGGACTACATCTTCCAGATCGAGGTCCCTCAGCACGAGGTCACCGAGATCAAGCAGGGCAAGCGGCAGAAGGTCAACGAGAAGGTCCTGCCGGGCTACATCCTGGTCCGGATGGAGCTCACCGACGAGTCGTGGGCCGCGGTCCGCAACACCCCCGGCGTCACCGGCTTCGTCGGCCTGCTCAACAAGCCGTCCCCGCTGAGCCTGGACGAGGTCGCCAACCTGCTGGCCCCCGAGCCGGAGGAGCAGGTCAAGACCAAGGAGCAGCAGTCCAAGGCCGCGGTCCCGGCGGTGGACTTCGAGGTCGGCGAGTCCGTCACCGTCATGGACGGCCCGTTCGCCACCCTCCCCGCCACCGTCAACGAGATCAACGCCGAGCAGCAGAAGCTGAAGGTCCTGGTCTCGATCTTCGGTCGCGAGACGCCGGTCGAGCTCTCCTTCAACCAGGTCTCGAAGATTTAGCGGGTAGCCTCATTACTGGTCCCCGCTCTGCGGGGGTGGCCCGAAGATGGCCGCAGTCGTGAAGGTTCAGCTTCACACGTCCCCACGTTGTGGGGGTCACAAGGATCCCAACACCTGGTGCTCACGTTCCGGCCGGTGGTGTTGCCCGCGATGCGGGAGTCGGGGTCGTAGCAACGGAACGGAGGGAAGGCGAGCATGCCTCCGAAGAAAAAAGTCGCGGCCGTCGTCAAGGTGCAGCTGCAGGCCGGCCAGGCCACGCCGGCGCCGCCGGTCGGTACCGCGCTCGGTCCGCACGGCGTCAACATCATGGACTTCTGCAAGCAGTACAACGCTGCGACGGAAGCCCAGCGCGGCAACGTCATCCCCGTAGAGATCACCATCTACGAGGACCGGTCGTTCAGCTTCGTCACCAAGACGCCGCCGGCCGCGCAGCTGATCCTCAAGGCCGCCGGGGTCGAGAAGGGCAGCGGCGAGCCGCACAAGACCAAGGTCGGCTCGGTCTCCCGCGACCAGATCCGCGAGATCGCGACCACCAAGATGCCCGACCTCAACGCCAAGGACCTGGACGCCGCCGAGAAGATCGTCGCCGGCACCGCGCGGTCCATGGGCATCGAGGTCAAGTAGTACCGGGTACCACCGGTAGCAGCAGTTCGTGGAAGGGCCTCGCGCGGCCCGTACCACACGTTCCATTGGAGGAACCGGAATGAAGCGCAGCAAGGGTTACCGCAGCGCGGCCGAGCAGATCGACCGCGAGCGGCAGTACAGCCCGGCCGAGGCCATGAAGCTGGCCAAGCAGACCTCGGTCACCAAGTTCGACGCGACGGTCGAGGTCGCCCTGCGGCTGGGCGTCGACCCGCGCAAGGCCGACCAGATGGTCCGCGGCACCGTCAACCTGCCGAACGGCACCGGCAAGACCGCCCGCGTGCTGGTCTTCGCCGGTGGCGCCAAGGCCGACGAGGCCCGCGAGGCCGGCGCCGACCTGGTGGGCTCGGACGACATGATCGAGAAGATCCAGGGCGGCTTCCTGGACTTCGACGCGGTCGTGGCCACGCCGGACCAGATGGGCAAGGTCGGCCGGCTGGGCCGGGTGCTCGGTCCGCGCGGCCTGATGCCGAACCCGAAGACCGGCACCGTGACCATGGACGTGGCCAAGGCCGTCTCCGACATCAAGGGCGGGAAGATCGAGTTCCGGGTCGACCGGCACGCGAACCTGCACTTCATCATCGGCAAGGCGTCCTTCACCGAGCGGCAGCTGGTGGAGAACTACGCGGCCGCGGTCGAGGAGATCCAGCGGCTCAAGCCGTCGGCCGCCAAGGGCCGGTACGTGAAGAAGGCCGTGGTGACCACCTCGATGGGGCCGAGCATCCCGGTCGACCCCAACGCGGTCCGCAACCTCACCGCGGAGCTCGACGAGGGCTGATCCAGGCCGTACGCGCGTAAGGCGTAAAGGAGGGGCGTCCCGCCACGGGGCGCCCCTTCGCGCGTTTCCGGACGGCCGGATGAGGCCAGCCGCCGCGGGCGACCGGCCACGGTGCAGGTGGGGCGAATGGTGTTAAATCACCAATAATCGACTCCCGCTCTGCATGGAGGACCGGTGCGCCTCGGAACGGACCGCCCGCTCGTGATCGCGACCGCCGTCACGGTGGTCCCGCTGGCGGCGCTGGTGGTGGTCAAGGCGAGCCTCGGGTCCTCCCCCGAGGAGGACCCGGTCCGTCCGCCGGCGAACGTGGCGGCGCAGCAGCAGGCCCGGCCCGGTGCCGGCGCGCCGGACGCGACGCCCGCCGGGACGACCTCCCCGGTCCCCGGCGGCGGGAAGAACGGAACGGCCGCGGCGGGCGGCAATGGTGGCGGCGGCGCCGCGAGCGCGGGCGGCCAGAAGGGCGGCGGCGGCTCGGCGAAGCTTCCCGGCCTGCCGCCGGGAACGCCGCGGCTGAAGTCGTTCGTGCGGGTGACGGAGGTGCGGCTGTCCGGCGCGGCGAACGGCGACTACCAGCGGCAGCGCGAGACGGCGACGTTCACGATGTCGCCCGCGTACTCGCTGAACGCGACGGGCGTCCGGGAGACGATGCAGGGCGGCGTGCTCAGCTCGCTCACCCAGAAGGTGATCATCGAGGGCACCAGGCTGTCGGGGTACGACGGCAAGGCGTGGTCGCACTCGACGCTGACGGCCGCCCAGATCGGCAAGATGCGGGACGAGTCGGATCCGCGGCTGCTGACCGCCGTCCTGCGCGGCCTGCCGGGGCTGAAGGTGACCGGCCCGGACGCGTCCGGCACGACGCGCTTCCAGGGGACGACGGTCCTCGACCACCTGTACGCGCTGCTCCCGCAGCAGGCCGCGGCGGAGGCGCGCAAGGTGCTGCCCGGCGGCACCGCCGTGGCGCTGGACCTGCGGGCCGACCGGAACGGCCGGCCGTCCTGGATCGGGCTGGACGGCTCGGGGCCGGGGACGCGGTTCACCGGCTCGATGACGTTCCACTCGTACCGCTGAGCAGCGCGTACCGCTCAGCCGGTTTGCTGGCGTTCTGAACGGGCTTGTCCGGGTACCCCCGAAGTCGTACGGGAATCCACCTCATTCGTACCAGCGGGGGATGTGGCCCGCCCGCGGCCGCACGAGACTGGGGTCACCAGCAGGCGACAAGGGAGGCACATTCCTCATGAAGCGTCGATTCGTCGTGGCCGCCGGCGGCACCGCGATGGGCACCGCCCTCGTCCTGGCCGGGTGCGGCGGCACCGGGGCGGAGACCTCGACCGGGAACATGAAGCTGACCGCCGCCGAAGCGCTGGTCAAGACGTCGCAGAAGACCGGGCGGGCGGACACGTTCAAGGCCGACCTGACCGTGACCGACACCGGTGACGGCGCGAACCGGGTCAGGGCCAGCGGCCAGTTCCGGCTGCGTCCCGAGCTGACGTTCAGCGCGCAGCTGGACGAGATGTCCCGCAACGGGCAGGCGGTGCCGGGCGCCCAGGGCCAGGCGATCTACACCGGGAACGTGCTGTACGCGAAGGTCCCGATGCTCGCCCGGTTCGTCGGCGAGGGCAAGCCGTGGCTGAAGGTGAACGTCGACCAGGCCGGCCGGCAGTTCGGCTTCGACGCCGGTGCCCTGGTCCAGCAGGTCCAGAAGATCAACCCGGCCGAGCAGACGAGGATGTTCACCGGCTCCAAGGACGTGCGCCGCGTCGGCACCGAGAAGGTCGACGGCGTGGACACCACGCACTACACCGGGACCGTGACCGTTCAGGACGCGCTGGGCCGGCTCGACGCGCAGGCCCGCGAGAAGGTGCGCGCGTGGTTCCCGCAGGGCGCCGCGAACGAGAAGATCACGTTCGATCTGTGGACCGGGGCCGACCAGCTGCCGCGCAAGCTCGTCTCCAAGGGCACCCCCGCCAAGGGCGAGAGCGGGACGGTGACCGTCCTCTACCGCGACTACGGCAAGCCGATCAGCGTGAACCCGCCGCCCGCGGACCAGGTCGGCGAGCTGTCCCTCAGCGGCCTCCTGGGCGGTCACAAGCCGCGCAACTGAATCAGGACACATCGGTAGATGTAAACCTGAACGGTCGTTCGCGCGTCAGAGATAGCGTCCGGCGAACGCGTTCCGGGCGTTGTTGACGACAGGAGAACACCCCGATGTTGCGTCGCCTCCTCACGGGCACGGCCGTGACCACGAGCCTCGCGCTCGCTCTCACCGGCTGCTTCGGCGAGACCAAGGAGAGGGCGGGCGAGGCCCGTGAGGCCATCAAGCAGACGGCGGCACAGGTCCTCGGCAAGGCCGCGCAGAAGAGCGGCCAGATCAACTCGTTCACGATGGGGATGAGCATCGCCGGGACGGCCGAGGGCCAGACCACACAGATGAACGCCAGGATCCAGATGCGGCTGCGGCCCGATGTCGCGATGGGCATGAACTTCGACTCCATGAACGTCGGGGGCCAGACGATCCCCGCGTACGAGATGCGCCTGATCGGCGACGCGATGTACATGAAGATGCCGGGGCTGGAGGAGGCCGCCGGCGGCAAGCCCTGGGGGCGCGTCGCGCTCTCGGAGCTGAGCCAGGAGGCGACCGGCGGCGTCAACATGCAGCAGGCCATGGAGCAGGCCAGGCGGCAGAGCCCGGCCGAGCAGACCAAGATGTTCACCGCCTCCAAGAACGCCCGCGAGGTCGGCATGGAGACCGTCGAGGGCGTCCGGACCCGGCACTACACCGGGACGGTGAGCGTGGAGGAGGCGCTGGCCCAGCTGGACGCCGAGAGCCAGCAGGCCATGCGGCAGTCGTACCAGCAGCTGGGGGTCAGCGAGATCCCGTTCGACGTGTGGGTCGGCGACGACGACCTGCCGCGGAAGATCTCGGTCAAGCTGGCGGCCGGCGCGAACGAGATGACCACGACCGCGACGTACGGCAACTACAACGCGCCCGTCGACGTGGTGGCCCCGCCGACGGCGGAGACCGGCGACCTCAACCTCCCGGGCCTGCGGAACTGATCCCTCCCGGACGGCACGACCGCACGACCGCATGACGGCGCGGCCCGCGGGCGCCCCACCGGCGCCGGCGGGCCGTTCCCGTTCAGGGGGCCGTGCGCCGCCGCCCATGCGCGCCGATTTGGTAAGTGGCGCCGCGGGCGCTTACCCTGTTGGTTGCCGAAGACCGCCGGTCGCCGCCCTCATGGGCGGCCGAAGGACCCGAAGAGATTCGGGCGGCCCGCGTAGGTGAGACGAGAGCTTCGTACGACCTCCGCTTTCGAGCGTCGTGCCACGCCCCGTGCGCCTGCGCCGGGGCGTTCCTGTTTTTCTGGAGCTTTTCGCCCCGGCGGCTTCCCACCCAGGTAATCGGAAGGAGGCCCATGGCAAAGGCCGAAAAGGCTGCGGCGATCGCCGAGCTCAAGAACGACTTCGAGAGCTCGAACGGCGCCGTGCTGACCGAGTACCGCGGGCTCACGGTGGCGCAGCTCAAGGAGCTGCGCACCAACCTCGGCGAGAACGCCAGGTTCGCCGTGGTGAAGAACACGCTGACCAAGCGCGCCGCCGACGAGGCCGGTGTCGACGAGCAGTTCCGTGCGCTGCTCGAAGGCCCGTCCGCCATCGCCTTCGTGAAGGGCGACGTCGTCGAGGCCGCCAAGGGGCTGCGTGACTTCGCCAAGGCGAACCCGCTGCTTGTGATCAAGGGCGGCTACATCGACGGTCAGTCGATGGACGCCGCCGAGGTCGGCAAGCTGGCGGACCTCGAGTCGCGCGAGGTGCTCCTGGCCAAGCTGGCGGGTGCGATGAAGGGCTCGATGGCCAACGCGGCCGCCCTGTTCAACGCGCTCCCGACCCAGGCCGCCCAGCTCGCCGAGGCGCTGCGCGCCAAGCGCGAGGCCGAGGGCGGCGAGACGGCCGAGGCACCCGCCGCCGAGTAGCGGCAGGGACCCGCGGTTCCACACCACCCCAGACACACAGCCATAGCGGAGGAACACATCATGGCGAAGCTCAGCACCGACGACCTGCTCGACGCCTTCAAGGAGATGACCCTTCTCGAGCTCTCCGAGTTCGTGAAGCAGTTCGAGGAGGTCTTCGACGTCAAGGCCGCCGCGCCGGTCGCGGCCGTGGCCGCCCCGGCCGCCCAGGGTGGCGGCGGCGGTGGCGACGAGGCCGCCGCGCAGGACGAGTTCGACGTCATCCTCGAGGGTGCCGGCGACAAGAAGATCCAGGTCATCAAGGAGGTGCGCGCCCTGACGAGCCTCGGCCTCAAGGAGGCCAAGGACCTGGTCGACGGCGCGCCGAAGCCGCTGCTGGAGAAGGTCAACAAGGAGACCGCCGACAAGGCCAAGGAGGCCCTGGAGAAGGCCGGCGCCTCGGTGACCGTCAAGTAAGGCCCGCAGCACCCTCGCGAGGCACCGCCCGGAGCCGGTCCGCCGGCTCCGCGGCCCCGCGTGCGAAGCGGCCGTCCCATTCGGTGGGGCGGCCGCTTTCGCGTTCCCGGACGGTTCCGGCGGGCGGCCCCGCGCCCGTTCCGCGGGGCCGGTGCCGATTTGTCCGGGGGTGATAAACCAGGTCCGTAAACCGGGTACGGAGGCGAGTTGTGTGGGGCGGCGGAGCCCGCGTAGCGTCCCTCAAGGCATCGCGCCCCAGTGGTCCGTCCCGTAGCGTCCGTCCACCTCAGCCCCGGGTTCGGGGCCCGGGTGTCACCGGCAGTAGCCTCACCGGCGACGTAAGTAACGATTGTCTTACAGCGCCACTTTTTTACTGCTGATCCGCACCCCGCCCCCTTCCATTTTCGTAAGGGGCCGCTACGGTAGTGGCACCCGCCACAGCTACCGGACGGTAGCAACGGGTTGGACACGAGGCGTGATGGCGCGACAGCAGCCTGAGTGTGCTACTCGCTCATTGGTTCCGGAACCCCCCGGCCTGGACGAAAGGTGACGAGTGGGCGTCGAGATCAGGGTCGAAGGGCTGACCAAGTCCTTCGGCCGCCAGACCATCTGGCAGGACGTATCGCTAACGCTTCCCGCAGGAGAGATCAGCGTTCTCCTCGGGCCCTCCGGCACGGGCAAGTCGGTCTTCCTGAAGTCTCTGGTCGGCCTGCTCAAGCCCGACAACGGCCACATCTGGATCGGTGACCGGGACCTGCCGTACCTGCCCGAGTCGCAGCTGTACGACACCCGGAAGCTGTTCGGCGTGCTCTTCCAGGACGGCGCCCTGTTCGGGTCGATGAACCTCTACGACAACATCGCCTTCCCGCTGCGCGAGCACACCAAGAAGGGCGAGTCCGAGGTCCGGCGCATCGTCATGGAGAAGATGGAGATGGTCGGTCTCCTCGGCGCCGAGAAGAAGCTGCCCGGCGAGATCTCCGGCGGGATGAAGAAGCGCGCCGGGCTGGCCCGCGCACTCGTCCTCGACCCCGAGATCCTGCTGGTGGACGAGCCGGACTCCGGCCTCGACCCGGTCCGCACCGCCTACCTCAACCAGCTGATCGTCGACCTGAACTCGCAGATCGGCGCCACGTTCCTGATCGTCACCCACGACATCAACACCGCCCGCACCGTCCCCGACAACATCGGCCTGCTGTTCCGCCGCGAGCTGGTGATGTTCGGGCCGCGCGAGATGCTGCTGTCCAGCGAGGAGCCGGTCGTCCGGCAGTTCCTCAACGCCCGCAAGGTCGGCCCGATCGGCATGTCGGAGGAGAAGGACGTCTCCGAGCTGGAGGCCGAGGCCAAGATGGGCCACGACCCGGGCAAGCTGCCCCCGATCCCGCCGCAGCTGATGCCGTCCGACGGCCGCATCCGGCCGACCCAGCACGCCCCCGGCTCCTGGTGCGCCGCGCACGGCGTCGTCCCGCCGCCCGGCTCGTTCATCGACGACCTGGGCCGCAACTGGGTCGAGGAGTGGCCGCGGTACGTGGCCGCGATGGGCCCGGTGGCCGGCGCGGCCGGTCCGGGCGTCTACAAGGGCGGCGGACACCCCGGGGCGGGTGCGACGGCCTGATGTCCACTCCTGGTATCGGCGCGGACCAGCGAGGAGGCAAGGGGGGCGGTGCCCCCGCCACGTTCCGCAAGATCTCCGACGGCGCGGCCAACGTCGTCATCAGGGAACCGGGCAGGTTCTTCGCTCTCTGCCTGGACACCGTCCGGGCGATGTTCGTCTGGCCGTTCCAGTGGCGTGAGTTCATCCAGCAGGCCTGGTTCATCGTCAGCGTCACCGTCGTGCCCACGATGCTGGTGGCCATCCCCTTCGGCGGCATCCTGTCGCTCCAGGTGGGCGGGCTGATCCGGCAGCTGGGCGCGCAGTCGTTCACCGGAGCCACCGCGGTGGTCGCGATCGTCCGCGAGGCCAGCCCGCTGGTCACCTCGCTGCTGGTCGCGGGCGCCGCGGGCTCGGCCATGTGCGCCGACATCGGCTCCCGCAAGATCCGTGAGGAGATCGACGCCATGGAGGTGCTGGGGATCAACCCCCTGCACCGCCTGGTGGTGCCGCGCATGCTCGCGTGCGCGTTCGTCGCGCTGTTCCTCAACGGCCTGGTCTCGGTGGTCGGGCTGGCCGGCGGCTACGTGTTCAACGTGATGCTCCAGGACGGCACCCCCGGCGCCTACCTGGCCTCGTTCAACGCGATCGCGCAGCTGCCCGACCTCATCCAGGCGGAGATCAAGGCGTTCGTCTTCGGCATCACGGCCGGGCTCGTCGCGGCCTACAAGGGGCTGAACGCCAAGGGCGGGCCCAAGGGGGTCGGCGACGCGGTCAACCAGACCGTGGTCATCACCTTCATGCTGCTGTTCCTGGAGAACTTCCTGATCTCCACCCTGTACTTCCAGTTCGTCCCCCAGAAGGGCATGTGATGAGCACGCCTTTCGGAGGCACCGGCAAGCCGTTCTTCAGGTGGCTGGGCACCCCGCTCCAGCGCCTGGAGGACTTCGGCCACCAGCTGTCGTTCTACGCGCGCGCGTTCGCCTGGATCTTCCGGGTGCTGCGCCGCTACCGGACCGAGGTGATGCGGCTGCTGGCCGAGGTCAGCCTCGGCACCGGCGGGCTCGCCGTGATCGGCGGCAGCGTGGTGATCGTCGGATTCATGACGTTCTTCACCGGCAGCCAGGTCGGGCTGCAGGGCTACAACTCCCTGAACCAGATCGGCACCGCCGCGTTCACCGGGTTCGTCGCCTCGTACTTCAACACGCGCGAGATCGCCCCGCTGGTGTCGGCGCTGGCGCTGTCGGCCACGGTCGGCTGCGGCTTCACCGCCCAGCTGGGCGCGATGCGGATCTCCGACGAGATCGACGCGCTGGAGGTCATGGCCGTCCCGTCGATGCCGTTCCTCGTCACCACCCGGTTGATCGCCGGGATGATCGCGGTGATCCCGCTGTACATCGTGGGGCTGCTCGCCTCGTACGGCGCCACCCGGCTGATCGTGACGATCTTCTACGAGCAGTCGACGGGCACCTACGACCACTACTTCAAACTCTTCCTGCCGCCGTACGACATCTTGTGGTCGTTCGGAAAGGTGATCGTCTTCTCCATCCTGGTCATGCTGATCCACTGCTACTACGGCTACAACGCCAGCGGCGGCCCGGCCGGGGTCGGCGTCGCGGTGGGCCGCGCCGTGCGGACCAGCATCGTCGTCATCAACCTGGCCGACCTGATGATGGGCATGGCGATCTGGGGAGCCACCACGACCGTACGGATAGCGGGGTGACGGCGCGATGACCCATGTCGCCAACCCGAAGGGGCTGTCCCAGCGCGCGCGCTACCAGCTGCTGGGCCTGTCCATGGTGGTCGTGCTGGCGCTGCTGCTGGCGCTGACCGTCGCCCTGTTCAACAAGGCGCTGACCCCGGTGACCGAGGTGACGGTACGGGCCGAGCGGGCCGGCCTGCAGCTGCTGCCGCGCTCGGACGTCAAGGTCCGCGGCCTGATCGTCGGCGAGGTCCGGGGCACCCGGGCGACCGCGGACGGGGCCGAGATCGACCTCGCCCTGGACCCGGACAAGGCCGAACTCATCCCCGGGAACGTGCAGGCGCGCCTGCTGCCCAAGACGCTGTTCGGCGAGAAGTACGTCGACCTCCAGATCCCGGCGCAGGCCGGCGCGAAGGGGCTGCGCGAGGGCCAGGTGATCCAGCAGGACCGGTCGCAGACCGCGGTCGAGATCGACCGGGTGCTGAACAACCTGCTGCCGCTGCTCCAGGCCGTACGGCCGGAGAAGCTGAACGCCACCCTGAACGCGGTCGCCACCGCCCTCCAGGGCCGCGGCGAGCAGATCGGCCGGAACCTGGAGCAGGCGGACGCGCTGCTGAAGAAGATCAACCCGGAGCTGCGGACGCTGGTGTACGACCTGCGCGCCCTGTCGGACGTGTCCGACATCTACAGCGCCGCGGCACCCGACCTGCTCAACACGCTGCGCAACATCAACGTGACCAGCAAGACGATCACCGACAAGCGCCGCGAGATCGAGGACCTGATCCCGATGGTGACCGGGTTCGGTGACAAGGGGAACCGGTTCGTGGCCGACAACACCCCGAAGATCATCGGAATGAACGTGGCGAGCCGGGACGGGCTGTCGCTGGTCGCCCGCTACTCGCCCTCGCTGCCCTGCGTCCTGGACGGCATGCTGAAGATCAAGCAGCGGGCCGAGGAGGCCGGCGGCGGCAAGAACTCCTCGTTCAACCTGACCATCGAGATCGTCAAGCCGCGGCCGGCGTACAAGTACCCGCTGGACGTGCCCGAGGCGAAGGACCAGCGCAACCCGCGCTGCTACAACCTGCCCAACCCCCAGGTGCCCTTCCCCGACTACATGGCCCTGGACGGCACCCAGGACGACCTCTGGTGGAAGAACCCGCACGACCCGAACGACCAGAACCCGCACGGCGCCGCCGGCAACCGCAACCGCGCGACCTCGGGCGTGTTCGTCGACCCCGGCCAGGACATGAGCGACCGTGAGCGGATCAACAACATCGTGGGGCCGATGACGCGGACCCCCGCCGGCGAGGTGCCGGACGTGGCCCAGCTCCTGTACGGGCCGCTGCTGCGCGGATCGGTGGTGAACGTCCAGTGAAGACCACCGGCGCGGCCGTCAAGCTGCTGATCTTCGTGCTGGCCACCTCGCTGGCCACCGGCGTGCTCGCGATGACCATCGCCAACGTCCGGTTCACCGACGCCCGCTCGTACAGCGCGGTCTTCACCGACGTGGCCGGCCTGCTGGAGAACGACGACGTCCGGGTGGCCGGCGTCCGGGTCGGCCAGGTCGAGAAGATCGAGCTGCGGCGCGGCAACCAGGCCCAGGTGACGTTCAGCGTCAACAAGGAGGGCGTCTTCGAGGCCGGGCTGCCGAAGTCCACGCAGGTCAACGTCCGCTACCGGAACCTCATGGGGCAGCGCTACCTGGCGCTGGTCGAGGGGCCGGGCGCGCCGAACGACTACCTGCGGCCCGGCGGCACCATCCCGGTGTCCCAGACCAAGCCCGCGCTCGACCTGACCGTGCTGTTCAACGGGTTCCGCCCGCTGTTCACCGCGCTCCAGCCGGACGACGTCAACAAGCTGGCGTTCCAGATCGTGCAGACGCTCCAGGGCGAGGCCGGGACGGTCAACAGCCTGCTGACGCACGTCGCGTCGCTGACCAACACGCTCGCCGACCGCGACCAGGTCATCGGCCGGGTGATCGACAACCTGAACAAGGTGCTCGGCACCATCGACCAGCGGCACGGCGAGGTCAACCGGCTGATCGCCGACCTGCGCGGGTTCGTGAGCGGCGTCGCCGACGACCGGCAGGCGATCTTCGACTCGGTCGCGGCGATCAACCAGCTGGAGGGCACCACCGCCGACCTGCTCAAGAGCGCCCGTCCCAGCATCCGGAACGACGTCGCGGGCCTGCGCAAGCTGGCCGGGACGCTCGACGCGAACAAGGGGGACGTGGACAGGGCCCTGCGCAACACGCCGCACCAGATGGAGGAGCTGATCAACATCTCCTCCTACGGCTCCTGGTTCAACATGTACGTCTGCGGCATGGACGCGCGCGTGCGGCTGCCCGGCGGTCCCGTCTACCAGACCCCTGCGATCGTGAACGAGAACGCGAGGTGCAAGTAGATGAGGATCCCCTTCCGGGAGCGCAACCCGGTCCCCATCGGCCTCACCGCGTTCGCCGTCATCATCGTCGCCCTGCTGGTGGCGATGAACCTGAACAGCATCCCGTTCCTGAGCGGCGGCCGGGAGCACACCGCCGCGTTCGCCGAGGCCGCCGGGCTGAAGGCGGACGAGGAGGTGCGCGTCGCCGGGGTCAAGGTCGGCCAGGTCACCGGGCTGGAGCTGGCCGGCGACCATGTCAGGGTCACCTTCCGGGTGAACGACGACGTGCGGCTGGGCGACCTGACCCGCGCCGAGATCAAGATCAAGACGATGCTCGGCGCGCACTACCTCGCCCTGGACCCGCGCGGCACGGGCCGGCTGAGCAAGGAGATCCCGGTCGAGCGGACCACCGTCCCGTTCGAGGTGGTCCCCGCGATCAGCGAGCTGACCCAGCGGGTGCAGAAGATCGACCACAAGCAGGTCGCGCAGTCGTTCGACGTGCTGGCCGACACCTTCCGCAACTCGCCGGAGGAGATCCAGGCGTCGCTGAAGGGCCTGCGCCGGCTGTCGAACACCGTCGCCTCCCGCGACAGGGAGCTGCACGAGCTGACCGGCCGCGCCGCGGACGTGTCGCAGCTGCTCGCCGACCGCAACCAGGACTTCGCCCGGCTGATCCAGGACGGCGACAAGATCCTCCAGGCGGTGCGGGCCAGGCGGCAGGTGATCCACCAGCTGCTGGTCAACACCGTGGTGCTGTCCCAGCAGGTGAACGCCCTGATCAAGGAGAACGAGGGGCAGCTCCGCCCCATGCTGGACAACCTGGAGAAGGTCAACGGGGTCCTGCTGAAGAACCAGAAGAACCTGGACCGGATCCTCCAGCTGTTCGCGCCGTTCGCGCGGCAGTTCTCGGACGTCACCGGGACCGGCCGCTGGTTCGACGCCTACCTCCAGAACCTGATCCCCATCCCGGCGTCCATCAAGGACCCCGACGCCCAGGCCGGCGGCGGCGCCGGCACCCGGCAGAACGGCCAGCAGGGCGGCCAACAGCAGGGCGGGCAGCGCGACAACCCGCTGCCCTTCCTCCCGTAAGCGAGCAGGCAGGTATCCGTGCGTAACTCAGGAATGGTCCTCCGCCTCGGCGGCGCGCTCCTGGCCGTCGCCGTGCTCGCGACCGTGCTCGTGGTGCTCCTCCGCGAACCGGAGCAGAAGCGCGCCACCGCGTACTTCAGCCGCACCGTCGGCCTCTACGCGGGCGCCGACGTGCGCATCCTCGGCATCCAGGTCGGCAAGGTCACCAAGGTGACCCCGGTCGGCGGCGCGGTCCGGGTCGAGCTGGAGTACGACGCCAAGTACAAGGTCCCGGCCACCGCCCAGGCGGTGATCGTCAACCAGACGCTGGTCGCCGACCGCTACATCCAGCTCACCCCCGTCTACAAGGGCGGCCCGGTGATGCCGAACGGCCAGACGCTGGAGATCAACCGCACCGCCGTGCCGGTCGAGGTGGACGAGGTCGGCGGCGGCCTGAACGACCTCAGCAAGGCGCTGGGCCCCGAGGGCGCCAACGCCGACGGCGCGCTGTCGCGGCTGCTCCAGGTCGGCGCGAACACCCTCCAGGGGCAGGGCACGGACATGCGGCAGACGATCGCCGACACGTCCAAGATGCTCAGCACGCTCAGCGCCGACCGCGGCGACGTCGCCAAGACGATCGAGAACCTGCGCGTCATCACCGACACGATGAAGGCCAACGACCAGCAGATCCGGAGCTTCACCACCAACCTCAACGGGGTGTCCGGCCAGCTGGCGGGGGAGAAGGAGGAGCTGAGCGCCGCGCTCAACAGCCTCGGCCCCACGCTGCGCAACGTCCAGCGCTTCATCAAGGACAACCGCGGGCAGCTGTCGGACAACGTCCGCCAGCTGGCGCAGATCACCGGCGTGCTGGTGAAGGAGAAGGAGTCCCTGGCCGAGCTGCTGGAGGTCGCGCCGCTGGGCATCAACAACCTGGCGCGCGCGTACGACCCGATCAGCGGCACCATCCACAACCGGGCCGACCTCCGCCAGTTCCACGACCTGGCCGACTGGATCTGCTCGCTGGCGTACTCGGTGGGCACCCCGGCCAAGCAGTGCCTGGACTTCGTCACCCCGTACAACGGGATCGGCAAGGCGCTGACCGGGCTCAGTCTCGACCTGTCCTGGATCACCGCGCTGACCACTCACTACGACCCGGCGCCCATCCCGCCGGACGCGTACGGCCCCGGCGGGAAGAGCGGCCAGAACGGCAAGAGCGCCACCGGCGGCCAGAACCAGACCAGGCAGGCCGGATCGGGCACCAAGCCCAGGGACATCCGCGCGCTGCTGCCCGGAGGTGGCGAATGAAGCTCCCCGTCGACAGGTCCCGCGCCCGGCGCCTGGGCGCCTTCGGGATCGCCGCGCTGGCCGGCGCGACCGCCCTCTCGGGCTGCTCGTTCCGCGGCGTCGACTCGCTCCCGCTGCCCGGCGGCGCCGACCTGGGCGACCGGCCGAAGACGGTCAAGGTCGAGTTCTCCAACGTGCTCGACCTGGTGCCGCAGTCGATGGTCAAGGTCAACGACGTCTCGGTCGGCCAGGTCGAGAAGATCGAGCTGACCGGCAGCAAGCCCGTTCCGGGCGGCGCCAACGGCGGCGTCCGGAGCGGGTGGCACGCGCTCGTCACCCTCAAGGTGCGCCGCGACACCAAGCTGCCCGACAACGCCGTCGCCACCATCGGGCAGACCAGCCTGCTGGGCGAGAAGTTCGTGGCGCTGTCCAACCCGCCCGGCGAGGCGCCCCAGGGCGAGCTGGCCTCCGGCGACCTCATCCCGCTGGCCCGCACGACCCGCAGCACCGAGATCGAAGAGGTGCTGTCGGCGATGTCGATGCTGCTCAACGGCGGCGGCATCGAGCAGGTCTCCACGATCACCCGCGAGCTGAACGCGGCGATGAACGGCCGCACCTCCACGATCAAGTCGGTGCTGCACCGGGTCGACACGTTCGTCGGCACCCTCGACCGCAACCGCGGCGAGATCACCCGGGCGATCGACAGCATCGACCGGCTGAGCGGGAAGCTGTCGGCCGAGCGGAAGACGATCGCCGACACCATCGACGAGACCGGCCCGGCCCTGACGATCCTCAACCGCAACCGCGCCGACCTGACCAAGATGCTCAAGGCGCTGGACCGGCTGAGCCGCACCACCACCAACGTGATCAACCGGTCCCAGGCCGACCTGCTGGCCAACCTCAAGGACCTCCAGACGATCCTGGCCAACCTCAACAAGGCCGGATCCGACCTGCCCAAGGCCCTGGAGGGCCTGCTGACCTGGCCGTTCCCGGCCACGTTCGACAACGTCATCAAGGGCGACTACGGCAACGTCCACCTCACCCTGGACCTGGACTTCGAGTCCATCGCGCGGAACCTCTTCGGCGGCACCGAGCTGGAGAACCTGCTCGGCAGCGGCGAGAAGATGCGCAGCATGCTCACGGTCCCGAACGTGACGCTGCCGCGGACGCCGCTGGGCGTCCTGCCCGAGACGCCCGCCGGCGGCACCGGCCAGAACGGCGGCCTGCCCGGCCTCCCCGGCGCCGGTGGCGGCATCCCCGGAGCCGGCACGCAGAACGGCACCGGGAACCCGGCGGGCACGCCGTCGCCGAGCGGCAGCCCCAGGCCACGCTCGCTCGGCCCCGGCGAGAAGGATCTCCAGACGCTGATGACGGGGGGACTGTCGTGATCCTCAAGCGCGGCGTCAAGATCCAGCTGCTCGCGTTCGCCGTCATCACGGTGATCGGGGTCTGGATCATCTCGGTCAACTACATCGGCCTGGGCCGGGGCCTGCTGGACCGCCAGTACACCGCGTACGTGGACCTGAGCGACTCCGGCGGCGTGTTCACCAACGCCGAGGTCACCTACCGCGGCGTCGCCGTCGGCCGCGTCGGGCCGATCCGGCTCACCGACGGCGGGATCAAGGTCGAGCTGATCCTCGACCGCGGCAAGCGGATCCCCCGCGAGGGCACCAGCGCCGTGGTCGCCAACCGCTCCGCGGTCGGCGAGCAGTACATCGACCTCCAGCCCAGCAAGGCCGGCGGCCCGTACCTGGACCAGGTGGACGAGCACGGCGCGTACACGATCCCGCGCGAGCGCACCAAGCTGCCGGTGTCCACCGCCGAGCTGCTCCGCAACGTCGACAAGCTCGTCTCCTCGGTCAACCCGCAGCACCTCGGCACCATCGTGGACGAGCTGGACAAGGCGTTCTCCGGCTCGGCCGCGGACCTGCAGGCGATCCTGGACGACACCGACCGGCTGATCCAGACCGCGGACGAGGCGTACCCCGACACCAAGCGGCTGCTCGACAACGGCGCGGTCGTCCTGAACACCCAGCGGCAGCAGGGCGCCAACATCCGGGGCTTCGCGCGCAACCTGAACGCGCTGACCACCCAGCTGCGCCGGGACGACCCGGCGCTGCGCGGCGTCATCGACGCGACCCCCGGCGCGGTCGTCCAGGCCGACAAGACCATCGACGGCCTGGCGCCCACCCTGCCGGTGCTGCTGGCCAACCTGACCACCACCGGCCAGGTCATCGCCACCCGGAAGGCCGGGCTGCGCTCGCTGTTCATCCTGTACCCGCTCACCGTGGGCGGCGCGTTCACCGTGACCCCCGGCGACGGCACCCAGCACCTCGGCCTGGCGCTCAACATCGACCACCCGCCGCCGTGCACCACCGGGTACAAGAGCAAGGAAGAGACCCGCTGGCCGCAGGACACCGCGCACCGCAAGCCGCGGCTGGACATCGGCTGCAAGGACCCCAAGGACTCCGGCAAGGCCGTCCGCGGCGCCCGCAACTTCCCCAAGGACGCGATCGAGCCGGCGCCGAAGGTGCCCCCGGGCGCCACCGACGGCGCCGGGTTCCCCGAGGGCGGCGCGTACGGCTCCGACGCCAAGGGCAAGGACAAGGGCTCCGGCCGTACGGGCGCGCAGGGCCAGGGCGGCACGACGTCGCTGTCCGGGCAGGACGCGGCGCTGCAGAGCGTGTACATCCCGTTCCCGGACAAGGCGGTCGAGCTGGCCGGGTACGATCCGTCGACCGGTGTGGTCTACGGCCCGGACGGCAAGCGCTACCAGCTGGGCGCCTCCGGAAGCCAGCAGCGTCTGCTCGGGGACGCTTCGTGGAAGATGCTCCTACTCGACCCGCTGATGCGGTGAAAGGGAACGGCGCGATAGTGAATTCGGAGGCGAAGTCCCGGGGCCGTATCGGCCTGTGGGCGCTGGGCGTTGTGATCATCGCCCTGGCCGTCGCCGCCGTACTGCTCGGCCGGCAGATCTGGACGGCCCGGCAGGATGAGGACCGGCGCGCGGCCGCGTTGCAGTCGGCCAAGCAGACGGCGATCAACATGCAGACCCTCGATCACAAGAACCTGCAGAAGGACATCGCCCGGGTGACCGGCGGGATGACCGGCACCGCCAAGGACCAGTGGGCGACGCTGGCCAAGACGCTCAGCGAGACGGTCACCAAGACCAAGACGTCCTCGTCGGTGCAGACCGCGCGGGCCGGGCTGGTCTCGATGGACCGCGACTCGGCCGAGGTCATCGTGTGGGTCTCGGCGATCTCGACCAACGAGAAGGTGCCGCAGGGCATGCCGATGTCGGGTCGCTGGGACTTCGAGCTCACCCGTGACGGCGATCGCTGGCTCGTTTCCAAGCTTGGAGTGGTTCCGTGACGTTCCTCGGACGGGGAAGGCGGTCCGCCGAGGACCGCGCTCCCGAGAACGCGGCCGAGGCCGAAGCCGAGGCGGAGAAGGCAGCGGAGGCTGCGGAGGCTGCGGAGGCTGTGGAAACGGCCCCGCTCTCCGCCGCCGAACGGCGCGCCGCCGAGGCCAGGGAGAAGGCGCGCAAGGCCGCCGAACTGGCCGAACTCGCCGAGCAGGCCGCCAAGGAAGCCGCCGAGGCCGCCGCGGCCCTGGACGAGGCCGACGACGAGCCCGAGGACTCCAAGGAAGACTCCGAGGACTCCGAAGACTCTGAGGACTCTGAGGACGTCGCCGAGGCCGGCGAGGACGCCCCTGAGGCGGACGCCAAGGCCGGTGAGGACGACTCCGAGGACGACGCCGGGGACGACTCCCCGGAAGGGGCCGGCGAGCCTGAGAAGGCCGCGAGCGCCGGGAAGGTCGAGCTCTCCAAGAAGGCCGAGGACTCCGAGGACAAGCCCGAGGAGTCCAAGAAGCCCGAGAAGCCCGAGAAGGCTGAGAAGTCCGAGGATTCCGGGAAGGGCGGGCGCAAGCGGGTCCGTGTCGCGGTGCCCGCCGGCGGGTCGCGCACGCTCGTGGCGCTCGCGGTGGTCGCGGTCCTGGCGGCGGCCGGATGCGGCTGGCTGTGGACGGAGAAGTCGCGGCTGGACGCGACGGAGGACGCCTCCAAGCAGGCGACCTACGCGGCGACGCAGGCGGCGCAGAGCATCTCGTCGTACGACTACCGCACCGTCGACGCCGACATGCGGCGGGCCACCGGCTACGCCACCGGCCAGTTCCGCAAGGAGTTCGAGCAGCAGGCCGAACGGGTCCGCACGCTCGCGCCGCAGGAGCAGGCGATGGTCACCGGCACGGCGGTGAAGACCGCGGTCGAGGACATCTCGCCCACGAAGGGAACGGTCCTGGTGTTCCTCAACCAGCAGACCGTCAAGTCCTCGCAGACGGACAAGAACGGGCAGCCGCAGCGGCTCCCGAGCCAGTTCACGCTCCGGATGAGCATGACCAAGGTCGGGGACCGGTGGCTGGCCTCCAAGGTCGAGGTCCTCTGAAGAGGCGGACGAAGAGGCGAAGACCTCCGACGCGCTGAGCGGGCGGTGACGGTCCCCGGATCGGGGGCCGCCACCGCCCGTCGCGTTCCGCCTGGGAGGTCCTCAGAGGGCCTCAGCGCGCCGTTGGGAGGCCATCCCGCCTGCTCGCCGCCCCGCGGCCGGAGCGGCGCTCAGTGAGGGATTCGGCGGGTCTACCGGCGGGTAGCGCGGAGGATCCTAAACTATGGCCTTCCTCACTGCAGGTCAGAGCCCGAAAAGTCCAAGTCCGCTCTTGACTCTCCGGCGCTGAGGGGCGATGCTCCATGGCAACTGTGATGCATACTGCGGCGGTAGAGTTGCGAGCGGTGTGGTGGTCGGCTACACTGCCCCTTTGCGCTGCCCTCTGACTATCCACGTGTGAGAGCACCCCTGTCCTGCCCCTTTTCCGGGGCCCATCCAGGACCAGGGCTCGCTGTGGGTCGTCTGGCGTGCGTGTCGTCAATTACGCCGCGAGCCCTCGGAAGGACCACTCTTGGCAGCCTCGCGCAACGCCTCGAATACCGCAACCGGTCCGCACCGCGTCTCCTTCGCGCGCATCAAGGAGCCGCTCGAAGTCCCGGACCTCCTTGCTCTGCAGACCAACTCCGTCGACTGGCTGCTGGGCAACGAGAGGTGGAAGGCCCGGGTCGAGGCGGCCCAGAAGGCCGGAAGTAAGAGCGTCCCGACCCAGTCGGGCCTCGAGGAGATCTTCGAGGAGATCAGTCCCATCGAGGACTTCTCCGGGACCATGTCCCTCTCGTTCCGCGACCACCGGTTCGAGCCGCCCAAGTACTCCGTCGAGGAGTGCAAGGACAAGGACATGACCTTCTCCGCTCCGCTGTTCGTCACGGCGGAGTTCATCAACAACACCACCGGTGAGATCAAGAGCCAGACGGTGTTCATGGGCGACTTCCCGCTCATGACCCCGAAGGGCACCTTCATCATCAACGGCACCGAGCGCGTCGTCGTCTCCCAGTTGACCCGGTCGCCCGGCGTCTACTTCGACCGCGCTCTCGACAAGGCGTCCGACAAGGACATCTACGGCTGCAAGGTCATCCCGAGCCGCGGCGCCTGGCTCGAGTTCGAGATCGACAAGCGCGACAACGTCGGCGTCCGCATCGACCGCAAGCGCAAGCAGCCGGTGACCGTGCTGCTCAAGGCCCTCGGCTGGACCGAGGACCGGATCCGCGAGCGGTTCGGGAGCTACGAGTCGATCAACGTCACCCTGGAGAAGGACCACACCTCCGGCCAGGACGACGCGCTGCTCGACATCTACCGCAAGCTGCGGCCGGGCGAGCCGCCGACCAAGGAGTCGGCGCAGACCCTGCTGGAGAACCTCTACTTCAACCCGAAGCGCTACGACCTGGCCAAGGTCGGCCGCTACAAGGTGAACAAGAAGCTCGGCCTCGACCTGGACATGCGCCAGGGCACCCTGACCGAGGACGACATCGTCGCCACGGTCGAGTACCTCGTCCGGCTGCACGCCGGCGAGGAGGAGGCCACCCTCGGGGCCGTCCCCGTGCCGATCGAGGTCGACGACATCGACCACTTCGGCAACCGGCGCCTGCGCACGGTCGGCGAGCTGATCCAGAACCAGGTCCGCCTGGGCCTGGCCCGCATGGAGCGCGTCGTCCGCGAGCGGATGACGACCCAGGACGTCGAGGCGATCACGCCGCAGACGCTGATCAACATCCGGCCGGTCGTCGCCTCCATCAAGGAGTTCTTCGGCACCAGCCAGCTGTCGCAGTTCATGGACCAGACCAACCCGCTGGCCGGCCTGACGCACAAGCGGCGCCTGAACGCGCTGGGCCCGGGCGGTCTGTCCCGTGAGCGCGCCGGCATGGAGGTCCGCGACGTCCACCCGTCGCACTACGGCCGCATGTGCCCGATCGAGACGCCGGAAGGCCCGAACATCGGCCTGATCGGCTCGCTGGCGGCCTTCGGGCGGGTCAACCCGTTCGGCTTCGTCGAGACCCCGTACCGCAAGGTCGTGGACGGCGTCGTCACCGAGCAGATCGACTACCTGACGGCCGACGAGGAGGACCGCTTCGTCGTCGCGCAGGCCAACTCGCTGCTGAACGAGGACGGCTCGTTCGTCGACGACAGGATCCTCATCCGCAAGAAGGGCGGCGAGGTCGAGCTCGTCCCGCCGCGCGAGGTCCAGTACATGGACGTCTCCGCGCGGCAGATGACCTCGGTCGCGACCGCGATGATCCCGTTCCTGGAGCACGACGACGCCAACCGCGCGCTGATGGGCTCCAACATGCAGCGCCAGTCGGTGCCGCTGCTGCGCAGCGAGGCGCCGCTGGTCGGCACCGGCATGGAGTACCGTGCCGCGGTCGACGCCGGTGACGTGATCGTCGCGGAGAAGGCCGGCGTGGTCGAGGAGGTCTCCGCCGACTACGTGACCGTCATGAACGACGACGGCACCCGGACCACCTACCGGGTCGCCAAGTTCAAGCGGTCCAACCAGGGCACCTGCTTCAACCAGAAGCCCATCGTGCACGAGGGGCAGCGGGTCGAGGTGGGCCAGGTCGTGGCCGACGGCCCGTGCACCGACGAGGGCGAGATGGCGCTCGGCAAGAACCTCCTCGTGGCGTTCATGCCGTGGGAGGGCCACAACTACGAGGACGCCATCATCCTCAGCCAGCGCCTGGTGCAGGACGACGTCCTGTCCTCGATCCACATCGAGGAGCACGAGGTCGACGCCCGCGACACCAAGCTGGGCCCCGAGGAGATCACCCGGGACATCCCGAACGTCTCCGAGGAGGTGCTGGCCGACCTCGACGAGCGCGGCATCATCCGGATCGGCGCCGACGTCGTCCCCGGCGACATCCTCGTCGGCAAGGTCACGCCCAAGGGCGAGACCGAGCTGACCCCCGAGGAGCGGCTGCTGCGCGCGATCTTCGGTGAGAAGGCGCGCGAGGTCCGCGACACCTCGCTGAAGGTGCCGCACGGCGAGCAGGGCAAGGTCATCGGCGTCCGGGTGTTCTCCCGCGACGAGGGCGACGAGCTCCCGCCCGGCGTGAACGAGCTGGTCCGCGTCTACGTGGCGCAGAAGCGCAAGATCACCGACGGTGACAAGCTGGCCGGCCGGCACGGCAACAAGGGCGTCATCTCCAAGGTGCTGCCGGTCGAGGACATGCCGTTCCTCGAGGACGGCACCCCGGTCGACATCGTCCTCAACCCGCTGGGCGTCCCCGGTCGTATGAACGTGGGGCAGGTGCTGGAGACCCACCTCGGGTGGGTGGCCAGCCGCGGCTGGAAGGTCGAGGGCGACGACGCCGACTGGAAGCGCGCTCTCAAGGAGATCGGCGCCGACGAGGCCGAGCCGTGGACCAACACCGCGACCCCGGTCTTCGACGGGGCCCGCGAGAACGACGTGACCGGACTGATCGAGAGCACCCTGCCCAACCGGGACGGCGACCGCCTGGTCGGCCCCGGCGGCAAGGCGCGGCTCTTCGACGGCCGCACCGGCGAGCCGTACAAGGACCCGATCTCGGTCGGCTACATCTACATTCTCAAGCTGCTCCACCTGGTCGACGACAAGATCCACGCTCGGTCGACCGGCCCCTACTCCATGATCACGCAGCAGCCGCTGGGCGGTAAGGCCCAGTTCGGCGGCCAGCGCTTCGGTGAGATGGAGGTCTGGGCCCTTGAGGCTTACGGCGCCGCGTACGCGCTGCAGGAGCTGCTGACCATCAAGTCCGACGACGTGCTCGGCCGCGTGAAGGTCTACGAGGCCATCGTCAAGGGCGAGAACATCCCCGAGCCCGGCATTCCCGAGTCCTTCAAGGTGCTCATCAAGGAGATGCAGTCGCTCTGCCTCAACGTCGAGGTCCTGTCGAGCGACGGCATGTCCATCGAGATGCGCGACACCGACGAGGACGTCTTCCGCGCGGCGGAGGAGCTCGGCATCGACCTGTCCCGGCGTGAGCCGAGCAGTGTCGAAGAGGTCTGATCAACTCAAGGGGAAAACAGTTGCTTGACGTCAACTTCTTCGACGAGCTTCGCATCGGTCTGGCGACCGCCGACGACATCCGCCAGTGGTCGCACGGCGAGGTGAAGAAGCCGGAGACGATCAACTACCGGACCCTCAAGCCGGAGAAGGACGGGCTCTTCTGCGAGAAGATCTTCGGCCCGACCCGGGACTGGGAGTGCTACTGCGGTAAGTACAAGCGCGTCCGCTTCAAGGGCATCATCTGCGAGCGCTGCGGCGTCGAGGTGACCCGCGCCAAGGTGCGCCGTGAGCGGATGGGCCACATCGAGCTGGCCGCGCCCGTCACGCACATCTGGTACTTCAAGGGCGTGCCGAGCCGGCTCGGCTACCTGCTCGACCTGGCCCCGAAGGATCTCGAAAAGATCATCTACTTCGCGGCGTACATGATCACCAGCGTGGACGCGGAGCGGCGCGACCGCGACCTGCCCACGCTGGAGGCGCACATCTCGGTGGAGCGCCAGCAGATCGAGCAGGCCCGCGACGCGCAGGTCGAGGCCCGCCAGCAGAAGCTGGAGGGCGACCTCGCGGAGCTGGAGGAGGCCGGCGCGAAGGCCGACCAGAAGCGCAAGGTGCGCGACGGCGCCGAGCGGGAGATGAAGCAGCTGCGCGACCGCGCGCAGCGCGAGCTCGACCGCCTCGAAGAGGTCTGGAGCCGCTTCAAGAACCTCAAGGTCCAGGACCTCGAGGGCGACGAGCTGCTCTACCGCGAGATGCGGGACCGCTTCGGGAAGTACTTCGAGGGCGGCATGGGCGCCGCGGCCATCCAGGCCCGGCTGCAGAACTTCGACCTCGACGCCGAGGCCGAGAAGCTGCGCGACATCATCCGCACCGGCAAGGGCCAGAAGAAGGCCCGCGCCCTCAAGCGGCTGAAGGTCGTCTCGGCGTTCCTCAACACCCGCAACAGCCCGCTGGGCATGGTGCTCGACTGCATCCCGGTGATCCCGCCGGACCTGCGTCCGATGGTGCAGCTGGACGGCGGCCGCTTCGCGACCTCCGACCTGAACGACCTGTACCGCCGCGTGATCAACCGGAACAACCGGCTCAAGCGCCTGCTCGACCTGGGCGCGCCCGAGATCATCGTCAACAACGAGAAGCGGATGCTGCAGGAGGCCGTCGACGCGCTGTTCGACAACGGCCGCCGCGGCCGCCCGGTCACCGGTCCCGGTAACCGCCCGCTGAAGTCGCTGTCCGACATGCTCAAGGGCAAGCAGGGCCGCTTCCGGCAGAACCTGCTGGGCAAGCGCGTCGACTACTCCGGCCGTTCGGTCATCGTCGTCGGCCCGCAGCTCAAGCTGCACCAGTGCGGCCTGCCCAAGCAGATGGCGCTGGAGCTGTTCAAGCCGTTCGTGATGAAGCGGCTGGTCGACCTCAACCACGCGCAGAACATCAAGTCCGCCAAGCGGATGGTCGAGCGGGCCCGCCCGGTCGTGTGGGACGTGCTGGAAGAGGTCATCACCGAGCACCCCGTGCTGCTGAACCGCGCGCCGACCCTGCACCGGCTGGGCATCCAGGCGTTCGAGCCGCAGCTGGTCGAGGGCAAGGCCATCCAGATCCACCCGCTGGTCTGCACCGCCTTCAACGCCGACTTCGACGGCGACCAGATGGCGGTCCACCTGCCGCTGTCGGCGGAGGCGCAGGCCGAGGCCCGGATCCTGATGCTGTCCACCAACAACATCCTCAAGCCGTCGGACGGCAAGCCCGTCACCATGCCCACCCAGGACATGGTGATCGGCCTCTACTGGCTGACGACCGAGAAGGACGGCGCGCCGGGCGAGGGCCGGGCGTTCGGTTCGGTCGCCGAGGCCGTGATGGCCTACGACCGGGGCGAGCTCGACCTCCAGGCGAAGATCCAGATCCGGCTCAAGGACGTCCCGCCGCCGCGCGGCTGGCAGGCGCCCGAGGGCTACGAGCCCGGCCAGCCGTACCGGCTGGAGACCACGCTGGGCCGGTCGCTGTTCAACGAGACGCTGCCGAACGACTTCCCGTTCGTGAACTACGAGGTCGGCAAGAAGCAGCTCTCGGCGATCGTGAACGAGCTGGCCGAGACCTACCCCAAGGTCGAGGTCGCTAACGCGCTGGACGCCCTCAAGAGCACCGGTTTCCACTGGGCCACCCGGTCCGGGGTCACCATCTCGATCGAGGACGTCGTCGTACCGCCCAACAAGCAGACGATCCTGGGCGACTACGAGCGTCAGGCCGACAAGGTGCAGCGCGAGTTCAACCGCGGTCTGATCACCGACGACGAGCGCAAGCAGGAGCTCATCGAGATCTGGAACCACGCCACGGCGGACGTCGCCAAGGACATGGAGGCGGCCTTCCCCCGGACCAACCCGGTCTGGATGATGGTCAACTCCGGTGCCCGCGGCAACCCGCTGCAGATCCGGCAGATCGCCGGTATGCGCGGCCTGGTGTCCAACCCGAAGGGCGAGACCATCCCGCGGCCGATCAAGTCCTCGTTCCGCGAGGGCCTGTCGGTGGTCGAGTACTTCATCTCGACCCACGGTGCCCGTAAGGGCCTGGCCGACACCGCGCTCCGTACCGCCGACTCGGGCTACCTGACCCGGCGTCTGGTGGACGTCGCGCAGGACGTCATCGTGCGCGAGGAGGACTGCGGCACCGACCGCACGATCCCGTTCCGGGTGGCCGACCGGCTGGAGGACGGCTCGCTGGTCAAGCCGGCCACCTCGGAGACGAGCCTGGTGGGCCGGACCATCGCCGAGGAGGTCGTGGTCGACGGGACGGTCATCTTCCCGGCCGACACCGACCTGTCCGACTCGGTGGTCTCGCGCCTGGTCGAGGCCGGGGTCGAGGAGGTCCGGACCCGTTCGGCGCTGGTCTGCGAGGCCAAGATCGGTGTCTGCGCCGCCTGCTACGGCCGCTCGCTGGCCACCGGCAAGCGGGTGGACGTCGGCGAGGCCGTCGGCATCATCGCCGCGCAGTCCATCGGTGAGCCCGGCACCCAGCTGACGATGCGCACCTTCCACACCGGTGGTGTGGCCGGTGGCGACATCACGCACGGCCTGCCACGTGTCCAGGAGCTGTTCGAGGCCCGCATCCCCAAGGGCGTGGCCCCGATCAGCGAGGTGGCCGGCCGGGTCAAGATCGACGAGACGGAGAAGACCCGCAAGGTCGTCATCGTCCCGGACGACGGCTCGGACGAGATCGCCTACCAGGTGCCGATGCGGTCCCGCCTGCTGGTCAAGGAGGGGCAGCCCGTCACGGTGGGTCAGCAGCTCATCGCGGGTGCGATCAACCCGCACGAGGTGCTGCGCATCCTCGGCCCGCGCGCCGTGCAGCTCCACCTGGTCCAGGAGGTCCAGGAGGTCTACCGGTCGCAGGGCGTGTCGATCCACGACAAGCACATCGAGATCATCGTCCGCCAGATGCTCAAGCGGGTGAACATCCTCGAGTCGGGCGACACCGAGCTGCTGCCGGGCGACCTGGTCGAGCGTCCCCTCTTCGAGGAGACCAACCGCAACGTGGTCGCAGAGGGCGGGGTGCCCGCCGCGGGCCGTCCGGTCCTCATGGGCATCACCAAGGCGTCGCTGGCCACCGAGTCCTGGCTGTCCGCCGCCTCCTTCCAGGAGACGACGCGGGTGCTGACCGAGGCGGCCATGCACGCCAAGAGCGACCCGCTGCTGGGCCTCAAGGAGAACGTCATCATCGGTAAGCTCATCCCGGCGGGTACCGGCATGCCGCAGTACCGCAACGTCCGGGTGGAGCCCACCGAGGAGGCGAAGGCCGCCGTCTACAGCGTCGGCTCGTACGACGACGGCGCCGAGTACGCCTTCGGCCAGGGGTCCGGCGAGGCCGTCCCGCTGGAGGAGTACGACTTCGGCCAGTACAACCGCTGATCGGGCGGTAGCGCCGAGGGCTAGCGCGCAGAGGGGCCCCTTCCGAGCCAGTCTCGGGAGGGGCCTCTCCCTTTGCCGGGGTGCCGCGTCCGGGGGCGGCCGCGCCGTATGACCTGAGCTTTATCTCCTTTTATTACCTTTTGTTGCGTCTTGCCGGAGTAGGGAGGGGTATGGCCGTTCCCGTTGGCTAACGTGCACGACGGAGACGCAAGAGAACCGGGGGAGAAGCCAGATGAAGAGGGTCATGACCGGAGTGCTGCTGACCGCCGTCCTCGGGATCGGCGGGGCGGGCGCCGCGAGCGCGGCCCAGCCGTCCGGAGACGGGACCGCGCGCCAGGACTGCCGCACGTACTCGGGGGTCACCCAGTGCGGCCAGCCCCAGCTCACCGAGAAGCAGCGCGGCTGCGTCACCGCGGCCGTGAACCAGGGCATGACCGAGCGCCGCGCGACGGTGGAGTGCACCGCCCTCCCGTGACCCCGCCGCACACGCTTCAAGGGCCCGTTCCCCCAGGAACGGGCCCTTTTCGCGCCCGCGGGCGACCGTGCCAAACCCGGCGGGCGTCCCGCCCGATGCCGGGTCACTCCTGAGTCACGGTGGTGTTCGCGGGTCGCGCCGCGACTCGTGGGGGCGGATGATTTGCGATACCACCGACGATCGGGGCAGGCTTGGGGACGAAAGTCCCCAGCGTGGCGACGTCGCCGGGCGGGGGTGAGGCATAGGTCCCGGAGACCGCGTTATGCGCCGCGCGTCTCCGGGCGTACGGGCACGGGCCCGGGGGTGCGAACACCCGGGACGACGGCGCTGAAGGAGCCCGACGATGACCGAAAAAGACGGCACGCAGGGCCCGCAGTGGCCGTTGCCTGACGACAACGAAGCCGCCGGCGAGCAGGGCGCTCAGCCGGAGCAGAACGACCCGCCGGCGCGGCCGCTCGGCGACCGCACGGTGGTGTTCGGGGCGCCCCAGCTGGGCGGCCAGCCTCCGGCCCCGCCCCAGCAGCAGCCGCAGCAGTCCCAGCCGCCGCAGGCGCCGCGCGAGGAGCGGCCCGCGCCGCCCCCGCCGCCGCCCACGATGATCGAGCCGATCCCGGTGCAGCCGCAGGCCGAGCAGCCCGAGCCGCCGCAGCCGCAGTACGGGGCGCCGCAGGAGCCGCAGCAGCCGTACGGGCAGCAGCCCCCGGCACCCGGCATCTACGACCCGCCCGCGCCCGCGTACGAGCAGCAGCAGCCCCAGCAGGGGTACGGGCAGCCGGGCGAGCAGCAGCAGTACCCGCAGCAGGGGTACGGCCAGCAGCAGGGCTACGGCCGGCCCGGCGAGCCCCAGCAGCAGTACGGGCAGCCGCAGCAGGGGTACGGGCAGCAGCAGGACTTCGGCCAGCAGCAGGGCTACGCGCAGCCGGAGCAGCCGCAGTACGGGCAGCCCGGCGAGCAGCAGCAGTACCCTCAGGAGCCCCAGCACGGCTTCGGGCAGCAGCAGCCGCCCGCGACCCCCGCCTTCGAGTCGCAGGCCGGGTACGGGCAGCACGCGCGGTCCCAGGGCGCACCGGAGACGGCCGAGCAGCCGCAGCAGCCGGGCGAGCCGGAGGTGTCGGGCGACCGGACGCTGATCGTGCCGGGGCCGGGGACCGGGGTGCCCGCGGCCGAACCGCCCAAGCCCGCCATCGACGACCAGGCGACGCTGCACTGGTCGCCCGGGACCGACGTCCCAGTGGCGACCGGGCCGGAGCGCAAGCCCGCCGAGCCCCCGGCCGAGCCGTGGCAGGCGCCGACCCCGCCGGCGACGCCCGAGCCGTGGCAGCCGGAGGGCCAGGGCGGCGGACAGGGCGGCCAGGTTGACGGCGAGCGCACGCTGATGGTGCCGCCGCCCGACTCCGGGTACGGCGCCGCCTCGTCCGGGCAGGAGCCGCAGCCGTTCGGGCAGGACCAGGGCTTCGGTGCCCCGGCCCCGCAGGGCGAGGACGCCCAGTCGACGCAGGCGTTCGACCCCTCGGCGCACCAGGGGCAGGCCGGCGGCGACGCGCCGGCCAACCCGGACCAGACCCGGCTGGACATGGGGCAGCAGCAGTGGGGCGCGCAGGCCCAGCAGCAGCCGCAGCAGGGCTACGGGCAGCCGCAGGACTTCGGCCAGCCGGGCCAGGGCTACGGCCAGCAGCATGGCCAGCCGGGTCAGCAGGGCTATGGCCAGCACGGCCAGCAGGGCGGCCAGCAGTTCGGGCAGCAGCAGGCGTACGGCCAGCCGGGCCAGCAGCAGTTCGGCCAGCCCGGTGAGCAGCAGCAGTTCGGGCAGCAGCCGCAGCAGGGCTACGGCCAGCAGGGGCAGCAGTACGGCCAGCAGTACGGGGCCCAGGGCGGGCAGCAGCCCGCGGCCAAGGGCGGCAAGAAGAACATGCTGCTGATGGTCGCCGGCGTGGTGGCCCTGGTGGTCATCATCGCGGTGCTGGTCATCGCGTTCGTGCTCTGATCCGCACGCCGGATCCGTACCGCCGGGTCGGGGAAGATCCAAGAGTTCGCCAGATCTTCCCCAACCCGGCGGGGCCGGGGCATGATAAGGGCGGGGCGTTCACCCGTGCGCCGGGGAACTCCCGCCGCCGTCCGGCCGTTTTTCGCCGAAAGAGTCCCACCGCGGCGCTACGATCTTGCGCTGGAGGCCCCCGGCGCGATAGAGGGGTGCTCGCTTTGCACACCCCGCGGGGCTGAGGTAATCTCTTTCTTCGTGCCCGCTGTAATGCGGGCCGCTCTGCGTGCGCGCGGGCTATCGGTCCACCTCGGGTGGCGGTTTCGCGTCGCGCCAAACTCCCCGGCTTGATTCGGCCCTTCTGGGCCGGGCGGTGGTGTGCGGCTCTCAGGGAGAGCGCGACACGCCCGACCGCGTGGGTCGGAGAGGTCGGGAAACCGGCAGGTCACAGCCGCGCAAGTGGTGGTGATGACGGGTCTCGCGTAATCGGGACTCATCCAGAACAGAGACTTACCGGCTCGGTACGAGGGAAGACGGAGACGCGGTGCCCACGATCCAGCAGCTGGTCCGAAAGGGCCGCCAGGACAAGGTGACCAAGAACAAGACGCCTGCGCTCAAGGGCAGCCCCCAGCGCCGGGGTGTTTGCACGCGCGTCTACACCACGACGCCCAAGAAGCCCAATTCGGCGCTCCGCAAGGTCGCCCGTGTCCGGCTGTCCAGCGGCATCGAGGTGACGGCCTACATCCCCGGCGTCGGCCACAACCTGCAGGAGCACTCGATCGTGCTCGTGCGCGGCGGCCGTGTGAAGGACCTCCCGGGCGTCCGGTACAAGATCATTCGCGGCACGCTGGACACCCAGGGCGTCCGGAACCGCAAGCAGGGACGCAGCCACTACGGCGCGAAGAAGGAGAAGAGCTGACATGCCGCGCAAGGGCCCCGCTGGCAAGCGCCAGCTGATCGCTGACCCGGTGTACAACTCGCCGCTGGTCACCGCGCTGGTCAACAAGATTCTCCTGGACGGCAAGCGGTCCATCGCGCAGAGCATCGTGTACGACGCGCTCGAGGGGTGCCGCGAGAAGACCGGCAACGACCCGGTCGTCACGCTGAAGCGCGCGCTCGACAACGTGAAGCCCACCCTGGAGGTCCGCAGCCGCCGTGTCGGTGGCGCGACCTACCAGGTCCCGGTGGAGGTGCGGCCGGCCCGCAGCACCACCCTCGCGCTCCGGTGGCTGGTGGTGTACGCCCGCCAGCGCCGCGAGAAGACCATGACCGAGCGCCTCATGAACGAGCTGCTCGACGCCAGCAACGGCCTCGGCGCCTCCGTCAAGAAGCGCGAGGACACGCACAAGATGGCGGAGTCCAACAAGGCCTTCGCCCACTACCGCTGGTAACCCCGGCGGGTACTGAACGACGACGAGACGACGCGAGGACACAGTGGCTACCAAAACCGGTGTAGACCTGGCCAAGGTCCGCAACATCGGGATCATGGCCCATATCGACGCGGGCAAGACCACGACGACCGAGCGCATCCTGTACTACACCGGGATGAGCTACAAGATCGGCGAGGTCCACGACGGCGCGGCGACCATGGACTGGATGGAGCAGGAGCAGGAGCGGGGGATCACCATCACCTCCGCCGCCACCACCTGTGAATGGCCGGTCGCCGACGTCAAGCACACCATCAACATCATCGACACCCCCGGGCACGTCGACTTCACCGTCGAGGTGGAGCGCAACCTGCGGGTGCTCGACGGCGCGGTCGCCGTCTTCGACGGTGTCGCCGGTGTGGAGCCGCAGTCCGAGACCGTGTGGCGCCAGGCCGACCGGTACGGCGTGCCCCGCATGTGCTTCGTCAACAAGCTCGACCGGGTCGGCGCGGAGTTCCACCGCTGCGTCGACATGATCCGGGACCGGCTCAACGCGACCCCGCTGGTGCTGCAGCTGCCGATCGGCGCCGAGGCCGACTTCAAGGGCGTCATCGACCTGGTGACGATGAAGGCCCTCATCTGGAACGAAGAGGCCAAGCTCGGCGAGATGTACGACACCGTCGACATCCCCGACACGCACGCCGACGCCGCCCGCGAGTGGCACGACAAGCTGGTCGAGACGCTCGCCGAGAACGACGACGAGATCATGGAGCTGTACCTGGAGGGCACCGAGCCCACCGTGGACCAGCTCTACGCCGGCATCCGCCGCGCGACGATCGCCGCCAACCTCACCCCGGTCACCTGCGGCACCGCGTTCAAGAACAAGGGCGTGCAGCCCCTGCTGGACGCGATCGTCCGCTACCTGCCCTCCCCGCTGGACGTCGAGGCCATCGAGGGCCACGCGGTCCGCGACGAGGAGAAGGTGCTGACCCGCAAGCCGAGCGAGGACGAGCCGTTCTCCGCCCTGGCCTTCAAGATCGCCAGCGACCCGCACCTGGGCAAGCTGACGTTCGTGCGGATCTACTCCGGCGTGCTGGAGTCCGGCACCCAGGTGATGAACTCCGTCAAGGAGCGCAAGGAGCGCATCGGCAAGATCTACCGGATGCACGCCAACAAGCGCACCGAGATCGAGCGCGCGGGTGCCGGCGACATCGTCGCGGTGATGGGCCTCAAGCAGACCACCACCGGCGAGACGCTGTCCGACGACAAGGCGCCGATCGTGCTGGAGTCGATGAACTTCCCGGCGCCGGTGATCCACGTCGCGATCGAGCCCAAGACCAAGGCCGACCAGCAGAAGCTGGGCACCGCGATCCAGCGGCTGGCCGAGGAGGACCCGTCCTTCACGGTCCGGACCGAGGAGGACACCGGCCAGACCGTGATCTCCGGCATGGGCGAGCTCCACCTGGAGATCCTCGTCGACCGGATGAAGCGCGAGTTCAAGGTCGAGGCCAACGTCGGCAAGCCGCAGGTGGCGTACCGCGAGACGATCACCAAGAAGGTCGAGAAGGTCGAGTACACCCACAAGAAGCAGACGGGTGGCTCGGGCCAGTTCGGCCGCGTGATCATCGACCTGGAGCCGATCGGCGGCGGGTCCGACGGGTACGAGTTCGTCAACAAGGTCACCGGTGGCCGTATCCCGCGGGAGTACATCCCGTCGGTGGACACCGGGTGCCAGGAGGCCGCCGAGTTCGGCGTGCTGGCCGGGTACCCGATGGTGGGTGTCAAGGTCACCCTGCAGGACGGCGCCTACCACGAGGTCGACTCCTCGGAGATGGCGTTCAAGGTCGCCGGTTCCATGGCGTTCAAGGAGGCCGCGCGCCGCGCGGGCGCCACGCTTCTGGAGCCGATGATGGCCGTCGAGGTCACCACGCCCGAGGACAACATGGGCGACGTGATCGGTGACCTCAACAGCCGGCGCGGTCAGGTCCAGTCGATGGACGAGCGCTCGGGGATGCGGGTCGTCAAGGCCCTCGTGCCCCTTTCGGAGATGTTCGGCTACGTGGGTGATCTGCGCAGCAAGACCCAGGGCCGGGCTGTTTTCACCATGCAGTTCGACTCCTACGCCGAGGTTCCCGGAAACGTCGCGCAGGAGATCATCGCCAAGGCTCGGGGCGAATAGCTCCCGGCCTGCCCCAGATCACCAGCCAGCACACGAAGCGGCCGCTAGCCGGCCGAGGATCGCAACAAGGAGCAACCAGTGGCGAAGGCCAAGTTCGAGCGGACCAAGCCGCACGTGAACATCGGCACCATCGGTCACATCGACCACGGTAAGACCACCCTTACCGCGGCGATCACCAAGGTGCTCCACGACCAGCACCCGGACCTCAACCCCTTCACGCCGTTCGAGGACATCGACAAGGCGCCGGAGGAGCGCGAGCGCGGTATCACCATCTCCATCGCGCACGTGGAGTACCAGACCGAGGCCCGGCACTACGCGCACGTGGACTGCCCCGGTCACGCGGACTACATCAAGAACATGATCACCGGTGCGGCGCAGATGGACGGCGCCATCCTGGTGGTCGCCGCGACCGACGGCCCGATGCCGCAGACCAAGGAGCACGTGCTCCTGGCCCGCCAGGTCGGCGTTCCGTACATCGTCGTCGCGCTGAACAAGTGCGACATGGTGGACGACGAGGAGATCCTGGAGCTCGTCGAGCTCGAGGTCCGCGAGCTGCTGTCCGAGTACGAGTTCCCGGGCGACGACGTCCCGGTCGTCAAGGTGTCCGCCTTCCAGGCGCTGCAGGGCGACGCCAAGTGGGGCGAGTCGATCGTCGAGCTGATGAACGCCGTCGACGAGAGCGTGCCGGAGCCGACGCGTGACATCGACAAGCCGTTCCTGATGCCGATCGAGGACGTCTTCTCGATCACCGGCCGCGGCACGGTCGTCACCGGCCGCGTCGAGCGCGGTGTCGTGAACGTCAACGAGACCGTCGACATCATCGGCATCAAGAACGAGAAGACCACGACCACCGTCACCGGTGTCGAGATGTTCCGCAAGCTGCTCGACCAGGGCCAGGCGGGCGACAACGTCGGCCTGCTCCTGCGCGGCATCAAGCGCGAGGACGTCGAGCGCGGCCAGTGCGTCATCAAGCCGGGCACCACCACCCCGCACACCGAGTTCGAGGCGCAGGTCTACATCCTGTCCAAGGACGAGGGCGGCCGGCACACGCCGTTCTTCAACAACTACCGTCCGCAGTTCTACTTCCGGACCACCGACGTGACCGGCGTGGTGAACCTCCCCGAGGGCACCGAGATGGTCATGCCGAGCGACAACACCGAGATGCGCGTCGAGCTGATCCAGCCCGTCGCCATGGAGGAGGGCCTGAAGTTCGCCATCCGCGAGGGTGGCCGGACCGTCGGCTCGGGTCGCGTCACGAAGATCATCAAGTAGGACTCCCTCGCTGATACGGCGGCCCGACCTCCTGCGGGCAGGCGGGCCGCCGTATCGCGATCGAAGAAGTAACCAGCGGCACTACAGCAAAGGACACCGAGGCCACCATGGCGGGACAGAAGATCCGCATCCGGCTCAAGGCCTACGACCACGAGGTCATCGACACCTCCGCGAAGAAGATCGTTGAGACGGTGACGCGGACGGGCGCCAAGGTCGCGGGCCCGGTGCCGCTGCCGACCGAGAAGAACGTGTACTGCGTCATCCGCTCGCCGCACAAGTACAAGGACAGCCGCGAGCACTTCGAGATGCGCACGCACAAGCGGCTGATCGACATCATCGATCCCACGCCCAAGACGGTCGACTCGCTCATGCGGCTCGACCTTCCGGCCGGCGTTGACATCGAGATCAAGCTCTAAGGGACGCACCGAGAGATGAGTAAGCAGAGGAAGGGCGTCCTGGGCGAGAAGCTCGGCATGACCCAGGTCTTCGACGATGAGGGCCGGATCGTTCCGGTGACCGTCGTCCAGGCCGGGCCGTGTGTCGTGACCCAGCTCCGCACCCAGGAGAGCGACGGATACACCGCCGTCCAGATCGGGTACGGGCAGATCGACCCGCGCAAGGTGAACAAGCCGCGCACGGGTCACTTCGAGAAGGCCGGCGTGACGCCGCGCCGCTACCTCGTCGAACTGCGGGCCGACGACACCACCGGGTACGAACTCGGCCAGGAGATCACCGTCGAGGTCTTCGAGGCCGGCCAGAAGATCGACGTCACCGGCACGAGCAAGGGCAAGGGCACCGCGGGCGTCATGAAGCGCCACGGCTTCGCCGGCCTGGGCGCCTCCCACGGCACCCAGCGCAAGCACCGCTCGCCGGGCTCGATCGGCGGCTGCGCGACCCCTGGTCGCGTCTTCAAGGGCCTGCGCATGGCGGGGCGGCACGGCAACGCCCGCACCACCGTGCAGAACCTGACCGTTCACGCCATCGACACGGACAAGAACCTGCTGCTCATCAAGGGCGCGGTTCCCGGTCCGAACGGTGGCGTGGTGCTGGTCCGCGACGCTGTGAAGGGAGCGGGCAAGTGACGACCAAGCTCGACATCGATCTGCCTGCGGACATCTTCGACGCGAAGACCAGCGTCCCGCTGATCCACCAGGTCGTGGTGGCGCAGGAGGCCGCGGCTCGGCAGGGCACGCACTCCACCAAGACCCGGGGCGAGGTCTCCGGCGGTGGCAAGAAGCCGTACCGGCAGAAGGGCACCGGCCGGGCCCGCCAGGGTTCGACCCGGGCGCCGCAGTTCGCCGGCGGTGGCACCGTGCACGGTCCCCAGCCGCGGGACTACAGCCAGCGGACGCCCAAGAAGATGAAGGCCGCCGCGCTGCGCGGCGCCCTGTCGGACCGGGCGCGCTACGGGCTCGTCCACGTGGTCGACAACCTCATCGAGGGCGACACCCCGAAGACGAAGGACGCGCTGGCGGCGCTCCGCACGGTCACCGAGGCCCGGCGGGTCCTGGTGGTCCTCGACCGCGAGGACGAGGTCACCTGGAAGAGCCTGCGCAACGTGGCCGAGGTGCACGTCATCGTCTCCGACCAGCTCAACACCTACGACGTGCTGGTGAACCACGACGTCGTCTTCACCAAGGCCGCCTACGACGAGTTCGTGGCGCGCGCCGGCAAGAAGGAGCGGGCGAAGTGAGCAAGATCGCGGACCCCCGGGACGTCATCATCGCGCCGGTCGTCTCGGAGAAGAGCTACGGGCTTCTCGACGAGAACAAGTACACGTTCGTCGTCGCGCCCGACGCCAACAAGACGCAGATCAAGCAGGCCGTCGAGGAGGTGTTCAACGTCAAGGTGACGAACGTGAACACCCTCAACCGGCCGGGCAAGCGCAAGCGCACCCGGTTCGGCTACGGCAAGCGCAAGGACACCAAGCGCGCCATCGTCAGCCTGGCCGAGGGCGAGCGGATCGACATCTTCGGCGGCCCGGCGTAAGGCCGGGAGACCGACCGAAGAGTTAGTAAGGGATGAACGAAAAAGATGGGCATCCGTAAGTACAAGCCGACGACTCCGGGTCGTCGCGGGTCCAGCGTGGCCGACTTCGTGGAGGTCACGCGCCGCGAGCCCGAGAAGTCGCTGCTGCGTCCGCTCCCCAAGAAGGGCGGCCGCAACAACCACGGCCGCATCACCACGCGTCACCAGGGCGGCGGGCACAAGCGCGCCTACCGGGTGATCGACTTCCGGCGGCACGACAAGGACGGCGTGCCGGCGAAGGTCGCGCACATCGAGTACGACCCCAACCGCACCGCGCGCATCGCGCTGCTGCACTACGCCGACGGCGAGAAGCGCTACATCCTCGCGCCGACCGGCCTCAAGCAGGGCGACCGGGTGGAGAACGGCCCGGGTTCGGACATCAAGCCGGGCAACTGCCTGCCGCTGCGCAACATCCCGACCGGTACGGTCGTGCACGCCATCGAGCTGCGGCCCGGCGGCGGCGCCAAGCTGGCCCGTTCCGCGGGCGCCGGCGTCCAGCTGCTGGCCAAGGAGGGCAAGTACGCCACGCTGCGCATGCCCTCCGGCGAGATGCGGATGGTCGACGTGCGCTGCCGCGCGACGGTCGGCTCCGTGGGGAACGCCGAGCAGTCGAACATCAACTGGGGCAAGGCCGGCCGTATGCGGTGGAAGGGCAAGCGCCCCACCGTCCGCGGTGTGGCCATGAACCCGATCGACCACCCGCACGGTGGTGGTGAGGGCAAGACCTCCGGTGGCCGGCACCCGGTGAACCCGAACGGCAAGAAGGAAGGCCGTACTCGCCAGGCGAACAAGTCGAGCGACCGGCTGATCGTCCGTCGTCGCAGCAAGAAGAAGCGGTAGGAGTCGCTCGTCATGCCACGTAGCCTTAAGAAGGGTCCCTTCGTGGACGACCACCTGATCAAGAAGGTGGACGCCCAGAACGAGAAGGGCACCAAGAACGTCATCAAGACGTGGTCGCGGCGCTCCATGATCGTGCCGGACATGATCGGTCACACGATCGCCGTGCACGACGGCCGCAAGCACGTCCCGGTGTTCATCACCGACGCGATGGTGGGACACAAGCTCGGCGAGTTCGCGCCGACGCGCACGTTCCGCAGCCACGTCAAGGAAGACCGCCGCAGCCGACGCGGCTGAGTCCTAGTTAGGAAGAGGGATCAGCGATGGAAGCCAGGGCCCAGGCGCGGTTCATCCGCGTCACGCCCAGGAAGGCCCGCCGCGTGGTGGACCTCATCCGCGGCCTGCCCGCCGCGGAGGCTCAGGCGGTGCTGCGGTTCGCCCCCCAGGCTGCGAGTGAGCCTGTGGGCAAGGTGCTGGCGAGTGCCATCGCCAACGCCGAGCACAACTTCAAGCTCGACACCGACACGCTCGTCGTGAGCCGTGCGTGGGTCGACGAGGGGCCGACGCTCAAGCGTTTCCGGCCTCGCGCTCAGGGTCGGGCTTACCGCATCAACAAGCGCACGAGCCACATCACCGTGGTCGTGGAGTCGCGCGAAGAGGCTTCGGCGACGAGCGGTAAGAAGCAGAGGAGGGCCCGGTAGTGGGTCAGAAGATCAACCCGCACGGGTTCCGGCTCGGCATCACCACCGACCACAAGAGCGTGTGGTTCGCCGACAAGCTCTACAAGGACTACGTCAAGGAAGACGTCCAGATCCGGCGCATGCTGCAGAAGGGCATGGACCGGGCGGGCATCTCCAAGGTGGAGATCGAGCGGACCCGTGACCGTGTCGAGGTCAACATCCACACCGCCCGGCCGGGCATCGTCATCGGCCGCCGCGGCGCGGAGGCCGAGCGTCTCCGGGGCGACCTGGAGAAGCTGACCGGCAAGCAGGTGCGGCTGAACATCCTCGAGGTCAAGAACCCCGAGATCGACGCCCAGCTCGTCGCGCAGGGCGTGGCCGAGCAGCTGTCCAGCCGGGTCGCGTTCCGCCGCGCCATGCGCAAGGCGATCCAGTCCGCGATGAAGTCCGGTGCCAAGGGCATCAAGGTCCAGTGCGGCGGGCGCCTGGGCGGGGCCGAGATGTCCCGTTCGGAGTTCTACCGCGAGGGCCAGGTCCCGCTGCACACGCTGCGCGCCGACATCGACTACGGCTTCTACGAGGCCCGTACGACGTTCGGCCGCATCGGCGTGAAGGTGTGGATCTACAAGGGCGAGGCCGCGGCGACCCGCGCCGAGCGCGAGCAGAAGGCCGCGCAGCAGCGCGCCGCCGGCGGCGGTGGCGGCGGTGGCCGCGAGCGCCGCGGTGAGCGCCGTGGCGGCCGCGGTGGTGGCGGCGGCGGTGGCCGTGGCGGCCAGCGTGGCGGCGGCGGCGAGCGCGGTGGCGACCGCGCCCCCAAGCAGCAGCAGAGTTCAGAGCAGCAGGCCCCCGCGAACGAGGCTGCTGCGAGTGGTGAGGGGAGCTGAATAGACCATGCTGATCCCTCGCAAGGTCAAGCACCGTAAGCAGCACCACCCGAAGCGCCGGGGGATGGCCAAGGGCGGCACCCGCGTGACGTTCGGCGAGTTCGGCATCCAGGCCGTCGAGGGCGCGTACGTGACCAACCGGCAGATCGAGGCCGCGCGTATCGCGATGACCCGCCACATCAAGCGTGGCGGCAAGGTCTGGATCAACATCTTCCCGGACCGCCCGCTGACCAAGAAGCCGGCCGAGACCCGGATGGGTTCCGGTAAGGGTTCGGTCGAGTGGTGGGTGGCCAACGTGAAGCCGGGTCGAGTGATGTTCGAGATCTCGTACCCGAACGAGCAGGTGGCCCGCGAGGCGCTGACGCGCGCGATCCACAAGCTGCCGATGAAGTGCAAGATTGTTAAGCGAGAGGTGGGTGAGTCCTGATGGCCAAGGGTCTTACCGCCGACGATCTGCGGACCGAGCCCGAGGACGTCCTGGTCACCAAGCTGAAGGAGGCGAAGGAGGAGCTTTTCAACCTTCGCTTCCAGGCCGCCACCGGCCAGCTGGAGAGCCACGGGCGGCTGCGCACCGTGAAGCGCGAGATCGCCCGCATCTACACCGTGATGCGGGAGCGGGAGCTCGGCATCGTCACGGTCGAGGAGTCCTCGGAGGGCAACGATGACTGAGCAGCAGACGGAGCAGCGGAACACCCGCAAGGTGCTCGAGGGCCTCGTGGTGAGCGACAAGATGGACAAGACCGTGGTCGTGTCCGTCGAGGACCGCATCACCCACCGCCGGTACCACAAGGTGATCCGCCGTACGACCAAGTACAAGGCGCACGACGAGGCCAACGCGTGTGGCGTCGGCGACCGCGTCCGGCTCATGGAGACCCGCCCGATGTCGGCGACCAAGCGCTGGCGCGTGGTGGAGATCCTCGAGAAGGCCAAGTAATTACTGGTTCCGCCAGGCTCCCCGGAACGCGTGCGACGCGATCCGGGGAGAACCGGTGTGACGAACAGGAGTTGACGTGATCCAGCAGGAGTCGCGACTCAAGGTCGCCGACAACACGGGTGCGAAGGAGATCCTTTGCATCCGGGTTCTCGGCGGCTCGGGTCGGCGCTACGCGGGAGTCGGCGACATCATCGTCGCGACGGTGAAGGACGCCCTTCCCGGCGCGGGCGTGAAGAAGGGTGACGTCGTCAAGGCGGTCGTCGTGCGCACCCGCAAGGAGCGCCGGCGTCCGGACGGCTCCTACATCCGCTTCGACGAGAACGCGGCCGTCCTGATCAAGGACGGTGGCGACCCCCGTGGCACCCGCATCTTCGGCCCGGTGGGCCGCGAGCTGCGCGAGAAGAAGTTCATGAAGATCATCTCGCTCGCGCCGGAGGTGCTGTGATGAAGATCAAGAAGGGTGACGAGGTCATCGTCCTCGCCGGTAAGGACAAGGGCGCGACGGGCAAGGTCCTGCGCGTCGACCCGCGCGCCGAGCGCGTCGTGGTCGAGGGCGTCAACCTCATCACCAAGAACATCAAGGCCGACCAGCAGCGCGCCGGCAAGGAGAGCGGCCGCGTGACGGTCGAGGCGCCGCTGCACGCCAGCAACGTCGCGATCGTCGAGGACGGCAAGCCGGTCCGGATCGGCTACAAGTTCGACGACGACGGCAACAAGGTCCGGATCTCGCGCCGTAGCGGTAAGGAGATCTGAGATGACCGAGACTGCCACCGAGCGCCCCGTTCCGGCCCCGCGGCTGAAGCTTCGCTACCGCGAAGAGATCGCCCAGGCCATGCAGGAGCAGTTCGGCTACGCCAACGTGATGCAGATTCCCGGGCTGACCAAGATCGTGGTCAACATGGGCGTCGGCGAGGCCGCCAAGGACGCGAAGGTCATCGAGGGCGCGATCCGCGACCTGTCGGCGATCACCGGCCAGAAGCCGGCCGTGAACCGGGCCAAGAAGTCGATCGCCCAGTTCAAGCTGCGCGAGGGCATGCCGATCGGCGCGCACGTCACGCTGCGCGGTGACCGCATGTGGGAGTTCCTGGACCGGCTGCTGGCCACCGCGCTGCCCCGGATCCGCGACTTCCGCGGCCTGTCGCCCAAGCAGTTCGACGGGAACGGGAACTACACCTTCGGGCTGACCGAGCAGGTCATGTTCCACGAGGTGGACCCGGACAAGATCGACCGCACCCGCGGCATGGACATCACGGTGGTCACCACCGCGAAGACCGACGACGAGGGCCGGGCGCTCCTGAAGCTCCTGGGCTTCCCCTTCAAGGAGAACTGAGCATGGCGAAGAAGTCGCTGATCGCCAAGGCGGCCCGGAAGCCCAAGTTCGGCGTGCGCAGCTACACTCGTTGCTCGCGCTGCGGGCGCCCGCGTTCGGTCTACCGGAAGTTCGGCCTGTGCCGGGTCTGCTTCCGGGAGATGGCCCACCGCGGCGAGCTGCCGGGCATCACCAAGTCCAGCTGGTAAGTGCCGCTCCGGCACCCCAGCCTGTAATAACCACCGGGCACCTGAAGAAGGTGCCCACGACCGCGCCAAAGGTCCACGGGTTTCATCGGCCCGAGGAAACCGTGGCGAGGGAGGGCCTGTAGCCCATGACGATGACCGATCCGATCGCAGACATGCTGACGCGTCTGCGGAACGCGAACTCGGCGTACCACGACTCGGTGTCGATGCCGTACTCGAAGATCAAGGCGCACATCTCCGAGATCCTCCAGCAGGAGGGCTACATCTCGGGCTGGAGCGTGGAGGACGCCGAGGTCGGCAAGAAGCTCGTGATCGAGCTGAAGTTCGGCCCGACGCGTGAGCGCTCCATCGCCGGCATCAAGCGCGTCTCGAAGCCGGGTCTGCGCGTGTACGCGAAGAAGGACAACCTGCCCAAGGTCCTCGGCGGACTGGGCGTCGCGATCATCTCGACGTCCTCCGGCCTGATGACCGACCGGCAGGCCGGCAAGCGTGGCGTGGGCGGGGAAGTCCTCGCCTACGTCTGGTGAGGGGAGGGCACTAGTTATGTCGCGTATCGGACGTCTCCCCATCTCCGTTCCCAGCGGTGTCGACCTGCGTGTCGACGGCCGCCAGGTCACCGTCAAGGGGCCCAAGGGCGAGCTCAGCCACACCGTCGCCGAGCCCATCGAGGTGGCGCTGGAGGACGGCACGGTCACCGTGACCCGCCCGGACGACATCAACGTCAACCGCGCGCTGCACGGGCTGACCCGCACGCTGATCAACAACATGGTGGTCGGCGTGACCGAGGGTTACAAGAAGACCCTGGTCATCCAGGGCGTCGGCTACCGAGTGGTGGCCAAGGGCAAGAACCTGGAGTTCTCGCTCGGCTACAGCCACCCGATCACGGTGGAGCCCCCGGAGGGCATCACCTTCACGGTGGAGAAGCCGACCCAGCTGGTCGTCGAGGGCATCGACAAGCAGAAGGTCGGCGAGGTCGCCGCCAACATCCGCAAGCTGCGCAAGCCCGACCCGTACAAGGGCAAGGGCGTGCGGTACGAGGGCGAGCAGATCCGCCGCAAGGTCGGAAAGGCTGGTAAGTAGTCATGGCAGGCACGAAGACCCTGGCCGGCAAGGCCACGTCGGCCCGGGCGAAGTCCCGCAAGCGCCGGCACATCCGGGTCCGCAAGAAGGTCGTGGGCACCGCCGCGCGGCCGCGCCTGGTCGTGACGCGTTCCAGCCGGCACATGTTCGTCCAGGTGATCGACGACACCGCGGGCCACACGCTGGCCTACGCGTCGACGATGGAGGCCGACCTGCGCGCCGGCGACGGCGACAAGACGGCCAAGTCCCGCCGGGTCGGCGAGCTCGTCGCCGCCCGGGCCAAGGAGGCCGGGGTGACCGCCGTGGTCTTCGACCGGGGCGGCAACAAGTACCACGGCCGCGTGGCCGCCGTCGCCGACGGCGCGCGCGAGGGGGGCCTGGAACTCTGATGGCCCTGTCTTTCGTCAACGAGAAGAGGAACCACTGATGGCAGCGCAGAGGCGTGGTGGCGGTCAGGGTGGCGACCGTCGCGACGGCCGCCGCGACGACCGCCGCGGTGGCGCCGACAAGGGCCAGTCGTACATCGAGAAGGTCGTGGCGATCAACCGCGTCGCCAAGGTCGTGAAGGGCGGTCGTCGCTTCAGCTTCACCGCCCTGGTGATCGTCGGTGACGGCAACGGCACCGTCGGCGTCGGCTACGGCAAGGCCAAGGAGGTGCCCGCGGCGATCGCCAAGGGTGTCGAAGAGGCCAAGAAGCACTTCTTCAAGGTGCCGCGGATCCAGGGCACCATCCCGCACCTGGTGCAGGCGCGCGACGCCGCGGGCGAGGTCCTGCTGCGTCCGGCCAGCCCCGGTACCGGCGTCATCGCCGGTGGTCCGGTGCGCGCGGTCCTGGAGGCCGCCGGCATCCACGACGTGCTGAGCAAGTCGCTGGGCAGCGACAACGCGATCAACATCGTGCACGCCACGATCGCGGGGCTGAAGGCGCTGAAGCGGCCCGAGGAGATCGCCGCCAAGCGCGGTCTGCCGATCGAGGACGTCGCCCCGGCCGCCATGCTGCGGGCGCGTGCCGCCGGCAGCGAGCCGCGACAGGAGGTGGCCTCCTCATGAGCCAGCTCAAGATCACCCAGACCAAGTCGGTGATCAGCGAGAAGCAGAACCAGCGTGACACGCTGCGCACCCTCGGTCTCAAGAAGATCGGCCAGAGTGTCGTCCGCGAGGACAAGCCCGAGGTGCGCGGCATGATCCGGACGGTGAACCACCTGATCACCGTCGAGGAGGTCGACTGACATGGCGGACCTCAGCAAGGACGCCGCGGGTGCCGAGGGCACTCCGCTGAAGGTGCACGACCTGCGGCCCGCTCCGGGCGCCAACAGGGCCAAGACCCGCAAGGGCCGCGGCGAGGCGTCCAAGGGCAAGACCGCGGGCCGCGGCACCAAGGGCACCAAGGCCCGCAGCACGGTCCCGGTCGGGTTCGAGGGCGGCCAGATGCCCCTGATCCGCCGGGTGCCGAAGCTTAAGGGCTTCAAGAACCCGAACCGGGTCGAGTTCCAGGTCGTGAACCTGGACAAGCTCTCCGCCCTCTACCCCGAGGGCGGCGAGGTCACCGCCGACGACCTGGCGGCCAAGGGCGCGGTGCGCCGCGGCCGCCCGGTCAAGGTGCTCGGCAGCGGCGAGATCTCCGTCGCGGTGCAGGTGAAGGTGCACGCCTTCTCCGGTTCCGCCAAGGAGAAGATCGCGGCCGCCGGCGGCTCCGCCGAAGAGCTGTAAGTAGGAACGCCCGATGATGCCGGGGACGTGCGCGCCGTCCGCCGGGACTCCCGAGGTCCCGGCGCTCGCCCGCACGGTCCCGGCATCATCTGCTGTTAGAGTCACACCGGCGGTGGTGTCCCCCTACGGGCCCGCCGTCGTCCATGGACCCGATTCCGGCCCCTCGGCGGCCAAGGATTCGCCAGTCGCGCAGGAGGAATGGTGCTGACCGCGTTCGCTCGGGCTTTCCGTACGCCGGACCTGCGTAAGAAACTCTTGTTCACGCTGTTCATCATCGTGATCTTCCGGATCGGCTCGATGCTGCCGTCCCCGGGCGTGAACACCGAGGTGCTGCGCGAGACGGCCGACGCCGCCAAAGAGAGCAACCAGCTCTACGGGCTGGTCGACCTGTTCAGCGGCGGAGCGCTGCTGAAACTGTCGGTGTTCGCGCTGGGCATCATGCCCTACATCACCGCGAGCATCATCCTGCAGCTGCTGACGGTGGTGATCCCGCGGCTGGAGGCCCTCAAGAAGGAGGGCCAGTCCGGCACCACCAAGATCACCCAGTACACCCGTTACCTGACCGTCGGCCTGGCGATCCTCCAGGCGACCGGCATCGTGGCGATGGCGAGTACGGGGCAGCTGTTCCAGGGCGTGGCCGGCGGCCAGGACGTCCTCTACAACAACGACGTGTTCACGATCATCACGATCGTGGTCTGCATGACGGCCGGCACCGCGGTCATCATGTGGCTGGGCGAGCTGATCACCGACCGCGGCGTCGGCAACGGCATGTCCATCCTGATCTTCACCCAGGTGGTCGCGGTCTTCCCCGGCCAGTTCTGGAGCATCTACAAGTCCAAGGGCGGCTTCGTCTTCGCCATCGTGCTGGTCGTCGGTATCGCGATCATGGCCGGTGTCGTCTTCGTCGAGCAGGCCCAGCGGCGCATTCCGGTGCAGTACGCCAAGCGGATGGTCGGCCGCCGGATGTACGGCGGCACCTCGACCTACATCCCGCTGAAGGTCAACCAGGCGGGCATCATCCCGGTGATCTTCGCCTCATCGCTGCTCTACCTGCCGGTGCTGGCGACGCAGCTGTGGCCCAACACGAAGTGGCTGCAGAACGTCCAGCCGTACCTGGCCCAGGACAACCCCTGGCACATGGGCATCTTCTTCGCCTTCATCGTCTTCTTCACGTACTTCTATGTGGCCATCACGTTCAACCCCACTGAAGTCGCCGACAACATGAAGAAGTATGGTGGTTTCATCCCAGGTATCCGTCCGGGCCGGCCGACCGCCGAGTACCTCGACTTCGTGCTCACCAGGATCACCACGCCCGGTGCGCTCTACCTGGGGGTCGTCTCCCTGATCCCGATGGTCGCGTTCTCGCTCGTCGGGGCGAGCCAGGACTTCGCGTTCGGGGGGACGAGCATCCTCATCGTCGTCGGCGTCGGACTGGATACCGTGAAGCAGATCGAGAGTCAGCTCCAGCAGCGCAATTACGAGGGCTTCCTCCGGTAGTGCGCATCGTTCTGGTGGGCCCCCCGGGAGCGGGCAAGGGGACGCAGGCCCAGTTCATCGCATCGCATCTGTCCATCCCGAAGATCTCGACAGGTGACATCTTCCGCGCCAACGTCAGCGGCGGCACCGAACTCGGCAAGCAGGCCAAGAAGTTCATGGACCGCGGCGACCTCGTCCCCGACGAGGTCACGATCGCGATGGTGCGCGACCGGCTGGCCGAGGACGACGCGGCGCACGGGTTCCTGCTGGACGGGTTCCCCCGGAACGTCCCGCAGGCCGAGACGCTGAAGAAGATCCTCGCCGAGTGGGACTCCCGCCTGGACATCGTGCTGGAGCTGGTCGTCGACGAGGACGAGGTCGTACGGCGGCTGTCGGGCCGGCGCACCTGCGAGCAGTGCGGGCGCATCTGGCACGTCGACTTCGACGACAAGCAGGACGACATCTGCGACGAGTGCGGCGGTCACCTGTTCCAGCGGGACGACGACAAGGAAGAGGTCGTCCGGCACCGCCTCGAGGTGTACCAGGAACAAACCGCACCTCTCGTGCAGTTTTATGCTGACGAGAATATTTTGGTCGGTATCGACGCGACCGGTCCGGTCGAGGAGGTCACCAACCGCGCCCTCGCGGCGCTGCGGCCGCTGGAGAAGTGATCCCCGCGGCCCGGAGCACGGCCATGGTCAAGGGGAGAGATGTTCAGACGGCGTAGGCCCGCGATCCAGGTGAAGACCGCGGAGCAGGTGGAGCTGATGCGGGCGGCCGGCCTGCTGGTCGGCCGGACCCTGGAGCTGCTGCGCGACGCGGTCAAGCCCGGGATCACCACCAAGGATCTCGACGTGATCGCGGAGGCCAACATCCGCGACCACGGCGGCGTCCCCTCGTTCAAGGGCTACCACGGCTTCCCCGCGACGATCTGCGCCTCGGTGAACGAGGAGATCGTGCACGGCATCCCCAGCTCCGGCAAGGAGCTGCGGGACGGCGACATCATCTCCATCGACTGCGGCGCGATCGTCGAGGGCTGGCACGGCGACTCGGCGATCACCGTTCCGGTGGGGGAGGTCTCCGCCGAGCAGGCCCGCCTCCTGGAGGTCACCGAGACGTCCCTGTGGCACGGTCTGGCGGCCGGAGTCGCCGGGGCCAGGCTCACGGACATGTCGCACGCGATCGAGTCGTACATCCGCTCTCAGGGCCGCTACGGCATCGTCGAGGGCTACGGGGGGCACGGCATCGGGACCGAGATGCACATGGACCCGCTGATCCCCAACCACGGCGCCCCCGGCCACGGGCCGGAGCTGGAGGTCGGGATGTGCTTCGCGGTGGAGCCGATGGTCAACCTCGGCACCAAGGACACCCTGGAGCTGGAGGACGGCTGGACGGTCATCACCACCGACGGCCGGCACTCGGCGCACTTCGAGCACACGTTCGCCGTGACCCCCGAAGGGCCCCGCGTCCTCACGGCACTTGACGAGGGCCGGGAGTGGTTCGCCAAGCTGGGGAGCAGCAACTCCTCCTGACGCCGCGAGGGACGCGAGGGAACTGGCCATGCCGCCCAACCCCGACATGAGGGCCTCGGACGCCGATCGCGACCGGGTCGCCTCGACGCTGCGCGAGCACTGCGCGCAGGGCCGGATCACGATGGACGAGCTGGAGGAGCGGCTGGAGGCCACCTACGCCGCCCGCACGCTCGGCCAGCTCGAAGAGGTCACCCACGACCTGCCCGAAGAGGACCTGCACCAGCTGCCCGTCCCGGCCGGCCAGCGGACCTCGTACGTCCCGGAGCGCAAGGGGCAGGGCGGCGAGCTGTACCGCGCCGGGATGCGCGGGATGTGGGCCACCTGGGCGACCGTCAGCGGGATCAACTTCGTGGTGTGGCTGGCCATCGCGCTGACCGGAAACCTGGTCTACCCGTGGTGGCTGTGGGTCGCCGGCCCGTGGGGGATCATGCTCCTGGTGGGCCAGATCTTCGGCCCGAAGCGCCCCTGAGGGCCGCGGCCGGCCGGGCGGCCGGGCGGCCGATCAGCCGGCTCCGTCGACCTCCATCAGCGGCCGGTAGTTGCCCGTCGGCAGGAAGTGCGTGGTCGCGCCGCCGTCCAGGCCCACCAGATGCACCGCGAACCCGGCCGGCTCGCCGGTCACGGCCGCGCGCCCGGCCGAGGTGAGATCGAGGAACAGCTGCCGGTACGTGCTGGGGCAGGTTGTGCTCACCCGGCCGGCGAGCATCCCCACCGAGCCGCGGTGCACGTACCCGCTGACCACCCGGACCACCTGCGGGTGCCGCGCGATGACGTCGGCGAACCCGCTCGGGTCGATGAAGCGCAGATCGTCCAGGAACGGGATGCCGACGGGGAACGGCGGATGGTGCGTCGCGACCACGGTCGGCGTGGCGGGCCGCTCCGCGAGCGTGGCGTCGAGCCAGGCCAGCCGGTCGGGGTCCATGTTCCCGTACTGCGAGCCCGGGACGCTGGTGTCGCAGCACACCAGCCGGACGCCGGCGACGTCCACCGCGTACTGGACCGGCGCCTGGGGGAGGACGCCGCTCGCCGCCACGGCCGGGTGGTCGCCGAACGCGGCGCGCAGCGCGTCGCGGTCGTCGTGGTTGCCGGGCAGCGGGTGGACGGCCATCGGCAGCGGCGACAGGAGCGCGTGCAGGCGGGCGTACTCGGCGGGCCGGCCGCCGTCGGCGAGATCGCCGGTGAGCACCACCGCGTCCGGGCGCGCCGGCAGCGACAGCAGGCTCGACACCGCGGCGCGCAGCGCCCGTACGGGACCGGAGTCGTCGTCCACCGCGCCGCCGCGACCGGCCGCGATATGGATGTCGCTGAGCTGCGCGATGATCGCCATTGATCCCCTCCCCCTGAGCCAAGCACATCACGGAACCGGGCCGCGGGGCACGCCCGCCCGCGCCGGAACCGAGTCGATCTTGACGGCGCGCGGGCGCGCTGTCGATCCGGGCGCCCGAGAGCAACATCACGTCCGCGCCGGGGGCGTCCCGGGCGTGGCGCGGACCCTGCCGGGAGGCCCGCGAGCCCCTGGTCAGAGCACGCGGCGGGACCGCGGTCAGGCCACGTGCTGGATGACCGCCTGGAGCGCCGTGGTGACGTCCTCGGCCGCCGGCGCCACGTCCGGTACGACGTCGCGCAGCGCGAGCCAGCCGTTGATCGCCTGGGTGGTGGGGCGGGCCTCGCGCAGCTGCGGGTCGTCGTAGTCGTACCACGCGGCGACCTTCGACCAGCGCCAGAGCCGGTGCCCCGCCGACGACATCTCGGAGGCGGGGAACCCGCCCGGCCCGCGCGCGCCGGTGATCGACAACCGTACCGAGTCGACCGACCGGCCGACGCGCTCGGAGATGTCGCGGATCGTCAGCAGCGGGTCCGCCTCGACCCGCTGGACGCGCAGCCCGGGCGCGCTGGCCTCCATGTGCTCGACCAGCTCCATGATCGCGGCCGCGAGGGTGCGGCCCTGCCAGGTGCACGAGGCGTTGCCGGGCCGCTCGGCGTGCTGCGGCTCGGTGACGATCGAGACCGTGACGTAGCCGTGCGTGCGGTCGAACAGGTCGTCCAGTTCCTCCTCGAAGAGGGGACGGCTGAGGATCAGCGCGAAGTCGTAACTCGGCATGCCGACCCTCCCCGGACGGATCCTCCCTGGACGTCCTTCCTCCCGAAAGGTACAACGCGCGGGCGCTGTATGCTTGGGTCGGGAGCAGTCTCCGGAGCCGAGTCGTGCGACAATTTCACATTCGGCCGCCGGGTGACGTAAACTCTCATGTCGGCTCGCTGTCGGCCGCCTCGTTTCCTGCCCGGACTTCCCGTCCCGGCATGGTCGCGGCCGGTTTCCGTTGCAGATCCCGGGATTCCTCGTGATTCCTAGGACGTCTAGTGGTGGACGCTGCGGGCCGACGTCCAATGAGCCGATCAGTGAAGCGCGGAGGACATGCCCAAGAAGGAAGGCGCCATCGAGATCGAGGGCACCGTCATCGAGTCCCTCCCCAACGCCATGTTCCGAGTGGAGCTGGACAACGGGCACAAGGTGCTCGCCCACATCAGCGGGAAGATGCGGATGCACTACATCCGGATCCTGCCGGACGACCGCGTCGTCGTGGAGCTGAGCCCCTACGACCTCTCGCGCGGTCGGATCGTCTACCGCTACAAGTAATCCCACTGGGGTTGCCTTCCCCGTGCGTGGCGGCGCGGGGGTGACCCTGAACCTAGGAGACCCAGTGAAGGTCAAGCCGAGCGTCAAGAAGATCTGCCAGAAGTGCCGCGTCATCCGCCGGCACGGCCGGGTCATGGTGATCTGCTCCGACCCGCGCCACAAGCAGCGCCAGGGCTGACGCCCTGACGGACACCGGCCCCGCGAGGGGACGGCGTCCGGAGAACTCCAGAACGCGCACCGCACTCCTTCACACGTCGCCGTACGAAACCGGTCCGGAGCCCAGGCTCTAGATCAGGTCGTACGGCACCGGCGTGTGAAGGGGAACCCTCGGACGGAGGCCGAGGCCGCCACCCGGGCAGGGTGTTCGCGGGAAGCGGCGCGCTCATACCTCCGCGAAACGAAAGGACTGCCCGAGATGGCACGCCTGCTCGGCGTCGACCTCCCGCGCGACAAGCGCGTGGAGATCGCTCTCACCTACATCTTCGGCATCGGCCGGACCCGGGCCCAGGAGACCCTGGCGAACACCGGGGTGAACCCGGATCTGCGGGTCCACCAGCTCGGCGACGATGAGCTGATCAAGCTCCGCGACTGGATCGAGGCGAACTACAAGACGGAGGGCGACCTCCGCCGCGAGGTTCAGGCCGACATCCGCCGCAAGATCGAGATCGGTTGCTACCAGGGCATCCGGCACCGCCGCGGTCTTCCCGTGCACGGCCAGCGCACGCAGACCAACGCGCGCACGCGCAAGGGCAAGAAGAAGACCGTGGCCGGCAAGAAGAAGGCCGGCAAGAAGTAGTCCGGCACGCGGACCGCTCGGTCCGTTCCGGATCGATGACCTCAGGAGTAGAGAGAGCAGATGCCTCCCAAGAGCCGTGTCGGCGCGAAGAAGGTGCGCCGCAAGGAAAAGAAGAACGTCGCTCACGGGCACGCCCACATCAAGAGCACGTTCAACAACACGATCGTCTCGATCACCGACCCGAACGGCAACGTGATCTCGTGGGCCTCCTCCGGCCACGTGGGCTTCAAGGGCTCCCGCAAGTCGACGCCCTACGCCGCCCAGCAGGCCGCCGAGTCGGCCGCGCGCCGCGCCATGGAGCACGGCATGCGCAAGGTCGACGTGTTCGTCAAGGGCCCGGGCTCCGGCCGTGAGACCGCCATCCGGTCGCTGCAGGCGACCGGCCTCGAGGTGGGCTCCATCCAGGACGTCACCCCGGTCCCGCACAACGGCTGCCGCCCGCCGAAGCGGCGCCGGGTCTGAGCCAGGAGGAGAAGACAAACGATGGCTCGTTACACGGGCGCCGACTGCAAGCTTTGCCGTCGCGAGAAGATGAAGCTGTTCCTCAAGGGCAGCAAGTGCGAGGGGCCGAAGTGCCCCATCGAGATCCGCCCCTACCCGCCGGGTGAGCACGGCCGCGGTCGTCCCAAGGAGACCGAGTACCTGCTCCAGCTTCGTGAGAAGCAGAAGGCCAAGCGCATCTACGGCGTTCTGGAGCGGCAGTTCAGCAACTACTACGTCGAGGCGAACCGCCAGGGCGGCAAGACGGGTGAGAACCTGCTCAGCCTCCTGGAGCGCCGGCTCGACAACGTGGTCTACCGCGCGGGCTTCGCCAAGTCCCGCGACATGGCCCGCCAGCTGATCCGGCACGGCCACATCCGGGTCAACGGCCGCAAGGTCAACATCCCGTCCGCCCTGGTGAAGGAGGCCGACATCGTCGATGTCAAGGCCAAGTCCCAGGAGATGACGCCGTTCCAGGTCGCCAAGGCCGAGGCCGGCGAGCGCCAGGTCCCGGCGTGGCTGGGCGTGGACGCGGACAAGATGCGGATCTTCGTCCACTCGCTGCCCGTCCGGCAGCAGATCGACGCTCCCGTCCAGGAGCAGCTGATCGTCGAGCTCTACTCCAAGTAAGGGCTCACATCGTCCCCTGTCACGCCCCGGACCTGCGGAAACGCCGGTCCGGGGCGTGCGGGGGACGGTCACGTACCATGGAGAACGCGGTCGTCAAATAGCGGGCACCGCGGAAAGAAGGATCATCCATGCTCATCGCACAGCGTCCCACCCTCACCGAGGAGCAGGTCGACGAGTTCCGGTCGCGGTTCACCATCGAGCCGCTGGAGCCGGGCTTCGGCTACACGATCGGCAACTCGCTCCGCCGCACCCTCCTCTCCTCGATCCCCGGTGCCGCCGTCACCAGCATCCGGATCGAGGGCGTGCTGCACGAGTTCAGCACCGTCCCCGGGGTCAAGGAGGATGTCACCGACATCATCCTGAACCTCAAGGAGCTGGTCGTCTCGTCCGAGCACGACGAGCCCGTGGTGATGTACCTGCGCAAGCAGGGTCCCGGCGAGGTGACCGCGGCCGACATCGCGCCGCCGGCCGGCGTCGAGGTTCACAACCCCGACCTGCACATCGCCACCCTGAACAACAAGGCCAAGCTGGAGATGGAGCTGACGGTCGAGCGCGGCCGCGGCTACGTCTCGGCCGCCCAGAACAAGCAGCCGGGCCAGGAGATCGGCCGGATCCCGATCGACTCCATCTACTCGCCCGTGCTCAAGGTCACCTACAAGGTCGAGGCGACCCGAGTCGAGCAGCGCACCGACTTCGACCGCCTGATCCTGGACGTGGAGACCAAGCAGGCGATGGCGCCGCGCGACGCGGTCGCCTCCGCCGGCAAGACCCTCGTCGAGCTGTTCGGCCTGGCCCGGGAGCTCAACGTCGAGGCCGAGGGCATCGACATGGGCCCGTCCCCGACGGACGCCGCGCTGGCCGCGGACCTGGCCCTGCCGATCGAGGAGCTGAACCTCACGGTCCGCTCCTACAACTGCCTCAAGCGCGAGGGCATCCACTCGGTGGGCGAGCTGGTGGCCCGCAGCGAGCAGGACCTGCTGGACATCCGCAACTTCGGCGCCAAGTCGATCGAAGAGGTCAAGCAGAAGCTCAACGACATGGGCCTGTCCCTCAAGGACTCCCCGCCCGGATTCGACCCGAGCGCCGCCGCCGACAACTACGGCGACGACGACGCGGGCTACGCCGAGACCGAGCAGTACTAGTAAGACCCCCGTCTTCCCGGCGCAGCCGGGAAGACGGGATGCAAGAACCGCAACAGCCGTCGTGCCGAAGGCGCGACAATCCAACACTGACACCGGTACCTGATACGGCCGGTGCAGAGAGGAACGACCATGCCTCAGCCCACCAAGGGCGCCCGTCTGGGCGGCAGCGCCGCGCACCAGCGGCTCATCCTGGCCAACCTGGCCACGGCGCTGTTCGAGCACGGCCGCGTCACCACCACCGAGGCCAAGGCCCGGCGGGTGCGCCCGCTGGCCGAGAAGCTGATCACCAAGGCCAAGAAGGGCGACCTGCACAACCGTCGCCAGGTGGCCCGGGTGATCCGTGACAAGGGCGTCGTGCACGAGCTCTTCACCGAGATCGCGCCGACGTTCGAGAACCGTCCCGGTGGTTACACCCGCATCACCAAGCTCGGGCCGCGCAAGGGCGACAACGCCCCGATGGCCGTGATCGAGCTGGTGCGCGAGCCCCTGGCCGCTTCGGGCGGTACGGTCAAGGCCGCGGCTCCGGCCGAGGACACCGCGCCGGCCGAGGACGTCACGCTCACCAAGGGCGAGGCCGACGAGGCCCCCGAGGCCGCGGACACCGACGTCGAGATCACCGACGACGTGTCCAAGGGCGAGGGCGACGCCAAGTAGCAGCCCTGGAGGGCACCCGCGAGGGAGTTCGCGCTCGACATGCGCACGGGCCCGCCGTTCCGCTACGGGACGGCGGGCCCGTTCTTTGCCAGACTGCCTTCATGGTCACGTCAGAGGGTCGTCGGTTGTCCGCCAGCGCGCCGGGGCATGGGCGCCGCGAGGGAGAGAAGCTCTGACATGACCGCTTTGGTACGACTCAGGCTCGACATCGGGTACGACGGTGCGGGCTTCGCGGGCTGGGCGCGCCAGCCCAACCAGCGCACCGTCCAGGGCGTCATCGAGGACGCGCTGGCCCGGCTGCTGCGGCTGGACCCGCCTCCGGTGCTGACCGTGGCGGGCCGTACGGACGCGGGCGTCCACGCGCGGGGCCAGGTCGCGCACCTGGTCGTGCCGGTCGCCTCGTACTCGATGGTGAACGGCACCATGCCGCGCCGCCTGGCGGGCCTGCTCCCCCCGGACGTGCGCGTGTGGCGGGTGTCGGTGGCGCCTGAGGGCTTCGACGCGCGGTTCTCGGCGCTGTCGCGGCGGTACGCCTACAGCGTCTGCGACGACCCGGTGGGCGTGGACCCGCTGCGCCGCCACGACGTCCTGTGGCACCCGCGGCCCCTGGACCTGGACCGGATGAACGCCGCCGCCGCGCTCCTCGTCGGCGAGCACGACTTCGCCGCGTACTGCCGCAAGCGCGAGGGCGCGACGACGATCCGCGAGCTGCTGCGCTTCGACTGGCACCGCGAGGACCCGTACGGGGTCAAGGACCGCACGGAGGGCCGGGTGCTGCGTTCCGCCGCCCCCCAGCGCGGCGTGGCGGTCGCGACGGTCGAGGCGGACGCGTTCTGCCACTCGATGGTGCGCGCGCTCGTCGGCGCCATGCTGGTGGTCGGCGACGGTCGGCGGGACGTGGAGTGGCCCGCGAAGGTGCTCGCGGCCCGGACCCGCGACTCGGCCGTGAACGTGGCGCCCGCGCACGGCCTGTCGCTGGAGGAGATCCGCTACCCGCAGGCCGAGGACCTCGCGCGGCGCGCGCAGGAGACGCGACGCGTCCGCACCCTCAACCCCGGCGGGGCCGCCCCGTCCCCGTCCTCGCCCGCTTCGCCTTCCTCGTCGTAGCGCGGCCGGGCGGCGGTCAGCCGCGGGCGCGGGCGTCGACGGGGCGCAGCGCGTATCCGACGAACTGCTCGGCGACCGACTTCAGCGTCGGGTCGGCGGGCTTGGGCCGCCTGCCGTCGGCGTACGTGGCGTACGCGTAGGCGATGTACCGGCCGCGCACGGTGCTGGCCGCGTACCCGCCCGCCCGGTCGATGTTCTTCGTCCGCTCGCCGCCCATGCCGCGGAACCACTCGTACCGGCTGGGGTCGCCCGCGGCGTTGGCCTTGAGCGCGCCCGCCTTGGTGGGGAGGACGGCGATGCCCGAGGTGACGGCGAGGGAGCGCTCCCTGTCCAGGAACGTGACCCGGACGACGCTGCTGCAGCGCCCGCTGGTGAGCGCCTTGGCCATCGCGCCGCGCGCGGTGAGCGCGCACTGGTGGTTGACCGAGGCGCGGTCGCGGACGTAGTCGCGGCCGCCCAGGGCGATCCGCGAGTTCGGGAACGCCTCGGAGAGCGCCAGCGGCTTGGTGTCGGTCCGCGCGCTGTCGATGCTGGACGGCGGGCCGCCGTCGGCGGGGGCGCTGGGCGCGCTGGGCGCGGCGCTGGGGGAGACCGCCTGGGACGGCGTCGGGTCGGTCTTCGTCCCTGAGGACTCGATCGCCTTGGCGGTACGGCCCTTGCTGTCGGAGTCGCCGCCCACGAACGCGAACGCCGCGATGGCGACGACCGCGGCGGCCACCACGCCACCGCCGATCAGCAGCGGCTTGCGCCCACGCCTGCCGCCCTTGCCCGGTGTGCTTGATGTGCCTGGCGTGCCAGGCCCGAGCGGGCCGGCGTTGAACGGGCTCTGCCCGCTGCCGACCGGCACGCCGCCCTCGGCGTGGTACACCGGCGTGATCACCGTGGGCGCGGGAGTGTCCGGAACGACCGGCTGCGGCCGGGTTTCCTGAACGTTCGCGGGCTCCACTGCGTCCGGCAGCAGCACCGGCGTCGGCGCCGTCTCGGCCGCCGCGGGCTCCGGTACGGGTGCGCGTGGCGCTTCGGACCCCGCCTCGACCCCGGACTCGGCCGCGCCTTCGCGCGGCGCTTCAGCGGCAGGCGTCGCTCCGGATCGCGCCTCAGACTCGGGCCCGGCCGCAGTCCGCGCGCCGAACGCGGGCCGTGCCTCTGGTCCGGGTTTGGCCGCGTCCTCGCGTCGCGCTTCAGCAGCGGGCTCGGCCTCAGCCTCGGGCTGTGCGTCGAACGCGGGCCGTGCCTCTGGTTCGGGCTTGGCCGCGGGCTCGGGGCGGGCCTGGGGTTCAGGCTTCGCCTCGGCTTCGGTCCCGGGCTCCGGGGGCGGCTCGGCGGCGGGCTCGTCCGGGCGCATGACCGGGATGCCGTCCGGGTCGGTGTCGGGGAACGAGGGCGCGGACGTCGGGATCACCGGCTCGGCGGGGACGGCGCCACGGGTGTCGATCTTCGGGGCGCCGTGCCCGGCCACCAGCGTTCCCGGCGAGGGGGACGGCGGCGCGGGCTTCTCGCGCTCGCCGAAGACGACCGTCCCGTCGTCCTCGTCCTCGTCCGCCGCCGCTCGGGCTTCGGCGCCGGGTTCGGCGGACGCTTCGGGGGAGGAGGCCCACCAGGGCTTCTGCAGGCCGATGGGCAGCCGGAGTTCGGCGGGCGCGCCCGCCTCGCCGTCCGCGGGGTCGTCCGCCTTGCCGAAACTGGGCGGGGCCGGGTGGGGAACGGGTTCCGTCCCGTCGTCCCCGGCCCGCTCCGAGCCCTCATTAGGTCCAGACATAGCCAAGAAAGGTATTCACCCAGATCAGTTGGAGTAGGGCTTTCCTTCGGTTTCCCGGTAGTGCAGGGCGAAGCTCAGATTGCTGCCCTTGATGAGCTGCTGCCCGAAGGCGGAGACGGTCTTGTGGTACTTCTCGGGGATCTTCTTGCCGTCGGGCCGCTGCACCCAGGTCATCACCAGGTAGTGGCCCTGCGCCTGCGCGGTGCCGAGCGCCTCGCCCTTGCCGATGGTCTTGCTGGCGCCGCTCCCGGCCAGCGGCTCCAGGAACGCGTCCTTCGAGACCGCGGCCTTCTGGGCGGCCTGGGCCGCGGCCTCGGTCTTGAGGTTGAGCACCCCGACCGTGCCGACGAGCACCTTGTCGCCGCGGGCGTAGGTGGCCCGGAGCGCCTGCGTGCAGCCGCCCTTCTTGACCGCGGAGACGAGCTTGCTCCCGTTCACGGTCTTGGCGCAGTCGCGCCTGGCGTGCCAGCCGGTGCGCACGTAGTTCTCGCCGCCGGCCTTGAACTTGGACTTGCCGAACGCTTCCTTGAGCGACAGCGGGCTCGGGTCGGTGGTGCGGCTCTTCAGCTTGACCGGCTCCAGCACCGGCTGCGTCGGGGACGGCGCCGCCGTCGGCCTCTGCGTCGCCGCCTGGTCGTTCCCCGCCGTACCGGCCTTGGAATCGTCGCCCTTGAGCAGCGAGGACAGCCCGATGCCGCCGCCGACCAGCACCAGCCCGGCCACCGCCGCGGCACCGATGATCAGCGGCAGGTTGCGCTTCTTGCGCGGCGGCGTGGGGCCGCCGGGGCCGGGCCCGTACCCGTCGCCGAAGTCTCCGCCGGGGCCGAAGTGGTCGCCGGGACCCGAGGCGAACTGGTCGCCCTGGCCGGCGCCGAACTGATCGCCGGGGCCCGGACCGCCGAAGCGGTCGCCCGGCGGCGCGCCGTAGGGGTCGTCCCCGCGGGGGGCGAACGCGTCGTCGCCGCGCGGCGCGAAGGGGTCGTCGCCCTGCCGCTCTTCTCCGTACGGGGCGTGCGGCGGCTGCTCGGGAGGCCAGCCGCCGGGTTTGCCTTGATCGCCCGGATAACCCATGGCTTGGACCTTACCGTTCCTTCATCCTGGCTCTGGACCGATGCTCGCGGACCCTGTTCGGGACGGTTCGAACACCCACCATGGCATGGGGGTGAGCGGGCCGCCGCCGGTTTCGGCAGGTCGCGTGCCGTGCGGAATGGTCCTATTTCCAGCCGAAATTCTGCGTCCAGTACGGACCGCCGCCGCCCGTCGCCATCCCGACGCCGATCGCGCGCAGGTCGCAGTTGAGGATGTTCGCGCGGTGCCCGGGGCTGTTCATCCAGCCCTCCACCACGGCCGCGGCGGTCGGGTAGCCCTTGGCGATGTTCTCCGCGCCGGGGCTCGGGTAGCCGGCCTCCTCCATCCGCTTCCACGGGCTGTCGCCGTTCCGCGACGTGTGGGAGAAGTAGTCGTTGGCGGCCATGTCCCTGGAGTGCGCGCGGGCGGACCTCACCAGGCGGGCGTCGATGCGCAGCGCCGGGCAGCCCTTCGCGGCGCGCTCCTTGTTGGTGAGAAGCGCCACTGCGGTCTCGGTCACCGACGAGCCGGGCGCCGCCGCGGTCCCGCCGCCCGGCCTGGAGCCGTCCGGGGAGGACGACTCGGAGGTGTCCGGGCTCGGGGACGGCTCGGCGTCCCGCTTGGGCATCTCCTTGAGCGGCGGGGCGCTCTCGCTCGGCGCGGCGGGCGGGGTGGCGCCGCCGCCGGCGCTCCGCTGCCGGTCGAGGTCGGTGCCGGGCGCCGGCACGTCCGCCTGCGGGGCCTGATTGGAAGCGGCGATGGGCTCCGGCCGCGTCTCGGACAGGACGAGCCGGTCGATCGCGACGCCCGTGCCGACGGCGAGGATCGCGACGCCGAGCGCCGCGAGCACGGCCGGCTTGGACGTGCCGCGCTTGCGCCGCGACCCGGGCGCGCGGTGGCCGGGCCCCGGAGCGCCGGCGGGCGCGGTACGGCGGGGCGGCATCGGCGGGCCGGCGAACTCGACCTGGACGAGCCGGTCGTCCCTGCCCCTACCGGCGGGTGGGGCGCCCGCGGACGCGGCCATGATCGGCTCTTCCGGGCGCGGCCGGCTCGGCCGGGAGAACCAGTCGCCCGCCGGGCTCGCGGACGGCTCAGGCGCCGCGGGTGCTCCGGGCGCTCCGGATGCCTGGGGAGCCGCAGGAGCGGCGGGCGCCGGCCGTTCTGGGGGTGCCGCAGGGGCGGCGGGCCGTTCGGGGGTGATTCCGCGTCCCGCGACCAGGCGGGCCTCGCCGGGGGCCGGTGCGCCCCGCCTGCCGTAGCGGCCGGTCTGCCCGGGCGCGGAGCCGGGGGGAGGCCCAGGGGGGACGGCGGGACCGGATGCGCCGTTCTCGCCGGAACGTCCGGGGCGGCGGGGGTCGGCGGGTCGGCCGGAACTACGGGGCATCGGCGGGACTCCCGGGGACTGGACGGTGACGGTCGCCATCAGTGACCGGTCGGCCCGCACCTTATCCCGATAAAGGGCTGCAAGTCCTTGTTACTGGCCAAAACAGGAGGCCGGGTACGGCCGGTACGGTGTCCCGGCAGACCGTTCTCCGGCGGGTCCGGGCGAGCCCTCCGGCAGGGCCCTCCAGCGGGTCCCTCGCCGGGCCCCGCTTTGACCCGCACCCTCGGCGCTGGGTATCCTGCCTATTCGTTGTATGCGGTGACGCCTGTCCTTCGGGGAACGGTACCGAGCCGCAACCGCCGGTGTGCTCGCAGCGCTGTCCCGCGTGATCGGGACGCGTGATCGGGTCCCGGCCTCCCGGAGCGCCAGGTCGGATCAGCCTCTGATCGGCGCGAGCAGGAATCCGCTGAGAAGTCGACAAGAAACGAAGGCCTACGACCGTGCGCACGTACACCCCAAAGCCTGCTGACGTTCAGCGTCAGTGGCACGTCATCGACGCGACCGATGTCGTGCTGGGCCGCCTCGCAAGCCAGGTCGCGCAGCTGCTTCGGGGTAAGCACAAGCCGATCTACGCGCCGCACCTCGACACCGGTGACTTCGTCGTCATCGTGAACGCCGAGAAGGTGGCGCTGTCCGGCAACAAGCTCGAGCAGAAGCGGGCCTACCGGCACTCCGGCTACCCGGGCGGTCTCCGCTCGGTGAACTACGCCGACCTGCTGGAGAAGCACCCCGAGCGGGCCGTCGAGAAGGCGATCAAGGGCATGCTGCCCAAGAACTCCCTCGGCCGGAAGATGTTCGGCAAGGTGAAGGTCTACGCCGGTCCGGACCACCCGCACCAGGCGCAGAAGCCCGTTCCGTTCGAGATCACCCAGATCAAGCAGTAGCGCGGCGCACGAGCAGCACCCAGCACCACCGGCAGTACCGAGCACGACCAGCAGCACCCCGGCCGTACGAACCCGTACGCGCCGAGACCCGTGGCCGCCGGGGCACCCGGAGCGATGAACGCGCGGGCCCGCCGCCCTGGCCAGAAGACCGAGGAGAACCGTGGACGAGTCCTTCGACACCGAGACGACCGCCGAGGGCGGCGCCGAGCTCGACTCGTACGAAGACGCCCCGTCGGAGTACAGCACCGAGTCCCCCGAGGCCGCCGGCGAGGGCTTCCTCGCGCAGCCGGTCGCGACCGGCCCGGCCGCCGGCACCGGCCGCCGCAAGGAGGCCATCGCGCGGGTGCGGATCGTTCCCGGTTCGGGCAACTGGACCATCAACGGCCGGTCCCTCGACCAGTACTTCCCCAACAAGGTCCACCAGCAGATCGTGAACGAGCCGTTCGTGCTGCTGGGCCTGGAGGGCCAGTTCGACGTGCTGGCGCGGGTCAACGGCGGCGGCACCACCGGCCAGGCCGGTGCGCTGCGCCTCGGGATCTCCCGGGCGCTGCAGTTCGCCAACATCGAGCACCGCCCGGCGCTGAAGAAGGCGGGCTTCCTCACCCGTGACGCGCGCGCCACCGAGCGCAAGAAGGCCGGTCTCAAGAAGGCCCGTAAGGCTCCGCAGTACAGCAAGCGCTGATCGGCCTCACCAGACGTTGATCGCAGGCACGAGCCGCCGCACCCCCGGAACGATCTCGCGGCCGACCCCCATGGTCGGCAGCACGGGTGCGGCGGCTCGTCCGCTTTTCCGGGCCTCTCTCAGGGCCTCTCTCAGGGCCCCGCTCCAGGCTCCGCCGGTGTCCCCGCGACCCCATCCGGACGGCCGGATGGGGATTCCTTGGGACGATCCGGCCCTTTGGCTGCTTTGATGGACGTCATGGCTTACGTGCCGCAATCCGGGCGCGCCGCGCGGTGCCGCCGGAAGCGCGCGGGGCATGCGCACTAGTTTCGACCGTGTGGAGCGGCCGGGGCGCCGGCCCCGGCCGTGCCCCGCGGTCTTTTGCCTTATCGGGAGTTGAACTGTGGGTCGTCTCTTCGGGACCGATGGCGTACGCGGGCTCGCCAACCGCGATCTGACCGCACCGCTGGCGATGGACCTGTCCGTCGCGGCGGCGCGCGTGCTGGGCGAGGCGGGAGCGTTCCAGGGCCATCGCCCGCTGGCCGTGGTGGGCCGGGATCCGCGGGCGTCGGGGGAGTTCCTGGAGGCCGCGGTGGTGGCCGGGCTCGCCAGCGCGGGCGTCGAGGTGCTGAGGCTCGGGGTGCTGCCGACCCCGGCGGTCGCGTACCTGACCCACACCCTGACCGCCGACCTCGGCGTGATGCTGTCGGCCTCGCACAACCCGGCCCCCGACAACGGCATCAAGTTCTTCGACCGCAGCGGCCACAAGCTGCCCGACGAGATCGAGGACCGGATCGAGGCCGCGCTCGGCCAGGACTGGGACCCGCCGACCGGTGCCGCCGTGGGCCGGGTCCGCGACGCGTACGGCGCGGTCGAGCAGTACGTGGCGCACCTGGTCTCGACCGTCCCCGTGTCCCTGGACGGCCTGCGCGTCGTGGTCGACTGCGCGAACGGCGCCTCCTCCGACGTGGCGCCCGAGGCGCTGCGCCGGGCGGGCGCCGAGGTGATCACGATCGGCGCGGCCCCCGACGGCCTCAACATCAACTCCGGCTGCGGCTCCACCCATCTGGAGGCGCTGCGGCAGGCCGTCCGGGAGCACGGCGCGGACGCGGGCATCGCCAACGACGGCGACGCCGACCGGTGCCTGGCGGTCACCGCGAGCGGCGAGCCGATCGACGGCGACCAGATCATGGCGATCCTGGCGCTGGAACTGCGCGAGTCCGGGCGGCTGCCCGCGGACACGGTGGTCGCGACCGTGATGTCGAACCTGGGGTTCAAGAACGCCCTGCGCGAGGCCGGGCTGACCGTCGTGGAGACCGCGGTCGGCGACCGCTACGTGCTGGAGGCCATGAAGGAGGGCGGCTTCGGGTTCGGCGGTGAGCAGTCCGGCCACGTGATCATGCTGGAGCACGCGACCACGGGCGACGGCGTGCTGACCGGCCTGCACCTGCTGGCCGCGATGGCCCGCCGCGGCCGGCCGCTGGACGAGCTGGCCAAGGTGATGACCCGCCTGCCGCAGGTGCTCGTGAACGTCAAGGGCGTGGACAAGTCCCGCGCGCACACCGCCCCCGAGCTGACCGCGGCCGTCGCCGCGGCCGAGGCGGAGCTGGGCGACACCGGCCGCGTGCTGCTCCGCCCCAGCGGCACCGAGCCCATGGTCCGGGTCATGGTCGAGGCGGCGTCCGAGCAGCAGGCCCAGCAGATCGCCGACCGCCTCGCCGAGGTCGTCCGGACCGCCCTGGGCTGACCGCCCCGTCCCGCCTCGTCCCGTCGGCGCGCGGGCCAGGCGTCAGCCGGCGTCGGTGATCTCCAGCTTGCCGACCTTGAGGTGCTTGATCTCGACCGTGCCGGCTTCGAGGTGGTGGACGACGGCGCGCTTGACGACCAGCTTGCCGATCGCGATGGCGCCGACGGCCAGCGCGCCCAGCGCCATCGAGCCGAGGGCCAGCGAGCCGAAGGCGTTGCCGGCGCGGAGGGTGAGACCGGTGGCCGAGGCGCCGGTCACCTCGGCGCCGGTGGCGCGGGCCCCGACCCCGCGTTCGGTACGGACGCGGGGCCGTTCCCCGGCGGCGGCGTGCGCGCTCTCATCGGGCAGGTCCGGCTGGCTCGGCTCGTTCGGGTCGTTCGGCTCGGTGCTCATGGCGCCAGCCTATGCCGCGACGATCAGCAGCGCTCCAGGAAGCCCTTGAGGGCCGTACGGTCGGCGCCGGTGACGGGAAGGGAGTACTTCGTGGCGACCGCGATGTACCTGGTGGCGTACGTGCACTGGTAAGCCTTCTGCGGCTTCCATTCGCCGGGGCCCTTGTCGCTCTTCTGCTGGTTCGGCACGCCCCAGACGGCGAGCAGGTTGGCGTGGTCGTTGGCGAAGCGCTCGCGGCGCTCCTCGTCCCAGCCGGCGGCGCCCATGCGCCAGGCGAGCGCGAGCGGGTAGACGTGGTCGATCTGGACCTCGGCCGCGTCCGCCTTGCTGAACGTGATGTCCTTCCCGCTGTACGGGTCGTGCAGCGTCCCGTTCAGCACGACGCAGCCGCCGCGTTTGCGGACGCTCTCCAGGTCGCGGGCCAGCACGTCGTTGCGCTGGTCGCAGCCGTTGCGGTCGATGTCCTTCCAGCGGGTGCCGAAGCGGTCCCGCTCGTACCCGCCGCCCGATCCCTCGGCGGCGGTGCGGAGCCGGGCGAGGTCGCGTTCGGCCTTCCGGGGATCGCCGCCGCCGGCGGAGGTGGACTCGGGGCCGGATCTGGAGCTGGACGAGGGGGAGGGGTTCGACAGGCCCACCTCCGCGCTGCATCCGGTGGCCAGGAGCGCGGTGGAGAGGCCGAGGCCCAGGATCGTCCGGCGCGATCGCGCCATATCGTGACCGTCCAATCACTTTGCGTCCATGTCGGAAGCATTTATGCCCGCTTTGCCGGGGGCTACTGCGAAAATTACTCACTGTCACCCCCTCCTGTCCCCGCCGCCACCCTGTGGACGACGGCAACGCCGTTCCCGCCCATGCGGCACGATGTGGAGGGTGCTGCACCTGAGAGCGATCGTGCCCGCGGACCGTACGGAGGCGGTCTGCGCCGCCCTCGCGGACTCCTCCGGCGCGACCAACGTGGTCGTCGTGCCGGGCGCCGCGCGGTCCCCGGCGGGCGATCTGGTGACCGCCGACATCGCCCGCGAGTCGGCGAACGAGATCCTCGCCGCGCTGCGGGAGCTCGGCATCGACCGCGACGGCGGGATCGGGATCGAGCAGGTCGACCTGACGCTGTCGACGTCCGCCGAGCGGGCCGAGGAGCGCGCCCCCGGTTACGGCGAGGACGCGGTGGTCTGGGAGGAGCTCGACCGCCGTACGGCCGCCGACAGCGTGCTGTCGTGGTCGTTCGTGGTGTTCCTGGCGCTGGCGACGCAGCTGGCCGGGATCGCCGCGCTGACCGACTCGCCGATCCTGGTGGTGGGCGCGATGGTGCTCGGCCCGGAGTTCGGCGCGGTCGCGGCGATCTGCCTCGGCATCGTGCACCGGAACCCGCGGCGCATCGGCACCGCGCTGCGCACGCTCACCGTCGGGTTCGCCATCGCGATCGCGGTCACCTACGCGTGCGCGCTGGTCAGCTGGTGGATCGGGGTGATCGAGCTGGACCGGCTGCCGGACTCGCGGCCGATGACCGCGTTCATCTACAGCCCGGACCGCTGGTCGTTCATCGTCGCGCTGCTCGCGGGCGCCGGCGGCGTCCTGTCGCTCACGGCCGGGAAGTCGTCGGCGCTGGTCGGGGTGTTCATCTCGGTCACCACCGTGCCCGCGGCCGGCAACCTGGCGGTGGCGCTGGCGCTGCGGCACGGCAGCGAGATCGACGGGTCGCTGCTCCAGCTGGGCCTCAACCTGGCCGGGATGATCATCGCCGGTACGCTGACGCTGCTCGTCCAGCGCCGGATCTGGGCGTTCGTCCTCCGCCGGAAGGGGCGGCGGTCTCCCGGCTCCTTCGCGGGCTCATCTCCCGGTGGTAATCCTCCAGGGGGACGCCCCGGGTCCGGCGAAGGGCTAGGTTCGTGAACATGCCGATCATCGCCACCGAAGGCCTCACGATGAGGTTCCCGAGGGTGACCGCGCTGGACGCCCTCACCGTCGCCGTGGAACCGGGGGTCGTGGGACTGGTCGGGGCCAACGGCGCCGGCAAGTCGACGCTCATCAAGATCCTGCTCGGGCTGCTGCCGCCGTCCGCCGGCCGCGCCGCCGTGCTGGGCCTCGACATCGCCCGCGAGGGCGCGCGGATCCGCGAGCGGGTGGGGTTCATGCCCGAGTACGAGTGCCTGCCGCCCGACGTGTCCGCCACCGAGTTCGTCGTCCACATGGCGCGGATGTGCGGGCTGCCGCCGACCGCGGCCCGCGAGCGCGCCGCCGACACGCTGCGCCACGTGGGCCTGTACGAGGAGCGCTACCGCCCCATGGGCGGCTACTCCACCGGCATGCGGCAGCGCGTGAAGCTGGCGCAGGCCCTCGTCCACGACCCGAAGCTGGTCTTCCTCGACGAGCCCACCAACGGCCTGGACCCGGCCGGCCGCGACGAGATGCTCGACCTGATCCGGCGGATCGGCACCGAGTTCGGCATCAGCGTCCTGGTGACCTCGCACCTGCTCGGCGAGCTGGAACGGGTCTGCGACCATGTCGTCATCATCGACGGCGGCAGACTGCTGCGGTCGCAGGCGGTCGAGGCGTACACGGCGGCCAGCGGGGTCCTCACGGTCGAGGTGGAGGAGGGCCGCGACGAGCTCGGGCGGCTCCTGCACGAGGCGGGCGCCGCCGTCCAGCCGGAGGGCCGGTTCCTGGTCGTCCAGATCGCCGGCGAGACCACCTACGACCTCGTCCGCGACGGCGTCGCCGACCTCGGGCTGCGGCTGATCCGGATGGAGCAGCGCCGGCACCGCATCGAAGAGGTCTTCGCGGCCGACGAGGCGCAGGGAGTCGCCCGATGAGCACCGAATCCACGGGCACGGGAGCGATGAGCGCGAGCACCATCCACGACATCGGCTACCGGAACTACGAGGGCCGCCGGGCGGGCCGCGGGTACGTGCTGCGGTCGCTGTACGTCCACAACCTGCGGGCCGCGTGGGGCATCGGCCGGCCCGCGCGCGCCAAGGTGATGCCGTTCCTGCTGGGCGCGATCATGCTGCTGCCCGCCGCCGGCTCGGTCGCGGTCTTCGCGATCTCCAAGGAGCCGGACATGCTGATGCGCTACGCGTCGTACGCGCCGACGCTCCAGGTCATCATCGCGATCTTCGTCGCCACCCAGGCGCCGGTGCTGGCGTCCCGGGAGATCCGCTTCCATGTCGTACCGCTGTACTTCTCCCGGCCGGTCGGGCATCTGGACTTCGTGCTGGCCAAGCTGGGGGCGATGGCGACCGCGCTGTTCGCGCTGACCGCGGCGCCGATCACCGTGCTGTACGTCGGCGGCCTGATCACCAAGATCCCGAACTCGGGCCGGCAGCTGCTGGACTACCTCGCCGGCCTCGTCGGCTGCGTGCTGTTCGCGCTGGTCCTCGCCGCGATCGGGCTGGTGGTGGCCGCGTTCACGCCGCGCCGCGGCTTCGGCGTGGCCGCCGTCATCGCCGTCTTCATGCTCAGCACCGCGTTCGTCGCGATCGTGCAGGGCCTGGCGGAGATGCGCACCGAGTTCGCCTTGGCCGGCTGGGCGGGCCTGTTCACCCCGTTCAACCTCATCGACATCGTCCAGGTGCGGCTGCTCGGCGCGCAGAGCTCCTCGATCGCCATCGCGCCCGGCGTCCTCGGCGGCGCGGTGGCGCTGGGCGTCTGCGCGGCCCTGGTCGCCGGCGCGGTCCTGGTCCTCTACACGCGCTTCCGGAAGGCGGGGCTCTCATGACGGAGCTGAGGCTGGAGCAGGTTTCCCGCTGGTACGGGAACGTCGTCGCCGTCAACGGCGTCTCCATGACGATCGGCCCCGGCGTCACCGGGCTGCTGGGGCCCAACGGCGCCGGCAAGTCGACCCTCATCCACATGATGGGCGGCTTCCTGCCGCCGTCGTCCGGAACGGTCACGCTCGACGGCGTGCCGATCTGGCACAACCCCGGCATCTACCGCAGCCTCGGGCTCGTTCCCGAACGCGAGGCCGCGTACGACTTCCTCACCGGCCGCCAGTTCATCCTCGCCATGGCCAAGCTGCACAAGCTCCCCGAGCCCGGCGCCGCCGCCGAGCGCGCCCTCGGCCTGGTCGAGATGCACTACGCCGCCGACCGCGCCATCGGCAACTACTCCAAGGGCATGAAGCAGCGCATCAAGATGGCCTCGGCGCTGGTGCACGACCCGCCCGTGCTGCTCCTGGACGAGCCGTTCAACGGCATGGACCCGCGCCAGCGGCTCCACCTGATGGACCTCATCCGGCGGATGGCCGCCGAGGGCCGCACGATCCTGTTCAGCTCGCACATCCTCGAAGAGGTGGAACGGCTCGCCGGGCACATCGAGGTGGTCGTGGCCGGCCGGCACGCCGCGTCCGGCGACTACCGCCGCATCCGCCGGCTGATGACCGACCGGCCGCACCTGTTCCTGGTGCGCTCAACCGACGACCGCCGGCTGGCCGCCGAGATCATCGCCGACGGCTCGGCCCGCGGCGTCGAGCTCACCGACAAGGGCCTGCGCGTCGAGGCGACCGACTTCCAGCGCTTCACCCTGGTGCTCCCGCGCATCGCCCGGGACGCGGACGTCCGCCTCTGGGAGGTCTCCCCGTCCGACGAGTCCCTCGAAAGCGTCTTCTCCTACCTGGTGGCCCGGTGAATACCACTATCGCGATGATCACGTTCCGGTCGATGCTCGGCCGGCGGCGGGCGCTGCTGCTCCTGGTGCTGCCCGCGGTGCTGCTCATGCTGGCGGGCGCGCTGCGGATGATCGGCGAGAACGATCTGGAGGTCACGGCGAACGTCCTGCAGCGCTTCGGCGTCGCCACGCTGCTGCCGCTGCTGGCGCTGATCGCGGGCACCGGAGTGATCGGCCCGGAGATCGACGACGGCCAGATCATGTACGTGCTGACGAAGCCGATCCCGCGGCAGGTGGTGGTGCTGACCAAGCTGGCCGTGGCGATCGTGCTGGTCTCGCTGTTCGCGGCGGTCCCGACGCTGCTGGCCGGGCTGGTCATGGCGGGGACGACCGAGATGATGACCCCGGCCTTCGCGGTGGGGGTCCTCGCCGGCGGCGTCGCGTACAGCGCGGTGTTCGTCGCGCTCGCGGTCGTCAGCCGCAACGCCGTGACGATCGGCCTGCTGTACGCGCTGGTCTGGGAGTCCCTGCTGGGCAACTTCGCGCCGGGCGCCAAGTCGGCCTCCATCCAGCAGTGGGCCGTCTCGGTCACCGACGCCCTGACCGGGACCTCGTACGTGACGTCCACGGTCGCCCTCGGCGTCGCGCTGCCGCTGCTGGCCCTGACCACCCTCGCCGCCGCGTTGCTGGCCGTCGTACGGCTCCGGTCACTGTCGGTCGCCAGCGCCGAGTGAGTCCGGACGCGCGGGTCAGGGCATCGGTTGGGGCGATGTCCCCGACCGGCCGGTCGGATCGTCCTCCAGCAGCCGTCGCAGGTCCGTGACGGGTTGAACGCCGGAGACGGGCGGGCGGTCGTCGATCACCAGGCTGGGGACGCCGGTGACGCCGTGCCCGGTCGCGCGGCGCCGGTCGGCGCGTACGTCTTCGGCGTGGCCGTCGCCGTCCAGGACGGCGCTCACCTCGTCGCCGTCCAGCCCGGCCTCACCGCCCAGGCGCTGCAGGACCTGCGCGTCGGCCACGTTGAGCCCCTCGGTGTGATAGCCGTGCAGCAGCAGTTCCATCATCTGGTCGGCCCGGCCGCGCTCGGCGGCCAGCTTGACCAGCCGGTGCGCATCGAAGGTGTTGACCGGGCGGGCCAGATGCAGGTTGAGCTCCAGACCTTCCGCCGCGCCCAGCGACCGGATCCGGGCGATGCGGGCGGACGCCTGGTCGCCCCACCAGCCGGTCATGGCCTCGGCGGCGGTCGGGCCGGGAGTCCGGCCTTCCTCCGGCGCGAGTTCGTAGCCGCACCAGACCACCTCGACGCGGTCGCGGCCGGTGCGCTGGGCCAACGCCGCCGACAGGCGCCTCTTGCCGATGTAGCACCAGGGACACAGCACATCCGCGTATATCTCGAGTCTCATGAACGCTCCTGCACAGCGATCGTGGCCGGTCTCTTCGCCTGGTCCGGCGGCGATCGACAGCCCCCGGCCGTGCCATCCTGCAATCTCGACCGCGGTTGAGGTCAATCACTCCTGCGGCGGCGTCGCCGAGGGCCCGGTGGACCGCTGGACGGGGGCGGGTGTTCGATGGCCTCATGAGCGAGCTGAGCGGTGACGTGCTGCATTACACGGCCTTCGCGACCGACCCCGCCGGCGGCAACCCGGCCGGGCCTTCACAATCCGCTCATGACCGGGCACGACCTGACCACCGTGCAGCTGGGTGGCGCGAGTCCGCGCACGTCTTCCACGTCCGCGACCCGTTCCCGGTCGGCGGCGTGGTGGAGGACCCGGCCACCGGCGCCGCGGCGGCCGCGTTCGGCGCGTACCTGCGGGAGATCGGCGAGGTCGCCCCCGCCGCCGCCCTCACCCTCCACCAGGGCGAGGACATGGGACGTCCCGGGCTCCTCCGGGGCGAACTCCGCGCCGGCGACCCCCGTATCCGCGTCTCAGGTGCCGCCGTCCCGATCCCCAAATCCGCTTGAACCCGTATCACTGTGGGCACTCAGGCGCTTAAGTTCGCCGAGGAGAGCCGCCCACTCGTCCCGCCCGAGTGTCAGGAAGGGGTCCGTGGGGTTCTTGGAGTCGCGGATGCCGACGGCTCCGACGAGCGCGGCGGCTTCCACGCAATTGCCGCCGTTGCCGCTGTACGTGCTTTTTCGCCATCTGACGACAGAGGGGGCGGGAGGGGACATCGGTGTCGGTGTCCTTCCTGTGGTCAGAACAGGCCCGAGGCCACCTGACCGATCAGTCGTGCCGAATCTGACGTGTTGAGGGCAGAAGCGACCAGGTGATCGAATACCAGCTTACCCTGCCTGGTTTCGGCTGGTTTCTCCATATATACGCAGCCCATGAGGTGCTCCATGTACAGCACATCGGGGTAACCGTCGAAGGTCAAGAGGACGAAAGGGCCGTCGATGGCGGCGTGGACGCCCGCACGGTACGGCAGTACCTGGAGGGAGACGTTGCCGAGTTTGCTCAACTCGGCGAGGTGTCCGAGTTGAGCCTTCATCACGTCCGCCCCGGCGACCAGCCGGTGCAGGGCGGCTTCATCGATGACGGCCCAGACGTGCAGTGGCTGGTCAGAGGTGGTGATGCGCCCCTGTCGCGCGACGCGGAGTTCCACTCCGCGTTCGATCTCCGCCGGCTTGCGCGGCTGCGTACCCTTCAGTACCGCATGCGCGTAGTCCGCGGTCTGCAGGATTCCGGGGATCAGTACGGTCTCATAAGTGCGGCAGGTCAGAGCCTCTGCTTCGAAGGCGAGGTAGTCGTTGAAGCCCTTCTTGAGTACGTCGTAGTAGGAGTGCCACCAGCCCTTCTGGCGAGCTTCGCGGGCGAGTTGTACGAGTTCGGTGCGCTTTTCGCCGGTGATTCCGTAGACCTCCAGCAGTTCCATCACTTCGCCGGAGGTGATGCGCATCTTGCCGGTCTCCATGCGGCTGAGTTTCGCGGTGTCCCAGCCGAGTTCTGTGACGACCTGATCGCCGGTCAGGCCGGCGCCGAGGCGGAGGTTCCTGAGTTCGCGGGCGACGCGGCGGGCGCGCACAGTGGGGGTGTAAGGCATCCTCGCTCCACAATTTGTTCAGAAGCACTTGCGATCACTGGATCTGTGGCCACACAGTGTCACTGTATGACTACGAAGGTGAGGGTGGGTGGGTTTCGGTGAACGTGCCACAGAGTGGTGAGCGCGTGGCCTGGCTGGAGTGGCTGGCCGGGCGGCTGAACGTGTGCGGCGTTCCGGCGGCGGTCATGGAGGTCGGCGGTACGGGGCTGCTGCGGGTGTCGGGGAAGAGCGTGCGGTACGTCGCGTGCGTGCCGGTGCCGCAGTACGGGACCTGGGCGTACGTCTTCTCAGGCGGCTCGGTGCTCGTCCACGAGGCCCGGGCCGTGGACGTGGTCGCCAGGGCGATGGCGCGGTGAACGAGCTGGAGAAGGAGGTCAGGTTCGCCGGGGTGCCCGCGCAGGTGCGGGTGGCGCGGCGGTTCGTGGGGGACGCGCTCGGGGACGGGCATCCCTGCCGGTGGGACGCGATGCTGCTCGCGTCCGAGGTCTGCACCAACGCGGTCCACCACTCGTACAGCGGGCGGCCGGGCGGGACGTTCCTGCTGAATGTGCGGTGGGCCCCGGAGTGGGTGCGGGTCGCCGTGGTGGATCAGGGCGCGGACGGCACGCCGTGCCTGCGCAGGGCGGGTGCCGGGGCCGTTTCGGGGCGCGGGGTCGCGCTGCTCGACGAGCTGTCGGTGCGGTGGGGGTTCGTGCGGAGGGCGGGGAGCGCTACGGAGGTCTGGTTCCTCATCGGCGGGGGCTGACCGTTGGCTGATCGGGTGGCGTCAGCGGGTGGTCAGGGGGGCGTCAGCGGGGGCGGCGAGTCTCGGGGCATGACGAACACGAGCATTCTCATCTCCGGCGCCGGGATCGGCGGGCCCGCCCTCGCGTACTGGCTGGACCGGTACGGCTTCGACGTGACCGTCGTCGAACGGTGGAACGGGATCAGGCCCGGCGGGCAGGCGGTCGACGTGCGGGGGCCCGCCCTGGACGTGGCGGAGCGGATGGGCGTCCTGGACGAGCTGCGCGCCCGCACGACGGGCATGCGCGGGATGTCCGTGGTGGACGCGGCGGGCGAGGAGCTCTACCGGTCCGAGGAGCGGACGGTCAGCGGCGGCGATCTGGCGAGCCCGGACGTGGAGATCCTGCGGGACGATCTCGCGCGGATCATCACGGCGGCGGGCGGCGACCGGATCGAGTACCTCTTCGACGACTCGATCGCGGCGCTGGAGGAGGGCGCGGACGGGGTCCGGGTGACGTTCGACAGCGGGCTGGAGCGATCGTTCGGGCTGGTCGTGGGGGCGGACGGGCTGCACTCGAACACGCGCCGGCTGGCGTTCGGCCCGGTGGCGCCGCAGGAGCTCGGGACGTGCATGGCCGTCTTCAGCGTCCCCAACTTCCTCGGGCTGGACGGCTGGCAGATCATGCACCAGATGCCGGGCGGCGGGCTGCGCGGCGGGATGGTGATGAGCGTCCGGAACGGCACGGAGGCGCGCGCCTACCTGATGTTCGACCCCGCCGGGCCGCTGGAGTTCGACCACCGCGACATCGAGGCGCAGAAGAAGCTGGTGGCGCGCGAGCTGGAGGGCGACAGCTGGGTGATGCCGAAGCTGCTGGAGCACATGTGGACGGCGCCGGACTTCCACTTCGACTCGGCGGCGCAGATCCGGCTCGACGCCTGGTCGCGGGGCCGGGTGGTGCTGCTGGGCGACGCGGGGTACTGCGGGTCGCCGCTGTCGGGGCAGGGCACGAGCATGGCGATGGTCGGCGGGTACGTCCTGGCGGGCGAGCTGAAGGAGGCCGGCGGCGACCATGTGCGGGCGTTCGCCGCGTACGAGGAGGAGCTGCGCGGGTACGCCGACGCGAACCAGCGGATCGCGGTGGCGAACATGAAGGCGCGCAGGGCGCAGGTCGCGGGGGAGGCCGAGGGGGCGATGGAGGCGGCCGAGGCGCTGGCGGAGACGGGGGTGGAGGAGTTCGCCGCGGTCGTGGGGTGGTACGCGATCAAGAGTTACTAGCCACTGAGGAAGGGGGGCCGCCGGAGCGCGGCCCCCCTTCCGGTCACGTACGGGCGGCCTCGGTGAGGCGGTCGAGTTCGGCGAGGACCTCGGAGGCGGCCGCCGGATCGAGGGCCCCGAACGTCAGGCCGCGCCCGTGGCGGCGCCCGCCGAGGACGACCCAGCGGATGTCCTGGTCGGGGTACTCGTCGGGGGAGATCACCCGGATGCCGGGGCTGAAGCCGATCTCCACCCACCGGTCCTCGGCGAGCTGGAGGAGGGCCTGCCGGCGGAAGCCGCCGTCCTCGGTCTCGCCGAGTTCCCAGCCGCGGCCCGTCAGCCCCATGATCCGGCCGAAGTGGACGGTCAGGCCCTCGAAGCGGGCCAGCCGCTCGGCCGCCGCCTCCTCGGCGGTGAGGGTGAACACGCGCCGGCCGAGCTGCGGGAACGGCTGCAGGATCTCGTAGTCGGCGAGCACGTCCGACCAGGTCTTCAGGTCGTCCGCGGACAGCTTCAGCGGGTGCGGCAGCGTGACGCGGGCGTCGCCGGGGAGGGTGAACGCGTCGTCGGCGGCGTCCGAGAGCGTCCGGTCCTCGGCGACGCGGAACGTGGCCGTCCCGGTGCTCCAGACCAGCCGGCGGGCGATGTGCCACATCAGCGGATGCCGGACGAAGAGGGACGTGAACTCCTCCGCCGTCCAGCCGCGCCCGGAGACCATGGCCTTCTCCAGCCGCTTGAGCTGGTCGGCGGCGACGGTCCTGACCTCCTTCTTGAGGTCGGCGAACCGCTGGTACGCGGCGGGCGCGAGCGCGCCGTCGTCCCGGACGCCGGGCTTGGGCAGCGTCTTGCGGGCCTTGCCGTCCCCGTCGGTCACGTACGGCTTGAGCTGCTCGTCGAAGCCGACGCGGAACGTGCGGCGCCCGTAGTCGAGCGTCAGGCCGCCCTCGGCGTCGAGGCCGAAGTCGGGGACGAGCCGGTCGGCGAGCTGCTCGCGGGAGAGGCCGCGCTCCTCGGCCACGCGGTCGAGGAGGCGCTGGGCGTTCGGCCGGATCCGGGCCTGGTCGGCGGCCTTCTTCGCGAGCCGGTCCAGGTGGCGCAGGGCCGTGTCGGTGCCGAGGCGGGAGAACAGCCGCAGCGCGGTGGTCCCGCCCCTGTCCCAGACGAACGCCTTCGACCACCGGCCGACGATCGGCGCGAGGAGGTCGGCGGTCGCGTCGTCGCCGAACTGCGTGATGGCGTACTGGAAGCCGGGGCGCGCCCACTTGTCCCGATAGGTGTCGTTCTCGCGGAGGGCCCACGCGAACTCGGCGAGCGAGCGGGGGTCGAACAGCTCGACCAGCGGCGGGATGCCCGGGTACGGGTCCTCGTACGCCCCTTCCTGGAACGCGAGCATCGTGATGAAGTGCCGGGTGGCGGACTCCGGCAGCGCCTCCGCGCGCCCGCGCAGCAGAAGCCGCGGCAGGTTCGCGGGGTCGAGCGAGTCGGGGAGGTCGGGGAGCGGGTCGGGGTACAGGTCCAGCGGGTCGGTCCGCAGGGCCGCGATCGCCCGTTCGGCCTCCTCGCCGTACTCCGCGGCGGCCGCCACGATGGCGTCCTGGCCGTGCGTCCGCGCGACCAGGCGCAGCGCCTCCTCGGCGCGGGTGCGCTTGGGGCCGGGCTTGCGCAGCGCGTCCGGGACGGTCAGCCGCGCGGCGGCCCGCCCGTGCAGCTTGTACCAGAGTTCGGCCCGGTCGCCGTTCGGGTAGACGCCGAAATGCTTGATCATGAGCTGGGCGACGTCCGCGCTGAGGAACGGGTCCATCCAGTAGAAGGCGCGGCGGGTCTTCGCCGCGTGCAGGGCGAGCGGGTAGGCCGCCAGCTCGTGCCGGGCGACGGCGGCCTCGATGATCTCGCTGGTGCCGTAGTCGCCGAGATCGCCCCAGTACCGCTCGTCGGCGAGCAGCCGCTCACCGATCTCCGGCGGTGCTTGAAGGAGCAGGGCGGTGATCAGGGGGCGGCGTCCCTTGGCGTCCTTCTCCTCCAGGGCCCGGCCGCTGGAGAACTCCTCGGCCAGGCCCGCCCAGTCGGTGTCCTCGGGGAGGCGCTCCTGCCGGTGGTACTTGTTCGCGTACGGGGCGTTCAGCCACTCCTCGCGGCGGCCGGGCGCCCAGACGACGGCCGGCGGCTCCTTGGGGGCCTTCAGCTTGAGGACGGCGGGCTCCTTGGGGCCGCTCTCGCGCGTCCAGGGCGGGGCGGCGAGGATGCCGGGAAGGGAGCTCTCGGCGGCTTCCTTGACGCGGGGAGCAGGGGTCTCCGTCATGTCTCCTGGTTCCTGGTGAGTTCGGTGAGGTCGGCGAGGAACTCCGAGGCGATCACGGGATCGAGGTCGCCGAAGGGGAGCGGCTCCCTGCCGTGGCGGCTGTCGCCGTCCCGGACGTACTCGACCTCGGTGATCCGCTGGGGCGGGTCCGGGGCGGTGCGGTGCTTGGGGATGCCGGGTTCGAACCGGACCTCCACCCGCGTGTCCCGGCCGGCGGGGTACGTGAGCAGGGCGCGCTTGCCATAGTGCTCAGGCGCGGTGCGCAGGCTCCAGGTTCCCCTGGCCAGCCGGTTGAGCGCGGCGACCGGGACGTCGGCGCCGCCGAAGCCGGGCAGCCGCAGGCTCGCGCGGTCGGCCTCCCCGAGGCGCCGGACGGGCCGGTCGAGCTGGGCGAACGGCTGCGCGATCTCGTAGTCGGCGAACACCTCCCGCCACGCGTCCAGCGCGTCGCCCAGCAGGATCGGATGCGGGAGCGCGATCCGGGCGTCCGGCGGCGGGACGAACTCCTTGTCGTCGACGTCGGCGAGCGTGCGGTCCTCCGCGATCCGGAACGCGGTGGCGGTCCCGTCCTGTGCGGCGCGCCACACCAGGCGCCGCGCGAGTTCCCGGAGCAGCGGATGCTCCACGTACAGGGCGCGGAACTCCTCCAGCGGCCACTCCCGCCCGGACAGCATCGCCTCGTGCAGCCGGTCGCGCTGCTTGGCGGCCACCTCGCGGACGCCCTGCTTCAGCTCCGTGAAGCGCCGGTGGGCGGGGCCGGCGAGCGCGGCGTCGTCCTTGGGCCCGGGCTTGGGCAGCGTCTTGCGGAGCTTGCCGGCGCCGTCGACGACGTACGGGACGAGCCGCTCGTCGAAGCCGACCCGGAACGACCGGGGCCCGTAGTCGAGGTCCATGCCGCCGTCGGAGTCCAGCCCGAAGTCCGGGACGAGCCGGTCGATCAGCCGCTCGACCGTGAGGCCGCGCGTCTTGGCGGCGAGGTGGAGCGCGTAATCGCCGTACCTCTGGACGTGCTTGGCGGGATGCGGCTTCTCCACGATCCCGTGCAGGGTGCGGAACGCGGCGTCCGTGCCCATGGCGACGAACACCTTCAGGGCGTTCAGCGCCGCCTGCCCGCCGGGCCACCAGGGCTCCCAGCCGTTGATGACGTCCCGGACGCGGCGGGCCGTCTCGTCGTCGCCGAGGCGGCCCAGCGCGAACTGGAAGCCGTCGGGGATCCAGTTGTGCCGGTCCGTCGGCGCGACCCGGTACAGCGCCCAGGCGAACTCCGCGAGCGAGCGCGGATCGCACAGCTCGATGACCTCCTCGACGAACGAGTGCGGCCGGCCGGGCCGGGACAGGAGCAGCAGCGTGGTGAAGTGCCGGGTCGCGTCCGCGGGCAGGGCCCTGCCGCGGCCGCGCAGCAGGATTCGCGGCAGGCGTTCGGGAGCCCGGTCCCCGTCCGCCGGCGGCACGCTCGCCGGGTAGCGCAGCATCTCCATCGCCCGTACGGCCTCGGGGCCGAAGGGGTGCGCCGCCCGGGCGGCGGCCTCGTGGCCGTGCCAGGTGACGACCTGGCGGAGCAGCTCCTCGGCGCCCTCGCGCCGGGGGCCGGGCGCGCCGAGGGCGTGCGGGAGGAGCAGCGGCACGGCGCCGGCGCCGTGCCGCCGGGCCCAGGACGTCCCGGTGGGCCGGCGGCCGTGCCGGTCCGGCGGGATGCCGATCATCAGTTCCGCCGCCTCCGCGCCGAGGAACGGCACGAGGAGGTCGGCGGAGCCAGGTTCCCCCTTCGCGGCGACGCGCACCGCCAGCGGGTACGCCCGGACCTCGTGCCGGACGATGATCCCGCCGAGTGCCTGGAGGTCGTCGAACTCGTCCCAGTAGCGGCGGTCGTCCAACAGCTCGCGCGCGAGACGCTCCGGGCCGTGCAGCAGCAGGCCCGTGTACAGGGGGCCGCGGCCCTTGGACGTGAGCTCGGTCAGGGCCCGGCCGGTGCGGAACCGCTCGGCGGCGGCCTCCCAGTCGGCGTCCTTGCGGCCCCGCGCGCGCCCCTCGTCCGCGAGGCGTCTGCGCTGGTAGTCGTCCCAGGAGACCGAGACGGGGACCTCGGGCGCCTCCAGGCCCTCCCGGACGACCGGTTCCCAGGTCCAGGGCGGCGAGACCAGGAGCGGGGGGAGATCGGCGGCGCGCGCTTCCTCAACGGCGGGTTCGGGGGTCTCCGGCACGGCTCCGGCGTCGATGATCTCCATGTCGGGCCACGGTAGAGCAGCCCGCGGACATCAGACCCCGGAAAGGGCACTACAGGAGCGGATACGCCGGGCGAGGCGAACCGGGTCAGATACGGCGGAGTCGGACGCGCTGGATGCTGTGGTCGCGGCCCTTGTGCAGCACCAGCGTGGCCCGGGCCCGGGTCGGCAGGATGTTGGACACCAGGTTGATCTCGTTCACGTCCCGCCACACCCGCTGCGCGAACGCGGCGGTCTCGTCCTCGTCCAGCTCGTGCGCGTACTTGTGGAAGTACGAGCGGGGATCGGTGAACGCGGTCCGCCGCAGCGCGAACAGCCGGTCCACGTACCACTGCCGGATGTCCTCCACCCGGGCGTCCACGTAGATCGAGAAGTCGAAGAAGTCGGCCACGCCGAGTTGCCCGGCCGGCGGCGCCTGGAGCACGTTCAGGCCCTCGACGATCAGGATGTCGGGCCGCCGCACGGTCTGCGTCGCGCCCGGGACGATGTCGTACTCCAGGTGCGAGTAGACCGGGATCGACCGCTCCGGCGCGCCCGACTTGATCGACGACACGAACCGGACCAGGGCGCGGCGGTCGTACGACTCGGGGAAGCCCTTGCGGTCCATGATCCCGCGCTCGGTCAGCACCGCGTTCGGGTGCAGGAAGCTGTCGGTGGTGACCAGTTCCACGCTGGGGTGCTCGGGCCAGCGGGCCAGCAGCGTGCGCAGCAGCCGGGAGGTGGTCGACTTGCCGACCGCCACGCTGCCCGCCACGCCGATGATGAACGGCGTCGGCTTGACCCGCTCGCCGAGGAAGCCGCCGATGGTGTCCCGCAGCCCGCCGTCGGCCAGGAAGAACAGGTTCAGCAGCCGGGACAGCGGCAGGTAGACCTCCTCGACCTCGGTGATGTCGATCGGGTCCCGCAGCCCGCGCAGCGCGTCCAGCTCGCCGGGGGTCAGCGGCAGGGGGGTGCTCTCGCGCAGGCCGCGCCAGGCGTCCCGCGAGAGTTCCACGTAAGGGCTCGGCACGCTGTCCCATCCGCTCGTCATGGCCGGCACCTGCTCGTCATGGCCAACACAGTAGTCACCGGCCCCAGGAGGTCACCGGTGTTTCACCGGCTGGCCACGCTATAGGCACCCGCCTCGCGCATGTGCTGGTGGGTCCCGCGGAGAGGAGCGAATAGGCTTGCGCCCATGTGCGGAATCGTGGGGTACGTCGGTTCGAAGCCGGCGCTGGACGTCGTGATCGAGGGCCTGGCGCGGCTGGAGTACCGCGGCTACGACTCGGCCGGAGTGGCGCTGCTGGCGGACGGGGCGCTGGCCACCGCCAAGCGCGCGGGCAAGCTCGTCAACCTTCGCAAGGCCCTGGAGGAGGAGCCCCCGCCGGCGGGGACGCTCGGCATGGGGCACACCCGGTGGGCCACGCACGGCCCGCCGAACGACCGCAACGCGCACCCGCACACCGACTGCTCGGGGAACGTCGCGGTCATCCACAACGGCATCATCGAGAACTTCGCCCGGCTCCGCTCGGAGCTGGAGGAGGCCGGGCACAAGCTGGTCTCCGACACCGACACCGAGGCCGTCGCCCACCTGCTGGAGGACGAGCTGCGCAAGAGCGGCGGCGGGCTCGCCGACGCCATGCGGGCCGTCTGCGCCCGGCTGGAGGGCGCGTTCACGCTGGTCGCGGTGCACACCGGCGACCCGGACCTGGTGGTCGGGGCCCGCCGCAACTCGCCGCTGGTCGTCGGGGTCGGCGACGGGGAGAACTTCCTGGCCAGCGACGTGGCCGCGTTCATCGCCCACACCCGCGACGCGATCGAGCTGGGCCAGGACCAGGTCGTGGAGCTGCGCGCGGACGGCGTGACCGTCACCGACTTCGCCGGGAACCCGGCCGAGACCAAGGCGTACCACGTCGACTGGGACGTCTCCGCCGCCGAGAAGGGCGGTTTCGACTACTTCATGCTCAAGGAGATCGCCGAGCAGCCGCGGGCGGTCGCCGACACCCTGCTCGGCCGGATCGGCTCCGACGGCCGGCTCAGCCTGGACGAGATGCGGATCTCCGACCAGGAGCTGCGCGAGGTCGACAAGATCATCATCGTGGCCTGCGGCACCTCGTACCACGCCGGGCTGATCGCCAAGTACGCCATCGAGCACTGGGCCGGGCTGCCCTGCGAGGTCGAGCTGGCCAGCGAGTTCCGCTACCGGGACCCGATCCTCAGCAAGAGCACGCTGGTGATCGCGATCTCCCAGTCCGGCGAGACGATGGACGCGCTGATGGCCGTCCGGCACGCCCGCGAGCAGCACGCCAAGCTGCTGGGCATCTGCAACGTCAACGGCTCCACCCTGCCGCGCGAGTGCGACGGCGTCCTCTACACCCACGCCGGCCCGGAGATCGCGGTCGCCTCCACCAAGGCGTTCCTGACCCAGCTGGTCGCCGTCTACCTGATCGCGCTGTACCTGGCGCAGGTCCGCGGCACGAAGTGGGGCGACGAGGTCTTCGCCATGGTCCAGCTGCTGGCGCAGATGCCGGACAAGGTGGACAAGGTGCTGGAGACCATGGAGCCGGTGCGGGAGCTGGCCCGCTCGCTGTCGGGCGAGCGCTGCGTGCTGTTCCTGGGGCGCCACGTCGGCTTCCCGGTGGCGCTGGAGGGCGCGCTCAAGCTCAAGGAGCTCGCGTACATGCACGCCGAGGGCTTCGCGGCCGGCGAGCTGAAGCACGGCCCGATCGCGCTGATCGAGGAGGGGCTGCCGGTCGTGGTGGTCGTCCCGCCGCGCGCCCGCGACGTGCTGCACGACAAGATCGTCTCCAACATCCAGGAGATCCGCGCCCGCGGCGCCCGGACGATCGTGATCGCCGAGGAGGGGGACGCGTCGGTCGAGCCGTACGCCGACACGCTGATCAGCGTGCCCGCCGTGCCGACGCTGCTCCAGCCGCTGGTGACCACCGTCCCGCTCCAGGTGTTCGCCTGCGAGCTGGCCACCGCCAAGGGCCACGACGTCGACCAGCCCCGCAACCTGGCCAAGTCCGTCACGGTCGAATAGCCAGGGAACGACCGAATAGTCGAAGAACGACCGAACCGTGCGCCGCCTCCGTACGTCGAAGAGGTGACCGGCCTCACTAACGCGGAGGTGGCGCGCGGTGCCGTCACAGGATCGACCCGGTGCGGATGGACTCGGTACCGGTGAACGCGGCGCCGGCGAACTCGGTGTCGAGGTGCGGGGCGTCACCCGCCGGTTCGGCGACGCGCACGCCCTCCAGGGCATGGACCTCACCGCCCCGTACGGGCAGGTGACCGCGCTCGTCGGGCCCAACGGCGCCGGCAAGACCACGCTGCTGCTGATCCTCGCGACCCTGCTCGCGCCCGACGCCGGGCTGGTCCGGGTCGCCGGGCACGACCCGCGGACGGACGCCGCGGGCGCCCGGCTGGCGCTGGGCTGGATGCCCGACACGCTCGGGGTGTACGACCGGCTGACCGTCGACGAGTACCTGGCGTTCTTCGCCGACGCCTACCGGCTGCCCGCCGCCGAGAAGGCGCGCCGGATCCGGGCCCTGCTCGCCCTCGTCCACCTGGACGACTACCAGGGGCGGCCGGTGCACGTGCTGTCGCGCGGGCAGAAGCAGCGGCTGGGCGTGGCGCGCGCCCTCGTCCACAAGCCGCGCGTCCTGCTGCTGGACGAGCCGGCGTCCGGGCTGGACCCGCGCTCCCGCGTCGAGCTGCGCGACCTGCTGCGGACCCTCGCGGCCGACGGCGTGGCGGTGCTGGTGTCCAGCCACATCCTCAGCGAGCTGGAGGAGATGGCCGACCGGGTGGTGCTGGTCGACCACGGCCGCACGGTCGGCGAGCACCGGCTGGAAGACCTGGCCGGGTTCGCCGCGACGGCCCCTGCCCGCTGGCGGATCCGCGCCCTCGACCCGGACGCCCTGGCCGCCGCGCTCGCCGCGCGACCCGAGGCGGGCCTGGTCGTCCCGCTGCCGGGCGGCGCCGAGGTGGGGCCGCTGACCGAGGCCGCGGCCGCCGACCTGCTGACCGGGCTCGTCGCGGACGGCCTGCGGGTGGCCGGGTTCGGCCCCGCGGGCGGCGCGCTGGAGTCGGTCTACATGGCGATGACGGAGAACCGCCGATGAGCGGCCCTGAGCCGAACGGCCCTGAGGTGAACGGCCCGGGAGGTGGGCGATGAGCCTGTACGGGATCGGGCTGGTGGCCCGGCAAGAGATCCGGACCCGGCTGCGCACCGGCCGCTGGAAGCTGCTGCTGGGGATCTGGTTCGCCGTCGTGAACGGCCTCGGCCTGCTGTTCCGGATCGCGCTGGAGAGCAGCGGGGGCGCGGACGCGGAGAACGCGGGGGTCCCCATGTTCGGCGGGGTGCTGCTGGGCGTGCTCGTCCTCACCCTGCTGGTGGCGCCCGCGCTCGGCGCCCAGTCGATCAACGGCGAGCGGGAGCGCGGCACCCTCGCGGCGCTGCAGATCACCCGGCTGGCCCCCGGCGACATCGTGCTGGGCAAGCTCGCCGCGGCCTGGGGGACGGGGCTGCTGGTGCTGCTGCTCACGCTGCCGTGCGCGCTCGTCCCGGTCTTGGAGGGGGAGATCGGGGTGGGCCGCGCCGCGGTCACGATCACGGTGACGGCGCTGCTGATCGGGATCGTGTGCGCGCTGTCGCTCGGCTGGTCGGCCCTGGTGGCGCGGAGCATCACCTCGGTGCTGCTGTCGTACCTCACGGTGTTCGGGCTGCTGGCCGGCACGCCGCTGGTGTTCGGGCTGGCGCTGCCGCTGACGGAGACGCGGGTCACGACCGATCACCGCCACGCGTACTACACCCGGACGCGGCCGGAACTGGTCTGGTGGCTGCTGGTGCCGAACCCGGTCGTGATCCTGGCCGACGCGGCGCCCCGGCAGCCGGCCCCGGAGCCGCGGGTGACGGGCACCGGGTACGGCGACGACCACTACGTGCCCGAGCCGTTCGACCCGCTCGGCGACATCCAGGAGGAGGTCCGGGAGACGCGGGCCGGCTCGTACGACGAGGACGAGGCCGGGCCGGTGTGGCCGTTCGGGCTGGTGTTCGGGCTGGGGCTGGCCGGCGGGGCGCTCGGGGTGGCCGCCGGCCGCCTGCGCACGCCGGTGCGCGCGGTCGCGAGGGGGACGCGCATCGCCTGAGCCCGGCCGCGGCCCGCTGGAACCGGACCGCTGCGCATACGCGAGGGCCCGCGCCCGATGAACGGAGCGCGGGCCCTTCTGCAATTCTCAGTGAAACGTGCAGAAGTCGAAGGGAAAAACAGGGGAGTCGCCGGCCGTTCGAGGAACATATCGGCTGCGTTAGTGCGAACGGCCGGTAAGGACAGTTCGCGAGCCGCGGCACCGGGTCCGGCACCGCGTTTTGGTCAAGCGGTCCCGCTTGCCGTGTCCACCGCATCCGCGGTGACACTTTTGTATCAGCGGGGGCGATCCATGTCTCCATTTTTGATCAGGGCCACGAAGCGGGCCCAGTCGGTGACGGCGACGTTCAGGACCGGCGCGGACGGCTCCGTCCGGCGGCTGTCCCGCACACCGACGGCCTGCCTGGTGAGGCGTGCCACTTCGATGCATGCCGCGCTGGGGCCGCATGCGCTGCTCTTTTTCCAGCGGAAGTAATGTGCGTGCGTCTCCATCCCGCTCACCTCCCGTTCGGCGGGGTACCCGGTGTCCTTTTCCAAATCTCACCGTGAAGCTTCGCCGAATAAGGTAGCAAATGTCCGAGTCAAGGGAAGAGGGGGCGAGAACGTCCGGATCGCGTGGCTCCCGGGGCCCGCCGGGGCGGCCGGGGGCGGCGGGACGGGCGCGGCGCGGCAGGCGCGGGTGGCGGGTACGGCGAGGCGGGTGCGGGTCCGCGTGGGTCCGGTGCGGCCCGGCAGGTACGGCCGGGTAGGCAGGGACCGGCAGGTGCGGGCGGGGGAGGGCGGGCAGGAGGGTCGTGCAGGCGAACCGAGCCCGACGATCGCCAAGACTCGGTTCGCGGTTCTGCGTCCGCGTGAGAAGGAACGATCAACCGGGAAGGTCGAAGGCGCCCTCTCTCGCTCTCTGGACGAAGGCGCCCCATGCGCTTCGTGAGAATCTCAACGTGGGTCCCTCGGGGCCGTTCTTGGCATCACGGGCCGCGATCGGCAGGTCCGAACGCTCGAAGAGGGCCACTTCCACGCAGGTGTTGCTGGCGCCACAGTGGCGGCTTCGGCGCCACGACGGGATAGAAGTGGAAATATGGGACACTTAACACCTTTCCTGAAGATGAGTGACACCGATGAAGATTCTTACCAGTTGTTCCTGGCTTGGAGAATCCGCTGCCGCGACTCGGTATGGGATAGTGCCCGCGCGGCGAGAGTGTCGTAAGCGAGGCGGTACATGTAGGTCACGGCCTCGTCCACGAAGTGACTGATAGTCAGGCTTTCGGTGTGCACAATATCAGGGAAGAGAGTGTCGTACGCAGGCGGAAACTCCAAAAGAATGAATGATTCCGCGATGACCTCGTGCGGCGTATCGAGCGGTAGGATTCTGAGTTTCACGTTGGGGAGTTCGGTCACGCGGTGCAGGTGATCCAGTTGCTCGCGCATGACGTCCCGGTCGCCCACCCGGCGGAACAGCACCGCCTCGTCCATCACCACCGAGAGTTCCAGCCGGCGCGGCTCGCCCAGCAGTTCCTGGCGGCGCATTCGGACCTCGACCCGCCGGTCCAGTTCCGCGGGCGTCAGCGTCGCGATGGCGTTCCAGCCCTCGATGACCTGGCGGGCGTACCGCTCGGTCTGCAGCAGGCCCGGCACCACCATGCTGCCCCACTCCGTCACGGCGTGGGCCTCGGCCTCCATCCCGATGAACTCCGCGTACGGGCCCGGCAGATCGCGGTAGTCCTCCCACCAGCCGCGCTCGGCGGCGTCCCGGGCCAGGGCGAGGATCTCGTCGCGGCGCTCGCCGTCCACCCCGTACAGGTCGAGGAGCAGCCGCACGTCGGCGAGCTTCGCCCCGGTACGCGCGTTCTCCAGCCGGCTGACCTTGGCGGTCGACCAGTGGAGCCGCTCGGCGACGTCGTCCCCGGTGTAGGTGAGCTGCTCGCGCATCCGGCGCAGTTCGGCGGCGAGTCTGCGCTGCCGTACGGAAGGACGTGGGGATGCGCTCATCGCGGCGGCCTCTCCTGCCGGGGCGAATCGATCGAGGGAACGGCGTGCGGGAAAACCGCGGTGATTGAAACTGTAACTTGCACGGCAACGCGCCGCACTCGACGCGAAACCCCGGCCCTCCGGACCGGCTGCGGCACGGGCCCGGATGATCGTGGCACCCTGGACGGGTGATCGTGGGTGTGGGCATCGACGTCGTGGACATCGCCCGGTTCGAGCGTTCCCTGGAACGCACGCCCGGCCTGCGGGCGCGGCTGTTCACCGAGGCCGAGCGCGGCCTGCCCGGCCGGTCGCTGGCCGCCCGGTTCGCGGCCAAGGAGGCGCTGGCCAAGGCGCTCGGCGCGCCGCGCGGGCTGCTGTGGACCGACGCCGAGGTCAGGCGGGCCGACGACGGCCGCCCCAGCCTGCACGTCGCCGGCACGGTCGCGGCGGCGGCGGGCGCGCGCGGGGTGGACCACTGGCACGTCTCGCTCAGCCATGACGGCGGCATCGCCACGGCCGTGGTGATCGCCGAGTCGGACCGGGGCACGGACTGAGACCACCGGGGTTCGGGGAGGGGTAGGGGATGAGGTACGCGCACGAGGTCGGCAAGGTCCGCGCCGCGGAACAGGCCCTGATGTCCCGGCTGCCGGACGGCGCCCTGATGCAGCGCGCCGCCGCCGGGCTGGCCTCCGTCTGCGCCCGGCTCCTGGAGAGCGTGTACGGCGCCGACGTGATCCTGCTCGTCGGCGGCGGCGACAACGGCGGGGACGCGTTGTACGCGGGGGCCCGGCTGGCCCGGCGCGGCGCCCGCGTCCGCGCCGTGCAGGCGGGGACGCGGATCCACGAGGGCGGGCTGGCGGCGCTGCGGGCGGCGGGCGGCCGGATGCTGCCGGCCGGCGAGGCGGCGGGACCGATCGCGTCCGCCGACCTGATCATCGACGGGCTCACCGGCATCGGCGGCACCGGCCGGCTGCGCGAGCCGCACGCGACCCTGGCCCGGCAGGCCACCGGCTCCACCGGGATCGTGGTCGCCTGCGACGTCCCGAGCGGCGTGGACGCCGGTACGGGCCGGGTCGAGGGCCCCGCCGTGCGCGCGGACGTGACCGTGACCTTCGGGACGCACAAGCCGGGCCTGCTGATCGATCCGGGCGCGGCCTGCTGCGGCGTCGTGGAGCTGGTGGACATCGGGCTCGGCCCCGACCTGCCCGATCCCGACGTCGTCGCGGCCTGGCCCGAGGACGTGCGGCCGCCGGAGCCGGGACCCGAGTCCGACAAGTACCGGCGCGGCGTGGTGGGCGTCCTCGCGGGCGGCGACGCGTTCACCGGGGCGGCCGTCCTCTGCGCGGGCGGCGCGGTGCGCGGCGGCGCGGGCATGGTGCGGTTCGCGTCCGTGCGGCATCCGGTCGAGCTCGTCCGGCAGCGCTTCCCCGAGGCCGTGACCACCGTGATCGAGTCCCGGCCGGACGCCCTGGAGCGCGTCGGCCGCGTCCAGGCGTGGGTGGTGGGCCCCGGGCTCGGTACCGGCAAGGACGCCGAGGTCCTGGTCGAGGCGGTGCTGGGCACCGACGTGCCGGTGCTGGTGGACGCCGACGGGCTGACCGTCGTGGCGCGCCGCCGCGACCTGCTGCGCCGCCCGGCGCCGACCGTCCTGACCCCGCACGCGGGCGAGCTGTCCCGGCTGATCGACGCCGACCGGGAGGCGATCGAGGCGCGCCGGCTGGAGCACGTCCGCCGCGCCGCCTCCGAACTCCCGGTGACCGTGCTCCTCAAGGGCTCCACGACCCTGGTCGCGGAGGAGGACCGGCCCGTGCGGGTCAACCCGACCGGCACGCCCCGGCTGGCCACGGCCGGCACCGGCGACGTGCTGTCGGGACTGATCGGCGCGCTGCTGGCGGGCGGGATGTCCGCGCTGGACGCCGCCGCGTCCGGCGCGTACCTGCACGGGCTCGCGGGCCGCATGGCCGCCGCCGGGACGGGCGGGGACGGCGCCGAGGCCCCGATCGGCGCGTACGACGTCGTCGAGGCGCTGCCGGACGCGTTCCGCGCCGTCTGGTGAGCACCGGGCCGGATACCGTGCTGAACCCCCGGGCGGGCAAATGCGTCCAAACCGGGTAGAGAGCACCGCGGGTGCTCACTGGTTGACGGTGAAGTGGCCGCAAGGCGCGTGAGCAGGCACGTTCACGGCCCCGGGGGCGGCACACTGGGTGACCATGAGGAGTCCAGCAGAGGCACGCGTCGATCTCGACGCGATCGGCGGCAACATCGCGCTGCTGCGGGAGCGCGCCGCGGGGGCCGCGGTCATGGCCATGGTGAAGGCCGAGGCGTACGGCCACGGGCTGGTGCCCGCCGCGCGCGCGGCGCTCGCCGGCGGCGCGACCTGGCTCGGCGTCGCCAAGCTCGCCGAGGCGCTGGAGCTGCGCCGCGCCGGGGTGACCGGCGTGCCGATCCTGGTCTGCCTCGGCGTCCCCGGCGAACCGTACGACCAGGCGGTCACCGCCGGGGTCGACCTGACCGCGGGCGCGCCCTGGCTGGTCGAGGAGATCGCCGCCGCCGCGGAACGGGCCGGCCGGCCCGCGCGGATCCACCTCAAGGCCGACACCGGCATGTCCCGCGGCGGCGCCTGGGGCGCGGAGTGGCCGCCGCTGGTGCAGGCCGCGCTCGCCGCCGAGGCGGCCGGGCACGTCGAGGTCGTGGGGCTGATGTCGCACTTCGCGTGCGCCGACGAGCCGGGCCACCCCTCGGTCGCGAGCCAGCTCGCGGTCTTCAAGGACATGGTCGAGTACGCGGAGAAGGCGGGCGCCCGGCCGGAGGTCCGGCACCTGGCCAACTCCGCCGCGACGCTCACGCGGCCCGACGCCCGCTTCGACCTGGTCCGGCCGGGCATCGCCACGTACGGCCTGTCCCCGGTGCCGGCGGAGGGGACGTTCGGGCTGCGGCCCGCGATGACCCTGGTCGCCGGTGCCGCCCTGGTCAAGCGGGTGCCCGGGGGCAGCGGCGTCTCGTACGGCCACACCTACGTCACCGAGCGGGAGACGACCCTGTGCGTGGTGCCCGCCGGGTACGGCGACGGCGTCCCCCGGCACGGGTCCAACCTGCTGGAGGTCCTGGCGGGCGGCCGCCGGCGCCGGATCGCCGGCCGGGTGTGCATGGACCAGTTCGTGATCGATCTGGAGGACGACCCGCTCGCCGCCGGCGACGAGATCGTCCTGTTCGGGCCCGGCGACCGCGGGGAGCCCACCGCTCAGGAGTGGGCGGACGCGCTGAGAACGATCTCGTATGAGATCGTCACCCGGATCGGTTCCCGGGTGCCCCGGGTGTATTCCGGAGGTGGCGAGGATGGCTGACAGGGCGGGGGCGAGGATGGTCAGCAGCCGCAGGAGGAAGGTCGGCATCGCCGGCGCCGTGGCGGGCGTCGGCGCGGCCGGGATCGGCGCCGCCGTGGGCCTGCGCCGGCTGGCGGTCGGGCGGGTCAGGCTCCGCCCCGACCCCGACGCCGACGAGCCGTTCGGCGAGCTGCGCGGGAAGCCGCTGACCGTCGAGGCGTCCGACGGGCTCGACCTGCACGTGGAGGTCGACGGCCCGGACGACGCGCCGCTGACGATCGTCTTCAGCCACGGCTACGCGCTCACCCAGGACACCTGGCACTACCAGCGCCGCGACCTGCGGCACTCGCCGGGCCGGCCGCGCCTGGTGTTCTGGGACCAGCGCAGCCACGGCCGCTCCGGCCGCAGCGTCCCCACCCACGCGACGATCGACCAGACCGGCGACGACCTGTACGCGGTGCTGAGCGCCACCGTGAGCCCCGGCGCGCCCGTCGTCCTGGTCGGCCACTCCATGGGCGGCATGTCGATCATGGCACTGGCGCTGAACCACCCCGAGCTCTTCGAGGCGTCCACCGACTCTCCCCGCGTCGTCGGTGTCGCGCTGGTCAACACCTCCTGCGGCAAGCTGACCGAGATGACGCTGGGCCTCCCGCTCGTCCTGGCCAAGGTGCTGCGCCCCCTCGCCCCCGGCACGCTGCGCGGCCTCGGCCGGCGCGCCGACCTGGTCGACCGCGTCCGCGGGCTGGGCGCGGACGTGGCGTTCGTGGTCACCAAGCGGATGGCGTTCGCCGACAAGTACGTGAGCCCGACGGTGGTCGACTTCCTGGAGCAGATGATCCGGGCCACCCCGATCGACGTGATCGCCGAGTTCTACCCGGAGCTGATCGCGCACGACAAGTCGGCCGCCCTGGAGACCCTCGCCCGCGTCCCGGCCGTGGTCATGGCCGGCGGCGAGGACCGCCTCACCCCCGCCGAGCACGGCCGGAGCATCGCCGACGCGCTGCCCGACGCCGAGTACGTTGAGGTCGGCGAGGCCGGGCACGTGCTGCCCCTCGAATACCCCGGCGTGGTCACCGGCGGCGTGCGCCGCCTCCTCGACCGTGCCGGCGCGGAACGCGAGGAGCGTTCGGCCTGAGGACGTGCGGCCTGAGAGCGTGCGGCCTGGAAACGTGCGGCCCGAGGGCCCGAGGAGCCTGCGGTCCGGAGACATGCCCGGCCGCGTGACCGGATGTGGCCGGAGGGTCACGTGCGGCGCGGGGGACGGGAGCGAGAGGACGGCCGCCGCGCGGCGGCCCCGAGACGAACGAGGAGCGGAGCGTGAGCGTCACCCTGGAGGTGGCCACGGCCGAGGAGATGCGGCGGCTGGGCGAGCGGCTGGGCGGCCTGCTGCGAGCGGGCGACCTGCTGGTGCTGACCGGCGAGCTGGGCGCGGGCAAGACGACCCTGACGCAGGGCATCGGCGAGGGGCTGAAGGTGCGGGGGCCCATCACCTCGCCCACGTTCGTCATCGCCCGGGTCCATCCGGCGCTGGCCGGGGGGCCGCCGCTGGTGCACGCGGACGCCTATCGGCTGGGCGGATTCGCGGAACTCGACGACCTTGATCTTGACGCCGAAGCGGCCGAATCCGTGACCGTCGTGGAATGGGGCGAAGGGCTCGCGGAAGGGCTGGCCGAAGCGCGCCTGGAAGTGATCATTTTCCGCGGCGAGGGTCCCGGCGAGACCCGGAAAGTAAAGATCAACGGGGTCGGCGACCGGTGGGCCGGCCTGCACCGCGATCTCGGCTGATCTGAGAAGGACTCGCGTTTTTCCGCTTGCCGAGAGGACCACTTTACGGCTGGATGTCATACTCTTTGCCGGAACGAACCTCACCTTCGCGACATATCAACTTTCCCTCGGGAGTGGGTTCCGGTGAGTGGTAACCAGCGCAGTGGGAGTCATCGCTCCGACGGATACGACGCCGCGGACGGCGCGGCCCCGACCGGCGGTGGTTACGGACGCGTACCGGACAGTGGCACGGAGTACGACCCGCGCAGCGGCGAGTACCGCACGGTGAGCGGCGGCTACCCCGTTCCCCCCGCCGAATACCGCCCCACCGGCCAGTACAGCGTCGACAGCGGCTACGCCGCCCCCAGCGGCGAGTACGGCACTCCCTCCAGCCCCTCCAGCCCCTCCGTCTCCGGCGGCTACGGCCTCCCTTCAGACAGCGGCGGCTACGGCACCGCGAGCGGCCTGGGCGCTCAGAGCGGCGGTTACGGATCCGCGGGCGGCGCGAGCACCCAGAGCGGCGGCTACAGGCTCCCGAGCAGCGCGGGCATCGAAAGCGGCGCCTACGGCTCCACGAGCGGCGCCTACGGATCGACAGGCGGCGCGAGCACCGAAAGCGGCTACAGCCCCACGGGCGGCGCGGGCACCGGCGGCTACGGCTCAACGGGCGCTGCGAGCCTTGAGAGCGGCGGCTACGGATCCGCGGGCGCCGAGAGCGGCGGTTACCGGTCCGCGGGGGGCGCGGGAACGCAGAGCGGTGGTTACGGCTCTGCGGGCGGGGCGAGCGTCCAGAGCGGCGGTTATGGATCCGCGGGTGGCGCGAGCGCTCAGAGCGGCGGCTACGGGTCCACTCCGAGTGGCGAGTACGGCGCGGGCCGCGAGAGCGGCGGCCATGGAGCCACGGCCGGCGGCGGTCACCCGTCGTCCACCGGCGGGTACGGGACGCGCGGCGGGAGCACCGACACCGGCGGGTACGGCGCCCTGGGCGGCGGCGGCCGTTCGAGCACCGACACCGGCGGTTACGGGATCCCGTCCAGGAGCGCGGGCGCGCAGGGAAGCGGGAGCACCCAGACCGGCGGGTACGGCATTCCGGGCAGGGCGAGCGTCCAGAGCGGCGAGTACGAGTCCGGCGGCGGCGAGTACGGGGCGCGGGGCGGGTCGTACGGCCGCGCCTCCCGGCAGCAGCAGCCGCCTCCGTCGCGGCGGTCACCCGGCAGCGGCGGGTACCGGTCGGGCACGGGCAGCCACCGGGTCGTGCGCGAGCCCAAGCCGGCGCGGCGCTTCACGCTCGTGCTGGCGGGCGTGGCGGCCGGGGTGGGCGCGTGCGTGCTGGCGGCGTTCGCGATCCTGAACGGCGTCGGCGTGGGCGAGAAGGACGCGGGCCAGGTCGTCGGCAGCGGCGCCACGAACGGCTCGCCGACCAACAAGGCCGAGCGCGCGATCGTCCCGGACGCCTGCGAGGTGCTCGGCAAGGAGGTCGCCGACAAGCTGGCGCCCAACGCCGACCGTACGCAGGCCGACAACTACCAGAGCAGCGACCGGCAGAACCAGTGCGTGTGGGGCGCCTACACCGGCGAGAACAAGCGCCAGCTTACGGTGGAGCTGCGGGCGATCGAGGGCGCGCAGAGCCGGCCGCCGGCGGACGTCGCCAAGGAGCGGTTCGGGAACGAGCGCAAGGCCGACGAGTCGGGCCAGGCGCTGCTCGCCGGGCAGGAGCTGACCGACAAGCAGTCGCTCGACGGCGTCGGCGACGAGGGGTACGTGGTCTACAGCGTGGACGAGGGCCAGGGCTCGGGCGAGGCGATCGCCAACGTCCGCATGGTCAACGTCCTGATCACCATCCACTACTCGGGCGGCGACGACGGGAAGCCGCTGGGGGCGTCCGCCGCGATGGACGGCGCGACCGAGGCGGCCGAGAGCGTCGCGGAGCGCCTGAACCAGGGCTGACCTCGCGCGACCGCGCGGACGTGGGAGTGCCCGCGCCGCTCCTGCAGTACGCTTTCAGTCCGTGCTGGTCTTGGCTTTTGACACCGCTACCGCCGCGGTCACCGTGGCGCTGTACGAGTGGTCCCCGGGCGAGGGCGTGCGGCGCCGCGGCGCCGCGGAGACCGTGGACAGGCGGCGGCACACCGAGCTGCTCACACCGTCCATCGCCGCGGTGATGGCCGAGGCGGGCGCCGCTCCCGCCGATCTGAGCGCGATCGCCGTCGGTACCGGGCCCGGCCCGTACACGGGGCTGCGCGTCGGGCTGGTCACGGCGCGGGCGATGGGCGAGGCGCTGCGGGTGCCGGTGCACGGCGTGTGCACGCTGGACGTCATCGCCTGGTCCTCCGGGCGCGACGCGCCGTTCGCCGTGGCGACCGACGCGCGCCGCAAGGAGGTGTACTGGGCCCGGTACGAGTCGGCCGCCGTGCGTTCGGGCGGCCCGCACGTGGGCCCGCCCGCCGACGCCGCCGCGGCCGGGCTGCCGGTGATCGGCGAGGGCGCGGCCCTGTACTCCGACGTCCTGGGCGCGCCCGGGCGGGACGCGGCGCCGCTGCTGCCGTCGGCGGACGCGCTGGCGGAGCTGGCGGTGGCGCGCCTGTCCGGCCGGCCCGGCCCCGAGCTGCTGCCGCCCGAGCCGCTCTACCTGCGCCGTCCCGACGCCAAGGAGCCCGGCCCCCGTAAGAAGGTGACCCCCGGTGGGTGAGGACGATGTCACCGGCGGGGCCGGTCCGGACGGCGGTGGCCGGTCCGATGAGGGGATGGACGGTCCGGAGCGCGGCTCCCGCGGGGCGGGGGAGGTGACGCTGCGGACGATGAGCGAGGACGACCTTCCGGGGGTGCTGCGGCTGGAGGAGACGCTCTTCCCCGACGACGCGTGGTCCGAGGACATGCTGCGCGGCGAGCTGGCCGAGCAGCCGCGTACCCGCCACTACGTGGTGGCGCAGGAGGCCGGCGGCGCGCTCGTCGGCTACGCGGGCCTGGCCGCGGCCGGCGGGCAGGCCGACGTGCAGACGATCGCGGTGCGGCCGGATCGGCAGGGAGCCGGGATCGGCGCGGCGCTGCTCACCGAGCTGCTGGACGAGGCGGCCCGCCGCGACAGCGAGGCGGTGTTCCTAGAGGTGCGCGCCGACAACGACCGGGCGCGGCTGCTGTACGAGCGGTTCGGCTTCCGGCGGGTCGGCCTGCGCAAGCGCTACTACCAGCCGGCGGACGTGGACGCGATCGTGATGCGGCGCGAGCTCGCCACCGCCCGGCCCATCGGCTTCTCGCAGGAGGGACAGACACCGTGACCGTTGACTCCGAGCCGCTGGTGCTGGGGATCGAGACGTCCTGCGACGAGACCGGCGTGGGGATCGTCCGCGGGCACACGCTGCTGGCCGACGCGATCGCGTCCAGCGTGGACCAGCACGCCCGGTTCGGCGGCGTGGTGCCGGAGGTGGCCTCGCGGGCGCACCTGGAGGCCATGACGCCGACCGTGGAGCGGGCGCTGGCCGACGCCGGGGTGAGGTTCGAGGACGTCGACGCGTTCGCGGTCACCGCCGGCCCCGGGCTGCCGGGCGCGCTGATGGTCGGGGTCGCGGCGGCGAAGGCGTACGCGCTGTCGCTCGGCAAGCCGCTGTACGGCGTCAACCACCTGGCCGCGCACGTGGCCGTCGACCAGCTCGAACACGGCGCGCTGCCCAAGCCGTGCGTCGCGCTGCTCGTCTCGGGCGGGCACTCGTCGCTGCTGCTCGTCCCCGACATCGCCAGCGACGTGCGGTCGCTGGGCTCGACCGTGGACGACGCGGCGGGCGAGGCGTTCGACAAGGTCGCCCGGGTGCTCGACCTCGGGTTCCCCGGCGGCCCGGTCATCGACCGGCGGGCCCGCGAGGGCGATCCGGCCGCCATCGCGTTCCCGCGCGGGAAGTACGACGACGGCACCTACGACTTCTCGTTCTCCGGCCTCAAGACGGCCGTGGCGCGCTGGGTCGAGGCGAAGGAGCGCGCGGGCGAGCCCGTCCCGGTGAACGACGTCGCCGCGTCGTTCCAGGAGGCCGTCGTGGACGTGCTGACCCGCAAGGCCCTCCAGGTCTGCAAGGACAACGGGGTGCGGGACCTGCTGATCGGCGGCGGCGTGGCGGCCAACTCGCGGCTGCGCGCGCTGGCTCAGGAGCGCTGCGACGCCGCCGGCGTGCGGCTGCGGGTGCCGCGCCCGAAGCTGTGCACCGACAACGGCGCGATGGTCGCCGCGCTGGGCGCCGAGCTGGTCGGCGCGGGCCTGCCCGCCTCGGAGCTGGCCCTCCCGGCCGACTCCAGCCTGCCGATCGGTTCGATCACGCTGTAGCGAGCAGCTGGGCGAGGTAGTCCTCTACCAGCGGCATGGTGGGCTCGTCGATGATGCGGCCGTCGTTCTCCGGGAGGAGGTCGAGGAGGCAGCGGACGTCCCAGTACGGGTGGTGCCGGTAGCCGCCCGACACCTGGTCGAACGCGGCGACGAAGCGCTCGGCGGCCGGCGGGCCGTAGCGCAGCGCGAGGTTGAGGCGCATGTGGGCGATGTCGACGGCGACCGGGCCGTACGAGGCGTCGGACCAGTCGACGATGCCGGTCAGCCGGCTGTACGACCACAGCGTGTTGTCGGGGTGGTAGTCGCGGTGGATGAACCGGTGGGCCGCCTCGGGCGAGGGACCGGCCGCGATCTCGAAGGCGCGCTCCCACAGCTGGGGGCGCAGCGCGTGCCGGGGTGCCCGGCGCTGGTCGAGCCGGTTGTACGGGACGTACGGCGGCATCGTGGACGCGCCGCCGCGCGAGTGCACCGCCAGCAGTGCGGCGGCGAGCTGGATGAGGTACTCGGGCAGGTCGTCGGGGGAGGGCCGCGGCGGGTGCCCCTTCAGCCGGGTGATGAGCAGCGCGGGCGCGTCGCAGTAGGCGCCGGCGGGGTCGGCGGCGACCAGGGAGGGCGTCGGGACCTCGCAGCCGGCGAGCAGGGCCAGCGCCGCGATCTCGCGTTCGGGGGAGAAGTCGGCGTCGGTGCCGCGGGGGACGGGGGATCCGGCCCCGCGGGCGCGGGGCGTCCAGCGGCGCAGGACGAGCCGGTGGGCGCTGCCCGAGCGGCTCTCGACCAGCAGCGCGTGGTTGGCGTGCGCCGCGCCGCCGGCGAGGGGCCGGACCATCCGCACCTCGGCGCCGCGGCCGAGGCACTCCTCAACCCAGCGCAGGGTGGTGCGGCTGGGCGGGGCGCCGGGCGGCGCGCAGGGAGCCGATGCTTGGGTCACGAGATCCATGAAAACGGATTCCGATAGGTATTGGCAGTGATTTTGCGAAGACGGAACGTAACAAAGTGCACGTCATCGACATGGCTATGGATCATCGTTTCGGGCGCTTCCCCGGATTGCCGGACATAATTCCGGGCCGTGGGGGCGCCGCCGAGGGGCGCCCCCAACGGTTCAGTCCTTGCCGTCGCGCCGGGGGCGCAGCAGCGCCTCCGCCAGGGCCAGCATCGTCTCCTCCAGCGTGGACAGCCGCTTGAGCACGTCCTCGTGGACCGAGTTGACCTGCTTGGTGACGTGGTCGTGCACGGAGTCGACCTTCTTGCCGACCTCCTCCTGCACGCTCTCGAACCGCTTGCCGACCTCCGCCTGCACGGCCTCGGCCCGCCGGCCCACCTCGTCCTGCATCCCGTCCACCCGTCGCGCGAACTCCTCCTGGACGCCGCCGACCCGCCGCTTGACGTCGTCGTGCAGCCCGCCGACCTGCTCGGCCACCCCGGTGCGGATCTCGTCGATCCGCTTGCCGACGTCCTCGTGCACGCCGTCGACCTGCTTGATGACGTCGCCGTGGACGGACTCGACCCGGCGGGAGACCAGGTCGACCTGCGCGGTGAACTCCTCCAGCGCCCCGTCCACCTTGCGGGCGACCTCCTCGTGGATGCCCTCGATCCGCTTGCGCGCGTTCTCGTGCGCCTCCTCGAAGCGGCGGGAGAACTCGTCCATGCGCTCGGCCACGTCCCCGTAGGCGGTCCGGGCGGCCCGTTCCACCACCGTCTCGATCTCGTGCCGGTCCGGCCGCGCCCGCAGCTCGTCGATCAGCGGGTCGACCGCGTCGGCCAGCCGCTTCTCCAGCGCGTCGAAGCGGTGCCCCTGGTCGAGCACCGGCCGGTCGACCAGCTCGGTCAGCATCTTGTGCAGCTGCCCGACCTCCAGGACGGCCGGCAGCCGCGCGATCCGGTCGTCGACGGCCTCCAGCCGGCCGTCCAGCCCGGACAGCTTGCCCGACAGGCCCTCCAGCCGGCCGTCCAGGCCGTCCAGCCGCCCGCCGACGCCCTCGACCCGGCCGTTGACCGCGTCCAGGCCCTGCTCGAACCGCTCGGCCAGCTCGCCGACGGACTGGTCGACCCGGGAGGTGACGCCGTTGACGGAGTGGTCCAGCAGCTCGGCCCGGTGGCCCAGCTCCGCCAGCGACTTGTCCAGCCGGTTGAACCGGACGGAGGACGCCTCCATGCTGCCCTGGAGCCGGTCCAGGCGCCGGGACATGTCGTCCATGCGCTGCGACGCCTGCTCGGTGGCGTCGGTGATGTGCTGCGCGGAGTCGAGCATGGTCTGGATGCGCGTGAGCGTCTCGTCGACGTTCTCGGCGACCACGCCCACGTCGGCCCACAGCGCGGGCAGCTCGGCGACCGGCTTGACCCGCTCGCCGACCGCCTCGATGTGCTCGGCGAGCCCCTCGGCCCAGCCGGGGGGCTTGCCGAACAGCTCCTCCACCTGGCCGCGGACGCCGTCGAGCTGACCGGTGAGGCCGGTCAGCTCCCGCTCCCGCACCTCGCGGAGGAGCCACTCCATGCCTTCCAGGCGCTGGCGTATCTCGTCGAGGACCTGACCCTGTGAGCGCTGTTCGTAGACGTGGTCCTGCGCCGCACGGGCGAGCAACTCCCGCATCCGGTCCGAAACCGGCTGACCCCCCGTCTGCAGGAAGTTGTGATTCGTTTCCACCCGATGCTCCCTCTTGTGCCGTCGCCTTCGAAATTGCGGGCGGCGGTGAAATCGTGAAGCGCTAACTGTAGTGCGGTGTAGGGCCCCTCGAAAACGGGTACCGCCGATCGGTCGGGACGCGCGTTATCGGGGTCCGGAAAAAGGCGGGCGATCGGGGCCGGTGCGACATTTCCCGGAAGTGCCGCCATTCGGATGAACGCGGCGCCCGCGCGGACGTGGCCCGCAGGACGTCCGGCCTTGTCCAGCAGCACTTGCGGGTCGCGGGGCGGGACCTGCGCCGCCCGCCATTCCGGCCGCATCACTCGTTTCTCGGACGAGTTGTTTCGGCCGCCCCAAGGATTACCGGAAATAGCTCGGGATTTGCTCTGCCGTGGGCTGGCACGCGCCCGCCCTTGGCGTTCTCCGGCCTACGAAGATCTTCGGTCCGGAAATGGCGCCGGGGCGGGCGCCGGGCGCGTCAGCAGCGCCACCGGGTCGTCGCCGACCCGGGTCAGCACCAGCGTCACCTCTGCGCCGCCGCCGTGCCCCGCGCCCCGGCGGCCGAAGCCGAGATCGCGGCGCAGCCGGTCCACGTCGACCGCCGAGCCGCGCTTCTTGACGGTGAGCGCCCCGGTGCCGCGCCGCCGCAGCTCGGCCCGCAGCCGCTTCACCGAGAACGGCAGCACGTCCTCGATCTCGTACGCGGCGGCGAACGGCGTCGGCTCCAGCGCGTCCCCGGTGACGTACGCGATCCGCGGGTCCGCCAGCCGGCCGCCGACCCGGTCCGCCACCTCGGCCACCAGGTGCGCGCGGATCACCGCGCCGTCCGGCTCGTACAGGAACCGGCCCCAGTCCCCGACGGGAGGCTCGCCGAGCCCGGGCTCGGGGGCCAGCGAGACGATCTCGCCCTCGCCGCGGATCAGGGTGGCCCGCCGCGGCACGGCGCCGGCGAGGCCGCCGAGCCACAGCGCGGCCTCCTTGACGTCCCCGCCCACCGAGATCCACTCGGCCTCCACCCGGTCGCCCGGCTCCGCCCGCCCCGCCGGCCAGATCGCCTCGTACGGGATCCCGGGCGCGACCTTCACGCAGGCGGCCGGGGCGCGCCGCGCCAGCTCCAGGACGGTGTCCAGCGGCGGCTCGTACGAGCGCGGGTCGAAGACGCGGCCGCGGGCGCCGCGCCGCCCCGGGTCGGCGAAGACGGCCGCGTACCCGGCGGGGTCCTCCAGCGCCGCGTCGCCCTCCCGCACGGTGACCGGCCCGTCCACCCCGAAGGCGGCGGCGTTGGCCCGCGCGACCTCGGCGGTCAGCGGGTCCAGCTCGACCGCCTCCCCGCCGATCCCGGCGCGCGCCCGGGCGAGCAGGTCGGCGCCGATCCCGCAGCCGAGTTCGAGGACGCGGTCACGGGGTAGCGACAGGTGGGCGGCGAAGCGGCGGGCACGGTACGCGGCGACGCCCGCCCGCGTGGACTGCTCCAGCCCGGCCTGCGTGAAGTACATCCGGGCGGCGTCCGGGCCGAACTTGGGCCTGGCCCGCTCGCGCAGCCGCACCTGGGTGAGCGCCGCCGAGACGAGTTCGGCGGGGTGGCGCTCGCGCAGCTTGGAGGCGGTGGCGAGCAGGCCGCTCTCGGACACGTCCGAGCCGGTGGCCGCGGCCAGCACGACCTGGCCTTCGGGCGCGAGCAGACCGCGGAACGCCTGGATGTCCATAGGGTGGACGTTAGCGCCGGACAAAGGCCCGCCCGGGGGCGCCGTGTCCGTGTTGACGGGCCACCGGTCACGGAATAGTCTCCATGACTGGCACTCTCAGTGTGAGAGTGCCAACCACAGCGACAAGGTTCGGTCTGGCACCCGCGACGACAGGCCGGTCCGGGGTCGCCTCTTCTGCCACCAGTGCCGGCCGGTCTCCCATGGCCGGCCGAGGACCAATCGAAGGGGAGGTCAGATCGTGACGACCGCCACCAAGGTTGCTCTCAAGCCGCTCGAGGACCGCATCGTCGTCCAGCCGCTTGAGGCCGAGACCACCACCGCGTCGGGCCTGGTCATTCCCGACACCGCCAAGGAGAAGCCCCAGGAGGGCACCGTCCTGGCGGTGGGCCCGGGCCGCGTCGACGACAAGGGCGCGCGCGTGCCGCTCGACGTCAGCGTCGGCGACGTGGTGCTTTACAGCAAGTACGGCGGCACCGAGGTCAAGTACAACAACGAGGAGTACCTCGTCCTCTCGGCCCGCGACGTCCTCGCGGTCATCGAGAAGTAACTCACCGATCTCTCACGAGACGTGACGCTCCGCCCCGGACCCGCCCGAATTCAGGGGCGGCCGGGGCGGTCTGCGTCACGGATCGCCGTACAGGACTGGAGTTTTTCCCATGGCGAAGATCCTGGAGTTCGACGAGAACGCTCGCCGGGCTCTCGAGCGCGGCGTGAACCACCTCGCCGACGCCGTCAAGGTGACGATCGGCCCGCGCGGCCGCAACGTCGTCATCGACAAGAAGTTCGGCGCGCCGACGATCACCAACGACGGCGTCACCATCGCCCGCGAGGTGGAGCTGGAGGACCCGTACGAGAACCTCGGGGCCCAGCTCGCCAAGGAAGTGGCGACCAAGACCAACGACATCGCGGGTGACGGCACCACCACCGCGACCGTGCTGGCGCAGGCGCTGGTCCGCGAGGGCCTGCGCAACGTGGCCGCCGGCGCCTCGCCGCTGGGCCTCAAGCGGGGCATCGACGCGGCCGCGCAGTACGTCTCCGACCAGCTGCTGAAGTCGGCCCGCGAGGTCGACGAGAAGGGCGAGATCGCGCACGTCGCGACGATCTCCGCCCAGGACGCCCAGATCGGCGACCTGATCGCCGAGGCGTTCGACAAGGTCGGCAAGGACGGCGTCATCACCGTCGAGGAGGCGCACACCTTCGGCCTGGAGCTGGAGTTCACCGAGGGCCTCCAGTTCGACAAGGGCTACCTGTCGCCGCACATGGTCACCGACCCCGAGCGCATGGAGGCCGTCCTGGAGGACGCCTACGTGCTGATCGTGGACGGCAAGATCTCCAACGTGCAGGAGTTCCTGCCGCTGGCCGAGAAGGTCGCCCAGACCAAGAAGCCGCTGCTCGTGGTGGCCGAGGACGTCGAGGGCGAGGCGCTGGCGCTGCTGGTGGCCAACAAGATCCGCGGCACTTTCACCTCGGTCGCGGTCAAGGCCCCGGGCTTCGGCGACCGCCGCAAGGCGATGCTGGGCGACATGGCCACCCTGACCGGCGGCCAGGTCGTCAGCGAGGCCATCGGCCTCAAGCTCGACAGCATCGGCCTGGACGACCTGGGCCGCGCCCGCCGGATCACCGTCACCAAGGACGCCACCACCATCGTCGACGGTGAGGGCGAGCAGTCCGAGATCGAGGCCCGGGTCAACCAGATCAAGGTCGAGATCGAGAACAGCGACTCCGACTGGGACCGCGAGAAGCTGCAGGAGCGGCTGGCCAAGCTGGCCGGCGGCGTCTGCGTGCTGCGCGTCGGCGCGGCCACCGAGGTCGAGCTGAAGGAGAAGAAGCACCGCCTGGAGGACGCCATCTCGGCGACCCGCGCGGCCATCGAGGAGGGCATCGTCTCCGGCGGCGGCAGCGCGCTGGTGCACGTGGGCAAGGAGGGCTTCGACGCCCTCGGCCTGTCCGGCGACGAGGCCACCGGTGCCGAGGCGGTCCGCCGCGCGCTGGTCGAGCCGCTCCGCTGGATCTCCGAGAACGCCGGCCAGGAGGGCTACGTCGTCGTCTCCAAGGTGCAGGAGCTGAAGGCCGGCCACGGCTACAACGCGGCCACCGGCGAGTACGGCGACCTGATCGCGCAGGGCGTCATCGACCCGGTGAAGGTCACCCGCTCCGCCGTCACCAACGCCGCGTCCATCGCGGGCATGCTGCTCTCCACCGAGGCTCTCGTCGTCGAGAAGCCGGAGGAGGAAGAGGAGTCCGCCGGCGGCGGCCACGGCCACGGTCACGGCCACGGGCACTGACGGGTACCTCGCGTACCTCGCGTCGCGGCCGGGTCCGGCCGTGACACCGGAGGGAGATTCTTGCCTTACGGGCGAGAATCTCCCTCTTTGTCATTCAATGTCTCTGATGTCGGTAAGCAAGGTCACGCTCCAGATTCGCCCGGACACGCCCGGTGCCTCTGGAAGCCCTGTCCCCGCACTGTGACCATTCCGTTGTCGACGACAGTGGAGACAGGCCCCGGCCCGCTGGGCATCATGCTGAACGTGACCGAGGGATGCTTCGCCGGGACCACGACCGCGCGCGCCGGAGAGCCCTCGGAGGGGGCGACCCCTCCTCGACCACCCCGCGATGCCGGCCGCGGGGGCCGGGCGCCGCGCATGGCGAGAGCCGACGAAGGGGACCTCAAGGAACTCACCTCCCTGGCCGTCCAGGGCGATCCCGGCGCCATCGAGGTGCTGATCGCGCACGTCCGCCCGATGGTCGTCCGCTACTGCCGGGCCCGGCTCGGCCGGGTGTCCGGGCAGTACCACATCGCCGACGACGTGGCCCAGGAGGTCTGCATCGCGGTGCTGTCGGCGCTGCCCCGCTACCGCGACATGGGACGCCCGTTCGCCTCGTTCGTCTTCGGCATCGCCGCGCACAAGATCGCCGACGCGCTGCGCAGCGCGGTCCGGGCGGCCGTGCCGACCGAGGACCTGCCCGACGGCCCCGACGACCGGCCCGGGCCGGAGGAGACCGTGGTGCGGCACATCGAGGCGCAGCGCGCCCGCGACCTGCTCACCCGGCTCCCCGAGAACCAGCAGGAGCTCGTCCTGCTCCGGGTCGTGGCGGGCCTGTCCGCCGAGGAGACCGGTAATGTGCTCGGCATGACCGCCGGAGCGGTACGGGTCGCGCAGCACCGCGCCCTGGCCCGGCTCCGCACGATGGCCCGAGAGGAGTCGATCGCTTGACGGAACGGAGCCAGGGCGCCCCGGATCCGGCCGAGCTCTCGACCCCGGGGCGGCCGTCCCCGAGCACGCCGGCCACGGGTTCCGTGGTGGCCTTCCCGGCCCTGGCGGGCGACCTGGGCGGCGTGCGCCGTACCGACGCGCTCATCGACGCCCTCGCCGCCCGCGGCCCGGTGGGCTCCGACGACCCCGCCGCGCGGCTGCTGCGGGCGCTGATCAGGGATGTCGACGAGCTGGCCCCCGTCCGCCACGCCCACGCCCCGGCCCCGGCACCGGCCCCTGAGGAGGCGCCGGAGCCCGCGCCGGGCGACCCGGGCGACGGCGACCGGCCCGTACCGCCCGCGGGCCCGCGCCGCCGCGGCTCCCGGACGATCGTCGCGCTCGGCGTGGCCGGCGCCGTGCTGGCCACCGGCGGCGTCGCCGCGGCGGGCGGCGGCACGGGCGGCCCGCCCGCCTCCCAGCGGGCCATGGGCCCGTCCGAGCAGAAGATCCCGCGCGCGCCCGAGCCCGTGGAGTCCGTCACGACGCTGCTGCCGCGCGCCGCACCGCCGGCACGGCCCGTACCGGCCGCCGAGCCCGCCGCACGCCCCCGCCCGCGCGCGGCCGAGGACGGGCCGGACCGGGAGGCCAGGCGCACCCCGGAACAGGTGAAGGAGCGGATCGCCCAGATCGCCGAGCACGGCACGCGCCCGCGCCGTCCCGGAACGGGCCCCGGGCAGGGGCGGGACGCCGAAGGCTGGTGGGCGCGTCCGCGTCCCGCCGGGTACGGCGCGGGCCATGCCCGCGTTCCGCGCGGCCTGGACGGCGTCCGGGAGCGGGTCCAGCGGCGCCTGAAGCCGCCGTACCGCGACCTCGGCGACCGCTTCTGAACGGGGCACCGGGGCACGGGTCACCGGGGCGGGAACGGGCCCGCCCGGCCGTCAGGAGTCCTCGCGGCCCTCTTCGCTGTCGATCACGCCGTCGACATAGCCGCGCGCGTACTCCCAGCTGACGTAGTCGACGGGGTCCGGCGCCAGCGCCGGCTCGTGCACCCGGGGCAGGCCCTGGTCGAGCAGGTGCCGCAGGTTGCCGTGCAGCAGGTCCCAGTCGATGTAGTGGACCTTGCCGCAGTCGCCGCAGTCCACGGTCAGCCCGCGCACGCCCAGCGGCTCCAGCAGCGCCCGGAACACCTCGAGGTCGGCGAGATCGGCGAGCACGTCCTCCCGCTCGGTCACGCTGAGGGGCGCGACGTCCTCGCCCGGGTCGCCGAGCGAGGCGGCCGGGTCCTCCGGGTCGCCGGCGAACGGGTCCAGCGGAGCATCGTCGTGCACACCCCCACGCTACTGCTCCGGGCCGGTCCCGGTGCACCCCCCGGGCCGCATCCGCCCCGGAACGGCCAGGTCCGGCGACCCCCGTGGCCGGGCGTGCCGGGCGTTCCGGACCCGCGCGGGAATGCCGCCCGCGGCCTGGACGTTCCCACATGTCACGACGCCACGGGTGTCACGAAGACCACTAGGCCGCGAGCGGCAAGTGCCGCTCCCGCCGCCGGGCCAGGTCCTACCATGGAGCAAGGCCGCCGTGACCTGGCCGTACACCCAGACGCCCAAGGGGAAGGTAGTCATGAATCCCGCCGCCGAGCCCGCCGTCATCCCGACGGGCCTGACCTTCGACGACGTTCTCCTGCTTCCGGGCTATTCCGATCTGCAGCCGGGGGAGGCCGACACCACGACCCGGCTGACCCGGTCGGTCGAGCTGCGGATCCCGCTGGTGTCGGCGGCCATGGACACCGTCACCGAGTCCCGCACGGCCGTCGCGATGGCCCGCCAGGGCGGCATCGGCGTCCTCCACCGCAACATGCCGGTCGAGGAGCAGGCCGCCGAGGCCGACCGGGTCAAGCGCTCCGAGGCCGGGATGATCACCAATCCGGTGACCTGCCTCCCGGACGCGACGCTGGCCGACGTCGAGGAGCTGTGCTCCCGCTACCGCATCTCGGGCGTTCCGGTCACCGACGTGCGCGGTGTGCTCGTGGGCATCGTCACCAACCGCGACATGCGGTTCGAGACCGACCTGGCCCGCCCGGTGCGCGAGGTCATGACCCCGATGCCGCTGATCACCGCCCCGGTGGACGTGTCCCGCGAGGACGCGTTCGCGCTGCTGGCCGGCAACAAGATCGAGAAGCTGCCGCTGGTGGACGCCGAGGGCCGGCTGCGCGGCCTGATCACGGTCAAGGACTTCACCAAGAGCGAGCAGTACCCCGACTCCACCAAGGACGCCGACGGCCGGCTGCTGGTCGCCGCCGCCGTGGGCGTGGGCGAGGACGCGATCCGCCGGGCCCAGTCGCTGATCGACGCGGGCACCGACGTGATCATCGTCGACACCGCGCACGGCCACTCCAAGGGCGTCGCCGACACGATCGCCGCGATCAAGGCGAACTCCAGCGTCCAGGTCGTCGGCGGCAACGTCGCCACCTACGCGGGCGCGAAGGCGCTGGCCGAGGCCGGCGCGGACGCCGTCAAGGTCGGCGTGGGCCCCGGCTCCATCTGCACCACCCGCGTGGTCGCGGGCGTCGGCGTCCCGCAGATCACCGCGATCTCCGAGGCCGCCCGCGCCGCCCGCGAGGCCGGCATCCCGGTCATCGGCGACGGCGGCCTCCAGTACTCCGGCGACATCGCCAAGGCCATCGTGGCCGGCGCCGACACCGTCATGCTGGGCAGCCTGCTGGCCGGGATCGAGGAGTCGCCCGGCGAGCTGATCTTCGTGCACGGCAAGCAGTACAAGTCGTACCGCGGCATGGGCTCGCTCGGCGCGATGCGCAACCGCGAGCGCGGGGGCTCGTTCTCCAAGGACCGCTACGCCCAGGCGGACGTGTCGTCGGAGGAGAAGCTGATCCCCGAGGGCGTCGAGGGCCAGGTCCCCTACCGGGGCCCGCTCGCCAACGTCGCCCACCAGCTCGTCGGCGGCCTGCACCAGTCGATGTGGTACGCGGGCACCCGCACGATCCCCGAGCTCCAGGAGCGCGGTCAGCTGATGCGCATCACGTCCGCGGGCCTCAAGGAGAGCCACCCCCACGACATCCAGATGACGGTCGAGGCCCCCAACTACCAGGGGCGCTAGACCCGCACCGGGCTGGGTAAACTCGCCGGGGCTCCGTTCGCTCCGTTCTCCGCCGTGGGCGGGCAGGAAGTCCGCACGTTCACGATGGAAAGAGAGACTGGCAGTGGCTGCTGAGGTTGAGATCGGCCGGGGCAAGAGCGGGCGCCGGGCCTATGCCTTCGACGAGATCGGCATCGTCCCGTCGCGGCGGACGCGCGACCCCGAGGAGGTCAGCGTCGCCTGGCAGATCGACGCCTACCGGTTCGAGATGCCGCTGCTGGTCGCGCCGATGGACAGCGTGGTCAGCCCGGACATCGCGATCCAGATCGGCCGGCTGGGCGGGCTCGCGGTGCTGGACCTCGAAGGGCTGTGGACGCGGTACGAGCAGCCCGAGTCGCTGCTGGCCGAGATCGCCTCGCTGGACGACGCGGCGGCCACCCACCGGCTCCAGGAGATCTACCAGGAGCCGATCAAGGAGGAGCTGATCGGCCGCCGGATCGCCGAGATCCGGGAGGCCGGGGTGACGGTCGCGGCGCGGCTGTCACCGCAGCGCACGGCGCAGTTCCACAAGGCCGTGATCGACGCCGGGGTGGACCTGTTCGTGATCCGCGGCACCACCGTGTCGGCCGAGCACGTGTCCGGCCGGGCCGAGCCGCTCAACCTGAAGCAGTTCATCTACGACCTGGACGTCCCGGTGATCGTGGGCGGCTGCTCCACGTACACGGCGGCGCTGCACCTGATGCGCACCGGCGCGGCCGGGGTGCTGGTCGGGTTCGGCGGCGGGTCGGGGCACACGACCCGCACCGTGCTGGGCGTGGCGGTGCCGATGGCGACCGCCGTCGCGGACGTGGCGGCGGCCCGGCGCGACTACCTGGACGAGTCCGGCGGCCGGTACGTGCACGTGATCGCCGACGGCGGGATGACCAACAGCGGCGACATCGCCAAGGCGTTCGCCTGCGGCAGCGACGCGGTCATGGTCGGCTCGCCGTTCGCGCGGTCCACCGAGGCGCCGGGGCGCGGGTTCCACTGGGGCAGCGAGGCGCACCACGGCGACGTGCCCCGCGGCACCCGGATCGACCTGGGCACGATCGGCAGCATGGAGCAGATCCTGTACGGCCCGTCGCACGTGGCCGACGGCTCGATGAACCTCATCGGCGCGCTGCGCCGGGCGATGGCCACCTCGGGGTACACCGAGCTGAAGGAGTTCCAGCGGGTCCAGGTCGTGGTGGCCCCGCCCGCCTGACGGCCGGGCCGCCCGGTCCCGCCGCGGCGGGATGTGGGGCGTCTCACCACCCCGAGACCGCGCTCTCGGCCGAAACGGTGAATCCCGGGGTGGACGCGTCCTTACTGTGGGGTAGGTAGCTCTTCGGACAGCCGACCGCACAGGGGGAATCGCGATGACGGGATCACCGGTGACCGGACTGGGCAGCGCACGCCTGGGACCGGCCGAGCGGGCGGGTTCCCTCGACCGGATGGCGCGCGAGGAGTTCGACGTCGTCGTGGTCGGCGCGGGCATCGTCGGCGCCGGGGCGGCGCTGGACGCGGCCACCCGCGGGCTGTCGGTGGCGGTCGTGGAGGCCCGCGACTTCGCGTCCGGGACGTCCTCGCGCTCCTCCAAGCTCATCCACGGCGGCCTGCGCTACCTGGAGCAGTACAACTTCGACCTGGTGCGCGAGGCGCTGACCGAGCGGGCGCTGCTGCTGCAGATCGCGCCGCACCTCGTCCGGCCGGTGCCGTTCCTGCTCCCCACGACGCACCGGGTGTGGGAGCGCGGCTACCTGGGCGCGGGGGTGGCGCTGTACGACGCGCTCGCGTTCCAGATGGGCAGCTCGCGCGGCGTGCCGCACCACCGGCACCTGACCCGGCGCGGCGCCCTCAGGCTGGCCCCCTCGCTGCGCAAGGACGCGTTCGCGGGGGCCATCCAGTACTGGGACGCGCAGGTCGACGACGCCCGGTACGTGATGACGGTGCTGCGCACGGCCGCCGCGTACGGCGCGAAGATCGCCTCCAGGACGCAGTGCGTGGGTTTCCTGCGTGAGGGCGAGCGGGTGACCGGCGTCAAGATCCGTGACCTGGAGGCGGGGACCACCGCCGAGGTCCGCGCCAAGCAGGTCGTGAACGCCACGGGCGTGTGGACCGACGACATCCAGGAGCTGGTCGGCGGCCGCGGGCAGATCCACGTCCGCTCCTCCAAGGGCATCCACCTGGTCGTCCCCAAGGACCGGATCCACTCCTCGACCGGCATCATCCTCCGCACGGAGAAGTCGGTGCTGTTCGTGATCCCGTGGGGCCGGCACTGGATCATCGGGACCACGGACACGGCCTGGGACCTGGACAAGGCGCACCCGGCGGCGTCCCGCGCCGACATCGACTACGTGCTGGAGCACGTCAACGCGATCCTCAACACGCCGCTCACGCACGACGACGTGGAGGGCGTGTACGCGGGGCTGCGGCCGCTGCTGGTGGGGGAGACCGAGGAGACCTCGCAGCTGTCGCGCGAGCACGTCGTGGCGCATCCCGTTCCGGGGCTGGTGCTGGTCGCGGGCGGCAAGTACACCACGTACCGGGTGATGGCCAAGGACGCGATCGACGCGGTCGCGCACGGCCTGGACGGCAAGGTCGCCGAGTCGTGCACCGACGGCATCGCGCTGGTCGGCGGCGAGGGCTTCCAGGCGATGTGGAACGCCCGCTACCGGCTGGCCGCGGTGTCCAAGCTGCACGTTGCGCGGATCGAGCACCTGCTGCAGCGGTACGGGGTGCTGGTCGACGACCTGCTGGAGCTGATCCGCGAGCAGCCCGACCTGGGCAAGCCGCTGTCCGGCGCCGACGACTACCTGCGCGCCGAGATCGTGTACGCGGCGTCGCACGAGGGCGCGCGGCACCTGAACGACGTGCTGGCCCGCCGGACCCGGATCTCGATCGAGACGTGGGACCGCGGCCTCGGCGTCGTCCAGGAGGCCGCCGACCTGGTCGCCCCGGTGCTGGGCTGGTCGAAGAAGCAGCGCGACCGGGAGATCGAGTACTACCGCAAGCGGATCGAGGCCGAGCGCGCCTCGCAGAGCCAGGAGGGCGACCAGGAGGCGGACGCCCGCCGCCGCGGGGCGCCCGACATCGTCCCGACCGCCACGCCGTGACCCGCGCCCTGCCGGTCCTGTGGCCGGCGCCGTACTGACCGGCGCCGGGACCGCGCCGGCCCGGGGACCGTGGAGCGTCCCCGGGACGGCGGCGGGCGGCGGGCGGTGCGGCCCGTTAGCAAGGTGTCACTCTCAGGTAAGGGCCCGGCCGAGCACCAGCCGCATGCCCTGCGCGTAGAGGTCGGCGGGCGCCCGCTCGGGATCCAGCAGGTGCTGGAGGGCGAGACCGAAGTCCAGCGCCACCGCGAGCGTCGCCCGCTCCTGGGCGCGCAGGCCGTCCACCTCGCGCAGGTTGCGGGCGAGGGTGGTGCGGCGCTCGGCGTACCACTCGGCGACCCGCCAGCCGGCCGTGTAGTCGCGCATCCCGTACAGCCAGAACTCCACCAGCATCAGGGCCAGCAGGCGGGCGTTCTCGCCCCCGAGGCAGCGCGCGTACGCGCGTCCGGCGCGCTCGAACCGCTCCTCCGGCGGGACGGCCGGGTCGCGCAGGTCGGTGTACGCCTCAGGGCCGTTGAGCTGGGCGGTCCAGCGTTCCAGCAGGGCGAGGAGCAGGTCGGTCTTGCCGGAGAAGTTGGAGTAGACGGCGCCCTTGGTCAGCCCGGCCGCCGACGCGATGTCGTCGAGCGACGCCCCGTGGATGCCGTGCTCCGCCCAGAGCCGCTCGGCCGCGCCGAGCAGGGCCGTCCTGGTCTGCTCCCGCCGCTCCCGCCGTACCCCGTTGCTCCTGCCGTGCACCCTCCGGTCGTCGGCCTCGCCGCTGCCGCCCTCGTACGGGTCGGCGCCCTTGCTCTGGGCGTCGATCATGAAGTCACCCTCTCTCGTGCGCGCCCCGCCGGCCGCCCGGGCACGCGGCAGCGAGGGCCCGGGGAAGCCGGCGGTGGCGGCGCTGGTCTCCGTCACAATCCGGAATACACCGGCAGGGCATGGTCAATCCGGCAGTTGCCGAATCTCGGGTGACCCACATCACCGAGAGGCCGGTATTACTGGTGGGTAGTCACGAATGGCCGGGGGGTCATAGTCTGCCCGGTATGGCATCCCCCACGGTCCCCGCCCGAAGCGCGGCGGCGCACAGCCTTCCCCAGGCCCTGATCGAGCGGCTGACCTCCCACATCGTCGCGGGCGGCGGCCAGAGCACCACCATCCCCACCCCGTTCACCGGCGAGGACCTCGCCACCGTCCCGCTGTCGAGCGCCGGCGACGTGCGCCGCGCCCACGAGCGCGCGCGGGAGGCCCAGCGCGCCTGGGCGAAGCTCCCGGTCAGCGAGCGCGTCAAACCGTTCCTGCGGCTCGCCGACGCCCTCGTCGAACGGCGCGCCGAGATCCTCGACATCATCCAGATCGAGACCGGCAAGGCCCGCCGGCACGCGCTGGAGGAGTTCCTCGACGTCGCGCTGTGCTCGCTGTACTACGCGCGCCGCGCGAGCGGGCTGCTGAAGCCGAAGCGGCGCCAGGGCATGATGCCCGGCCTCACCCGCGTCCAGGAACTGCGCCACCCCAAGGGCGTCGTCGCGCTCATCGCGCCCTGGAACTACCCGTTCGCGCTCGGCGCCAGCGACATCGCCCCCGCGCTCATGGCCGGGAACGCGGTGATCCACAAGCCCGACACCCAGACCTGCCTGTCCAGCCTGTGGGTGCTGGACCTGCTGGTCTCGCTCGGCCTGCCGCGCGACCTGTGGCAGATCGTCGTCGGCGACCCCGCCGAGATCGGCGACCCGCTGATCGAGGAGGCCGACTACGTCTCGTTCACCGGGTCCACCCGGGGCGGCAAGGCCATCGCCGCGAAGGTCGCGCCCCGCCTCGTGAGCTACTCCCTGGAGCTCGGCGGCAAGAACCCGATGATCGTCCTGGCGGACGCCGACGTCGAGCGCACCGCCCGCGGCGCCATCCGGGCCTGCTTCACCAACGCCGGGCAGCTGTGCATCTCGATCGAGCGGATGTACGTCCACGAGGCGATCTACGACCGGTTCGTGCCGCGGTTCGCCGAACTCGTCCGGAACATGAAGCTGGGCACCGACCTGGACTTCGCCGTCGAGATGGGCTCGCTGACGTACCCGCGCCAGCTGGAGGCCGTCACCCGGCACGTCGACCAGGCCGTCGAGGCCGGCGCCACCGTCCTCGCCGGCGGCAGGGCCCGCCCCGACCTCGGCCCGCTGTTCTACGAGCCGACCGTCCTCACCGGCGTCACCGGCGACATGGACCTGTGCGCGAACGAGACGTTCGGCCCCGTCGTGGCGATCTACAAGGTGGCCTCCGACGAGGAGGCGATCGAGCGCGCCAACGACACCGACTACGGCCTCAACGCCTCCGTCTGGACGAAGAACGCCGCCCGCGGCCGCCGCGTCGCCGCCCGCATCCAGGCCGGCACGGTCAACGTCAACGACGGCTTCGGTGCCGCGTACGCCTCGTACGACGCCCCGATGGGGGGGATGAAGCAGTCGGGGGTCGGCCGCCGGCACGGAGCGGAGGGCCTGCTGAAGTTCACCGAACCGCAGACGATCGCCAGCCAGCACATCGCGGACCTGGAGCCGCCCGGCTCGCTGTCGTACGAGAAGTTCGCCGACGTCATGGCGTCCGGCATCAGGACCATGAAGCGGCTGCGCATCAAATGACCGATTTCGACGTCCTGGTCGTGGGATCGGGGTTCGGCGGCAGCGTCACCGCGCTGCGGCTGACCGAGAAGGGCTACCGGGTCGGGGTGATCGAGGCGGGCCGCCGCTACGACACCCCCGGCCCCGGAGCCGGGCCCGGCGCCCGCCACCCCGGCCTGCCGAAGACCAACTGGAAGATCTCCCGGTACGTGTGGGCGCCCGCCCTCGGCCTCACCGGCATCCAGCGCATCCACCTGATCCGGGGCGCGAAGTCCAGCCGGGTGATGGTGCTGGCCGGAGCCGGCGTCGGCGGCGGCTCCCTCAACTACGCCAACACGCTGTACGTGCCGCCCGAGCCGTTCTTCAAGGACCGGCAGTGGGCCCACATCACCGACTGGCAGGACGAGCTCGCCCCGTACTACGACCAGGCCCGCCGCATGCTCGGCGTCGTCCAGAACCCCACCACCACCGACGCCGACAAGGCGATCAAGAGGGTGGCCGAGCGGATGGGCAAGGGCGACACCTACGTCCGCACCCCGGTGGGCGTGCACTTCGGCGCGGGGCCGGGCGTCGAGAGCGACGACCCGTACTTCGGCGGCGCCGGCCCCCGCCGCCGCGGCTGCACCGAGTGCGGCGAGTGCATGGTCGGCTGCCGGCACGGCGCCAAGAACATGCTCACCGAGAACTACCTCTACCTGGCCGAACGCGCCGGCGCCCGGATCATGCCGCTGAGCCGGGTGACGGACGTGGCGCCGCGGCCGGAGGGCGGCTACCGGGTCGAGATCGTCCGCACCGGGTCGTTCGGCCGGCACCGCAAGACGCTGACGGCCGACCAGGTCGTCTTCGCCGCCGGGACGTACGGCACGCAGAAGCTCCTCCACAAGCTCCGCAGGACCGGGCGGCTGCCGAACCTGTCGCCCCGCCTCGGCGCGCTCACCCGCACCAACTCCGAGGCGATCCTCGGCGCCGGCCGCCGCAACGGCCGGCCCGGCCCGGACTTCTCCCGCGGCGTCGCGATCACCTCGTCGTTCCACCCGGCGCCCGACACCCACATCGAGCCCGTGCGGTACGGCAAGGGCTCCAACCTGATGGCGATGCTCCAGACCCTGCTCGTGGACGGCGACCGCCCCGGCGAGAAGCACCGGCCGCGCGTCCTGAAGTTCGCCGGCCACATCGCGCGCCGCCCGCAGGACCTCCTCCAGCTCCTCGACATGCGCACCTGGTCGGAACGCACCGTCATCGCCCTCGTCATGCAGAACCGCGACAACTCCATCACCCTGGAGCCGAAGAAGGGCCCCTTCGGCTGGGACGTCCGCGCGACCCGCGGCCACGGCGAGCCCAACCCCACCTGGATCCCCGAAGGCCACGAGGCCGTGCGGCTGCTGGCCGAGGAGACCGGCGGGATGCCCGGCGGCGCCTGGGGCGACCTGTTCGACATCCCGCTCACGGCCCACTTCCTCGGCGGCTGCGTCATCGGCGACTCCCCGGACACGGGTGTCATCGACCCGTACCACCGCGTCCACGGCCACCCCGGCCTGCACATCGTGGACGGCTCGTCGATCTCCGCCAACCTGGGCGTCAACCCCTCGCTCACCATCACCGCCCAGGCCGAGCGGGCGATGGCGTTCTGGCCCAACAAGGGAGGCGAGGACACCCGTCCCGAACCGGGCGCCGCCTACCGGCGGATCCAGGCCGTGCCGCCCAAGCACCCGGCCGTCCCCGCCGACGCGCCGGCCGCCCTCCGCCTCCCCATCGTCGGGACCGGCTGAGGCCGGCCGCCCGCCGTCCGGTGGATCCGGACGGCGGGCGGTACCGTCTCAGGACAATGCCGACACTGGTCCTGTCCCCGCGCTACACCACCGACTCGCGCACGCTCCGCACGGCCGCCGTCGCCGCCGGCTGGGGCGTGGAACGGCTGGGCGGCTGGCGCGTCCCCGACTGGCTGCTCGGCCGCGATGTCGTGCCGTACGGCGAGCCGCTCTTCGTCGAGGTCATCGCCGCCCGGCTCGGGCTGGCGATGCTGGACGCGCCGGCCGGCTGGCTGCCCGCCCTGCCCGCACGCCACCTCGGCCGCCGGATCGAACTCAGCACGCTGGGCGAGGCCCGGACGCTGCCGGGACCGGTCTTCGTCAAGCCGGCCGACGGCCGCAAAGGCTTCGCGGGCGCCGTCTACACGGACGGCGCGGGCCTCCCGCCCGCGGCCGCCCGGCCCGACGACACTCCGGTGCTGGTGGCCGACCCCGTGACGTGGGAGGTCGAGTTCCGGTGCTTCGTCCTGGAGAGCCGGGTCGTCACGCTGTCCCCGTACCTCCGGGGAGGCGAACTCGCCCAGGGCGCGGACGGCCGGTGGCACGCCTCCCCGGAGGAACGGTCGCAAGCGCGCGACTACTCCGCCGAGGTCTTGGCGGAAGTCGACGTGCCCGCCGGAATCGTCATCGACGTGGGCCGGATCGCGGGCCACGGCTGGGCGGTCGTTGAGGCCAACAGCGCTTGGGGCGCGGGCGTGTACGGCTGCGACCCGGCACGCGTCCTGGACGTCCTGGCGCGGGCCCGCGTACCACGCGGCCGCCTCACCGCCGCCGACGCGCCCTGGGCGGCCGAGCCCCTCGAAGTGGACGGCTGAGCGTCAGACCGAGCCGTTGCCCGCGCGGTAGGCGGTCCAGATCTGGTGCATGCGCGTGGACTGGCCCCTCGTGAACTCGTGCATGCACTTGTCGTGGGAGTAGTTCATGTAGTTGTGCACCGGGTCCTTGCCCGGGGTGGGGCAGGTGTCCCGGCCGTCGGGGCAGCCGTTGGCCGGGTCGCGCTCCGCCGGGGTGTCGGCGACGCGGTCGCCCTCGCCGCCGCAGCCGTCCTGGAACGTGTGGTACAGCCCGAGCCAGTGGCCGACCTCGTGCGTGGCGGTGTGGCCCTGGTCGAAGTTGGGGATGGTGCCGCCGGGAAGGCTGCCCGGGTGGACGATCACGCCGTCCATCTTCGGCTCGGCGCGGTACTTCCACGGGAACGTGGACCAGCCCAGCAGGTCCTCGCCCATGTCCGCGCTGTACAGGTTCAGGGTGCGGGCGTCGCCCTTGCGGAGGCGGGGCTTGAACGTCGCCTCGTGGCGCTCGGGATCGCGGTACCAGCCGGCGTTGTCCGTACGCGTCACGCCCTTGAGCGTGAACGTGAAGCCGGTCGCGGCCGCGCGGGCGCCCGAACCGGCGTGCGCCCGGTTCAGGACCTCGATCTGGCGCTGCACCGTGGCACGCGACACGTTGCCGGACGCGCCGTCGTGCAGGACGTGGAAGTAGACCGGGACGTTCACCCGGCCCTCGGCGCGGTACGGCGGGCGCGGCGACGGGTCCCGGGGCGACGGGGCCTGCGGCGCCAGCAGGCCCAGCCGGTCCAGCAGGGCGCGCAGCTCGCGCTCGACACCGGTCGCCTCCGCGGGGGTCAGCTCGTTCCGCTCGCGCACCTGGGAGCCCGGGCGGACGCGGGCCGCCGCCGGCGGGCAGTCCGGCCCCGCGGCGGCGGGCGCCGGGGCCGGCCCGGGAGCGGCGGACGTGGCCGGTACGGCGGGCGCAAGGGCGGCGATCAGCGTGGCGGCGACGAGCGGCTTCACGGCACTCCCGGGAAAGTGGGTGGACACAGAACGTGACTGATTGGTATCAGAACGACACGGCCTCGTGTTCCCCGACAGGCGAAAAGCAGGCGGACCGTTACCGGCCGGATGCAAAATGTGACCGACCGGCGGGCGTGTCTTGCATCACCGCAGGCCGACGGGGTTCCTCTAGCAGGGGCGGGCCGCCCATAGACTGGAGGTTCTCCACCGATTCAGGTCCCGCGAAAGGCGTTCTTGGTGGCCGTAGACCAGTCCTTTGACACCGTCCTCGTCGTCGACTTCGGCGCGCAGTACGCGCAGCTGATCGCGCGGCGGGTGCGCGAGTGCCATGTGTTCAGCGAGATCGTCCCGTCCACCATGCCGGCGGCCGAGATGCTCGCGAAGAAGCCCAAGGCCATCATCCTGTCCGGAGGCCCAGCCTCGGTGTACGAGGAGGGCGCGCCGATCGCCCCGGACGGCCTGTTCGACCTGGGCGTCCCCACGTTCGGCATCTGCTACGGGCACCAGGTGATGGCGCAGGCCCTCGGCGGCACGGTGGAGAACTCCGACGTCGCCGAGTACGGCGGCGCCACGGTGGCCGTGGCGGCGCCGGGGATGCTGTTCGCCGGGCTGCCGGGGGAGCAGGCGGTGTGGATGTCCCACCGCGACTTCGTCAGCCGCGCCCCGGACGGCTTCACCGTGACCGCCAGCACCGAGGTGACCCCGGTGGCCGGCATGGAGGACCGCGACCGCGGCTTCTTCGGCGTCCAGTTCCACCCCGAGGTGCTGCACACCGAGCACGGCATGGAGATCCTGCGCCGGTTCCTGTACGAGGGCGCCGGCTGCCGCCCGAACTGGACCATGGTCAACATCGCCGATGAGTCGATCGAGGCCGTCCGCGCCCAGGTCGGCCACAAGCGGGCGATCTGCGCCCTGTCGGGCGGCGTGGACTCGGCGGTCGCGGGCGCGCTCGTCCAGCGCGCCATCGGCGACCAGCTCACCTGCGTGTTCGTCGACCACGGCCTGCTCCGCAAGGGCGAGGCCGAGCAGGTCGAGAAGGACTTCGTCGCCGCCACCGGCGTCAACCTGCACGTGGTGGACGCGCAGGAGCGGTTCCTGGCGGCGCTGGACGGCGTCACCGACCCCGAGGAGAAGCGCAAGATCATCGGTCGCGAGTTCATCCGGGTCTTCGAGGAGGCCGCCCGCGCCGTCGTCGGCGAGGCCGCCGACGAGCCGGTCGAGTTCCTCGTCCAGGGCACCCTCTACCCGGACGTCGTCGAGTCCGGCGGCGGCACCGGCGCGGCCAACATCAAGTCCCACCACAACGTCGGCGGCCTGCCCGACGACCTCCAGTTCCAGCTGGTGGAGCCGCTGCGCTCGCTGTTCAAGGACGAGGTGCGCGCGCTCGGCGAGCAGCTCGGGCTGCCCGCCGAGATCGTGTGGCGGCAGCCGTTCCCGGGCCCCGGCCTCGGCATCCGGATCATCGGCGCGGTCACCCGCGAGCGGCTGGACATCCTCCGGGACGCCGACGCGATCGCCCGCGAGGAGCTGACCCGGGCCGGGCTGGACCGCGAGATCTGGCAGTTCCCGGTGGTGCTGCTGGCCGACGTCCGCTCCGTCGGCGTGCAGGGCGACGGCCGCACGTACGGCCACCCGGTCGTCCTGCGCCCCGTCACGAGCGAGGACGCGATGACGGCCGACTGGGCCCGCCTGCCCTACGAGGTGCTGCAGCGGATCTCCACCCGGATCACCAACGAGGTCCGCGAGGTCAACCGGGTCGTGGTGGACGTCACCAGCAAGCCGCCCGGCACCATCGAGTGGGAATAGGACGCGCGAAGGCCCGGGTGGACGACTCCACCCGGGCCTTCCGTCACGCTCAGACGCCGGCGGGGGCCAGCGCGGCCTCGGCCTCCAGCGTGGCGGCCGTGGCGTTCACCACGGCGGCGATCCGGAGCGCCTCCTGGATCAGCTCGCGCGACATGCCGCCGTCGCGCAGCACCTTCTCGTGCGACTCCAGGCACCGGCCGCAGCCGTTGACCGCCGAGACGGCCAGGCACCACAGCTCGAAGTCGAGCTTCTCGACGCCCGGCTTGCCGATGACGCTCATCCGCAGCTTCGCGGGGAGGGTGGCGTAGGTGTCGTCGCCGATCAGGTGGGTGGCCCGGTAGTACACGTTGTTCATGGCCATGATGGACGCCGCGGCCTTGGCGGCCTCGAACGCCTCGGCGGACAGGTAGTCGCCCGCCTCCTCGGCCAGCTCCGCGATGACCCGGGCGCTGCCGGTGGCCATGGCGCAGCTCAGGACGGTGCCCCACAGCTGCTGGTCGGACAGCTGGGACGTGCTCGTCACCGAGCCGAGGTTCAGCTTGGTGTCCTTGGCGTAGCCCGGGAGGGCGTTCTTCAGCGCGTCAACGCTCACGTTCTTGTCCCTTCATGCGGAACGGCCGGCCGCGCGTGCGACCGGCCGCCGTCGTGCTTCGTCCCTGGAGCGGAGCTCAGGCGCCGGCGCCGGCCAGCAGCTTGGTGGCGTCCAGGGTGTCCTCGCCCTTGTTCCAGTTGCAGGGGCAGAGCTCGTCGCTCTGCAGGGCGTCCAGGACCCGCAGGACCTCCTTGACGTTCCGGCCGACGGAGCCGGCGGTCACCATGGAGAACTGGATCTCGTTGTTCGGGTCCACGATGAAGGTGGCGCGCTGCGCGACGCCGTCCGCGGTGAGGATGCCCAGGGCCGAGGAGAGCTCCCGGTTCAGGTCCGACAGCATCGGGAACGGGATCTCGCGCAGGTCCGGGTGGTCCTTGCGCCACGCGAAGTGGACGAACTCGTTGTCGACGGAGGCGCCGAGCACCTGCGCGTCGCGGTCGGCGAACTCCTCGTTCAGCCGGCCGAACTCGGCGATCTCCGTCGGGCACACGAACGTGAAGTCCTTGGGCCAGAAGAACACGATCTTCCAGCCCTCGTAGGTCTTGTGGTTGATCGTCTCGAAGGCGTTGTCAGCGTCCAGCGAGACGCACGCGGTCAGCTCGAACTCGGGGAACTGGTCACCGACGGTAAGCAATTACGCTCCTTGGTTCCGTGATTGTGATCCACGTCATCTGGCCTCTGGCCAGGCAGGCTCCGGCGAGACGGGCCAGGCCGCGACCGTGGGATGTCACTTAGCGTGGCAGCTCAAGATTGACTTGAGAAATCGTTCAATCGGATCGCGTCGATAGGCAGGTCCTATCACCCGAGCCGGGAGGAGTGCTTCGTCCCGGCCGCTCCGTCCGGTGAGTCGCACATCACAGACCGCCTGGTCACCGAGGGGTCCCCGCAGGCATCCACTCGATCTCGATCAGCCGGGGATCGAAGGGCTGCCGCCCCCGGCCCTGCGGCTGGACGACCACGGCGCGGATGTCCTGCTTGATCCGGTGCTTCTTCTCGGCGACGGAGTAATGCTCCCAATCTCTCAGCAGAGTCGGGTACTCGGTCCTGCGCCGGACTCTCGGCGCCATGAGCGTCCGGCGCCGCCGCGCCAGTTCCGCCCGCTCCCGCTCCAGGTCCTCGACCAGGTCAAGAGCCAGGAAGAGCGGGATGCGCCGCGCCCTCCGCCGATCGCCGACCTCTTCGATCTCGTGCTGGATCTCCGCCAGGCGCACGTCGTGGACGGTCTCGTCCCGCTCCTCCTCGACCGCCGCTCTCAGGGACCGGCGGACCTCCCCGAGGAACGCCTCTTCCACGAACTCCTCGATCGGCGGCCCGACTCGGGACACGCCGCCGCACCCGCCCAGACTGCTCAGGCAGGCATAGCGGTAGCCGTAACGCTCGTAGGAGGGGGAGTTCTTGCTGTACCAGTTGGCGGCCAGAGGGAACATGCACTTGCCGCACCGGGTGATACCGGACAACAGATATTTCGTGGACGTCTCGTGCGGCTTTGCGAGGCCCGCCCTGCGCGCGTCCTTGCGGGCCTTGATGGCTTCGACGCAGGCCGCCCATTCCGCCGGAGTGACGACCGGTGTCCACGGGCCGGTGACGGGCTCGCCGCCCTTGTAGACGACGTGGTCGGGCGTCCAGGGCTTCCGGCCTCCTCGCCGCTCGGTCTGCGGCAGGTAAGTGACGTATCCGCAATTGCGGGGATTCACCAGCCGGGCTTCCACGGTGGAATGAGTGAGGTTGTGTGCGGATCGGCTGTTCTTGGTCCGTACGGGCGCGTACCCCTTCGCGATCCATTCTCTGCGGACCGCACCGACCGTCTTGCCGCCGGGGACGGCGCGGATCGCTTCGGCGAGATCCTCGGCCTCGGCGGGATGAAGGGTCAGCCGGTCCTCGGCCCAGCCGAACGCCCTGGGGGCGCCGCGCATGACGCCCTTACCGGCGAGCCGCTCGTGGGTCACGGCGACGCGGCGTTTGGTGCGGGCCACCTCCATGCCGCTCATGACGGTCTGCATCATGAGCATGGCGCGCCCCTCCTGCGTGGACAGGTCTATGCCGCCTTCAACGGCGGCGCCCACGAGACCGGGGGTGGTGAGGAAGAGGCGGGTGATGCGGGCGGCGTCGTAGTCCAGCCGGACGAGCCGGTCGGCGTGGTAGAACGCGACTCCGCGGATCACTCCGGCTTCGAGGTCTCGGAGCATCTGCTCGAAACCCCTGCGGACGGCCAGCGGATCGGACGCCGGCGTGTCGTTGTCGTTGTAGACCCGGACGATGGTCCAGCCGCTCGCGTCGGCCATGGCCGTGATCCTGGTGAGCTGGTCGGCGACCTGGTCGCCTTCCTCTCGCCAGTCCGCGGCACTGCGCCTCAGGGCCTTGTCCTCGGAGAGGCGGAGGTAGGCGCCGACCGGAATCGGGAGGGCATCGCTCGTCGCCGCGTCGGGGGGCATGGCGTGACCGTAACAGATGAGTAGCGCTGAGTAGTCTTCAATGACGGAAGGTGACGCGCCACCAGGCCGGCCCGCCGCCGACGGGGCGTGCGGGCGGGCGGGCGGTTAACCTCGGGAGAATCGATCTATCTCCTGAGAGTGATAGGGGTTTGCTATCAGTAGGCCGACGGTCGCGCAGCTCAGGGCGTTTCTCGCCCTCGCGGAGCATCTGCACTTCCGGGACGCGGCGGCGGCGTTGCGGATGAGTCAACCGGCCCTGTCAGGGGCCGTGGCGGCTCTTGAGGAGACTTTGAACGCGCGGCTGGTGGAGCGTACGACACGGCGGGTGCTGCTGACTCCGGCGGGTGAGCGGGTGGCGCGCCGTGCCGAGCGCGTGCTGGGCGAGCTGGACCGGCTGGTGGAGGAGGTGCGGGCCGCGGGCGGGCCGCTGGTGGGGCCGCTGCGGCTCGGCGTGATCCCGACCGTGGCGCCCTACCTGCTTCCCGTGGTGCTGCCGCGGCTGGCGGAGGAGTTCCCCGACCTGGAGCTCACCGTGCACGAGGAGCAGACCGACGCGATCATCGCGGAACTGGTCGCGGGGCGGCTCGACGTGGTGGTGTTCGCGCCGCCCTCCCCGGTGTCCGGGGTGACCGAACTCACCCTGTACGACGAGGACTTCGTCCTGGTCGCGCCGCGCTCGTACGAGCTGCCCGGCGTGCTCCCGAGGACCGCGCTGAACGACCTCGACGTGATCCTCCTCAACGAGGGGCACTGCCTGCGCGACCAGGCGCTCGACGTGTGCCGCCAGGTCGGCGCGCGGGCCGCGGCCGCGACGTACGCGACCAGCCTGGCCACGCTGGTGCAGCTGGTCTCCGGCGGGCTGGGCGTGACGCTGGTGCCCGAGACGGCGCTGCCGGTGGAGACCCGCCGCGCGCCCGGGCTGGAGGCGCACCGGTTCGCGGCGCCGGCGCCGTACCGCCGCATCGGGCTCGGCCACCGCGCCAGCTCGCCGCGCGCCGCCGAGTTCGAGGCGCTGGCCGCGGTGGTGCGGAACGCCGTGGAGGACGACTCGGCGACGGATGTGCGGGTGCGGGGACGCGGCGAGTGACGTTCCCGCCGCCGGGGGACGCATCACGCGGAGGTCAAGTCTGTGTCTCGCAATGGTGCTTCAAGCGCGATGCGGGCCCGCCCGAGTAAGATTTCTCACCATGCTGGCGCGCATGGGCAGGTTCTCTCTGGATGAAGTCCGAGCCGTCTGCAAGGAGCGCGACGCGTGGTGGACCGTGCTGCTCGTCGACCCCTTCGCGATACGACTGACGCAGTTGCTGGCCCGTACGCGGATCACCCCCGACCAGATCACGATGGTCGCGTTCGCGCTCGGCATCGGCGCGGCCGTCTGCTTCGCGCAGGCGTCCACGTGGTGGCTGGTCGCCGGCGCGCTGCTGTACCACGTGGGGTTCGTCCTCGACTGCTGCGACGGTAAGATCGCGCGGCTCAAGGGGCTGGGCTCGCCGTTCGGCGGCTGGCTGGACTTCATGCTGGACCGGGTACGGGACGCGGTGTGCGCGATCGCGCTGGCCGTCGGCATGTACTCGGCCACCGGCCAGGAGGCGTACCTGTGGGTGGGCTTCGCGATCCTCGGCCTGGACATGTTCCGCTACCTCAACAGCTCCCAGGTCGCCAAGGCGCGCCGGTCGATGCGCGCGGAGCGGCAGAAGGCGGCCCGGCAGGCCGCGGCGGCGCTGGCCGAGGAGTCCCCCGACATCGTGCTGCGCGCCGCGGACGCGGGGCCGGCCGCGGAGGCCGACGCCGAGGCGGAGGCGGACGCGGAGGCCGAGAACGACGCGGACGCCGGGCCGGAGCCCGCTCCGCGGCCGCGGGGCGGGTACGCGCGGATCCGCGCGTACCTGCTGCGGCGCCGGATCCGGATGCACCTGATCAGCGGCATCGAGTTCCAGATGGCCGCGTTCATCATCGGCCCGCTGACCGGGCAGGTCATCCCGGCCGTCGCCATCGCGGGCGGGATGCTGCTGCTGTTCGAGCTCGCGCTGATCTTCCGGTTCTGGCAGGGCGCGCGGCGCTTCGCCGCGGGCCGCCGGGTCAACTTCGGCTTCGACCCGCCGCCGCAGTCATCCGGCCACCCCGCGGAGGCGGTCGCCGTCCGCGCTTTCAGGGACGGGTGACGCGGGCGAAGAGCGTGACGCCCGGCCACGACCTCACCGGCAGGTGCCGCTCGATGGCCGTCACCAGGTGCAGCGCCTCGTTCAGGTACGGGTGCAGGTGCGCCATGTCCTCGCAGTGCGGGGTGCGGTGCCGGCGCAGCCGGATCAGCGGGCGGAGCAGCACGTTCCAGCTCCACATCCGGTCGACGGACAGCCCCGCCTCCTCCAGCAGGTCGGTGAGCGCGCGCCGGGAGTAGCGGCGGACGCGGCCGAGCGCCACGTCGTGCGCGGACCACAGCGCCATGTCGCACGGCACGGCGACCAGCGCGGCGCCGCCGGGCCGCAGCACCCGGACGATCTCCGCGACGGCGGCGCGGTCGTCGTCGACGTGCTCCAGGACGTTCAGCGCCAGCGCGAGGTCCTGCTCCCCGGACGGCAGCGGCAGGTAGCACGCGTCGGCGTGGACGGCCTCGATGCCCTGCGCGAGGCAGAGGTCCACGGCGGTCGCGGAGGAGTCGACGGCGACGGCGCGCCAGCCGTGGTCCTTCAGCACGCGGGTGTTGCCGCCGCCGGCCGCGCCGATGTCGACGGCCAGGCCGCGCCCCCCGGTGCGGCGCAGCTCGCGGGCGACGATGCGGCGGCGCTCGCGGTACCACCAGTTGTCGTCCTCGACCTCGACGATCCGCTGAATCTCGATCGTGTCCACGGGACCAGCCGATTGCATCGCGGGCGCGCGGTGCCAGTCGCTGCGCCGGTGGCGATGGGATCGTTGACCTGGCTTTTTCCTGCCCTTCGCCTCGGCGGGCGCGCCCGGCCGCCGGCTACTTCCGGCGCCGCCGGCGGGCGAGGAACCGGATCGCCAGGACGAGGGCGAGCAGCGCGCCGGCCGCCGGGACGGCGCGCTTGGCCACCGACGGGCCCGCGACCTCCAGCAGGTCGATCGCGTCGTCGTCGCTCTCCCGGCGCGGCCGGATCGGCGACACCACGGCGTCGGGCGCGTCCGTCGACTCCATCGGGCTGGCGGGCCGCTGCTGCGGGACCTTCGGCGTGATGGACGGCGGTGCGGCGGGCGCGCTCGCGGCCGCGGCGATCTCGCCCGGCGCCGTCTCGCCCGCGTCCGCCTTGCCCACGCTGCCCGCGGTCCCGGTGGACGTGTCGGCGGCCGTCGTGTCGGCGGGACCCGTGCCGGTGGACGTCGTGTCAGCGGCCTTCGGTTCCGCGGGCGTCGTGTCCGCCGGGCCCGTGCCGGTGGACGCCGTGCCGGTGGACGCCGTGTCGGTGGCTGCGGGCGCGGTGGGGTTCTCGAGTTCCTCCGCGAGCGCCTTCGCGAACCGTGCGACGAGCTTGCCGCCCACCTCCGACAGGATGTTGCGGCCGAACTGCGCCGGGCGCCCGGTCACGTTCAGCTTCGTGTGCACCGTCACCCGCGTCGAGCCGCCCTCGTCGTGCAGCCGCGACACCACGGTCGCCGCCGCCGTGCCCGACCCGCGGGCCTCCTTCGCCGAGGCGTCGAGCGTGACCGTGCCGGCCTTCTCGTCGGCCGCGGTGATGCGCGCGGTCCCCCGATAGGTGATGGTCATCGCGCCGACCTTCACCTTGAGCCGGCCCGCGTACTCCTCGCCGTCCACCGAGTCCAGCGTGGCGCCCGGCATGCAGGCCGCCACCCGCTCCACGTCGAGCAGCACCGACCAGGCCTGATCCACCGGTACGGGGACGGTGAATTCGTGGTCGAGCTCCATGTTGTTCGGTCCTTCTCATCCGGGGGCTTGTCCGTGACCCTACGACCGTCGTCCGCCCCGCCGCCAGACGGCCCCCTCGCGGGGGACGGCCGCCGCGGCGGCCATCGCCCGCGCCGTGAGCACCCGGGCCAGGTGCTCGCGGTACTCCGCGGATCCGTGCAGGTCGGCCGGCGGCGCCGTTCCCTCGGCGGCCGTGTCGGCCGCCGCGCGGAACGCCTCCGCCGAGGCCGGCCGGCCCCGGATCGCTTCCTCGGCCGCGGCCGCCCGTACCGGTACCGGGCCCATGTTGGTCAGCCCGATCCTGGCCTCGGCGACCGCTCCGTCGTCGCGGCGCAGCGCGCACGCCACGCCGATGATGGACCACGCCTGGGCGGTCCGGCGGAACTTCTCGTAGTGGACGCCCCAGCCCGGCCCGAGCTTGGGCACCCGGACGCCGGTGAGCAGCTCGTCCGGCTCCAGCGCCGAGGTCATCCAGTCCACGAAGAACTCCGCCGCGGGGATGGCGCGCTCGCCGCGCACCGACCGCGCCAGGAACACCGCGTCCAGCGCCGTCGCGACCGCCGGCAGGTCGGCGGCCGGATCGGCGTGCGCCATCGAGCCGCCGAACGTGCCGCGGTGCCGTACGGCCGGGTCGGCGACCGTCGCCGTCGCCTCCACGATCAGCGGCGCGTGCTCGTTCACCAGCGGGTCGCGGAAGACCTGGTGGTGCGTGGCCATCGCGCCGATGACGAGCGCGTCGCCCTCGTCCCGGATCTCGCGGAGCGCGTCGACCCGGTCGAGGTCGACGAGCGCGTCGGGGTAGGCGAGCCGCAGCCGCAGCAGCGGCATCAGGCTCTGCCCGCCCGCCAGCACCTTGGCGTCCTCGCCCGCCTCCGCCAGCGCCGCCACGGCCTCGTCGAGCGAGGACGGGCGCACGTACTCGAACTGCGCGGGGATCACTGTGCGCCTCCCCGGGAGGTCGGTCGGGGTCGGTCGGCCGGGGGAGATGCGGATCCGAGACCGCCGCCGGCGCCCGGCTGCACGCCGCTTCCGCCGCCCGCCGATCTGCCTTGCGCTTCGCGGAGGGTGCGCCAGACGCGTTCGGGCGAGCACGGCATCGGCACGTCGTCGACGCCGTACGGGCGGAGCGCGTCGACGACCGCGTTGACCACGGCGGGCGTGGACGCGATCGTCCCGGCCTCGCCGACGCCCTTCACCCCGAGCGGGTTGGACGTCGCCGGCGTCTCGGTGCGGTCGGTGGTGAACTCCGGCAGGTCGGCCGCCGACGGCACCAGGTAGTCGGCCATCGTGGTCGTCGTCAGGTTGCCCTCCGCGTCGTACACGGCCTCCTCGTACAGCGCCTGCGCGATGCCCTGCGCGAGCCCGCCGTGCACCTGGCCCTCGACGATCAGCGGGTTGACGACCTTGCCGACGTCGTCGACCGCCACGTACGAGCGCAGCCGCACCATGCCGGTCTCGGTGTCGACCTCCGCCGCGCACAGGTGCGTGCCGTGCGGGAACGAGAAGTTCTCCGGGTCGAACGTAGCGTCCGCGTCCACCGACGGCTCCATCCCGTCCGGCAGGTCGTGCGCCGCGAACGCCGCCGTCACGACCTCCTGGAGGGTGCGGCCCTCCTCGGCGACGCCGCGCACGCTGAACCGGCCGCCGCTGAACTCCAGGTCCTGCTCGCCCGCCTCCAGCAGGTGCGCCGCCAGCCGCCGCGCCTTGTCGACGACCTTGTCGCACGCGTTGTAGAGCGCGACACCGCCCACGGCCAGCGACCGCGACCCGTACGTGTCCATGCCCTTCGGTGACACGGCCGTGTCGCCGTGCAGGACCTTCACGTCCTCGAACGGCACCCCGAGCCGGTCGGCCGCGATCTGCGCCCACGCCGTCTCATGGCCCTGCCCGTGCGGTGACGAACCCGTGACGACCTCGACCTTGCCCGACGGCAGCACCCGCACCGACGCGTGCTCCCAGCCGCCCGCGCCGTACGACAGCGAGCCCAGCACCCGCGACGGCGCCAGCCCGCACATCTCGGTGAACGTCGACGTCCCGATGCCCAGCTGCACCGGGTCGTTCCGCTCCCGCCGGTCGGCCTGCTCGGCGCGCAGCTTGTCGTACTCGAACAGCGCCAGCGCCCTGTCCGTCGCCGCCTCGTAGTTGCCCGAGTCGTACGTCAGGCCCGCGATCGTCTCGTACGGGAACTCCTCGTGCCGGATCCAGTTGCGCCGCCGCACCTCGATCGGGTCCAGGTCCAGCTCGACGGCCAGCTCGTCCATCAGCCGCTCGATCGCGTACGTCGCCTCCGGCCGCCCGGCGCCCCGGTACGCGTCCGTCGGCGTCTTCGTCGTGAAGATCCCCCGGCAGGTGAACGAGTAGGCGTCCATCTTGTAGATGCCGTTGAACATGAACGCGCCCAGGATCGGGATCCCGGGCGTGACCAGCATCAGGTACGCGCCCATGTCGGCCAGCAGGTCGACCTTGAGCCCGCGGATGCGCCCGTCGCGCTCGGCCGCCAGCGTCAGCCGCTGGATCTGGTCGCGCCCGTGATGGGTGGTCATGTTCCCTTCGCTGCGCGACTCCGTCCACTTCACGGGACGGCCCAGCCGCCGCGCCAGCAGCAGGCACAGCACCTCCTCGCCGTACACCTGCAGCTTGGAGCCGAACCCGCCCCCCACGTCCGGCGCCACCACCCGGATGCGGTGCTCGGGGATCTCCGTGACGACCGCGAGCATCAGCCGCAGGATGTGCGGGATCTGCGTCGCCGAGTACAGCGTGAAGTCGTCGCCCTCCGGGACGCACAGCACCGCGCGCGGCTCCATCGCCGTCGGGATGAGCCGCTGCTGCACGTAGCGCCGCTCGATGACGACCGGCGCGTCCCGCATGGCCGCGTCCATGTCGCCGTTCTCGAACACCCACGTGAAGCTCTCGTTGGTGCCCAGCGACTCGTGGACGAGCCCGCCGTCGCCCTGGACGGCCCGTTCCATGTCGACGACCGCGGGCAGCGGCGCGTAGTCCACGTCGATCTCTTCGAGGGCGTCGACGGCCGCGTACCGGTCGCGGGCCACCACGCACGCCACCGGCTCCCCGGCGTACCGGACCTCCTCCACCGCCATCGGCGGATGGTCGGGAATCCTGATGTCCTCGGTGACGGGCCACGCACACGGCAGGCTGCCCTGCTCGCCCGCGAAGTCCGCGCCCGTCAGCACGGCCACCACCCCGGGACGGCGCCGCGCCTCGGTCACGTCCACGCTCTCGATCCGCGCGTGCGCGTGCGGGCTGCGCAGGAACGCAACGTGCAGCGCGCCCTGCGGCTGGATGTTGTCGGTCCACCTCGTCCGCCCGGTGACGAGCCGGTCGTCCTCCGACCGCCTGCGCGGCGCGCCGACCTCGGTCACGGCGCCACCTCCCGCTCCGGCCGCCGCCGCATCTCGGTGGCCGCGTCCCGTACGGCCCGGACGATGTTCTGGTAGCCGGTGCACCGGCACAGGTTGCCTTCGAGCCCCTCCCGGATCTCCTCGTCCGAGGGGTCGGCGTTCTCGCGCAGCAGGTCGATCGAGGCCATGATCATCCCCGGGGTGCAGTAGCCGCACTGCAGCGCGTGCGCCTCGTGGAACGCGCGCTGCATCGGGTGCCGTTCCCCGTCGAGACCGAGTCCCTCGACCGTGGTGATCTGCCGGCCGTCCGCCTGGACGGCCAGCATGGCGCAGCTCTTCACGCTCAACCCGTCGACCAGGACGGTGCAGGCGCCGCAGTTGGTGGTGTCGCAGCCGATCGGGGTGCCGACCTTCCCCAGCCGGTCACGCAGGTAATGGACGAGCAGGAGGCGCGGTTCGACGTCGTCCTCGTACGTCACGCCGTCGACCTCGACACTGATTCGGGGCATTCGTTTCTCCCAGGGACGTCTCAGGGGTGGGGCAGGCAGGGAGAGACGTCCCTGGGGGCGGAGCGCGCTGGCCGGGCCACGGCATCGGGGCCACCTCCGGCGGGGAGGGCGGACGACCCTACGAACCTACGACGCGGTTGAATCCCGTACTAGCCCCCGACGTGCCCTTTTTGGGCGGCCCGCGCGTTCCGCGTTAATGCACGCGGAGCAGGACGGGCCAGGTCTTCGGTCCCACGACCCCGTCTGCCTCGACCTTGCCCCACAGTTGCAGCGCGCGCACGGCCAGCTCGACCTTCGTGTCGAACGGCCCGTCCACGCCGTCGATCTCCGGATGGCTGCGCGCCATCAGCAGCGCCCGCAGCGTCTGCACGTGCTCGCCCTCCGCGCCCTTGCGCAGCGTCGGCAGCTTGTCCACGATGTCCTCCGTCCAGTTCGACGACCCGTACGCGGGCCGCCCGAATCCCGCGATGACGCTCGATGAACGCACCCTGCGCTTGCAGGCGTCCTTGGTGTTGCCCTCGATCGTCTGCACCCGCCCGCCGCCGAGCGCCTTCTCGACCACCCCCACGTGGTCGATCGCGCCGATGGAGTTGGTGCTGCCCCAGTCGAAGAACACGATCCAGCCCGGCTTGGCCCGGTTGGTGTTCGCGGTGGTGCCCTTGTACCAGCGGTCGGCCTTCTTGAAGTCCTGCGCGTGCGCCACCGTGTACGCCCGGTCCCCGCCCGGCAGTACCGCGTCCGCGTTGTCGGACTTGTGGGCCCAGACGGTGATCGCCATGTTGCACCAAGGCGCCTTCAGGAACTCGTCGCCGTGCTTCTTGGCGTACGCCTTGGTGATCTTGTTGGGGCGGCCCGACGTCCCCAGCGACTTGCGGGCCTCCCGCAGCATCCCCTTCGCCGAACCCATCAGGCGCCCTCCCCGAGGTAGAAGCCGTTCTCGTCGGGGTCGCCGTACAGCTCCCTGAGGACCTGCTCCTCGTCCTCCTCGGTGGCCCGGTGGACGTCGGGGTGGACGTCCACCTCGTCCAGTTCCTTCGGCTGCTCGGGCTTCTTGAAGATCACGGCGCCTCCGGGGGTCGACCTGCCATGTCGAGACATAGCGTAGGCAAACGACTACCCGGAGTTCAATCACGGTGAGTTAAAGAATGTCAACGCTCCGTCCGGGTCCGGAAGGCGGGCAGGCCCTGCCGTGCGGTTCCTCGGGGCGCGGCGCGGCCACGGAAACAGGTTCCGGTTCGCGGGGGCGCCGGGCCTAGAATGCGTCGCCTGTCGCCGAAGAGACGTGAGGTCGCCCCGTATGCGCTGGTCCCGGTTGTACACGCCGACGTTCCGGGAGGATCCCGCCGACGCGGACGCCGCGAGCCACCGGCTGCTGGTCAGGGCCGGGTTCGTCCGGCAGCTGATGGCCGGGCACTACTCGCTGCTGCCCCTGGCGGTACGGGTGCGGGCGAAGGTCATCGCGGTGATCCGGGAGGAGATGGGCCGGATCGGGGCGCAGGAGGTCCTGCTGCCCGCGATGCATCCCGCCGAGATCTGGCGGCGGTCGGGGCGGTGGGACGTCATGGGCGAGGAGATGTTCCGCCTCCAGGACCGCCGGGGCGCCGAGATCGCGCTGGGCATGACGCACGAGGAGATCTTCGCGACGCTGGCGCAGGAGTTCGGGTCGTACCGGCGGCTGCCGCAGATCTGGTACCAGTTCCAGACCAAGTTCCGGGACGAGCCGCGCCCCAAGTCGGGCCTCATCCGGGTCCGCGAGTTCACCATGAAGGACTCCTACAGCTTCGACCTCGACGCCGCGGGGCTCGACCGGGCCTTCGACCTGCACCACGAGGCGTACCGGCGGATCTTCGCGCGGCTCGGCGTCCCCGCGATCCCGGTGCGGGCGTCCAGCGGCAGCATGGGCGGCGGCGACTCGGTCGAGTTCATGTGCCCCTCGGACGCCGGGGAGGACGTGGTGGTCCGCTGCCCGGACGGCGACTACGCGGCGAACGTGGAGAAGGCGACGTCGCGGCTCGCGCCGGTGGAGGACGGGCCGGGCCCGCCGGAGCCGGAGCGCTTCGGCACGCCGGGCGTCCGGACGATCGAGGACCTCGCCGTCCGGTACGGGGTGCCCGCCGACCGGCAGATCAAGACGCTCGTGCACGTCCTGGACGGCGCGCTCACGCTGGTGCTGATGCGCGGCGACCACGCGCTGGCGGAGCAGAAGCTCGCCGACGCGACCGGGGCCGCCGCGCCGCGCCCGGCGCGCGAGGACGAGATCGTGGCGGCGCTCGGCGCGCGCCCCGGCAGCCTCGGCGCGGTGGGCGTGACCGGGCTGCCCGTGATCGCGGACGAGGCGCTGCGCGGCCGCCGCGACATGGTGACGGGCGCGAACGCCGACGGCTTCCACGTGCGCGGCGTCGACGTCGGACGCGACATCGCGGCGGTCCGCTGGGCCGACCTGCGCGAGGTCGCCGCCGGCGAGCCGTGCCCCGAGTGCGGGGCGCCGCTGGAGGCCGTCCGCTGCGTGGAGGTCGGGCACATCTTCAAGCTGGGGACCAAGTACACCGAGGCGCTCGGCGTCACCGTCCTCGGGCCCGGCGGGGACGACATCCTGCCGGTCATGGGCAGCTACGGGATCGGCGTGGAGCGCGCGATGGCCGCCGTCGTCGAGGCGTCCCACGATGACGCGGGGATCGTCTGGCCGGTCTCGGTGGCGCCGTTCGAGGTGGCGGTCGTGCTGCTGAACGTGAACGACGACGAGGTCCGTTCGGCGGCGGAGTCCCTCTACGGGACGCTGCTGGCCGAGGGCGCCGACGTGGTCCTGGACGACCGCGACGAGCGGCCCGGCGCGAAGTTCAAGGACGTCGAGCTGATCGGGATCCCGTACCGCGTGACGGTCGGCGGGCGCGGCGTCGCCGCCGGGACGGTGGAGGTCACCGCCCGCGCGACCGGAGCGACCGAGACCGTCCCGATCGCCGAGGCCGCCGCTCACGTCCGCGGGCTGCTGGCGCCGTAAACCGGATGAATCCCGGCGGGACGGCGGTCAGGATGGGGAGATGCTCGTCGATCACTTCCCGCTCGCCGGACTGCGGCTGGCGACACCGCGCCTCGAACTGCGGCTGCCGTCCCCGGAGGAGCTCGCGGCGCTGGCGGATCTGGCGGTCGAAGGCGTCCATCCGCCCGAGGTGATGCCGTTCCTGATCCCGTGGACGGACGCGCCGCCCGCCGAGCTGGCGCGCGGCCTCGTCCAGCACCACTGGCGGCAGCTGGGCGCCCTCCAGCCGCACGAGTGGGAGTTCAACCTCGCCGTCCTCCACGGCGGCGTCCCCGTCGGGATGCAGACGGTCGGCGCCCGCGACCTGGCGATCAGGGGCGAGATCGCCACCGGCTCCTGGCTCGGCCGCCGCCACCAGGGCCGGGGGATCGGCACCGAGATGCGCGCCGCGGTCCTGCACCTGGCCTTCGCCGGGCTGGGCGCCGAGGAGGCCGTCACCAGCGCGTTCGAGGACAACCACGCGTCCCTCGCCGTGTCCCGCAAGCTGGGCTACCGCCCGAACGGCGTCGAACGCCACGTCGTCCGCGACACCCTGGTCATCGGCCGGCGGCTGCGGCTGTCCCGCGCCGACTGGGAACGCCACCGCACGGTCCCCGTCACCGTCGAGGGCCTCGATCCCTGCCGTTCCCTCCTCGGCCTGTCAGAGTGATCAACTAGGTTGCTCCGGCATGAGCTCCCCCGTACTGACCGACATCGCGGCCCGCGTCGCCGCCGCCGCACCCGAGGGCTGGACGGGCGCGCGCCTGCTCTGGACCGTGCACGGTGACGGAACGGACCGCGCCGAGCCCGCGTACACGCTCGCGGACGGCCGAACCCATCGAGTCGATCTCGGCGTGGTGGAGGACGCCGTCGAGATCTGCCGGCTGGTGAGCCGTGGCCCGGTGCTGCTCCGGCTCACCGTGGATCCCACCGGCCGCTTCGAGGCGACCGTGGGCGAGCCCGCCGGGGACGGCGAACGCGGCGAGCCCCTCCTGTACGTCCGCGACGAGGACCACCCGTACCCGCCCGACCGCGGGGACGAGCAGGACGCTCCCGCCTCCGCCGCGCCGGCCGGGGACCCGGAGGAGGCCGTCCGCCTCTTCCGGGAGCTCATGCGGCGCCGCGCGGAGATCTTCGGCGGCGACGAGGCGCTGCCGCCTCCCGCCACCGCCGAGGCCCTCGACGACGTGGAGGAGGGCCTCGGCTTCGCCCTCCCCGCCGACCTGCGCGCCCTCTACCTCCTCGCCGACGGCGACGACACCCTCACGACCCCGGTGTTCGACCGCCACCCGTGGATCCCCACCGGCGAGCTGGGCGACGAGGACGACGAGTGGGTCGACATATCGCTGGACTGGGAGCACGAGCCCCAGCGGTGCCCCGTACTCGACACGGTCCCCGCGGGCGCGGTCCGCCGTTCCGTCCTGCGTCCCGGCTGGATCCGCTTCGCGCACGACACCGGCGGCAACTGGCTCGCCGTGGACATGGACCCCGGACCCGCCGGCCGTCCCGGGCAGGTCATCGCGATCGGCACCGACTACACGGAGGCTCCGCGTCATATCGCCGACTCGGTGACCACGTACCTGCGCCGCCTGGTGGAGGCCCTCGAACGCGGTTCCTACACGAACCACGACGACGACCTCTTCATCGAGGCGGATCTCCCGGCCTGGTACGAGCCGGAGGAGGAGCGCGTCTTCCACGTGGACGGCAGGGACCTGGAGGTCCCGTTCCAGGGGCAGAAGTTCAGGACGGCCGGTGCCGAGGACCTCGCGTTCCTCGCCGCCGTGCCCACCCTGCGGTCCGCCGACCTCTCGGGGCCGGGCGGGCCGGACCTGGCCCCGCTGAGCGCCCTCCCGGTCGAGTTCCTGGCTCTGGACTTCGCGTCCGTCGACCCGGCGCCGCTGGCCGGCCACGCCGCCCTGCGCTCCCTGTCGATCACCTCGGGCTCCCCGGTGGACCTGGCGCCGCTGCGCACCGTCCCCCACCTGTGGGCCCTGGACGTCGCGGCCGCGCCGGTCACCGACCTCTCCGTGATCGCCGACCTCCCCGGCCTCCGCTACCTGGAGGTCACCCGGGCCCAGTGGGACGAGCTGTGCCACCGGGACGACCTCCCGCCGTTCACGGCGGTCGGCGTCCACCCCGGGCCCCCCGAACGCGAATGGCCCCTCGGCACCGCCTGGACGACCGTCCGCGGCTTCCCGCCCCACCGCTGCACCGGCACCGTCGCACCCGCCTACTGACGTCCGGGAACCGGGGTCAGCGTCTTCGTGTAGAGGGTCTTGCCGTCGATGTCGCGGAGGTTGACGGTGAAAGCGGCGGATTCGGCGTCGATTCTCGCTTCGCCGAAGAACTGGTAGCCCTCGGCCGGGGACGTGTTGGCGCGCGGCGGCGCCTGCTGGAATCGCAGCTGGGGGCCGAACGTGGATTCGAGCTTGTTCGGGCCGAAGGCGCCGGCGTTCAGGGGGCCGGTGACGAATTCCCAGAACGGGTCGAAGTCCTTGAACGCGGCCTTCGCCGGGTCGTAGTAGTGGGCCGCGGTGTAGTGGACGTCGGCCGTCAGCCACACCATGTTGCGGACCTCGTGCCTTTTCGCGTACGAGAGGAGGTCGGCGATCTCGCGTTCGCGGCCGAGGGGGGCGCCGCCGTCGCCTTGGGCGATGCCTTCGAAAGCGGTGCCGTCGGGGACGATGAGGCCGAGGGGGAGGTCGGCGGCGATGACCTTCCAGGTGGCCCTGGAGCGGCGGAGCTCCCGCTTGAGCCAGGCGAGCTGGCGGGCGCCCAGGACGCCCTCGTCCTGAGCGGCGGAGTCGTTGGCGCCGTTGGGGTCCTTGTGGGTGCGCATGTCGAGGACGAAGACGTCCATGAGGGGCCCGTACGAGAGTTTCCGGTAGACGCTCTCGCCGCGGATCGGCGTGTATTCGAACATGGCGCGGCGGGCGCGGGCGGCGAGGACGTCGACCCTTTTCTCGGTGTATTGCGGGAGGTCCAGGATCTCGCCGGGGTACCAGTTGTTGGTGACCTCGTGGTCGTCCCACTGGTAGATCATCGGGACGCGGGCGTTGAACGCGCGGAGGTTCTCGTCGTGCAGGTTGTAGCGGAACTGGCCGCGGTATTCGGCGAGGGTCTCGGCGACCTTGGTCTTCTCCGGGGTGACGAGGTTGCGCCAGGTGCGGCCGTCGGGGAGGGCGACCGTCCCGGTGAGCGGGTTGTCGGCGTAGACGAGGTCGCCGCTGCACAGGAAGAAGTCGGGGTCGAGGGCGGCCATGGAGCGGAAGATGCGGTAGCCGCCGAGTTCGGGGTTGATGCCCCAGCCCTGGCCGGCGAGGTCGCCCGACCAGACGAAGCCGATGCCGGTGCGGTGGCCGGGCGCGGTGCGGAGGCGGCCGGTCACGGGGGCGGAGCCGGCGCGGCCGTCGGAGAGGGTGACGCGGTAGTGGATCTCTTCGCCGGCGGGGAGGCCGCGCAGGAGCGTCTTGCCGGTGAGGTCCGTGCCGGGCGTGAGATACGGGCCCCGGATCCGGCGGGCGCCGCGGAAGTCGGGGCGGCGGGCGACCTCCACGACCATCCGGGACGGGCGGTCGGCGCGGGCCCAGACGACGGCCTCGCGGGCGGTGACGTCGCCGCTCTGGACGCCGTGGGTGAGGCGCGGGCGGGTACGGGCGAGCGCGGGGGCGCCCAGGGGGAGGGTCGCTCCGGCCGCGAGGCCGCCGAGCAGGACGGTGCGGCGATTCATCGGCTGCATGGGCGGCATGCTCCCGCGGGGCGGTGGACGGGCGGTGAACACCGGACATCCGGGGACGTTCCGCTGATCGACTTGACAACGCTGCGTGACCAGGGTCTGCTAGTCGGCATGTCAGCGCGATTCTGTGTGTGCCCCGTGGCTCTGCGCCGCGTGGCCAGCGCGCTGTGTCCTTCGTGTCGTTGATCCCGAACTCTTCCCGATCCGGCCGTACACGAAGGCTTTCTCATATGGTTCCCGATCTCACGATGCGTGGCCAGGACGATCCCCATGGCCGCACGATGGTCCGGCGTCCACCCACGGTAGGCCAGCTGGCCGAGCGCATCCATGCCCTGAGCGCGCGTCCCGGCGAGTGGTGGCACCGGGCGCGGTTCGAGGAGGGCCCGGTACGGGTCCCGCTGGACGAGGTGGACGGCGTCCGCCTGTGGCTGACCACCTGGCCGCCCGGCCACCGGACCGACGTGCACGTCCACACCGGCACCGAGGTCAGCACGGTCATCGCCGGCGAGCTGGCCGAGGTGAAGATCACCGGGGCGGGCGTCACCGAGCGGCCGCTGCGGACGAACCGGGTGCGGGTCCACGGCGGCGGCCGCACGCACGAGCTGACCAATCCCGGCCCCGCCTACGCGATCACCCTGCATGCCACCCTGGCGTAGATGAAGAAATCCTCATGGTGGGCTCATCGGGGGTTCGCCCGGAGGGGCCAGGCTCGGCGCCATGAGCATCGTTCAGCGCATCGCGATCATCGGCGCCATCGTGGCGGTCCCGCTGGGCATCGCCGGGATCAGCCAGGCACTGTCGGACTCGCCCGCCGAGCCGAAGGTCCCCGACCGCGTCCAGGTCGGCGAGAGCACCACGCCGGCGGGGCCGTCCACCGGGCCGCCGGTGACCGGGTCGCCGTCGACGGGGCTGCCGCCGCGCTCGCCGGGCACGAGCGGCTCCCCGTCGCCCTCGCCGTCCCCGTCGCAGTCGCCGTCGCTCGTCCCCGCGCCGCCGCCCGTCTACGACGATGACGCGGACGACCGGAACGAGCGGGACGACGACGCGGATGACGGCTGACCGGCCGCGGCGCCCGGTCGTCTCGGCGCGGCTGCGCATCCTGCTGTGGCTGATCGTCGTGATGGCGGTGGCGATGGGGTCGGTGGCGCTCGCCGTGCGGGCGATCCTGATCGCCGAGGTGGAGAACGACAGCGTGCAGCTGCTGGAGCAGGAGGCGCGCGAGTTCGAGCAGTTCGCGAGCGAGGGGCTCGATCCGGACACCGGACGCAAGTTCGACGATCCGGGCCGGCTCCTCTACACGCATCTGCGCCGCCAGCACGCCGACGACGACGAGCTGCTGCTGGGCGTGATGGCGGACGGGCGGATCATCCGGCAGGACCGGGAGGGCCCGTACGACCTCCAGGACGACGCCGCGGCGATGCGCCGGATCCTGGCCGCGCCCGGCCCGTCCGGCCGCACGCCGAGCCCGGCGGGGGAGATCCGCTGGGCCAAGATCGAGACGGCCGGGGCGCGGCCCGCGACCTTCGTGATCGCCTACTTCATCGAACGGGACTTCGCCGAGGTGGACCAGATGGTGCGCGTGATGGGCGGCGTGTCGGCGCTGGCCCTGCTGGGCGGCGCCGGGATCGGCTGGATCGTGTCCGGGCGGATCCTGGCCCCGGTACGGCTCGTCCGCCGGACCGCCGCCGAGATCACCGAGCAGGACCTGGCACGCCGCATCCCGGTCCAGCAGCGCGACGACGTGGGGGAGCTGGCCGCGACGTTCAACGCGATGCTGGACCGGCTGGACCGGGCGTTCGCGACGCAGCGGCGGTTCGTGGACGACGCCGGGCACGAGCTGCGGACGCCGATCACGATCGTCCGCGGCCATCTGGAGCTGATGGGGGACGATCCGGCCGAGCGCGAGGAGACGATGCGGCTGGTCAGCGACGAGCTGGACCGGATGAGCCGGATCGTCGAGGACCTGCTGCTGCTCGCCAAGGCCGAGCGGCCCGACTTCGTCCAGCTCCAGTGGGTCCCGGTGACGGAGCTGACCAGCGACATCTACGCCAAGGTGCGGGCGCTGGGGGATCGCGAGTGGGTGCTGGACGGCATCGGCGAGGGCGAGGCGCGGGTGGACCCGCAGCGCGTCACGCAGGCCGTCGTGCAGCTCGCGCACAACGCCGTCCAGCACACCGGGCCGGGCGACACCGTCCGGGTCGGGTCGGCGCTGGACGACGAGCGGGCGCGGTTCTGGGTGGCCGACTCGGGGCCGGGCGTGCGGCCCGAGGACCGGGAACGGATCTTCGACCGGTTCGCGCACGGCGGCGCGGCCGGGCGCCGGCCGCGGACCGGGGCCGGGCTCGGGCTGGCGATCGTCACCGCGATCGCGGCCGGGCACGGCGGCACGGTCCGGCTCGGCGGTGAGTACGGGCAGGGCGCGACGTTCGAGCTCGACCTGCCGAGGGCGGGCCGGGGGAAGGGGCAGCAGCCGTGAACAGGATCCTCATCGTCGAGGACGAGCACCGCATCGCGACGTTCATCGAGAAGGGCCTGCGGGCGAACGGGTTCAGCACGACGGTGGCCGAGGACGGCGACGTCGCGCTCTCGTACGCCGGCGGCCTGGGCTTCGACCTGATCCTGCTGGACATCGGGCTGCCGGGCCGGGACGGGTTCACGGTGCTGCGGGCGCTGCGCGAGGCGCGGGTGATGACACCGGTGATCGTGCTGACGGCGCGCGACTCCGTCCAGGACACCGTGGCGGGGCTGGAGGGCGGCGCGGACGACTGGATGACCAAGCCGTTCCGGTTCGAGGAGCTGCTGGCGCGGGTGCGGCTGCGGCTGCGCGGGCCGTCCCGGGCGCCGGAGGTGACGCTGCTGCGGTCGGGCGGGCTGACGCTGGACCTGCGGACGCGGCGGGCGCGGTCCGGGGACCGCACGGTCGACCTGACGGCGCGCGAGTTCGTCCTGCTGGAGCTGTTCCTGCGGCATCCGGGGCAGGTGCTGTCGCGCGAGCAGATCCTGTCGCACGTGTGGGGGTACGACTTCGACCCCGGCTCCAACATCGTGGACGTGTACGTGCGGCAGCTGCGCAAGAAGCTCGGCGACGGCTGCGTGGAGACCGTGCGGGGGATGGGCTACCGCCTGCCCTGACCTGCGGGTTCGCAGATGAAGGCGGCTTCATGTGCGGTTCATGGGGGGCTCACCGCCGCTTCGGATGATCGACACATCGATCGTCCGAGGGAGGCGGGGAAGCGGTGCAGACGACGGCGGTGACGGCGGCGGTGCCGACCGGGGCCGTGATCCGGTACGCGCTGGTCGCGGCGGCGGCCGCCGCGGTGTGCGCGGGGATCCTGCTGGGGGCCGGCGGCCTCGGCATGACCGGGCGGATCACGCTGGCGGTGTTCGCGGTGGCGACGCTGATGTGGATGTTCACGCCGGTGGACGACACGTTCGTGGCGCTGGCCGCCGGGCTGGTCCTGATCACGGTCGGGGCGCTGGAGGCCGACGTGCTGTTCGGCAGCCTCGGCGAGCCGACGATCTGGCTGCTGATCTGCGCGTTCGTGCTGGCGGCGGGGATCTCGCGGACGGGCCTGGCCACCCGCGCGGCGGCGTTCTTCGTGTCGGGGGCGCGGACCGTGCGGCAGCTGGCGCACCTGACGGCGGCGGCGCTGGTCGCCAGCGCGTTCGCGATCCCGGCGACGTCGGGACGGGCCGCGCTGGCGCTGCCGGTCTTCCTGGCGCTGGCGGGCGCGCTGCGGGAGCGGCGCCGGGTCGTGCTGGCACTGGCGCTGATCTTCCCGGCGGTGATCCTGCTGTCGGCGGTGGCGACGCTGATCGGCGCCGGCGCGCACCTGATCACGGCTGAGATGCTGGCGCAGGCCACCGGCGACCGGATCGGGTTCGTGCAGTGGCTGCTGCTGGGCACGCCGCTGGCGCTGGCGTCGTCCCATCTGGCCGCCGAGGCGGTGCTGCTGATGACGACGACCCGCGAGGACCGCCGCACGCCGGTCGAGATCCGCGCCGAGGACATCGGGGAGGCCGCCGGGACGCGGGTGACCGGCCCGCTCACCGAGCACCAGCAGCGCTCGGCGGCGCTGCTCGGCGTGGTGGTCGTGCTGTGGTGCAGCGAGCCGCTGCACGGCGTGCCGCCCGCGGTGGTCGCGCTGGTCGGCGCCATCGTCAGCTGCTCGCCCTGGCTTGGAACGGTCCGGATGGGCGACTCCCTCAAGACCGTCCCGTGGTCGATGCTGCTGTTCATGGCCGCGACGATGGCCATGGGGACCGCGCTGACGGCGTCCGGCGCCGCCGCCTGGATCGCCGGCGGCCTGTTCGGCGGGGGCGGCTCCGGCGGCCGGGAGACGCCCGCGTGGCTGTTCATCGGCACCGTCGTGGTCGTGAGCGCGCTCGCCCACCTCGTGCTCCAGTCCCGGTCGGCGCGGTCCAGCGTGCTGGTGCCGCTGGTGATCGCCGCCGCGGCCGCGGCCGGGGTGTCGCCGGCCGCCGCCGCGTTCGCCTCCACCGCCGCGGCCGGGTTCTGCCTCACGCTCCCGTCCTCGGCCAAGCCCGTCGCGCTCTTCCACCAGGTCGAGGGCGTCGCCACCTACACCTCGCGCGACCTGCTCCGCGTCTCGGCGGTGCTGGCACCGCTCACGGTCGCGCTCGTCCTCGCGTTCGCGCTCCACGTCTGGCCGCTGCTCGGCCTGCCCGTCTGAAGGAGATCACCATGCGCATCGTCATCGCCCCCAGCGGGTTCAAGGAGTCGCTGAGCGCCGAGCAGGTCGCGGCCGGGATCGCGCGCGGCGCGCGGCGGGTCGTCCCGGACGCCGTGATCGACCCGCTGCCGCTGGTCGACGGCGGCGAGGGCTCGGCGGCGGCGCTGGCCCGGACCACCGGCGGGCGGATCGTCCCGGCCGTCACCACCGGGCCGGCCGGGCGGCCGGTCGGCTCGCACTTCGCGATCATGGGCGGGCCGGGGCCGCGCACGGCGGTGGTCGAGATGGCCGCCACGGCCGGGCTGCGGCTCGTGCCGCGGGACGAGCGGGACCCCGGCCGCACGACGACGGCCGGGGTCGGAGAGCTGATCGCGGCGGCGCTGGACGCGGGCGCCGAGCGGATCCTGGTCGGCTGCGGCGACTCGGGGACGTCCGACGGCGGTGCCGGGGCGCTGCGCGCGCTGGGCGCCCGCCTGCTCGACGCGCACGGGAACGACCTCCCGCCGGGAGGGGCCGCGCTCGCCGGGCTGGACCGGATCGACCCGTCCGGTCTCGACCCCAGGCTGTGGCGTACGGAACTGCTCGTCGCCTGCAACCCGTGCAACGTCCTGTGCGGGCCGGAGGGCGTGGCACGCGTCTACGGGCCGCAGAAGGGCGCGGCGCCGGACCAGGTGGACGCCCTCGACCGGGCGCTGGCCCGCTGGGCGGACGTCCTGGAACGCGACCTCCGCGTGCCCGCCGGGCTCGACGTCCGTACCGGCCCCGGAACGGGCGCGTCGGGCGGGCTCGGCGCGGGGCTGGCGGCGGTGGGGGCGCGGCTGCTGCCGCGGTTCGAGGTCCTGCTGGCGCACGTGGACCTGGACGGGCTGCTCGCCCGCGCCGACCTGGTGATCACCGCGGAGGGGGCGATCGACCGGCAGACCTCGCGGGGCAAGATCCCGTCGGAGGTGGCGCGGCGGGCCAAGCGGTACGGGAAGCCGGTGCTCGCGCTGGCCGGGACGATCGGCCGGGACGCCCATCTCGTCTACGGCAGCGGCATCGACGCGTTCGCGGGGATCCTCCCCGCCCCGGTGGACCTCGCGGAGGCCATGTCCCGGGGCGAGGAGTTCCTCGCGGACGGCGCCGAGCGGGCGCTGCGGATGGTGCTGCTCGGCGCCGCCCTCGACCGGGCCGTCCTCGATCAGACGGCGGCGGGCTCCGGCGTCTTGCGGGCGGCACCGGTGTCCGCGTCGGTGCCGGCGGGGGCCGGCGCGGCCTCCGAGGTCAGCTCGGCCGGGGCGGCGTTGTAGACGCGCTCGTCCAGGAGCCCCTCGGACCGGGCGACCAGCACCGGGACGGTCAGCTGGCCGGCCACGTTGAGCGCCGTCCGGGCCATGTCGATGACCTTGTCGATCGCGATCAGGTAGCCGACCGCCTGGAGCGGCAGGCCCACGGTGGTCAGCGTCAGCGTGAGCGCCACCAGCGCCGGGCCGGGGGTGCCGCCGGTGCCGAGCTGCCCGATCACCGCGGCCAGCGCGATCAGCAGGTAGTCGGTCAGGCCCAGCGAGATGCCCATGTACTGCGCCACGAAGATCGCGGCGACCGCCGGGTAGATCGCGCCGCAGCCGTCGAACTTGATCGTGGCGCCGAGCGGCTGCGCGAAGCTCGCGTACTCGGGCTGCACGCCGTTCCGCTCGATCTGCACCTTCTGCGCGATCGGCAGCGTGGCCAGCGACGAGGACGACACGAAGCCGAACTGGAGCGCCGGCCAGGTGTTGCGGAAGAACTTCAGCGGCGAGACGCGGCCGAACACCCGCAGCAGCACCGGGTACCCGACGAACAGCATGATCGCGACCGCCAGGTAGATCGCGCCGGTGAACTTGGCCAGCGGCGCCAGCGAGCTGGGGCCGTACGTGGCGACCACGGACGCGATCAGGAAGAACGAGCCGATCGGGGTGAGCCGCACGACCCACCAGACGATCTTCTGCATGACGACGTACAGGTCGTCGAACAGCGCGGTCAGCCGCTCGCCGCGCTCGCCGACCGCGACCAGCGCCGCACCCAGCAGGACGGCGAACGTGACCAGCCCGAGGATGTTGCCCTCCGACATCGCCTCGACGATGTTGGACGGGAAGAGGTTGTCCAGGATCTGCGTCCAGGTCACCTCCTCGGTCTCGGTGGCCTCGCCGGCGAGCGTGCCGAGGCCGGCGCCCGGCCGGACGACCAGGCCCACCGCGAGCCCGATCGCGGTGGCGATCGCCGAGGTGATCACGAACCAGCCGAGCGTCTTGGCGGTCAGCCGGGCCACGCTGCCGACGTTCCGCAGCCGCCCGACGCTGACCACGATCGCGGCCAGCACCAGCGGTACGACGATCACCCGCAGCAGGCTGGTGTAGACGCCGCCGAACGGGTCCAGCCAGCTCTCGGCGATCTTCTCGCCGTCACCGAGGTTGTTGATCAGTGCCCCGGCGGCGACGCCGAGGACGAGGGCCAGCACGATCTGCTGCCAGAACTGCCACTTCCAGACACGAAGACTCACAGCACGGATCTCCAGGAACATGAGGCATCGCCCGGCCGCCGGCACGGAGCGATGGAAAGAGCGAGAGAGACAGAGGGAAGTCGAGGGCTCGTCAGGCGTGACAGAGCACGCTGGCGAGGCGGCACAGATCGATGTGCAGCCTGGCCACGAGCAGGACGGTCTTCTCCGCGAACCTCACGGGGAGTATCAACCGCGACGTCCGATCACGCTGTTCCCGGAAATGGAGTGATCTGGCCCACTACGGCGCGGTCAGTGCCGCCGCGACCGGGTGAGGACCCGGACGATCCCCACCAGCCCCAGCCCGGCCAGCAGCACCGGGCCGAGGATCTCCGGCCCCGCGACCGGATCGTCCGACAGCGCGCCGGCCAGGAACACGCCCGCCACCGCCAGGAAGAACAGCCCGGTCACCACGGCCCCCGGGTCGAACCGCCGGGCCTTCTTCACGGCCTTCCGCGCCTCTCCCGCCTCTCCCGCCTTCTCCGCCTGTTCCGCGTCCCTAGCCACGGGTCACCTGCACATCGCCGAACCGGCTGCGGATCCGCAGGACGATCACCGGCGGGTTCTCCGCGCGCGGCCCCTCGGGCTCCAGCACCTCGGTGCTCCTGGCGTTCGGGCCGCCGATCTTCCGGCGGCCGGGCAGGTCCAGATCGCCCAGCCCGACCCTGGCGTCGACCTCGATCCGGGCGGCCTTCGGCAGCGTCACGTCCAGCTCCCCGAACCAGACCTCGGCGTTCACCGCCACCCGCTGCCCCGGCCGCAGCGGCAGCGCGGTCAGGTCGAGCCGGCCGCTGCCCGCCGCCATCTTGTAGTCCTGCGCGGCGGACGCGTCCACGGGCCGCCACTCGACCTCGCCGTACCGCGCCCCCGGCGGCGCCTCCGCGGCCACCGACGACGTCAGCAGCGCGCAGGTCAGCACCGTCCCCATCACCGCCAGCCCGCGGGACCGGAACCAGCCGCCCAGCAGCAGCCCGCCCCCGACCACCGCCAGCGCGGTCGCCGACACGATCATCGCGGCCTGCGGGCCCTCGTGGGCCCGCGCCGCCGGGAAGACCGCCGCGCCCGCCGCCAGCGCGGCCAGCAGCGTCACCGACGTGAGCGGCGAGTGGCCGCCCCGGCAGCGCTCCACCGCCGCCGTCGCGCCCGCCGGCTCCGCGTTCGCCGCGGGCGGCGCCGCGGCCCGCGGACCGCTGAACCGGGCCAGGTCGATCATGCCCTCGGGCAGGTCGCCGCCCGGGGCCCGCTGGTGGGCCCGCTTCTCGAACGAGACGGCCATCGGCTTCCCCTCGGCCTCGTCTTCCGGTACGGGCGGATGGCCCTGGAGCCGTTCCGGGAACGCGCGGGCCGCCGCCGCGAGATCCACGCCCCGGCCGTGCGCCGCCAGCATCACCAGCCCGAAGACGGTCAGCACCGCGACGGTGTCGGTCGACACCCCGGCGCCGAGGAGCCCCGTGCCGAGCAGGCTGAACGCGACCGCCGCGCACAGCAGCGCGCCCAGGATCGACAGGACTCCGGCGGCGTCGAACCGGCGCCGGAACAGCCGCTCGGCGAGCGCCGCGCGGCCCGGTGCGGCGGGCATGAACAGCGCCGCCGCCATGTACAGCATGATCCCCTGGCCGTGCGCGAACACCAGGATCGCGAACGCGACCCGGTACACCACCGGGTCGATGCCGGTGTGCCGCCCCAGGCCGGTGCACACCCCGCCCAGGATCCGGCCCTCGGTGTCCCGGGCCAGCCGCGACGGCGCCCGCGGTGCCTCCGGGGCGTGCGGTGCCCTGTCGTCGTCCGCCATGGCCACCATCGTTCCGCCTCCCTCCCGCGCGCGGTATCCGGGAGGTCCCTGAGCCGACCCTGAGGAAACCGGCGGCCGTTCAGGGGCGGGCCCTGATGCGCCCGCGCGCGGGGCGTGTGACGATCGACGGCGTGGGGGACATCGCGGTGAACGAGAACGCGGCCCGGCTCGAACGGCGCTCCGACGGCCGGCTGCTGGCCGGCGTGTGCCGCGGCCTGGCCGGGCACCTGGGCGTGGACGCGTTCCTCGTCCGCGCCGCGTTCGTGCTGCTCACGCTGGCCAGCGGGCTCGGCGTCGCCGCGTACATCGCGCTCTGGGTGCTGGTGCCGCTGCGCCCGGACGACGGCCGGTGGCCGTCCCGCGCCGCCCGCGACTGGGGGCAGCTGCTCGCCTACACGGCCGTGGCCGCCGGGCTGTCCGCGCTGACGTGGGGCGCGGGGTTCGCGCAGGCGGCGCTGTGGCCGTTCGTCGCCGGCGGGATCGGCGCCTCGATTCTTTGGCAGCAGGCCGACCGGGAACAGCGGCAGCGCTGGGTGGTCCCGCTCCGCCAGATGTGGCTGCGCAGCCTCCTGGGCGTGCTCCTGGTCGCCGGCGGCATCGGCGGCTTCCTGGTGCAGCAGGTCGAGGTGGCGCAGGCGCGGTCCGTCCTGATCGCGATGCTGATCATCCTCACCGGCATCACGGTGATCGTCACGCCGTGGGTGGTCCGCATGTGGCAGGACCTGGACGCCGAACGGCACGAGCGCATCCGCTCCCAGGAACGCGCCGAGCTCGCCGCGCACGTCCACGACTCCGTCCTGCACACCCTCACGCTGATCCAGCGGAACGCGCACGACCCCCGCGAGGTGCAGCGGCTGGCCCGTTCCCAGGAGCGCACCCTGCGGACCTGGCTCTACCAGCCCAAGGCCGACCCGGACCGGACGTTCGCCGCCGCCATCCGGGAGATCGCCGGCGAGGTCGAGGACGACCACGGCGTGCCGATCGAGGTGGTCTGCGTCGGCGACACCGACCTGGACGAGCGCCTCAACGCCGGCCTCCAGGCCGCCCGCGAGGCCATGGTGAACGCCGCCAAGTACGCGGAGGCCCCGTCGGTGTCCGTCTACGCCGAGGTCGAGGGCGCCGACGTCGCCATCTTCGTCCGCGACCGCGGCAAGGGGTTCGACCTGGAGCAGATCCCGGAGGACAGGATGGGCGTGCGGGGGTCCATCATCGGACGTATGGAACGCAACGGCGGCACCGCCCAGGTCCGCACCGCCCCCGGCGAGGGCACCGAGGTGAGGCTGGAGATGAGGAAGTGAGCGCGAACGGCCGCGCGGCCGCTGGACTGAGGAGCGCAGGGAGCCTGCGACCGGAGCGACGAGGGAAGCGGTCGCGTGAGGCGGCCGTGAGCCGCCGAGCGGAGGCGAGGCCATGAACACCGTCGTTCTCGTGGACGACCATCAGATGTTCCGGACCGGGGTGAAGGCCGAGCTGGGGGACGGGATCGAGATCCTCGGCGAGGCGGGCGACGTGGACGAGGCGGTCGAGGTCATCCGCGCGCGGAAGCCCGACGTCGTCCTGCTGGACGTGCACCTGCCGGGCGGCGGCGGCATCGAGGTCCTGCGGCGGCTGCACGGCAGCGTCCCGTCCCGGTTCCTGGCCCTGTCGGTGTCCGACGCCGCCGAGGACGTGATCGGCGTCGTCCGGGGCGGCGCCCGCGGCTACGTCACCAAGACGATCTCCGGTCCCGAGCTGACCGACGCCATCGCCCGGGTGGCCGAGGGCGACGCGGTCTTCTCGCCGCGGCTGGCCGGCTTCGTGCTGGACGCCTTCGCCGCCTCCGACGTCCCGGCCGTCGATCCGGAGCTGGACCAGCTCACCCAGCGCGAGCGCGAGGTGCTGCGCCTGATCGCGCGCGGCTACGCGTACAAGGAGATCGCCAAGGAGCTGTTCATCTCCGTCAAGACGGTCGAGACGCACGTGTCGAGCGTGCTGCGCAAGCTCCAGCTGTCCAACCGGCACGAGCTGTCCCGGTGGGCCGCCGCCCGCCGCCTCGTCTGACGGTCAGTCCGCGGGAGCGACCCGGCGGAGGGCGGAGACGGCGAGGTCGGCGACGTGCTCGACCGTCTCGACGCCGCTCTCCATGGACGGGTGGCCCTGCGTGCACACGGCCACGAGGAAGTCGTGGCCGCGGGCGGTGATGCGGCCGACGCTGTTCACGGCCCAGCCGGTGCCCTGGAGGCGCAGCGGGACCCAGCCGTTCTTGATCGCGACCCGTTCGCCGGGGCGGGCGGCGGCGCTGATGCCCCAGCGCTGCTCGCCGTCGACCGAGCCCATCAGGTCCAGGACGTGCCGGCGGTTGGCCGCCGACAGCGGGCTGCGCGGGCTGACCAGGGCGTTCATCAGCCGTACCTGGTCGGCCGGGGTCGTCTTGGAGGCGCCCCAGACGCCCGGGTACGGGGTGGTCTCCCGCAGGCCGAGCCGCTTGTTGGAACGGGCGACGCCCGCGCCGTTCCCGGCGGCGGAGTAGAGGGTCTGGGCGGCCCTGTTGTCGCTCAGCCGGATCATCTCGGCGGCGATCGCGCGCTCGCCCGCGGAGAGGCCGCGCTTCTCGCGCTGCCGCTGGAGGAGGAGGCTCGCGAGGATGTCGACCTTCATGATGCTCGCGGTCACGAACCTGCCGTGCTCGCCGTATCCGAACGACGTGTCCGTGCTCAGGTCGGACACCATCACGCCGGCGCGGCCGGGCCTCCCGGCGAGGTAGGACTTCACGACCCTGGTCAGGGTCGTGCGGTCGAACCGCCGCGGGCCGCCGGGCGGCGGCGCGGGCGGCACGGCCTGCTCGCGCGCGGCCGGCTGCGCGTTCCGGGCCTGCTGCGGGCCCATCGCGGTCCATCGCGGCCACTGGGTGACCGCCACCCCCGTCGCCGTCCCCGTGGCGGCCAGCGCGAGAGCGCAGGCCAGTACCGTGCGTCGCATCGACATCCCCCGATTCATGCGACCGGCGGCACCGCCGCCCAACGATCTTGATGGCGCCCTACCCCGGAGAAGGCGCTCGATGCGTGGGGCGGATGTGGCACCGTGGGCCCATGTCCCAGAACGCGGTCTACCTGGTCACCGGGGTGCAGGCGGCCGGCAAGTCGACGGTGGCGCAGGCGCTCGCCGAACGGCTGCCGAGGTCCGCGCACGTGCGGGGCGACGCCTTCCGCCGGTTCGTCGTCGGCGGGCGCGCCGAGATGGGCCCGGAGCCGAGCCAGGAGGCCCTGGAGCAGCTGCGGCTCCGGCACCGCCTGGCCGCCGAGGTCGCCGACTCCTACGCCGAGGCCGGGTTCACGGCCGTTCTGCAGGACGTGCTGCTGGGGGAGTGGCTGCCCTGGACGATCGGGCGCATCCGCACGCGGCCGCTGTACGTCGTCGTCCTGGCGCCGGGCCCGGAGGCCGTCGCGAAGCGCGAGGCGGGGCGGGACAAGCGGGCGTACGGCGCGTTCAGCGTCGAGGACCTCGACCGGATCCTGCGCGAGACGACGCCGCGCGTCGGGCTGTGGCTCGACTCCTCCGGGCAGACGGTGGAGGAGACCGTGGACGAGATCCTCGCCCGCGCCGTCCCCTACGAGTGACCCCCCGGGGGGCGGCTCAGAGGATGTCCGGGAGGCGGGCGGGGCAGCCGGGCTCGCAGCGTTCGCAGTGGTACGCGACGCGGCGCGCGAACGAGGTCAGCATCCGGTCGAGGAACAGCCTCAGGAGCGCCCCCGTCCCCCGGTACTTCGGCTCGAACGCGCCCTCCCAGCGGATGACGGTCTCGAAGCCCCGCGGCTCCAGGGTGACCTCCGCCCGGTACTCCTTCAGGGGCAGCCCGGACAGCGCGACGTAGGCGTAGCGGCGGGGCGGGTCGTACTCCACGACCTGCTCGCGGGCGGGCGGGATGGCCCGGATGGCGCCGACGCCGTTGGGGGCGTCGTCGCCCGGCCGCTCGCGCCGGGCCCGCGACGGGAACGTCCCCCACTCGCTCCACGCCTCCGCCACCACGAGGTGCTTGAAGACCACCTCCGCGCCGGCGCGCGTGGTGGCGGTGGCGCCCACGCTGTACGGTCCGGTCCGCTGCCGCATGCCCACTCCCGAAGTACGGTCCGGTCTCAGGCCGTGTTCACGACCTGGTAGCTCTCGGCGAGCCGCCCCTCGGGCCAGCCCGCGGCGAGCGCGTTGCCGGCCAGCCAGCCGCGCAGCATCTCCTCCAGCCCGTCGCCCATGTGCGCGGTCTGGCTCGCGTGCGCCTTCAGCGCCGCCAGCTTGCGCGGGAACGCGTCCGTCACGTCGGTGTAGTGGTTCACGGCGGGGCCGCCGCTGAGCCACACCTCGCGCGCCGTCCACGCCTCCAGGCCCTCGTCGGCCAGCAGTTCGGGGAACGCGTACGGGTTGCGGGCGTCGGGGTAGACGGCGTCGAGCGTCGCCGCGCCCACCGCGCGGTGGTCGGGGTGGCTCGGGTAGATCCGCTCGTAGTTGCGTTCCGGGCTGGACGTCAGCACGCGGTCGGGCCGCACCTGCCGGATGACGCGCGCGATGTCGCGGCGCAGGTCGAGCGTGGCCTCCAGCAGCCCGTCCGGCCGGCCGAGGAACCGCACGTCCTCCACGCCGACGCACTTGGCCGCGGCGCGCTGCTCCTCGCGGCGCAGCTCGGCCATCTCGGCCCTGGTGACGGCGTCGTCGAAGCCGCCCGCGTCGCCGTCGGTGACCATGAGGTACACCACCTCGACGCCCCGGTCGGTCCAGCCCGCGATCGTTCCCGCCGAGCCGAAGTCGACGTCGTCGGGGTGCGCCATCACGGCCAGTACGCGCCGTACCTCGCTGTCGTCCAGAACATGTGTCACATTTCCACCCTAAGCCGTGCATCCGTCACCGGTTGGGCCTGGGAGCCGGGGCCGGGGCGGGGTAGAGCTGAGACATGCGGAAACTCATCAACGCCCCGGCGGACGTCGTCGCCGACGCGCTGCGCGGCATGGCCGCGGCGCACCCCTCGCTGCGCGTCGACCCGGAGAACCGGACGATCGTGCGGGCCGACGCGCCCCGCACCGGGAAGGTCGCGCTGATCTCCGGCGGCGGCTCCGGCCACGAGCCGCTGCACGGCGGGTTCGTCGGGTACGGGATGCTCGACGCCGCCGCCCCCGGGGAGGTCTTCACCAGCCCCGTCCCGGACCAGATCCTCGCCGCCACCACGGCCGTGAACGGCGGCGCCGGGGCGGTCATGATCGTCAAGAACTACACCGGCGATGTCCTGAACTTCCGGATGGCCGCGGAACTGGCCGAGGACGAGGACATCGAGGTCGAGACGGTCCTGGTGAACGACGACGTCGCGGTGGAGGACAGCACGTTCACCGCCGGCCGGCGCGGCACCGGCGCCACCCTGTTCGTCGAGAAGATCGCCGGGGCGCTGGCCGAGTCCGGCGCGGACCTGGCCGCGGTCGCCGGCGTCGCCCGCGAGGTGAACGAGCGCAGCCGGTCGTTCGGCGTCGCGCTGTCGCCCTGCACGGTGCCCGCCGCCGGGGAGCCGACGTTCGAGCTGGGCGAGGACGAGATCGAGCTGGGCATCGGCATCCACGGCGAGCCGGGCCGCGAGCGCGCCAAGGCGATGCCCGCCGCCGAGGTCGTGGACGCCGCGCTCACCGCGATCGACGCCGACATGCCGCTGTCGGGCGCCGAGGTCCTGGTGCTGGTGAACGGCATGGGCGGCACCCCGCTGATCGAGCAGTACGTCGCGTACGCGGCGGTCGCCGACTGGCTCGGCGGCCACGGCGCCACCGTCGTGCGGCCGCTGGTCGGGCCGTTCGTGACCAGCCTGGAGATGGCCGGCTGCATGATCTCCGTCTGCCGCCTGACCCCCGACCTGACCCGCCTCTGGGACGCGCCGGTCGAGACGCCCGGTCTGCGGTGGGGCCGATGACGGGCGACGCGGAGGGCTCGGCGAGCACGGTGACCGCGGCGGACCTGGCCGGCTGGATCCGGCACGCCGCCGAGCTGGTGGCCGCCGCCGCGGAGCGGCTGACCCGGCTGGACGCGGCGATCGGCGACGGCGACCACGGCCACAACCTCGACCGCGGTCTCGCCGCCGCGGTCGCGGCGCTCCCGGCGGACGCCCCGCCCGGCAAGACGCTGATCGCGGCGGGCCGCGCCGTCGTGTCCAAGACCGGCGGCGCGTCCGGCCCGCTGTACGGGACGGCGCTGCGCCGCATGGGCAAGGCGTTCGGCGGCGCGGAAGAGGTCGACGCGGCCCTGCTCGGCGAGGGCCTGCGCGCCGCCCTCGACGGCGTACGGGAACTCGGCCAGGCCGCCGGCGGCGACAAGACGATGGTGGACGCGCTCGTCCCCGCCGCCGCCGCGTACGAGGAGGCCCTCGCGGCCGGGACGGACCTGGCGGGCTGCGTGCGCGCCGCCGCCGGCGCCGCGGAGAAGGGCGCCGAGGAGACCGTGCCCATGCAGGCCCGCAAGGGCCGGGCCAGCTATCTGGGGCCGCGCAGCGCGGGCCACATGGACCCGGGCGCCGCGTCCACCGCGCTCATCCTGCGCGCGCTCGCCGACGTCGTCTGAGGAAGCCGTCCGAAGCAAGGGGGAGGACCACATGGTCGGGATCGTGCTGATCTCGCACAGCAGGACGCTCGCGGAGGGCGCCGCCGAACTCGCCCGCACGATGGGCGTCGGCAAGGCGATCGCCGAACCCGCGGGCGGCACCGCCGACGGCGGCATGGGGACGGGCATCGAGGTGGTCGAGGACGCGGTGGAACGCGCCAGGGCCGCCGGCGCCGGGCCCATCGTGCTCATCGCCGACATCGGCAGCTCGGTGATGACGGCCAGGCTCGTCGTCGACGAGGCCGAGGGCGACGTCGTCCTCGCGGACGCGCCCCTGGTCGAGGGCGCGGTGGCGGCGGCCTCGACCGCCGCCATGGGCGCCGACCTGGGCGCCGTGGTGGCGGCCGCCGAATCCGCCTACGAACACCGCAAGAGCTAGGCGGAGTCCGGGTCGCCGGGGGCGAGAAGGGTCTTCAGGGGGCCGCCGAGGTCCGCGGAGGGATCCCCGCGGACCTCGAAGACCCGGGGGGCGGCGTCGCCCTGGCCGCCCACCGACACCCGGTACCCGGGCAGGTCGGCGCCGATCTCGCCGGCCGCGCCGCGCTCGCGCGCCGCGGCCAGCGACTCCACCGCCGCCCGGATCCGGGCCGCCTCCGGCTCCGGCAGGTCCGCGGTCCCGTACCGCGCGACCACCGTCGCCCGCCCCGTCAGGCCGCCGATCCGCTCGACCGTCACGTCCAGGTCGGCCTCGCTCATGCTCGAACCACTGGCATGGTCGCCTCGCTTCGTCGGGTGCGGCCATCCTGCCCGGCAGGGCGCGATCTACCGCTCGGCCTACTGCTTCGAGAAGGCGCGGCGCAGCTCGTCCAGCTCGTGCCGCAGGATGTCGTCGTCCTCCAGCGCGCCGCCCTTGTTGAGCTTGTCGGGGTCCACGACCAGGTACTCGGGCATCTGCATGGTGCCGCAGCACCGCGCCCGGTACTGCTCGGCGCGCAGGCTGGCCGAGTGCTCGTCGTACGCCTCCACCTCGGTCACGTCGGAGCCGTTCCCGGTGTACTCGGCGTTGGCGAGGTCCATCCGGCCGCTCATCAGGTCCGTCAGCGGCGTCGCGGCCGTCGTGATCTCCCGGACCGCGAACCGGTTCCGGATGAACGTGCGGTAGATCGCCGGCTCCTGGCGCTGGGCCGAGATCTGCAGCATCTTGTTGGCCACGTCCACGTACGTCGCGCCCACCGCCGGCGCCGCGATGATCGCGTCCAGCAGCAGCTTGCACAGCTTGTCGGCGACCTCGATCAGCAGCAGGGTGTGGTCCCGGCGGCCGGACCGGCGGCGGCACTCGAAGGCGTAGATGTCGGCGAGGATGTCGTAGACCGCGCCGGTGAACACCTGCGAGATGTCGTGCACCTCGTTGCCGACCTGGCTGAGCCTGAGGTCGTTGTCGGCGTTGCGGAGCCCGTAGTCGCGGTTCAGCGCGGCCTTGCCGAACTCCTCGGCCACCGCCGACAGGAAGTTCTTGTCGTGCAGGTTGGCGCGGGTCAGCGCCACCAGCGCCTCGGCCTGGTCCGGCTGCGACAGCGTGAGGAACACCGCGGTCAGGTCGCCGAACGCCTCGTGCAGCCCGCCCGTCTGCGGCGGGTTGGCCGCGCCCAGCCAGCCGGGCTTGAGGCCGTCCAGGATCGCGTGACCCATCTCGTGCGCCGCGATGTCGAGCGAGCGGCACGTGAAGACCTGCTGGGTCTGGTTCGCCGGCGTGAAGAAGAAGAACTTCAGGACCTTGGCCGTACGGCTGTAGAACGCGTTGCGGTCCACGCCCGCCCGCGGGTGCACGGTGATCCGGTCGGTGTTGCCGCCGATGTTCCAGGCGAACCGGATCGGGGCGCCGTGGTGCCGCTCGTACATCGTCAGCGTCTGCCGGACGACGGCGAACGTGTGCTCGCAGTCGAACTGCGGCGTGTTCGGCGGGAAGATGAAGTCGCCGTTGACGTTGCGGGCGACCGGGGTCACGCCCGCGAGCTCGGTGGTGATGCGCGCGTCGGCCGGCCCGTTCAGGACCACCGACGGCACGTACGTGACCCGCACGCCGAGCTCGGTGACCGACGGGTCCTGCTTGTAGATCAGGAAGCGGTGCCCGACGGCCGCCGCGGCCGGTACGGGGACCGGGCTCGGCGCGGACTGGGGCATCGCCCCCTCCATGCGGAGGAACGGCGGCAGCTGCTCCATGCGGGACTCGGGCACCCGCACGCGCGCCGGCGCCTTCTCGCGCTCCTGCCGGATCTGCGGTTCCTGCTGGTGGATCGTCATCGATGCCACCTCTCGTCACCGGGCGCGGGCCCTGCTGGCCCTGCGCGGCACAGGGCGGGCGCGACGGATCCCGGCGGTGGCCCCGGGGCCGCGTCAAGAGACGCTGTCGGGAACCCGCTTCAGGATCATGGAGATGGACGTCACCGTCCTGCGCGGCCCACACTCCGCTCGTCAGGAAGGTCAGTCAACCCGGACACCGTGCCGCCCCCGGGCCGGTTCCGGCCGGTTGTCCGGTTCCGGCCTGCGCACGCCCCGTTCCGCGCCGCGACCCGAGTGTCGTGGCGGCGCCGTAGACTCACCCCTGATGTCGAAGACCGAAGCCCACTCCCTGCTCGACGGCCTCAACCCGCAGCAGCGCGACGCCGTCCTGCACTCCGGCGGCCCGCTGCTGATCGTCGCGGGCGCCGGTTCGGGCAAGACCCGCGTGCTCACCCATCGGATCGCCCACCTGCTCGGCGAGCGGGACGTCCATCCCGGCCAGATCCTGGCGATCACCTTCACCAACAAGGCCGCGGCCGAGATGAAGGAACGGGTCGACGCGCTGGTGGGCCCGCGGTCGCGCGCGATGTGGGTGATGACGTTCCACTCGGCGTGCGTGCGGATCCTGCGCCGCGAGGCCAAGCGGCTGGGCTTCCCGACCAGCTTCTCGATCTACGACCAGGCGGACGCGCAGCGGCTGATGGCGCTGGTCTGCCGGGAGCTGGACCTCGACCCCAAGCGCTACCCGCCCAAGTCGTTCTCGGCCCAGGTCAGCAATCTCAAGAACGAGCTGATCGACTACGAGACGTACAAGGACCGGGCGTCCACGCACATGGAGCAGACGCTCGCCGAGGCGTACGAGATGTACCAGGCGCGGCTCCAGCAGGCCGGCGCGATGGACTTCGACGACCTGATCATGATGACGGTCAACCTCCTCCAGGTGTTCCCGGAGGCGGCCGAGCACTACCGGCGCCGGTTCCGGCACGTGCTGGTGGACGAGTACCAGGACACCAACCACGCGCAGTACGAGCTGGTCCGCGAGCTGACCGCGCCGGTCGAGGGCGTCGGCGCGGCCGAGCTGTGCGTCGTCGGCGACGCCGACCAGTCGATCTACGCGTTCCGCGGCGCCACGATCCGCAACATCCTGGAGTTCGAGCGCGACTACCCCGAGGCCACCACGATCCTGCTGGAGCAGAACTACCGCTCCACGCAGACGATCCTGTCGGCGGCCAACGCGGTGATCGAGCGGAACGCCGACCGCAAGCCCAAGAAGCTCTGGTCCGACCAGGGCGAGGGCCACAAGATCGTCGGATATGTGGCGGACAACGAGCACGACGAGGCCGCGTTCGTCGCGCACGAGGTCGACAAGCTCACCGACGAGGGCGGCACGCGTCCCGGCGACGTCGCGGTCTTCTACCGCACCAACGCCCAGTCCCGCGTCTTCGAGGAAGTGTTCATCCGCGTCGGCCTGCCGTACAAGGTCGTCGGCGGCGTCCGCTTCTACGAGCGCAAGGAGGTCCGCGACCTGCTGGCCTACCTGCGCGTCCTCGCCAACCCCGAGGACACCGTCTCGCTGCGCCGCATCCTGAACGTCCCGCGGCGCGGCATCGGCGACCGCGCCGAGGCGTGCGTGGAGGCGTACGCGTCGCGCGAGCGGATCTCGTTCTGGCAGGCGCTGCGCGCCCCCGAGGACGTCCCGGGGATGGCCACCCGCTCGATCAACTCCGTCCGCGAGTTCGTCGCGATGCTGGACGAGCTGCGCGCCGCCGCGGAGTCCCTCACCCCGGCCGCGCTCGTGGAGCGGGTCCTCGCCCAGAGCGGCTACATGGCCGAGCTCCAGGCGTCCAAGGACCCGCAGGACGAGACCCGCATCGAGAACCTGCACGAGCTGGAGGCCGTCGCCCGCGAGTTCGAGGAGCGCCTCGACGGTGCGTCCGCCGAGGGCCGGCTGCCCGACTTCCTGGAGCAGGTCGCGCTGGTCGCCGACGCCGACTCCATCCCGGGCGGCGCCAAGGGCAACCCCGTTCCGCCCGGCGAGCAGCCGGAGGAGACCGACCAGGGCGTCGTCACGCTGATGACCCTGCACACGGCCAAGGGCCTGGAGTTCCCGGTGGTGTTCCTCACCGGCATGGAGGACGGCGTCTTCCCGCACCTGCGCGCCATGAGCAACCCCAAGGAGCTGGAGGAGGAGCGCCGCCTGGCGTACGTGGGCATCACCCGCGCCCGGCAGCGCCTCTACCTGACCCGCGCGACCATGCGCAGCTCGTGGGGCGCCCCTCAGGTCAACCCGCCGTCCCGCTTCCTGGGCGAGGTCCCCGGCCCGCTGCTGGAGTGGGAGCGGGAGGCGTCCTCGATCTCCGGGTCGGCGTCGTCCCGGCTGGCCGTCCGCCCGGGCGTGAAGTCGCCGGGCAACCGGGCCGTGCCGGCGCTGTCGCCGGGCGACAAGGTCACGCACGACTCGTTCGGCCTCGGCACCGTGGTCACCGTCGACGGCGCGGGCGAGAAGGCCGCCGCCAGCATCGACTTCGGCCGCGAGTACGGCGTCCACCGCCTCGTGCTGCGCTACGCGCCCGTCGAGAAGCTCTGACCCGTCTCCGGGCCGGTCAGGTGGCCTGTTCCGGCCGCGGGGCGGCGAGGGAGGCCAGGAACGCGTCCAGGAGCGCGGCCAGCCGGTCCGGCGGGAAGAGGTCCGGGTCGAAGAGGGCCTGGACGACCAGCCCGTGGGTGAACGCGGCGGCGGTCGCGACCGTCCCGTCGGCGTCGCCGGCCGGCAGCTCGCCGCGCGCGATCGCCTCGTCGACGTGGGGCCGCAGCCGGGACCGCCAGTTCGCGTAGCGGGCGGTCTGCCGGGCGCTCAGTTCCGGGTCGCCGAGCGAGGCGTCCCACGAGCTGACCCAGACGCGGTTCAGGACGACCGACTCGGGCGTGGCCGGCAGGACGTGCAGCAGCGCGGCGCGGAGGGCGGGCAGGCCGGGCTCGGGCGCGCTCTCGGGATCGACCGCGCGGGTCCGCTCCTCGGCGATGTCGAGGGCGTGGACGATCAGCGCCTTCTTGTTCGGGAAGTAGTGGGTGAGCAGCCCGGTCGAGGCGCCCATCTCGGCGGCGACGGCGCGCAGGGTGAGGCCGTCGAAGCCGCGGGCGGCCAGGACGCGCCAGACGGCCTCGGAGACGTCCCGGCGGCGAGCCTCGTGATCACCTCGTGCGGGCATCCGGCTATAGTACATAACGAACGTTTGGTACGTACCTAGGGGGTCGCATGTTCGCTCTTCAGCTGGGGCACGGGGTCGAGATGCGGCCGCTGGAGCCGTGGCAGGCGGCGGAGTTCGCCGCGCACGTCGACCGGGTCCGCGACGACATCTCGCCGTGGATCCCGTGGGCGGCCACGGTGACGGACACCGACTCGGCGCGCGCCCTGCTGGAGCTGTACGCGACCCGGCTGGCCTCGGACGCGGGGCGCATCTACGGCATCTGGGTCGACGGCGTGCTCACCGGCGGGACGGTGTTCCGCACGTTCGACCCCGCCATGGGCAACTGCGAGGTCGGCGTCTGGATGGGCCGGTCGGGGCGGCGCCGCGGGCTGGTGTCCGCGGCGGTCCGGCACATGATCGAGTGGGCGGTCGGGGAGCGCGGCATGGCCCGGGTGGAGTGGCACTGCGACCCCGAGAACGGCCCCAGCGTCGCGACCGCGAAGCGCCTCGGCTTCACCTGCGAGGGGACGCTGCGCGAGGCGTTCGTCATGGACGGGGAGCGCCGCGGCGTGCAGATCTGGTCGATGCTGGCGAGCGAGTGGCGGGCCGCTCAGGCGTCATGAGGCGGCGCGGATCACCGGCACGCGGGTGAGCATCGTGTGCAGGTGGTCGGCCATCGCGCGGCCGAACGCCGGGTCGTTCAGGTGGGCGTCCATCTCGTGGACCTCGACGGCCGAGCCGTCCAGGCCCTCGCGCAGGGCCGCGAAGAGGGCCTCGTCGGCCACCGGGTCGTGGAACGGGCCCCCGGGCGCGCTGAGCCCGGACAGGCCCCGCAGCGGCACGTACAGCGCGGTGGGGGCGACGGCGTCGCGGAGCCGGGCGGCGACGCGGCGGCCCAGCTCGGCGGCCTCCAGGGGCGTGGTGCGGAGCAGGGTGACGCCGTCCTCGCGCAGGTGCACGCGGCGTCCCGGCTCGTGGCCGGGGGCGAACTCGGCCATGTCGAGGCCGCCGGGCGCGACGACCTGGGGGAGGCCCGCCCGCACGGCGGCGGTGAGCCGGCCGGGGGCGGCCGGGCGCAGGCCGCCGAGGAGTTCGGCGGACAGGTCGAGCAGGGTCGCGTCGAGGGCGGCGGCCAGCCTGCCGCCGCCGGCCGCCGCCTCGTACGCGGCGGTGCCGTGGAAGGCCAGCACGTCGTACCCGAGGATGTCGAGCAGCTCGCGCGCGGCGCCGACGCCGGGCGCGGTGGCCCCGGCGGCGGTGGCGGCGACGATGGGCGGGCCGCCCGCGGTGCCGGGCCGGCCCGCGGCGTAGCCGGTGGCCAGGCCGGCGATGGCGGCGGCGGCGCTGGCCAGCACCCGGGACGAGACGCCGGTCACGCCGGCGATGTCGACGACGCTGTACATGAGCGTGAGGCCGGGGACGCCGACGAACGCGGACGGGTCGTCGGCGGCCATGCTCGACACCATCAGCTTCGGCACGCCCGCCGGGAGCGCCCGCATCGCGGTGGTCGGAACGGCCGAGCCGGGGCCGCCGATCGCGAGGACGCCGTGCAGCCGCCCGGCCCGGAGCAGCCGGCCGGCGATCTCGGCGGCGCCGCGGGCCATCGTCCGGATCCGGTCATCCTCGTCGCCCGTCTCGTCCAGATCGGCGCCGGCCGCCAGCGCGACGTCCTCGCGGGTGATGTCGGGAACCGCCCGGGGCGGGCCCTGTACGCCGGTGTCGACGAGCGTGACCTCGGTGCCGACGGCTTCGAGGCGGTCGCGGACCCACGCGTACTCCGGGCCCTGGGCGTCCAACATACCGATCAGTACCACAACAGGCATATCAGCACTGTTGGCATCCGGGGCCGCCCCGACAATCGGCCGCATCGACCCAGTTACCTCACGTCGCGGTGTTCCGGGCTAACCCGGTCAGCAGGTGCGCGGCGCGCAGCGAGTAGGTTCAGTCGCGACATTCGTTTGACTCCTTACGCGTGTCGTCCCCCGCCGCCCCTTGAGACCCCCTGGGAGCCCCCTTGGACGTGGAGCAGGTATGCCTGCTGCTGCTCGCCGCACTGGCCGCCGGCTGGGTGGACGCGGTCGTGGGCGGGGGAGGGCTCATCCAGCTGCCCGCGCTGATGCTGCTCAACCCGGGCGCGCCGGTGGCCAGCGCCCTCGCCACCAACAAGCTCGCCTCGATCGCCGGGACGTCGTCGGCGGCGGTCGCCTACCTCCGCAAGGCCAAGCCGGACCTTCCGGTCGCGCTGCCCGGCGCCGGGATCGCCGTGGCCGGCGCGGCGGCGGGCGCGCTGTGCGCCGCCGCGATCTCCTCGGCGGCGCTGAAGCCGATCATCATGGTGGTGCTGCTGGCGGTCGCCGCGATCGTCGTGCTCAAGCCCGACCTCGGCCGCGTCCCCCGGCCGGTGCTGCGGACCCGGCGGCGGACCGCGGCGGCGGTGCTCGTGCCGGGGCTGGCCATCGCCTTCTACGACGGGCTGATCGGGCCGGGGACTGGAACGTTCCTCGTCATCACGTTCACCACCCTGCTGGGCACCGACTTCGTCAACGCCTCCGCCAACGCCAAGATCATCAACACCGCCACCAACCTCGGCGCGCTGCTGGTCTTCGGGATGCAGGGCCAGATCCTGTGGGCGATCGGCCTGGCCATGGCGGTCTGCAACATCGTCGGAGCGCAGGCCGGCGCCCGGATGGCGATCAACCGGGGTGCGGGCTTCGTCCGGGTGGTGCTGCTGGTCGTGGTGGTCGCGCTGGTGATCAAGCTGGGGTACGAGCAGTTCCTCGCCTAGCGCGCGGCCCCCTCTAGCGCGCCGGAGGCACGGGCAGCGGGTGCTCCAGCGCCGCCAGCGACAGCAGCACGAGCGAGGCCGTCCAGCCGAGGGGCGCCACCGACGCGGCGTCCCCGTGCTCGTCCACCTTCTCCGGCAGGACGCCCAGGTTCGTGCGGTGCGCGGCCAGCCAGTCCAGGCGGGACACGGCGGCGTCCGGGCGGCCGGAGGCGGCGTCGGACAGAGTGAAAAGCGCCACTTCCGGCGTCCAGGCCGTGTCCGGGTCGCCCGACCAGCGCTCGCCCGGCAGGACGCCGCCGTTCGGGAGGGTCTGGCGCTCGACGGCGTCGGCGATCGCGGCGGTCACCCCCGGTTCGGCCGGGGCGAACGGCGGTGCGATGAACGTCACGGACGTGTCCATCAGGCCGTCCTTGATCGGGGAGCGCGGGTAGCCGTACGGCGCGAACTGCCGGTCCACCGCCGCGGCCAGCCGGTGCGCGGCCCTCTGCCAGTCGTACGCCTTCTTCGTGCGGCCCGTCCCCTGGGCGAACGAGGCGGCCGAGCGCAGGCCCGCCAGGACGGGCCCGACGACGCCCAGCGTGGGGCGGCGCGGGTCCTCCTCGGTGTCGGGGGCGCGCTCCCAGTAGTCGGAGGACGGCGGCGGGAGCCCTTCCACGTCGAGCGACTCGGCCAGGTGGTTCGCGGCGCGCTCGATCATCCTCCACAGTTCGGGCAGCTCGGCGGCGGCCTCGGGAGCCTGCGCGTGGAAGAACCAGCTCGCCCACAGCACCCAGCCGAGCGAGTCGAGCTGCGGCTCCCGGCCGTCCACCACGGCGGTGCCGTCGGGGTGGTAGCGGGCCGCCCAGAGCCCTTCGTCGGTCTGCACGCGGGCCAGGAACCGCAGCACCCGCCGCGCCTCGCTGTTGTGGCCCGCCATGACGAACGCGGCCGCGGTGAAGGCCGAGTCGCGCGGCCAGGCGTAGCGCCACGCCCCGTACCAGGACGCCTGGGACGCCCCGTTGGGACGCGTGAGGAGCCGCAGGTCGAGCAGCGCGCGCGAGGCCATCTCCCGGTAGACGGCCCGCTTGTCCGCCGGGACGGCCGTGCCGCCGTCCGGTACGGTGCCGCGCGCCAGCCACGCCTGGTCGGACCGTACGGCGGCGGCCACGCGCGGGTCGTCCGCGTCGACGGTGATGGCGCTCTCGGCCCCGAACGGCACGAGCTGCACGCGGCCGTTCTTGAGGCGGAGGACGGAGCTGCCGGGGATGTACGCGGCGCCGGCGGCGTCCTCGCGGGAGACCGGGTCGCCGGCGAAGGGCCAGCCGCCGCCTCCGATCAGCCCGGCCCCGCCCCAGCCGGGCCGGCCCTGGTCGGGGAGCGTGGCGCCGCAGGTGGCGACGAGCGTGGCGGCGAGGAACAACGCGGTGACGCGCCAGACCGTCCGGAACGTTCCCCGTCGGGGGGACCCGATTCGATCATCGGTCACCGGCGCCTCTCTCTCCTGCTACCCGCTGTTCACCGTATAGCGGGAGTTAAGTAGATCAACCACCACGAAACGGATCCTCCTCCTCAGGAAGCAAAACCGGCATCCTTCTCAAGAGGCATACCCTCCGGCCACCTCCGCCTATCGGAGTGTCACCGCTGGGCGGGACCCGGCGGCATGACCAGGAAGGCAGGCAGACTAGGCTGCATCGACGGAGCGGACCGCCAGGTGGGCCGGCGCACGGAAAACCGTCACCTACGGACAATCGTGCGACCACACTTGAGCGGTCATTGGCTGTCGATCCGTTTTAAGGACGCCTTCGTGGACCTGTTCGAACATCAGGCGAAGGAACTCTTCGCCGAGTACGGGGTACCGGTGCCCACCGGCAAGGTCGCCCATACTCCCCAGGAAGCCCGGGCCATCGCGGAAGAACTCTTCGCCGCGGGGAGCTCGAAGGTCGTCGTCAAGGCCCAGGTCTTGACCGGCGGCCGCGGCAAGGCCGGCGGCGTGAAGCTGGCCGACGACGCCGGCGAGGCGGAAGCCCTCGCCGGCCAGATCCTCGGCATGGACATCAAGGGCCACACGGTCCACAAGGTCCTCGTCGAGGAAGGCAGCGCGATCGCGGAGGAGTACTACTTCTCCTTCCTGCTCGACCGCGCGAACCGCACCTTCCTCTCGATCTGCTCCGCCGAGGGCGGCATGGAGATCGAGGAGGTCGCCGCGACCAACCCCGACGCCGTCGCCAAGGTCGACATCTCCGCCCTGGACGGCGTGGACCGGGCCAAGGCCAAGGAGATCGCCGTCGCCGGCCGGCTGCCGGAGAAGGCCCAGGACGGCGCCGCCGAGCTGATCGAGCGGCTGTGGGCGGTCTTCACCGACGAGGACGCCACCCTCGTCGAGGTCAATCCGCTGATCCTCACCGCCGGCGGCGAGGTCAAGGCGCTGGACGGCAAGGTCACCCTCGACGACAACGCCGGCTTCCGGCAGGAGTCGCACGAGGCCCTGCACGACAAGGCCGCCGCCGACCCGCTGGAGGCGAAGGCCAAGGAGAAGGACCTCAACTACGTCAAGCTCGACGGCAGCGTCGGCATCATCGGCAACGGCGCGGGCCTGGTCATGTCCACCCTGGACGTGGTCTCCTACGCCGGCGAGTCGTTCGGTGGCCAGAAGCCGGCGAACTTCCTCGACATCGGCGGCGGCGCGTCCGCCGAGGTGATGGCCAACAGCCTGGAGATCGTCCTGTCGGACGCCGACGTCAAGTCGGTCTTCGTCAACGTCTTCGGCGGCATCACCGCCTGCGACGCCGTCGCCAACGGCATCGTGACCGCCTACAAGCTGCTCGCCGAGCGCGGCGAGACCGTCGACCGGCCGCTGGTGGTCCGGCTGGACGGCAACAACGCCGAACTCGGCCGCAAGATCCTGACCGACGCCGCGCTGAAGGGCGTCGAGCAGGTCGACACCATGGACGACGCGGCCAAGCGCGCCGCCGAACTCGCCGCGGCAGGTGCATGACAATGGCCATCTGGCTCACCGAGAACAGCAAGATCATCGTGCAGGGCATGACCGGCTCGGAGGGCATGAAGCACTCCCGCCGCATGCTCGCCTCCGGCGCGAGCGTCGTCGGCGGCGTCAACGCCCGCAAGGCCGGCCAGAGCGTCGACTTCGACGGCAAGGCGCTGCCCGTCTTCGGGACCGTCGCCGAGGCCATGGCCGAGACCGGCGCCGACGTGTCGGTGGTGTTCGTGCCGCCGAAGTTCACCAAGGACGCCGTCGTCGAGGCGGTCGACGCCGGGATCCCCCTCTGCGTCGTCATCACCGAGGGCATCCCGGTGCACGACACGGCCTACTTCTGGAAGTACGCCGAGTCCAAGGGCAACAAGACCCGCATCATCGGGCCGAACTGCCCCGGCATCGCGTCCCCCGGCAAGTCCAACGCCGGCATCATCCCGGCCGACATCACCACGCCCGGCCGCATCGGCCTGGTCTCCAAGTCGGGCACGCTGACGTACCAGATGATGTACGAGCTGCGCGACATCGGCTTCTCCACCTGCGTCGGCATCGGCGGCGACCCGATCATCGGGACCACCCACATCGACGCGCTCAAGGCGTTCCAGGAGGACCCGGAGACCGACGCGATCGTGATGATCGGTGAGATCGGCGGCGACGCGGAGGAGCGCGCCGCGGCCTACATCGAGCAGAACGTGACCAAGCCGGTCGTCGGCTACGTCGCCGGCTTCACCGCCCCCGAGGGCAAGACGATGGGCCACGCCGGCGCCATCGTGTCCGGCTCGTCCGGCACCGCCCAGGCCAAGAAGGAGGCCCTGGAGAAGGTCGGCGTCCGCGTGGGCAAGACCCCCAGCGAGACCGCCCGCCTCATGCGGGACATCATGAAGAACCTCTAGCCCCGGCCAGAGGACTTCCGCGGAAAGACGCCCGAGCCGCCCGGCGGCCCGGGCGTCTTTCGTTCCCCGGGGCCCCGGAGGCCCGGGAACGCCGGCCCGCCGGGTCGCGGGCGGCGGGGTGATCTCCGGCGCAAAGGCGACACGCCGGACCGGCGCGCCGGTCCCGGCGGCGCCGTGGTCCAGCATTGACGCCGTGACCGAGACACGGCGACGGCCCGAACCACCCTCCCGCGAGGCCGACGGAGCCTCCCGCCCGCTGTACGTGACGGGCCTGGTGGGCGCGCTCTGGTGCATCGGCATCGGGCTCGCGCTGCTCACCACCGTCACGCTGATCGGGTGGATCGCCGCCCCGCGCACCGCCCTCGGGCCGGGCCTGCAGGGCGTGTTCCGCACGGCGGTGAACCTCTGGCTGGTCTCCCACCACGCCGGGATCTCCGTGCCGCAGGGGCGGATCGGGCTGCTGCCGCTCGGCACGCTCGTCCTGCCCGGGGCGCTCCTCTACCGCAGCGGCGGCTGGATGATCAGGGCCGCCGGGGTGCCCGGCGGGCCCCGCATCGGCGTGGTGCGCGTCGCGTTCGCGCTGGCCGTGCCGTACGCGATCCTCGCCGGGCTGCTCGCGCTCGCCGCCGCCTCGTCCGCGGTCAGCGCGTCCGCCTGGGAGTCGGTCGCGGGCGGCCTCGCCGTCGCCGTGATCGCCGGCGGGCTGGGCGCCGCCCGCGCCCTGGCCGCCGCCCGCGGCCCCGGCATCAGGTCCGGCCTCGGCGCCCTGCTGAACCTGCTGCCCGAACGCCCCCGCTCCCTCGTCATCGGCGTCTCCGGCGCCACCGCCGTCCTGCTGGCCGCCGGCGCGATCCTCGTCGGCGCCTCGCTGGCGATGCACGTCCCCGAGTCGACCGAGGTGTACGACACGCTCGCGCCCGGCATCGTCGGCGGGATCCTGCTGCTGGTGGTGGAGCTGGCCTTCCTTCCCAACGCGGTCATCTGGGGCGTCTCGTACGCGGTCGGCCCCGGCTTCTCCGTCGGCGCCGGCACCGGCGTCTCCCCGTCCGGGGTCTTCCTCGACTCCATCCCCGCGTTCCCGCCGCTGGCCGCGCTGCCCGAGGCCGGCCCCGCCCCGCTGATCTCGCTGGTGGCCCTCGCCGCCCCGTTCCTCGCCGGCGCCGTCGGAGGCGTCCTCACGATCCGCGCCATGCCGAGCACGGCGTACGAGGCGGCCCCGCTCTGGGGATTCCTCTGCGGGGCCCTCACGGGCGCCGTGACGGCCTTCCTGAGCGCCCTGGCGGGCGGGCCCCTGGGCGGCGGCCGGATGGCGACCGTGGGCCCCTCGCCATGGCAGGTGGGCCTGCTGGCGACGCTGGAGGTCGGCATCTCCGCCGCCGTCGTGGCCTGGCTCGCCAACTGGCGCGTCGCCCGCCGTACCGCGGCCGCCGGCGCCGCCGGGCCCGAGCCGTCCGCCCGGCCCCCGCGCCGCCGCGACGCCCGCAAGGCCGCCAGGTCAGGCGAGGACGCGAAGCCCGCGAAGAAGCGGAAGGCCGCGGCGCCGGTGCTCGCCGCGCCCGTGTTCGAGGACGACGCCCCGCCGCCCGCGCCCGAACGGCCCGCTCCCGCGCCCGCACCGGCGCCGAGGCCCGCGCCGTACACCGAGGACCCGCTGGAGTTCGAGGAGGCCGAGCCGATCCTCGCGCCCCGCAGGCCCGCCAAGGCCAGGGGACGGGCCGCCGCGCCGCCGCCCGAGATCCACGAGGACGAGATCGCGCCCGAACCCGAACCCGAACCTGAACCGGAATCCGAGCCCGAGCCGGACTGGGCCATCGAGGACGAGCGCGCCGTTCCCGCGCCCCGCGAGGACCCCGGACGCACCGAGAACCGCGGCGGCGCCATCTACGTCCTCAGGGAGGACCCGCGAAAGGACTGAGCGAATAGGACTGAGCGAGAGGACTGAGCGCAAGGACTGAGCGCCGGGCTCACAACCACCCGTCGTACCGGGACATCGAGCCCTCCGGCAGGTTGAACTTCTTCTCCACTTCCGACGTGTACGCGTCCCGGCACACCTTCTCGTCGGAGTTGGTGTTGGCCCCCTGGAGGCAGTCCTGGTAGCGCGCCGTCTCCGGGTAGAGCGCGGCGGTGAAGACCAGCCAGACCAGCCCCATGACGCTGCCGATCGCGCCCAGCACGATGCCCGCGGTCGCCCCCTGCGCGGGGGAACGGTCCTGCCGGGACCGCTTGCGCGCCTTCACCCCGACGACCAGGGCCGCCACGGCCAGCGCCAGCCCGATCGGGAAGAACAGCGGCATCAGCAGGATCGAGCCGCCGCCCAGCCACAGCGCCCGCAGGCCCGCCCGGTCGGGCTGCCCCGGATCCCGCCGCCCGGGACCGCCCGCGGGCGCGGTGTCCTGGCCGGCGGTGGGACCGGTCCCGCCGTCGCCCTGCCCCGGCTGCTCACTCACGTTCTTCCTCCAGATACCGACCCACGATGCGGATGACGGCGCGCGGAACAGGGCCGATAGGCTTTCCAGCGGCCGGCGAAGCCCGGCCTCGCCCGAACGACCTCACCTCACCAGTAACGTTCACCAGGGGAGTCATGGTTTCCGCCCGGCTCGTCGTCCTCGTCTCCGGCGCGGGGACCAACCTACAGGCGCTGCTCGACGCGTGCGCGGATCCAGCCTACGGGGCCCGGGTGGTCGCGGTCGGCGCGGACCGCGACGGGACCGGCGGGATCGAGCGCGCCGAACGCGCCGGCATCCCGACGTTCACCGTCCGGATCCCCGACTTCGCCGACCGCTCCGGCTGGGACGAGGCGCTCACCGCCGCGATCGAGGCCCACGAGCCCGACCTGGTGGTCTCCGCCGGCTTCATGAAGATCCTCGGCCCGCGCTTCCTCGCCCGCTTCGGCGGCCGCACGATCAACACCCATCCCGCGCTGCTGCCGTCCTTCCCGGGCGCCCACGCGGTGCGCGACGCCCTGGCGTACGGCGTGAAGGTCACGGGCTGTACCGTGCACTTCGTCGACGAGGGCGTGGACACCGGGCCCGTCATCGCCCAGGAGGCAGTGCCCGTCCGCTGGCACGACGACGAAGACTCCCTGCACGAGCGCATCAAGCAGGTGGAACGCCGCCTGATGGTCGACGTCGTCGGCCGGCTCGCCCGCGACGGCTGGACCGCCGAGGGCAGGCGCGTCTCCATGAAATGCAGGACCTGTAACACGTCCGATCAACAGGGCACAGAAGACGAGGGGAGTCCGGGCCGGTGACCCAGGTCGCGAGCAAGTCTGGGGGGGCGACCCCCCAGGCACCCCGGCAAGAGCCGGTAAAGCGCGCACTGATCAGTGTTTACGACAAGACGGGACTGGAGGAGCTGGCCAAGGGCCTCCACGAAGCCGGCGTGGAGATCGTCTCCACCGGCTCCACCGCCGGCCGGATCGCCGCCGCCGGCGTACCGGTGATGAAGGTGGAGAAGCTCACCGGCTTCCCCGAATGCCTCGACGGCCGGGTCAAGACCCTGCACCCCAAGGTGCACGCCGGCCTGCTCGCCGACCGGCGCAAGGACGACCACCGGCAGCAGCTGGAGGACCTCGACGTCGAGCCGTTCGACCTCGCCGTCGTCAACCTCTACCCGTTCGCCGACACCGTCGCCTCCGGCGCCACGCCCGACGAGTGCGTCGAGCAGATCGACATCGGCGGCCCCACCATGGTCCGCGCCGCCGCCAAGAACCACGCCGGCGTCGCCGTCGTCGTCGACCCGTCCTCGTACGCCGACGTCCTGACCGCCGTCAACGCCGGCGGCTTCACCGGGGAGGAGCGGCGCCGGCTCGCCGCCCGCGCCTTCGCGCACACCGCCGCGTACGACGCCGCCGTTGCGTCCTGGTTCGCGAGCGAGTACGCCCCCGACGAGACCGGCGCCGAGACGAGCTGGCCCGACTTCCTCGGCGCCGCCTGGGACCGCAAGGCCGTTCTCCGGTACGGCGAGAACCCCCACCAGCGCGCCGCCCTCTACACCGAGCGGTCCGGCGGCGGCCTCGCCGGCGCCGAACAGCTGCACGGCAAGGAGATGTCCTACAACAACTACGTCGACGCCGACGCGGCCCGCCGCGCCGCGTACGACTTCGCCGACCCCGCCGTCGCGATCATCAAGCACGCCAACCCGTGCGGCATCGCCGTCGGCGCCGACGTCGCCGACGCCCACGCCAAGGCCCACGCCTGCGACCCCGTCTCCGCCTACGGCGGCGTCATCGCCGTCAACCGGCCCGTCACCGCCGCCATGGCGAACCAGGTCGCCGACGTCTTCACCGAGGTCCTCGTCGCCCCCGCCTTCGACGACGAGGCGCTGGAGATCCTCACCCGCAAGAAGAACATCCGCCTCCTGCGCTGCCCCGAAGGCCCCGCCGGCACCGTCGAGTACCGCCGCGTCGACGGCGGTCTCCTCCTCCAGACCGTCGACAAGGTCGACGCCCCCGGCGACGACCCGGCCGGCTGGGAGCTCAAGGCCGGCGAACCCGCCAACGAGGCCACCCTCCGCGACCTCGCCTTCGCCTGGAAGGCGTGCCGCTCCGTCAAGTCCAACGCCATCCTCCTCGCCGCCGACGGCGCCACCACCGGCGTCGGCATGGGCCAGGTCAACCGCGTCGACTCCGCCCGCCTCGCCGTCTCCCGGGCCGGCGACGACCGCGCCGCCGCCTCCGTCGGCGCCTCCGACGCCTTCTTCCCGTTCGCCGACGGCCTGGAGGTCCTCACCAAGGCGGGCGTCCGCGCCATCGTCGAACCGGGCGGCTCCATCCGCGACGACGAGGTCATCGAAGCGGCGAAGCAGGCGGGCATCACCCTGTACTTCACGGGCACCCGCCACTTTTTCCACTAGGGGGGCCACCCCCCTGGACCCCCAGGCCGGACGGGCGTGCTCCCTGCGCTCGCCGGGGCTCGCTCCGGGAGCACGCCCGTCCGGGTGGGGGGCTGCCGCCCCCACTCCCCCTGCCTGGGGGCTCCGCCCCCTCGTCCCCCGTCTCTGGGGGCTCCGCCCCTTGCCCCCGGGTGCGGGGCTGGGTCTTTGCGAATCGTTTGGGCGTTTTTAGGTTTGGGGGTTGGTAGCCTCGGCGGGTCGCGCACAGCTCGCTCGATCCTCCTTGACCTGCCCTTGAACTGCGCGGCCCGTTCCTCGTTGGAGCTTTCCGCATGGACGTTCTCGTGACCCTGATGGTGTGGAGCGTGTCGCAGGCCGCCTCGCTGCTGACCGAGTCCCGCCAGCTGGTCGGCCTCGCCGCCGCCGTGCTCGCCGCGATCCTGGCCGCGCAGCTCGGCTGGCACGGCACCGACCGGCTGATCGCCTGGCGGTCCCGTACCGACGAGGACTGACCTCCGCACGCTCGGTAGCATGGGGTGGACGCGACTGGCGCGGTCAAGGTGGGCCACCACCGGGGAGCGAAGACAGTCCGGACACCGCGCGCCTGGGTGACCGGGACCCGAGCCGGGACGAACGCACGCCCAGGCGGGGCACCCGGCGTTCAGCGCGGAGGTACGCAATGACGGCACAGATCCTTGACGGCAAGGCCACCGCGGCGGAGATCCGGTCCGACCTCAAGGTACGGGTGGAGGCGCTGCGCGAGCGCGGCGTGACCGTCGGGCTCGGCACGGTGCTCGTGGGGGACGACCCCGGCAGCAACGCCTACGTCACCATGAAGCACCGCGACTGCGCCGAGGTCGGCATCGAGAGCATCCGCCGCGACCTACCCGCGGACGCCACGCAGGACGACGTGGAACGGGCCGTCGCCGAGCTCAACGCCGACCCGGCCTGCACGGGGTACATCGTCCAGCTGCCGCTGCCCAAGGGGCTGGACGAGCAGCGCGTGCTGGAGCGGATCGACCCGCTCAAGGACGCCGACGGGCTGCACCCCATCAACCTCGGCCGGCTGGTGCTCATGCAGCCCGCGCCGCTGCCCTGCACGCCCAAGGGGATCGTGGAGCTGCTGCGCCGGTTCGATGTGCCGATCAAGGGGGCCGAGGTCACCGTGATCGGGCGCGGCGTGACCGTCGGGCGGCCCCTGGGGCTGCTGCTCACCCGGCGCAGCGAGAACGCCACGGTGACGCTGTGCCACACGGGGACCGCCGACCTGGCCGCGCACACGCGGAAGGCCGACATCGTGGTCGCCGCCGCGGGGGTGCCGGGGCTGATCACCGGTGACATGGTCAAGCCGGGTGCGGCGGTGCTCGACGTGGGCGTGTCCCGGGTCGATGGGAAGCTGGCGGGGGACGTGGCCGCCGACGTCCGCGACGTGGCGGGGTGGGTCGCGCCCAACCCGGGCGGCGTGGGCCCGATGACCCGCGCGATGCTGCTGGCCAACGTCGTCGAGGCCGCCGAGAAGGCCGCCGCCTCCTAGCCGCCGTACCGGACACGCGTACGGGGCCGCGAGAGGACTCGCGACCCCGTACGGTGTCGTGGCGACCGCCCTCTACTGCGCTACCCGGAGGGCGATCGCACGGTCACATCAGCTCGCCCTGCGGCCCGCCGCGGTCGCCGCGGTGCGACCGGGGACGTGGCTCGCCGCGTGCGCCGGTCCCGGGCGGCGCACCTCCGGGCCCCGCGGCCGCCCGCCGTCCATCGGTGACCGCGCCTGCTGCGGTACGTGCACCGGGGGTAGCGGGCGGACGAGGCCCATCGCGATGACCTCGTTGGCGAGCCGGGTACGCCGGTTGGCGCCCTCCGGAATGCGGAACTTCTGGTAGAGCCGCAGCAGGTGCTGCTTGACCGCGGCCTCGGTGACGACGAGATCTCCGGCGATCTCCCGCGCGGTGGCCGGGGCGACGAACGCCTCGTCCGACAGCGCGGGACGGCACAGCGAGGTCAGCACGTCGACCTCGCGTCGGGTGAGCTCCGGAGCCACGGCGCGGCGCAGCTCGACGTCCGGATCGACCTCCTCCCGGGGGATGCCCCCCATGCGGCACCGCGAGGTGCCGAAGCTGACGACGTCGCCGTCCTCCAGAACGCGGCGGGCGATCGGCCGGCCGTTGACACGGGTCCCGTTACGGGAGAGCCCCATGTCGACGACGTACACGTACGGGCCGCGCCGAACGATCTCTGCGTGCAATCGGGACACACTCGGGTCGTCGAGGCGGATGTCGACTCCCCGCCCGCGCCCGACCGTCGTGACGTCGGGGCGCAGCGGCACCACCAGCCCGCTGTCCTCGATCCGCATGAACGGCCCCTCCACGGCAGTCCTCCCAGCTAGTTAGCGACCCCTGTCTGCCGGGTTACCCGGCCGCGTTCCCGTCACACCCCCCTACTGGCCGGTAGCACCGATGGCATAAGGCATTCGGTGTCCATCGGGAGTTCCTGGACCTCATGCGTTACGCCCTGGGCGTGAAGAGTCTCCGGTGAGAGATGGGTCATGGGGAGAATTCTTCGGCCGGGATGGTCCCCTTCCCCGAGGATGCCGGTGGATGTCGTGGGGGACCGCCGGACCGGCTACGGTCGGATCCATGAGCACCGAGGTGCGCCGCCGGAGGCGCAGGGCCCCCGCACGGAGGGGAACCGCACCGCACTGGCTGGCCAGGCTGCCCTATCTGATCGTGCTGTCAGGTGTGGCGGTCGGGCTGGTGCTGTGCTCGTTCCACTACTTCCGCAAGGGCACGGTCCTGATCGCGGCGGCGCTGCTGCTCGGCGCGCTCGCCCGGCTGGTGCTCCCCGAGTCCCAGCTCGGCATGCTGGCGGTACGGAGCCGCTCCATCGACTGCTGGACGCTGGTCTTCCTGGGGGAGGCCGTGGCGTTCGTCTCGCTGAGCGTCCCGCCGATGAACCGCGCCGGCCTGGGAGTGGCCGCCGCGTTCGGGGTACTGATCGCGTGCCTCTTCGTCGCCAGGGGCGCCCGGTTCCTCCTGGCCAAGCGCAGGAGATCGGCCGCCCGGCACGCGCCCGGCTGACGAACGCCGGGCCGGCGGTCAAGCGCAGGTAGACCCGAGGTCTAGACCGCAGAGTGCTCTCGGATAGCCTTCCCAGTTGAGCCTTACAAGGACTGCTGGCCGGTGTAGGAAAGGGACAGCAACAGCATGCCCAAGATCAAAGTAGCGGGCCCCGTCGTCGAACTCGACGGCGACGAGATGACCCGGATCATCTGGAAATTCATCAAGGACCAGCTGATCCTGCCGTACCTCGACGTCGATCTGAAGTACTACGACCTCGGGATCGAGTACCGCGACGCCACTGACGACCAGGTCACGGTGGACGCGGCCAACGCCATCAAGGAGCACGGGGTCGGCGTCAAGTGCGCCACCATCACCCCGGACGAGGCGCGCGTCGAAGAGTTCGGCCTCAAGAAGATGTGGCGTTCCCCCAATGGAACGATCCGCAACATCCTCGGCGGCGTCGTGTTCCGCGAGCCGATCGTGACGTCCAACATCCCGCGCCTGGTGCCGGGCTGGACCAAGCCGATCATCATCGGCCGCCACGCCCACGGCGACCAGTACAAGGCCAGCGACTTCGTCGTCCCCGGCCCGGGCACCGTGACCATCTCGTACGTCCCCGAGGACGGCGGCGAGCCCATCGAGATGGAGGTCGCCAAGTTCCCCGGCGGCGGTGTCGCGATGGGGATGTACAACTACGACGAGTCGATCCGGGACTTCGCCCGGACGACCATGCGGTACGCGCTCAGCCGTGAGATGCCGCTGTACATGTCGACGAAGAACACGATCCTGAAGGCGTACGACGGCCGCTTCAAGGACATCTTCCAGGAGATCTTCGACGCCGAGTTCAAGGCGGACTTCGACGCCAAGGGCCTCACCTACGAGCACCGGCTCATCGACGACATGGTCGCCGCCGCGCTCAAGTGGGAGGGCGGCTTCGTCTGGGCGGCCAAGAACTACGACGGCGACGTCCAGTCCGACACCCTGGCCCAGGGCTTCGGCTCGCTCGGCCTGATGACCTCGGTCCTGATGACCCCCGACGGCAAGACCGTCGAGGCCGAGGCCGCGCACGGCACGGTGACCCGCCACTACCGGCAGCACCAGCAGGGCAAGCCCACCTCCACCAACCCCATCGCGTCCATCTTCGCGTGGACCCGGGGCCTGGAGCACCGCGGCAAGCTCGACTCGCAGCCCGAGGTCATCGGCTTCGCGCGCTCCCTGGAGGAGGTCTGCGTGCAGACCGTCGAGGGCGGCCAGATGACCAAGGACCTGGCGCTCCTCGTCGGCAAGGAGACCCCCTGGCTGACGACCGAGCAGTTCCTGGAGGCCCTGGACACCAACCTCCAGAAGAAGCTCAACGGCTGAGCCGTTCCTTCTCGCGCCAAGGCCGTCCCGGTGATCCCGGGGCGGCCTTCGCCGTTTCCGGGCGGATGCCATGCCGGGTGGCGCACCTGCCCGCCCCGGCGGGGGCCGGTCGCGATAGCCTGACCACTGGAATATCTCGACGACGAGAGAACCCCGCTGGCGGCTCCTCTCGGTCGGGTTCGAGAACGAAGGATGGCCGCCTGAGCCCGTCCGTCACAGGAGAAGTGAAGAGGCAATGACTCGCACCCCAGTCAACGTGACCGTAACCGGCGCCGCAGGCCAGATCGGCTACGCGCTGCTGTTCCGCATCGCCTCGGGCCATCTGCTCGGCGCCGACACCCCGGTACGGCTGCGCCTGCTGGAGATCCCCCAGGCGGTCAAGGCCGCCGAGGGCACCGCCATGGAACTGGACGACTGCGCGTTCCCGCTGCTGGACGGGATCGACATCTTCGACGACGCCCGCAAGGCGTTCGCGGGCGCCAACGTGGCGCTGCTGGTCGGGGCGCGGCCCCGGACCAAGGGCATGGAGCGCGGTGACCTGCTGGAGGCCAACGGCGGGATCTTCAAGCCGCAGGGCGAGGCGATCAACGCCGGTGCCGCCGACGACATCAAGGTGCTGGTGGTCGGCAACCCGGCCAACACCAACGCCCTGATCGCGCAGCAGCACGCCCCGGACGTCCCGGCCGAGCGGTTCACCGCGATGACGCGGCTGGACCACAACCGGGCGCTGGCGCAGCTGAGCAGGAAGGCCGGCGTGTCGGTCGACGAGATCCGGAAGCTGACGATCTGGGGCAACCACTCGGCGACCCAGTACCCGGACATCTTCCACGCGGAGATCGGCGGGAAGGGCGCCGCCGAGGTCGTGAACGACCAGGCGTGGGTGGAGAACGACTTCATCCCGACCGTGGCCAAGCGCGGCGCGGCGATCATCGAGGCGCGGGGCGCGTCGTCGGCCGCGTCGGCGGCGTCGGCGGCGATCGACCACGTGCACACCTGGGTGAACGGCACCAGGGACGGCGACTGGACGTCCATGGCCGTCGTGTCGGACGGTTCGTACGGGGTGCCCGAGGGCCTGATCTCGTCGTTCCCGGTGACCACGAAGGACGGCTCCTGGAAGATCGTCCAGGGGCTGGAGATCGACGACTTCTCCCGGGCGCGGATCGACGCGTCGGTGAACGAGCTGGCGGAGGAGCGCGACGCCGTCCGCAAGCTGGGTCTCATCTGATCCGAGGATGGGCGTGCCGAGCCCCGGGCCGTGCGGTCCGGGGCTCGGCGCGTGTCGGGGGAAATCGGCGTTTAACCGCCGGTTCTCGCTACTAGGCTTGCCGGGCGGACCGGGCAGGGCATGAGGGGCGGCGGCGTGGACCAGGCGTTTCAGGTAGATCTTCGTGGCGTGGTGGACCTGCTCAGCAGGCACCTGTACTCCAGCCCGCGGGTCTACCTGCGCGAGCTGCTGCAGAACGCGGTGGACGCGATCACCGCGCGCGGCGGCGGTGGCGGGACGGTGCGGATCGAGACCGGCGGCGGCGGGCTGCGCGTGCACGACGACGGGATCGGGCTGACCGAGGAGGAGGTCCACCGGCTGCTCGCCACGATCGGGCGCTCGTCCAAGCGGGACGAGCTGGGCTTCGCGCGGCACGACTTCCTGGGGCAGTTCGGGATCGGGCTGCTGTCGGGGTTCCTGGTGGCGGACGAGATCGAGGTCGTGACGCGGTCCGTGAAGAGCGCGGCGGCGGTGCGCTGGACGGGCTTCGCGGACGGCCGCTACCGGGTGGAGCCGGGGAAGCGGGACGAGCCGGGCACGACCGTCGCGCTGAAGGCCCGTCCGGGGTCGGCGGAGCTGCTGAGCCCGGAGATCGTCCGGGAGCTGGCGCGGTCGTACGGGTCGCTGCTGCCGATCGAGCTGACCGTGGACGGGGCGCCGATCACGGGCGGCGGGCCGCCCTGGCGGGCGGCGCACGCGGATCCGGCGCGGCGCCGGCGGGCGCTGGACACGTACTGCCGGGAGCTGTACGGGTTCGACCCGTACGACGTCATCGACCTGGACGTCCCGGAGGCGGGGCTGACCGGGGTGGCGTTCGTTCTGCCGCAGCCGGTGGCGCCGGCCGCGCGCGGGGCGCACCGGGTCTACCTGAAGCGGATGCTGCTGGCGGAGAGCGTCGAGGGGCTGCTGCCGGAGTGGGCGTTCTTCGTGCGGTGCGTGGTGGACGCGGGGGAGCTGCGGCCGACCGCGAGCCGGGAGGCGCTGTACGAGGACGAGCTGCTGGAGTCGACGCGGCGGGCGCTGGGGGAGCGGCTGCGGGAGTGGCTCGTCCGGCTGAGCGAGACGGATCCGGCGCGGCTGCGCGGGTTCCTGCGGCTGCACCAGCTGGGCGTGAAGGCGATGGCGCTGCAGGACGACGACATGCTGCGGATCGTGGACCGGTGGCTGGAGTTCGAGACGTCGGCGGGCCCGATGACGCTGGCGGAGTTCCGGCGGCGGCACGCGGACGCGCGGTACGTGACGAGCGTGGAGGAGTTCCGGCGGCTGTCGGCGGTGGCGGGCGCGCAGGGCGTCGGGCTGGTGAACGGCGGCTACGTCCACGACACGGAGATCATCGAGCGGCTGCCGGCGATCGATCCGGACGCGGCGCTGCCCCGGCTGGACCCGGCGGAGCTGACCACGCACCTGGGGGTGCTGGACCCGGCGGCGGAGCTGGCGCTGCGGCCGTTCCTGGCGGCCGCGCAGAAGGCGGTGGAGCGGCTCGGCTGCGAGGTCGTGGTCCGCGACTTCGATCCGCCGTCGCTGCCCGCGCTGTACGTCACCAGCAGGGCGGCGCGGCATCAGGCGGAGCTGGCGGAGGCCCGGGAGGTGGCCGACGAGCTGTGGGCGGACGTGCTGGGCGCGCTGAACGGCGCCGTCCAGGCCGACCGCCCCCAGCTGGTCCTCAACCACCGCAACCCGCTCGCGCGGCGCGTCACGTCCCTGGCGGAGGACGGGCTGGTGGAGCTGGCCGTCCAGGGGCTGTACGGCCAGGCGCTCCTGTACGGGCAGCATCCGCTGCGCCCGGCGGACACGGCCGCGCTCAACCGTTCGTTCCTGGGCCTGCTGGAGTGGGCCATGCACACCCCCGACGCTGAAGCTGGAGAGTCCAAGTGAGCCTTGAGCAGGTTCAGGAGCTGATGGGGCGGGCGTACGCGCTGCCCTACGGCGAGGCGCGCACGGTCGTGACGGAGGAGGCGCTGCGCCGCGCGGAGGAGCTGGGGGACCCCCGGGTGACCTTCGACGTGCGGATGGAGCTGGGCAGCGCGTACGAGTTCGGCGGCGAGCCGATGAAGACGTTCACGACGTTCAGCCGCTGCCTGGCCGAGTACGACGCGGACCCGGGCGCGCTGGGGGAGGCGGCCGAGCACCGGCTGCTGTGGCAGTACAAGTGGATCGTCTACTCGCTGACGCAGTTCCCGGAGGTGCCGCTGGACCGGACCCGCGCGGCGCTGGACGACATGGAGCGCCGCTACAAGCTGGGCGGGCACAGCCTCCAGGCCGTGTACGGCCGGCGGGCGCGGGTGGCGAAGCATCTGGGGAACGGCGACGCCGCCGACCGCTGGTTCGCGATGTGGCACACGACGCCGCGCGACGAGCTGTCGGACTGCGCGGGCTGCGACCCGACCGGCAAGGTGAGCCATCTGCGGTGGCGGGGCCGGGACGAGGAGGCGCTGGCGGTCGCGGAGCCGGTGCTCCAGGAGCAGCTGAACTGCGCCGAGCAGCCGCAGGCGATCCTGACGGGGCTGCTGCCGGTGTTCCTGCGGACGGGCCGGCTGGAGGACGCCCGCAACGCGCACCTGCTCGGGTACCGGCTGATGCGGGCCCGGCTGAACGAGCTGGCCTACATCGGCGAGCACGTGGAGTTCTGCGCCCGTACCGGCAACGAGGCGCGCGGGCTGGAGATCGTCCAGCGGCATCTGGGGTGGCTGGACCGGGCGCCGAGCCCGTACGCGGAGATGCGGTTCGCGGCGTCGGCGGCGCTGCTGCTGCGCCGGGTGGAGGAGGCCGGCCACGGCGATGTGATGATCGCGCGGCCGGTCGCGGCCGGCGGGCCGGTGGAGTCGGTGGAGGTCGCGGTGGGCGAGCTGCGCGCGGAGCTGGCCGAGCGGGCGCTGGCGGTGGCGGCGCGGTTCGACGCCCGCAACGGCAACGAGCACCAGAGCGGGCTGGTCCGGGAGCTGCTGGACGCCGAGCCGCTCGCCGACCGGCTGCCGCTGGCGCAGTACGACCGGCCGCCCACGGTCACGGCGCCCGCCCCGGCGGCCGGGCCCGTCCCGGACCACGCGGACGTCGACGACCCGGACGCGCTGCTCGACATCGGCCAGGAGGAGTGGGTCGCGGGCCGGATCGACCGCGCGGCGGCGGCCTGGCGCCGCTTCGACGAGCTGGCCGCCGACCCCACGACGCTCCAGGCCGCGCGCCGTACCGACGGCGAGGGCGCCGAACGGTTCGCCCGGGAGGACGTCGAGGGCGCGCTGGCGGCCTGGGAGCGCGCCTCCGCGCTGTACGAGGAGGCGGGCGACCCGGTGGCGCGGCAGGCGGCGCGCAGCCGGATCGGGGCGATCCGCTGCGGCCAGGGGCGGCCCGAGGAGGGCCTGCCGATGCTGCGGGAGAGCGCGGACTACCTGGCCGAGCACGCCGTCGGCACGCGGCGCGCGTTCACCGCCCGGATGCGCCTGGTCGGCGCCCTCCTCAACGGCGGCGACGACGCGGAGGCCGGGGCGCTCCTGGAGGGCGTCGTCCCGGACGGGGCGGAGCAGACCGGCGAGCTGGCGCTGATGCGCGCCCGGATGGCGCTGCGGGCGGACGACACCGAGGCGGCCGTGCCCCTTCTGGAGGCCGCGCGGGAGGCGTTCAGGAGCGACGGCGACGGGACCCGCCACGCCGCCCAGCTGGCGGAGGCGTCGCTGACGCTGGGCCGGCTGCTCGCCCAGCGCGGCCACCGGGCGGCGGACGGGCACGAGGAGATCTTCGCGGCGGCGCTGGAGGTCTTCGACGAGGCGGTCGAGCGGGGCCGCGCCGCCGATCCGTGGATGGCGACCGCCGCGCACGCCGAGCGCGGCACGCTGCTGGCGTCGATCGGGCGCGGCGAGGCGATCGCCGACCTGGTGGAGGCGGTCGCCGGGTTCACGGCGGCCGGGGCGGCGCCGCAGGCCGCTTACGCGCGGCTGGAGCTGGCCGGGGCCTACTACGGGGAGGGGCGGCATCTGGAGGCCGCCGAGACGGCCGAGGAGGCGCTGCCGCTCGTCGCGTCGTTCGACGACCCCGAGTCGTACCGGCGGATCCGGCTGATCCTCGCGCACGCGCAGTCGGAGCTGGGCGAGGAGCACGCCGCCGAGCTGTTCGGGGAGCTGGCCGCGGAGGCGGCCGCCGAGCGGAACGCGGGGGCCGCCGGGGAGCTGCTGGAGCTGAGCGCCGGCGTCCTGACGCGCTTGGACAAGGACGCGCAGGCCGTCGAGCGGTTCCTGGAGTCGGCGGCGGCGTTCGAGGCCGCCGGGAACCCGTACGGCGTCGTCCGGGCCCGCCGCGCGGCCGGGCTGTGCCACCTGTGGTGCGGCCGGCCGGAGGAGGGCCTGGCCGAGATCGAGCGCTCCCGCGCCGCCCTGGCCGGCCTGCCCGCCGAGGACACCGCGGGCCGGACCTGGGAGGCGTCCCGGGTGGCGTACGACGAGTCCCGCATCCTCGCCCAGCTGGGCCGCCTGCCCGAGGCGCTCGCCCTGGTGAACGAGGCGATCGAGGGCTTCGCCTCCCTGGACCAGAAGGAGGCCGCGGAAACGGCCGCGCACCTTCGCAACGACATCCAGGAAGCGCTGAACGGCGAGAACGGCGACTGACGGTCGACTCGTGGCGTGTCACCCCGCCGCGCCCCCGCCGTAGCGGCGACTCGCCACGAGTCAACGCGGCAGGCGGCGGTGGGCGGCGGCTGAGGGGACGGCGTTCAGGAATTCCGGGGTGGGGAGGTTCCGGTCGGTGTAGGCGGTCGTGATCGCTTCGCGTACCCGGGGGGCGCGGTCGGCGGCGGCCAGGACGATCACCGAGCCGCCGAAGCCGCCGCCGATCATGCGGCCGCCGCGGGCACCGGCCTTCAGCGCCGTCTCGACGGCCAGGTCGGCCTCCGGCCAGGACACCTCGTACAGGTCGCGCAGGGACAGGTGCGACGCCGTCAGCATGCCGCCCAGCTCCGCCTCGGCGCCCGCCCGCATGAGGCCGGCGGCGGCCTCGACCCGGTGGTTCTCGGTGACGACGTGCTGGGTGCGGCGGCGCAGCACCGGGTCGTCCAGCCGGGCCAGCGCCCCGCCCAGGTCCTTGACGTCGCGGAGCGCCTCCACGCCCAGCAGCGCGGCGGCCCGCTCGCAGTCGGCGCGGCGCGCCGCGTACTCGCCGCCGGTCAGCTCGTGCCGCGCCCGCGTGTTGACCACCAGCAGGGCCAGGCCCTTGCCGGGCAGGTCGAGCGGGACCTGGGACGACAGGCCGCTGCGGCAGTCGAGCATCAGCGCGTGCCCGGCCGTGCACAGCAGCGCCGCCGACTGGTCCATGATCCCGCAGGGCATGCCCGCGTAGTCGTTCTCGGCGCGCTGCGCCAGCCGGGCCAGCGCGGGACGGTCGGCGGCGAGATCGTCCAGCCCGTACAGGTCGCACAGGGCCAGCGCGGTCGCGCACTCCAGCGCCGCCGACGACGACAGGCCCGCGCCCTGCGGCAGATCGGAGTCGATCAGCAGCGAGGCGCCGCCCGCGCCGTGCGCGCGCAGCAGGGACGCCACGCCGAACGGGTACGCCGCCCAGCGCTCCCGCCCGGCCCAGCGCCGGACCTGGTCCGGCCCGGTGCCGTCCAGGGAGACGGTGACGGCCGCGTCGGCGGCCTGGAGCGACCTGACTTCCAGCACCGCGTCGTCCCGCCGGGCCGCCGCGACCGACACGCCCAGCGGCAGCGCGAACGGCAGCACGAGGCCGTCGTTGTAGTCGGTGTGCTCGCCGATGACGTTGATCCGGCCCGGCGCGTGCCAGACGCCCTCGGGGGCGCGGCGGTACGCCTCGGTGAACGCCGCGGCGAGGGCCACGGCGGACTCGGCGGCGTTCACCGGCCCTGGACGAAGGTCCACGCGTCGGTGACCATGGCGCGCAGGTCGCGCTCCGGCTTCCAGCCCAGCCCCGTCCTGATCTTCTCGGAGGAGGCGACCAGGACCGCCGGGTCGCCGGGCCGGCGCGGGCCGACCTCGGCCGGGATCGGGTGCCCGGTGACCTCGCGGCACATGTCGATGACCTCGCGCACCGAGTAGCCGCTGCCGCTGCCCAGGTTGAAGATCTGGTGGGTGGACGGGGCGCACGCGTCCAGCGCCAGCAGGTGCGCCACGCCGAGGTCGACCACGTGGATGTAGTCGCGCAGGCAGGTGCCGTCCGGCGTCGGGTAGTCCTCGCCGAACACGCTGACCGACTCCTTCTCGCCGCGCGCGACCTTGAGCACGTTCGGGATCAGGTGGGTCTCGACCGCGTGCCGCTCGCCCTGGGCCTCGCCGCCCTCGACCAGCCGGGCGCCCGCGACGTTGAAGTAGCGCAGCGAGACCGCGCCGAACCCGAACAGCCGCGCGTACTCGGCGAGCGCGGTGTCGATGGCCAGCTTCGACATCCCGTACGGGTTGGTCGGGCGGGTCGGCGCCGTCTCCACGATCGGCGTCTCCTCCGGCTCGCCGTACGTGGCGGCCGTGGACGAGAACACGATCCGGGACGTGCCGGTCTCGCGCATCGCGTCCAGCAGCGCCAGCGACTCGCCGAGGTTGCCGTCCCAGTAGAGCCACGGCTTCTGCACCGACTCGCCGACGAGGGACTTGGCCGCGAAGTGCAGCACCGCGTCGAAGCTCCCCTCGCCCCCGTCCGCCAGCACCTCGGCGGCCCTCTCGCGCAGCGTCCCGTGGACGAGCCGGGCGCCCGCGGGCACCGCGTCCGCGTGCCCGGTGGACAGGTCGTCGAGCACGATCACCTCGTGCCCGGCCTCCAGCAGCTGGGCGGTGACGACGCTGCCGACGTAACCTGCGCCTCCGGTGACGAGCAACTTCACGGAAAATCCTCCTGGTCGTTTCGCGGGGGGCATCGCCGGGACGCGTTTCAGGCTATCGGCAACCCCGGGCGGGGAAGGCTGGAACACAGCAGCCACGTAAGCAGCCGGAACACCGCAGGGAGGCGTGCCGCCATGGACGAGCACCGTCCCCGCCGCGGCCGGGCCCTGGCCCGCCCGCTGGCGCGGCTGACGGCCCGGTCCGCGGGCCTGGCCGCGCGGCTGGCCGGGGAGGACCCCGCCGTGCCGCGCGAGATGGTCACCGCCGCGCGGGTCCGGGCCCTGATCGCGGCCAACACCGAGATCGCCGCCGACGAGCGGGCGCTGATCGAGGAGGTCTTCGCCGCCGCCGAGCGGCCGCTGCGCGAGGTGCTGGTGCCGCGCACCGAGGTGGAGTTCCTGGACGCCGAGCTGACGCTGGCGGCCGCCGCCCGGATCGCCGCGGGCAGCCCGCACTCCCGGTTCCCGGTGTGCAGCGGCTCGCACGACGAGGTGATCGGGTTCGTCCACATCCGGGACCTGCTGGTGCCGGAGGTCGCCGACCGCGGCGTGCCGGTCGGGGAGCTGGTGCGGCCCGTCCCGTACCTGCCGGCGTCCCGCCGGGTGCTGCCGGTGCTGTCGGAGATGCGCCGCGAGGGCCACCACCTGGCGATCGTCATGGACGAGTACGGCGGCACCGCCGGCATCGTCACCCTGGAGGACCTGGTCGAGGAGCTCATCGGGGACATCCGCGATGAATATGATGTGCAGGACGCGCAAGCGCAACGTCTGCACGGTGGGGTGGTCGAGGTCGACGGTCTGCTGAACCTCGACGACTTCGCCGCCGAGACCGGGGTACGGCTGCCCGCCGGGCCGTACGAGACGGTCGCCGGCCACATCATGGCCGTGCTCGGCCGGGTCCCCGCCGCGGGGGACGCGGTGGCGGCGGGCGGCTGCCGGCTCTCGGTCGTCCGGATGGACGGCCGCCGCGTCGCGCGCGTGCGCGTCACCCCGTCCGTTCCGGTGCAGCCGGGTTCGGCGCAGTCCGGTCCGGCACAGTCCGTCCCGCTCCAGTCCGTCCCGCTCCAGTCCGTCTCCGTGCCGCTGACGCAGCCCGTCCCGCCGGGGCAGTCCGTTCCGCTGGGGCAGCCGGTGCCGCGGGCGGTGGCCGGAGGCGGTCCGGACGCCCTCGCCGCGAACGTCCCCGTGGGGGACGGCGTCCCAACCGCTGACGGCGCCCCCGGGGCCACCGCCCCGGCCGGCGCCCCGGCCGGCTCCGCCTCCGGCGCCGGACCGACGACGCCGCCTCGCACGGGGCCTGAGAGAATCGATCCGTGAGCATGTCCGAAGCCTCCACTCCCAGCACCGGTTCCAGCACCGGCCCCGGCACCGAGCGCGGCACGGGCCCCGCCCCGCGCGTGCTGTCGGGGATCCAGCCCACCGCCGACTCGTTCCACCTGGGCAACTACCTCGGCGCGCTCCGCCAGTGGGTCGCCTTGCAGGACACCCACCAGGCGTTCTACTGCGTGGTCGACCTGCACGCGATCACCGTCGAGCACGACCCGGAGCTGCTGCGCCGCCGCACCCGCGTCGCCGCCGCGCAGCTGCTGGCGATGGGCGTGGACCCCGAGCGCTCGGCCCTGTTCGTGCAGAGCCACGTGCCCGAGCACGCCGAGCTGGCGTGGGTGCTGGGCTGCCTCACCGGGTTCGGCGAGGCCGGCCGGATGACGCAGTTCAAGGACAAGTCGGCCAAGCAGGGGACCGGCGGCACCACCGTGGGCCTGTTCACGTACCCGGTCCTCCAGGCCGCCGACATCCTCCTCTACTCGCCCGAGCCCGGGCCCGGCGAGCGGACGTTCCACGTCCCGGTCGGCGAGGACCAGCGGCAGCACCTGGAGCTCACCCGGACGCTCGCGCAGCGCTTCAACCACCGGTTCGGCGACACGTTCGTGGCCCCCGAGGCGTTCATCCCCGAGGGCGCGGCCAAGATCACCGACCTCCAGGAGCCGACCGCCAAGATGAGCAAGTCGGCGTCCTCGCCCCAGGGCATCATCGACGTCCTGGAGGAGCCCGGCCCGATGCGCAAGAAGATCATGCGCGCGGTGACCGACACCGGCACCGAGGTCCGCTACGACGAGGAGAACAAGGCGGGCGTCACCAACCTGCTGCGGATCTTCTCGGCGCTGGAGGGCACCCCGGTCGCCGATCTGGAGGCCCGGTACGGCGACGGCGGCTACGGCACGTTCAAGAAGGAGCTGGCCGCGGTCGTCCTCGACACGTTCGCGCCGATCCGCGAGCGGACCGCCAAGCTGCTGGCCGACGAGGAGCGGCTGGACGGCGTGCTGGCGCAGGGCGCCGAGCGGGCGGGCGCGGTGGCCCGGCGGACCATGGACGTGGTCCGTGACAGGGTGGGATTCGTTGGGCGAGGCCACTGAGCCCGCGCGGGCCCCGCGGGCCCCGGGAGCCCCGGTGACCCCGGGAACTCCGGCACCGACGGGGCCCGCACGCTGGATCGGGGTGGCCGTCCCGATCCCCGACCCGTACGGCACCGAGCTGCAGCGCGCCCGGGGCGCCCTCGGCGATCCGCTCGCCGACGCGATCCCCACGCACATCACGCTGCTGCCGCCGACGGAGGTCGCCGGTCCCGGCGCGCTGGCCGCGATCGAGCACCATCTGCGCTCGGTCGCCGAGGCCGGGGCGCCGTTCCGGATCAGGCTGAGCGGGACGGGGACGTTCCGGCCGGTGTCGCCGGTCGTGTTCGTCGCGCTCGCCGAGGGCGCCGACGGCTGCGGCCGCCTCCAGCGGCGGGTCGTGTCCGGCCCTCTCAGCCGCGAGCTGGAGTTCCCGTACCACCCGCACGTGACGGTCGCCCACCACCTCCCAGAGGAGGTCATGGACCGCGCCTACAAGGAGCTGGCCTCCTACAAGGCCGCGTTCACCGTCGAGAGCTTCTCCCTGTACGAGCACGGCCCCGACGGCGTCTGGCGGCCGCGGCGGGACTTTTACTTCGGCAAGGACGTTCCGGCAGGTTAGCGGGATATCACCCGGGGGCACGCTGACCGGACGCGGCGTGACCTAGACGCAGCGGGGTAGACCGCCCTGTATGCGGCGGATGATCAAGCGCCTCGCGGACCGGGCCGGCGCCGTGCGGGACGCCGGGACGGGCGCGCTGCGCGAGCGGCGCCGGCGCTGGGGCTGGTTCGACCACCTGGTCCGGGCGTTCGAGCGGTACCAGGACCGGCGCGGCGACCGGCTCGCGGCCGCGCTCACCTCGTACGGCTTCCTGTCGTTCTTCCCTCTGCTCGCGCTGACGTACGCGCTGCTCGGGTACCTCGTCGGGGTCAGCGACCTGGCGCGGGCCTACTTCGTCGACGCCGTCTACTCGCTGCTGCCGGGGATGGCGGAGCAGCTGGAGGTCGAGGAGATCGTCCGGTCGAAGACGGCGGCGGGCCTGGTCGGGCTGGCCGGGCTGCTGGTGACCGGCCTCGGCTTCGTGCAGGTGCTGCGGGAGTCGCTGCGCGACATCTGGGGCAAGGAGCCGCAGCCGGAGGCGAACTTCTTCGTCCGGCGGTCCTGGGACCTGGGCGTGATCGTGCTGCTGGGGACGCTGCTCATCCTGGGGATGGCGGTCACGACGGTCACCAACCAGGCCAGCCACACGGTCCTCACCTGGCTCGGCTGGGACGACGTCGCCGGCGCCGGCACCGCGCTGCGGCTGCTCACGTTCGCGATGGCGATCGGCACCAACACGGTGATCTTCCTGGTGCTGTTCTCCCGGCTGTCGGGCACCCGCGCGCCCTGGCGGTCGATCTACCACGGCGCGCTGGCCGGGGCGCTCGGGTTCGAGGTGCTCAAGCAGGCCGCGACGCTGCTGCTCGGCCACACCACCCGCAACCCGGTGTACGCCTCGTTCGCGGTGCTGGTCGGGCTGATGATCTGGATCAACGTGGTGTCGCGGTTCCTGCTGCTCGTCGCGGCCTGGACGGCGACCCGCCGGGCGGTCCTCAGCGCCGAGAAACGGGACGGTGACGGCGGGGTCACGACCAGAACTCGTCGTCCGCGTACTGATCCTCGGCCAGTGTCCTGATCTCGGTGATCCGGCCGTCCCGGATGCGGAACACGTCGACCGCCCGCCCGGACAGCACCCGCCCGGGGCGCCCGGGACGCTCGGCGCTGGTGTGGACGAGCGCGACGCCGTAGTCGTCGCCCGCCATGACCGCGTACGGCTCGGTGCGGAACGTCCCGCCGGACAGCTCGAACACCCGGACGTAGAAGCCGAGCACCTCCTCCGGCGTGCGGTACTCCCCGCACAGCGGGCCGCGGCCCGGCACCCGGTGCACGACCCGGTCGTCCAGGAGGGTGCGGATGATGTCCATGTCGCCCTTGCCGAAGGCGTTGTAGCCCTCCCGGATCAGGGCCGCGTTGGGGTGCTCGTGGGTCACGACGGCTCCTCCTGCGGCACCGGTCCGCCGTCCAGCGGCGGCGCGGGTGACCGGCCCCAGTGCGAGGGTAAGGCCGGTCGCCGCGGGCGGCCAGTCAGGTCACGGTTACCCCGTTCCCGGCGGCGGGGCGGGGGTCAGGAGCCGGCCTCGTCGTACGACTCGGTGTACGGCGCGGTACGGCGCCGCCGCAGGAGCAGGAACAGCGCGCCGCTGACCAGCACCGCGCCCGCCGCCCCGCCGCCGACGAGCAGGCCCCAGCCGCCGGCGGAGTCGTCGTGCGTCAGCGGGTTGGCGGGCAGCAGCTTGTGGGCGTCGGTGGGCTTCTTCGCCGCCGGGTCGCCCGGCGGGACCAGCGTCCCGACCGGCTTCGCCTTGCCGCGCGCGGCGAAGCCCCAGTCGAGCAGCTCGGCCGCGAGCCGCGACGGCTGCTCGTCGGCGCGCATCAGCGAGATGATGATCGTGTGGCCGTCCCGGCGGGCCGCCGCGACGAAGGTCTGCTTCGCCGCGATCGTGTAGCCGTTCTTGCCGCCGAGCATGCCCTCGTACTCCTGCGACTGCCCTTCCAGCATCCGGTTGTGGGTGTGGATGGGGTAGCCGCCGACCTTCTTGCCCCGCTTGCGCTCCTTCTTGGACGGCGGCGCGGGGAAGTGGTGGTCGATCGTCTCCACGTACTTGCGGAAGTCGGCGTTCTTCATGCCCTCGCGCAGGATCAGCGCCAGGTCGTACGCGGACGTGTGCTGCGTCTTGACGTCGAGCCCGAGGTCCTTGTCGAGGCCGTTGGGGGAGCCGGCCAGCGTGTCGCGGGCGTTGATGCGGCGGGCCTCGGCGTTCATGTCGGCGAGGGTCTTCTCCATGCCGCCGTTGGCCTCGGCGAGCGCCACGGCGGCGTCGTTCGCCGACATCATCATCAGCGCGTGGAACAGGTCGGACACCTTGTACTGCATCTTCGGCGTCATGCCGACCTTGGTGCCCTCGACGTCGCACGCCTTCTGGGACGGCCGCACGAGCTTGTTCCGGTCGAGTTTGGAGACGAGGGCGAGCGTGGTCAGCGTCTTGAGCGTGCTCGCCGGGAGGTACCGCCCGTGCGGGTCCTTGCCCGCGAGGACCTCGCCGGTGTCGCCGTCCGCGATCAGGTACGAGGACGCCTTGATCTTCGGCGGTGCCGGGACGCCGGGACCCTGGCCGGCCACGATCCCCTTGGCGGCCAGCTGCGCCCCGCCGACCGGCTCCGTCGCGGCCGGGCTCGGGTTCGCGAGCGCGGGAGGGGCCAGCAGCGTCGCGGCGAGCAGCGGTGCCGCGGCCGCGGCGGCCGCGCGCCCGGGCCGCCGCCTCACGGCCGCGCTCCCCGTGCTTCCCGCGCTTCCCGTGCCTTCAGGACCTGGTTCGCTCCCATCGGCGCCGCCGGGGGCCGGGACGCCCGCGCCCGTGCCGATCCTCGCTGTCCTCGCAAGCTCCGCCGCCCCTCGTTCCGGTCATCCGTGCACGCCGCTCGTGAACTCCCGAAGATTAGAAGATTAGGCGACGTCCAAGGCTTTCGGTGTGTACGGGAAGTAGCGGGCACCGGTCGATCGGCGCCGCCGCGTTCCGGGTCGTCGTGTTCCGGGACGGTCACAGCCATGCGCCGATCATTCCCCGGATACGGTCCGTCATGTGATCATTCCATACCGTTCCGGAAGCGGGTTCCGGACGGGCGGACTAGTCCCTTCTAGGGATGACATCCGTACCGTTCGATGACCGAAAAGGGTGACACGCCGTGATCGTCGGCGGCCCGGACGAGTCAAATGATCCGCATAGGGCATGGTTTCCCGCAGCGTGGCGGGCGCCGGGCGCCATGATGGAACGCAGGGCCCGAGCCTGGCGGCGCGTTTGTGCAGGCTTAGGGCCCCGCTGGCCGAATAGCGCCACGTGCCACGCATCGACCTGCGAGGATTGTGGACGGAGGTTGGCCGTGGCCATTGACTTCAACCCGTCGCGCGGCGCGACGCTGGGCGTGGAGTGGGAACTCCAGCTCATCGACGCCGAGACGCGGTACCTGCGGCAGGACGCCGGCGAGGTGCTCGCCGCCCTGCCGTCGCTCAGCGAGGGCGGCGACAACCCGAAGATCCGGCATGAGCTGATGGAGTCCACGGTCGAGATCGTGACCGACATCTGCCATACCGTCGGCGAGGCCAAGCAGGACCTGGCCGCCACGGTGGCCGAGCTGCGCGCCGCCGCGGCCGCCCGCGGCATCACGCTGGCCTGCACGGGCACCCACCCGATCAGCGACTGGCGGGACGCGGTGATGGCGCCGATGAAGCGCTACGCCGAGCTGATCGAGCAGATGCAGTGGCTCGCCCGGCGCATCCAGACGTTCGGCGTGCACGTGCATGTCGGGGTGAGCGACGTCGACCGCGCGATCCCGATCGTCAACGCGCTGTCGGCCTACCTGCCGCACTTCCTCGCCCTCACCGCCTCCAGCCCGTACTGGAGCGGCAGCGACACCGGCCTGGCCTCCAGCCGGGCGGTCGTCTTCGGCCAGCTCCCCACGGCCGGGCCGCCCCACCTGCTGGACGACTGGGCGGCCTTCGAGGATTACATGGAAACGCTGCTCCGGGCGGGTACGATCCGGAGCATCAAGGAAGTGTGGTGGGACATCCGCCCGCATCCCGATTTCGGCACCGTAGAGATCCGGATGTTCGACGGCATCCCCACCATGCGAGAGGTGGGCATGGCCGCGGCCCTGTGCCAGAGCCTGGTCACGCTCTTCGAACAGCAGCTGGACCGCGGCTACACGCTGCCGCGGCCGGCCGCCTGGGTGGTGCGCGACAACAAGTGGCGGGCCACCCGGTACGGGCTCGACGCCATCGTCATCACCGACGACACGGGGAGCACGGCACCGCTCCGCGACGATCTCTACGAGCTGATCCGCGAGCTGGAGCCCGTGGCCGACCGGCTGGGCTGCGCGGAGGAGCTCAAGGTCGCCGGCGAGGTGCTGGAGCACGGGGCGCCGTACGAGCGCCAGCGCGCGATCCGCGCCGAGGGCGGATCCGTGCCGGACCTGGTCGACGCGGCGATCATGGAGCTCGCGCAGGACCGGTTCGTCACGTACGGGGAGGTCGCCCATGCCGGGACCACCTGATACGCCCGAACCGGGGGAATCACTCGAACCAGGGGAAACGCTCGAACCGGGGGAACCGTCCGGCACCGGCCCGCTCCCCGGCCCATCCGCCGACCCACCTACCGACCCACCCGCAGGCCCGGCCGCCGGGCCGGCCCGAGAGAAGTCCACCGGGCGGACGCCGTTCGGCTCCGCCCTCGCGCAGGGGGCGCACATGACACAGACCGGACCCGGGGTGATGCCGGGCCTTGAACCACCGACCGCCCCCGGGGCGGCCCAGCGCACCGGCGACGACCACGACGGCGCCGGGGCCGGCGCCCGCACGGGCGCGAGCGCGGGCGAGGTGCGGGCCGCCGCGCTGAGCGGCGGCGCGCTCCAGCCGCAGCTCGACGCCTTCCTCGCGCTGGCCGAGCCCGCCCTGATCGCGTTCCGGCGCGACCTGCACATGCACCCCGAGCTGGGGTACGCCGAGTACCGCACCACCGAGCGGATCGCCGGGCGGCTGGCGGCGGCCGGGCTCAAGGCGCAGATCCTCCCGCGCGGCACCGGCCTGTTCTGCGACATCGGCCCCGAGGACGGCCCGACGGTCGCGCTGCGCGCCGACATCGACGCGCTGCCCCTCCAGGACGAGAAGGACGTCCCGTACGCCTCGACCGTGCCGGGCGTCGCGCACGCCTGCGGGCACGACGTGCACACCGCGATGGTGCTGGGCGCGGGGCTGTTCCTGGCGCAGCAGGCCGAGGCGGGGCTGCTGCCCGGCCGGGTGCGGCTGCTGTTCCAGCCCGCCGAGGAGTCGCCCGGCGGGGCGCTGGACATGATGGCGGCGGGCGGCATCTGCGGCGTCGACCGCGCGTTCGCGCTGCACTGCGACCCGCGCGTGGACGTCGGCAAGCTGGGGCTGCGCACCGGGCCGATCACCGCCGCCTGCGACAAGGTGTACGTCAAGGTGACCGGGCCCGGCGGCCACACCGCCCGCCCGCACCTGACCGCCGACCTGGTGTACGCGCTCGCCAAGATCGTGACGGAGCTGCCGTCGGCGCTGTCCCGGCGGGTCGACCCGCGCTCCAGCCTGTCGCTGGTGTGGGGCCGGGTGGCGGCCGGGTCGGTGGCCAACGCGATCCCCGACGACGGCATCGCCGAGGGCACCGTCCGCTGCCTGGACGACCAGGCGTGGCACCGGGCGCCGGAGATGATGAAGGCGCTGCTGGAGTCGGTGGCGGCGGCCTACGACGTGGAGGCGTCGCTGGAGTACGTGCGCGGCGTCCCGCCCACGGTCAACGAGGCGGCGAGCGTCCAGATGCTGCGGGACGCGGCGGCGCAGGTGCTCGGCGAGGACGCGGCGGTGCCGACCCCGCAGAGCCTGGGCGGCGAGGACTTCGGCTGGTACCTGGAGTCGATCCCCGGCGCGCTGGCCCGGCTGGGCGTGCGCAGGCCGGGCTCGGGCGACGAGTACGACCTGCACCGCGGCGACTTCGACGTCGACGAGAGCTGCATCGCGGCCGGCGTCCGGGTGCTGGCGGCCACGGCGCTGACCGCGCTGTGGGACGGCGGCCGGCAGGGTGAGGCCGAGCCGGTCGAGGGCGCCGCGCTCACCTGAGTAGCCGCGGGCCGCGAGGCCCGCGTCCGCCCCCCGCCCCCCGGGCCCGGCCTCCGGGTCCGCTTCCGGCCCCGTCCCCCGGCGGTCCGGTCCGCGTCCTGACCTGTGGCGATCTCGCCTACGCCTTGGTAACGGACGCGTTGCGAATCGGTGCACAACGGGCGTTCCGTGCGTTCTGCGGGGTAGCGTCCGATCGATTTCTGGGGAATCGCGAAGGGAGCGCTGCCTTGCGCCGTGGACTGAAGATCTCGCTCGTCACCATGACGGGCGCGGCGTTGACCCTCAGTGCCGCCGCCTGCGGTGGCAAGAAAGCCTCCGACGGTGGCGGCGAGGGCGACAAGAAGACCCTGAAGGTCGGCCTGGCCTTCGACATCGGCGGCCGCGGCGACCAGTCGTTCAACGACTCGGCCGCCGCCGGGCTGGACCGGGTCAAGAAGAACCTGAACATCGAGACGAACGAGATCTCGGCCAAGCCGGACGAGCCGGACTCCGACAAGGAGTCGCGGCTGCGGCTGATGGCCAACCAGGGCTACAACCCGGTGATCGGGGTGGGCTTCGCCTACACCACCTCGATCAACAAGGTCGCCAAGGACTTCCCGAACACCAAGTTCCTGGTCGTGGACGCCGACCAGTGCAAGGTCGAGGGCGCGAACGTGCTGGGCGCCTGCTTCTCCGAGGAGCAGGGCTCGTTCCTGGTCGGCGCCGCCGCGGCGCTGAAGTCCAAGAGCGGCAAGATCGGCTTCGTCGGCGGCGTGAACGTGCCGCTGATCCACAAGTTCCAGGCCGGGTACGAGGCGGGCGCCAAGCACGCCAAGTCCGACATCGAGATCCTGCCGGCCAAGTACCTGACGCAGCCGCCGAACTTCGACGGGTTCAAGAACCCGGCGCTCGGCAAGGAGGCCGCGCAGGGCCAGCTGGACGCCGGCGCGGACGTGATCTACCACGCCGCCGGCGGTGCCGGGATCGGCGTGATCCAGACGGCCGGCGGCGCCAAGAAGTGGGCCATCGGCGTCGACTCCGACCAGTACAACCAGCCCGCGGTCGCGAGCGTGAAGGACCAGATCCTCACCTCGATGATCAAGCGGGTGGACCTGGCGGTGTTCGACTTCGTCAACTCGGTCAGCAACAACACGTTCCAGGCCGGGACGAAGAAGTACGACCTGACCAACGACGGCGTCGGCTTCGCCACCTCCGGCGGCCACGTCGACGACGTCAAGGCCAAGCTCGACGGCTACAAGGCCGACATCGTGGCCGGCAAGATCAAGGTCCCGACCAAGCCCTGATCACGTACCGGCGCACGCGCCGCATGATCCGGCGCCTCTCCGGGCAGCGAGCCTGGAGAGGCGCCGGGGGCATGCGCGCGTGCCGGGGCGCGGAACCGCAGACAGCGAGTCAGGAGGGCACACGTGCCTGACGTTCACCCCGCGGGGGAACGAGCCCCCGCGGCGAGCGCGGGGCCGGCCGTACGGCTGACGTCGATCACCAAGCGCTTCCCCGGCGTGGTGGCCAACCGCGACGTCGACCTCACCATCGAGCGCGGCGAGGTGCACGCGCTGTGCGGGGAGAACGGCGCCGGCAAGTCCACGCTGATGAAGATCCTGTACGGGATGCAGCGGCCGGACGAGGGCACCATCGAGGTCGGCGGCGAGCGGGTCGCGTTCCGCTCCCCGGCCGACGCGATCGCCCGCGGGATCGGCATGGTCCACCAGCACTTCAAGCTGGCCGACAACCTGACCGTGCTGGAGAACGTGATCCTGGGCGCCGAGCCCCGGCGGCGCGGCCGGATCGACTTCGCCGCGGCCCGCGCGCGGATCGCGAAGATGTCCGACACCTACGGGCTGCGGGTGGATCCCGACGTGCTGGTGGAGACCCTCGGGGTCGGCGACCGGCAGCGGGTGGAGATCCTCAAGGTGCTGTTCCGCGGCGCCGAGGTGCTGATCCTGGACGAGCCCACCGCGGTGCTGGTGCCGCAGGAGGTCGAGGAGCTGTTCGGCAACCTGCGCGACCTGCGCGCCGAGGGCCTCACGGTGCTGTTCATCTCGCACAAGCTGGACGAGGTCCTGTCGGTCGCCGACAGCATCTCGGTGCTGCGCCGCGGCACCACGGTCGCGACCCGGCTCGACCCGGCGGGCGTGACGTCGCGGGAGCTGGCGGAGCTGATGGTCGGCTCCGAGCTGCCCACGCCCGAGCTGCGCGAGTCCACGGTCACCGAGGACGTGCAGCTCCAGGTGGACGGGCTGACCGTGCTCACCGACGCGGGCCGTCCCGTCGTGGACGGCGTGTCGCTGCGCATCAGGCGCGGCGAGATCGTCGGCCTGGCCGGGGTGGAGGGCAACGGCCAGTCCGAGCTGATCGAGGCGATCATGGGGATCCGCCAGGCGGACTCGGGCACGATCGCGTTCGGCGGCGACGACATCACGACCTGGCCGACGCGGCGCCGCCGCGAGGCCGGGATCGCCTACATCCCCGAGGACCGGCACCGGCACGGGCTCATCCTCGAAGGGACCCTCTGGGAGAACCGGATGCTGGGCCACCAGACCCGGCGCCCCAACGTGCGCGGCCCGTGGGTCGACCGGCGCGGCGCGCGCGCCGACACGACCCGGATCGTCCGCGAGTACGACGTCCGCACCCCCGGCATCGACGTCCCCGCCGCCGCGCTGTCGGGCGGCAACCAGCAGAAGCTGATCGTCGGCCGGGAGATGTCGGGCGACCCGCGCCTGCTGATCGCCGCCCATCCCACCCGCGGCATCGACGTCGGCGCGCAGGCCGCCATCTGGGAGTACCTGCGCCAGGCCCGCGCCGCCGGGCTGGCCGTCCTGCTGATCAGCGCCGATCTCGAGGAACTCATCGGTATGTCCGACACCCTGCACGTGATCCTGCGCGGCCGGCTGGTCGCGGAGGTCGATCCGGGCACGGTCACCCCCGAGGAGCTCGGCTCCGCGATGACCGGCGCCACCGGCGAGGACGACTCGTGACCGCCCCGAAGGAGCCCGCGGACGACCGGGACGGCACCGAGCCGGCGAAGCCCGCCGCCGGGCCGCCGGCGGATTCCGGCGTCCCGGCGTGGAAGGCGATCCTCCAGGGGCTCGGGCCGAGCGGGCTCGGCCTCCAGGTCGGGGCGCCCGTCTTCGCCCTGCTGATCTCGCTGCTGATCACGATCGGGCTGCTCCGGGTGACCGGCGCGGACCCGTTCAGCTCGATCCAGGCGATGGTCGACTACGGCACCACCGACAACTCGATCGTCGACATCCTCAACCGCGCCACCCGCTACTACCTGTCGGCGGTCGCGGTCGCGATCGGCTTCCGGATGGCGCTGCTGAACATCGGCGTGGACGGCCAGTACCGGCTCGCGGCCATGCTGGCGGCCTCGCTCGGCGGCGCGCTGGCGCTGCCCGCCCCGTTCGGCCAGTTCCTGGTGATCGTGGCCGCGATGCTGGTCGGCGGGCTGTGGGCCGCGATCGCGGGCATCCTCAAGGTGACCCGCGGGGTCAGCGAGGTGCTCTCCACGATCATGCTGAACGCGATCGCCACCGGGCTGATCGCGTACCTGCTGAACGACCAGCGGCTCGCGGAGGTGCGGCCGGGCAGCAACAACGTCGCCACCCCGAAGATCCCCGAGTCCGGCCAGGTCGGCAAGTTGAACGACGTGCTGACCGCGCTGTTCTCCGGGCCCGGCCTGGCGGTCGTGCTGATCGCCGGCTCGGCCGCGATCATCTACTCGGCGCACCGCCGCCAGGCCGACGCCCACCCCGGCCGCGGCGCCTCCACCGGGCTGGTCCTCGGCGCGCTGGGCGCGCTGGCGTTCGCCGCGATCACCGCGCTGGTGGTCGCGCCGACGCTGACCGACCTGCCCGGCTCGGTGTACGGGCTGCTGCCGCTCGCGGTCGTCGTCGGCATCGTGTTCTGGGTGGTCATCAACCACACCCGGTTCGGCTTCGACCTGAAGGTCTCCGGGCTGTCGCCGACGGCCGCGCAGGCCAGCGGCGTCAGCGCCCGCAAGATGATCGTCATCACGATGGTGATGTCGGGCGCGGTGGCCGGGCTGATCGGGATGCCCGAGCTGCTCGGCGCCTCGTACGAGTACTCGCTGAACTTCCCGGCCGGCCTCGGCTTCACCGGCATCACGGTCGCGCTGCTGGGCCGCAACCATCCGGCCGGCATCGCGCTGGCCGCGCTGCTGTTCGCGTTCCTCGACCAGACCTCGGACGTGCTCCAGGAGGTCGACGTGCCGAAGGAGATCGTCGGGGTCATGCAGGGCGTGGTCGTGCTGACCGTCGTCATCGTGTACGAGCTGGTCCGCCGCTGGGAGATCAGGTTGCAGCAGCGCACGGTCGCCACCGAACTCGCCACCGGCCACGACCTCGCGAAGGGGGCCTCGTCATGACCGCCTCCGTGACCGCGAAGCTCAGGAACGGCGCCAACGGCAACGGCAGGCTGCGGCTGCGCTGGCCGCACTACCTGATCCTCACCGCCGTGCTGCTGGTGCTGCTGTCGCTCGTCCGGGTGATCACCGGCGCCGACGACGTGACCTCGTCCGGTACGGTCAGCGCCGCCCTCCGGCTCGCCGTGCCGATCTTCCTGGCCGGGCTCGGCGGCCTGTGGTCCGAGCGCGCCGGGGTCATCAACATCGGCCTTGAGGGCATGATGATCCTCGGCACCTGGACCGGCGCGTGGGCCGGCTTCCAGTGGGGGCCCTGGGCCGGTGTCGTCGCCGGCATCGCCGGCGGCGCCCTCGGCGGCCTCCTGCACGCCGTCGCGACCGTGTCGTTCGGCGTGGACCACATCGTCTCCGGTGTCGCGATCAACATCCTGGGGCTGGGCCTCACCCAGTTCCTCGCCGGACTGATCTTCAACACCGGCGAGGCGAAGGCGCTGGGCGGCGGGCCCCGGCAGTCCCCGCCGGTCGACCCGATCGACCGGGTCACCGCGCCCGTCCTGTCCGGCGGCGACTTCTTCGGCTGGAAGAGCCCCGACCTCCTCGGGTCGCTGGAGGACACCGGCTGGTTCCTGGTCTCCGACCTCGCCGGGATCCTGCGCGGCCTCACCACCGACATGTCGCTGCTCACCCTGGTCGCGATCGCGCTGATCCCGATCAGCTTCTTCGTCCTGTGGCGCACGGCGTTCGGGCTGCGCGTCCGGTCCTGCGGCGAGGACCCGTACGCGGCCGAGTCGCTGGGCGTGAACGTCTACCGGATGAAGTACGCGGCCGTCACCATCTCCGGCGCCCTCTCCGGCCTCGCCGGCGCGTTCCTGGTCACCGTCGCCGCCCCCGTCTACCAGGACGGCCAGACCGGCGGCCGCGGCTTCATCGGCCTGGCCGCGATGATCTTCGGCAACTGGCGCCCGGGCGGGCTGGCCACCGGCTCGCTGCTGTTCGGTTACACCGACGCGATGAACGTCCGCGGCGGCGGCGAGGCCGTCCACGCCCTGCTGCTGTTCGTCACGATCATCCTGGTCGCCGTGGCGCTCTGGCAGGCGTACCGCGGCACCACGCTGCGCCCGCTGGTCGTCACCGACCACGACCGCGCCGACGTCCGCAACGCGTTCATCGGCGCCGCCCTCGCGGTCGTCGCCGCGGCCGGCCTGTTCACCTGGTTCCTGCTCAGCGAGACGGTGCCCGGCGAGCTGGTCTCGTTCACCCCGCACCTGACCACGCTGCTCGTCCTCGCCCTGGCCAGCCAGCGGCTCCGGATGCCCGCCAGCAACGGCCAGCGCTACCGCAAGGGAGAGGCCCGGTGACCCAGGAGATCGACTGGCCCGCCCTGCGCGCGGCGGCCCGCACGGCGATGGGGCGCGCGTACGTCCCGTACTCGGACTTCCCCGTCGGCGCGGCCGCCCTGGTCGACGACGGCCGCGTCATCACCGGCTGCAACGTCGAGAACGCCTCGTACGGCGTCGGCCTGTGCGCCGAGTGCAGCCTGACGAGCGCCCTCTACGGCGAGGGCGCCTCGGGGAAGCCCCGCCTCCTCGCCGTCTCCGTCGTGGACCGCCACGGCGACCCGCTGATGCCGTGCGGCCGCTGCCGCCAGCTCCTGTACGAGCACGGCGGCCCGGACATGCTGCTGGAGACGGTGTCGGGCATCCGGCCCATGTCCGAGGTCCTGCCGGACGCCTTCGGCCCCGACGACCTGATCACGAGGAGCTGACCGTTGGACGCGATCGACGTCATCCGCGCCAAGCGCGACGGCGCCGAACTCACCCCGGACCAGATCGCCTGGACGATCGCCGCCTACACCCGCGGCGACATCGCCGAGGAGCAGATGTCGTCCCTGGCCATGGCGATCCTCCTGAACGGGATGACCCGTCCCGAGGTCTCGTCCTGGACCCAGGCGATGATCGACTCCGGCGACCGGATGGACTGGTCGGCCCTGTCCCGTCCCACGACCGACAAGCACTCCACCGGCGGTGTCGGCGACAAGATCACCCTCCCTCTCGCGCCCCTGGTCGCGGCCTGCGGCGCGGCCGTACCCCAGCTCTCCGGCCGCGGCCTCGGCCACACCGGCGGCACCCTGGACAAACTCGAATCCATTCCCGGCTGGCGCGCGTCCCTGTCGCCCGCCGAGATGCTGGACGTCCTGGAGTCCACCGGCGCCGTCGTCTGCGCCGCCGGCACCGGCCTGGCCCCCGCCGACCGCAAGCTGTACGCCCTCCGGGACGTCACCGGCACCGTCGAGTCGATCCCGCTGATCGCCTCCTCGATCATGTCCAAGAAGATCGCCGAAGGCACCGGGGCGCTCGTCCTGGACGTGAAGGTCGGCTCCGGCGCGTTCATGAAGACCCTCCCGGACGCCCGCGAGCTCGCCGAGACCATGGTCGCCATCGGCACCGACCACGGCCTCCGCACGACCGCCCTCCTCACCGCCATGGACCGCCCCCTCGGCAACGCCGTCGGCAACGCCCTGGAGGTCGCCGAGTCCGTCGAGGTCCTCGCGGGCGGCGGCCCGTCCGACGTCGTCGAACTCACCCTCGCCCTGGCCCGCGAGATGCTCACGGCCGCCGGTCTGGCTTCCGCCAAGGACCCGGCCGACGCCCTCCGCGACGGCTCCGCCATGGACGTCTGGCGCCGCATGATCACCGCCCAGGGCGGCGACCCCCTCGCCCCCCTCCCGGTCGCCCGCGAGACGTACGAGGTCCTGGCCCCCGCCACCGGCGTCCTCACCCGCCTGGACGCGTTCGGCGTGGGCGTGGCGGCCTGGCGCCTGGGCGCGGGCCGGGCCCGCAAGGAGGACCCGGTCTCGTTCGGCGCGGGCATCACCTGCCACGCCAAACCGGGCGACAAGGTCACCAAGGGCCAGCCCTTCCTGTCCCTCTACGCCGACGACATGGACCGTTTTCCCCGCGCCCTGGAGTCCCTGGAAGGCGCGTACGAGATCGAGGAGACGGGATCCCCGGATCTCCACCCCTTGATCATCGACCGCATAACCTGACCCACCCGCCCCAGCCGGGTTGACTCGTGGCGTGTCTCCCTCCCGCGCCCGCGCCGCAGGCGAGACTCGCCACGAGTCAACATGCCCGGCGGCGGCGGTCGGCGGGTCGGGCGCGCGGCGCAGCCTGACAGCGCCCGCCGTCCACAGCCTGTGGAAAACCATCGGTCACGGTGCGAGGCGGGCCCATACGACCTTGCCCTCCTCGTTCAGGAGGCGGACGCCCCATGCCTGGACGAGTTCGCCCACCAGCAGCAGGCCGCGCCCGCAGGTCGCCTCGTGGTCCTCAGGGCGCGGCGAGGGCATGTGGGTGCCCTGGTCCCAGACCTCTATGACGGCCGCGCCGTCCCGCTCGTCCAGGAAGACGCGGACGACGATGAAGCCGTACCCGACGTGCCGATAGGCGTTGGTAACCAGTTCGGTAACCACGAGCCGCCCGACGTAGTCGTCCGCGATCCCGAGTTCCCGGTAGCGCTCCACCAGGAAGCGCCGCGCCCGAGAAGGCGCCCGATCCGTGTGAGCCAGCACGAGAGCCGGCGTCTCCGGCGCGAAAGCCACTGCTGACATGGCCAGTTCCCTCCATGGGGACATGGCTGACCCCGGCCGAGGCCCTCGCGCCATCCGCAAGATCCTCACCAAAGTCACCCTGTGTGTACGAACGACCACCATGAAGACACGGGAGGTCGTACAGTCTCAGGAAAGCGAGCTTCTACTAACGGAACACTCGCAAGTACTGTCGTGATCACTAACCTGGGGACGATCATGTCGATGCAGAACAAGATCAAGCCCGAGTTCCTGGGGTTCGGCGCAGAGGTCCGCCGCCTTCGCAAGGCGGCTGGGCTCAATCAGCAGCAGCTCGCCGCCGCGGTCAATGTGACCCGCAGCTACATCACGCAGATCGAGTCCGGGCGGACGCGGTGTCGCCGCGACTTCGCCTTGCGTTTGGACCGGGCGCTCAGATCGGGTGCGACCATCGTCGAATCGTGGGATGAGCTACTAGACTCGATCAAGTCCGACAAATATCCCAAGTTCTTCGCCAACTTCCCCAGGGCCGAACAAGTCGCGATCATGCTTCGCGCCTATGAAGATCGGGTGGTCTACGGCCTTTTCCAGACCGAGGCTTATGCTCGGATTCTTCTGGGTGACGATGATGCGGTAAAGAATAGGATGCAGAGGAAGGAGGTCTTGGGTCGCGTTCCTGCGCCCGCGGTCACGGTTGTGATGGACGAGACGGTCCTGTATCGAGAGGTCGGCGGGGCTGCGGTCATGAAGGAACAACTTGAATACCTGTTGGCGTTGTCCGACGAGAACAACGTCAATCTACAGATCTTGCCGATCAGTTACGTTCGCAATGTATGGGCAACGTTCGCGATAGCCACCTTGGCGGATCAGAGTCAAGTGGTCTATACGGCCAAGGCCTATGGGGGTGAGACCTCCACTGATCCTGCGGACCTCGCTTTCGTGAACGAGAGTATGGTCAGGCTCCAGGCTGAGGCTCTGAACACCAGAGACAGTAGAGCGCTGATAAGAAGGGTTATTGAGGAAAGATGGAATCAAGAAGGCTGAGCTGGCGGAAGTCTTCTCGCAGCAATGAGTCCGGGGACAACTGTGTTGAGGTTGCCGCTGACTTGGAATTTGTAGTGCTCCGCGACAGCCAGGATCCTACTGGTCCGACGATCAGCATGAGGCGTCATGCTTTCCGGCACTTGGCGGAGTGGCTCAAGAAGGTAGAGCCGTTTGCCTGAGGTGAGTTGGCGGGTGCGGCGGTGGTGACGGGTCTGATCTTCAACTTCTGGGACTGAGCGGGAACAAGCGGGTGCCGCGTCGCCAAGTACTGGTTGACCGATCCACCGGATCAGGGAGACAGGGTTGGTGAAGATCACACGACCTCCGGGTGCCGGAGGGACGACCGATGGCGAGACCATCGGGGCGTCCCTCGACGACCCGGAGCGGTTCGCCGAGATCTTCGAGCGGCACTGGGACGAGATACACCGGTACGTGGCGCGGCGGCTGGGGCCCGGGATCGCCGAGGACGTCGGCGCGGAGACGTTCGCCGCGGCCTTCCGCGGGAGGCGCCGGTACGACCAGAGCCGCCCCGACGCCCGGCCGTGGCTGTACGGCATCGCGACCAACCTGATCAGGCAGCACCGCCGCGTCGAGCGCCGCCATCAGGAGGCGCTGGCCCGTACGGGCGCGGAATGGGCCGCGGAGCCGTTCGACCGGGACAGCGACGAGCGGGTGACCGCGCAGCGGCTCGGGCCGCGGATCGCGGCGGCGCTGGCGAAGCTGTCGCGCGGCGAACGCGACCTGCTGCTCCTGATCGCGTGGGCGGACCTGACGTACGAGGAGGCCGGGCAGGCGCTCGGGCTGCCGCTGGGCACCGTCCGGTCCCGCCTGCACCGGGTGCGCGGGAAGCTCCGCCGGACCCTCGGCGACATCGACCAGCTCCAGGAGGACGCGTGAACGACGACCAGATCGCCCTCATCGCCCGGCACCGTCCCGAGGTGCCGACGGACCCCGCCGCACGCGCCCGCGCCCGGGCCCACCTGCAGAGGGAGCTCGCGCCGGGACGCCGCCGTGCCCGGGCCGGCCGCCGGGCGATGCTCCTGGGCGGGCTCGCCGCCACGGCCGCGGCGGCGGTCGCGGTGGCGCAGTTCGGCGCGTCCCCGGAGTCCGCGCCCGGAGGCGAGGTGGACCTGCGGACGCTCGAACTGGCGGCCGCGACCGTCGAACGGCAGGCGGCGCCGGCGCGCCCCACCCCCGATCAGTGGATCTACACGCGCACGAAGGCGGCGTACGCCCTCCAGAGCGGGAACGTCGCCGGGCGCGAGGCCATGCTGAAGGGGAAGGTGACGGTCGAGGAGTGGTGGAAGTTCGACGGCAAGCAGATGGCGTCGTCGGTCCAGAACCAGCGGATCAGCCGCTCCTACATCATGAGCCCAGGGGAGAAGCGCCGGCCGGGCGTCCCGCGTCCCGGCTTCAACGGAGGGGACATCGGCGGTCCGGCGATCTGGAGCACGCTGCCGAACAAGACCTACGACTACGTGGCCTCGCTGCCCGCTGAGCCGGGCGCCCTGCTCGCCCGCGTCCGGAAGGACCATCGGGACGCCGGCCGGGACGTCACCACGTTCGGGGTGATCGCCGGGCTGTTCCGCGAGAACCACCTCATCCCGCCGGAGAAGAACGCCGCGCTCTACCGGGCCCTCGCGAAGATCCCCGGCGTTCGGGTGAAGAAGAACGTCAAGGACTACGCCGGGCGGACGGGCATAGGGGTCCTCTTCGGCCGGGACCGGCAGGGCGAGCCCCGGGTCGGCATCATCCTCGACCCGCGGACCTACCGGTACATGGGCGACCCGCAGTTCGCCCTGCTCCACTCCGCCGTGGTCGACCGGATGGGGCAGCGCGAGTGACGGGCCGGCCCCGCACCGGACGGGTGCGGGGCCGGCCGCTGTCACCGGGGTCCGGCATACTCCCGCCGCATGATGATCAGTCTCTCCGAGATCCGCCGGCTGGCAGCCGAGCGGCTTCCCGCCGATCTCGCGGACCGGTACCGCACCCTGTTGAGACCATCGGGCCGGATCCTCTCGGCCGCTCGGCCCGGAGACGAGCGGGTCGGCGTCCTGGGCGGCGAGCCGCTGCTTCCGGAGACGCTCGACTGGCCCACATGGGAAGGGCACGGCCCCCTGTCCTTCGTCGCCGCCCTCGACTGCGGCCGGCTGCCGGCGACCGGGCTGCCCCTGCCCGCGGACGGCGCCCTCCTGTTCTTCTACTTCGACGGGCAGGCGGACGGCCACGAGAGCTGGGTCCATCCGTCTGAGCCCGCGTCCCGGCCCGGGTCCCGGGTCCTGTACGTCCCGGCGGGAACGCCCGTCCAGCCGCGCCGGACGCCGAGCCCGCTGGATCCCTACAAGCAGGTACCGCTGCGTGCCGAGCCCGCCGTCGCCCTGCCGCTGATCGAGACCCATGAGATGTACGAGCCGCTCGGCATCGCCCCCGAGACGCTGTCCGCCGATCCGATGTACGCCGCGTTCAACGACGCCGTGCGCGGCCTCTGCTCCGCGGGAAGGCACCAGGTGGGCGGCCTGCCGAGCCACGTCCAGGGCAAGGTCGAATACGAGGTCGCCGACTTTTCCCCGGACTGGGACCTCGACGATTTCACCCCCGACAATGCCCATTTCGACGACATCCTCGACGAGATGGCGCGGTGGAGGCTTCTCGCCCAGTTCGCGAGCGACGCCGACGCAGGGATGATGTGGGGCGATGCAGGCATCCTCTACTGGCTGGCCACCGCCGAGGACCTCGCCGCGCGGCGCTTCGACCGCGTCCGCTTCACCTGGCAGTGCCACTGACGATCGAGGCGCGCGCGACGGCGGGCGTGATCATGGCCGATGGCGGACGTCGCGCGCCGCCGGGCGCTCGCAAGATCCATTCGCTCGGGTTCCGGAAAAGCGAAGGTGATGCGCGTTCCGCGATACGGGTACGGGGCGTCCCGGATAACCCGGCACGGCCTTTCCTGCATCAGTGGGCGGCGTGTACAGCAGGACTTTCCCGATTTAGCATCGGGCGCATGCCGATCTCCCGGGTGGTGCAGATGCTCGCGGCCCTCGTGACGATCCTCATGGTCGCCCTCGCCGGTGCGGTCGGGGCCCAGGCGGGGACGGCGCGGGGGCTGGAGAGCCGGTCGCAGCTGATGTTCTTCAACCACGCCTACGGCGTGATCGACCGGGTGACCGCCGATGCCGTCGAGCACTCCGCCTACCTGCGGGAGTTCGCCAACTTCCAGGTCCGCACGACGACCGGTACGGGCGGGGTCACCTGGACGGGCCGCTACCTGTACGGCCGCGAGACCTACTTCGAGCTGTTCGGGGTGGGCGACCTCCCCGACACCGGCTACGGTTCCGCCGGGCTGGCGGTCTCCGTCGAACGTGCCGGCGGCCTGGCCACGGTGGTCGAACGGCTGCGGGACCAGGGCGTCGCCGAGCCGGTCCGGTTCCTGCAGACGCGCGACTTCGGGGACGGCGTCCCGGTGCCGTGGTTCGACGCCGTCTACGTCACCGACGAGATCGACGCGTTCCTCGGGTGGGGCATGGAGTACCGGCCGGAGTACTTCGCCGACCCGCGCAGCAACACCGAGCCGCCCGCCCGCCCCGGCGACGTCGGGCGGGAGCGCTACCTGCCGGACACCTACCGCGACCGCCTGATGCGCGACGTGACCGGCGTCCGCATCGCGATCACCGGCGGCGACCTGGCGGACACGGTGCCGCTGCTGCGCGCCGGCGGGTTCGCCGTCCGCCCGGTGCCGGGCGGCGGCGTCGTCGCGCATCGCGGCGGCACCACGATGCGCCTCGACGTCGTGCCGCGCGACGAGGTCGGCCTGCGGCGGATCGACATGTCGCTCAACCGCTCCCTGCGGACGCGCCATGAGGAGCGCATCGGCCGCTCGACCCTGACGGTCGGCCCGGGTCCCCGCGCCGTGTGGACGTTCCCGGACGTGGAGTAGGCGCCGGCGGCTCAGCGGTGGGTCAGGACGTTGACCACCCGGCCGTTCGGGTCGCGGACGAAGAAGCGGCGGACGCCCCACTCCTCGTCCTGAAGGGGGTGCACGATCTCGGCCCCGCTCTCGCGCACGGCCTCGTGGACCGCGTCCACGTCGTCCACCTCGACGCTCAGGTCGGGGACGACCGGCGCGGTCCGGTCGCCGGACATGAGGCTGACCTGCGCCGTCGGGTTGGACGGGGAGGCCAGCGTCACGATCCAGCCGGCGTCCATGACCTGCTCGAAGCCCAGCCGCTCGTAGAACTCGCGGCTCGCGGGAATGGCGTCGGACTGGATGTCGGGCATGACACGGCGGATGGTCATCGACGGCTCCGGATGATCAGGTTCGATGCTGGTACGGGGTCCATCGTCGCCGGGGACCGCCGGTCATGGCTTGGACGGATGGGAGCCGCGCCGGGCCGCCAGGCGGTCGTGGCGGGCGACGAGGACCGTCGCGAGGAGCGCGGCGGTCACCAGGGCGAGGCCGAGGCCCAGCTGGGCCTCGATGGGCATGCCGTCGGTGGTGCAGGTGCCGTCCGGCGAGCACAGGGTGGACTCGGACGCGCCCGGCCCGGCGTACCAGGCGCCCATGCCGAAGCCGACCGGCCAGGCCACGGCGGCGAGCACCTTGTGGCGGGCGGGCCAGCGGGTCAGCGCCCAGATCAGCGCGGCGGCGGCGAGCGTGCCGATCACGGGCAGGAGGATTCCGGCGGCGGCCGCGGCCACGGCCAGGGCGGCGCCCGTGACGCCGAACGCGCCGCGGCCGGGCCGCGGCGCCGCGGGGGCCGGGCCGGCTTCGTCGGCGGCCTCGCGGGCGATGGCCGCCGGGTCGCCCAGGCGGTCGAGGACGTCGCGGACGGCGGTGGCGGAGCCGTCGCCGCGCTCGGCGACCGCGACGGCGATGTGCTCGCGGATCTCGGCGAGCAGGTCGGCGCGCCGGTCCGGGGGCAGGTCGCGCGCCGCCGCGTCCAGCCGGTCGAGGTAGTCGGTGATCAGTTGGTCGGTGCCGGTCATCAGCTCTCCGTTTCCGTTCCGACGAAGCCCTCCACGGCGTCGCGGAAGCGTGCCCATTCGGTGGCGAAGACGCCGAGGGCGCGCCCGCCGTCGGCGGTGAGCCGGTAGTAGCGCCGGGGCGGTCCGGACGCCGACTCCCGCCAGGTCGTCTCGACCAGCCCCTGCCGGCGCAGCCGCGACAGCAGCGGGTAGATGGTGCCCTCGCTGGTGACCAGGCCGTCGACCTCGGCCAGCAGGCGGACGATCTCCACTCCGTACCGTTCGCCGTCGCGCAGGAGCGCGAGCACGCAGTACGGCAGTGCGCCCCGCCTCATCTGGGTCAGCAGGTTGGATGCGTCACCCGGTACCATGCTTCACAAGGTACCTGGCGGTGGCGGCAACGTCCAGGAAGAAAAGGGAACCGGTCCGGGGGGAGCGGTCGAGTACGGGGTGAAATCCACTCGGAAGGGACCGCCTGTGAACGGAAGTGGAAGGTGTTGACCGCGCCGTCCGAATCGGAGCCGGATACCGGCTCCGGGCAGGCGACCGACGCGGCGCTGATGGAGGAGTCCCTGCGCCGGCCGGAGCGCTTCGCGGACGTCTTCGACCGGCACGCGGACGAGATCCACCGCTATGCCGCCCGCCGGCTCGGCCCGGAGATGGCCGAGGACATCGTCGCCGAGACGTTCCTGGCGGCGTTCCGCAAGAGGGCGAGGTACGACCTCGCCCGGCCGGACGCCCGGCCCTGGCTGTACGGCATCGCGACCCACGCGCTGCGCGAGCACCGCCGCGCCGAGGCCCGCCGCAACCGCGCCCTGGCCCGCGCGGCGGCGGACGGCGCGGCGGAGCCGTTCGACGAGCGCAGCACCGCCAAGGTCAGCGCGCAGCGGCTCCAGCCGCGGCTCGCCGCCGCGCTCGGCCGGCTCTCGGCCGCCGACCGCGATCTGCTGCTGCTGATCGCCTGGGCGGACCTGTCGTACGAGGAGGCGGCCCAGGCCCTGGGCGTGCCGATCGGGACGGTCAGGTCCCGGCTGCACCGGATCCGCAAGAAGGTCCGCCGCGCGTTCGGCGGCGCGAACCCGCTGGAGGAGTCATGAAGACCGACGAGATCACCCTCTTCCGCGAGGGCCGACCGGACGTCCCGGAGTACGACCGCATGGCCAAGGCCCGCATGCGGGTGCGCCTGCTGAACGAGGCGGAGTCGCCCGCCCGGAGCCGGTCGCTCTTCGGGCGCCGGCGCCTGCTGGTCGCGGGCGTCCTCGCGGGCGCGGCCGTCGCGGCGGGCGTCGTCGTGGCCGGCCCGGGCGGGCAGGGCGGCGGCGGGGGCGGCCCGGCCGTCCCGGACAGGCTGCGCACCGTCGCCGGCCCCGAGGACCTGGCGCACAACGCGGCGCTGGTGGCGGCCACCGAGCCCATCGCGAAGAGCCCCCGGTGGGCGTACGTGAAGACCGTCTTCGCCGGGACGCGCGAGGGCGGCGGCAAGCCGGGGAAGACCCTGTCGCGGGAGATCTGGCGCCGGACCGACGGCAAGCGGTTCGCCGTGGTCGAGGGCGGACGGCTCAAGGTCGCCAACGGTTCCAAGGCCGTGTCGGACGGCGTGCGGCGGCTGGACTACCCGTACCTGCTGTCCCTGCCGGACCGGCCCGCCGAGCTGCTCGCCAGGATCTACAAGGCGATCGACGCGGACCACGCCAGGAGCGTCGCCGCCTGGAACGAGCCGATCCCGAAGGACGCGCCCGCGCGCACGAGGGCGAAGCTGAAGGAGCGGCCGAAGCCGGTCCCGCCGACGGCCGAGGAGCGCAACGCCAGGGCGTTCGAGCTCATCTCGCTCCACATGCGCGACGCCGTGCTGCCGGCCAGGATCCGGGCGGCGCTGTACGGCGCCGCGGCGAAGATCCCCGGCGTCCGGTACGAGCCGCGGGCGACCGACATCGCCGGCCGCAAGGGCGTGACGCTCTACCGGATGGAGGGCGGCTACCTCCGCAGCGAGATCATCGTCGATCCGAAGTCCTACGCCTACCTGGGATTCCGCATCGTCGCGATCAAGGATCACCGGCCGGTTGGCCTGGTACCGGTGAAGAAGGGGGAGGTCGTCGGCTGGGGCGGCCTGGTGGAGTCCGGGTTCGTCGCCAAGCCGGGGCAGCGCCCCTGACGGCACCGCGCACGGCGCCGCGCCACGCGGCGCCGTGCGCGCGGCGGCGCCCCGATAATCGATCACCATGACCCCGGAACTCGCAGCCCTGGTCGCCGGCGCCGCGACCGACCACCCCCGCAAGCTCAAGTCCGGCCTGAGGAGGCTGGCGGCGCCGCTGCCGCCCGCGGACCGGATCGCCTTCTACGAGGAGGCGTGCCGGGCCTTCACGGCGGGGTCGGCGGAGGTCGCGACATGGGCGTTCACGCAGGCCCGCAAGGTCGAGAAGGACGCGGGCCTCGGCGACACCGGGCGCCTGCACCGGGTCCTGCTCGAACTCGTTCCGGACGGCGTGGTCGCGCCGGCCGTGCTGCGCGACCACGCCAAGGCGCTGGGCGAGGACTTCGCGCCCGAGGAGGCGCACGCGCGGTTCCGCGAGGTGATCCGCGCGGGGTTCGGCGCCGGGCTGATCCCGTACGCCCGCGTCTTCCCCGACCTGCGGCGGCTGGCCGTCGCGGCGGGCCTGGGCAAGCGGGACGAGGACGAGTTCCTCGCCGCCCGCCTCCTGCGCGACGGCCTGCTGCCCGGCGCCCCGCCGACGATCTGGGCGGCCGCCGCGCCCGCGCTGGCCGACGTCGCCGCCCGGGACGGCGGCCTGATGGACCTGCTGATCGCGGCCGAGCCGGGCGAGGAGAACCGGGACCGGTGGCTGGAGACGCTCGTCGACGCGGGCGCCGGGACGCGGCTGCCGCTGGAGTGGTACGCCGGCCGGCCCTGCCCGGCGGGCCACCTGCTCCGCCTCGCCGACCAGGGCGCGGACCACCTGTTCCCGCGCACCGGCGAGCCGCCGTCCGGCACCGACCCGGCGGCGATCCCGCCGACCCCGGCCCCCTGGCACGACGCGCCCGACGCCGAGCTGAGGGAGATCCTCAAGGCCGACCTGGAGTCCGGCGTCCTGGCGCGCCTCGACCGGGCCGTCTCCTGGCTGTACGACCACGGCCGCCGGTTCCTGGAGCGCAACCCCGGCTTCCTGGGCGGAGTGGAGATCAGTGATCCGGTGGACGCCCTGGCGGCGGAGCTGCGCACCGGGATCCTGGAGGAGATCGGGATGCGGACGGTGCCGCCGGCGCACGACGTCAGGTGGGGCGGCGACGCGCAGTCCGTCCTCCAGCACGGCGCGTACGTGACCGTCCGGCGGAAGCGCGACGCCGTGGCGGCGGACGGGAAGGGCGGCACCTGGACGCTCGGCTCCTGCCCGGGCGACCTGATGCCGTGGTTCGACGGCGAGACCTGGTACGCGTCGCGCCCGGGGCCCGGCGGGCAATGGCAGACCTTCGTCGTGGACGGCCCGGCCGGGACCGTACTGAGGCTGGAGGCGGCCTCCCGTACGGCCCGTCCCGAAGCGCCCGGCACCGGAACGGTCACCCTCCCCGGCACCGCCGTGCGGAACGACGTGCGGCTCCGGGACGGCGTGATCACCGTGACCGCGCCGGACGGCACGGAGGTCCTCCGGACGGCGTTCACGCCCCGGCAGGCGTCCGTGCTCCCGCCCGCCGCGTGGAGCACGCGGGAGGCGGTGGACCCGGCCGGGTCGGCATGGCTGCGGTCGCTGGACCGGGCGGCCGTCCGGCGCCTGGTGGAGCCCGTCCTGCCCAGATGGTCCGGTGTGGGCTCGATCAGGCGTGGCGAGTTCATCGCGGAGCTGCTGCCCGAGATCACCGCGCCCGGGCTGGCGGAGACGGTGGCCGGGCGGGTGGTGCGCGCGGCGCGGTGCCTGCTGAACGAGCACGTGCTGCTGGGCATGGAGGGCCTGCCGTACCGGCCGCCGCCCGTCCCGCTGCTGGAGACCGCGCCCGACCTGCCGACCCGGTACCTGCACACCCTGATGCGGGTCCGGCTGGTGTCCGAGTATCTCCTGGAGGGGGCGGCGGAGGGCCCGGCCCCGCGGGAACCGGTGCTCCTGCGGACCCTCGACTCGCTGAGCGGGACGGAATGGATCCCCCAGGAGTTCGAGCGGATGACCGGGCAGCTGATGAGCCGGCTGTGGCCATGGGACCGGTTCCCGGAGCGGACCGTCGCGGAGCTGAACGCCTGGGCGAACACCCCGCTGGGCGACGGCAGCGGGCGCTGGCGGCTGCACTGGTTCGACCGGCCGTTCAGCGGCTCCGGGTACCCGCACCTCGCGCTGTGGCGGACCCCGGACGGCGCGCTGCTCGTGGTGAGCGGCCGCAGCCAGGGGCGGGACCTGTTCGCGGCCGTCGAGCACGCGCCGGACGGCCGCTTCGGCGACAACGGGTTCCCGGAGGGACGGGTCCCCGTGCTCACCGTTCCCCAGGGCAGGTTCAGCCCCGATCTGCTGCGCCGCGTCGAACGGCTGCTGGCCGACAAGGGCCCGCCGCCGGCCGGCGCCGGCACCGCGAAGGAGCTGGCCGCCCGGGCCGGCATCACCACCGCGACCGCGGTCGGGATCCTGTACGGCGACAAGGACGGGTTCGTCCGGTCGTTCCCGCGCGTCCCGCTGGAGGAGTCGGGCCTGCCCGCCGACGTGATCGAGCTGCTGAAGGCGGCCCGGGACGAGCGGGCGGTCCCGGGCGGGCTGGAACGGAAGACCATGGGGAGCCGCCGTTCGGGCCCGGTCGGGCGGTTCCGCGAGCTGCTCATGCCCGACGACCCCGCCGACCTGTGGACGACCGGCCCCGACATCGCCCGCGCCGCCGACTGGTGGCGGTCCTGCCGGAGGGAGCACGGCGAGTGAACCTCCAGGAAGCGGCCATCGAGAAGTCCAAGGTCACCAGGGCCGCGCGCCCGCTCGCCGCCGCCGATCTGCCTCCCCACTTCGAGCGGGCCTGCCGGGACTTCCTCGCGGCGGGCGAGGCCGAGCTGGCCGCCTGGGCGTTCGGCGAGGCCCGCCGCGCCGAGGAGAACCATCCCGCCCTCCGCGACATGGACCGGCTCCACGGGACGTTCCTGGAGTTCGTGCCGGCCGGCGCCGTGGCGCCGGCGGTCCTGCGCGCCCACATCGGCCTCATGGCGGAGCACCTTTCTCCGGAGGAGGCCCTCGGCCGCTTCCACGAGATCCTGGAGAAGGCGTTCGCGGCCGGGGTCGTTCCGTACGCGCGGATTTTCACCGACCTGCGGCCGCTCGCCAAGGCGGCGGGCGTGAAGAAGCGGGACGCGGAGGACGCCCTCGCCGCCCGGCTGCTGACCGCGACGCGCCCCTCTTTTGGAACCTCGACACCGATTTCGCGAGCGCCGCCGCCGAAGCGGACCTGCCCGAGAAACTGGACGCCTTCGTCCGCGACCTGGGCGCGACCGACAAGGACGGGCCCGCCCTCCTCCGCCGGGCCCTGGAGGCGCCCGGGATCCGCCGCGTCCTGCACGGGCTCGCCGCCGGCTGGGACGGTAAGGCCGCCACGGAGTCGGTGCCCGACCTCCGGCACGCCCGGGCGCGACTCGTACCGCTGGTGCAGTCCGGCTTCACCGGCCCCGCCCTCGAAATCGCCGCCCCCCGCACCGCGCTCCTGCGCACGCTGCGCGGCGTGCTCACCGTCACCGCCCCCGACGGGACCGTGACCGCCCGGCTCCCGTTCTCCTCCCGCCAGCTCCTCACCGGATACGCCGCCGCCCCGGTCGTGCCGCCCGGCTGGTGGACGTGGCTGTCCCCGGTCGACCCGGACGGCTCGGCCGCCCTCCGCGCCCTCGGCGCCGGCCAGGCGGACGCCCTGCTCGACGCCGCGCTGACCGGGCCCCGCGCCGCCGCTGGCGCGCTCACCGCACTCCTGCCGGAGCTGACCTCGGCCGACCTGCGCGCCGCGGTCGGGGAGACCGCCTGCGCCGCCGCCGAGTGCGCCCGGTCCGCCGCCACGCTGCGGGCGCTGCGCGAGGACCGCCCGCCACCTTAAGGACCTGGTCAGCCGGTGAGCCTGCCGTCGGCGGCGCGGGCGAGCCGGACCGACGCTCGGCAGATGTCGCCGATGTACCCGGGCCGGGCGGCGGGTAGATTCGCGAGATGAACGAACGTCCGTCGCTCGACGACATCCGGCGCGCGCCCAAGGTGCTGCTGCACGATCATCTGGACGGCGGCCTGCGGACCGAGACCATCGTGGACCTGGCCCGCGACACCGGGTACGGGGACCTGCCGACGACCGATCCCGGGAATCTGCGCGCCTGGTTCGCGGAGGCGTCCAACTCCGGGTCGCTGGAGCGCTACCTGGAGACGTTCGCGCACACGGTCGGCGTCATGCAGTCGGCCGAGGCGCTGACCCGGGTCGCGTACGAGTGCGCCGAGGACCTGGCGAAGGACGGCGTCGTCTACGCGGAGGTCCGGTACGCGCCGGAGCTGCACACGCGGACCGGCCTCCCGCTGGAGACGATCGTGGAGGCCGTCCTGGACGGCTTCGCCCGGGGCGGCCGCGACCACGGGATCCGCGTCGGGACGCTGGTCACGGCGATGCGGCACCAGGCCCGGTCGATGGAGATCGCGGAGCTGGCGGTGCGGTACCGGGACGCGGGGGTCGTCGGGTTCGACATCGCGGGCGCCGAGGCCGGCTACCCGCCCACCCGCCACCTGGACGCGTTCGAGTACCTCCAGCGGGAGAACGCGCACTTCACCATCCACGCCGGCGAGGGGTTCGGGCTGCCGTCGATCTGGCAGGCGATCCAGTGGTGCGGCGCCGACCGGCTCGGCCACGGCGTGCGGATCATCGACGACATCACCGAGGACGAGGACGGGAACCCGCGGCTGGGCCGGCTCGCGGCCTACGTGCGCGACAAGCGGATCCCGCTGGAGATGTGCCCGACGTCCAACATCCAGACCGGCGCGGCCAAGTCGATCGCCGAGCATCCGATCGGGCTCCTGCGGCGGCTGCACTTCCGGGTCACGGTCAACACCGACAACCGGCTGATGAGCGGGACGGTGCCGTCGCTGGAGATGGCGAAGCTGGTGGAGGCGTTCGGGTACGGCTGGGACGACCTCCAGTGGTTCACGGTGAACGCGATGAAGTCGGCGTTCATCGCGTTCGACGAGCGGCTGGAGCTGATCAACGAGGTGATCAAGCCGGGTTTCGCGGCGCTGCGCGACGCGACCTGAGCGCCGCCCGCGTTCTGGTGATGGCACGAGCCTGGAATGCTGTGGGCATGACCCCGCTCCTGACGATCAAGTCCACCGTCGCCCGGGTCGCCGGCTGGGCCTGGATGGTGTTCGCCGCGCTCAACCTCATCGACATCGCCGTGCGCGGCCGGGACGTGGCCTCGCTGGTCATGACCGCGCTGCTGCTGCTCGGCTGCGGCATCGCGTACGCGGTGGGGCTGCGCCCGGCGGTGGTGGCGGACGAGCAGGGGTACACGGTGCGCAACCCGCTGCGGGACACGCGGGTCCCGTGGCGCGCGTCCCGCAAGATCGAGGCGACGGACGCGCTGCTGTTCACCTTCACGGCGGCGGGCGGCGAGCGCCGGACGAAGGCGTGGGTCCACCAGACGTCGCCGCGGGCCCGGGCCAAGGCCGAGGCGCGGGAGCGGCGGCAGGCCGCCCGGATGCCGGACGCCGCCGCGACCGCGCTCAAGCACGGCACGCCCACCATGTTCGCCGCCCGGCAGCTGACCGAGCTGGCGCGCGAGCACCAGGGGAAGGGCGAGGCGGACCAGGGCACGGTGACCTGGTCGCGCCCGGCGGTGGCGGCGGTCGCCGTGCCGGGCGCGCTGGCCGTCGCGGCGTCCCTGCTCGCCCTGCTCGGCTAGGTCAGGACAGGTCCAGCAGGGCTGACAGGGCGTTCCGGAGGGCCTCCAGGTCGCGTTCCGCCGCGGCGCGGGCCGGGGCCACGTCGCCGTCCGGTACGGCCCGGACGACCTCCAGGTAGCACTTCAGCTTGGGCTCGGTGCCCGACGGGCGGACGACGATCCGGGCGGACGGGGCCAGCCGGAACCGGAGCCCGTCGGTGGGCGGCAGGCCGTCGACGCCCTCGGCGAGGTCCTCGGCCGACTCGACGGCGAAGCCGGCCAGCGCGGACGGGGGATCGGCGCGCAGCCGCCGCACCGCCGCCGGGATCAGCGCGGGATCGGGGACACGGACGGACAGCTGGCCGGTGGCGTGCAGGCCGTACCGGCGGGCCTGGTCGTCCAGGAGGTCGAGCAGCGTGCGGCCGTCCCGCTTCGCCTCGGCGGCCATCGCCGCGACGGTGAGCGCGGCGCCGACGCCGTCCTTGTCGCGGACGATCCCGCCGACGCTGTAGCCGAGCGCCTCCTCGTACCCGTAGACGATCCCGTCCCCGGCCTTCATGATCCATTTGAAGCCGGTGAGGGTACGGGTCGAGCGCGCGCCGTGCGCCGCGGCGATCCGGTCCAGGAGGGACGACGACACGATCGTCGTCACCACCAGGGGATCGGGCGCGGCCGCGTGCCGGAGCACGTGCTCGGCGAGCAGGCCGCCGACCTCGTCTCCGGTGAGCTGCCGCGCGCCGGGGACGGCCACGGCGCAGCGGTCCGCGTCCGGATCGTTCGCGATCACCAGGTCGACCTCGCGGCCGGCCGCGAGGTCGAGGGCGAGGTCCATGGCCCCGGGCTCCTCGGGGTTCGGGAACGCGACCGTCGGGAAGTCCGGATCGGGCGCGGCCTGCTCGGGGACGACCGCCGGCGCCGGGAACCCGGCCCGCTCGAACGCCCGCAGCAGCACGTCCCGGCCCACGCCGTGCAGGGGCGTGTAGACCGTGGACACGTCGCGCGCGCCGCCGAGGGGGAGGGCGGCGAGGGCGTCCAGGTACGCCTCGACGATCTCGTCGCCGAGGACCGTCCAGCCGTCGCCCAGCGGCAGCGCGTCCACCCGCCCGACCGCGTCGATCGCGGCGGAGATCTCGGCGTCCAGCGGCGGGACGATCTGCGCCCCGTCGCCCCAGTAGACCTTGTAGCCGTTGTCGCGCGGCGGATTGTGGCTGGCGGTGACCATGACCCCGGCGGCGGCGCCCAGGTGCCGTACGGCGAACGCCAGCACGGGCGTGGGCAGCGGCCGCGGGAGCAGCCAGGCGCGCAGGCCCGCCCCGGTCATGACCGCGGCCGTGTCGAGCGCGAACCGCTCCGAGTTGTGCCGCGCGTCGTACCCGATCACGACCCCGCCGGGCCCGCCGCGGCCGAGGCGCGCGGCCAGCCCGGCGGCGGCGCGCATGACGGTGACCCGGTTCATCCGGTTGGGACCGGCGCCCAGCTCGCCGCGCAGGCCGGCCGTGCCGAACTCCAGCCGGGCCCCGAACCGGGCCGCCAGCTCCGCCGCGTCCCCGGCGTCCAGGATCTTCCGCAGCTCCGCGGCCGTCTCCGGATCCGGATCCTGCGCCAGCCACTCCTCGGCCTCGCGCGCGTACGGCGGCTTCACGGCCCCGCTCACAGCTTGGAGATGACCGTCGCGAGGAGGGCGCCCATGCGGCCGGCGGCGGCGCGGCCCGCGGCCAGGACCTCCTCGTGGTCCAGCGTGCCCTCGGCCAGCCCGGCCGCGATGTTGGTCACCAGCGACACGCCCAGCACGTCGGCGCCGCCCTGCCGGGCCGCGATCGCCTCCAGCACCGTGGACATCCCGATCATGTCGGCGCCCATCGTGCGGAGCATCCGGATCTCGGCCGGGGTCTCGTAGGTGGGGCCGCGGAACGCCGCGTACACGCCCTCGGCCAGCGTCGGGTCCACCTCGCGGGCCAGCGCCCGCAGCCGCCCGGAGTACGCCTCGGTCAGGTCGAGGAAGGTCGGCCCGGTCAGCGGGTTGGCCCCGGACAGGTTGATGTGGTCGGAGATCAGCACCGGGTCGCCGACCTTCTGGTGCTCGGGCCGCAGCCCGCCCGCCGCGTTCGTCAGGACGACCGTGCCCACGCCGGACGCCAGCGCGGTGCGGACGCCGTGCACGACGGGGTCGACGCCGAGGCCCTCGTACAGGTGGGTGCGGCCGAGGAAGACCAGCGCGCGCCGGCCGCCGACCTCGACCACCCGGATCCGGCCCGCGTGGCCCTCCACCGCGGGCGGCGCGAAGCCGGGCAGCTCGGTGACCGCCAGCTCCGCGACCGGCTCGCCGAGCGCGTCGGCGGCCGGGACCCAGCCGGACCCCATCACCAGGGCCACGTCGAACGAGTCGAAGGACGTCAGCTCCCGCAGCCGCTCGGCGGCCGCCCGGGCACGTGGAAAAGCCTCGTTGCTCACCATGCCGACCCTAGCCGCCCTCGTGCCCGGCGGCGCCGCCGGTGCCCGCGTCCTTGCCGGGGACGACGACGAGGCCGATGATGTGCCGGGCGCGGCCGTCCCCGCGCACGCCGTCCGGTTCGGGCGGGCGGGCCTGCTCTGGGCGCCGCTGTTCCTGGCCGTGGCCGCCGCGACCGCGCTGCTGGCCGCCCGGCCGCACGGCCCGCCGCGGCCGCTCCGGCGCTCGCGGACGGCGGCGCCCGCCGCTGATCACCTGGTCCGTACGGGGGAGCCGCGCGGCCGCGCTAGTCGCCGAGCGACTTGCAGGGGCGGTTGCGCAGCTCCTTGACGTAGTCGTCGGGCGCGCCGGCCGCCTCCGCCGCGTCGGCGAGGATGCCCAGGTAGCGGGCCGAGGGCAGGCCGCCCTCGTAGTCGTCCAGGACGTAGATCCAGCACAGGACGTCGCCGTCCAGCGTCGACACCCGCACCCTGATCTTGCGGTAGACGCCGAGGGCCGCGCCCTCCCAGGCGTCCAGCTCGGTCTCGTCCCAGGCCGGGACGTCGTACAACACGACGAAGACCTGCTCGTCGCGGTCCTCGACGACCGTGGCCAGCGCGCCCTCCCAGCCGACGTCCTGGCCGCCGAAGGTGAGCCGCCAGCCCGCGAGCCAGCCGGTGCCGCGCATCGGTGAGTGCGGGGCCCGGGACGCCATCTGCTCGGGGTCCATGTTGGAGGCGTACGCCGCGTACAGTGCCACGGTCGCCAAGCGTACGGCAGTTCCCCGGATCCGAGGGGGATCCGCCCCGGCGCGCGAAGGCGCGGCCCTGGTCAGGGCATCGCCGGTCATGAGAAACAATGGGAGGCGTGACGACCCGCATCGTGATCATCGGAGGAGGCCCCGGCGGCTACGAGGCCGCGCTCGTCGCGGCGCAGCTCGGCGCCGACGTGACCGTCGTGGAGCGCGACGGCCCCGGCGGCGCGTGCGTGCTCACCGACTGCGTGCCCTCCAAGACGCTCATCGCCACCTCGACCCGGATGGCCGTGATGTCGGAGTCCGCCGGGCTCGGGCTGAAGTTCAACGGCGGCCCGGACGGCATCGTCGGCGGCCTGGAGGTCGACCTCCCCGTGGTCAACAAGCGGGTGAAGGAGCTGGCCCGGGCGCAGTCGTTCGACGTGGCCGAACGCCTCGCGTACGAGGAGGTCAAGATCGTGCGCGGCGAGGCGCGGCTGCTGGAGCCGCACGTCGTCGCGGTCGGCGACCGCCACCTGCGGGCCGACGTCATCCTGCTCGCCACCGGCGCCACCCCGCGGGTGCTGCCCGGCTCCGAGCCCGACGGCGAGCGCATCCTGAACTGGCGCCAGCTGTACGACCTGCCCGAGCTGCCCGAGCACCTGATCGTGGTCGGCTCCGGCGTCACCGGCGCCGAGCTGGCCGGGGCGTACCTGTCGCTCGGCTCCCGCGTCACGCTGGTGTCCTCGCGCGACCGGATCCTGCCGAGCGAGGACGCCGACGCCGCCGGCGTGCTGCAGGACGTCTTCCTGCGCCGCGGCATGAACGTCATGTCCCGCTCCCGCGCCGCCGGCGTCGAGCGCCAGGGCGACAGCGTGGTGGTGTCGCTGGAGGACGGCCGCAAGGTCACCGGCTCGCACTGCCTGATGACCGTCGGCATGGAGCCCAATACGCGCGGCATCGGCCTGGAGAAGGCCGGGGTGCGGCTGAGCGCCCGCGGGTTCGTGGAGGTCGACAAGGTCTCCCGCACGAGCGTCCCGCACATCTACGCGTCCGGCGACTGCACCGGCATCCTGATGCTGGCCTCGGTGGCGGGCATGCAGGGCCGGATCGCCATGTGGCACGCCCTGGGCGAGGCCGTGCAGCCGCTGAAGCTCGGCTGGGTGTCGTCCAACATCTTCACCGATCCCGAGGTCGCCTCGGTCGGCGTGACGCAGAAGATGGTCGACTCCGGCGAGGTCAACGCCCGCACGGTGATGCTGCCGCTGTTCAGCAACGCGCGCGCCAAGATGCAGGGCTTCGAGGACGGCTTCGTCAAGATCTTCTGCCGCCCGTCCACCGGCATCGTGCTCGGCGGCGTCATCGTCGCGCCGCGCGCCAGCGAGCTGATCCTGGGCGTGTCGGTCGCCGTCCAGCAGCACCTGACGGTCGACCAGGTCGCGCACACCTTCGCCGTCTACCCGTCCCTGTCGGGCAGCATCACCGAGGCGTCCCGCCGCCTGATGACCGAGCACGCCTATTAACCGCGATCCCGGCCCGCGATGCGACCGTGACCGGGGCGAGCGCGACATCGTTTCGCGATCTGCCCGGTGAGGCTCGCCTTCGGTTTCGCCTCACCGGGCAGGTAGCGCGCTCGCGCCGTGGCCGGGCTCCCGGGCCGTGTCGAGCGGCGCTAGAAGCCGCCGAAGTCGCCCCCGCCGCCGAAGTCGCCGCCGCCGAAGTCCCAGCCGCCGCCGACGTCGCCGCCCTCGCCGCCGAAGCCGCCGCCCATGTCGCCGTAACCGCCGCCGTAGAAGCCGCCGCTCATCATGGAACCGAGCATCGTGCCGATCATCATCCCGCCGAGCAGGTCCATGCCGCCGTAGCCGGCGTAGTACCCGCCCGCGTACGGCGCGTACGCCGGGCCCGCGTCGTAGTACGGGCGGCGGCCGTCACCGTACGGGACCATCCGCACGTCCGGGTCCTGGCCGGTCAGGACGCGCTGGGCGTCCATCTCGCAGGCCGGGACGGACCGGGCCACGCCGCCGTGCGGCGCCCAGACGACGTCCTTGACGGACGGCCCGTGCTGCGGGTTGAAGAAGCAGGGGGCGCGCCGTTCCGGTACGGGCTCGCCCGCGAGCCGGGCCCGCGTGGCGGTCATGTGGTAGCGGCCGTTCTCCAGGGCGGTGGTGACGTTCTCCATGTCGGCCGGGCGCGCGGCGCGCTCGGTCGCCGCCTTGGCCTCGTCGTAGGAGTTCATCGCCCGCTCGTAGTCGCGGCGCGTGTCGGGGTCGAGGTCCCGGTCCATGACGTTGAGGTCGAGCGCGGCGATGTCCTCGCCGAGCAGCGTCACGTCCTCCTCGACGCCCTTCTTCAGCTCGGCCATCTGGCGGGCCTCGCGGTCGCGGCGGCGCCTGCCGGCGACGAGGAACGCGCCGAGCGCGCCCGCCATCACCAGGATCACCACGCCGAGCGTGACGAAGCCGCCGATCATGCCGCTGCGGGCCTTGTCGTCGGCCTTGGTCTCGGCCACGTCGGCGAACGCCGCCAGCCGCGCCTGCGCGCTGCCGCCCGGGTCGGACCGCGCGACCAGCTGGTTGATCTCCCGGGTGTCGAAGGTCTTGGAGATGCCGGTCATCCGCGAGCCGTCGGCGGTGATCGCGACGTAGGTCTCGCCCTCGCCGACGCGGTTCTTCACCGCGACCAGCATCCGGCCCATGGCCTCCTGCCCGGCCTGGTTCCGCACCACGACGGCCCGGATGTCGGCCTCGTCCTGCCGGTCGAGCGCCGACCGTACGGCGTTCTCGTCGATGGACGCCTGCCGGCGCGCCTCGCCGGTCACGTACAGCCGGGACTGCGTCAGGCCGTTGGCGATCGTGGAGACGGTGTCGTCCGCCTGGGCCGGCGCGGCGAAGCCGAACAGCAGCGCGAAGACGGCGGCGGCCACCGCCAGCGTCGCGCCGCGGCGGGCCGCCCGCCCGGGCTGCGAATCGGTGTTCTTGCGTCCGGTGTTCATTAGCAGACCTGCCTCCTCACCTGGTAGACGAGCAGGCACCGCCGTCCGTTCCGTCTGATCTGGACATACCCGGACTAGGGGGGCGGAAAAGGAAAACGCCCCCGTTTCCGGATGGCCGGAACCGGGGGCGCTGCGACCTTCCGCTCAGCTGTCCTTGATCTCGCAGATCACGGCGCCGTTGGAGACGGTGGCGCCGACCTCGGCGGCCAGGCCGGTGACCGTGCCGGCCTTGTGCGCGTTCAGCGGCTGCTCCATCTTCATCGCCTCCAGGACCACGATCGGGTCCCCGGCCGCGACCTCGGCGCCCTCCTCGGCGACGATCTTGACGATGGTGCCCTGCATCGGGCTGACCAGCGAGTCGCCGGACGCCTGCGAGCCGCCGCCCTTCTTGCCGCCGCGCCGCTTGGCCGGGGCCGCCTTGCCGCCGCCCGCGCCCGCGCCCGCCGGCGCGGCGCCCAGCCCGGCCGGCAGCACGACCTCGACGCGCTTGCCGCCGACCTCGACGGTCACCCGCTCGCGCTCGCCCGCCTCCTCCTCGGTGGCCACGTCGCCCTCGTACGGGGCGATCGTGTTGTCGAACTCGGTCTCGATCCACCGCGTGTGGACCTGGAACGGCTCGCTCTCGTCCGCCGGCACGAACGCCGGCTCGTCCAGCACGGCCCGGTGGAAGGGCAGCACGGTCGGCATCCCGCCGATCTCGAACTCCGCCAGCGCCCGCCGCGACCGCTCCACCGCCTGCTTGCGGGTGGCGCCGGTCACCACCAGCTTGGCGATCATGGAGTCGAACTGCTGCGGGATCGTCTGGCCCTCGACGCAGCCCGCGTCCAGCCGCACGCCCGGCCCGGACGGCGGCGACCACCGGGTCAGCGTGCCCACGGCCGGGAGGAAGTTGCGGCCCGCGTCCTCGGCGTTGATCCGGAACTCGATCGAGTGGCCGCGCAGCTCCGGGTCGCCGTACCCCAGCTCCTCGCCGTCGGCGATCCGGAACATCTCGCGGACCAGGTCGACCCCCGCGACCTCCTCGGTCACCGGGTGCTCCACCTGGAGCCGGGTGTTGACCTCCAGGAACGAGATCGTCCCGTCCTGCCCGACCAGGAACTCGCACGTCCCGGCGCCGACGTACCCGGCCTCCTTCAGGATGGCCTTGGACGAGCTGTACAGCAGCTCCAGCTGCTCCTCGCTCAGGAACGGCGCCGGGGCCTCCTCCACCAGCTTCTGGTGGCGGCGCTGCAGCGAGCAGTCACGGGTGGACACGACCACCACGTTGCCGTGCTTGTCGGCGAGGCACTGCGTCTCCACGTGCCGGGGCCGGTCCAGGTAGCGCTCCACGAAGCACTCGCCCCGCCCGAACGCCGAGACGGCCTCGCGGACGGCCGACTCGTACATGTCGGTGACCTCGTCGAGCGTGCGGGCCACCTTCAGCCCGCGGCCGCCGCCGCCGAACGCCGCCTTGATCGCGATCGGCAGGCCGTGCTCCTCGGCGAACGCCACGACCTCCTCGGCGCCCGACACCGGATCCTTGGTGCCCGCGACCAGGGGCGCGCCCACCTTCTGCGCGATGTGCCGGGCCTGCACCTTGTCGCCCAGCGCGGTGATCGCCGCGGGCGGCGGACCGATCCAGGTCAGCCCCGCGTCCTGGACGGCGGTGGCGAAATCGGCGTTCTCCGCCAGGAACCCGTAACCGGGGTGGACGGCGTCGGCGCCCGAGTCCGCCGCCACCTTGATGATCTTTTCGATGTTCAGGTAGCTGTCGGCGGCCGTCTGGCCGCCCAGCGCGTGCGCCTCGTCGGCGACCCGAACGTGCAGGGCGTCCAGGTCCGGCTCGGCGTACACCGCGACACTGGCAAGCCCCGCGTCGCGACAGGCACGGGCAATACGGACCGCGATCTCACCGCGGTTGGCGATCAGGACCTTGCGCACGTGGGTCTCCTCCCTCAACCTCGCACGCGCAGTCTAGATAACGGCCGTTCCACGGTTTCGCAAGCCCCTCCTCATCGGCGGGAACGCGCAGCTGGTAAGGGGTTCCTGACACGTTCCCGCCGGGACGGCCGCGGCTAGCTCTTGAGGAAGTCCAGGAGGTCCTGGTTGAACCTCTCCTTGTCGCCCGGGACGAGCGCGATGCCGTGCGAGCCGCCCTCGTAGACCTTGAGGGTGGCGTTCGGGATGATCTCCGCGGACCTGCGGCCGGTGGCGTCGATCGGGACGATCTGGTCGTCGTCGCCGTGCACGACCAGCGTCGGGACGTCGAACCTGCGCAGGTCCTCGGTGAAGTCGGTGCGCGCGAACGCGTCCACGCACTTGACGCCGGCCTGGATGCTCTCGTGCATCGCCATGAACCAGAACGCGTCCCTGTTGCCCTGGGTGACCTTGTTGCCGGGGCGGTTGGCGGAGAAGAACCCCTCGGACGCGTCCTTCCAGTACTGCGAGCGCTCCTTCATGATGCCGCTCTTGATGTCCTCGAACACCTGCTCGGGAACGCCCTCGGGATTGTCCGGCCCCTGGAGCATCAGCGGCGGGATCGCCGACAGCAGCACCGCCTTGTCGACGCGGTCGGTGCCGTGCCGGCCGATGTAGCGCGCCAGCTCGCCGCCGCCCATCGAGTGCGCGACCAGGGTGACGTGCCGCAGGTCCAGCGAAGTGATCAGGTCGTTCAGGTCGTCGGCGAAGGTGTCGAAGTCGTAGCCGTTGAACGGCTGGCTGGAGCGGCCGTGGCCGCGCCGGTCGTGGGCGATGCCGCGGAAGCCGTTCTCGGCGACGAGCTTCATCTGGTCTTCCCAGGCGTCGGCGTTCAGCGGCCAGCCGTGGATGAACACCACGGGCCGTCCCGATCCCCAGTCCTTGTAGAAGATCTCCTCGCCGTCGCGCGTCCTGACGAACCCCATCGTTCACTTCCCCGTTCTCGCTCGGATTGCCAACGTCGCCGATACCCGGCCGCGCCGCTTCCAGCGCAAACGGAAGGTACAGAAGTGTTTGCCCGGCACGGCATGAGAGAGCCGAACAAGTCCGGACATGAAGGAGCGGCGGGCCCGCCGGGCCCGCCGCTCCTTCGCACGTCCGTGTTGCCGGGTGACCGGGTGACCGGGTTACCGGCCGTAGCGCCGGTTGAACTTCTCCACGGCGCCGGTCGAGTCCACGATCCGGCCGCGCCCCGTGTAGAAGGGGTGGCTCGCCGAGGACACGTCCACGTCGATCACGGGGTACGTGCGCCCGTCCGTCCACTCGATCGTCTGCTCGCTCGTGGCGGTCGACCGCGTCAGGAACGCGTAGTCGGCGCTCCGGTCACGGAACACCACGGGCCTGTAGTCCGGGTGGATGTTCTTCAACTTCACGACCTCCTCGTTGCGTACGCCTCCTAGAACAGGACGATAACCATTTTCATTCCCCGGGAACGGCCCGCCGGGTGTATCTTCGCGTCTGATCAGCCGACGATTCGGGAGCCCTCGATGGTCCGCCACTGGACGCGGCTGGGCCTGGTCCTGGCCCTGGCCGTCTGCGTCGTGCCGCCCTCGTCCGCCCTGGGGCGCGACACGACCCCGGTCGGCCACGAGACCAGAGAACAGCTGACCGCCGCCGCCGGAACGCTCGTCCGGCTCCGTTCCCAGGCGCTCGTCCAGCCGGCCAGGCATTCCGGCGAGACCGTCCCCGACGAGATCATGGGCGTGCTGATCGCGCCGGACGTCGTCCGCACCCACGCCCGCACGCTCCGCGAGCTGGAGAACCGCAACCGCGCCCCCGTCCAGGGCGGCCCCGCGTACACCGGCGCCCGCACCCGCCTCGACGCCGCCAGCGCCACCCGCGCCGGCGACCACATCACCCTGGAGGCCGTGGAGCACACCGAGGTCCGCTACGGCACCGGCAAGATGACCCAGTCCGTCCGCCGCCGCTTCGAGTTCGTCACGAAGAACGAGCGCATCACGCTCACCGGCGAGAGCGTCGTCGACCCCGAGGCCCACCCGATCAACGACCTCGACCCGGCCGACCTCCCGCCGAAGAGCTCGGCCGGCGGCCGCTGACCCGTTCGCCGATCGCACGGATCTTTACTGGCTCCTGTGAAGGCTGGGCCGTAGGCTGTCGGCAATTGCCTGGAAGCACCCCGCGCCGTGGCGAAGGGAAGAGGGTCCACCCATGACCGACAAGAGGGGCGCCAGCATCGCGGCGCTGGAAGATCTGTCCCGGATGTTCAGCAAGCACTCCCGGAACCTCGACGCACTGATCAAGGACCTCAACGGCCGCACGGTCTCCAGCCAGGAGATCTGGTGGGGGCCGCAGGCCGACCGCTTCCGCGCCGCCTGGACGGAGGCCAAGACCGCCTTCGACAAGATGGCCGTCGCGCTGGAGCAGGGCGGCCAGGACATCAAGCGCTCCCAGCAGAACATCGAGGCGGCCACCCGCTGACGCGGCGCACGGACCGCGGGTCCCGGTCAACCCCCCCGAGGCCGGGACCCGCTTCCGTGCCGTGCCGTTTCGTGTCGTGTCATCTCAGGACATGCGGCGGCGGAGCCACCAGAAGCAGAAGCCGGTGAGGCCGAGCGTGAGCACCGTATAGATGCCGGTCTCCGCCCACTGGAGGGGCCAGAAGCGGCTGGACGGCTGGTACGAGAGCACCTGCCGGTAGCCGCGCCTGCTGATCTCGTCGAGGCAGCGCTTCGGCGGGCCCAGCCGTTCGGCGCTCGCGGGCTGGGAGTGGGGATCGCACGGGCCGGAGTCCATGGTCAGGCCCACGTGCTTCACGGTGCGGCCGGACGCGTCCACGGTCTTCTGGGACAGGACCCAGGCACCTTCGTCGGACGGCTTCACCTTGACCTGGATGGGGTTGCCGGGGCCCTCGGACATGAACTCGCCCACGTTCTCGGTGGTGACCGTGGTGGTGATCTCGGTCGGCGGCAGCAGGTGCGGCCGCACGAGCAGCGGCATCGCGAACTGCACGGCGGCGAACGCGGCCAGCGTGATCGCCATGGCGGGCAGGGTGCGGCGGACCAGCATCCCGACGGTGACGCCGAGCGCGAAGGCGAACGCCGCGTACCCGAGAGGGACGACGCCGCGCGCGTCGAACAGGACCGGGGTCAGCTTCGGGAACTCGCTTCCTGCGGTCCGCTGGATGGGATCGGACCACCAGGTCACCGCGAGGACCGTCAGGCCGGTGACGAGGACGGCGGCCAGGCCGGTGAGGGCCAGCTTGACCGCGAGCCAGCGGGTACGGGTGACGCTCTGGTTCCACACCAGCCGGTGCGTCCCCGTCTCGACCTCGCGGGCGATCAGCGGGGCGCCCCAGAAGAGCCCGATGACGCCGGGCAGGAACACCACGACGACGATGAGCCCGGCGAACGCGCTCCTGTGCTCGTCGAAGAACCGCCGGGTGAAGTTCGAGCAGTCGCCCTGCGCGGTGCAGCCGGCGAGACCGGCGGCGTGGTCGTCGGCCAGGCCGGGGCCGGTGATCGCGAGGACGGCCGCCAGCGCGGCGACGGCGGCGAACAGCGCCGCGGCCGGGGTGCGGAACTGCCGCCATGCCAGCCAGATCATCGCTGGACCTCCGGGATCGGCCGGTCGCCGTTCTTCCGGTCTTCGGCGGACGTGTCCATGTAGGCGAGCACCAGGTCCTCCAGGCCGACCTGGCTGACGTTCCACGAGGGGTCGTGGATCGGCGCGCCGGTACGGACGATGAACGTGCTCTGCCGGTCGGTGTGGCTGGCCGAGACGACGTGCTGGTCCGCCGGGAGGCGGCCGGGGTCGCGGCGCGGGCCGGTGAGCCGGTGGTGGGTGGCGAGCAGCTCGCCGACGTCCCCGGTCACCCGGACCCGGGCGTCCACGAGCACGATGAGGTGGTCGCAGGTCCGCTCCAGGTCCGACACCAGGTGGGACGACAGCAGCACGCTGAACTCCTGCTCGGCGGCCGCCTCCATCAGGCTCTGCATGAACTCGCGGCGCGCCAGCGGGTCGAGGGAGGCGACGGGCTCGTCCAGGATGAGCAGCTCGGGCCGCTTGGCGATGCCGAGCGTCAGAGCGAGCTGGGCGCGCTGCCCGCCGGACAGCTTCCCGGCCTTCCGGGACGGGTCGAGGCCGAGCCGCTCGATCCGGTTCCGGGCCAGCGCGGCGTCCCACCCGGGGTTGAGCTTGGCGCCGAGCTTCAGGTGGTCGGCGACGCTCAGCCCGGCGTACGTGGGGGTGTCCTGGGCGACGAATCCGATCCGGGCCAGCTGCGCCGGCTTCCCGGTGAGCCCTTCGCCGAGGACGGTGACGCCGCCCGCCGTGGGCGGCATCTGGCCGGCCGCGAGGGTGAGCAGGGTCGTCTTGCCCGCCCCGTTCGGGCCGACGAGGCCGGCCACGTGCCCGGCGGGGACGTCCAGGGTGCAGTCGCGCAGCGCCCAGCGCTTCCCGTACTTCTTGCCGAGACCCCGGGTGCTCAGAACGGCGTTCACGCTATCTCCTCCTGAGAGGCGGACCGAAAGGTCGTCATGAACAGCGCCTCGATGCTCTCGTCGTCGAGCCCGGCCCGCCGCGCCTTGGCGAGCCAGCGCCGCAGCTCCTGCCGCAGCGGTCCGTGCGCGGCCAGCGACGCGTCCGCCAGCGACGCCGTCACGAACGTCCCCTTGCCGGGACGCGCCGCGACCAGCCCCTCGTGCTCCAGCTCGCGGTACGCCTTGAGCACCGTGTTCGGGTTGATGGCCAGCCCGCCCACGACCTCCTTGACCGTGGGGAGCTGATCTCCCTCGTGCAGCAGCCCGAGCCGCAGCGCCTGCCGTACCTGCCGGACCAGCTGCTGGTACGGCGACAGGCCGGACCGGTCGTCCAGGTGAAACTCGATCATGCGAGCTCCATTTCACTAGTTAACTAGCACAATAGAGAGATAGCGGGACCTGTCAACGGGAACGGGATAATCGGATGGACCGGCGCCGGGGCGCCCGGCTAACGTCCGGCGGCATGGACAACCCGCCGAAGCCGCCCAAGCCGCCCAAGCTGCCCGAGCTGTACATCGCCGTGGACGTCGAGGCGGACGGGCCGATCCCCGGCCCGTACAGCATGATCTCGCTGGGGATGGCCGTCGTCGGGCGGGACGACCTGGGGTTCTATACGGAGCTGCGGCCGATCTCGGACGACTTCGTCCCGGAGGCGCTGGCCGTCTCCGGCCTCGACCGCGACCGGCTCCTGCGCGAGGCGCCGGCGGCCGGGGAGGCGATGGCCGCGGCGGCGAAGTGGATCAACGGCCTGCGCAAGGTCGGCCGTCCCGTGTTCCTGGCCGGCCCGGCGGTCTTCGACGGGATGTTCGTCCACTGGTACTTCATGCGCTTCCTGGGCAAGAGCCCGTTCAGCGCGAGCGGCGCGGGCATCGACATGCGCAGCTACTGGATGGGCATGCGCGGCTGCGAGTGGGTCAGCACCCGCAAGAGCATCGTCAAGCAGACCCTCAAGCTGGAGGGCCTGCCCCACACCCACCACGCGGGCGAGGACGCGCGCGAGCTGGCCCAGGTCTTCGAGGCCATGCTCGCCGCGCCGCGGGGTTGACTCGTGGCGTGTCGTCCTTTCGGCCGACCGCCGAAGGCGGACACGCCACGAGTGAACGCGGTGGGCGATCGGCTGGCCGGATGAGGCCACTTCGCCGCGTCCGGGGTCCGGTGCGGCGCTTGCCGCGCCGGGACGGGAGGCGTATGCCCGTTGGGTGGGCCCTTGGTATCGCGAACTGTGGCGGTGGCTCGGCGGGATCGCGCTCGCGGCGGGCGTGTGCCTGCTGCTGTCCATGCCGCTGCTGCTGTGGCCGCTGGGGATCGGGACGGCGCCCGAGCGGCAGTGGATGCCCAAGCCGCCGCCGCTGGCGCTGGTGTACGCGGTGGCCGCCGCGTGCGCGCTCGCGTGCCTGATGGGCGGCGCCACGGTGCTGATGTACGGGCAGGAGTGGGTGGGGCTGGGGCTGATCTCCGGGTGGATCGCGGTGGGGCTGGGCACGGGCGGCTGGTGCATGGGGATGGCCCCCGAGTACTACGCCCCCGCGAAGCGGTACGCGGCGTACGTCGACAGGTTCGGTTCCATGAGCCGGTACGAGGCGGAGCGCCGCGCCCTGGCGCAGCTGAAGGAGGTCGCCGGGGAGGCGCGGCCGTCGTCGCGCGCCAGGCCGGGCGGCTGCTGGATCTACGCGGGACGCGCCAGGGGGCTGGTCGAGCCGCCGGGGAGCGGGGCCGTGGAGGTGACCGCGACGATCCCGGCCGAGCGCGCGCAGGAGACGGTCGACCGGCTCGCCGCGCGGCTGAACGAGCGGCGCGACGCCGTCGGCCGCGAGAACGAGGCGTTCTTCGCGGACGCCGACGGCTTCGTCGTGGAGCTGCTCCCCGGGGAGGACGACTCGGGCGTGCTCGTCACCGTCCGGAGCCCCTGTCTGCGGAGTCTCCGCTGACCGGCGGCGGCAGCGCCACCTGGATCTGGGTGGTGGCGCCCGTGACGACGAACAGGCCGCGCCCGGTCGGGCCGCCCAGGGGAGCGTTGCGGGGCAGGCGGAGGCCGAACAGCTCGCCGTCGTCAGGGGAGTCGACCGAGAGCAGGACGCCGGAGCGGGACCGCCGGGTGTCGGACAGGAAGCCCCGGTAGCCGCGCCCGAGGTCCTCGGTCGTGCCGCCGATGACGACCGCGTGCTCGCCGTCGCGGGCCGTGCGGAGGACGTCGCGGAGGGCGTCGTCCAGCTCGGTCTCGTCGAGCAGCTCGGCGTCGTCCGCGACGACGACGTAGCGGTGCTCGTCGCCGATGGCGTCCAGGAGGTCGTCGGTGCCGGAGTCGCCGGTGAGGACGCCGAGGACGCCCGGCCGGCCCGCCAGGAGGCGCAGCGGGGAGCGGCGCGGGGTGATGAGGACGACCGGGACGAGGCCGCCGCCGACCGCCGGGTCCAGGAGCGAGTGCACGATCGTGCGGAGCGTCGTGGACCGGCCCGAGCGCGGCGGCCCCGCGACGGCGAAGCCAGGCCCGTCGTGGAGGAGGTCGATGCCGGCGGGGGCGAGGGTGTCGCCGCCGACGCCGACGAGCGCCCAGAGGGCGGACGGCGCCAGGAAGTCCTGGTCGAGGGCCATCGCCTCGCGGTACGTGACGCGCACGGGCAGCTCGTCCACGTGGATGGGCCGCTGCCTGCGCGGCAGGCGCCCGTAGCGGCTCACCGAGGTGCGGGCGATCTCCTGCAGGGCGGCGACCTGCGCCGTCCCGGACGGGTCGTCGCCGAGTAGGCCGATCTGCGATTCGCGGAGGGGCGCGCCGGGGGGGAGGAGCTCCAGGGCGCGGCCCGGCGGCATCGCGGCGGGGACCTGCTTCTCCTGGAGGCCCGCGTAGCCGTAGTCGTTGGGGTCGGCCATGCGCAGGATCAGGCGGCGGTCGAAGATGGTGGAGATCTGGCCGCTCAGGCCGGTGCGGTCGCCGGTGAAGACGGCGCGCAGCCCGACGGCGGCGCCCTCGCGCAGCAGGCGCAGGGCGGCGTCCACCAGGCGGCCGTAGTCGTAGTTCTCGAACGCCGCGAGGAAGCCCTCCCAGCGGTCGAGAAGGAGGACCATCCAGGGGAGGCGGTCGGTCGCGGCCACGGCGGCGCGCTGCTCCGTCAGGGAGGCGAAGCCCGCCTCGGCGAGGAGCTGCTGGCGGCGGGCCACCTCGGCGGCGAGGGCCGTGAGGAGGCGCTCGCAGCGGTCGAGCTGGTCGCGGCTCACCACGGCGCCGCAGTGGGGGAGCGACACCAGCGGCAGCAGCGCGTTGGCGCCGCAGTCGATGGCGTACAGGTGCACGTCGTAGGGCGAGCAGCCGCCGGCCAGGGAGCCCGCGATGGTGCGCAGGGCCGTGGAGCGTCCCGACTGCGCCGAACCGGCCAGGTAGAGGTGGCCGCCGCCGGCGAGGTCCAGGGCGAGCGGCTCGCGCGACTGCACGGCGGGCAGGTCGGTGATGCCGAACGGGATCGGCGGGACGTCGACGACCGACCCGCCGGCGGTCGTGCGCGGCTTCAGCCGGACCCGTTCCGGGAGCGGGGTCAGCCACGGGGACGGCTGGCGCGGGATGCCGGAACGCCGCGCGGCCTCGCCGACCGCCTGCACCAGCACGGCCAGGTCGGTCACCATCGTGGCGGCGTCGTCGGCCGGCTCGCGCGGGGCGGGCAGCGGGCGCCCCAGGCCCTGCCACGGGACGGGCAGGACGGTCGCCCGTCCGCCGCCGGCGCGCGCGCCGGGGCGGCGGCCGCCGATCCGCGCCGACTGGAGGGCGTGCAGGTCCGCGGCGCCCGAGCGGACGTAGCAGCGTCCGGGCGCCGACTTGGAGATGTGGGCCGCGTCGGGCGCGTCCAGCACGTCGGTGGACTCGTCCGGGTCGGTGACGCGGAGCGCGACGCGCAGGTTGGTGTTGGCGCGGATGTCGGCGGTCACGACCCCGGCGGGCCGCTGGGTCGCCAGGATCAGGTGGACGCCGAGGGAGCGGCCGCGGCGGCCGATGTCGACCAGCCCGGCCACGAAACCGGGCAGCTCGGCGACCATCGCCGCGAACTCGTCGATCACCAGGACGAGCCGCGGCATCGCGGCGAGACCGGGCTCGGCGGCGGACGCGCGCAGGTCGTTGTAGTCGCCGATGTCCTTGGCGCCCGCTTCGAGGAGCATCTCCTCGCGGCGGCGCAGCTCGGCCGCGAGGGACTCCAGGGCGCGCTCGGTGGCGTGGCCGTCCAGGTCCGTCACCATGCCGACGGTGTGCGGGAGCGCGGCGCAGTCCTTGAACGCGGCGCCGCCCTTGTAGTCGATGAGCACGAACGTCATCTCGTCCGGCCGGTTGGCCACGGCGAGGGACGCGATGAGCGTCTGCAGCAGCTCGGACTTGCCGGCACCGGTCGTTCCCGCGATCAGGCCGTGCGGCCCGTCCCGGCTCAGGTCGATCTCGTGGACGCCGTCCGTGCCGACGCCGACGGGGACGCGGGTGGTGCGCCCGCCGGTGCGCGCCCAGGACGCCAGCACGTGCTCGGCCGTGGGGTCCGGCATGCCGAGCAGGTCCAGGAGCCTGACGTCGGACGGGAGCGCCTCCTCGGCGTCCTCGCGCGACACGTCCCGTACGGGCGCGAGCGAACGCGCCACGCGGTCGGCCCAGGAAGCGGACACCTGGTCCGCCAGGATGGGGCCGAGGACGTCGAGACCCTGCCCGCGCAGCCGGAGCGTCTCGGGGCCGTCGGGGTCCCAGGCGGCGACGGCGGCGCACTCCTCGGGGAGCAGGCGTTCCTCGTCGTCGACGCAGATGGCGTACAGGCCGTACTCGGGGCCGCGCGAGAGCAGCATCGGCATGCCCGGTACGCGGCGCAGGGCGCGCGCGCCGTCCAGCACGATGAGGATGTTGTACGGGACGGCCTCGGCCGCCTTCCCGGTGCTCGCCGCGCCGCCGAAGAAGCTCGCGGACGCCTGCGCGGCCCGGCGCCGCTCGGTGACGCGGATCGCCAGCTCGGTGATGCGGTGCGCGACCGACTCGGGGTCGGTCCCCACCAGGGCGGTGCACTCCTCGCCCTCGCGCGGCTTGCCGTGCGGCAGCCAGCGCACCCAGTTCCACTCGTCCCCGGCCTCCTGGTCGGAGCTGAGCACGACGATCGCGAGGTCGCGGGGGCTGTGCAGCGCGGCGGCCTGCGCGACCATCCAGCGGGCGAGCGCGCGCGACGCGGGCCGCGGCCCGGTGAGGCCGACGACGCCGAGCTCGGGGAGCGGCAGCGCGACCGGTACGAGGTGGGCCGTCGGGACGCGCACGTCGCCCAGCTCGGGGTCCGGCCCGCCGCTCCCGGCCGGCCCGGTGCGTCCGGCCAGCTCGACGCGCGCGGGCAGGTCGGCCACGCCGAGCCGCAGGTGCAGGGCGTCGGGGTCGGTGGCGCGCCGCTCCCAGAGGCGGCGGCGCGGGCCCGTCGCCGTGAGCAGCACCTCGGCCGGGTCGGGATGCGCCGCGCGCCGCTCGGCCTGGTCCTCGCGGCGCAGCCGGTCCAGCGCGCCGCCGAACTCCGCCGCCCTGGCCTGGTACTCCTTCAGCGCCTTCTTGTACGACTTGCGCCCGTGCAGCCGGTCGCCGGCCCACTCGCCGAGCGTCATCAGCGGCCACGCCAGCGCGAACAGCGCCCACCACCACTGCCCGAGCGCGAACGCCATCACCAGCCCGAACGCGGAGAACAGCAGCGCGCCGAAGAGCCGGAGCCGCTCGCGCGGATTCCGTTCGGGACGCTCGGGCACCTCCAGGCGGCGGCCCCGCCCGGCGGGGTTCAGGCGCGGCGGCCGGTTGAACGCGAGGCCGCCGTCGGGGAGCGGCTCCAGGTGCGTGTCGGGAGCGGCGCTCGGCGCGATCGTCAGGATGCTGGAGCCGACGGCGAGCATGCCCCCGGCGGGCCACACGGCCGTACCGGTCAGCGGCTCGCCGTCCAGCAGCGCACCGGCGGCGCCCTCGACCTCGACCGCGTCGCGGCCGACCGTGACCCGCAGCGCGCGGGCCGGGACGGCGGGGTCGGGGATCGTGACGTCCACGCCGGTCCCGGAGCCGAGCGTGCTCGCGCCCAGCCCGAGCCGGTGCACCGACCCGGCGGCGGGCCCGGTCACGACCCGGACCTCCATCAGCCCGGACGGCTCGGCCAGGACGGTCGCGGCGGCGGCGCGCTGCTCGACGGCCACGACCGCGCCGTCCCGCAGCTCCCGGACGGCGCGGGCCTGCGGGTCGAGCATCCGCCCGTCCATCCACAGCGCGTGCGGCTCGCGGCGCTCCACCGGCCGGGTCGCGGCGGCCGCCATGACGGGAAGGGCCGCCTTCGTGAAGCGCGGCCGCAGCGGCTCGGAACGGCCCGCCTGCGCCTTTCCGTCGAGAACGCTGAAAAGCGACCGGGCGACGCCGTCGACGGTCATCTCGTCATCGACGTCGATCACGACGTCCCGGGGCCCCTGGCCCGTCAGCGCCGTGAACGAGATCCGCATTCGAGCCCTCCATCGCAGCCGTACGGGCCAGCTTAATAATCCGGAACGCGCCGGGGCGGGCGGATGGGGCGCACCCGGACCGGACGTTCCACACCCGTTCCACGCTCGTTCCGAACGGCGGTCCCCGCCTCACCAACGCGATATATGAATCTGAACCAGAGGTGAGACTCCGGAGTAGTCAGTGATTCCTGTGACTGCCCGTAAGAACGGAAGTGGCCGCCGTCCCGGCAGGTCATAGGGATACATCACGTTACGGGCGGGCTTCACCTTCCGGAATCCATTGACGCGGCATCGCCCGCACCGCGAGCATGGATCGCCCGGTGAAAGCGGGGATCTCGCGGGTGGCGAGCCGCGCGGGGCGGGGAAGGAGCGCGTGGGCAGTGCGATGAAGTCCAACCAGTCGGCCGTCACGGGCGGAGTCGCGACCACTCCGGCGGGCGGCGGCGCCGACCCGCGGGGACTGGGGCGCTCGGGGCTGGGCGCCTCCGGCGGCCAGCGGCTCCCCGCCGCGCCGCGCGAGCGCAAGCCCGCCCTCGCCGCCCTCGCCGTGCTGCTCATCCTCGGCGGCGCGCTGACCAGCGCCTACCTGGTGATGGCCAGCGGGCAGCGGGTCTCGGCCATCCGGATCGCGCAGCCGGTCGCGGCCGGCCAGCGCATCCCGCTCAACGCCCTGGAAGAGGTCCAGGTCAGCGACACCGGCACCGCCTACTACATCAACTGGACCGAGCGCGAGCGGGTCGCGCGCGCGTACGCCGCCGTCCCGCTCGTGCGCGGCGCGCTGCTCACCAACGGCATGGTCAGCGCCGCCGACGACGCCGCCAAGGGCCGCGTCGTGGTCGGCCTGGCGCTCAAGCCCGGCCAGTTCCCGTCCCAGGGGCTGGAGACCGGCAAGCGCGTCAGCCTGTACGCGGTCGGCGGCGGCAACGGCGGCGGCCCCCGCGCCGGCACCGTGCTGTCGGCCGACGCCGTCGTGATCGGCGTGTCGTCGGGCGGCGACCGGCAGCGGCTGCGCGGCGACCAGACGAGCGTGGACGTGGCCGTGCCGCCCGGCGAGGCCGCGCAGGTCACCCAGGCCGCCTCCGCCGGATCGATCGCGATCGCGCTGATCCCCGAGGGCACCAGGGTGAGCGGCGGCGGCGCGCAGCCGCCGCCCCCGGCCGACACCGGCGGCGGCGAGACCGGGCCCGGCGCGTCCCAGAGCCCGCCCCCCACCGGCGGCCAGAACGGGCAGAACGGCCAGAACGGCGAGACCCCGGGCCGGACGCCCGGGCAGAACGAATCCCCGCCCCCGAACGGCACTGGCGGTAACTGACCGTGGCACTCATCGCGCTCGCGGCCGACAAGGGGGCGCCGGGCGTCACGACGGCGGCCGTCGCCCTGGGCGCCGTCTGGCCGCGTCCCGTCCTGGTCGCCGAATGCGACCAGGCGGGCGGCGACCTCGTCTACCGGCTCCCGGCCGCCGCCGCCGGGGACGCGGGCCAGGACGGCGGCATGCTCAACCCGTCCCGCGGCCTGCTCAGCCTCGCCGCCACCGCGCGCCGCGGCCTGCGCCCCGACCAGATCGCCGAGCACTGCCAGCGGCTCGTCGGCGGCCTCGACGTCCTCGTCGGCATCACCAGCGCCGAGCAGGCGCGCGGCATGACCTGGCTGTGGGGGCCGCTCGGCCGGGCGTTCGCCGGGCTCGCCCCGGTGGACGTGCTCGCCGACTGCGGGCGGCTCGGCGCCGGCACCCCGCTGTACGACCTCATGCGCGAGGCCGACATGGTCGTGCTGTTCACCCGCGCGACCCTGGAGCAGGTCGCGCACCTGCGCGAGCGCGTCGCGGCGCTGGCCGCCGAACTGCGCGGCGGCCCGCCCATCGGCGTCGTCGTGCTCGCCGACCCGCGCGACTTCCGCGCCTCGATCGCCGAGGTCGACCGGATCCTCGCCGGCGCGCAGCACCGGATGCGCGCGCCGGACGGGACCGTACCGGCCGCCGACCCCGGTCCCGCGCCGCCGCCGGTGACCGTGCTCGGCGGGCTCGCGCTCGACCCCAAGGGCGCGGAGATGCTGTCGGGACGCTGGGGCGGGCGGCTCGACCGGTCGCTGCTGATCCGTTCCGCGCGCGAGGTCGCGGGCACCCTCGCCGGCCGCGTCGGCGGCGACGCGCCCGTACCGCCGCAGGGCGGCCACGCCCAGGGCCCGTACCAGCAGGGCCCCTACCAGCAGGGGCAGTACGCCCCGCAGGCGCAGGACTCGTACGCGCACCCTCCGGCGGTACGGCCGCCCGCGCCGCAGTACCAGGAAGGGGGCCGGTAGGTGGACCACGGGCTCGTCAAGCGGCTGCGCCAGGAGGTCGGCGACCGGCTCGCGCAGCAGCGCCGGCTCGACGCCGCCAACGGGCTGCCCCCGATGTCGGCGGAGGACGAGCGGCAGTTCGCGCGCGCCCTGATCGGCCAGGTGCTGGAGGAGTACGCGCGCGGCGAGATCACCTCCGGCCGCCGCCCGCCCAACGCCGAAGAGGAGGAGGCGCTGGCCGCGGGCGTGCACGCGGCGCTGTTCGGGGTGGGCCGGCTCCAGCCGCTGCTGGAGGACCCCGAGATCGAGAACATCGACGTCAACGGCTGCGACCGGGTCTTCATCGGGTACGCCGACGGCCGCGAGGTCATGGGCGAGCCGGTCGCCGAGAGCGACGAGGAACTGATCGAGCTGATCCAGATCCTCGCGGCCTACAGCGGGCTGTCGTCGCGGCCGTTCGACTCCGCCAACCCGCAGCTGGACCTGCGGCTCCCCGACGGCTCCCGGCTGTCGGCGGTGATGGACGTGACCCTGCGGCCCGCGCTGTCGATCCGCCGCGCCCGCATGGGCAAGGTGTTCCTGTCCGACCTGGTCGGGAACGGCACGTTCAGCCCGGAGATCGGGGCCTTCTTCCGGGCCGCCGTGCTCGCCCGCAAGAACATCATGATCGCTGGGGCCACCAACGCCGGGAAGACCACGCTGCTGCGCGCGGTCGCCAACGAGATCCCGCCGCACGAGCGGCTCATCACCGTCGAGCGGGCGCTGGAACTCGGCCTGGACGCGTTCCCGGAGCTGCACCCCAACTGCGTCGCGTTCGAGCAGCGGCTGCCCAACTCCGAGGGCCAGGGCGCGATCTCGATGGCCGAGCTGGTCCGCCGCTCGCTGCGCATGAACCCGTCCCGCGTCATCGTCGGCGAGGTCCTCGGCGACGAGATCGTCACGATGCTGAACGCGATGACGCAGGGCAACGACGGCTCGCTGTCGACCATCCACGCCAACTCCTCGATGGAGGTCTTCAACCGCATCGCCACGTACGCGATCCAGTCCGAGGAACGGCTGCCGGTCGAGGCGACGCACATGCTCATCGCGGGCGCGATCGACTTCGTCGTCTTCATCGAGAAGCGCAACGAGTACGCGCGCGGCGGCCGGCTGCGCCGGTTCGTGGCCAGCGTCCGCGAGGTGACCGGCGTCGACAACCGGGTGCTGTCGTCGGAGGTGTTCGCGCTCGGCCCGGACGGCACCGCCGTGCCCGCCGCGCCGATCTCCTGCGCCGACGAGCTGGCCGAGTTCGGGTACGACCCCGTCGCGGCGGGGGGCTGGTAGCCGGTGTACGCGCCCGACGTGATGCTCGCCGTCCTCGCCGGCGGCCTGGTGGGCGGCGGCCTGCTGGTGCTGGTCCTGGCGGTCCGCGGGCTGCCCGCCCGGCCCGGCGGCGGCTCCGGCGCGGCACGGGTGCGCAGCCGCGAGGACCTCATCAGGACGCTCAGCACCCGCACCGCGCTCGCCGTCATCGTCGGCATCGCGGTCCTGGTCGTGACCCGCTGGCCGATCGCCGCCGCCGGCACCGGCGTGCTCGTCCTCGCCTGGAACGGGCTGGCCGGCGGCGCCGCCGAGGAGCGCCGCGGCATCGCCCGGCTGGAGGCCCTCGCCGCGTGGACGGAGTCGCTGCGCGACACGATCGCGGGCGCCGTCGGGCTGGAGCAGGCGATCCCCGCGTCGCTGCGCGCGTCCGCGCCCGTACTCCAGCAGCCGCTGCGGAACCTCGTCGACCGGCTGCACACGCGGGTGCCGATGCCGGAGGCGCTGCGCCGCTTCGCCGACGACCTCGACGACCCGTCCGCCGACCTGGTCATCGCCGCGCTGATCCTGAACGCCAAGCTGCGCGGGCCGGGCCTGCGCGACATGCTCGGCGCGCTCGCCGCGTCCGCCCGCGCCGAACTCGACATGCGCCGCCGCGTCGAGGCCGACCGGCGCGCCACCCGCCGCAGCGTCCGCATCGTCGTCGGCGTCTCGGTCGGCACCGCGATCGGGCTGGCCGTCTTCAACCACTCCTACGTGGAGCCGTACGACGACTTCCTCGGCCAGCTCGTCCTGTGCCTGGTCATCGCGCTGTACGGGGCGGGCTTCGTGTGGCTGCGGCGGCTGGCGAAGTACGAGATGCCGAGCCGCTTCCTCACCCGCACGGACCGTCCCGGCGTCCCCGGCGAGGTGCCCAGCACGGTCGCCGCGTGGCAGGCGAAGGGCCGGCCGAAGGACCAGCCGAAGGGCGGCGTGCTGCGGGGGCGGCACACGATGGACGCGGGCGGCGGGGGTGGTGCGCCGTGACGTGCGCGTGTGACCATGGCCGGGCCGTGCTCGTGGATCGGGGTGGTTCGGCGTGACGGGTCCGCTGCTGGCGGGCGCCTTCGTGGGCGCCGGCCTCTACCTGCTGTTCCGCGCGCTGTTCCCGTCCCGTCCCGGGCTGACCGCGCGGCTGGCCGCGTTCGACGCCGCCCGCCGCCGCGACCTGGAGGACGCGCGGGCCGGCCGCGTCTCGCCGACCCTCGACAAGGTCGGCACGCTGCGCTCGCGCGTCGGCAAGGAACTGGTCCGCTACTGCGAGGCGCGCGGCTGGCGGCTCCGCTCGTACCGCGCCGACCTGGCCATCACCGAGCGGTCGCTGGAGGGCTTCCTCGCCACCAAGTTCCTGCTCCCGGCCGCGGCGCTGCTGTTCATCCCGGTCGTGGTGGCGTACTTCGCGCTGCTCGGCCTCGGCGCCTCGTTCCAGATCCCGGCGTGGATCTGCGTGTTCTTCGCGGTGCTGTTCTTCTTCTTCCCCGACATGCAGCTGCGGCAGGAGGCGGCCGGGCGGCGGCAGGACTTCCGGCACGTCGTCGGCGCGTTCCTCGACCTCGTCTCGATGAACCTGGCCGGCGGCCGCGGCGTCCCCGAGGCGCTGATGACCGCCGCCGACGTCGGCGAGGGCTGGGCGATGCACCGCATCCGGGACGCGCTCGCCAACGCCCGCATCACCGGCCAGACGCCGTGGCAGGCGCTCGGCGGCCTCGGCGACGAGCTCGACATCGCCGAGCTGCGCGACATGGCCGGCGCGCTGTCGCTGGTCGCCGACGACGGCGCCCAGATCCGCAAGTCGCTGTCGGCCCGCGCCGCGTCCATGCGCAGCCGCGAGCTGTCGGAGCTGGAGGGCAAGGCCGGCGAGCGGTCCCAGTCGATGCTCGTCGCCCAGCTCCTGCTCTGCGCCGCGTTCCTGGTCTTCCTCGCCTACCCCGCCCTCATGCGAGTGATGGCGGCGTGAATGACACCGATCCCTCGAAGGAGGATTGATGGGTCCGTTGAATCCATGGAACGACCCGGCCGTCGTGTACCTGCGGGCCCTGCTCGGCAGCCGGATCGACCGGCTCCGGAACGAGACCGACCGCACCAGGGGGGCCTCGGCGATCGAATGGGCGATCATCACCGCGATCCTGGCGGTCATCGCGATCACCATCGGCGCGACGATCCGCAACCTGATCGTCAACAAGGCCAACAGCATCCGGACGGAGTAGCGCGGATGTCCCGCCCGCGCCGCGACCAGGCGCCCGACCGCGGGGCGTCCTCGATGGAGTGGGCGCTGCTGACGCCGATCCTGATCCTGGTGATGCTGGCCGTCGTCCAGTTCGCGATGGTCTACCACGCCCGCCACGTCGCGCTCGCGGCCGCGCAGTCCGGCGCCCGGGTGGCCCGTACGGCACCGGTCGGCGGCGGCTGGGAGGGCGCCGCGCAGGAGAAGGCCGCCGGCGACGTCCGCAAGATCGGCCGCAACCTGCTCACCGGGCTGGACGTGCGGACCGGCGAGACCGGTGACCAGCGCTGGGTCGAGGTGAGTGGCGAGGCCGTGCGCGTCATCCCGTTCATGACGTTCCGCGTCGAGCAGCGCTCGCAGGGACCCATCGAGTGCTTCCGCCCGGACGTCGGCGACGGCGTCGCCTGCGAGGGAGGCGCCCAGTGAAGGCGCGCGGCGACTCGGGCTCCATGTCGATGGAGATGGTGCTGGTCACGCCGCTCTTCGTCATCTTCCTGATGCTGCTGGCGGCGGGCGGCCGGATGGTGGACGCGCAGAGCCAGGTGGACGGCGCCGCGCGCGACGCCGTCCGGGCCGCGTCCATCGCCCGCAGCGCGGGCGGCGCGGAGGTCCTGGCGCAGGAGGCGGCGACCGCGAACCTCAACGGCCGCGACTGGTGCGCGAGCGGCCCGACCGTCGTCACCGACACCAGCCGGTGGGGGCCCGGCGGCCGCGTCGCCGTGACGATCACGTGCGACGTGGACCTGGCCGACCTGTCGTTCATCGGGCTGCCCGGCAGCAAGTCGCTGAGCGGGCGCGCGCTGGCGCCGATCGACACGTTCACCTACCGGGGCGGGGACGCGGGATGAGGTGTCGTCGCGACCGGGGACACGGCGGGGATCGCGGGACGATCGCGATGTACGTCGTCCTGTTCACGCCCGCGGTGTTCCTGCTGGCCGGGCTGCTGGTGGACGGCGGCCTGGCGATCCACGCCCGGCAGCGGGCGGCGGACATGGCCGAGCAGGCCGCCCGGGCGGGCGCGAACGAGATCGACACCGCCGCGCTGCGCCGTACCGGGGAGCCGGTCATCGCCCCGGACCGGGCCAGGGCCGCGGCCTGCGACCTGCTGGCCGACTACGGCGAGGACGTCACCGCGTCCCGGTGCGCGGCCGACGAGGAGCAGGTGGACGTGACCGTGCAGCTCACCGTGCGGGCCCAGCTGCTGGGCATCGTGCCCGGGCTGGGCGAGTTTACGATGACCTCGACGGCGTCCGCTCGACCGGTGACCGACGGAGATCAGTAGGGGACCGATGACGGCACCACGGCATGGAGGCGGCAGGCGGCCCGAGAGCGTCCGGGACGCCTCGGGAAGGCGGCTGGGGTACGGCGCGCCGGAGCCCGTGCGGGTACGGGCACGGCGCACCCCGCTGGACGTGCTCGCCGGGCTGGGGGCGCTGCTGGCGCTGGCGGCGCTGCTGTTCGGCGTGCCGTTCGCGCTGCTGACGTTCTTCGGCTCGCCGATCCCCGACCGCGTACCGGAGCTGTCGGACCTCACCCGGCCGGTCGGCGACGGGATGCTGATCCCGATCCTGGTCGCGCTGGTCTGGCTGGCGTGGCTCCAGCTCGCGCTGTGCGCGGTCGTCGAGGTGTACGCGGGGATCCGCGGCGTCGGCGTCCCGGCCCGGGTGCCGCTGGCCGGCGGGACGCAGTCGCTGGTGCACCGGCTGGTGGTCGCGGCGCTGCTGCTGTTCACCGCCACCACGACGATCATGCCCGCGTTCTCCGGGCGCGAGCTGCACCAGCGGCCGGTGCAGACGCAGTCGCAGGAGTTCCGGCCGCTGGCCGCCGCGCCGCCGCAACAGCAGCAGCCCGTGCAGCAGCAGGCGGCGCCGGCGCGGGCGCCGGCCGCGCAGCCGATGGAGAAGGCCGAGACCACCAAGATCTACCGGGTGAACCCGCCCCAGGGCCGGCACCACGAGAGCCTCTGGGAGATCGCCGACAAGTGCCTGGGCGAGGGCCGCCGGTACAAGGAGATCTTCGCGCTCAACAAGGGCCACATCCAGCCGGACGGCAGCCGGCTGAGCATCGCGTCGCTGATCCGGCCGGGCTGGATCCTGGAGATGCCGTCCGACGCCAAGCACGCGCAGGTCGTCCCGGTCGAGGACCTGAACGACTACTTCCGGCACGGCCGCGCCGTACCGGACGAGAAGCCCGAGCCCGAGCCCGAGCCCGAGCCGGAGCCGCAGCCGGAGCGATCCGCCCCCGCCCCGCAGCCGGAGCCCGAACCGGAGCCCGAGCCCACGCCGGAGCCGGAACCCGAGCCTGTGCCCGTTCCCGAGCCCGTGCCCGAGACGGGGCAGGGAACGGAGCAGCCCGGCGCGCAGATCCCGGGCACGAACGTCCCTCCGCCCGAGAAGCAGCCGGAGAAGGAGCCCCAGCCGGAGAAGGCCGAACCCAAGCCGCAGGGGCCGGGCCGGGAGCTGGGCGGGGGCGCGGGCAGCGCCGGCGTCCCGGGGAGCGACCGGGCCCAGGCGGACGACGCGCCGCTGCCGTTCGACCTCGAATGGTCGGAGGGGCTGGCGGCGGCCTCGCTGCTGGCGGCGGGCGTGCTGAGCGCGCTCGGCCGGCGGCGCCGCGAGCAGATGTGGAACCGCGCGTTCGGGCACATGATCCCGCGTCCCGAGGGCGCGGCCGCGGCGGCCGAGCGGGCGCTGCGGATCGGTGCCGACGACGACGGCGTGCGGCTGCTCGACCTCGGCCTGCGGCACCTGTCGAAGTCGATGGCGGCGGGCGGCCGGGCGCTGCCGACGGTGTACGGCGTCCATCTCGGCGCCGGCGGCCTCGACCTGTGGATCGCGCCCGCCGACCGCAACCCGCCCGCGCCCTGGCAGAGCCACGACGACGGGCAGGTGTGGCGGCTGCACGCCGACGCGCTGCCCGCGCTGGAGGCCGCCGACCTGAGCGAGGTCCTCGCCCCGTACCCGGGGCTCGTCTCGATCGGCACCAGCGCCACCGCGAACGGGCCCGGCGGCCGGATCCTGGTCGACCTGGAGGCCGCGCACGGCCTGATCGCGCTGCGCGGGCCCGCGGACACCCGCCGGGACGTGCTCGCCGCGATCGCGCTGGAGCTGGCCACCAACCGCTGGTCCGACCACATGCGGATCACGCTGGTCGGGTTCGGCGGCGAGCTGGGCGAGAACCTCGCCGAGATCGCGCCCGACCGGATCCGCACCGTCCCGACGCTCGCGGACGCGCTGCCCGAGCTGGAGGGGCGCGGCGAGGAGGTGCGGCAGGCGCTCGCGGCGTCCGGCGTCGACTCGGTCCTCACCGGCCGCAGCCGCGGCGTGTTCGGCGAGGCGTGGATGCCGCACTACCTGATCATGGCGGACGAGCCGTCCGAGCGGGAGGCCGACCGGCTGGTCGCGCTGGCCCGTACCGGCACCCGGATGGCGGCCGGCCACCTGGTCCCGGGCGAGATCCAGGGCGCCACCTGGACGTGGGACGTCGACGCGGACGGCCGGCTCCAGGCGGGCGTGCTCGGCTTCGAGGTGGACGCGCAGCTCGTCCCGGAGGAGCACTACCGGGCGATCGCCGACCTTTTCCACACCGCGTCCCGGCCGGAGTCGGTGCCGCTGCCCGAGCCGGGCGACGGCCCGCTGTCGGAGGGCGGGCCGGGCGCGCAGCGGTCGTCGGTCGACATCCGGCTGCTCGGCCCGATCGAGGTGGACGCGCCGGGCCCGATGGACGAGAGCCGCCGCGCGCTGTGCACCGAGGTCCTCGTCTACCTGGCGACGCATCCCGGCGGCGTCCACCCGACCGTGCTGGGCGGTGCCGTCTGGCCGCGCGGCGTCACGGCCGGCGTACGGGACGCCTGCGTGGCGCGCGTGTCGGATTGGCTGGGCCGGGACGCGCGCGGCCGTCCCAACCTCTACTACGACGACCGGGGCCGCATCAGGCTCGGCTCGGAGGTCCGGGTCGACTGGGCGGTGTTCCGCTGGCTGGTGTGGCGGTCGGCGGCCGAGCCCGCGTCGGAGACGGCGTACATGGCGTACGCGCTCGACCTGGTCCGCGGCCCGGTGCTGGCCGGCCGCCCGCGCGGCCGGTACGGCTGGCTGGTGACCGACGACCTGGAGTACGAGGCGACCGCCCGCGTCATCGACGTGGCGCACCGCCTCGTCGTGCTGCGCCTGGACGAGGGCGACATCCGCGGCGCGATCGGCGCCGCCCGCGCCGGCCTGCGGCTCGCCCCCGAGGACGAGGGCCTGTGGCGCGACCTGCTCCGCGCGACGCACGCCGCGGGCGACGAGGCCCAGGTGAGGGTCGTCGTGGACGAGCTGCGCAACCGGATAGGCCGCGACCCGATGCTCGACCAGCTCCAGCCGGAGACCGAGGCCCTGGTGGAGGAACTGGTCCCCCAGTGGCGCCACGCCGTAGCCCGCTAGCCCGAGCCGTCGACTCGTGGCGTGTCCGCGTCCGCGGCCGCGCGGACAGGGCCGACACCCCACGAGTCGACGCGGCGGGTCAGCGGTAGAGGCCGGGGCCGCCTAGGGAGTGGCGGGCCGGCTGCGGGTAGACGAGCGGGGGGCCGGGGCGGCCGCCGACCGTGACCGTGCGGAGGGCGGCGCCCGTGCGGGTCGAGATCGCGTGGACCGTGCCGGCGACAGGGTCCGACAGCCACAGCGCGCCGCCGTCGGCGGAGACGCCGCCGGGGAGCGGGGCGTGGCCGCTCGGCGCGCGCCAGAGCGGGGTGGCGCGGAACGTGCCGAGATCGACGGCCGAGACCGTCCCGTCGCCGCCCGCCACGAACACGCGGGCGGCGCGGCGGTCGAGGACGAGACCGCGCGCGCCCGGCCCGGTACGGACGAAGCCGGCCGGCCGGAGGGAGGCCGCGTCGATCCGCCACAGGCCGCCCTTGGCGGCGTCCGTGACCAGGAACGCCGAGCCGTCCGGCAGCAGCCGCACGTCGCCGGGCCGGGAGCCCGCGGGCAGCGGTACCGACGCGGTGACGGCGCGGCGGGCCGGGGCCACCCGGACGAGCCGGCCGGCGGCCGGGCAGGACGCGACCAGGGACGCGGCGTCGGCGGAGTAGTCGGCGCTCGCGGCGCCCGCGCACGGGAGCCGCACGCTCGCCCGCGGCTCCATCGTGTGCGGATGCCGGACGTCGAGCCGCGCGTGCCGGCCCGCCAGGACGTACGCCTCGCGGCCGTCCGGCGCGAAGTACAGCGGGCCGGGCCGCAGGATCCGCAGCGTCCCGCCCTGCCGCGCCGATCGCGGCGAGAGCGGCACGGCCGTCCCGTTGGCCAGGTCGTACACCCAGAGGCGCCGCAGGTTCCAGGCGGGGACGGCCAGCGCCGGCGCGCCGCCGGTGCGGACCCGGCCGAGCAGCCGCGCGGTGGGCTGGTCGAGGACGTCGACCGTGCCGGCGGCGGCGTTCGGCACGTACACGCGGGGCGGGAGCGCGGCGACGCCGGGGGCGAGCATGCCGGGGCCGGTCGCCGCGTACACGCCGGCGGCGGCGCCGGTCGCGGCCGCGGAGCGCGGCGCGTCCGCGGCCGGGGGCGCCGCGCGGTCGAGCGTGCCCGGCGCGGCGCCGCCCACGGCGATGACCGGCGCGTCCGGGGCGCCCTCGCCGGGCGGGTGGAACGGTACCGGCGACTCGCACGCGGCCGCCGCCAGCGCCGCGGCGGCGAGCAGCGCCGGAGCCCGGCGGCGGCGCGGTCCACGAGATGCCCCCATCACGGCGGGACTGTACCGGCTCGCGCACTCGCCGTGCACGGATCATCACAACACGCGGTCGCGGCGGTCCGGGGCGCGCGATTCAGCCGGACTTGCCGATCCCGATGCCGAACTCGCGGTAGACGCGCTCCCAGAAGCCGTCCCGCAGCCAGGTGCGGGCCTCCTGGTACGGGCGCAGCGAGCCGCCGAGCTCCTTCTCCGCCTCGATCAGCAGCTCCTTGTCGATCACCGGCGGCAGGATCGGGCCGGGCAGCAGGTCGCGGATGTTGTCGCGGCCGCGCTCGAACAGCCACTTCTGCGCGACGTGCTCGCCGATCTCCAGCATGTGGTCGCGGTCGGGGCCGAGCCGGCCCTCCGCGTGGGTGAGGCCGCCGTGCGAGTTGGCCGGGGCCGCGACCGTCCCGGCCGGGGCGGCGGGGATCCCGGCGCCCGCCGGGACGCCGCCGGCGCGGACGCCCGCGGCGGTGTGCGACGGCTTGACCGCCGGGGTGCGGCCGGCGAACACCTGCGACGGCGACGGGACGGGCGACCGCCCGGGGGCGGCGACGGGCTCGCGCGCGGCGGGCGCGGTGGCCGGAACGGGGAGCACCTTGGCTTTAGTGAAGTACGGGCGCAGGAAGTCGGCGGGCAGGACCTCGACGGTGTCGGACTCCCAGACCAGCCATTCGGCCTGGTTGGAGCCGTGGGTCGGCTCCACGCCCCACAGGTGGACGCGGACGCCGTACCGCTGCGCCGCCTCCACCGCGGGCAGCATGTCCTCGTCGCCCGCCAGCAGCACCGCGTCGGTGATCGCGCGGTGCCGGGCCAGCGCCTCCAGGTCGGCGCGCAACTGGGCGTCCACGCCCTTCTGCTGGCCCTGGGCGTTCAGGTTGCCCAGCCGGAGCTTCACCAGGGGCAGGTTGGCTATCACGCGCTGGTCGACGGTCGGCTGCCGTTTGGGCGCCGCGTCGAACCAGTAGACCCGTAGCAACTCGCCGAGCAACTGGTCGTCGGCATGGCTTGTCAACGCCTTGATCAACTTCTCCGCGGCGACGCGGTACTCGCGCCGCGAGCCGCAGCCGAGAAGCAGCGCCCCAGAGGCCGCGTAGAGGTACCCCGCGTCGACGAAGACGGCGTATCGCGCGGGCTGAGGGACGAACTCCGAGGTGGCCATGGCCTTTCACCTTATTCGTGCCGGGCCCGTTCCTGGGGGCGAACCACGGTTACATCTCCCCTCGGCGTCGCCGTACGCCGGCCCGCCGCCCCCGCCCGGTGTGCGTTACGCCACGTTACGCGGTGTATGTGACCCGGGTGGCGGCCGTGACCGTGCGTCGCCGGTGAACGTCCCCGGAACGCGTCCGCCCGGCGTGGCGCCCGTCCTGGAACGGGGCCGCGCCGGGCGGTCGGTCCACTCTCGCCGGCCGCTTCCGCCGGCCGCTTCTCCCGGCTACCGCGGGAGGGCGCTCGCCCGCCACGCGCGCGCGCCGCGCGGCCGGGCCGCCCCGCCCGCCGGATCGCGCACCAGCCGGGACCGGTCGGCCCACCGCGACACCGCCGGCTCGTCCCGCCCGCCGCCGGCCGCCGCCGCGCGGGCCCGCGCGGTCAGCACCGCCACCAGCGCGGCGACCTCCTCGGGCGTCGCGTCCCCCCGCACGATCTGCAGGAACGGCCGCCCGCCACTCGCCTCACCCACCCGGGCCTCCTCCTCGGTACGCGCCGGTCACAGCGGGATGTTGCCGTGCTTCTTCGGCGGCAGCGTCATCCGCTTCTCGCGCAGCGAGCGCAGCGCGCGGATGATCTGCCCGCGGGTCTCGGACGGCTTGATCACCGCGTCGACGTAGCCGCGCTCGGCCGCGATGTACGGGTTGGCCAGCGTGTCCTCGTACTCGGTGATCAGCTCGGCGCGCCGCGCGTCCGGGTCGTCGGAGGCCGCCAGCTCGCGCCGGTACAAAATGTTCACCGCGCCTTGCGCGCCCATCACCGCGATCTGCGCGGTCGGCCATGCCAGGTTGATGTCGGCGCCCAGGTGCTTGGAGCCCATCACGTCGTACGCGCCGCCGTACGCCTTCCGGGTGATCACCGTGACCAGCGGGACGGTGGCCTCCGCGTACGCGTACAGCAGCTTGGCGCCGCGCCGGATGATGCCGTTCCACTCCTGGTCGGTGCCGGGCAGGAAGCCGGGCACGTCCACGAACGTCAGCACCGGGATGTTGAACGCGTCACACGTGCGCACGAACCGCGCGGCCTTCTCCGAGGCGTGGATGTCGAGCGTCCCGGCGAACTGCATCGGCTGGTTGGCGACCACGCCGACCGAGTGCCCCTCGACCCGGCCGAAGCCGACCACGATGTTGGGCGCGAACAGCTCCTGGACCTCCAGGAACTCGCCGTCGTCCAGCACGTGCTCGATCACCGTGCGCATGTCGTACGGCTGGTTCGGCGAGTCGGGAATCATCGAGTCGAGGACGGCGCCCTCGGCGTCCAGCTCGTCCAGATCCACCGGAACGTCGAAGACGGGCGGGTCGGCGAGGTTGTTGGACGGCAGGTAGGAGACCAGCGCCTTCACGTACTCGAGCGCGTCCTCCTCGTCCGTGCCCTGGTAGTGCGCCACGCCGGACCGGGAGTTGTGCGCGTTCGCGCCGCCCAGCTCCTCGAACGTGACCTCCTCGCCGGTGACCGTCTTGATGACGTCCGGGCCGGTGATGAACATGTGCGAGGTCTGGTCGACCATGACGATGAAGTCGGTCAGCGCGGGCGAGTACACGTGCCCGCCGGCCGTGGTGCCCATGATCAGCGAGATCTGCGGGATGACGCCGGACGCGTGCACGTTCCGCTTGAAGATCTCCGCGTACAGGCCGAGCGCGACCACGCCCTCCTGGATCCGCGCGCCGGCGCCCTCGTTGATCCCGATCACCGGGCAGCCGGTCTTCAGCGCGTGGTCCATGACCTTGCAGATCTTCTCGCCGTAGACCTCGCCGAGCGAGCCGCCCATGATCGTGAAGTCCTGGCTGAACACCGCGACGTGCCGGCCGTCGACCGTGCCGTATCCGGTGACCACGCCGTCGCCGTACGGCCGGTTCCTCTCCAGGCCGAAGTTCGTCGACCGGTGCCGGGCCATCTCGTCGAACTCGACGAACGACCCGTCGTCCAGCAGCGCCTCGATCCGCTCGCGGGCGGTCATCTTGCCCTTGGCGTGCTGCTTTTCCACCGCGCGGGCGGACGCCGCGTGCACGGCCTCGTACCGGCGCCGTTCCAGGTCCGCGATCTTGCCCGCGGTGGTGTGGACGTCGATCCCGGCCGCGGGTTCAGGAGCTTCCATCGCCATGCCGGTCAGGGTAACCGGCCGCTGATCGGCGGTTCCGCGCGGGATCCCGTTACGCGGGACCCATAACCTTGGGCCCGTGGCTACCAACACGCGCGACACCCTCCGGCAGGACATGCCCGAACCGCTGCGCCGCGACGTACGGCTGCTCGGCGCCATGCTCGGCGACGGGCTCGTGGAGTACGGCGGCCGGGAACTGCTCGACGACGTCGAACGGCTGCGGCACGCCGTCATCGCCGCCCGCCGCGGCGAGATAGACAGCGGCGAGGTCGCGTCCCTGGTCGAGGGCTGGACGCTGGAACGCGCCGGCCAGGTGGCGCGGGCGTTCACCGTCTACTTCCATTTGACCAACCTGGCCGAGGAGCACCACCGCATCCGCACGCTGCGGGAACGCGACACCCGCGACGAGACCGTCCCGAGCTCCGTGCCCGCCGCCGTCGAGCAGATCCGGAAGACGGCCGGGCCGGGCCGGCTGGCCGAGGTGGTCGAGGGCCTGGAGTTCCGGCCCGTCTTCACCGCCCACCCGACCGAGGCCCGCCGCCGCGCCGTCGTCACCGCGATCCAGCGCGTCAGCGACCTGCTGACCCGCCTGAACGAGGGCCCGGGCGCGAGCGAGGCGGACGAGCTCGAACGGCGGCTCCGCGAGGAGATCGACCTCCTCTGGCGGACCGCCCTGCGCCGCCACACCCAGATGGACCCGCTGGACGAGGTCCGCACCGCGATGGCCGCGTTCGACGAGACGATCTTCCGCGTCGTCCCGGAGATCTACCGCTCCCTGGACCGCGCGCTCGACCCCGAGGGCACCGGCGTCAAGCCGCCGCAGGCCCGCCCGTACGTCCGGCTCGGCAGCTGGATCGGCGGCGACCGGGACGGCAACCCGTTCGTGACCGCGCAGGTCACCCGGGACGCCGTCATGATCCAGGCCGAGCACGTGCTGCGCGCCCTGGAGGCCGCCTGCGGGCGGATCGGCCGCGAGCTGACCCTGCACGAGGCGACCACGCCGCCCTCGCCCGCCCTGCGCGAGGCGCTCGCCGCGGCCCGTACCGCGCACCCGGCCCGCATCGGCGACATCGCCAAGCGCTCCCCGGGCGAGCCGCACCGGCAGTTCCTCCTGTACGCGGCGGCCCGAGTCGCCGCCACCCGCGAGCGCGACGCCGACCTGGCCTACGCCTCGCCCGAGGAACTCCTCGCCGACCTGCGGCTCGTCCAGGAGTCGCTGGCCGAGGCCGGGGCGCCGCGCCAGGCGTACGGCAGCGTCCAGCACCTGATCTGGCAGGTGGAGACGTTCGGGTTCCACCTGGCCGAGCTGGAGGTCCGCCAGCATTCGGAGATCCACGAGAAGGCCCTCGCCGAGGTCCGCGCCGGCGGCCCGTACTCGGAGATGACCGAGGAGGTCCTGGAGACCCTCCGCGTGGTCGCGTGGATCCAGAACCGCTTCGGCGTCCGGGCGTGCAGCCGCTACATCATCTCGTTCACCCGCACGGCCGAGGACATCGCCAACGTCCACGAGCTGGCCGCGTCCCTCGGCGACCGGGCGCCCGTCCTGGACGTGATCCCGCTGTTCGAGACCGGCGAGGACCTGGAGCGCGCCCCCGAGGTCCTGGAGGGCATGCTCGCGATCCCGGCCGTCCGCAAGCGGCTCGCCGACACCGGGCGGCGGCTGGAGGTGATGCTCGGCTACTCCGACTCCGCCAAGCAGCTCGGCCCCGCCAGCGCCACCCTCCGCCTGTACGACACGCAGGAGGCCCTCACCGCGTGGGCGGCCCGCAACGGCGTCAAGCTCACGATGTTCCACGGCCGCGGCGGCTCCCTCGGCCGCGGCGGCGGCCCCGCCAACCGCGCGATCCTCGCGCAGGCGCCCGGCTCCGTCGCGGGCCGGTTCAAGGTCACCGAGCAGGGCGAGGTCATCTTCGCCCGGTACGGCCGGCCGCAGATCGCCCGCCGCCATGTCGAGCAGGTGACGAACGCCGTCCTGCTGGCGTCCACCGACGCCGTCCAGGACCGCGCCCGCAGCGCCGCCGCCCGCTACCGGCCGCTGGCCGACAAGCTGAGCGACGCCGCCCGCGCCGCGTTCCGGTCGCTGATCGAGACCGACGGCTTCGCGGCCTGGTTCGCCCGGGTCAGCCCGCTGGAGGAGATCGCCGAGCTGCGCATCGGCTCCCGCCCCGCCCGCCGCAAGGCGGCCCAGGGCCTGGAGGACCTGCGCGCCATCCCGTGGGTGTTCGCGTGGACGCAGACTCGCGTGAACCTCCCCGGCTGGTACGGCCTCGGCAGCGGCCTCGCCGCCGTCTCCGCCGACGGCGAGGACCTCGACGCCCTCCGCGAGGCGTACGAGGCGTGGCCGCTCTTCGGCGCCCTCCTGGACAACGCCGAGATGAGCCTGGCCAAGTCCGACCGCGCGATCGCCGAGCGCTACCTGGCGCTGGGCGGCCGCCCGGAACTCACCGAGACCGTCCTGGCCGAGTACGACCGCACCCGCTCGCTGGTCCTGGCGACGACCGGCCACACCCGCCTGCTGGAGAACCGCAAGGTCCTCTCCAGGGCCGTCGAGCTGCGCAACCCGTACGTCGACGCGCTCTCCCACCTCCAGCTCCGCGCCCTGGCCGCCCTCCGCGACGGCGTCCAGGACGGGACCGAACGCGCCCACCTGGAGGAACTGCTGCTGCTGTCCGTCAACGGAGTGGCGGCCGGCCTCCAGAACACGGGCTGACCGCCGGCGGTCGACTCGTGGCGTGTCTCCCCGTCGCCGGCCGCCCGGAGCCGGGACACGCCACGAGTCAACGCGGCTGGCCGGGCCAGTCGGGCTTGCGCTTCTCGTTGAACGCGGCGATGCCCTCGCGGCGATCGGCGGAGAAGACGGCGGTGCGCCAGGCGTTGTCCTCGATGTCGAGCGCGGCGTCCAGGCTCAGCCCGTCCCCGAGCCGCAGGGCGCGCTTGGCGGCGCGCACGGCGACGGGCGAGTTCCCGGCGATCGTCCCCGCGATGGCCAGCGCCTCCTCGCGCACGGACCCCGCCGGCACCCGCCGGTCGACCAGCCCGTACTCCAGCGCCTCGTCGACGCCCAGCCGGCGGCCGGTCAACACCAGATCGGCCGCCCGGCCGGGCCCGAGCCGGCGCAGCGCCAACTGCGTACCGCCGCCGCCCGGCACCAGTCCCACGCCCACCTCGGGCAGCCCGAACACCGCCGACTCGTCGGCGACGATCAGGTCGCAGCTCAGCGCGAACTCGCACCCGCCGCCCAGCGCGTACCCGTGCACCGCCGCCACCACAGGCTGCGGCAGGTTCAGGATCGCCCCGAACGCGGCCCGGAACACCGGCCGCTGCGCCAGGATCTCGGCGTCCGTCATGGCGTTGCGTTCCTTGAGGTCGGCCCCCACGCAGAACGCCTTCTCGCCGGCCGCGCTGAGCACCACCGCCCGCACCCCGGCGTCCGCCGCGACCTCGGCCCCCACGTCCGCCAGCCGCCGCGCCATGGCGGTGGACAGCGCGTTCAGCGCCTCGGGCCGATCCAGAACGATCTCGGCGACGTGCGCATGCCCCGCATCGCGCCGCAGTGTCACTCCATCCACCCAAGCACCCTAGCCATTCCAGCCCCGCCCCAGGAGGGGGCAAGGGCGGAGCCCCAAAAGGGGGCGAGGGGACGAAGTCCCCAGCGGGGGGTGCGGGGGGCGGAGCCCCCTGCCAGGGGGCGGGTGCCCGCAGCGAGGAACGAGCGGAGGGTGCACGCACCCTGCGCGGGGGGCGTGGGGGGTCGACCCCCCACAATGAAACCGTGCAACCTTATGGGGATCTTGAGCGGCCGCCTCTGCATGAGCGGGCTCTTCAGCGGGCGCTCGTGCGGGCGGACGGCCTGTGGCGGGATGTGCGGGTCGTGGCGGAGACCGGGTCGACGAACGCGGATCTGGGCGATGCGGCGGGGAAGGGGGCGCCGGAGGGGTCGGTGCTGGTCGCCGAGGCGCAGTCCGCGGGGCGGGGGCGGCTCGGGCGGGCGTGGTCGGCGCCGCCGCGGTCGGGGCTGATGTTCTCGGTGCTGCTGCGGCCGGAGGTGGCGGCGGATCGGCTGGGGTGGCTGCCGCTGTTGGCGGGGGTGGCGGTGGCGTCCGCGGTGCGGCGGATGACGGCGTGGTCGGAGGCGGGGGAGAGGTTCCTGGGGGACGGGGCGGACGTGGCCGTGGACGTGCGGCTCAAGTGGCCGAACGATCTTCTCGCGGGGGAGCGGAAGCTGGGCGGGATCCTGGCGGAGAAGGTGGCGGACGCCGTGGTCGTCGGGTGCGGGCTGAACGTCGGGTTGCGGGAGGACGAGCTTCCGGTGCCGGCGGCGACCTCGCTGCTGATCGAGGGGGCGCCGCTCAGTGATCGTGCGCCGCTGCTGCGGGCGGTGCTGCGCGAGTTCGAGATCTGGTACCGGGAGTGGGCGGCGCTGGGCGGGGATGCGGAGGCGAGCGGCCTGCGGACGGCGTACAAGGAGCTGTGCGCGACGCTGGGGCGGTCGGTGCGGGTGGAGCTTCCCGGGGGTGAGCCGCTGCGCGGGACGGCGAGTGACATCGACGGGTCGGGGCGGCTCGTGGTGACGGGCGAGGACGGCGCGGTACGGGCGGTCGGCGCCGGCGACGTGGTGCACGTCCGATGAACGGCGCGCGGGGATCGGCGGTCCGATCACCCCGGAAGCATGGCGTCTGCCACGATATGTCGCGGAACTTGACCGCGTCGCCGCCGCCGGCGGGCTGAGGGGCAGGGGAGATGTCAGCAGCGGGGTTGCCGGATCCGAAGGAGATCGAGGAGCTCCTGCTGGGCGGCGAGCTGCTCTACACCCGTGTCGACGCCGTCGAGCGGGCCGGGGTGAGCCGGGAGTTCTCCGGCCAGGTCTGGAAGGCGTTCGGCTACCCCTCGATGCCCGACGGGGAGGTCGCCTATACGGACGGCGACGTGGCGGCGCTGAACCGGCTGGGGCGCCTCATGGACGAGGGGGTCCTGGACGAGGACGCGGTGATCCGGCTGGTGCGGGCGTTCGGGCAGACGATGACCCGGCTCGCGGAGTGGCAGGTCAACCTGCTCAGCCACATGATCGGGCCGGGCGGGGACGAGCCGGACGCCGAGTCGGTGCGGACGATCGTGGAGCTGGCGGAGAAGCACATCGGGGAGTTCGAGCCGCTGGTGGTGCACGCCTGGCGGCGGCAGCTGGCCGCGGCGGGGACGCGCGCGATCGCGGCGGCGGCGACCCGGGAGCCGGGCTCGTCCGGCGCGGTGCGGCCGCAGATCGCGGTGGGCTTCGCGGACATGGTCTCGTTCACGCAGATGAGCCGGGAGCTGGAGGAGCTGGAGCTGGCCCGGGTGGTGGAGCGGTTCGAGGAGACGGCGTCGGACATCGTGGCCTCGTGCGGCGGCCGGCTGGTGAAGACGCTGGGCGACGAGGTGCTGTTCTGCGCCGACACGCCGGCGGTGGGCGGCGAGATCGCGCTGGCCATCGCCCAGGCGATCACGGATGAGACCGAGGTCCCGGACGTGCGGGTCGGTGTGGCGTACGGGCCGGTGCTGTCGCTGATGGGCGACGTGTTCGGCACGACGGTGAACCTGGCCGCGCGGCTGACCAAGCTGGCCCGGCCGGGCTCGGTGGTGATCGACGCGGAGCTGGCGGCGGAGCTGGAGAAGGAGCCGGGTTTCGCGACGACCCGGATCGTGCGGCGCCCGGTGCGCGGCCTCGGGATCGTCCAGCCGTACGTCCTGCGCCGGGGCCGGGACGAGCCCGGTCCCGGGGACGTCGCGGCCCCGGCCGCCGGGTGACGGCCGGGACCGGCTCGCCCGCGGGCCGGGGCGCGCTCACGCCTTGCTGAGGTCTTCCCCGGGGGCCTCGGTGAGGCGCTGGAGGTAGTTCTGCTCGCCGAGCGACTCCACCAGGCTGAGCTCGGTCTCGAGGTAGTCGATGTGCTGTTCCTCGTCCTCGAGGATGTACTCGAAGAGGCGGGCGGAGGTCACGTCGCCGCGGGAGCGCATCAGCTCGATGCCGGGCCGCAGCCGCGCGACGGCCTCCAGTTCGATCTGGAGGTCGGCCTTGAGCTGCTCGACGACGGTCTGGCCGATGCGCAGGGTGCCGAGCTTCTGGTAGTTGGGCAGGCCCTCCAGGAAGAGGATGCGGTCGGTCAGCCGTTCGGCGTGCCGCATCTCGTCGATCGACTCTTCCCGGGTGTGCCGGGCCAGGCGGGTGTAGCCCCAGTTCTGCTGCATCTTCGCGTGCAGGAAGTACTGGTTGATCGCGGTGAGTTCCGCGGTCAGCTGCTCGTTGAGCAGGTTGATGATGTCCTTGTCGCCTTCCATGTCGACCATGCTCGCACGTGCCCCTGTTCTTGGACAGCACTAACCCCCCGTTCGGCGCGTGTCCGGCCGGAACGGGGGCGGCGGGGCCCGGTTCGCGGGCGTCAGGCGGCGGTGGCGGCGGTCCCCCCTTCGGCGGTGCGGACCGGCAGCGAGGCGCCCGCGACCGGCACCGGGCCGGTGACGGGCGGTGCGGCCGGGGCCGCGGGGTCGGCGACCGGCATCGGCTGGGTGCGCTCGGCGGGCATCACCGGGGACGCCGGGCCGCCGGTGATCGCGTCGGCCAGCTCGCTGGCCGTGCGGTACTCGCTCACCAGGGCGTGCAGGCGCTTGGTGCAGCTGCCGCAGCCGGGCTTCATGCCGCAGGCGGCCTTGACCTCCTTGGGGGAGCAGGCCCCGCCGGCCATGCAGCTCCGCACGTCATCCTCGGTGACGGCGTTGCAGATGCAGACGTACATCCGGCGGTCGAACCTTCCGTGCGGCATTACGGTCGGAGGGCGTCACCGCCGGCGAAGCGCGCCGGGCGGTTAGGGCACCCTCAATAAGGTAAGGCTCCCCTAAGGTAGCTCACGGATGTCCGGTCTGGCCAGTGGTGGCCGGTTCTCTTTACCTGGCCGCCTGCCCCGCCGGCCTGGCGTGTGAGGCGGGCCTCAGGGGGAAGCATCCGTCCCGGACGAACGGGAGGGCGGACGGTGACGGTTGTCTGGCCGGGGGACGCGTATCCGCTCGGAGCCCGTTTCGACGGGGCGGGGACCAACTTCGCGATCTTCACTGAGGCGGCCGAGCGGGTGGAGCTGTGCCTGTTCGACGGGCCCGCCGGCGAGGGCGGCGGGGAGACGCGGATCTCCCTGCCGGAGCGGGACGCCTTCGTCTGGCACGCCTACCTGCCGGGGATCATGCCGGGCCAGCGGTACGGGTACCGCGTCCACGGCCCGCACGACCCCCGCGCCGGGCACCGCTGCAACCCGAACAAGCTGCTGCTCGACCCGTACGCGCAGGCGATCGAGGGCGAGATCGACTGGGACGAGTCGTGCTTCGGCTACGCGTTCGGCGACCCCTGGTCCCGCAACGACGCCGACTCGGCGCCGCACACGATGCGGTCGGTGGTGGTCAGCCCCTACTTCGACTGGGGCGACGACCGGCCGCCGCGCACCCCGTACCACGAGACGGTGATCTACGAGGCGCACGTGAAGGGGCTCACGTACCGGCATCCGGAGATCCCGCCGGAGATGCGCGGCACGTACGCGGCGCTCGGCCATCCGGTGATCGTCGATCATCTGACCGCGCTGGGCGTGACCGCCGTGGAGCTGATGCCGGTGCACCAGTTCGTCCACGACGCCCCGCTGGTCGAGCGGGGGCTGCGCAACTACTGGGGCTACAACACCATCGGCTTCTTCGCCCCGCACAACGGGTACGCGGCGGCGGGGCAGCGCGGCGAGCAGGTGCTGGAGTTCAAGGCGATGGTGAAGGCCCTGCACGAGGCGGGCATCGAGGTGATCCTCGACGTGGTCTACAACCACACCGCCGAGGGGAACCACCTGGGGCCGACGCTGTCGTTCCGGGGCATCGACAACGCCTCGTACTACCGGCTGGTCGAGGACGACCCGCGCTACTACATGGACACCACGGGCACCGGCAACAGCCTGTTCATGCGCAGCCCGCACGTGCTCCAGCTGATCATGGACTCGCTGCGCTACTGGATCACCGAGATGCACGTGGACGGCTTCCGCTTCGACCTTGCCGCCACGCTGGCGCGCGAGCTGCACGAGGTGGACCGGCTGTCGGCGTTCTTCGACCTCGTCCAGCAGGACCCGGTCGTGTCCCAGGTGAAGCTGATCGCCGAGCCGTGGGACGTGGGCGAGGGCGGCTACCAGGTCGGCAACTTCCCGCCGTTGTGGACGGAGTGGAACGGCAAGTACCGCGACACCGTCCGCGACTACTGGCGGGGCCGGCCGGCGACGCTGCCGGAGTTCGCGTCCCGGCTGACCGGCTCCAGCGACCTGTACGCCGACGACGGCCGCCGCCCCATCGCGTCGATCAACTTCGTGACCTGCCACGACGGGTTCACCCTGCACGACCTGGTCTCGTACGACGGCAAGCACAACGAGGCCAACGGCGAGGGCAACCGGGACGGCACCGACGACAACCGGTCCTGGAACTGCGGCGCCGAGGGCCCGACCGCCGACCTGGAGATCATCGGCCTGCGGGAGCGGCAGAAGCGCAACTTCATGGCCACGCTGTTCCTCACGCAGGGCGTGCCGATGCTGTCGCACGGCGACGAGATCGGCCGCACGCAGCGCGGCAACAACAACGCCTACTGCCAGGACAGCGAGATCTCCTGGGTCGACTGGGACGGCCTCCAGGAGAACTTCCCGCTGCTCGACTTCGTCCAGAAGCTGGCCGCGCTGCGCCGCAGGCACCCGGTGTTCCGGCGCCGCCGCTTCTTCAAGGGGCGCCCGGCGGACCGTCCCGGCAAGGGCGGCAAGGGCGGCAAGGGACAGAGCAAGGAGCTGCCCGACCTGCTGTGGTTCACGCCGGGCGGCCGGGAGATGACCGGCGCCGACTGGTCGGCGGGCTACAACAAGTCGTTCTACATCTTCATGAACGGGGACGCGATCGGCGAGCCGGGACGGCGCGGCGAGCGGATCCGGGACGCCTCGTTCCTGCTGCTGTTCAACGCCCATCACGGCGATCTGGGTTTCGGGCTGCCGCCCGCCCGGTATGGAGGGATGTGGTCGAAGGTGCTCGACACCGCCGATCCCATGCTCGCCGAGGAGGAGTCTCCCGTGGTCAAGGCAGGTGAGACGGTGATGGTCGAGGCCCGCTCGCTCCAGGTGCTCCGCCGTGTCTGAGCCGCCGCCCCCCGAGCCGGACGCCCCGGCGGCCCCGGCGGCCGGCACGTACCGGCTCCAGCTGCGCGGCACGAGCGACACCCGCCACTGCGGCTTCAGGGAGGCGGCCGCGCTCGCGCCGTACCTGGCGTCGCTGGGCGTGTCGCACGTGTACCTGTCGCCCGTGCTCCAGGCCGCGCCCGGCTCGACGCACGGCTACGACGTGGTCGACCACGACCGGCTGTCGGCCGAGTTGGGCGGCGGCGACGCGTTCCGCGCGATGGTGTCGCGGTTCCGCGCGCACGGGCTGCGCGTGCTGGTGGACGTGGTGCCCAACCACATGGCGATCCCCGACCCGCCGGAGCTGAACGCGCCGCTCGCCGCGGTGCTCGACGAGGGCGCGGACTCGCCGTACGCCCGCTGGTTCGACGTCGACTGGGAGGCGGGCGGCGGCCGGCTCGTCCTGCCGGGGGAAGGGGAACCGAACTACCGCCGGTTCTTCGACATCTCCGGCCTGATCTGCCTGCGCCAGGAGGACACCGAGGTCTTCGCCCGCACGCACGGGCTGCTGCTGCGCATGGTCGCCGAGGGCCTCGTGGACGGCCTGCGCATCGACCATCCCGACGGCCTCACCGACCCGCGCGGCTACCTGGAGCGGCTGTCGGCCGCCGCGTCCGCGCCGGGCGCGCCGCGCTGGATCCTGGTCGAGAAGATCACCACGGGGGAGGAGCGGCTGCCGCCCGGCTGGCGGTGCGCCGGGACCACCGGGTACGACGCCCTCGGCATGGTCGGCGGCGTCTTCGTCGATCCGGCCGGGGAGCGGCCGCTGACCGAGGCGTACACGGCGTTCACCGGCGGGCCGGAGTCGTTCGCGGAGGTCGAGTACGAGGCCCGCCGGCACGCGGCCGGGCACGGGCTGCGGCCGGAGGTCGACCGGCTGCACCGGGTGCTGTGCCGGGCGCTGGGCGAGCGGGACGAGGCGCGGGCCGCGGACCTCCGCACCGCCCTGGTCGAGCTGCTGGCCGCGATGCCCGTCTACCGCGCGTACGTCGTCCCGGGCGAGGACCCGCCCGTCCAGGCGGTGGAGGTGCTGGAGCGGGCCGAGCTGGCGGCGCGCGCCCGCGTCCCGGAACGGCTGCGCGACGACCTGGGGCGAATCGTCGCGCTGGCCCTCGGGGGCGGCGGCGGGTCGGGGGCGGCCGAGTTCGCGGTGCGGTTCCAGCAGACGTCGGCGCCGCTGGCGGCCAAGGGCGTGGAGGACACCGCGTTCTACCGCTGGAACCGGATGGCCTCCCTGAACGAGGTCGGCGGCGACCCGGCGCGGTTCGCGGTGAGCCCGGAGGACTTCCACGCGTACTGCGCCCGGCGGCTCCGCGACTGGCCCGCCACCATGACGACCCTGTCCACGCACGACACCAAGCGGCAGGAGGACGTCCGCGCCCGGCTCGCCGTCCTGGCGGAGCTGCCCGGCCCGTGGGCGGAGGCGGCGGCCCGCTGGCGCGACTGGGACCCGAAGGGGTCGCCGCTCGAACCCGACCTGGAGTACCTCTTCTGGCAGACGCTCGCCGGCGCCTGGCCGCTGACCGAGGAGCGGCTGGCGGAGTTCCTGACGAAGGCGATGCGCGAGGCCAAGACCCGGACGGACTGGATCGAGCCCGACACCGGCTACGAGGAGGCGGTGCTCGCGTACGCGCGGCGCGTCCTCGGGGACGCCGACCTGACCGCCGACCTGGCCGGGTTCGTGGACATGCTGGACGTGTACGCGCGCGCCAACGTGCTCGGCCAGAAGCTCGTCCAGCTGACCATGCCCGGCGTCCCGGACGTCTACCAGGGCTGCGAGCTGACCGGCCTGTCGCTGGTCGACCCCGACAACCGGCGGCCGGTCGACTACGGGCTGCGCCGCGCCCGCCTCACCCGGCTCGACAGCGGCCGCGAGCCCCGCGACCTGGACGACGAGAAGCTGCTGGTCACCTCGCGGGCGCTGCGGCTGCGCCGGGACCGTCCCGAGTGGTACGGGACCGGCGCGTACGAGCCCGTCGCGGCGGAGGGGCCGGCGGCGCGGCACGCGCTGGCGTTCCGGCGCGGGGAGCGGCCGGGGGCGCTGACCGTCGCGACCCGGCTCCCGGCGGGGCTCGAACGCGCCGGCGGCTGGGGCGGCACGTACCTGGGCGCGGCCCCGGGCCTGTGGCGGGACGTCCTGACCGGCGAGGTCCACCGGGGCCCGCGGCTGCCGCTCGCCGACGTCCTCGGCACGCTGCCGGTGGCCCTGCTGGTCCCGGATCCGGTGGCGGAGGACGGGTGACCCGGTTCGAGGTGTGGGCGCCGGGCGCCGGGCGCGTCCGGGTCGCCGTCTGGGAGGGGCGGGAAGGAGAAGACCCCGTCCATCACCCCATGAGGCGGGACGGGCGGCACGGGTGGTGGGCCGCCGATGTCCCGGGCGCGGGGCACGGCACGGACTACGGCTTCGTCCTCGACGACCGGGACGAGATCCTGCCCGACCCGCGCTCTCCCTGGCAGCCGTACGGCGCGCACGGAGTGAGCCGGGTGTACGAGCACGACCGATTCCCCTGGACGGACGGCGCCTGGCGGGGCCGCCCCCTCCCTGGCAGCGTCCTGTACGAGCTGCACGTGGGCACGTTCACCCCTGAGGGGACGTTCGACGCGGCCATAGAACGGCTCGACCATCTCGTCTCCCTGGGAGTGGACGCCGTCGAGCTCCTGCCCGTCGCCGCGTTCCCGGGGATCCACGGCTGGGGCTACGACGGCGTCCACCTGTGGGCGCCGCACGAGCCGTACGGCGGGCCCGACGGGCTGAAACGGTTCGTGGACGCGGCCCACGCCAAGGGGATCGCCGTCGTCCTCGACGTGGTCTACAACCACCTCGGCCCCAGCGGCAACCGGCTCGCCTCCTACGGGCCGTACTTCACCGGCGCCTACAGCACCCCCTGGGGGGACGCGGTGAACTTCGACCAGGCGGGGTCCGGCGAGGTCCGCGCGTTCGTCATCGGCAACGCGCTGATGTGGTTGCGCGATTACCGGTTCGACGGGTTGCGGCTGGACGCCGTCCACGCGATCAACGACCACGGCGCCGTCCACGTCCTGGAGGAGATGGCGGACCGCGTCGGGGGGCTCTCGGCCCACCTCGGCCGCGAGCTGTTCCTGATCGCCGAGTCCGACCTGAACGACCCGAGGCTGATCACGTCCAGGGAGGCCGGCGGGTACGGGCTGGACGGGCAGTGGTGCGACGACGTCCACCACGCGCTGCACGCCGCGCTGACGGGCGAGCGGCAGGGGTACTACTGCGACTTCGGCTCGACCGGGACGCTCGCCAAGGCGCTGACCAGGGCGTTCGTCCACGACGGCACGTGGTCGGCGTACCGGGGCCGCCGCCACGGCCGCCCGGTGGACGTGGAGCGGACGCCGGCGCACCGGTTCGTGACGTTCCTGCAGAACCACGACCAGGTCGGCAACCGGGCCGCCGGGGACCGGGTCGCGGCCGCGCTCCCGCCCGGCCGGCTCAAGATCGGCGCGGCGCTGCTCCTGCTCGGCCCGTTCACCCCGATGCTCTTCATGGGGGAGGAGTGGGCGGCGAGCACGCCGTGGTGCTACTTCACCGACCACCGCGAGCCCGAGCTGGGCCGGGCGGTGACGGAGGGGCGGCGGCGCGAGTTCGCCCGGCACGGCTGGGCGGGCGAGGTCCCCGATCCCCAGGACGCGGACACCTTCCGGCGCTCGCGGCTCGACTGGGCCGAGCCGGCGGCGAGCACCGGCGTCCACCGCGAGCTGCTCGACTGGCACCGCGCGCTCATCGCGCTCCGGCGGGCCTGGCCCGAGCTGAACGATCCCCGCCTCACCGGCACCACCGTGGAGATCCCGTGCGAGCCGGAGATCGCCCCGGGGAATGGCGGCGACACGCGGGCGGATGAGCGGAATGGGAGCGATGGGACGGATGCCCGCCGGCTGGTCCTGCGGCGCGGCCGGATCCGGGTGGCCGTCGAATTCGAGGAACGGACGGCGCGAATCCCGGTCGAACCGGACGGCCGCCTCCTGCTCGCCTCGGATCCCGGCGTGCGCCTGGACGGCGGTCAGGCGGGCGATGGCGGCGAAACCGCCACGCTGACCCTGCCGGGACCCGCCGTGGCGGTGCTCGCCGTTCCCGCACCGCGCTGACCTCCGCCGATAACGTGCGGTTACTTCGCTCTACTCTCTGACTTGTCCGTGTTCATGGAAGTACTATGAGTGGCAAACCGCAGGTCAAGAGCGCGGCGGCCGCCGGGAAACGTTCATGAATGGTCATACGATCGGTCCATGACCTCAGTACTGCTCGCCGAGGACGACACGTCCATCTCCGAGCCTCTCGCCCGTGCGCTGCGGCGCGAGGGGTACACCGTCGAAGTCAGCCCGGACGGGCCGCAGGCCCTGGAGCGGGCGCTCGGGGGCGGCGTGGACCTCATCGTCCTCGATCTCGGACTGCCCGAGCTGGACGGTCTGGAGGTGGCGCGCCGGGTGCGCGCCGAGGGGCACGGGGTGCCCATCCTGATCCTCACGGCCCGCGCCGACGAGGTCGACACCGTCGTCGGGCTGGACGCCGGTGCCGATGACTACGTCACCAAGCCCTTCCGGCTGGCCGAACTGCTCGCCCGGGTCCGGGCCCTGCTGCGCCGCGGCAGCACCGAGACCCCGATCGTCCAGGGGGTCCGGATCGACGCCGAGTCGCGCCGGGCCTGGATGGGCGACCAGGAGCTCCAGCTGACCACCAAGGAGTTCGACCTGCTGCGCGTGCTGGTGCGCGACGCCGGCAAGGTCGTGACCCGCGAACAGATCATGCGCGAGGTGTGGGACACCAACTGGTGGGGCTCCACCAAGACCCTCGACATGCACATCTCCTGGCTGCGCCGCAAGCTCGGCGACGACGCCGGCAGCCCGCGCTACATCACGACCGTGCGCGGCGTCGGCTTCCGGTTCGAGCGCGGCGACTAGGGCCGCGCACGCCCTGAACCGTTCGCCATGATCATGCGGCGCCGCCGCGGGCCGATCCGAGACGGGCCGCGGCGCGATGCGGCGTGATCACGGCTTCACCTCGAAGGAGCCCTGATGAGGCGCCGACTGCTCCTGTCGACGCTCGCGGTGGCGGTCGTCGCGATCCTGCTGCTCGGCATCCCCCTCGCCTACGCCACGCACAAGCTCATCTACGAGGAGGCGCGCCAGTCGCTGGACCGCGAGGCGGCCTCGATCCTCGGCGGGGTCGGCTTCAGCCTGGAGTCCGGCCAGCCGATCACCGCCCAGAAGATCGCCCAGGAGTATCCGGGCCGGTACATCGTGATCACGCTGGCGAACGACCGGACGGTCACCGCGGGGGCGCGGCCGGCCCGCGGCACCGAGCTGCTCACCGCCACCGGGACCGCCGGCGGCGTCCGGGTCCAGGTGTCCCGGCCGGCCGGGCAGATCCAGGACGAGGCGCTGCGGCTGATGCTGCTGATCGGCAGCCTGGCCGCGCTGGGCGTCGCTGTGACGGTCGGGCTGGCGATGTTCCAGGCCCGGAAGCTGACCGTCCCGCTGACCGACCTCGCCGAGACCGCCGACCGGCTGGGCAGCGGCAACGCCCGGCCGCGCCGCCGCCGGTACGGGATCCCCGAGGTCGACCGGGTCGCCGAGGTGCTCGACCGCAGCGCGGTGCGGATCGCCGACCTGCTCGCGGCCAGCCGCGAGTTCGCGTCCGACGCCAGCCACCAGCTCCGCACCCCGCTGACCGCGCTGTCGATGCGGCTGGAGGAGATGGTCGAGGCCGCCGAGTACCCCGAGGTGGTCCGCGAGGAGGGTGCCGCCGCGCTGGCCCAGGCCGAACGCCTGGTGGCCGTGGTGGAGCAGCTGCTGGCCCGGTCCCGGCACGACCGCACCGGCGCCGCCGTCGCGGCCCCGGTCGACGACATCATCGCCCAGCAGGTGGAGGAGTGGCGGCCGATCTTCCGCCGGGACGGCCGCGACGTCCGTACCACCGGCGAGCGCGGCCTGGTCGGCATGACCAGCCCGGAGGGGCTCTCCCAGATCATCGCGACGCTGCTGGACAACTCGCTGGTGCACGGCTCCGGCCCGGTGACGATCAACACCAAGCTCGGGGTCGGCTCGGTGGTGGTGGAGATCGCCGACGAGGGGCCGGGCATCCCGGCGGACCTGGAGGCCAGGATCTTCGAGCGCAGCGTCAGCAGCGGCAAGGGCACCGGCCTCGGCCTCTACCTGGCCCGCTCGCTGGCGGTGGTGGACGGCGGCCGGCTGGAGCTGATCCAGAACCGGCCCGCGGTCTTCGGGGTGTTCCTGCGCCCGGCCGCCGAGGCCCGGCTGGCCTCCGAACGCGTCGTGATCGGCCCCGCCTGACCTCGCCGGACCGGCCGGACCGAGGGATCAGTGGGAGCGGGTGAACTCCGCCCGGCCCTCCGCCGGCTGCTCGCCGATCGGGCGGCCCAGCCCATGGGACGGCAGGGAACGGCCGTTGACGCGCTCCGACGCGGCCGGCTCGGCGGGCGCGGTGCCGGGCAGCCCCGAGTGCGGGTCGACCTGCGCGGCCTCCACCGGCAGGAACACCCACTTCTTGTACGACCAGAAGCGGAACAGCGTCGCCGCCCCGGTACCGAGGATCAGCGCCGCGTTGTAGAAGAGCGGGCCGTGCAGCCCCAGCACGTAGTGCACGAAGCCGATGAACAGCTGCGTGATCACCAGGCCGACGCCGTTCAGCGCGAAGAACAGCACGTACTCGCGGCCCAGGCCGGTCCGGTCACGGTGCCGGAACGTCCAGTAGCGGTTGGCGACGTACGAGAACGTGGTCGCCACCACGGTCGCGATGGCGTTGGAGGACAGCGGCCCCATCCCCAGGCCCGCCTCGTTGTGCAGCGCGTTGCTGAGGACCATCGTGATGACGAAGGCGATCGCGCCGACGCTGCCGAACTTGGCGAGTTCGCGCACCAGGTGCTCGAACCGGTGGCGGAGACGGGAGAGCAGCTTCACGAACGGGGACCGTCCTTCCGGACTGCGGCTGCGGTTTCGGCGGCCACTGCGCGGCGCGGGCGCCCGGCCGGCGCGCGCTCTGGCGACTGTGGAGGCACATCGAGGATAGACGCATGTTGCCACTGGGGCGTCGCAACGGGAACGATCCCGGACTCGCGCCCCTTCCCCGTGCCCTCCTCGACGCGGATCACACATCCTTTGACGCCGTACCCGCCCGGTTCGTTCACCATCCCGGCCCCGATAGCCTTTCGGGCGTGAGAGATCCAGCTCAGATGCCCACGGTGGGTATGGCGGGCGGCGGCCAGCTGGCCCGGATGACCCAGCAGGCGGCGATCGCGCTCGGCGTGTCGCTGCGGGTGCTCGCCGGCTCGGCCACCGATTCGGCGGCCCGGGTGTGCGCGGACGTCCACGTCGGCGACGACTCCTCGCTCGACGACCTGCGCGCCTTCGCCAAGGGCTGCGACGTCGTCACGTTCGACCACGAGCACGTCCCCGGCGACCACATCCAGGCCGTCGAGGACTCCGGCGTCCCCTGCCGCCCGAGCGCCGCCGCCCTCCTGCACGCCCAGGACAAGCTGGTCATGCGCGAGCGGCTCAGCGGCATCGGCGCGCCCTGCCCGGCGTACGGGGCCGTCCCCGACCGGGAGCCGCGGGCGTTCCTGGAGGCGTTCGGCCGCGAGCACGGCTGGCCGCTGGTCCTCAAGGCCACCCGCGGCGGCTACGACGGCAAGGGCGTCTGGATCCTGCGCGGCCCGGAGGACGCGGACCTGGCCGCCCGCCTGATCGCCGAGGGCGTCACCCTGATGGCCGAGGAGCACGTCGCGTTCCGCCGCGAGCTGGCGGCCCTGGTGGCGCGCTCGCCGCACGGCCAGGGCGCCGCGTACCCGATCGTGGAGACCGTCCAGGAGAACGGCATCTGCGTCGAGGTGATCTCTCCCGCGCCCGGCCTGGACGGCGGCACCGCCGCCGAGGCGCAGCGGCTCGCCCTCGGCGTCGCCGAGCAGCTCGGCGTGACCGGCCTGCTCGCTGTCGAGCTGTTCGAGACGGACGCGGGCCTGCTGGTGAACGAGCTGGCGATGCGCCCGCACAACTCCGGCCACTGGACGATCGAGGGCGCCCGCACCTCCCAGTTCGAGCAGCACCTGCGCGCCGTGCTGGACCTGCCGCTCGGCTCCACCGAGCCCACCGCCCCGTACACCGTCATGGCGAACGTGCTCGGCGGCGACAAGGGCGAGATCTACCACCGGTACCTGCACGTGATGGCCCACGACCCGGCCGTCAAGGTGCACTTCTACGGCAAGGAGGTCCGCCCCGGCCGCAAGATCGGCCATGTCACCGCGCTGGGCGCCGACCTCGCCGAGGCCCGCGAGCGCGCCCGGCACGCCGCCGACTTCCTGCGCTGGGGCTCCGACATGAAGGAGAACCCGAGTGACTCGTAGCGCCATGAGGCGGCCCGGAGATGAACGGAGAGCAGAGTCTTGATCCAGGTGGGCGTGGTGATGGGGAGCGACTCCGACTGGCCGGTGATGAAGGCCGCCGCGGAGGCGCTCGACGAGTTCGGCGTCGCCTACGAGGCCGACGTCGTCTCGGCGCACCGGATGCCGCACGACATGATCGCGTACGGCGCGGAGGCGGCCGGCCGCGGCCTCAAGGTCATCATCGCGGGCGCGGGCGGCGCCGCCCACCTGCCCGGGATGCTCGCCTCGGTCACCCCGCTGCCGGTCATCGGCGTCCCGGTGCCGCTCAAGCACCTGGACGGCATGGACTCGCTGCTGTCGATCGTCCAGATGCCCGCCGGCGTCCCGGTCGCGACCGTCGCCGTCGGCGCCGCCCGCAACGCCGGGCTGCTGGCCGTGCGGATCCTGGCGGCCTCCGACGAGGCGCTCCGCGCGAAGATGGCGGACTTCCAGCAGGACCTGTACGCGCAGGCCAAGGCCAAGGGCGCCCGCCTCCGCGAGAACCTCTAGCGCTACCGCCGCAGGGCCCACTCCACGGCCGGGCAGCGGTTCATGACCACGTCCAGCCCGGCCTCCTGGGCCCGCCGCGCCGCCGCCTCGTCGATCACGTCCAGCGGCAGCCAGACGGCCCCGGCGCCCGCGGCGATGGCCTCGTCCACCACGGCGCCCGCGTGCTCGGCGCGCCGGTAGACCCCGACGACGTCGATCTGCCCGGGCACGTCCGCGAGCGCCGCGTAGCCCTTCTCGCCCAGCACCGTCGCCGCGGACGGATGCACCGGGACGATCGTCTTGCCGCGCCGCTGAAGCAGCCGGGCCTGGGTATGGACCTCCCGCTCGGGATTGTCCCCCAGGCCCACGAACGCCCACCGCCGCGACTCGTTCAGCAGCCGCTTGATCACGTCCTGCCGTGCGAACAGATCATCCATGTCCGGCACAACAGCGCCGCGGTCCCGATCGTTCCCTACGGGCGGCCCAGGGCGCGGTAGTTCCAGCCTGCGGAGCGCCACTGCTCGGGGTCCAGGGCGTTGCGGCCGTCGACGATGTTGCGCTCGGCGACGGCCTCGCCGAGGGCGTGCGGGTCCATCTCGCGGAACTCCTGCCACTCGGTCAGCAGCAGCACCACGTGCGCGCCGCGGGCCGCGTCCATGGCGGACTCGCCGAAGTCCAGCGCCGGGTGCGCGCGGCGCGCGTTGGCCATGGCCTGCGGGTCGTACACGGTGACCTTGCCGCCCTGGCCGCGGATGGTGGCGGCCACGTCGAGCGCGGGGGAGTCGCGCACGTCGTCGGAGTTGGGCTTGAACGCCGCGCCGAGCACGCCGACCGTACGGCCGATGAACGAGCCGCCCAGCTCGTGCCGGGCCAGGTCCACCATCCGGATCCGGCGGCGGATGTTGATCTCGTCGACCTCGCGCAGGAACGTCAGCGCCTGGTCGACGCCCAGCTCGCCGGCCCGGGCCATGAACGCGCGGATGTCCTTGGGCAGGCAGCCGCCGCCGAAGCCGAGCCCGGGGCCGAGGAACCGGCCGCCGATCCGGTCGTCGTACGACAGCGCCTCCGAGAGCTTCGTCACGTCGGCGTGCGCGGCCTCGCAGACCTCGGCCATCGCGTTGATGAACGAGATCTTGGTTGCCAGGAACGCGTTGGCCGATACCTTGACCAGCTCGGACGTCGGGTAGTCCGCGACGATGAACGGGGTCTCCGCGGCCAGCATGGAGGAGTAGACCTCGCGCAGGACCTTCTCCGCGCGGTCGGCGGCGCCCGGGTCGGAGGGCACGCCGACGACGATCCGGTCCGGGTGCAGGGTGTCCTGGACGGCGAAGCCCTCGCGCAGGAACTCGGGGTTCCAGGCCAGCACGGCGTCGCCGTCGGCGGGCGCCAGCATGGCGATCCGGCCGGCCAGCCGCTCCGCCGTGCCGACCGGCACGGTCGACTTGCCCACGATCACGCACGGCCGGTGCAGCAGCGGCGCCAGCGAGGTGATCGCGTCGTCCACGTAGGTCATGTCCGCGGCGTACTCGCCCGCCTTCTGCGGGGTGCCGACGCAGACGAAGTGGACGTCGCCGAACTCGGCGACCTCCTCGTACGAGGAGGTGAAGCGCAGCCGCCCGTTCTCCAGGTTGCGGCGGAGCACGGGTTCCAGCCCCGGCTCGTAGAAGGGCAGGTCGCCCGCCGCGAGCCGGGCCACCTTCTCGGGGTCGACGTCCAGTCCGAGCACCTCGAAGCCCAGGTCCGCCATGCAGGCCGCATGGGTGGCGCCCAGGTACCCGGTCCCGATCACCGTCAGCCGGTGGGTCAAGGCACAACTCCTTCGTCGTCTCTCGCTGCCGCCCGGTGGTGGACATACCCCGCCCTGGCCGGGGGCAGTGTACCGGCGGGTAGCATTCGCGCTATGAGTCCCGACTTTCCCACGTACGCTCCGTCCGAGGAGCACGAGCTGCTCCGCACGACGGTCCGCGAGCTCGCCGACGCCAAGATCGCGCCGCATGCGGCGGAGGTCGACGAGGAGTCCCGCTTCCCTCAGGAGGCCCTGGACGCGCTGGTGCAGAACGACCTGCACGCGGTGCACGTCCCGGAGGAGTACGGGGGCGCCGGGGCCGACGCCCTCGCCACCGTGATCGTGATCGAGGAGGTCGCTCGCGCGTGCGCCTCGTCGTCGCTGATCCCGGCGGTGAACAAGCTCGGCACGGTTCCGGTCCTGCTGTCCGGCTCCGATGAGCTCAAGAAAAAGTATCTGACTCCGGTGGCGAAGGGCGAAGCGATGTTCTCGTACGCCCTGTCGGAGGCCGAGGCAGGGTCGGACGCGGGCGGGATGAAGACCCGCGCGGTGCGTGACGGGGATCACTGGGTGCTCAACGGCGCCAAGATGTGGATCACCAACGCCGGGGTCTCGGAGTACTACACGGTCATGGCGGTGACCGAGCCGGGCGTCGGGGCCCGCGGCATCTCCGCGTTCGTGGTGGAGAAGGGCGACGAGGGCGTCTCGTTCGGGCCCAAGGAGAAGAAGCTCGGGATCAAGGGCTCGCCGACGCGCCAGGTCATCCTGGAGAACGTCCGGATCCCCGCCGACCGGATCATCGGCGCGGAGGGCACCGGCTTCAAGACCGCCCTCGCCACCCTGGACCACACCCGCATCACCATCGCCGCCCAGGCCCTCGGCATCGCCCAGGGCGCGCTGGACTACGCGCTCGGCTACATCAAGGAGCGCAAGCAGTTCGGCAAGTCCATCAGCGACTTCCAGGGCGTCCAGTTCATGGTGGCCGACATGGCGATGCGCCTGGAGGGCGCCCGCCAGCTCACCTACCACGCGGCGATCAAGTCCGAGCGCGCGATGCACGGCGCGAAGATCCCCGACCTCACCTTCGTCTCCTCGGCCTGCAAGGCGCTGGCCTCGGACGTGGCGATGGACGTGACCACCGACGCCGTCCAGCTCCTCGGCGGCTACGGCTACACCCGCGAGTTCCCGGTCGAGCGGATGATGCGCGACGCCAAGATCACCCAGATCTACGAGGGCACCAACCAGATCCAGCGCATGGTCATGGCCCGCCAGCTCCTGAAGTAGCCGCCGACGTGGCCGCACGGCCCCCGGCCGCCGGGGACTCCGGCCGGGGGCGCCCGGTCAGCCCTTGCAGAGCTTTTCGGTGGCGGTGCCGGACTCGACCTCGCCGGACGGGTTCGCGGACGCCGTCGGGGACGCCTGGACCTTGACCTTCTCGACGCCGGACCAGTCGTCGCCGACGAGGACCTGGACGCGGGAGCCGAGCGAGCCCACCTGCTTGAGCTTGGCGCCGGGGATCGCGGCGGCCAGCGTCTCGGCGGAGTCCTTGCGGCCGGGGCCGTACTGGATCGTGGTGGTCTGGAGGCCGCGGCGGGCGACGCCGGGCACGACGGTGACCTTGAAGCCCTCGTCGCGGAGCTGGCCGCCGGCCTTGGTGGCCAGGCCCGGGGTGCCGATCGCGTTCAGGACGCTGACCCGGATGTCCTCCGGCGGGACGGTCGGGCCGGTTGGCTTGGCGGTCGTCGGCGCCGCGGACGGCTTCCTCTCCTTCGCCACCGGCTGGTCGCGCCTGATCTTGGTGAAGAGGTCGTCGGCGCGGTTCTGCTCCCACAGGACGCTGGACTGGGGCGTCGGGGCGTTCCAGAACAGCGCGTTGTGGTTCGGGTTGGCCAGCGGGACCTTGGCGAACGTGAGGCTGTCGGTGGACAGGCCCTTCATCTGCTCGGCCAGGCCGGGCAGGTCGTCGGCGAGCTTGTCGTCCACCCGCAGGGACTTGAGCGCGGCGTTGAGGAAGCGCGACGACTTGCCCGGGTCGCTCAGCGTCTTCGTGCTCAGGGCCTGCTTCATCATCGCCGCCATGAACTGCTGCTGGCGGTCGATGCGGCCGAGGTCGCTGCCGCCGGTGAGGGTGTAGCGGGCGCGGGCGAACGCGAGCGCCTTCATGCCGTCCACGTGGGTGGTGCCGGCGGGCAGCACCAGCCCGCTCTTCTTGTCGTTGATCGGTTCCTCGGTGCACACGTCCACGCCGCCGAGGGCGTCCACCATGCTGATGAAGCCGTAGAAGTTGACCTCGACGTAGTGGTCGATGGACACGCCCGTCGAGCGCTTGACGGTGTCGACGGTCAGGTCGGGGCCGCCGAACTGGTACGCCCAGGTCAGCTTGCCGGGACGGCCCGGGACCTGGGTGCCCTTGGGGCCCTCCGACCCGTTCGACTTGTGCGGCGGGATCGTCACGTACGAGTCGCGCGGCAGGTTGACCACCGTGACGCGGTCGTGGTTCCGCGAGATGTGCATCAGCAGCATCGTGTCGGACCGCTCGCCGGCCTCGTGGCCGAGCCTGGCGGCCTTCTGCTGCTCCTTGGTGAGCCCCTCGCGCCGGTCGACGCCCGCGACCAGGATGGTCATGGCGCCCTTCGGCGTGTCCCTGCCCTTGCCGAGCCCGCCGACGCTGACCCGGTCGAGGGCGCCGGTCACGTAGTTCTGGAACGCCCAGGCGCCGCCGGACGTCAGCAGCACGAACGCCGACATGGCGCCGGTGACCATCAGGAAGCGGCGCTGCCTGCGGGCGCTCATCGCCGACCGGCGGCTCATGCCCGAGCCGGGACGGCGCGGGCCGCGCGGCCCGTCCACCGCGACCCGGGGGGCCGGTACGCCGTCGACCGTGACGCCCTCGATGCTCTCGTCGTCCTCGGCCGGGCCGCCGGGGCCGCCGGGGCGTGGCTTGAAGTACCGCTCCAGCGGATCGGTCTCGCCGCCCCGTCCCTGCCCGTCCGGTTTCCTGGGCCCGTCTGCCATCCTGGCCGCCGCCTCCCGAGAACTTCGCTTCGGCACCTTCCGGCACGCGTGGGTTCCCACTCTAAAGTGGGAGACACCGGTCCGTTCGGTACCTGGACCTCGTGTCCTTGCAGTAACGTGGCGCCGTCTTGACCTTGCCCCCGGGCTGACCCGGGTGTGTTCGGCTGCGTCATGGACGATCGAGAGAGAGCCCGCGAGTCCAGATGAATCCGTCTTCCGGCGCGCACAGCGCCCCGCAGGCCGCCACCACCGACCGTACGTGGCCGGCGGTTTCCGTGGTGATGCCCGTACTGAACGAGGAACGGCACCTCACCGACGCCGTCCGCCGCATCCTGCTCCAGGAGTATCCAGGCGAGCTGGAGCTGGTGCTGGCGATCGGGCCCTCCCGGGACCGCACCGAGGAGATCGCCGCCCGGCTGGCCACCGAGGATCCGCGGATCGTGGTGGTCCCCAACCCCACCGGCCGCACGCCGCAGGGGCTGAACATCGCCATCAAGGCGTCGCAGTACTCGATCATCGTGCGGGTGGACGGCCACTCGCTGCTGCCGGCGGACTACGTCCGGGCCGCGGTGGAGACGATGGAGGAGACCGGCGCCGACAACGTCGGCGGGATCATGGCGGCCGAGGGCGTCACCCCGTTCGAGAAGGCCGTGGCGCGGGCGATGACGTCCAAGATCGGGGTCGGGAACGCCCGGTTCCACACCGGCGGCGAGGCGGGCGAGGTGGAGACCGTCTACCTCGGGACGTTCCGGCGGAGCGCGCTCGACCGGGTCGGCGGGTACGACGAGACGTTCGTGCGGGCCCAGGACTGGGAGATGAACCACCGGATCCGGCAGACCGGCGGGCGGGTGTTCTTCACGCCCCGGATGCGGGTGACGTACCGGCCGCGGCCCAACCTGCGGGCGCTGGCCAAGCAGTACTTCCACACCGGCCGCTGGCGCCGCGTGGTGGGCCGGGAGCACCAGGGCACGCTGAACTTCCGCTACCTGGCGCCGCCGCTGGCGGTCGTCGCGATGGCGGCGGGCGCGGTGGCCGGGGCGTTCGGGTTCTGGCCGGGCTGGATCGTCCCCGGGGCGTACGCGGCCGGGATCGTGCTCGGCGCGGGCGTCGAGGGCCGCGGGCTGCCGGTGTCGGCGTGGCTGCGGCTGCCGCTGGTGTTCGCGACCATGCACGTGTCCTGGGGGCTGGGCTTCCTGACGAGCCCGCCCGGGCTGGGTCAGCCGACGCCGGCGAAAAACCCGTAACGGTCTCGAACCTTTTTCCCGATCACCGCATCTCAGGGTTACGTTGGACGGATCATGCCGTCGGCGCCTGAGGAGGTGGCCATGTCCGGTGGAGCACGCCATGGGATCGGTGTGGTGGTCGGGCTGGTCGCCACCCCGATCATCGCCGTGGGCCTGATGTACGGGACGGACAGGACCGTGCGCTACGCGCGCCTGTTCATGGAACCGCCGTGGTCGGACCGGCTGCCCGGCGCGCTCGCGCTGCTGTTCTGCGCGGCCCTGCTCGGCGCGCTGATGGGCTCCCGGCTGTCGCCGGTCGCCTCGGCCGTCCCCGGGATCGTGTTCACCCTCATCGGGCTGCTGTGGATCGCCGCGCCGCGGTTCAGCATCCGGCACCTGCCCGACCTCATGCCCGGCGACCTGGCGCGCTGGTTCCTCACGTTCAGCGCGTACGGCGGGTTCCTCCTCGTCGGCGTCGCGCTGCTGGCGGCCTCGGCCCCGCCCTCGCGCTGGCGGTCGGCCGGTGCCGCCCGTGGCCGGGCGCCGCAGTACGCGGGCCCGATGGGGCCGGGAGGCCCCGGCGGCCCGCCGGTCGGCCCGCCCGGCGCGCAGCCGGGGCCGTACGCGCCGCAGGCGCACCCGCAGCAGCCGTACGGGACGCCGCCGCCCGCCGCCGACCCGAACCCGCCCGCGCAGCCGTACGGCACCCCGCCGCCGCCCGCCGACCAGGGCCCGTTCGGCACGCCGCCCGAGCCGGGAGCGCCCCGCTACGGCTCCGGAAGCGACCACCCCGGGCAGCCCGGGCAGGCGCCCGCCGGCGGCTCCGCGCCGAAGCAGGAGCAGCCGGGCGAGTGGACGCAGATGTACGGCGGCGACGACCTGCGCGGCGACAAGGACGGCAAGTGACCGCCGCCTGACCCTGCCCGCCGCGCCGTCGACTCGTGGCGTGTCCGTCCTTCACGCGGCCGCCGGAGGGAGGACACGCCACGAGTCGACGGCGGCTCGGGCATCCCGGCGGTCGGCGCGCCGGCCGCCACTCGCTAGTCGACGGTGGCGGGATCCTCGGTCAGGGCCGCCACCACTCCCGGGACGTCGTTGACGACGAGCGCGTCCACGCCCGCGGCGGCGAAGTCGCGGGCGCGCTCGGCGGGCGGGCACCAGGCCAGGAGCTCCAGCCCGGCCTTGTGCGCCACGTCCACGCAGTGCTCCAGCGGCCGCAGCCGCGTGTCGGGCTGGTCGAAGCCGCAGGACGCGGTGTGCACGCCGACCGCTTGGAGGCCGAGGCCCGCCGCCGCCGGGATGCCGTGCCACAGCGGGAAGCGGTGCCAGGTCAGCAGCCCCAGCGGGACGCCTCGCAGGTTGTCGCGCAGGTGGGCCAGCAGCGACGGGTCGAACGAGGTCACCAGCAGCGGCCGGCGGCGCGCCTCCCGTTCCAGGACGGGGAGCAGCAGGGCGCCGGTGCGCCGGGACGGATCGTCGACCGCGTCCTCCAGGATCGTCTTGACGTCCACGTCCACCGGCACCTCGGGCGGCAGCGCGTCGAAGACCTCCTCCAGGAGGGGCAGGCCGAGCGCGGCCGCCTCGCCGTCCACCACGAACGCGCCCTCCGGGGTGGTCGGGTCGTGCCGCAGCACCAGGGCGTCGTCGGCGGTACGGGTGACGTCGAGCTCGATCCAGGACGCGCCGGCGTCCAGCGCGGCCAGCATCGAGGGGATCGTGTTCTCGGCGACGGTGGCGCCGTCGGCGGCGCCGGGGACCGCGAGGTCGCCGGAGCCGAGGCCGCGGTGGCCGATGACGGCGGGCCGGTGCCGGGAGGCCGGGTCTTCGAAGATCACGAGAGCTCCGTGGGGTGGTCGGCGGGATCGGCGGGATCGGCGGGGGCGGCGGCGAGGTGCTCGGCGACGACGATGTCCAGCGGGTGGGTGACCTTGAGGTTGCGCTCGCTGCCCTCCACGACCCGGATGGGCACCTCGGGGAGGTAGCGGTGGACGATGCCGCAGTCGTCGGTGGCCAGCAGGTCCGGGTCGGCCAGCGCCCGCCCGTACGCGGCGCGCACGGTGCCCAGCCGGAACCCCTGCGGCGTCTGGAACCGGCTCAGCGACGCGCGCGGCGGCATGCCGGCGACCACGCCGTCCTCGACGGCGACGATGGTGTCGCTGGACGGCACGCCGACCGCGACCGCGTCGTACGCGTCCAGGGCGTCCAGCACGCGGTCGACCACCGGGGCGTCCACGAAGGGCCGGGCGGCGTCGTGGAAGAGCACCCGCGTCCCGTCCGGATGCCCGGCGAGCGCCTCCAGCGCGGCCGCGGTCGAGGCGGTACGGGTGGCGCCGCCCTCGATCACCCCGGTGACCTTGCGGAACGGGGCGGCCAGCGCGGCGGCGGCGCGGACGTGCCCGGCGGCCATCACCACCAGTACCTCGGTGATGCCGGGATGGCCGTCGAAGGCCGCGATCGCCCGGCTGAGGATCGGCCGCCCGCCGACTTCGAGGAGCTGCTTGGGGCGGGCCGAGCCGACCCGCTGCCCGATGCCGCCCGCGAGCACCACCGCCACCGTACGGTCCGCCATGCCGTCCCATCTCGTTGATCGCAATATGTAGCCGGATGGCTACACTGAGCAGTCGTTCCTGTTATTGCACCCAGGCGGCCGGGAGGCGCCGATGACCCTAGCGGTGATCATCGCGACGGGCCGGGCCCGCGGCGGGGCCGGCCCGGGACCCGCGGCCGCCCTGCCGTACCCGGGCGGCGCCGCCGCCCCGGGCGACCCGGACGGGCCGCCGACGCTCCTGGCGCGGCTGTGTGATCAGCTCACCACGCTCAACGTACCGGACGTGCACGTCCTCGGGCGGCCCGATCTCGCGCCGCCGCTGCGGGCCCACGGCCACTTCGTCACCGAGTGCGCCGACACCGCCGCCGACCTGCGGGAGATCGCCCGGCTGGCCAGGCTCGCCTGGACGGACGGCACGCCGCTGCTGATCCTGCCCGCCGACCTGGTCGCCGCGGACGAGCCGCTGGCCCGGCTGCTGGACGGCACGGGCGGCGCAGGCGGCGTGGGCGGCGTGGGCGGCCCGCCGGTCGCGGCGCTGACCGTGCCGCGCGGGCGGGCGCTCGCCCGTACCGCCGACCCGGCGGACCGGCCGTACGGGACGGCCGACGTCCGCGTCGCGGGCCGCCGGATCGTCGCCGCGGGCTCCGCCGACCACGCCGTCCCCGACCCGAACGCCCTCTCGCCCGGGGTGCTGCGGATCGCGGCGGAGCAGGCGCCGGCCGCCGCCGACACGGCCGCCGAGCTGGCCGACCTCGTGACGCCGGGCACGCGGGCGAGCGCCGCCGAGCTGCTCCTGGTCGGCCTCGTCCGGTCCGGCACGCCGGTCGCCGCCGAACCGTGCGGCGGCGCGCCCTGCCGCCGGGCGGCCGACGCGGAGGGCGTGCGCGCGGCCCGGGCGGCGATCGAGGACGGCGACGACGCCGGCCGGCTCGCCGCGGCGGTCAAGGCGGACGACGGGTTCGTCGCCACGTACGCGGTCAGCTCGTACTCGCCGCACATCGTCCGCTGGGCCGCCGGCCGCGACCTGACGCCCGCCGCGGTCACCGGCACCTCGCTGGCGCTGGCGCTGCTGGCGGCGATGTGGTTCTCCGCCGGGACCCGCGCCGGGCTGGTCACCGGCGCGGTGCTCCTCTACCTCTCGTTCGTCCTCGACTGCGTGGACGGGCAGCTCGCCCGCTACACCGGGCGCGCGAGCGTGTTCGGCGCCTGGCTGGACTCGGTGCTCGACCGGGTGAAGGAGTACGCGGCGTACGCGGGCCTCGCCTGGGGCTGCGCCGCCGGCGGCGGGTACGTGTGGGCGCTCGCCGCCGCCGCGCTGATCCTCCAGGTCCTGAGGCACATGATGGACTTCTCCTTCCACGCCCGGAACGCCCCGCCGCCCGCCAGGGTCAGGCTCACCGCGTCCCTCATGGCCCGCGGCTCCGCCCCCGCGCCGGCCGCGGCCGCCCGCCGCGCCCCGGACGGCTCCTTCGGACTCCCGGACCCCGCCGCGCCCGCCGCTTCCGTCGCGCCCGCCGAGTCCGGGCGGAGGAGCGGCGGCCGCGCCGCGTACTGGGCGCGGAAGGCGCTCACCCTGCCGAGCGGCGAGCGGATCGCGCTGATCGCGGTCACCGCGGCCGCGGCCGACGCGAGGGTGGCGTTCCTCGCCCTGCTGGCCTGGGGCGCGGCCGCCGCCGCGTACACCCTCGCGGGACGGCTCGGACGGGCGGTCCCGGCATGACCGGCCCGGGGAGCGGGCTCCTCCGGGACGCCGTGCCGCACGCGCGCGGCGGGCCGGGGACCGGCGGCGCGGCCGTACCAGACCGGCTCCTGGCCTACCGGGACGACGGGCCGGCCGTCCTGCTGATCGGGCGGCTGCTCGGGCGGCCGGGCCGGCAGCGCCCGTCCCCGCCGGTCGCGGTCGCCGCCTCCCTGCTGCTCACGGCCGCCCTGCTGGCCGCCGGGACGGCCGGATGGCCCGCGGCGGCGGCCCTCGCGCCGGTCATGGCGGCCGTGCTGGCCGGACCGTCCGCCCGCCGTCCCCTGGACGGGAGGATCGACTGGCTTGTCCCTCCCGGTCTCCGCACGATCGAGTATGGTTACCTCGCCGCATTGGGGTTCGCACAGGGTGTGGCCGCACCGCTCGTCTACGTGCTGCTCGCGGTCCTGGCGTACCACCACTACGACATCGTGTACCGCACCCACCAGGGGTTCGGGGCGGCCGGGCCGCTCCGCCGGGCCGGGCTGGGCTGGGACGGCCGGATGCTGGCCGCGGGCCTGGCGGGACTGGCGGGCTGGGCGGGCCTCTCCGGCGCCCTTCCGTTCGCGTACGCGGCGCTCGCCGTCTACCTTGGCGTGTTGTCCGTGGGCGAGAGCGTCGCGGTCTGGGCGCGAACCGGGCTCACGGGCGGCCGCGGTGCCGGGCGCGATGCGGTGCGCGGCGGCGTGACGGGTCACCTGGAGGAAGAGGAAGCATGATCGGAATGGTGCTGGCGGCGGGCGCGGGCCGGAGGCTGCGGCCCTACACCGACACGCTGCCCAAGGCCCTGGTTCCGGTCGATGGTGAGACCACCATCCTGGACATCGCCCTGGGCAACCTCGCCGAGGTCGGGCTGACCGACGTGGTCATCGTCGTCGGCTACCGCGCGGGCGCCGTCGAGGAGCGCAAGGCCGCGCTGGAGGAGCGCTACGGCGTCTCGCTCACCCTCGTCCACAACGACAAGGCCGAGGAGTGGAACAACGCCTACTCCATGTGGCTGGCTCGGGAGCACTTCTCCAAGGGCGTCCTCATGGTGAACGGCGACACGGTCCACCCGGTCGGTGTCGAGAAGACCCTATTGGCGAACCGCGGCCCGGACATCCTCCTGGCGGTGGACGACGTGAAAACACTGGCCGACGAGGAGATGAAGGTGATCCTGGACGCCGGGGGGCGGCTCCAGCGGATCACCAAGCTGATGGACCCCGAGACCGCGAACGGGGAGTACATCGGCGCCACCCTGATCGAGCCGGCCGCCGCCGAGCCGCTGGCCGACGCGCTCAAGGCCACCTGGGAGGGGGACCCGGACCTCTACTACGAGGACGGCTACCAGGAGCTGGTCAACCGCGGCGGCGTCATCGGCGTCGCCCCGATCGGCGAGGTGGACTGGGTCGAGGTCGACAACCACGACGACCTGGAGAAGGCCCGCCGCATCGCCAAGGGCTACTGACCCGCCCGCCGGGCCCGGGCGCGCCGACTCGCGTCCCGGGCGCCCCGACGTCCCGAGCGAGGAAGTCCACATGCCCCTGCTGACGCGGATGCTGACCGCGCCGCTGTCCATCGATGTCCGGCGCGGCGCCGTCGCGGCCCTGGGCGACCTGCTGGCCGACCGGCGGATCGTCACCGAGGGCCGGGTCGCCATCGCGGTCGGCCCCGGCCAGGGCGACCAGATCGCCGAGCACGTCCGGCCGTCGCTCGCCGCCTGCGAGGTCTTCCGGGTCGACGGCGGCACCGTCGACGCCGCCGTATCGCTCGGCTCCAATCTGCGGGCGGGCTCGTACGAGGCCGTCGTCGGCATCGGCGGCGGCCGGACGATCGACGCGACCAAGTACGCGGCGACGCTGGCCGGCATCCCGATGGTCTCGGTCGCCACCAACCTCTCCCACGACGGGATCTGCTCCCCGGTCGCGTCGCTGACCCACGAGAAGGGCAAGGGCTCCTTCGGCGTGGTGATGCCGCTGGCGATGGTCGTCGACCTCGACTACGTGCGGGCCGCGCCCGCCGAGCTGGTCCGGGCCGGGATCGGCGACGTGGTGAGCAACTTCTCGGCGGTGGACGACTGGCTGCTGGCCGCCGACGAGTGCGGCGAGCCGGTCGACCGGATGGCGCTGACCGTCGCCCGCACCGCCGCCGAGGCGCTGCTGCACCAGCCCGGGACGATCGAGTCCGACCGGTTCCTGACCGTGCTGGCCGAGGGGCTCGTGCTGTCCGGGATGGCGATGGCGTTCGCGGGCTCGTCCCGGCCGTCCAGCGGCGGCGACCACGAGATCCTGCACGCGATCGACCAGCTGTATCCCGGCACCGCCAACCACGGCGAGCTGGCCGGGATCGGCGCCGCGTTCTGCTACCACCTGCGCGCCACGCACCTCGGCACCGGCGCCGACCGGCTGGCGGAGATCACGGCCTGCCTGGACCGGCACGGGCTGCCCCGGTTGCCCGGCGACATCGGGCTGACCGCGGAGCAGTTCGCGCGAGCCGTGGAGTATGCCCCGCAGACCCGCCCGGGCCGCTATACGATCTTGGAGCATCTCGGCCTGGACCAGGGCGCGATCCTCAAGGCGGTGGAAGAGTATGTCGAAGCCCATGGAGGCTGAGATCCCGGAGATGCCCGCCCCCGGCGACGACCAGCGGCCGTCCCGGCGGTCCGCGAGCGTCGCCGACGTCCGGCGGTACGGGCAGCCGCCCGGCCTCAAGGACCGCCGCAACGAGGAGCACTGGGCCGGCCGCCTCTACATGCGGGCCCTGTCGCCGTACTTCGCCTGGCTGGCCATGCGTATGGGGTTCAGCCCCAACCAGCTGACGTACATGATGATGGGCTGCGGCATCGCGGCCGGCGTCGTCGTGTCGCTGCCGTTCGGCGGCACCGGCGCGCTGTGGACCGCGCTCGGCGGCGCCCTCCTCATCCAGGTCTACCTGCTGCTCGACTGCGTGGACGGCGAGGTCGCCCGCTACCTGCGGCAGACGTCCGTCGCCGGCGTGTTCCTCGACCGGATCGGCCACTACCTCTCCGAGGTCTCGCTCCTGATCGGCCTCGGTCTCGCCGCGCAGGGCGGCTGGTCCAACGGCGGCTACGCCGAGCTGGGCCTGCTCGCCGCGCTCGGCGCGGCGCTGATCAAGGCCGAGACCGACAACGTCGTGGTGGCGCGCGCCAAGTCCGGCCTGCCCGCCGACCCGGCCGGCGGCGACCGGGCGCTGCGGCCCCGTTCCACCGGGATGGCGCTGGCCCGGCAGGCCGCCTCGATGCTGAAGTTCCACCGCATCATCGGCGCGGTCGAGCTGTCCCTCCTGATCGTGGCGGCCGCCGCGATCGACGTCCTGCTGGGCAACGAGACGCCGGCCGCGATCCGGGTGCTCACCGTCGCGGTCGCCGCGGTCGCCGTCGTCCAGACCCTGCTGCACCTGGTGAGCATCCTGGCCTCGCGGAGACTGAAGTGAGCCTTTCTGAGGAGATCGAGGAGGCCCCGGTGGCCACCCGCGGCGGCGGCACCCTGTCGGTCGTCGTGCTGACGATGGGCAACCGCCCCGCCGAACTGGCCCGCGCCCTGCGCAGCGCCCTCGACCAGGAGCACGTCGACGTCGAGATCGTCCTGGTCGGCAACGGCGTCCCCGGCGACTGGACCCCCGGCGACGACCCGGTCTTCGACGACGAGCGGATCGTGCTCGTCCGCCTCCCCAAGAACGTCGGCATTCCCGCCGGCCGCAACCGCGGCGTCGAGGCGTCGTCCGGCGACATCGTCCTGTTCCTGGACGACGACGGCTGGTACCGCTCTACCCGGCTGGGCGCCCACCTGCGCGACCGCTTCACCGCCGACCCGTCGCTGGGCGTGGTGTCGTTCCGCGTCCGCGACCCCGAGGGCGGCCGCGGCGAGCGCCGCCACGTCCCGCGCCTGCGCGCCGGCGACCCCGAGCGCTCCTCCGAGGTCACCACGTTCCTCGGCGGCGCCTGCGCCATGCGCCGCGCCGCCTTCGACGCGGGCGGCGGCCTGCCCGAGGACTTCTTCTACGCCCACGAGGAGACCGACCTCGCCTGGCAGGTCCTCAACGCGGGCTACCGCATCGTGTACGACGCGTCCGCCGTCATGTTCCACCCGGCCGTCCTGCCCACCCGGCACGACATGTTCTACCGCTACAACGCCCGCAACCGCGTCTGGCTGGCCCGCCGCAACCTGCCCTGGACGATCGGCCTGACCTACCTGGCCGTGTGGGTCGCCATGACCGTCCTGCGCGAGCGCAGGCCGAGCGCCCTCAAGCCATGGTTCAAGGGCTTCCTGGAGGGCTGGCGCAAGCCCGCCGGCCCCCGCCGCCCCATCAGCTGGCGCACGGCCTGGCGCATGACGAGAACCGGCCGCCCCCCGATCATCTGACCACCACGGCGGGCAGGTGGGTCCGGGCGGCGATCCTGGCCTCCTTCCTCCCTGCGAGTTCGTGATCGAGGCTCGGCTGCCGCGCTAGAGCGCGGACTGGTCAGCGGATCGATCGCGTCGGCTCCAGCATCCGGGTCCATGCGGTCAGCCGGGCCTCCTTGACCTTCACGTTCGCGCGGACGTAGGAGCCCGGATCGCCGTGCCCGGACGCGTGCCGTACGACGCTGTCGTACACCGGCTCGGAGACGATGAAGCCCAGTTGCGCCGTGGCGGCGGCGAGCCGCTGCTTGAACACCGGGGCGTCCAGCAGCCTGGCGGCGCGGATGATGACCTCTCCGTTCACGCCGTACGGGTCGCTGGTCACGGGCCCGATGTCGAGCGCGGCACGGAGCCGGATGCGCAGCCGCTCGCTCGCGCCCCGGTTGTGGCGTGCGAGCTCCGCGGCCAGCAGGCCGACCAGCGGGTCGACGATCGACGCGGCCGGGACGGCGGGCGGCACGATGATCAGTGCCCCGTCGCCGCGATCCTCCCGGTGGCAGTCGCGCCAGGCGATGTCCGCGCGTTCGAACGCCTTCTCCAGGAGCGCGTACACGGACTTGCGGATCACCAGCCGGTCCCGGTCGGTACGGGCCGGTGTCGAGAAGCCCGCCACGTCGATGAAGAGCACCGCGCAGTACTGGCCGGTGAATCTCGGCTCGGCGGGCCGGCCCCGATCGTCCGCGGGGTCGGTGGAGCGGGTGAGGCGGTCGTAGATCTGGCGCTCCAGTACCTCCACCACCCGGGGATGGTCGTCCAGGAAGGCGTTGAACGCGGCGGCCGAGGTGACCATCACCCGCACCGGGGTCAGCGCGATCACGGTGGCGGACCGTTCCCTGATCAGCTGCATGGCCCGTTCGCCCAGGATGTCGCCGGGCCCGCGCCGCGCCAGCTCCCGGTCGTCGCCCGCGCGGCCGGAGGTCACCCGCACCACGCCGGAACGGATCACGATGACCCGGTCGGCGGGCTGGTCCCTCCGGCACAGCACCGCGCCCTCGGGGAACGTCAGCCGCTCCGACAACTGCGCCAGGGTGCCGCGCTCGATGGGCGTCAGTTCGGCCCAGAAGGTGTGGTTCGGCACGAAGCCGCCCTCCGGCTCCCAGTCCGGCGTCCCGCCTCGCACGGGAGCGGTGGCCGGCGGCATGGCTCCGGAAGATGTGATCGCGGCGGCGGCCGAGGGGCGGACCGCCCTGGTGCGGCGCGGGGGAGGACCCGCACGTACGGGCATCCCGCGCAGGAGGGTCGCGAACGGCATCGTGAACGCGGCCGCACCGACCTGCATGAGGCCGGTGACCTCCTCGGGGGAGTCGGCCTTCTCCAGCCCCCGCACGGCCAGCCACACCAGCATGAGCGTGTAGCCGGACACCGGGATGGCCACCACGCCCACCATGCCGAGAACGATCAGCGCGGTGACGCCCACATCGACGGACGGCGTCCCGCCGATGAAGAGAACGGTGCCGCCCACTCCGGCGGCGGCCGCGAGAACGGCCCGCGCGGTCCCGTCGCGGAGCCGTCCACGCCGTTCGGGTGTCGATCGGTGGCCCATGCGCCTTTCCCTCCTCGTCTTGGACGATCGCCGGGGTGGGCGATCACCGCTGTGCGGTCGGGGCGCGGGGTCGTGCTCTGCCGAGCGTACGCGCTTCGTACATATGGTGTACATACGATTGATGTACATCGCCATATACAACGGAGAAAGTATGAGTACGTATGACAGTGCGGGGTATGTCCTGAGGACATGCCATGGGATGGTGGGCATCGTCGGCGCGAGCGGAACGCGCACGGCCGATGCGCCTGAAGCGGTGGTGCGAGGGTACGGGTGGGCATGCGCCCTGGTGAGGAGACCGCGATGAGCAAGGGGGAGTCGTCCCTGGTGGGCCGTGCGCGGAACGGTGCCCGGCAGAGCGAGGCGCCGTCCGCCAAGGAACGGATCACGGTCAACCTCACGGGCAAGGGGGCGGCCGCACTCGCCGATCTGGTGAGCCGCACGGACGACTCCAAGACCGACGTCATCAACCGCGCGCTGATCCTCTACGACTACTTCGAGAAGATCATGGACGAGGGGGGCGCGGTCTTCGTCCGGGAGGCCGGGGCCACCGAGACCGAGCGGGTGCGCTTTCTCTGATCGACGGTGCCGCGTCTCCCGTGGCGGAGCCCCGGTGGGGAGCCGGGCCGTTCGGCGGACAGGCGGTGGTACCGGCCTCAGCGATCCCTGGCCGCGCCGAGAAGCGCCGGCACGGAGCCGCTCGATGTGGAGGAAGGATGCGGAGAGGGCGCGGCACTCCAGTCGGAACCGGCGGGGTGGTGCGCCTCGTGCGCGGGGTACGGTCCGACCTCGAAGGGAAGGCGGCGGCTCAGCCGGATGGAGCCGGTGTCCTTCTGGAACAGCGCGCCCGCGGGGTAGCCGGGGATGCCGGGCAGCTGGCTGAGCCGCCTGAAGCCCCGCTCGCGGTAGTAGCGATGGAGCGCGTAGTTGTCGGTCCAGACGTCGATCCGCAGCCAGTGCGCGCCGTACCACTCGCGGGCCCGTACACCGGCCCAGTCGAGCAGGTGGGCGCCGATGCCCAGCCCGGCCCGGCCGCGCTCGACGACGAGCCGGTGGAGGTAGAGAGCCGGCTGGGCGCGCTGCCGGGCTGTCCACAAGGCGACGTTCGGTGTGCGCGTGAGCGTCACGGTCGCGACCGGTGCGGCCCCTTCCCAGAGCAGCCAGGTCTGGCCACGCTCGAGTGCGTCGAGGACGCGGTGGTCGCGTTGCTCACGGTCCGGCCAGGGGTGCTGCCATTGCGTGGTGCCCTTGGTGCGCAACCACTCGGCAGCACTGTCGATCAGGTCGAGTACGGATGGCAGATCGCCTGGTGAAGCCGGACAAAGTCGGAACCTCACTCCCACTCTCGATCCTCGCTCGCGACGACGGAACCGCAGATCCGGGCCGTGGCCGGCCATGTCCGAGCCGCAATCCCGGTACTGCCGGCAAGGGCAGATAATCACCGTAACTTATACGATGCCGGAATAATGCAGTATTGACCGATCTGCAAGCAAGGCAGCTTGCAGGGGTGAATGTCGACTTATGTGACGATTGTATGCTTCTGCTTTGATTGCTCACCGAACCGCCGTGCCCACCGGTGCGGACATGGCACGGCGGCGACTCGTGCGGCGTTCAGGCGGCCATCAGTTGCATGCCTGGCGAACCGTGTCGTCGAACGACGCCGGGTCGTCGAAGTGATCCCTGTACTTGCGGGCAGGGTGCGTGGAATCGGTGACGACGGCCTTCGCCACCTTCTCGGGTCGTGGCAGCACCTCTTGGCCCAGGTAGCGGGCATCGGAAAGTTGCGTGCGCTCGCCCGGACGCCCGCTGATGAACCCGCCGATGCGCCAGCCGCTCTCTTCGTCCCACACGAGCGCGCGGGTCTCGCCCTTCAGCCGGCAGACGATGGTGGCATCGCGAGGGCCGGACGGGTCGAGCCACGACCTCTCCAGCTCGACGCCTGCGGCCAGCAGCGCGCGAGCAGAGGCCGTGATGTAGGGCCGGAGCAGGTCGAGGGCAGGGTCCTCGTGCCTGGCCGGCAAGGTGCTGTCGGACATCGGGTCTCCATCTACTGAACAGGCGCCCACGGTGAGCGCCTTTAGTCGAAAGACGCAAAAACAGATAGAAAAGCTGTAGTCAGCAGTAAAAGATCGTGAAAAAGCTACAGTTGGATGGACGAAAAAGGCCGATTTGGCCGGCCCGTTGGACAGGCCGGCCTATCGTGACATCGAGCGAGGCTGCTGCCTGAGGACCTCCGAATGTATTGCTTCAGGGGTAATTGTGGCGATTGGTGCTAGCGTGGCAGGCGCGCTTCGATGACGAATTCATTGCGATCCGTCGGATAGACCGTCACCGTGTAGCGGCAGGGGACGTCATCGGTGTCGTAGACCGTCCTCTTGTGCTCGTAGACCCACACGCTGCTCTCGGCCGGAAGCTTGAAGAAGTCCCGTTCGTCCTCGTCGGGCGGCCGGATCCCGAGGGTGTCCGTGTAGCGGTCCTGGCGGATGCCCAGCTTCTCCTCCAGGTACGCCATCGTCCCCTCTTCGATGTCCTGGCGTTTCATCAGCGCGGTGGCGCCGCGCTCGACGAAGCTGAACGGGTAGTACGACGTCTGCATCGACCATGGAACGTCCTCATCGGCCTCGCCGGTGATGTAGCGCCGCTGGTGGCGGAGGATGAGATCCTCGCCCTCGTTGATGCCGAGCTCTCGGCTCTGCACCTCGTCCGCCTGCTCGATCAGCACCTTGGTGGACGACACCCAGGCATCGCGCCCCTGCTTGCTGGCCTCGGTGGTCCATGCCTCCCCCTCGCCACCGCTGAATCCGGTCTCCTTCTCCGGCGTCAGCGTGATCTTGAACGGCTCGGGCTGCTTGACCACGAAATTGCCGCTGCCCTGGCGGGACTCCACCATCCGGAGGACCTTGAGTCTGTTGATCGCATCGCGCACCGTATTGCGGGCCGAGCCGTACTCGGCCATCAGCTCCTTCTCGGTCTTCAGTCGCTGACCCGGCTTCAGTTCACCCGCCTTGATCTTCTTCTGCAGGTCGGCGGCGATCTCCTCATAGCGAGCCGGCATGGCAGCCTCCCGATGACGGGCCCCGATTGGTCTGGATGTCCTGACCCGTACAGATGAGCTGTTCGAGGCAGTTAACACGACTGATCGGCCATGATCGCATGTTTAAGGCCGATTGTCCGGGTTATCTACTTGTTGGGATGACTGGGACGAGCTTACCCGCCTAACTGGGCCAGGTCACTGGAATCGACGGGCTCATCTGGAGGAGTTTCGTCCCTCGGGCAGCAACGGAAGAGGAAGAAGAGGAGATTGTGGCGATGATCGCTACTGCGGGCGCTTACATCGCGTTCGTCACTTTCGCTCTCTATCTGGGGCTCTGTGCGGCATTCGGCCGGCACAGCCGCCGGACCGTGCTGGCGAACCGCCCGCCCGGCACCAGATGGGAGACCGCGTTCCGCTCGATGGCCGGACTCTTCGTCAACCGGCCGACCCGGTAAGACGAGCGCCCCTCGCCGGCCCGCAAGGCCCGCTCGGGGGCGTCCAGAAGAGGGAGTCCCGGTGAGACATCAGGATCTGAGTTCGGAAGAGCCGTCCGGAAAAGCCGACCTTGTGATCATCACGGAGCCCGCGGGGGCGGATCCGTGTGCGGGGCCGGAAAAGCGGGACGGCCGCCACGAGGCGGGCGGGGAGAAGGCGGATCGGGAAGGAGCCTGGGCGGAACGGCGGTGAGGGCCCATGGCGATGCCACTCGGGACCGCGAGGTGCGAACGCGCCTCGCGGTCCTTTTTTGCGTCAGTCCTTGGTGAGGGTGGTCTGCCAGGTGGGGTCGGCGGTGAGGATCGTCAGGTGCTGGGTGGCTCTGGAGACGGCGACGTAGAGGACGCGGAGGCCGCGGGGGGACTGGGCGGCGATCGTCTCGGGGGCGACGATGACGGCGGCGTCGAACTCCAGGCCCTTGGCCTCCAGGACGTCGAGGACCTGGACGCGGTCGGGGAGGCCGGCGGCGAGGCGGGCGCGGGCGGCCTCGGTGCCGGTGGGGAGGATCACGCCGATGGTGCCCTCGACCTGGTCGAGGAGCTCCTCGGTGTACTCGCGGGCGGCGCGCTCGTGGTCGGGTTCGGGGAGCAGGCGGATGGCCGGGTCGATGCCTGAGGCGCGGACGGCGCGGGCCGGGTGGGCGCCCGGGAGGGCCAGGGCCAGGACGCGGGTGGCGACGGCGGCGATCTCGGTGGAGTTGCGGTAGTTCGTGGTGAGCTCGTACTCGTGGCGGGCACGGCGCGGGGCGGGCTTGCGGCGGCGCCGGCGGCCCTCGGCGGGGGCCTCCTTGGCGCCCAGGGCGATGTCCATGGCCTCGCGGGCGGCGTCCAGGTCCTCCCAGGCGCTCTGGGCGGGGTCCTCGACGATCGTCCAGCTGGCCTGGCGGCCGCGGCGGGCGAGCATGCGCCACTGCATGGGGGACAGGTCCTGGGCCTCGTCCACGACGATGTGGGCGTACTCGGGGCGCTCCTCGACCACGCCGTCGTCGACGCGGCGGGAGCGTTCGAGGCGTTCGATGGACGTGGTGAGCTCCTGCATCTCGGGCTCCCACGACTCGTCCGCGACCTCCTCGCCGGTGAGGATGTTGACGCCGTCGACGACGAACGGGTCGTCGTCGGCGGGCTTGCGGCGGCGGGACGGGCGGGGCGGCGGGCCGAGCAGGGCGTCGATCTCGTCCAGGATGGCGATGTCCTGGTAGGAGAGCGGCGGTTCGCCGGCCCAGGCGTCGGCCAGGAGGCGGACTTCCCCGGGGGACAGGTCGCGGGACGCGGCGCGGCGCAGCCGGTCGCGGTCGCCGAGGGCGCGCAGCACGTCGATCGGGCGGCGCATCGGCCACCAGGCGACGAGGAAGTCGGTGAACGCGCGCTGGTCGCGGACCCGGGCGAGGAACTCGTCGCGCATCGTGTCGCCGCTCCCGTTGGACGAGACCGCGACGGGGGTGCCGGGGGCGTCGGACGGGTCGAGTTCGGCGAGGCCGTCGGCGGCGAGGAGGGCGTTCCAGACGCTCATGTCGCCCTCGGCGGCGGACGCGGCCGCCTCGGGGCCGCCGAGATCGCGGAAGGCGTCCCAGAGGGCGTCCAGGAGGCTGTCGGCGGCGCGGCCGCGGGCGGCGTTGACGCTGCCGCGGCTGCGGCGGTGGACGTCGTTGCGGATCCGGTCGAGCCTGGACCGGTCCAGCCGCACCACCACGCCCTTGTAGACGACCCGCAGCTCGTCGGGGGCGCCGGGGGCGTGGTCGGTGACGGCGCGGCGCAGCAGCTTGGCCATGTCGCCGGCGCCCTTGAGGCGGGCCAGCTCCGGGGTGTCGTGGACGGTGCCGGAGACGCCGTCGACGAGGTCGCCGAGGGAGCGCAGGGTGGCCGAGCCCTCGCCGAGGGACGGCAGCACGCGCTCGATGTACGCGGTGAAGCGCCGGTTCGGGCCGACGACGAGGACGCCCCGCGAGCCGAACCGGCGGCGGTGCCGGAACAGCAGGTACGCCACCCGGTGCAGGGCGACGGCGGTCTTGCCGGTGCCGGGGGCGCCGCGCACCAGGACGGTGCCGTCGGCGGGCGCCCGGATCACCTCGTCCTGCTCGCGCTGGATGGTGGCGACGATGTCGCGCATCGCGCCCTCGCGCGCGCGGGCGAGGGAGGCGATGAACGCGCCGTCGCCGACGACCGTGAGGTCGCCCGCGGCGGCCGGGTCGAGCAGGTCGTCCTCCAGGTCGACGACGGTGTGGCCGCGCGAGTGCAGCACCCGGCGGCGGATCACGCCGCGCGGGTCCTCGGGGGTGGCCTGGTAGAAGTCCTCGGCGGCCGGGGCCCGCCAGTCGATCACGAGGGAGTCGTGCTCGGGGGTGCGGACGCCGATCCGGCCGATGTAGCGGATCTCACCGCCGGACCCGGGCGCGCCGGCGCCGTTCCCTTCGGCGGGACGGCGGGACGGGTCGAGATCGAGGCGGCCGAAGACGAGGCCGTCGTCGGCCACGTCCAGGGCCCTGGCGCGCATGGCGGCCTGGTGCACCATCGCGTCCCGGTCGACGAGCGACCCCTTGGTGCCCGCCATGGACTGCCGGTAGCCCTCGCGGATCATCGCCTGCGCGTCCGCGCGCATCTCCTCCAGCCGCGCGTACGCCACGTCGACGTAGCGCTGCTCGGCGGCGATCTCGTGATCCTTGACCGTGGCCGGCCGGCCCTCCACGTGGGACGACATGCAGGCTGCTCCCTCACCGTCCGTCCGGGCCCCGGGAAGGGGCGGAAGAGACAGCGTATTCGCTCGGCCCTCGGTACCCCGAAATCGCGCGTTCGACCCCGGTGCCCCGTTTCCGCGTACGGTCAGTTCGCGGGCAGGGCGCGGCGCAGGAGGCCGGGCGCGTACCGCCTGGCCAGCACGACCGCGCGGGTGATCGCGTCCGGGAAGACGTAGAGGCCGTCCCCGGCCAGCGAGCGGTCGACCGCGTCCAGCACCGCGCGGGGCGGCATCGGCCGCATCCCGGCCGCGGTGCCGCCCGGGTCGGCGGCCGCGGCCGCGCGGTACGCGGGGGTGTCGACCTGGCGCGGGCAGACGATCCGGAAGCGGACGCCGCTGCCGCGGTGCTCGTTCGCCAGCGTCTCGGCGTAGGCGTTGACGGCCGCCTTGGCCGCCCCGTACGCCGAGGACCCGGCGACCGGCGTGAACGCCGCGAGCGAGGAGAAGAGGATCAGCTCGCCGGCGCCGCGGCCGAGCATGCCGGGCAGGGTGGCGCGGACGACGTTCACGGTGCCCAGGTAGTCGATCCGGAGGGTCCGCTCGACGTCGGCGAGGGGCTGCTCCAGCGCGGGCGCCAGCGGGCTGACCGCGGCGGCGTGCACGACGCGGTGCACGGCGCCGGACTCGGCCACGACCGCCTCGACCGCCGCGGGATCGGCGACGTCGCAGGCGCGGGTGTGCGTGTTGGGGGAGCGCAGCGCCGTGCGGGCCAGGCCGTCCTCGTCCACGTCCACCGCCACGACGTCCCAGCCGCCGGCGGCGAGCCGCTGCGCCGCGAGCGCGCCGAGGCCGCTCGCCGCCCCGGTGACCAGCGCTGTCTTCCTCAACTCCGGTCCTCCTCCGCGCGGCCCGCGACGGGCGCGGCGTCCGCGAAGCTCATCGTCAGGTGGTCGACCGTGGCGGTGCTCAGCGCGCGGGCCCGGCCCAGCCCGATCTCGCGCAGCTCGTCGGCGACGGGGTGGTCGCCGAGCCGGACGCGGGCGCCGCCGGGCCGCATCCGGACCCCGGAGGCGGTCAGCGTCCAGGGCGTGCGGCGGGTGGTGCCGTCCAGGCAGGAGTAGGCGGTGACGTCGGGCATGGCGCCCGCCCCGGCCGGTACGGGCAGCCCGGGCCGCACGGCGATCTCGATCGCGGTACGGCCGCCGAACCGTACGGCGCAGCGCCGGATCCGGCCGGTCAGGTCCATCGGGATGTCGGCGATCTCCTTGGGGAAGCCCCAGATCGTCCGGCCGGCCTCCAGGGTGAACTCCTGGTTGACCGGCAGCCAGTGGATGAACGCGCCGGCTCCCTTGAGGGCGAGCGGGCCGGGCCGGGGCCGCGACCCGGGCGGCCGGACCAGGAACGCGACGGCGAACTCGTGGTACGGGCCGAGGTCGCCGTCGGCGTAGCGGATGAACGCCAGCGAGCAGACGGCGCGGCCGGGGAGGGGCTCGGCGACCTCCAGCCCGGAGTAGGCGATCAGGGCCTGGGCCGGGGCGGCCGGTACGGGGAACATCGCCGAGGCGACGGCGGCGTCCCGGATCCGCACGGGCATCGCCACCCGCTCGCCCTGGATCAGGTGCGCGGGGGTGTGGGTCTCGGTCGTCACACGCCTAAGTAGAACAGGTTCTCATTTTGAAGTCACGCGCCGCGCTCACCGCTTCCGCTCGACGGCGGCCTTGATCCGTTCCAGCGTGGCGCGCATCCCGGCCCGGTTCAGCGCGGCGCGCCGCTCCGCCGGGACCCCGGTGAAGATCTTGCCCATCAGGGTGACGAGCCTGGAGCCGCGGCTGTCGCGGCGCAGGTCCTGCCAGTACTCGGTGAGCCGGGTCGCGTCGCCCTCGGCGCCTTCGACGCCCTCCAGGCGGTAGCCCCACAGCGCGACCGGGATGCCGAAGCTCGACACCCGGAACGCGAACAGCTCGCCCGGGAGGGCGGCGGTCACCCGCGCGTTGGTGAACCACACCCGCGGGCCGATCCGGTTGAACCCGACGAACCGCGTCCCCGCCTCGATCGAGCGGCCCCGGATCCACACGGCGAACAGCTCCGGGCTCCAGCCCGGCATCTTCCGCAGGTCGGAAACCGCCTCGTACACCACGGCCGGGGCGGCGCCGACGACCACGCTCTCCTCGGCGACCCATTCGCGTTCCATGCCTGGATGATCCCGCATGACCGGCGGGTCACGCCAGAGCGCCCGGACCCCGCGCACGGCGGAGTCAGCGGAGGTGGGCGTAGCGCTCGCGCCAGTCCGCGTACCAGGAGGCGAACCACGGGTGCCCCTCGGCCAGCGGGATGATGTACGTCACCGTCTCGGCGTAGTAGCGGCGCTGGAAGTCCGGCGGCATCTGGTCGAGCCGCTGGACGTTGCTCACCCGGTCGGCGAGCTTCACCGCGACCGCCTCGGCTGGGGCGTCCCGCAGCCGGCGCAGGTACGCGGCCTTCGCCGCCCGCTTGGCCTGCCGGCCCGCGTTCCCGGCGGGCGGCTTGGTGACCCAGTCCACCAGCTCCGCCACGACCGGCCCGAACGCGTCCTCCACGTCCCCGACCGTCGCCCCGGTGTCCTCGACCACGTCGTGCAGCAGCACCGCCGACAGGACCTCGGTACGGGTCTCGCCCGCGCCGCGCACGGCCGCCTCCAGCGCCTCCAGCAGGTGCTCCACGTACGGGACGCCCGTCGGCCGCTTCTGGTCGCCGTGCCAGCGCTCCGCCGCCACCGCGGCCCGCTCCAGCGCGGGCAGGTCGATCGCGCTCCGCGCCGGGTCCGGTACGGGCGGCTCGCGCTCCAGGTCGGCGCGGGCCTCGTCCCAGGTCCGCCAGGAGATGAAGGTTTCCACGGGGCTCCGTTTCTCGCCGCGTGTCGCGCGGGGTGTCCGGCACAGGGCATGGTGGGAGGCGTTCGCACGGTTCACCGACACGGTACGGGACGGGTCCCGGAGGGAGGCGTACGCGGTCGTGAGCACCGGCTGGGAGCGCCCGCGCGGCGGGCCGCGCTCCGTCGGGCGCGGCCTCCTCGCGTTCGCCCTCGCCGCCGCGCTGGTCGCCGCCGGCGGGCTGGTGGTCGACCGGTTCGTGCTCCAGGCGGAGTGGTGGCAGGTCCGGCACACGGTGACGGCCGAGCCGGTCGCGCCGCAGCCCGCGCTGGGCCCGCCCGCCGGCCCGCTGGCGGTGAGCTGGCAGCGCACCGCGCAGGTGCGGCGCGGCCCGCAGGCCGGGTACGGCACCGTCGCGTACGACGTCGCGCAGGGCCAGGTCGTGACGGCCTCGGGCCGCGGCCTGGAGGTGCGGGACGCGCGCACCGGCGCCGCCCGCTGGAGCTACCGCCGGACCGGCTGGACCATGCTCGGCTGGGCGGCCACCGGGTCCCGGCTGGTCGGGCACTTCGAGCGCGACGGGCACCGCGGCGAGCGGCAGCTGGTCGGGTTCGACGCGCTGTCCGGCGGGGTGCTGTGGCGCCGCGCCGGCGACCGGCCCGCCGCCGCCAACCGCGACACGCTGCGCTGGCCCGCCGGGGCCGGCGTGGTGCTGACCACCGACCAGGAGCGCCGCGTCCTGCGCGGCCGCGCGGCCGCCGACGGCAAGAAGGCGTGGACGGTGCGGCTGCCCGCCGGCTGCCGCCTGTTCGAGGACGCCGCGCACACGTCCGACGGCACCGAGAAGCTGGTGGCGCTGGCCATCGACTGCGCGGGCGGCAGCCGGCTGCTGGCGATCGACCCGGCCCGGGGCAGGCAGCGCTGGGTCCGCGCGCTCGGCTCCGCCGAGTCGCCCGAGGTGCGCATGCTGGACGGCGTCACGCTCGCCGCCGACGGGACGGCGCTGCGCGCCTACGACCGCGAGGGCACCCAGTTCGCCGTCTGGAACGGCGCCGAGGTCTGCGCCGACGGCATGTGCCCGGCGGCGCTCGTCGGCGGGCGCCTCATCGTCGTGCGGGACCCGGACGGCGACGGCGGCGGCGGCCTGATGGAGTCGGTCGCGGTGCCCTCGGGCCGGACGGAATGGAAGCGGGACGTCCCCGGCTACGTGGCGCTCACGACCGCGGCCGGGCGGCTGTACGCGCTGCGGCCCAAGCTGGACGAGCGCCTGCTGCCCGCCGGCGTCGACGTGGTGGAGCCCGGCGACGGGACGGCCACGACCGCGCCGGCGCCGTTCGCGATGGACCCCGTCCTGGGCGGGGTGCGGCCGTGGCTGGCTGCGGCGGGCGGGCTGCTGTACGTCGCCGTCCCGGAGGCGGCGCCCCGGCCGACCGGATCGGCCCGGCTGATCGCGCTGCGCGGCGGCGCGGCCGGGCCTGGCCCCGCCGAGCTGGGCGGGGTCGCGGAGGCGGACTGGCCGGACGCGTGCGCGCTGCTGAAGGCGCTGGACCTGAAGGGCGAGTACGTCGCCAGGCCGGAACGGGCGACGCTGGAGGGCGTACGGCTGCCGCACCCGGTGAGCTGCACGTACGAGCCCGAGAAGCAGCCGCGCGACAAGGACAAGGCCAAGGACAAGGCCAAGGGCGAGGAAGAGCGAGGGGACGCCGGGACGTCCGGCTCGCCGCGTCCCTCGGCGAGCCCGTCAGGGGACGCGTCGCCGGGCCGTTCGCCCGTGCCGGGCCCGGTGCCGGCAACGGTGCCCGGATGGGGTTCGCGCGGTCTCACGGTGACGGTGAAGTGGGTCGCCCCGGCCCCCGGCGGCGCCTCGGCGATGCTGGAGACGCTCCAGTCCACGCAGTCGAAGGCGCGGCGCCGTACCGACATCGGCGGCGACGAGGCGTACGAGATCGGCCCGGCCGCGAGCATGATCGCGCTGCGGGTGGACCGCTACATCGTGATGGTGGACGCCGCGCGGCCGCCGGGCGCGGCGACCCGGCTGGCGAAGGCCGTCGCCGCGCACCTCCCGCGCTCGCGCTGACGCGCCGTCCGCGCCGGAAACGTCGACTCGTGGCGTGTCCGCCTCGCCGTGCCGCCGCGAGGGGGCGACACGCCACGAGTCAACCTCGGGGGTGGACCGGGGAGGGGCGGCCCGCCCATTCCTCCAGCTGGGCGACGAACGGCTCGGCGTGCACCGGCCAGTGGTAGTGCGCCCGGGCGGCCTCGTAGCCGCGCTTGCCGAGGCCGGTGCGCAGCTCGGCGTCCGCGCGCAGCTTGCGGACGGCGTCCGCGGCGGCGGCCGGGTCGCCGAACGGGACCACGATCCCGGACCCGGCCGGCTCCACGATCGCCACGGCGGGCGGGTTCGGAGTGGTGATCACCGGCACCCCGCGGGCCATGTACTCGACGATCTTGGTGGGCATGGAGTGCCGGTAGTTGGGCTCGTCGTGCAGCAGCGCCAGGCCCGCCATGGCGCCCTCGGCGATCCGCAGCGCCCGGTCGTTGGGGACGAAGCCGTACCAGCGCAGCAGGCCCGCCCGCTGCGCCTCCCGCAGCCGCGGCCGGATCTGCGGGTCGGCGGCGCCGATCAGCTCGACCATGACGCCCTCGGGCGCCAGCAGCCGGGCCATCTCGATCATGTCGAGGGCGCCCCGGGCCTCCGACAGGTGGCCGACGTAGACGATCCGGCGGTCGTCCGGCGGCGCGGGCGGCAGGTCCGCGACGAACGTGGTGTTCGGCACGACCGGGTGCGGCTCGCGGAACCGCTCGCGGTAGCCCTCCTCCGCCAGCAGCAGCCGGTGCCGCCGCTCGCCGCGGGTCTCCAGCCGCCGCACCAGCGGGCGCAGCAGCGGCCGTACCGGCCCGGGCACCCAGCCCTTGGCGACCAGCGCGGCGGCGGTGTCCTCGTGCACGTCCCAGACGACCGTGCGGTCGCGCACCGACCGCGGCAGCGAGATCAGCAGTTCGGGATCGTGCAGCAGCACGAGATCGGCGTACGCGGAGTGCTCTTCGAGCGCGCGGTGCGCGGCGCGCAGCGCGCGCAGCCGCTTCCGGCCCGTCGCCCGCGGCACGTCGACCGGGCTTATTTCCCGCCAAGGGGTCACGTTACACGCCCGGAACGGTGCGATATAGGTGACCTCATGGCCCGCGTCGAGCAGGGACCGGATCTGCCGGTGCAAAATCCTGGCGTCCTCGGGATGGTGCACGATCGTGCAAACGCAGACCCGCATTCCACTCACTCCGGAACGGTTCCGATGATCTTTCACTCTGGATCCTCCGGGCGCCGTGGAAATGGCGGATGAATTCCGCCTGTCCGGGCGGTGGACGCCGCAGGTCGGCTCGGGCGCCGCCGCGGGATCCGGGGCCGGATCCGGCGCGGGGAACCGCCTTTCCGGGGCCGCGGCCGGGCCGTTCACAGCAGCTCGACGCTCTCGCCGCGCGCGTCCCGGGTCCGGCCCCGGGTGTCGAACAGCAGCCGGGCGTGCCGCGCCAGCGTCTCCGCCTCGTACGCCGCGTGGTCGGCCAGCACGATCGCCAGGTCGGCGCCGGCCAGGGCGGCCGGCAGGTCCGGCCCGGCCGAGGCGACCTCGACCCCGTCCACCTGCCATGACGGCACGTACGGGTCGTGGTAGGCCAGTTCGGCGCCGAGGCGGGCGAGGCGGCGGGCGATGGGCCGGGCCGGGGATTCGCGCTGGTCGGCGATGTCGGCCTTGTAGGTGACCCCCAGCAGCAGGACGCGGGCGCCCTTCAGCGCCTTGCCGTGCTGGTTGAGGAGCTGCTGGGCGCGCTCGACGATGTAGCGCGGCATCCGGTCGTTGATCTCCTGGGCGAGCTCGACGAACCGGAACGGGTAGCCGAGCGACCGCACCTTGTAGGACAGGTAGTTGGGATCGATGGGGATGCAGTGGCCGCCGACGCCGGGCCCGGGCCGGAACGGCTGGAACCCGAACGGCTTGGTGGCCGCGCAGTCGATCGCGTCCCACAGGTCCACGCCCAGCTCGTTGCAGAACACCGCCATCTCGTTGACCAGGGCGATGTTGACGTGGCGGTAGGTGTTCTCCAGGAGTTTGGCCATCTCGGCTTCGCGGGTGCCTTTGGCGAGGACGACCTGGGCGACGAACTTGCCGTAGAGGGCGGCGGCGGCCTGGGCGCAGGCTTCGGTGAGTCCGCCGACGATCTTGGGGGTGTTGGCGACGCCGTAGTGCGGGTTGCCGGGGTCGATGCGTTCGGGTGAGAAGGCCAGGTGGAAGTCGGTGCCGGCGGTCAGGCCGGAGCCTTCCTCCAGCAGCGGCCGCAGCACCTCCTCGGTGGTGCCGGGGTAGGTGGTGGATTCCAGGACGACCAGGTCGCCGGGGTTGAGGTGCGGGGCGATGGTGGCCGCGGCGCCCTTGACGGCGGTGAGGTCGGGGCCGCCTTCGGCCGACAGCGGGGTCGGCACGCAGATGACCATGGTGCGGGCGGCGCCCAGCAGCGTGTCGTCGGTGCTGGGCGCGAACCCGGCGGCGAGCATCTCGCGAACCTCGCCGTCGGTGACGTCGTCGATGTGCGAGCGGCCCGCGGCCAGGCCGTCGATGACGCGGGTGTCGCGGTCCAGGCCCCCGACGCGGAGTCCTGCCCGGCATGCCTCCCTGACCAACGGCAACCCGACATAACCGAGTCCAATGACCACCAGATCCATTCCGGTGGCTCCCTTCGCGCGAGTTCTATGTCACTGCATAGGCGTCCCGGTAGCGGCTGGCCACGGCTCGCCAGGTGCGTTCCGCGCTGACCCATTCCCGGGCCGCCTGTCCGATTTTTCGGCGTTCTTCGTGACTGTAAATCAGCGCTGCCAGGGAATTCGCCCATGCCGCCGCGTCTTCCGGAAGTGTTAACGTGCCGGTCACGCCCGGTTCCACGATTTCGCGCAGAGCATTGACATCACTTGCTATTACTGGGATTCCCCCCGCCATCGCCTCGATCGGCTTGAGGGGCGTGACCAATTGGCAGACCCGGTCCGCCCTGCGGGGAACGGCGAACACATCGAGGAGCGCGTGGTAGCGACGAACCGACCCCATCGGCACCCGGCCGGTGAACACGACCCGAGCGTCGTGCTCGCCGCCGCGGGGGCCGGCGCCGCCCTGCCCGGGGCGCCGGTCGTCGACCGCCAGGCCGTGCCCGGCGGCGCGCCGAACCAGCGCGCCGGTCTCCGGCCCGTCGCCCACCAGCAGCAGCGTGACGGGCGTGCCGTCCTCGCGGAGCAGCGCCGCCGCGTCGATGAGCGTGTCGATGCCCTCGTAGCCGTAGAACGACGACGTCAGCCCGACCACCGGCAGCCGGGGGCTCAGCCCCAGCTCGGCGCGGAGGCCCGCGGCGTCCGGCAGCGGCTCCAGGAACGCCGCGTCCACCCCGTTCGGGACCGTGTAGATCTTGCCGGGGTCGACGCCCCGGCCGGCGATCTCGGCGCGCATCGCCTCACCCAGCGTGACCACGGCGTCCGCCTCGGCCATCCGGCGGGTCTCCAGCTCCCGGGTCAGCCGGTAGAAGTCGTCGGTCTCCCGGTGCGCCGGGTCCCGGGACAGCCAGGAGTCCTCCAGGAAGCCGCGCACCTCGTACACCACCGGCAGCCCGTGCCGGCGGCCCAGTTCCAGCGCGACCGCCGCGTTCAGGTGGTTGCTCACCGCGTGCAGCACTCGCGGCCGCACCCGCTCGACCAGCCGCCCGGCCAGGTCGGCGCTCTTGCCGATGTCGCGGCGCGGGTCGGCGGCGGGGAGCCAGGGGAGCAGCCGGTGGTACGGGACGCCGTCCACCTCGACCGCCGCCCGCGCGTCGCCGAGGCCCTGGCTGAGCGGGTAGCCGAGCCGGGTGACGACGTGGGTGTCGTAGCCGAGCTCGCGCTGCGCGAGGGCGATCCGGTGCGTCCGCACGGTGTAGCCGGCGTTCGTGAGCGGCAGGGCGTTCGTCACGAACTGCAGAACGGCCCCAGCCTCGGGCTTTGCCGTCGCGCGGGAACGCTCACGGGCGGGCGGGGCGGCCGGCGCGTCCAGCAGGGCGCGCAGGTCGGCGGACTCGCGGCGCGGGTCGCGGGGGCGGGGCACCGCGAGGCGGGAGCCGCGCAGCCGCGCGCCGGGGCGGCCGGGGACGGCCCGGGCCAGCAGCCGCACGGCCAGCCGGGGCGCTCGCCCCGGGTCGTCGCGGAGCTGCCGCCAGGTCTGTCCCAGCAGGTAGACGGGTTTTTTGAGCACGGCGGGCGAGCGTAGGCAACCCCGATGAACAGAAGGGAAATTGTGGTGGCGTCCATCGTGCACGTTCTGGGAGCACGCCCGAACTTCGTCAAGGCGGCGCCGGTGATCGACGCGCTGGCGGCCCGCGGGGCCGCGCAGGCGGTGGTCCACACCGGCCAGCACTACGACGAGAAGATGTCGGAGATCTTCTTCCGCGAGCTGGGCCTGCCCGAACCCGACGTCAACCTCGGCGTCGGGTCGGGCAGCCATGCCCAGCAGACGGCCGCGCTGTTGCTCGGGCTGGAGGAGGAGTTCACGAGCCGTTCACCGGAGCTGGTCATCGTGTACGGCGACGTGAACTCGACGATCGCCGCCGCGCTGGTCGCGGCCAAGCTGCACATCCCGGTCGCCCATGTGGAGGCCGGGCTGCGCAGCTTCGACATGACCATGCCCGAGGAGGTCAACCGCCGCCTCACCGACCAGCTCTCCGCACTGTGCCTGGTCACCAGCCCCGAGGCGATCGGCCACCTGGCCGCCGAGGGCATCGACCCCGCCCGGGCGCACCTGGTCGGCAACCCCATGATCGACACCCTGCTGACCAACCTCGGCCACTTCGACACCGCCGCCGTCCGCGCCGCCCACCACCTGCCCGAGCGCTACGTGCTGGCCACCCTGCACCGGCCCGCCAACGTCGACGACCCGGCCACCGCCGCCGCCCTGGTCACCCACCTGCACGGCATCGCCGACCTCGCCGACCTCGTCATCCCCCTCCACCCCCGCGGCCGCGCCAACCTGCTGGCCGCCGGCCTGGACACCCACCAGGGCGTCCACGTCCTGGACCCGCTGGGCTACATCGACTTCCTCGCCGCCGTACGCGGCGCCGCCGCCGTGGTCACCGACTCCGGCGGCCTCCAGGAAGAGACCACCATCCTCGCCGTCCCCTGCCTGACCGTACGGCCCAACACCGAACGGCCGATCACCATCACCCACGGCACCAACCGCCTGGTCACCCTCGACGACCTCGTCCCGGAGACCCGCAAGGCCCTGGAGGCCGAGCGCGGCGAGAACACCCGCAAGCCGCCGCTGTGGGACGGCCACGCCGGCCCCCGCATCGCAGAAGTGATCATGGAGTTCCTCGGTGACTGACCCGTCCGCGGCCAAGGCCAACCGCCAGGCGGCCCGCCTCAGAGCCGTCCTCAGGGAGCGCGAAGGGCGCGTCCAGGAGCTGGAACGGCGGCTCATCGCGCTGGAGAGCTCGACGACCGTGCAGTTCGGGCGGCTGGTCGCGGGCGCGGCCCGCAACCCCAAGCAGCGCGGCGTGCGGCTCCCGCGCGAGCTGTACCGGCTGTGGCGCAAGCGGCACATCCCGGCGGTCGCGCCGAGCGTCCGGGAGAGCGAGCGCGTCCAGCTCGACCGCGTCGACCGGCCCGAGGACCGGCTGCTGGTGTCGCAGCCGTACGACGGGCTGATCGTCGCCGGGATCCTCGGCCGGGAAGCCGCCGCCGCGCTCGGCGAGCGGGCCCGGGTCGTCCCGCTGCACCCGCACGACGCCACGATCGTGCTCGACTCCGCCGACGTGGACCTGCTGGTCGTCGACGCGGCGGCCGGCGAGCCCGGCGGGCCCTGGGCCTACCTGGGCGTGCCCGGCATGTACGACCGGGACCGCGTGCTGGACGAGGCCCGCCGGCTCGCCAGGGAGCGCGGGCTGCCGCTCGTCCTGTGGGGCGAGGCGCCGCCGCCGACCCTCGCGATCCTGGACTGGGACGCCCGCGCGACCGCGTTCACCCAGCTCGAACAGCTCGCACCGGCGGGCCGCCCCGCCGCTCCCGCAGCACCGTGAAAGGACCTTCCGTGCGACCACGCGCCCTCGTCTACGGCGACGTCGACCTCAACCTGATCGACGGCTCGGCGATCTGGGCCCAGGGGATGGTGCAGGCCGCCGCCAGGGCGGGCTGCGAGGTGACCCTCGTCCTCAAGGCCCCGGTACGGACCGGCCGGCTGGTCGACCCGCTGCGCGCGCTGCCCGGCGTGACCGTGCTCAGCCCGCACGCCGAGGGGCTGGTCGAGGGCGAGGCCGGCATGCAGCCGAAGCAGGCCGCCGCCGTGCTCGCCGCGATCGACGAGGCCGACCCGTTCGACCTGGTCGTCGTGCGCGGCCGGCGGCTGGCGGGCAAGCTGTCGGCCGGGCCGCTGGCCGGGCGGCTGTGGACGTACCTCACCGACGTCCCGCAGACGGCCGGGGAGTTCGCCGGCTCCGCCAAGGGGGAGCTGCGGCGGATCGCCGACGCGTCCCGGATGCTGCTCTGCCAGACCGAGGAGCTGCGCGGCTTCCTGGAGAGCGCCGTGCCGGCCACGGCGGGCAAGAGCGTGCTGTTCCCGCCGGTGGTCGTGCTGCCGGACGGGATGACCGGCCGCCCGGACGGCCCGCCCGAGGGGCGCGCGCTGAAGCTCGTCTACACGGGCAAGTTCGCGCCGCGCTGGAACACCTACGAGATGGCGTCGCTGCCCCGCCTGCTGGCCCGCCGCGGCGTGGACGCCGAGCTGCACATGGTCGGCGACAAGATCCACGACGACCCGAAGGACCCGGGCTACTCCGAGCGGATGCGCGCCGCGCTGGAGTCCGGCCAGGGCGTGGTCTGGCACGGCGGGCATCCGCGCGCGGAGGCGATGCGGCTCACCGCGGCCTGCGACGTGGGCCTGTCCTGGCGGCATCCGGAGATGGACGCGAGCCTGGAGCTGTCCACCAAGGTGCTGGAGTGCGGGACGCTCGGCGTCCCGGTCGTGCTCAACCGGACGCCCATGCACGAGCGGCTGTTCGGGGCCGACTACCCGCTGTTCGCCGCCACCGAGGACGACGTGGTGGACGCCCTCGCACTGATCGGCAAGAACCCGGACGTCCACACGCTCGCCGTCGAGCGCTGCCGGGCAGCCGCCGCCGAGTACAGCCTGGACGCCGCCGCCGGGCGGCTGCGCGGCTACCTGGCGCGGGCGTTCCCCGAGCCGTCCGAGGCCGTCCTGGAGGCCGCGCGCGCCGTCGCCGCCGCACCCGTGCCCGAGGGGCGGCGGCTGCGCGTCGGCGTCGCCGGGCACGACCTGAAGTTCTTCACCCGGCTGCTGGACTACCTGGAGTCCCGGCCCGACATGGAGGTACGGGTCGACCACTGGGCCGCGCTCAAGTCCCACGATCCCGAGCGCAGCCAGGCGCTGGCCGACTGGGCGGACGTGGTGATCTGCGAGTGGTGCGGGCCCAACGCGCTCTGGTACGCGGCGCACAAGCGCCCCGGCCAGCGGCTGCTGGTCCGGCTGCACCGCTTCGAGCTGTACGCGGCCTGGCCGCGCCATCTCGACATCGACGCCGTCGACCAGGTCATCTGCGTCAGCCCGCACTACGCCGACCTCACCCGGGAGATGACCGGCTGGCCCGCCGAGAAGGTCGTGGTCGTCCCGAACTGGGTGGACGACCTCCAGCTCGACCGGCCCAAGCTGGCGGGCGCCGAGCACCATCTCGGGATGATCGGCATCGCGCCGTCCCGCAAGCGGCTCGACCTGGCCCTGGACGCCCTGGAGGAGCTGCGCCGGGAGGACCCGCGCTTCACGCTCTTCGTGAAGTCCAAGCTCCCGTGGGAGTACTGGTGGATCTGGGAGAAGCCGGAGGAGCGCGCCCACTACGAGGAGGTCTTCCGCCGGATCCGCCGCTCGCCGCTGCTGGCGGGCGGGGTGGTGTTCGACTCGTACGGGCGGGACGTCCCGGCGTGGCTCCGCCGCATCGGCTTCGTGCTGTCCACCAGCGACGACGAGAGCTTCCACCTGGCACCGGCCGAGGGCATGGCGTCCGGGGCCGTCCCGGTCCTGCTCGGCTGGCCGGGCGCGGACACCATCTACGACACGCGGTGGATCCACCGGGACGCGCCCGCGATGGCCGCCTCCATCGCCGCGACCGTGCGGGAGGGGCGGTGGGAGGAGGAGCGCGCGCTCGCCCGCTCGCAGGTGCGGGGCGCGTACGCGCTGGACGAGGTGTGCCGCCAGTGGACCGGGCTGCTCGCGGGGGCTCCGGTGGCGCCGGAACCGGTCGGAAAGCCTTGATATAGCGGAGTTTCGGCGGAGTTTACGGACCCGTCAGGCCGATATGATCTGCCGGTGGTCTCCAGGCTTCCGATGTTCCGCTCGATCCGGTGGTCAGAGCGAAGGGGGGCGGTGGTCCAGGAACCGCGCCGCGGCATCGCGGGGCTGGGCCGCGCCGCAGCCCCCCACCTGTTCTTCCTGCCCGTACTGGCGGTGGCCGTCGCCGTCCGCGTGATCGCGGTGCGCGGCTACCCCGCGCCCTGGTGGTTCGGCGACTCCGCCGGCTACCTCAAGGTCGCGATCGAGCTCGGGCCCGGCGACCTGCGGCCGAGCGGCTACCCGTTCCTGCTGTGGCTGCTCAAGCCGTTCCACAGCTTCACCGTGGTGGTGGCCGTGCAGCACGCGATCGGCGTGCTGACGGGCGTGCTGGTCTACCTGCTGGTGTGGCGCGCCGGGCAGGCGGCGTGGCGCCGCCGCCCGCCCGGCCGGATCGCCTGGCGGCGCTGGCTGCCCGGCCTGATCGCGGCGGCGGCCACCGTCCCGGTGCTGATCCCCGTGCACCAGATCGCCCTTGAGCACATGCTCATGTCGGACTTCCTCTTCACGTTCCTGCTGCTGCTGGCCATGACGGTCATCCTCTGGCGGGAGCGGATGACCTGGTGGACCGGCGGGCTGGCCGGCCTGGTCATGGCGAGCGCGGCGCTGACCCGGTCGGCCGGGCTGCCGCTGATCCTGGTCCTGCTGGTGGGGATGCTGCTGCGGCGCGCCGGCTGGCGCGCCTGCGTGAGCGCCGCCGGCGTGTACGCGGTCGCGATCCTCGCCTACATGGCCTGGTTCAACTCCGTGTACGGCCAGTTCACCGTCGCCAAGGCCAGCCAGATCTGGCTGTACGGGCGGACCGCGGACTTCGCCGACTGCCGGATCATCAAGCCGAGCCCCGAGCTGGCGATCATGTGCCCGAAGCAGACCAACCCCGCCATCTCGCCCGCGTTCTCCTCGATGTGGACCGACGACTCGGCGTTCCGGAACATCCCCGGCTGGGTGACCGGGCCGCACGCCGACAAGCTGGCCGGCGAGTTCGCCTGGAAGGCGATCATGGCGCAGCCGGGCGACTACGCCGCCGTGATCGTCCGGGACACGTTCCGCTCCTTCGAGTGGGAGCGCAAGCCGTACCCGACGCCCTGGACCTGGCACCAGTACGAGTTCTCCAAGGGCGAGGAGTGGGCCGACGACGACGCGCTGCTCGCCGAGCGGTACGACCCCGCCGGGAGCGGCCGGCCGCGCGTCGTGGAGCCGCACGCCTCGCGCGTGCTCGCGTACCAGGACCACGCCGCCATGCCGGGAACGTTCCTGGGCTACATGATGCTCGCCGGGCTCGCCGGGCTCGTCCGGAACCTGCGCCACCTCGGCCGCTGGCGCGTCGGCGGCGGGCTGCTGCACTGGCTGCGCACCGTCCTGCTGCCCGGGTCCCTCGGGCTGGCGCTGCTGGTCATCCCGGCCGCCACCGCGGACTTCGACTACCGGTACGTGGTGCCGGCGGTCCCGTTCGCCATCGTCGCGGCCGCCCTGGCGCTGCTGCCCCGCCCGTACGAGCCCGAGACGGGAACGGAGCCGGGGGACGGCGCCGCGGCCGGAGCGCGGGCCGAGCCCGGGCCCGGGACGGAGCGCGGGACCGACGGCTCCGGCACCGCCGGCGACGGCCCGGATCAGCCGCCGGCGGAGCCGGCCGAGAACGACGAGAACGACGAAGTGGACGAGACGGACGGCGCGGACGCGAGGGAGCCCGAGTCAGCGAGCCCGGTCACCGCGGACTCGGGCCAGCGGAGCGCGCACCGTACGTGACAGGGCGCTCCTGAGGCGCCGCGTCACCGGGGTGGCGGTGATGTTGACCGAGAGGCCGCCCTTGGCCGTCCGGTACGGCTCGTAATCGCGCCGCGCCGGGCCGAAGCCGGTGGCGGTCGCCGCGGGCAGGGCCGCGCCCTCCGGCAGCGGAACCCGCAGCCGGACCGCGTCCGCGCCGGTCCCGATCTCGCACCAGGCGTCCCAGCGGCCGGGCGGGCAGCCCTGGAGGCCCGCGACCACGTCGAGGACCAGCCGGCCGGCGTCCGCGGACCGCTCGACCGCGGCGTGCCGGACGTCCGTGCCGCCGCGGTGGGCCAGCCGGAACGACACCGGCGGCTCCTCGCCGGCCGCCGCCATGAGCAGCGAGCCGCGCAGCCGCAGCCGCCCCTCGCTCGCCCACTCCACCGCCTCGACGGCGAACACCTCGCGCGTGAACCTGTCGCCGGACCCCGCCCGCACCGACAGGTGCCCGGCCTTCGGGCTGAGGAACGGCACGACGACCAGCCCGGCGGCCGGTACGAGCCGGGCCCCCGGCGCGGCCGGACCGTCGCCGTCCCGGTCCATGGCGAGGCGGGCCTCGGCGGTGACCCCGCCGAGGTCGACCGCGACATGGAACTCCCAGACGCCCGGCGACGGCAGTGCCGCCGGGTCGAACTCCACGGCGAACGCGCCGTCCGCGCCGTCCCCGGGGAGGGCGATCTCGGTGCCGTCCTGCTTGTGGCGCAGCACGACCCGGACGGTCCCGGGCTCCTCCGCGCCCTTCACGCGGGCGGTGCCGCCGAGCAGCAGCCGGCCGCCCGCCCACTCGGCGCGCGTCACCTCGCGGATCACCGTGAGGCGCCCGGTGACGTCGAAGTACTCGTCGGGAAGCGACGCCAGGGGCGAGCGGAAGCCGGGGTACTCGGCGTACGCGCGGTCCCCGTCCACCACGATCCGCGGGATCCAGCCGTCCTGCACCCGGCTGATCATCTCGTGCAGCAGCGCGTCCTCGTGCTCCAGCAGCAGGTGCGCGATCACGCGGTGGTGGACCGGCAGCCGCTCCAGCACGGCCGGCGTCAGGAAGTCCTCGCACGCCTTGCGGGCGCCCTTGCAGGTCTCGTACCGCCGTACGGGGTCCTTCAGGAACGCCGCGCCGAACCGGTGCAGCACGTCGCGCCAGAACAGCCGGACGAGCATCCGGTCGCGCGCGAACCCGGGCTCGGTGTGCGCCACCACGCTCTGCAGCAGCGGCAGCGCGATCTGCGGGTAGTACTCGGCCGCGGGGGCGCCGCCCGTCTGCATGATGCTGGTGCCCGACTCCCGCGCGACCAGGTAGTAGCAGTCGTGGTCGGCGACGATCGAGACGGCGCGGGCGTGCAGGTACGCGTGCGCCGCGAACACCTTGTCCTCGCCGGACCGGATCCCCTCGGGGAACCGGATCCCGTTGTCCAGCAGCATCGACCGCCGGTACAGCTTGTGCGCGGTGAGCGAGCTGCCGAAGACGTCGAAGTCCGGGTCGTCGAGCGTCACCCGCGGGCGCGACCGGTCGTACCTGGCCACCGACCGGCCGATCCCCACGTAGTTGCCGATGACGACGTCGGTCCCGTTGGCGTCGGCGGCGGCGCACATGCGCTCCAGCGCCTCGGGACCGAGATGGTCGTCGGCGTCGAGGAAGAACACGTACTCGCCGCGCGCCTCTTCGATGCCGGCGTTGCGCGGCGCGCCCGGCCCGCCCGTGTTCGCGCGGTGGAGCACCCTCATCCGGGGATGCCGTCCGGCCAGCTCGTCCAGGTACTCGCCACTGCCGTCGGTGGACCCGTCGTCGACGGCGATCAGCTCGATCAGCTCACCGTCGAGCGACTGGTCGAACACCGACCGGAACGTGTGGTCGAGGAACTCCCGGCAGTTGTACACCGGAACGATGACGCTGATTTTCACTTCGGATCCCCCTTGGGGTGCCCCCACCCGACTTCCGGGTCAGGGATGCGCGCCGGTCTGGACCGGTTCGTTGAGGAATACGCGCCGGACGGCGCGTTCGGCCGCGTGGCCGTCGTCCCACGGGCAGAACCGGTCCCGGAACGCGGCACGGGCCTTGGCCGACTGGTCGTCCCAGGCGGCGCCGGACGTGAACGCGTCGATCAGTTCGTCCTCGGTCGTGGCGACCGCGCCGGGCGCGTTCGCCATGAGGTCGAAGTTGAGCCCGCGGGTCCGGGTGTACGTCTCCAGGTCGTTGACGTACAGGACGATCGGGCGGTCCAGGTTCGCGTAGTCGAACATGATGGACGAGTAGTCGGTCAGCAGCGCGTCCGACGCGATGGCCAGGTCCTCCACCGTCGGGTGCTGCGACACGTCGATCAGCCGGTCCGCCGGCCAGCCCATGTCGGCCGCGAGGTCCTTGAGCTTGTAGAAGTAGTGCGCGCGCAGCAGCAGGACGTGGTCGGGCCCGAGCTCGCGGAGGAACCGCCCGATGTCGAACATCGGGGTGTAGCGCCGCTGGTAGTCGCGGTGCGTCGGCGCGTACAGGATGGCGGTCTTGCCCTCGGGGATGCCGAGCTCGGCGCGCAGCCGGGCCCGCTCGGCGGCGTCGGCGTTGACCAGCCGGTCGTTGCGCGGGTAGCCGATCTCCAGCATCTCGTAGTTGCAGGGGAAGCCGCGGTCCCACGCCTCGCTCGACAGCGGGTTGGACGACACCAGGTAGTCCCACCGGTCGGACCGGGCGATCAGCGCCTTGAAGTCCATGTCGCTGGTCCCGACCGGGTACTCCATCTGGTCGAGGCCCATCTTCTTCAGCGGGGTGCCGTGCTGGGTCATCACGTGCACCTGGTCGTCCCGCTTGACGATCTCGTCGGGGAAGTTCACGTTGTTGACGAAGTACTTGGCCCGCGCCATCAGGCGGTAGTACTTCAGCGAACCGGAGACGACGTAGTCGACGCCCTGGGGCATGTTCTTGCGGCCGGCCGGCTTGACCACCCAGACGCCGCGCACGCCGGGCGCCAGGTCCTTGGCGGCCTCGTAGATGGCGGCGGGGTTGCAGGCGTAGCCGCGGTACCAGTACGCGCCGTAGACGGCGACGTTCTCGTCCAGCGGCCGCCGCAGCTGCACCTTGTAGTACGCGATCTTGACCCGCGCCTTGATCGAGTTCTTGAGAGTGCGCTTGTCCTTCTTGCGCTTCTTCTCTTTCTTCTCGCGCTTCTTGTCGGCCTTCTCGCTCTGCCGCAGCTTCTTGAAGCCCTTGTAGTCGTTCTTCTCGATCAGGCGGTGCTTCCTGGCCAGGATCGGGTCGTCCGGCACGGCGTAGTCGACCGGCCGGTAGCGGTGGTAGATGTGCGACATCTCCGCGAAGAAGCGGGCCTCCTCGGGGCCCTCCACCCGGTCCTCGCGCTCCAGGATGACCAGCAGGTGCCACAGCATCCGGTTGAACATCAGCGGGCGGAACTGGTCGGCGCGCGGCCCCATCTTCTCCATGAAGGCGAAGACCCGGTCGTACTGCGCGAACGCGTCGAAGTGCTTCTTGCCGGCCGTCTTAGTGATCGCGCCGCGGCGCCGCTGCCGGTAGATGTAGCAGACGCGGTCCAGCAGGCTCAGCCGCTCGGCCGCCATGAGCAGCGGGTAGGTGACGTTGAAGTCCTCGTAGTAGCCGCTGCTGAAGCGCAGGCCCTGCTCCAGCAGGAACTCGCGGCGGATCGCCCGGTTCCAGGCGGTCATCATCAGCTCCAGCACGCTGTGCCGGTCCTCGGGCCGGAAGACGTCGGGCGCCGGGGGCTCGCGGAACAGGTGGTTGATGATGCTGCGCTTGGTCTTGCCGGTCCAGTACGAGCGGGCGTAGTCGAACAGCAGGACGTCCGGGCGGGTCTCCACGAGCCGGTCGTAGATGGCCCGGACCGCGCCCTCGGTGGCGTAGTCGTCGCTGTCGAAGAACCAGACGTAGTCGCCCGTCGCCATGTCCAGGCCGACGTTCCGGGCCTGCCCGAGGCCGACGTTCTCGGTCAGGTGCCGCACCCGCACCCGCGGATCGCGCTCGGCGAACTCGTCGAGGATCGCCCCGCAGCCGTCCGGCGAGGCGTCGTTGACCGCGATGACCTCCAGGTTCGGGACATCGGGGACGAGGATGGACTCGAGGCACTGCCGGATGTACCCCTGCACTTTGTGCACGGGCACGATGATGCTGAGGGAGATGCTGGTGTCGCTGCTCACTGTGGACCCATCGCTTGCTGGGGGGCTGTTTCGATTGGACGCCGACCGAGCGCCCATTGTTCGTGGCGTGCGTTCAGGTGTGCGTTAAGGCGGTGTGCATTTCGCGGGCGTCCATTTCGGCGGTGCGGGTTCAGGTGCCGCGCCCGTGCTGGGGTTTCAGCAGCCAGCGGGCCTTCGGTTCGATCGCCGGGCGGGTGAGGCGCTGTACGGCGCCGGTGGACAGGAGCAGGGCGAGCGCGACGGCGGCGAGTGTCACTCCGACGATGCCCAGTGGCGTGTGCAGGACCGGCTCGGCCAATACGCCGGTGTAGTCGAAGGTCTTCACCACCAACCCGTGCAGCAAATACACGTACATCGTCCTCGTACCCATCTCCGTGAACCATGTGTGCCTGCGGGGGATGACTGCGAGGAAGGCGGTTCCGAGAATGACCGCCAGCAACAGGGCGGCGGCGCGTCCGCTCATCCCGACCAATGCAGAATACCCCATGTCCCGGTAACTGCTGTTCCACCACAGAAGGTCCATGTTGATACCGGGAACGCCCAGCAGGCCGCTCTCCCAGACGTAGATCGCCGGCACCGCGGCCACCAGCACGGCGGCCCCGGCCCAGCGCGCGGCCGGGCGGCGCAGCGCCTGGAGGCGCTCCGGCTCGATCATCAGGCCCAGCACGAAGAACGGGAGCAGCCCGGCCATCCGGCTCATCGTCGGCTCCTCGCCGAAGATCCACATCCCGGACAGCAGCGATCCCACCACCGCGACCGCCACCGGATGGCGGAGGTGGTCCCACAGCGGCGCGCTCAGCCGCCAGCAGACCATGGCGACGAGGAACCACATCAGGAAGTGCGGCATGAGGAACTCGTTCAGATCGAACGGCTTGCCGAGAAGCAGCACGATCTGTCCCCGGTAGAGGACGATGAAGATGAGGTACGGGACCACCAGGGTCGGCAGCATGGTGCGGAACTTCTGCGGGTTCCTCATCAGGCTGCGCGAGAAGTAGCCGGTGATGAAGACGAACACCGGCATGTGAAAGGCGTAGACGGCCTTGTAGGCGGCGTCGACGGCGTGGCTGTCGCCGAATTCCGCCCAGACATGGCCGAGCACCACCAGTACGGCGGTGACGAACTTGGCGTTGTCGAAATAGGCGTCGCGCTTCTTGGCGGCGGGGGGAGCGCTCGCCGCGGGTACCGCGGGGACGGCCGGCGCGAGGCGGGGGCTGGTCACTGATGGGCCTCCGGCGGGCCCGTGCGCGGCCGCGGGGGAACGGCCGGCACGAGCCGGAAACGTGGCGGGCTAGCGGCCGCTGACCGGAACGTCGGCCGGCAGCGGCGCGGTGTGCGCGGCGGGCCGGGCCTCCTCCGCCTGCTCGGTGCGGAGCGCCCACTCGGCGGACTTCTTCTCCAGGTCGCCGAGGACGCGGCCGTAGTCGCGGCTCGACAGCCAGAACTTGTAGATGATCACGAACTCGAAGGCGAGCATCCCGACGGCCGACACCGCCGACACCGGGATGATCGCGCCCGGCACCACGGCGGCGGCGACCGGCGCGACGATGAACACGCCCATCTGGAACTCGATGCCGCTGATCAGGTGCGGGCGGATGCGGCCGCGCTTGAGCGCGTTGCGGATCCGGGCGTACCAGGGGAACTTCTTGTTGAAGCCCTCCTGCAGCAGCACGTTCGGGTTGTCGCCGACGACCTGGTCGTCCATCTCCGACTCGGGCGCGCGCGCGAGGACGCCCTCGGCCGAGCGCAGGTCCGCGTTGGCGCCGGCGGTGTCCGCGGTGCCGGCGGCGTGGCCGTTGGAGCGGTGGGCCAGCTCCATGGCCTCCACCTGCTCCTTCATGGTCCGCAGCTTGTTCCGCATCTGCGAGCGGACCTTGTAGATCTCCAGCGCGTCCATGTAGCGGAGCATGTCCAGGAAGACCACGCCGAGCGCCGCCCAGACGTAGGCCACGTTCCCGGTCCGGGCGTACTGGCCGCCCATCAGGGCGATCGCGCAGGCCAGCACGCGGATCCGGTCGAAGATGTAGTCGAGCCACGCCCCGAAGACCGATCCGGTGCCCTTGAGCCGGGCGATCTTGCCGTCCATGCAGTCGAGGGTGAAGGACAGGTGGTACAGCAGCGCGCCGAGCAGCAGCCAGGGGGCGGTGGCGACGGCGAAGCAGGCCCCCGCGCCCAGGCCCAGGATCAGTGCCCCGACGGTGAGCTGGTTCGGGGTGATGTTCGTCCGGTTGGCTGTGAATCGGACGAGGCGGGAGGCGGGCGGATCCACCAGAAGTACGGTCCACCATGCATCACGCGCCTTGTACGTTCGTTGCCGAACGTCCTCGAGCGTGAAGTTCGCCATGGAGTGCTGTCCTTTCATCGACGTGAGGGCTCCCCGACGGCGGTGGGCTTCCCCGGACGCGGGGGCCCCTCCAGCGCGCGCGCTCACTCCGGTTGACGGAGGTTTGTCTCGGGTGCCGCGCCTGATGCTATCGGTCAGCCGCCGACACCATTACGTATTGGCTCCTTTTTGTTCACCTTCCCGTTGGATCGTTGCGATCCGGGCCGGCGCAGCGGGGTGAACGCCCACCGCATCTTCGGTTCCAAGGCCCAGCTCATGCACCTGACGACCGGCTTGGAGCACAGGAACGTGCCCACGGCGGCGGCCCCGGCGATCACCAGGACCAGTCCCGGGACGGTGTTCAGCCACTCGGCGTCCCACCAGTCGGTGAACTCCAGCAGGCGGGTGATGAAGCCGTGCAGCAGGTAGGCGTACAGCGTGGTCGCGCCGAGCCTGGTGAACCACGTCCTCCGCTTGGGCACCACCGCGAGGAAGGCCGCGACCAGCACGGTGGCCGCGACGAACATCGCCAGCCGCATCGCGGTGCCGGTGACGTTCCCCACGCCCAGTTCCTCGTGGGGGTGCTTCCAGTAGAGCCAGTCGCGGTTGAAGTGCGCCATCGCGGGATACATCAGGGCGAGCCCGGCGGCCAGCGTCACCCAGCCGAACACCCGCGCGGCGGGCTTCTTGAGCAGCTCGAAGTGCTCCGGCTTGAGGATCAGGCCGAGCACGTAGAACGGCAGCAGCCCGATGAGCCGGTGGATGTCCAGGGAGTCGCCCAGGTCGCTCATGTACGACAGCAGCGAGAAGACCAGCGCCACCGCCAGCGGCCAGCGGATCTGCTGCCACACCGGCGTGGACAGCCGCCAGAAGAACAGCGCGCACAGGAACCACGTCAGGAAGTACGGGTCGAGCAGGCTGACTTCCAGCTTGTTGCGCCCGACCGTCCAGTCGTACAGCGAGTACGCGATCTCGAAGACCACGTACGGCACGCCGACATTGGTGATCAGCTTGCGGGCCTTGCCGCCGGCGAACGTCCAGTTCCGCGAGAAGTAGCCGGTGACCACGATGAACATCGGCATGTGGAACATGTAGATGAACATGTACAGGCCCTTGGCCAGCGGCACTTCGAGCCGGTAGGCCAGCGAGTGCCCGATCACGACCAGCAGGATCGCCAGGAACTTGGCGTTGTCGAAGAACGGGTCGCGCTCGCGCCGCCTGGGAGCCGGCGCGGGCGCGGCCGCCGCCTCCGGCGCGGGTGCCGGAACGGTCGCGGTGGCCGCCGGGTCGCTCATGTCTTGCAGACGTCGTCGGTGGCCTTGACCTCACCGTCCTGCGTGGGAATGCCGCCGTTCTTGGAGTTCTTCAGCGACGTCCAGTCGGAGCCGACGACCAGGTCGACGAGGCCGGGCTGGCCGCCGGTGCGGGCGGTGGGCTGCGGCGCGTTCGGGATCAGCGCGTTGAGCGTCTGCGCGTGCTGGTCGGCGCCGGCGCCGTACATCACCCGGCTGGTCTTGGTGAGGTCGAGGTTGCCGCCGACCGAGACGTGGAAGCCCTGCGCCTCCAGGTCGTCGGCGACCCGGCGGGCCTGGCCGTCGATGCCGCTGGCGTTGTAGACCCGGACCCGCACCTGGCTCGCGGGGATCTTGGGCGCGGCGCCGGCGGCCTCCTTCTTCGGCTCGGCCGGCACCGTCTTGTCGTTGCGGACCGCGCTGAAGAACTGGTCGGCGGCGGGCTGGCGCAGCGCGACGCGGTTGGGGTCGGGCGCGTACGCCCCCCACGGCACGGTCACGAACCGCAGCTTGCCCGAGGTCATGCCGCGCATGCCGGACGCGATGTCCATCATCACCTGCGGCGTCAGCTCGCTGTCGGTGGTGAGCGACTTGGTGGTGGCGTTCATCAGCGACAGCATCTTGCTCGGGTTGCTGAGGACGCCCGCGCTCATCGCCTTGTTGGCGAGCGCGCCGAGGAACTTCTGCTGGCGCTTGATGCGGTCGGTGTCGGAGCCGTTGCCCAGGCCCTTGCGGACGCGCACGTACGCCAGCGCCGTCTCGCCCTTGATCGTGCTCTTGCCCTTGGGGAGCTTGAGCTTGGACTGGGGGTCGTCGACGGCGTTGGGCAGGCAGACCTCGACGCCGCCGACCGCCTCGGTGATGGTCTTGAAGCCGTTGAAGTCGACCTGCATGAAGTGATCGATCTTGATGTTGGTGAAGCTCTCGATCGTCTTCATGGTGCAGGGCGCGCCGCCGATCGTGAACGTGGCGTTGATCTGCCCGATCGTCTGCGCGGGGGTGCGCTGCCCGTTCTTCAGCTTGCAGGACGGGATCGGCACCATCAGGTCGCGCGGGAAGCTGATGCCCATCGCCTGCCCGCCGCCCGGCGACAGGTGCAGGAGGATCATCGTGTCCGAGCGCGGCGGCTCCTTGGTCATGCTCTTGCCGTACTTGGCGTTGCCGGAGCCCGCGCGGGTGTCGGAGCCCAGCAGCAGGATGTTCATCGCGCTGTTGAGCTTCTTGGGGCGGTTGGGCCCCAGCAGCGCGTTCGCGTCCTCCTGCGAGATGTTGCCCATCGCCTTGCGGTAGACGCCGTAGGCGGTCAGCGATCCGGCGACCATCACCGCGGACAGGCCGATGGAGACCCAGCCGAGGACGCGCCAGCCACGCCGACGCGCCGCCGGCTGGGGGTCGGCGTCGTCGACGTACTCCATGTACATCGGGTTGCTGTTCATCGGCTCCGAGGTGGGGTCGGCGCCCGCCGCGGTACGCGCCGGGCCCGCCTTCTGGGGCGGAAACAAACAGAGACTAGGTCAGAGGAGGCGTCTTACGGACCCGGATGCGTCATTCCATCCCGGTACACCCGCCACCGCTGTCACATGTTCCAGGGTCGCTCGTCGATCTAGGGATGCTTTGTCGAAGTTTCGTTGGATTATGACGGAAGCCCCTGAGGCTAGTGGGGAAAGAAGCCCGACCAGCACGCCTTCGAGTGTGGTGTACGGCATGTCAACCAGGACCCGGTCACGTGCGTCGAAGTCCCATTTCTCCGCGGCACCGATGGCCTCGGCGACCAGCCGCGCACCGCTGAGTGTGGTCTTTGTCACACTCAACGCGGGGGCGTCGGGCGTCGCGTCCGGCGGGGGCGTGAACCGGTCGCCGTACGACCGCACCTCCACCGCGTAGTCGACGACCCCGGCGGGGCACTCCGCCAGGGCGCCGCCGAGCGCGTGCAGCGACAGTCCGACGATCTCCTCGGCGTCCCGGTCGGCGGTCACGGCGTCCAGCACCTCCTCGGCGGCCACCAGGATGTACGGCCCGGGCGTACCGGGCGGTTCGGTCCCGGAGCCGATCCATCCCGGATCGTCCCCCGTGCCGGGATCCGTGCCGAGATCCGTGCCGACCGGCACGGCCTCCAGGCCGGCCGCCCAGCAGGCCATCAGCCACGCCGCCGACTGCCAGTGCGGCGGCAGCGCCAGCACCACCCGGGTCCCCGGCTCGGCCGCCAGCCCGTCCACCAGCAGGTTGGCGGTCTTGGACACCCAGTTGTCGAAGGTGCGGGCCGACAGTTCGACCCGCTCTCCGGTGGCATCGTCGTAGAAGGTCACCAGGGGGCGGGACGGGTCGTCCGCCACCCGCCGCCGGAGCAGCTCCGCGGGTCCGATCATGCTCATGAGCCGAGCGTACGAGAGGTCCGGCCGGGTTCCGCGCCACGCGACTCCCACGGGCCTGTCCTCCGCGCCCCGGACGGGCCGCTACGCTCCGCACCGATGAGAACGCACCGACTCACGCCCGGCAGCGGAGCGGCCCGGTGAGGGCCGGCCGGCTGCTCGCCCGGCTGTCCGCCGCGCCCGCGCTGCTCGTCGCCGCCTGGCTGGCGGTGTCGCTGCCGCTGCTGCTGGCCGGGGCGTTCCGGCCGCTGCCGGCGATCGCGCTGTTCGTGCCCGTGGCGGCGGTGGCGCTGTGGCTCGGCCTGCGGGACCGGCCGGGCCGGGACGACGCCGCCGACGGCGGCCCGGGCGGCGTCGCGTTCCCGCGCTGGTCGTTCTGGGGCGTCGCGGCGATCGGCGCGGCGTTCCTCGTCCTCCAGGTGCTGATGGCCGGGGAGCAGATCGTGGTGCGCCGCGATCCGGCCTCGTACGCGCAGTTCGCGGCGTGGCTGGCCGAGCACGGCTCGCTGCCGATCCCGCAGGACCGTGCCGCGTTCGGCGGCGGCGACCCGGCGCTCGGCTTCGGCAGCCCGGCGTTCTACGTGGCGGGCGACGACCTCGTCCCGCAGTTCATGGCCGGCCTGCCGCTGATCCTCGCGCTGGGCGACTGGCTCGGCGGGCCGCACCTGATGCTGGCGATGGCGCCGCTGCTGGGCGCCTGCGCGGTGGTGGCGTTCGGCGGGCTGGTCGCGCGGCTGGTCGGCCCGCGCTGGGCGCCCGCCGGGGCGCTGCTGCTGGCGCTGACGACGCCGATGCTGTGGGTGTCGCGGGCGACCTACAGCGAGGTTCCCGCGCTGGTGCTGCTGCTCGGCGGCCTGGTGCTGCTGCACGACGCGCGCCGCGACGAGGAGCACGAGCGCTCCCGGGTGCCGGGAGAGGACGCGCCGCGGCCGCGCGTCCCGCCGGAGGTGGCCAAGGCGTTCCTGGGCGGGCTGGCGCTCGGCCTGATCGTGCTCGTCCGCATCGACGGGCTGCGCGACATCCTGCCGGTGGTCGTCTTCGCGGGCCTGCTGGCGGGGGCCCGGCGCCGTACCGGCGTGCCGCTGGCCCTCGGCCTGGCGGCCGGTGCGGGCGCGGGGCTCGCCGAGGGCTTCCTGCTGTCGCGCCCGTACCTGGACTACCTGAGCGCGTCCGTCGACCCGCTGCTGCTCATCACGGGCCTGCTGGTCGCGGCGACGGTCGTGATGGCGGCCGCGCTGCGCTGGGAGCCGACCGGGTCCCGGCTGCGCCGGCTCGGGACGGCGCCGCGGCGCGGCCGGGCGGGCACGGCCGCCGCGCTGCTGACCGTGGCGGCCGTGCTGGCGTTCGCGGTGCGGCCGCTGGTGCAGACCGTGCGGCGGGAGCCCGCGACGTCCGACGACGAGGTGAACGTCCACTTCATCGAGCAGGTCCAGAAGCTGTCCGGGCTGGCCGCCGACGGCACCCGCCAGTACTCGGAGCTCTCCCTCTACTGGGCCGTCTGGTACGTCGGCGTGCCCGCGCTGCTGATGGCGACGTTCGGGGCGGCGCTGCTGGCCCGGCGGCTGGTGTGGGGGACCGCGCCCGAGTGGCTGCTGCCGTTCGCGATGATCGCCTGGACGACCGTGCTGGTGCTGTACCGGCCCGGCATCACCCCCGACCACCCGTGGGCGTCGCGGCGGCTGATCGCCGTGGTGATCCCCGGGCTGCTGCTGTTCGCGGTGTGGGGCGCGGCCTGGACGATCCGCCGGATCCGCCGCAACGGGTACGGCCCGCGCGCCACCCGGCGGTGGGCGGTAGGCGCGGTGCTGGTCCTGCTGGTTCCGGTCGTGCTGTCGTCCGGCGGGATCCTGGTCTCCCGCACCGAGCAGGGCGAGGTGGCGGCCGTCCGGAAGCTGTGCGGGCGGATCGGCCCGGACGCCTCGGTGGTGGTGGTCGAGCGCGCCACCGCGGACCGGTTCCTCCAGGTCGTCCGCGGCATGTGCGGCGTTCCCGCGGCCCGCACGGTCGCCGGCGCGAAGCCGGACGACGTCCGCCGCGTCATCGGGAAGATCCACGCCGCGGGCCGCCGCCCGGTGCTCCTGGGCGCGGAGGCGCGGCAGGTGGCGCCGTACGCGCGGGCCGAGCACGTCGTCGCCGTCCGCACGCGGCAGGACGAGCGCACGCTGGTCGAGCCTCCCGACGGCACCTGGGGCCTCTCCATGGACGTCTGGATGGCGCAGCCCCCGCCGCCCCGGGAGCGCGCGGCCGTCCCGTCCTGACCGCAGAGTTCAGCCGGGACGAGTATCCTCGCCCGGCGTGAGTACCCAGCCCACCGAGCAGCCCGAAGCGCCCCAGGCGCCCGTGGTGCACGCGCCCGCGGACCCGGTCCCGGATCCGGCCCCGGCGGAAGAGCACGTGCACGTGACGATCGTGCTCCCCTGCTACAACGAGCAGGACCACGTCATCGACGAGGTCGAGCGCATCACCAAGGTCATGGACGACAGCGGCAAGAGCTACGAGCTGCTGGCCGTGGACGACAAGTCCACCGACGACACGCTGGCCAGGCTGCGGGAGGCCGCGCCGCGCTTCCCGCACATGCGGGTGATCGCGTTCCAGCACAACAGCGGGTCGGGGACCGTCCGCCGGATCGGCAGCCAGCAGGCCCGCGGCGACATCGTCGTGTGGACCGACGCCGACATGTCGTACCCGAACGAGCTGATCCCCGACCTGGTCGAGATCCTGGACACCGACCCGTCGGTCGACCAGGTCGTCGGCGCGCGGACCACCGAGGAGGGCTCGCACAAGGCGCTGCGCGTCCCGGCCAAGTGGCTGATCCGCAAGTTCGCCGAGCGGCTCACCAACTCCAAGATCCCCGACCTGAACTCCGGGCTGCGGGCGTTCCGGCGCGAGGTCTCGCTGCCCTACCTGCGGCTGCTGCCGCCCGGGTTCTCCTGCGTCACGACGATCACCATCGCGTTCCTGTCCAACCAGCACCCGGTCCGGTACGAGCCGGTCCCGTACTCCAAGCGGGCGGGCAAGTCCAAGTTCCACTTCACCAAGGACGCCTACCGCTACATCCTGCAGGTGCTGCGGATGGTGATGTACTTCAACCCGCTCAAGGTGCTGATGCCGCCGGCGCTGTGGCTGCTGCTGATCGGCTTCGGCAAGGGCGTGTTCGACATGATCGTGCACTTCGGGTACTTCGCCAACAACACCGTGATGATCTTCATCACCGGGCTGCTGATCGCGTCGCTGGCGCTGCTCGCCGACCTGATCGTCCGCTCCCGCGGCGACACATGACCGGGGCGCCCTTGAAGATCGCGATCGTGGGGCCGGCGTTCCCGTACAAGGGCGGCGGCGCGCACCACACGACCGAGCTGGCGCACCGGCTGGCCGCGGCGGGGCACGCCGCGGTCATCGAGTCCTGGCGCGCCCAGTACCCGTCGTTCCTCTACCCCGGGCAGCAGACGATCTCCGAGCCGGAGGGCGAGCCGTTCCCCGGCACCCGGCGGCGGCTGGACTGGCGCCGCCCGGACGGCTGGTGGCGCACCGGCCGCGACCTGCGCTCGTACGACCTGGTCGTGCTGGCCGTGCTGAGCCCCGTCCAGGTCCCGGCGTACCTCGGGATCCTGGCCGGGCTGCGGCGCCGGACGAAGGTCGTCGCGCTGTGCCACAACGTGCTGCCGCACGAGCGCAAGCCGTACGACGTGCCGCTGATGAAGCGGCTGCTGCGCAAGGTCGACGGCGTCCTCGTCCACTCCGGGCAGCAGGCCGGGCTGGCGCGCGGGCTCACGTCCCGCCCGGTGAGCGTGGCCGAGATGCCCGCCCACCTGCCCACCGCCCCGGCCGCCGACACCGGTACGGCGGGGCGCCGCGACCGGCTGCTGTTCTTCGGGATGATCCGCCCGTACAAGGGCCTGGACGTGCTGCTGCGCGCCCTCGCCGCCGGCCCGGACGGCGTCGCGCTGACCGTGGCGGGGGAGTTCTGGGGCGGCGTGGACGGGACCCGCGCCCTCATCGGCGAGCTCGGCCTCGGCGACCGCGTGGACCTGCGTCCCGGCTACGTTCCCGCGGCGGACGTGCCGGAGCTGTTCGGCGCCGCCGACGCGCTCGTGCTGCCGTACCGGACGGCCACCGCCTCGCAGAACGTCTGGATGGCGTACGAGTACGGCGTCCCCGTCATCGCCACCCGCGTGGGCGGGTTCGCGGACCAGATCCGGGACGGCGTGGACGGCATCGTCTGCGAGCCGGACGACGTGGGCTCCCTCACGGACGCGCTCAAGCGCTTCTACGCCGAGGGGGAGCCGGAGCGGCTGCGCGCCGGCGTCCGGCCGGTCGACCACGCCCCGCTCTGGGACGCCTACGTCGAAGTCTTGGTGAACTTCTCCGGCTCGTCCTGAACCGGGCCGTCCGGCGCCACCTTGCCCCGTCCCATCAGGAACGCGACGCCGGCGCCGGCGAGGTCGGCCAGCGTCAGGATGACCCGGGACGCGATCGCCACCACGATCGGCGCGCCCGCCGGCAGCACCGGCCCCAGCACCATGACCAGGGCGGCCTCGCGGGCGCCGATCCCGCCCGGCGCGATGAAGACCAGCAGGCCGAACACGAACGCCAGCGCGTACGCGCCCGCCGCCTGGAACGGCAGCCCCGCGCCCTCGCCGCCCACGGCCGCGCACAGCAGCCAGGTGTGCGCGCCGAACAGCGCCCAGCCGAGGATCGTCCAGGCCGCGGCCACCAGCGTGGTGCCCAGGCTCACCGGGTGCTCCAGCGGCGGCCGGCGGGCCAGCCTGAGCGCGGTGTCCAGGCACCAGGTCACGATCCGCGGGTGCAGCGCGGCCAGCATCACCGGCGCCAGCAGGAACAGCCACCAGTACCGGTCGCGGGCCGCCTCGGACGTCAGCGGCAGCGTCACCGCCGCCATGGCCAGCCCGCACGCGCAGGACGTCGCCACGGCGAGCATCGTGGAGCTGAAGCTGCGCAGCCGCGGCACGTCGTGCTCGCGGGTCATCTCGATCTGCGTGACCAGCGCCCACACCTTGCCCGGCACGTACTTGCCGAGCTGCGAGATGTTGGAGATCCGGAACGTCGCCCGGACCGGCAGCGGCGAGCCCAGTCCCGCCAGGTACGCGCGCCAGCCGAGCATCCACACGAACAGCCCGGCGACCCCGGTGACGAAGGCCCCCGCCAGTGTGATCCAGGACATCTGGCCGAAGGCCCGCACGGTGTCGTCCCACTGGGAGACCAGGCTGTAGGCGCAGAAGCCCAGCGCGAGCAGCACCAGGAGGATCCGCAGCACGCGCATCAGGACGGCCTTCGACTTCACGCGCCCCAGATTAGGCCACCCCCGTGAGCGGCTGCGCTTACAGTGGTCGGCGATGAAACTCTCGGATGTGGTCGCCTTCATGGGGCACCAGGTGCACGTGTGCCGGTACCGCGAGGCGGGGACGCTGCTCGGCTGGATGGGGAGCGACCTGCGCGGCAAGCGGGTCCTCGACGTCGCCGGCGGCGACGGCTACTGGGCCGGGCAGGCGCGCAAGCGCGGCGCCGAGGCCGTCTCGATCGACCTGATGCGCAAGAAGATGGTGTACGGCCGGACGCTCGCGAACGCGCCCGCGCTGATCGAGTGCGACGCGCTGCGGCTGCCGTTCGCGGACGGCTCGTTCGACGCGGTCCTGTCGGTCTGCGCGATCGAGCACTTCGACGACGGCGGGAAGTCGCTGGACGAGATGGCGCGGGTCCTCAAGCCCGGCGGTGAGATCTTCATGTCCGCCGACGTGCTGAGCCGCGCCGACGCCTGGCCCAAGCTCCGCGACGCGCACAGGTCGAAGTACCACGTGCAGCACACGTACACGCACGGCAGCCTGCGCGAGCTGATGGACGACCGCGGCCTGGACCTGGTGCGGTACTCGTACCAGTTCCGCACGGCGGCGGCCGAGCGGCTCTACCTGTCGCTGTCGACGTACGGCGGCAAGGTCGGCTTCAACGCGGCGGCGCCGCTGACCCCGATCGTCGCGATGACCGACCGGCGGGCGCCGAACGAGCGCGGCAGCATCGTGCTGATCCGCGCCCGCAAGCGCGGCTGACCGCGATCCCGCGGCGACACGGCCGAATTCTTCGCGTTCCTTCCCGGCGGCCCTATTCGGCGTAGGCTCGGTGAGCGGCGGGGTGATCCCCCTCACTCCGGCCTTCCGATGGGCTTGCCGATCTTCGCGGGGATAGGGGTGGACCCTTTGGCGCCTCGGATTCTGCTCGACGCGACCGCCGTACCCGCCGACCGCGGGGCGCTGGGCCGGTACGTCGACGGGCTGCTCCGCGCCCTGCACGAGCTGGGCGCGGACCTGGCGGTGGCCTGCCAGCGCGCGGACGAGGAACGGTACGGCGAGCTCGCGCCGCGCGCCCGGATCGTGAAGGGCCCGGCGGCCCTGGCGCACCGCGCGTCCCGGCTCTCCTGGGAGCAGTCGGGGCTGCCGTACGTGGCCCGGCAGGTCGGCGCGGACGTGATCCACCTGCCGACCTACATGATCCCGATCCAGGCGAACCGGCCGACGGTGGTGACGATCCACGACGTGACGCTCTTCGCCGAGCCCGAGGTGCACGACCCGGTCCGGACGACGTTCGTCAAGTCGGCGACCCGGACCGCCGCGCGCCGCGCCACCCGGCTGATCGTGCCGTCCCGCGCGACCCGCGACGAGCTGGTCCGGGTGCTGGACGCCGATCCCGGCCACATCGACGTGGCGTACCACGGCGTCGACCACGAGGCGTTCCACCGGCCGTCGGAGGAGGAGACCAAGCGGGTCTCCGACCGGCTGGGGCTGCACGGGCGGCCGTACATCGCGTACCTGGGCGCCCTGGAGCCGCGCAAGAACGTGCCCAACCTCATCCGCGGCTGGGTGCGCGCCTGTGAGGACCGCCCCGACCCGCCCGCGCTGGTGCTGGCGGGCAGCGGCGGCTGGGACGACGAGGTGGACGCGGCGCTGGCGACCGTGCCGCTGGGGCTGCGCGTGGTGCGGCCCGGCTACCTGGCCTGGACGTCGCTGCCGGGCTTCTTCGGCGGCGCGCTGGCGGTGGCGCTGCCCAGCACCGGCGAGGGCTTCGGCCTGCCGGTGCTGGAGGCGATGTCGTGCGGCGCCCCGGTGCTGACGACCCGGCGCGGCCCGCTGCCCGAGGTGGGCGGCGAGGCGGTCGCCTACACCGAGCCGGACGCGGCGGCCATCGGCGCCGCGCTGGAGCGGCTGATGGACGACCCCGACCGCCGCCGGACCCTCGCCGACGCCGCGTACGCCCGGTCCCAGGGGTTCAGCTGGACGGCCTCCGCGGAGGCGCACCTGGCGTCGTACGAGCAGGCAGTGGCGCAGTATCCGGCCGGCTGAGGGGACAAGTAGGCTCGGCCGGACGTTTTTCTGGCCGTGGGAGCCGGGACCGGCCCGGCCGTCCGGGGAAGGAGCCTCTTGGAAGCGATCCTGTTGGTCGGAGGGCAGGGGACCCGCCTGCGCCCGCTGACCATTTCCACCCCCAAACCGCTGCTTCCCACGGCGGGAGTGCCCTTCCTGGCCCACCAGCTGGCGCGGGCGCGGGCGGCCGGCGTCGACCGCATCGTGTTCGCGACGTCGTACCGCGCGGAGATGTTCGAGGCCGCGTTCGGCACCCGGGCGCACGGCGTCGACCTGGTCTACCTGACCGAGGACGAGCCGCTCGGCACCGGCGGCGCGATCCGCAACGCCGCGCGCGGCCTGACCTGCGGCCCCGACGACCCGGTGCTGATCCTGAACGGCGACATCCTGTCCGGCCACGACGTCCAGGCCCAGGTGGCGGCGCACGAGAAGGCGGGCGCGGCGGCGACGCTGCACCTGACGCCGGTCGACGACCCGTCCCGGTTCGGGTGCGTGCCGACCGACGCGGACGGGCGGGTCACCGCGTTCCTGGAGAAGACGCCGCATCCGGTGACCGACCAGATCAACGCGGGCTGCTACGTGTTCCGCCGCTCGGCGATCGACGCGATCCCGGCCGAGGAGGTGGTGTCGGTCGAGCGCGAGACGTTCCCCGAGATGATCGCCTCCGGGGCGGTCGTCATGGGGTACGTGGAGCCGGGCTACTGGCTCGACGTCGGGACGCCGGAGGCGTTCGTCCAGGGCTCCCGCGACCTGGTGGAGGGGCGGCTGGCGTCGTCCGCGATACCGGGCGAGCCGGGGGAGCGGCTGGAGCTGGACGGCGCGCGCGTGTCGCCGGGCGCGGTCGTCCGCGACGGCACGACGGTCGGGCGCGGCGCGTCCGTGGAGGCGGGCGCGACGGTGCTGGGCAGCGTGCTGCTGGACGAGGCGCACGTGGAGGAGGGCGCGACCGTCCGCGACTCGGTGGTCGGCCGGCACGCGCGGGTGGGGCCGGGCGCGGTGCTGGACGGCGTCGTCCTCGGCGACGGCGCGGTCGTCGGCCCGGGCAACGAGCTGCGCGGCGGCCTCCGAGTCTGGCCGGGCGTGGAGCTACCGGCCACCGCCCTGCGCTTCTCAACCGACGCATAGCCCCCTCACGGCCCCGGCAGCCGCGTTGACTCGTGGCGTGTCCTCCTGGTCGGGGCGCTCCAGAGGCGAGACACGCCACGAGTCAACGTTCTGGAGCGCTCGCGCGGTGGCCGGCGGCGGGTACTCTCGCGTCCGTTATGGACGGGGCTCTGGTGCGGGTGTGGCGGGCGCCGTTCGCGGTCGATCTCCTGCTGACTCTGCGGCCGCACCGGCGGGGGCCGCACGATCCGGCGTTCCGGGTCGAGCGGGACGGGTCGGTCTGGCGCGCCTCGTTCACGCCGGAGGGACCGGGGACGCTGCGGCTACGGAGGCGGGGGGACGCCGTCGACGCCGCTGCCTGGGGGCCGGGCGCGGAGTGGCTGCTCGACGGGGTGCCCGGGCTGCTGAGGGCGGGGGACGTCCCCGAGGAGTTCGAGGCCCGGCATCCGGCCGTGCGGGACGCGCTGCGGCGCCATCCGGGGCTGCGGATCGGGCGTACGGGCCGCGTCTTCGAGGCGCTGGTGCCGGCGGTGCTGGAGCAGAAGGTCCTCACCGCCGAGGCGTGGCGGGCGTGGGGCTACCTGCTGCGGCGGTTCGGCCGGCCTGCGCCCGGGAACCCGGCGCTGCGGGTGCCGCCGCCGCCCGAGGTCTGGATCCGGATCCCCTCGTGGGAATGGCACCGGTCCGGCGCCGAGGCGGTACGGGCCCGGACGATCATCGGGGCCGCGCGGGTCGCGGCCCGGCTGGAGGAGGATCCCGCCGATCCCCGGCTGCGGTCGCTGCCGGGGATCGGGGTGTGGACGGCCGCCGAGATCCGGCAGCGCGCCGCGGGGGACGCCGACGCCGTCTCCGTCGGCGACTACCACCTGCCCGGGATCGTGGGCTGGGCCCTGACCGGGCGCAAGGTGGACGACGCCGGGATGCTGGAGCTGCTGGCGCCGTACGCCGGGCACCGGCACCGCGTCACCCGGCTGCTGGAATCGAGCGGCGCCGGTCCGCCGCGACGCGGCCCCCGCCTCGCGGTGCGCGACTACCGCCGCTTCTGAAAGAGGGGCGCCCCGCGCGGCGGCGCAGCCAGAAGTTGCCGGGCGTCCAGTCGAGGCCGTCGCGGGAGTCGGCGCCGAACAGCGGACCCAGCACGGCCAGGGCGGCGAGGAGAGCGAGCATGACCCACATGGTGCGTTCCTTCGTTCCGTAGGGATGAGCCCTGGCCAGGGGCGCGTTTCCGCGGTTGCACATCCAGTGTCGCGCGGCGAATGTTTCAGGTCCAGCGATACTTTCTGCAGGGTTCGTGTAAGAATCGCTTCACAATGCTGGATCTGGGACGGCTACGCATGCTGCGCGAGCTGAAGCTGCGCGGCACCGTCGGCGCGGTCGCCGACGCGCTCGGCTACACCCCGTCCGCGATCTCCCAGCAGCTCGCCCAGCTGCAGAAGGACGTGGGCTGCGAGCTGGTCGAGCGGGTCGGCCGGCGGCTGCGGCTCACCGAGGCGGGCGAGGTGCTGGCCGGGCACGCCGAGGCGCTGCTCGCGGCGGCGCAGCGCGCCGAGGAGGAGGCGCTGGCCGCCAGCGGGCGGGTCGCCGGCACCGTCCGCGTCGTCGGCTTCCAGACCGCGCTGCTGCACGTTCTCGCGCCCGCGCTGCCGCGGCTCGCCGCCGCGTACCCGGACCTGGTCGTGGACGTCCTGGACGAGGAGTTCCACCGCGTCCTCCAGGCGCTGGTGCTGCGCGAGATCGACGTCGTGCTGACCGACGAGTACTCGCACCTGCCCCGCCCGCGCCGGCCCGAGCTGGCCGCCGAGGTGCTGATCACCGAGCGGATGCGGCTGGCGCTGCCGGAGGCGCGGGTGGAGGGCGACGGCCCGGTCCGGATCGCGGGCCTGGCCGGCCACACGTGGGTGTCCGGCCACGTCGGCACGAACCACGCCGACCTGCTGGAGCGCACCTGCGTCGAGCTGGGCGGCTTCCGGCCCCGGGTCCGGTTCCGGTCCAACGACTTCATGGTGCTGTTCGCGATGGTCGCCCAGGGCGGCGCGGCCTGCCTCGTCCCGGACCTGGCGCTGGCCGAGCTGGAGGAGGGCGTCGCGGTGCGCGACATCGCCGAGGCCCGGGTCAGCCGCCGCATGGTGATGTGGACGCGGGTGGGCGCCGACGTGCGCCCCTCGGTGCGGGCGGTGCTGGACGCCCTGCGCGCGTCCGCCGACGAGCTGGCCGCCCGCCGGACCAGTCTCGTTCGCGGCGCCGTGAAGGGGGAATAAACCGGTGCGAGCCCGCGCTCTCCCTGACGATTCCGGCCGGACCCGCCTCTCTTCATTCTATGACGCTTGGCATAGAGTTCGATGTCATGGATGCCATGAACAGCAGCGTGCCGAGCCCGAACGCGGTCCGGCGGGCGCTCGCCCGGGCACGCGATGGCAAGACGCTCGATCCGGCCGAGGCCACCACCCTGCTGCACGCGCGCGGCGCGCAGCTCGACGACCTGCTGACCTACGCGGCGCGCACCCGGGACGCCGGCCTGGAGGCCGCCGGGCGGCCCGGCGTCATCACCTACAGCCGCAAGGTCTTCATCCCCCTCACCCGGCTGTGCCGCGACCGCTGCGGGTACTGCACGTTCGCGACCGTCCCGCACAAGCTGGAATCCCCCTTCCTCAGCCCGGACGAGGTCCTGGAGATCGCGCGGCAGGGCGCCGCGATGGGCTGCAAGGAGGCGCTGTTCACCCTCGGCGACCGGCCCGAGGACCGCTGGAAGCAGGCCCGGGAGTGGCTGGACGCGCACGGGTACGACGACACGCTCTCGTACGTGCGGGCGATGGCCGTCCGGGTGCTGGAGGAGACGGGCCTGCTCCCGCACCTCAACCCGGGCGTGCTGGGCTGGCGCGACTTCCAGCGGCTCAAGCCGGTCGCCCCGTCCATGGGCATGATGCTGGAGACGACGGCGACCCGGCTGTTCAGCGAGCGGGGCGGGCCGCACTTCGGCTCCCCGGACAAGGACCCGGCCGTGCGGCTGCGGGTGCTGGAGGACGCGGGCCGCACGAACGTCCCGTTCACCACCGGCATCCTGATCGGCATCGGCGAGACGGCCGAGGAGCGCGCCGACGCGATCTTCGCGCTGCGGAGGACGATGCGGGAGTACGGGGCGGTGCAGGAGGTCATCGTCCAGAACTTCCGCGCCAAGCCCGACACCAAGATGCGCGACACCCCGGACGCCGAGCTGGAGGAGCTGGCCGCGACGATCGCGGTCACCCGGCTCGTGCTGGGGCCGAAGGCGCGCGTCCAGGCGCCGCCGAACCTCGTCGCGGACCAGTACGCCCTGATGCTGCGCGCCGGGATCGACGACTGGGGCGGGGTGTCGCCGCTGACGCCCGACCACGTCAACCCCGAGCGGCCGTGGCCGCAGATCGACGAGCTGGCCGCCAGGACCGCCGAGCAGGGATTCACGCTGCGCGAGCGGCTGACGATCTACCCCGAGTACATCAAGCGCGGCGAGCCCTGGCTGGACCCGCGCCTGACGGGGCACGTCGCGGCGCTGGCCGACCCGAAGACCGGCCTCGCCCGCGAGGACGCCGTCCTGGAGGGGCGGCCGTGGCAGGAGCCGGACGGCGGGTTCGCGGAGTTCGGCGGCACGGGCCGCACGGACCTGCACGTCGAGATCGACACCAGCGGCCGGACGAGCGACCGGCGCGAGGACTTCGACTCCGTCTACGGCGACTGGGACGCCCTGCGCGACCGGATGTCCGCCCCCAAGCGGTTCGACGCCGACGTCAAGGCGGCGCTCGCGAGCGCCGAGCGGAACCCGGCCGGCCTGTCGGACGACGAGGCGCTCGCCCTGCTGCACGCCGACGGTCCCGAGCTGGACGCGCTCGCGAAGATCGCCGACGACCTGCGCAGGGAGGCCGTCGGGGACGAGGTCACCTACGTCGTCACCCGCAACATCAACTTCACCAACGTCTGCTACACCGGCTGCCGCTTCTGCGCGTTCGCGCAGCGCCGCACCGACGCCGACGCGTACACGCTCTCCCTGAGCCAGGTCGGCGACCGGGTGGACGAGGCGTGGGCGGCCGGCGCCACCGAGATCTGCATGCAGGGCGGCATCCACCCCGACCTGCCCGGCACCGCCTACTTCGACCTCGCCCGCGAGGTCAAGAAGCGCGCCCCGGACATCCACCTGCACTCCTACAGCCCGATGGAGGTCGTCAACGGCGCCAGCCGCACCGACCTGTCGATCCGGGAGTGGCTCCAGGGCGCCAAGGAGGCGGGCGTCGACTCGCTCCCCGGCACCGCCGCCGAGATCCTCGACGACGACGTCCGCTGGGTGCTGACCAAGGGCAAGCTGCCCACCGACCAGTGGATCGAGGTCGTCACCACCGCGCACGAGGTCGGCCTCCCGACGACGTCCACGATGATGTACGGGCACGTCGACAAGCCCGAGCACTGGGTCGCGCACATCAAGCTGCTGCGCTCGCTCCAGGAGCGGACCGGCGGGTTCAGCGAGTTCGTGCTGCTGCCGTTCGTGCACCACAACTCGCCGATCTACCTGGCCGGGCTGGCCCGCCCCGGGCCCACCGCCCGCGAGAACGTGGCCGTTCACGCCCTCGCCCGGATCCTGCTGCACGGCGCGATCTCCAACATCCAGACCTCCTGGGTCAAGCTCGGCGACGAGCTGTGCACCCGCGTGCTCCAGGGCGGCGTGAACGACCTGGGCGGCACGCTGATGGAGGAGACGATCAGCCGGATGGCGGGGTCGGAGAACGGCTCGTTCAAGACCATCAGCTCGCTTGAGGAGATCGCCGCGGCGGCCGGCCGGCCCGCCCGGCAGCGCACCACCACCTACGGCGAGGTCCCGGCGGAACGGATCGAGGCGGCCCGCCGCACCGACGGCGTCGGCCACTTCGGAAAGGCCGGGCTGAGCCTTCCGCTCGTCGGCACCTGACCATTGCCGTGAACGGGGACCGGGCGGCACCGAATGGCGCCGCCCGGTCCTCACCGCAATTTCAGCGGCGCCGCAATTTCAGCGGACCTCGATGAACGCGTCCGGGGAACGGGGCGGCCGCTGCCGCGGCGGCGCCGCCGCGTGCCCGATTCCCACGGCGCCCATCGGATCCCACTCGTCCGGAAGGTCCAGGACCTCGCGGACGACGTCGCGGCAGAACATCGTGCTCGACACCCAGCACGAGCCGAGCCCCTCGACCGCCAGCGCGACCAGCAGGTTCTCCACGCCGGCGCCGGTCGCGACGACGAACATCTCGCGCTCCGCCGCGGCCCGCCGCTCGTCCGGGTAGTCGTGCGAGCCCTCCATGACCAGGCACGGGACGGCCAGGTACGGGGCGCGGCGCAGCACGTCGCCGCGGCGCAGCCGCTTCGTGATCGACTCCTCGGTGAAGCCGTCCCGGCGCAGGTCGGCCTCCCACGCGTCGCGCATCGCGTCCAGCAGCCGGGTCCGCGACTCCGCCGACTCCAGCAGCACGAACCGCCACGGCGTCGTGTGGTGCGGCGCCGGCGCGGTGATCGCGGCGGCCACGGCGCGCCGCACCGCCGCCGGGTCGACCGGCTCCGCCGTGAACTCGCGGATCGTCCGGCGCGCGTGCAGGACATCGGCCGAGCCGTACCGGAACATGTCCTCGTCCGGCGGCCGGACCAGCTGCCGCGCCCCCGGCCCGTCGTCGGCCGTGACCAGCGACGACAGCCCGCGCACCACCGCGACCGGGACCCCGGCCAGCTTGCCCTTGACCAGCTCGCCCGCCGAGGCGATCTCGTCGGCGACGGCGGTGATGGTCGCGTCGAGCCGGTTGCCGTACGCGTCCTCGCGGCCGCGCAGATCGTCCAGCGGGGCCAGCCCGGCGACGCCGATCGCCGCGTCGGTCAGCCCGTTGCGCCACGGCCGGCCGAGCGTGTCGGACACGATCACCGCGACGTCCAGCCCGGCCCGCTCGCGCAGCCCGGCGCGGATGCGGCGGGCCGAGGCGTCCGGGTCCTCCGGCAGCAGCAGCACGGTGCCGGGCTCGGTGTTGGACGCGTCCACGCCCGCCGCGGCCAGCACCAGGCCCTGCCGGGTCTCGACGATCCGCGTCTCGCCGCGCGCGTGCGCCCGCCGGGCCACGACCCGCACGGTCTCGGAGTCGATCGCCTTCTCCCGGTCGCCGGCGACCAGGATCCGCCCCTCCGCCTTGCTGACGATCTTGGACGTGACCACCAGGACGTCGCCGTCCCGCAGCGCGTCCGCGGGCAGCAGCGCGGCGATGTCGTCGCCCTCGGCGATCTCGGGCAGCCCGGTGATCCCGAAGATCTCGATCGTGCTCAAGAAAGCTCCCTGTCTCCCGTTCGCCTCCGGGCCGCCTTCAGGCACGGGCTTCCCTCCTCGCTCGTTCCTCGCTCGTCAGTCCAGCCCGCGCCGCGGCCCTCCGGCTCACTCAGAACTCCTTGGCCAGGTCGAGGGCGGCGGCGGCGATGGCGGCGGTGGCGTCCGGGTCGCTCATCAGCAGCGGCCGGGACCGCACCTCGATCCCCGGCACCTCGGTGCCCGCGTCCGCCTCGTCCACCAGCCAGCCGTCCAGCAGCCCGGCGCCGTAGTGCGCGGCGACCGCGGCGGCGGACGTCTCCACCCCGATCGCGGTCAGGCACGCGTCGGCCATGCCGCGCACGGGCGCGTCCCCGATGATCGGGGAGATCCCCACCACGGTCTTCGCCTCGATCGCCTCCCGGATGCCCGGCACGGACAGGATCGTGCCGATGCTCACCACCGGGTTGGACGGCGGGAACAGCACCACGTCGGCCGCCGCGATCGCGTCCAGCACGCCGGGGGCGGGCTTGGCCTCGCCGGCGCCGATCGCGGTGATCGACTCGGCCGGGACCGACGCGCGCAGCCGTACCCACCACTCCTGGAAGTGCACCGCCCGCCGGCCCTGCTCGGGGTCGTCGAGCACCACGTGCGTCTCGACCTGGTCGTCGGTCATCGGGATCAGCCGCACGCCCGGGGACCAGCGGTCGCACAGCGCCTCGGTCACCGCCGACAGCGGGTAGCCGGCCGCCAGCATCTGGGTGCGGACGATATGGGTGGCGAAGTCGCGGTCGCCCAGCCCGAACCAGCTCGGCCCGACGCCGTACGCCAGCAGCTCCTCCTTGACCGTGAACGACTCGTCCAGCCGGCCCCAGCCCTGCTCCTCGTTGATCCCGCCGCCGAGGGTGTACATCACCGTGTCGAGGTCGGGGCACACCCGCAGCCCGAACAGCGAGATGTCGTCGCCGGTGTTCCCGATCACGGTGATCTCGGCCTCGGGGGCGGCCCGCTGGAGCCCGCGCAGGAACCGGGCCCCGCCGATCCCGCCCGCCGGCGCCACGATCTTCATGCTCATGGGGCTCAGCCTATGGCGCCGGAGGGTGAAGAGACGTCGGGGCCCGGGATGTGCAAAGCTTTGCGGGGGAATCACATTGCCTGCCACTGGAGAGATGTCGCCGTGAACAAGGAAGCCGTCCAGCGCCTGCGGGAACCGGCCGCCTGGGTATTGCTCGCCGCGGCGGGCGTGCAATTGTTGGCCGGCCTCATCGACCTCTTCCTCGGCGGCGGCGAGAACAGCGCCGGGTTCAAGTACCGCGCGTACCTTGAGATCTCCGGCGGCTTCTTCGCTCAGGTCGCCACGGTGGCGCTGGTGGCGCTCGCGGTGGCGCTGGTGGCCCTCGGCCCGGTGCCGACCCGGCAGGCCCGCACGATCGTCATGGGGGCGCTGGGCGTCCTCGGCGGCATCGGGCTGTTCACGGTCGTCTGCTGGCTCGCCTCGCTGCTCGTGGAGTCGCAGATCGCGGGCGGCGGCGCGAAGCTGGCGGTGTTCCTGTACGGCGCGTCGATCATCGCGGTGATCGGGATCGCCGGCTGGTTCCTGTTCGCCGTGTTCCAGGCCATGCAGCCGGCCCGCCCGCAGGGCCCGGGCCAGATGCAGCCCGGCGGTTACCCCGACTTCGGCTACCAGCAGGGCCAGCAGCAGTTCGGTCAGCCCCAGCCGCAGCAGCAGTTCGGTCAGCCGCAGCAGTTCGGCCAGCAGCCGCAGCAGCCCCAGCCGGGGTACGGCCAGCAGCAGTTCGGCCAGCCGGGCGCCGAGGGCGGCCAGCAGTTCGGGCAGCAGCAGCCCCAGCAGCCGCAGCAGTTCGGGCAGCAGCCGTACGGCCAGCAGCCCCAGCAGGACTTCCAGCAGGGCCAGGCGCAGCAGCCCCAGCAGCAGTTCGGGCAGCCGGGCGAGGGCCAGCAGTACGGCCAGGGCGGGCAGCAGGCGTACGGCCAGCAGCCCGCTCCCGAAGCCGAGGAGGGCGTGGGCGAATGGACCCGCGCCTACGGGGGTAGTAGCGGTGACCAGGGTCACGGCGCTCCTCAGGGCGAGCAGCGCCCCGAGGAGGGCGGCGACTGGTACCGCGACAACCGCCCCCCGCCGCCGCAGTGACGGCGCGTTGATCGAACGGTGATGGCGCGGTGATCACGCCTGCGCGGATGTTCCGGGCGATTAACTGATCTCCGTCCAAACGTGATCGTGCCCATAGCTCGAATAACACCCTTTGTCCCCCCGGAAACTCGTTCCGCTTGACGGACCGGGCGCTACACGCGTGTAATTTCGTGGGTGTAGTTCTGTGCCTTCTCGGGGGATGGAGCTGAGGGAAGGCATTGACCAGGGGGCTCCACGGGCTAGGAGGTGCGCTGTGAGCGAGGTAGTCATCCCGCTGGCGCACGGCACGGACGGCGAAGAGTTGGGCTGGCAGGAGCGCGCACTGTGCGCGCAGACGGACCCGGAGGCTTTCTTTCCGGAGAAGGGCGGCTCGACTCGCGAGGCCAAGAAGGTGTGCCGGGCATGCGAGGTACGGGCGGAGTGCTTGGAGTACGCGCTGCAGCACGACGAACGCTTCGGCATCTGGGGCGGTCTTTCCGAAAGGGAGCGCCGCAAGCTGAAGCGCCAGGCCGTCTGATCGGCGTCGAGCGGTCGCGGGGAACTCGCGGGCGAAGAAGCGAGAAGCGAGGGACCCGGAAGCGAGAGCGCGGGAAGAGACGGAACGGTACGGGCGGGCCGGGCGGCTCCCCAGAGGATCCGGGGGGATCCGGGGGCGGCGCGGCCCGCCCGCGCGTACAGTGTCAGCCGTGCCGGCCCCGGAGGGGCGGCACGGCTGCTATCGTCCCGACCCCAATCGAGACCCCTCAGACCTCACAGATCGAGCGGACCCTTGTCGCCCACTCTCGATCGCCATGTCGTCACGGCGGTCCTCGTCGCCCACGACGGTGCGCGATGGCTCCCCGAGACGCTGAAGGCGCTGCTGACCCAGACCCGGCCCGTCCAACGCCTCGTCACCGCGGACACCGGGAGCCGGGACCGCGGTCCCGCCGTGCTCGCCGAGGTGGTCGGCGCCGGCAACATGCTGACGCTGCCCCGCACGACCGGCTACGGCGAGGCCATCGCGGAGGCGCTGCGGCATCCCGCCGCGTCGCTGCCGGTCCCCGTCCCGGAGGACGCCCCGGCCGAGCCCCGGACCGAATGGGTCTGGCTGCTGCACGACGACTCCGCCCCGGCCCCCGACGCGCTGGCCCGGCTGCTGGCCGCGGCCGACGGCGACCCCAACGCCGCCGTGCTGGGCGGCAAGCTGCGCGACTGGGACGACCGCCGCGTGCTGCGCGAGGTCGGCGTCGCCATGGACGGTGCCGCCCGCCGCGAGACCGGCGTCGACCGCCGCGAGTTCGACCAGGGCCAGCACGACAGCCTGCGCGACGTGATGGCGGTGGCCAGCGCCGGCATGCTCGTCCGCCGGGACGTGTGGGACGCGCTGGGCGGGTTCGACGTCGAGTTCGGCCTGTTCCGCGAGGACGCCGACTTCTGCTGGCGGGCGCACGCCGCCGGGCACCGGGTGGTCGTGGTCAGCGACGCCGTGCTCTACCACGCCGAGGCGTCCTGGCGCGGCGTCCGCGAGATCGGCATGACCGCCGAGTCGCGGCGCCGCCGCGACCGCCGCAACGGCCTCTACACGCTGCTGGCCAACCAGCCGCTGCCCGCGATGCTGCGGGCCCTGCCGCGGAACGTGTGGACGACCCTCACCCGCGCCCTGTTCCTGCTGGTCGTGAAGCGGCAGGACGCGGCCCGCGACGAGCTGGCCGCGCTCGGCGACGTGCTGCGCGCCCCCGGCCGGCTGCGGCGGGCCCGCGCCGCCCGGGCGGACGGGCGCAAGCGCGTCCACCGGAGCATCCGGCGGTTCCAGCCGCGGCGGGTGGCGCTGCGCCGCATCGTCGACGCCGCCGCGGCGTACTTCGCGGCGCGCGGCGGCCGGCGGCACGACGCCGACGACGAGCCCGAGCGCGACCAGGGCCCGGGGACGCTGCGGCGGCTGCTGGCGCGGCCCGGCGTCATGGTCGGGCTCGGCCTGACCGCCGTCGCGCTGGCCGCCGAGCGCTCGCTGATCACCGCCGCCGGGCGGCTCGGCGGCGGCGCGCTCGTCCCCGCCTGGGGCGGCGCGAGCGACCTGTGGGCCCAGTACGCCGCGGGCTGGCACGGCACCGGGCTCGGCTCGGACGCGGGCAGCCCGCCGTACGTCGGCGCGCTCGCGCTGCTGTCCACGGTCCTGCTCGGCAAGCCGTGGCTGGCGGTGTCGCTCCTGCTGCTGGGCAGCGTGCCGCTGGCGGGGCTGTCGGCGTACCACGCGTCCCGGCTGCTGATCAGGGAGAAGCGGCGGACCGGCCGCCGGGCCCGCGCGACCGGCCCCCGGATCCCGATCTGGGCGGTACGGGTGTGGTTCGCGGCCGTGTACGCGCTGCTGCCGGTGGGCACCGGCGCGATCGCGGGCGGCCGGCTCGGCACCGCCGTGGTGATCGTGCTGCTGCCGCTGATCGCCGTGCAGGCGATCCGGATGTTCGGGCTGCCGCGCTCGGCGGGCCCGGCCGATCCGCGCCGCGCCGGGCGGGCCGCGTGGGCGGTCGCGCTGCTGCTCACGGTCGCGATGGCGTTCGTCCCGCTGACCTGGCTGCTGGCGCTGCTCGCGGGCGTCCTGCTGTGGGCGCTGTTCGGCGGCACGGGCGCCCGCCCCGGCCGGCTCGCCGCGCTCGTCGCCGGGCGCGGCCGCCGCAACCTCGTGATCGCCCTCGGCGTGCCGCCGCTGCTGCTCCTGCCGTGGACTCTGGGACTGCTGCTGCACCCGTCCCGGTTCTTCCTGGAGGCGGGCCTGCACGGGCCCGCCACCCCGCTGGCCACCGCCCGCGGCCTCCTCGAACTCGACCCCGGCGGCCCCGGCACCCCGGCCCGCTGGACCCTCTACGGGCTGCTGCTCGTCGCGGTCTGCGCGCTGCCGCTGCGCAGCCGCCGCACGGTCGTGCTGACCGGCTGGCTGCTGGCCGTCGCCGGGCTGCTGACCGCGATCGTGATGAGCATGGCCACCGTGACCAAGGGCGGCGACACGGCCCCCGCGTGGCCGGGCGTCGCGCTGCTGTTCGCGGGCGCCGGGGTGCTGCTGGCCGCGACGGCCGCCGTGCAGCGGGCCGTGGACGTGCTCGCCGGCAAGCACCTCACGTACCGGATCGGCGGCGCGGTGATCGTGCTGGCCGCGCTGACCGCGCCCGTCCTCGCCGCCGCCGGCTGGATCGCCGGCGGCGCCGGCGGCCCGCTCGGGCGCACCGACCCCGACGCCGTCCCGTCGTTCGTGTCCGGCCCCGCCGGGCCGCGCACGCTCGTCCTGAGCCGCGAGCCGGGCGGCCGCGTCGCGTACACCGTGCTGCGCGGCCGCGAGCCGATGCTGGGCGAGGCCGAGACCCCCGCCGGTGAGGACGCCACCCGCCGGATGGACGACCTGGTCGCCGGGCTGGCCGGCGGCCGGGCCGCCGACGGGCGGGCGCTGACCCGGATGGGCGTCCAGTACGTCCTGGTCCCGCGGCCGTCCCGCGACGCGCTGACCCCCGTGCTGGACGCGGCGCCGCAGCTGTCGCGCCTCAGCCGGACCGACGCGTTCGGCGTGTGGCGGCTGCCCGACCCCGCCGGCCGGCTGATGCTGCTGGACGGCGGCACCGCCACCCCCCTCGAAGCGGGCGAGATCGGCGCCCACGTGCGGATCCCCGCGAGCCGCAACGCCCGCACCCTGCTGCTCGCCGAGTCCGCCGACGGCGGCTGGCGTGCCTCTCTGGACGGCCGCGACGTGGAGTCGCGGACCCTGGACGGCTGGGCGCAGGCGTACGAGATCCCGGCGGGCGGCGGCCGGTTCGAGCTGACCCGCAGCATGTGGACGCGGCACGTCTGGGTCGGCGTCCAGGGCGTCGCGGTCCTGGCCGTGGCCGTCCTGGCGCTGCCGGGCGCCCGCCCCGAGGCCGTCGACCTCACCAAGGGCGGCCGCCGCGGCGCTCACGGTGCCCGCCGGGGCCGCCGCGCCCGCTCCCTGGCCCGCCGCGCCGCCGCCGGGGCCGAGCGCCGCACCGGCGCCCTGCGCGCCCGCATCCGGCCCGAGCCCGAAGAGGCGCCCGACGGGGAGCCCGCGCCGGCCGGGGAGCGCGTGTGAACCCGGAGAAGATCGTCCGCCTGCTCGGCATGCGCTACGCCACCGCGGCGCTCGTCCTGCTGGCCGTGGCCGCCCTGTACGGCGCCGCGGCCCTCTCCCGCCCCGCCGCCGACGCCACCGGCCCCGGACGGGACGCTCCCGTCACGTCCGCCGTCGCCGTGTGCCCCGGCAAGGAAGGCGCCCGGCTGACCGTCCAGAGCGCCTCTCAGGACCTCCTGGAGGCCAAGGGGAAGCAGCCCGGCCGCGCCGACCTCTACCCGACCCGTGGCGGCGCGCCCGCCGGCTCGCTCGCGTCGTTCGGCGGCGGCCTGCTCAAGGACCTGCCGGAGCCGGGCGACGACTCGTACACCGTGCGGGCCCAGGGCGCCCTCGCCGCGGGCCTGGAGGCCGGGCAGACCACCCACTGGCCCGGCGGCGAGGACCGCGGGCTCGCGGGCGTCCGCTGCGCCCGTCCCGGCACCGACCAGTGGTTCGTCGGCCCCGGCCCGGTCGCCGCCGAGAGCGTCCAGCTGCACCTGGCCAACGTGGACCGGCAGCCCGCCGCGGTCGACCTCACCGCCCTGTCCGGCGACGGCCCGCTCGACACCACCGACGGCCGGGGCATCCCCGTCCCCCCGTACGGCACCAAGGTCATCGAGATCGGGAAGTCCGCCGAAGGGCTGGGCGACACGGTCAGGACGGCGAGCGACCTGGCCCTCCGCGTCCGCGCCACCGCCGGCCGCGTCGCCGCGTCCGTCCGCGTCCGGATCGCCGGCGGCAAGGGCATCGACTGGGTGCCGCTCTCGCCGTCCCCCGCGACCTCGCTGATCGTTCCCGGCGTCCCGGCGGGCGAGGGCAGGCGCCGCCTCCTGGTCGCCGTACCCGGGGAGGAGAACGCCGGCATCAAGGTCCAGGTGATCGGCCCCGACGGCGCGTTCGCCCCCGAAGGCCAGGACACCTTGGACGCCCCCGCCGGCACCGTTACCGCCGTCGACCTCGACCGCGCCCTGTCCGGCAAGCCCGCCGCCGTGCGGCTGGTCTCCGACCGCCCGATCCTGGCCGGCCTGGACGCCCAGAAGGGCGCCGACGTCGCCTACGGCACCGCGACCCCGCCGCTGGCCCCCGGCGGGTTCGGCGCCGTCTCCGACAACCGCTTCGACACCACGGTCACCCTGACCGCCCCCCACGGCCCCGCCGACGTGCGCATCACCCCGATGACCGCCCAGGGCCCCGGGGCCCCGAAGGACGTGCGGATCCCGTCGGAGCGGACCGTGGACGTCAGGCTCCCCGCCCCGTCCGGCGCCAACCAGGGCCTCCTGATCGCCCCGCGCCCCGGCTCGGGCCCCGTCCACGCCGTACGCGTCCAGTCCACGGGCAAGGACGACAAGGCCCTATTCACGACCCTGCCCGTCCCCCCGGCCGTGACCACGGTCCACCTGCCGCCGGTAGGAGACACCCAAGGCGTCCTGTACTAGCCCCGCCCCCGCCGCCTTCAGGGGGCCGAGGGGACGGAGTCCCCAGCAGTGGGTGCGGGGGACGGCGGGTGGTGGGGAGGGTCGCCCCTCCACGATCACTCGTCGTAGCTGGGGTCCACGGACTCGGGGGAGAGGCCGAGGAGGTCGGCCACCTCCTCGACCAGCAGGTCGCGGATGAGGCGGGCGGTCTCGCGGTCGCCGGTGGCCCGGGCCTCGATGGGGCGGCGGTAGACGACGATGCGGACGGGCGCCCCGTCCTCGGCGGGGACGGTCTGGCCCAGCGGTACGGGCCCGTCCGACCAGGGCTCGACGGCGGGGACGTCCTCGACGGCGAACTCGACGCGGGCCAGTTCCCGCTCCCAGCGGCGGCCGAGCCGGCGTACCTCGTCGGCGACGAGGTCGTCGAAGCGCTCCGCGCGGGTACGGGAGAACGGGGCCTGCGGGGGCGTCAGAGGGCCGCGGAGGCCGCGACCGTGCCGGTCGCGGCGGCGCACGCCTGCCACACGGGATCGCACGTCTCCCACACTACCCCTCGACCGCCCCTCGCGCCCCGCCCGAGCGGCAGGCCGGACCGCATCCGGGCGGGCACGGTATGTGATTGTTGCGCGGGAATTAGGGCGGTAACGGCGACACGTCTGCGCGGGTGGTGGCGGAGTCGGCGGCTGGGAGGTACGGTCGGCCATCGTGAGCCCCGTCCGCATCTGCTCCCGCACCGCCTGCAAGGCGCCGGCAGTCTTCACGCTCACGTACGTCTACCGCGACTCGACCGCGGTCCTGGGGCCGCTCGCCACGTACGCCGAGCCGCACTGCTACGACCTGTGCGCGGAGCATTCGGAGCGGCTCACCGCTCCGATGGGATGGGAACTGGTCCGGCTTCCGGTGGAGGAGGACCCCGAGCCGAGCGCCGACGACCTGGAGGCCCTCGCGGACGCGGTGCGGGAGGCGGCCAGGCCCGCGCCCGGCACCGGCCAGGAGCCGGTGGGGCAGGGCACCGAGGTCGGCCGCCGCGGGCACCTGCGGGTGCTGCGCTCCGAGCCCGCCGGGACGCAGCCCGGCCAGGAGTGACCCGGTCCGGGTGGTAGGGCGGCCGCGCCCGGCTCCCTTCGATAGGCTCGTTCCCCACATGGCGTCGTGGTGAGAACGCCGTGCCCGGCACCGATGAGACCTACCAGGGAGCAGGAGTGGGCGACCTCGCCAAGATCTTCAAGGCGTACGACATCCGGGGCGTGGTCCCGGACGAGCTCGACGCCGCGACCGCGGAGGCGGCCGGCGCCGCCTTCGTGCGGGTGACCGGGGCCTCGGCCGTGGTGACCGCCCACGACATGCGCGAGTCGTCGGTGCCGCTGGCGGCGGCGTTCGCGCGCGGCGCGACGAGCCAAGGCGCGGACGTCGTCGAGGCCGGGCTGGGCTCGACCGACATGCTGTACTACGCCAGCGGCGCGCTCGACATGCCCGGCGCGATGTTCACCGCGAGCCACAATCCCGCCAAGTACAACGGGATCAAGCTGTGCCGGGCGGGCGCCAAGCCGGTCGGCCGCGACACGGGCCTGACCGAGATCCGCGACATGGTCGAGAAGGGCGTCCCCGCGTACGACGGGCCCAAGGGCACCGTCTCGGAGCGCGACCTGCTCAAGGGGTACGCCGACCATCTGAAGACGCTGGTCGACCTGTCCGGGATCCGGCCGCTGAAGGTGGTCGTGGACGCGGGCAACGGCATGGGCGGGCACACCGTCCCGTCGGTGTTCGAGGGGCTGCCGATCGACCTCGTCCCGCTCTACTTCGAGCTGGACGGCACGTTCCCCAACCACGAGGCCAACCCGATCGAGCCGGCGAACCTGCGCGACCTCCAGGCGAAGGTCCGCGAGACCGGCGCCGACATCGGGCTGGCCTTCGACGGCGACGCCGACCGCTGCTTCGTGGTGGACGAGCGGGGCGAGATCGTCTCCCCGTCCGCGATCACCGCGCTGGTGGCCGTGCGGGAGCTGGCCAAGCACCCGGGCTCGCCGATCGTGCACAACCTGATCACGTCCAAGGCCGTCCCGGAGATCGTGTCCGAGAACGGCGGCGAGCCGGTCCGGACGCGGGTCGGGCACTCGTTCATCAAGCAGACGATGGCCGAGAGCGGCGCGGTGTTCGGCGGCGAGCACTCGGCGCACTTCTACTTCCGCGACTTCTGGTTCGCCGACTCCGGGATGCTGGCCGCGCTGCACGTGCTGGCCGCGCTCGGCGGGCAGAGCGAGCCGCTGTCGGCGCTGCTGGCCGAGTACACCCGGTACGCGGCGTCCGGCGAGATCAACAGCGAGGTGGCCGACCAGGCCGCCGCCGCCGAGCAGGTCCGCGCCGCGTTCGAGGGCCGGCCCGGCGTGGCCGTGGACGAGCTCGACGGGCTGACCGTGGGCACCGACGACTGGTGGTTCAACCTGCGGCCCTCCAACACCGAGCCGCTGCTGCGCCTCAACGCGGAGGCCGCCGACGAGCAGACCATGGCCGCGATCCGCGACGAGGTCCTGGCCATCGTGAGGGGGAAGTGAACGTGAGGCTCGACACCTGGCTGCTGGAGATCCTGGCCTGCCCCAACTGCGGCGGCGAGCTGCGCGCCGAGGAGCGGGACGACGAGCTGGTGTGCACCGGCACGTGCGGCTACGCCTACCCGGTGCGCGACGACATCCCGGTCCTTCTGGTGGACGAGGCCAGGACCCCCACCCCATGAGGGAGCCGGAGGGACGCCGCGGCGCCTGGACTGAGGAGTGCAGGGAGCTTGCGACCGGAGCGACGAGGGAAGGCGCCGCATGGGGGCGTCCTGTAGGCGACCGGGTAACAGAGAGGGAGCCGGAGGGACGACGCGGCGCCTGGACTGAGGAGTGCAGGGAGCTTGCGACCGGAGCGACGAGGGAAGGCGCCGCATGGGGGTGTCCCGTAGGCGACCGGGCAGCACGGTGAGTCCGGGGATCGACTCCGGGCGGCTGGACGATCCCGGGGCGATCGAGGAGGCCGATCCGGGCGGGATGCTGCGGCAGGTCGCCTCGTCGGCGGCGCAGCTGCGGGAGGCGCGGCTGCTGGCCGCGGAGGCCGGGATCGACGCGCTGGCCGAGGACGGCCGGCCGCGGGCGATCGTGGTCACCGGCATGGGCGGCTCGGGCATCTCCGGGGACGTGCTGGCGGCCGTGTGCGGGCCGGGCTGCGCGGTGCCGGTCGTGACCGTCCGGGGCTACCACCTGCCCGGCTGGGTCGGCGCCGCCGACCTGGTGATCGCGGTGTCGTGCTCGGGCGCGACCGAGGAGACGCTGGTGGTGGCGGCGGAGGCGGCGCGGCGCGGGTGCCGGCTGCTGTTCGTCGGCGGCGCGGACTCGCCGCTGGCCGAGCTGGCCGAGCGCAACCGCGGGCTGTTCGTCCCGGTGCGCTCGGTGGGGCAGCCCCGGGCGACGCTGTGGGGGCTGACCGTTCCGCTGCTGCTCGCGGCCCGCACGCTGAAGCTGCTCGACCTGCCGGACGAGGTGCTGGAGTCGGCCGCCGGCCGGCTGGAGGACGTCGCGCACCGGTGCCGGCCGGGGAGCGAGCCGTTCGTCAACCCGGCCAAGCGGATCGCGCTCGACCTGATGGGCGACGTGCCGCTGGTGTGGGGCACCTCACCGCTGGCCGGTACGGCGGCGTACCGCTTCTGCTGCCAGCTCAACGAGAACGCCAAGTACCCGGGGGTCTGGGGCGAGCTGCCCGAGTCCGGGCACAACCAGGTGGTGGCGTTCGACGGGTACTTCGCGTCCCGCCGCGGCGGCGGTGCGGACGATCCGGACGACTTCTTCCGGGACCGGGTGGACGACGCCGAGCACGGGCTGCACCTGGTCGTGCTGCGCGACACCGAGGAGCATCCGCAGGTGGCGCGGCGCCGCGAGGTCACCGGGGAACTGGCCCGGGCGCGCGGGATCGCGGTGACGGAGATCTCCGCCGAGGGCGGGCACCCGCTCGAAAGAATCGCGACAATGATCGCACTCTCGGACTACATCACGGTTTACTTGGCTATCGCGCTGGGGGCCGACCCCACACCGGTGTCGGCCATTCAAGAGCTCAAGGCAAGGATCGTTGATATATGAGTGCTGAGGGCGGAACCAAGGCGATCGTCGCCGCGCTGGCCGCCAACCTGGGAATCGCGGCCTCCAAGTTCGTCGCGTACTTGTTCACGCATTCGTCGTCCATGCTGGCCGAGTCGATCCACTCGCTGGCCGACTCGGGGAACCAGGCCCTGCTGCTGGTGGGGCGCAAGCGCTCCGAGCGCCAGCGCACGCCCCAGCACCCGTTCGGGTACGGCCGGGAGCGCTACTTCTACGCGTTCGTCGTCGCCGTCGTGCTGTTCACGGTCGGTGCGGTGTTCTCGCTGTACGAGGGCATCCACAAGATCACCGACCCGCACGAGGTGAAGTCGCCGGCCTGGGCGTTCGGTGTGCTGATCGCGGCGATCATCATGGAGACCTTCTCGTTCCGCACCGCGATCGTGGAGTCCAACCGCGTGCGCGGCAGCAAGTCCTGGGTGCAGTTCATCCGCCGGTCCAAGTCCCCCGAGCTGCCGGTCGTGCTGCTGGAGGACCTCGGCGCGCTGGTCGGCCTGATCCTGGCGCTGCTGGGCGTCACGATGGCCGTGGTGACCGGCAACGGCGTCTGGGACGGCGTCGGCACGGTGGCCATCGGCGTGCTGCTCGCCGTGATCGCGATCGTGCTCGCGCTGGAGACCAAGAGCCTGCTGATCGGCGAGGGCGCCGACCCGGAGGTCGAGCGGGAGATCCAGCGGGCGCTGGAGTCGGTGGACGAGGTCGACCGCGTCATCCACATGCGCACGCAGTACGTGGGCCCGGAGGAGATGCTGATCGCCGCCAAGATCGCGGTGAATCACGACGACACGGCCGCGGACGTGGCCCGGGGCATCGACGCCGCCGAGGCGAAGGTCAGGGAGCAGTTCCCGGTGGCCCGCCTGATCTACCTGGAGCCCGCCATCGACGAGGCCCGCCAGGGCGGGGTCTCGGCGGAGGGGAGCACCACGGAGACGGCGGAGGCCACGGAGACGGACGCCGCGGAGAAGTCCTCGTCGTCCTGACCTGGCTCCCTCGCATGGGAAGCAGCCTCGCCGGTCGGTGGCCTTTCGCCGGTCGACCCCAGCCCAGGCTTGACCGGCCGTACCCCGGCCGGCGAGGACGCCTTCCCATGCTCCCCGCCCGGACCCCTGAAGCCGGGCGGTTCTGGCGTGACCGCGGCGGCTCGCCGAACCCCCTATGTCAGCGGGCCACCGGCTCGGTCACGGTTAAGACATTACGTGCCGGGATCCCGCCGGTACGTCCCCCTGGAGGAGGGAACGCGGGTCGTTCTCGAGGGGGATACGAGCTGATCGCATAACACCGCACGGTGAGGTGAGAACCCGCCCGCAGCGGTCAGTATTGAGGGGTGACCAGCGACCAGCACTCCCAGACCCCGGCGCCGCCCGGGCCGCCGCACGGGCGCGGCGCCCCGCCCACCGGGTTCGGCGCGGGGCTCGCCCACCACGCGTGGCGGCTGTCCGGCCGGATCGTGGCGGGCGTGGGCCAGCTGCTGCTGTGGATCCTCACCGGGGCCGGCCGGCTGCTGCGCCCCCTCGGCGTGCGGATCGGCGCCAAGCTGTACGGCCGCCGCGCCGCCCCCGCCCCCGGCGGGCCCGGCAGCGACGGCCGCACCCGGACGGCCCCGGCGGCCGGCACGACCGCGCCGCTGCCGCGCTGGATCAACGCCTGGAGCGAGTTCACCCGGGCCTGGTACTTCGCCCCGCTCACCGGGCTCGCGCTGACCGTCGCCGCGCTCGCCGAGCTGGCGCCGCGGGTGGAGACGCCGCTGACCGTGGAGGGCGCGTTCGCCGTCGCGGGCACGCTGCCGCTGGTGTGGCGGGCCGAGTCGCTGCGCCCGGTCGCGGCCGTGGTGCTCGGCGCGTTCGCGGCGAGCCTGCTGACCGGCCAGACCGTGCTGGTGACGACCGCGTTCGCCGCGCTGTACACGCTGTACGCGCTGGGCCGGCAGCTGCCCCGGCAGTCCGCGGGCGCGCTGGCGGTCGGCGCGGCGGTGATCGTCGCGGTCGTCTACCTGGCGACGAGCACGCTGGACGACATTCCCTGGCCGGCCGCCGCCGTGGCCGTGCTGGCGGCGATCGGGCTGGGCGACGCCCGCCGGGCCGTGGAGACCGCGGACCGGACGCAGGCGGAGGCGCACGAGCGCACCAGCGAGACCCTCACCCGGCTCACCGCCGTGCAGCGCGAGCAGGCGGTGATGCGGGAGCGCGCCCGGATCGCCCGCGAGCTGCACGACGTGGTCGCCCACTCGGTCTCGATGATCGCCGTGCAGGCCGAGACCGCGCCGTACACGATGCAGAACCTCTCGCCGGAGGCCCGCGCCGGCTACTCCGAGATCGCCCGGACCGCCCGGGACGCGCTGGTGGAGATGCGTCGGCTGCTGAGCGTGCTGCGCGCCGACGCCAAGCCGGAGCCCGAGTCGGCGCCGCAGCCGCGCCTCGACCGGCTGCCGGACCTGATCGACCAGCACCGGGCCGCGGCCGGCCAGGTGGACCTGGCGGTGCAGGGCGAGCCGCGGTCGCTGTCGACGACGGTCGAGCTGTCGGCGTACCGGATCGTCCAGGAGGCGCTGACGAACGCGCGGCGGCACGCGCCGGGCGCCGGGGTGCGGGTGGAGCTGACGTACCTGCCGGACCGGCTGGCGGTGCGGGTCCGCGACGACGGCTCGGCCGCGCCGACCATGGTGCTGAACCGGGACGGCGGCGCGCCGCGTACCGCGGTACTGGATCCCGCCGACCTGGCGAACACCGCCGGAAGCGGCCAGAGCGGCCGTACCCGCCTGGAAACCCCGCATTCGGGCGAAGAGGGCGGCGGACATGGCCTCGTGGGCATGCGGGAACGTGCGACCATGCTGGGCGGACGGTTCTCCGCCGGTCCGGCCGCCGAGGGCGGGTTCCTGGTGGAGGCCGAGCTTCCGCTGACGAGGGAGGAGAGCCCCACCCGTGACCCCGGTTCCCAGCCGCCCGGGCGGCCCTGACCGCCGTTCCGCGTCCCCCGGAGCGGCGGAGTGATCAAGGTACTGATCGTCGACGACCAGACGATCGTGCGGGCCGGGTTCGCCGCGCTGCTGGACGCCCAGCCCGACATCTCCGTCGCCGGCGAGGCGGGCGACGGCCGGGAGGCGGTCCGGCTGGCCGAGGCCGAGCGGCCCGACGTGATCGTGATGGACATCCGGATGCCCGGGATGGACGGGATCGAGGCGACCCGCCGCATCCTGGCCAAGCCGTGGGCGGACGGCGTCCGGGTGTTGGTGCTGACGACGTTCGACGTGGACGAGTACGTCTACGACGCGCTCGCCGTGGGCGCCAGCGGGTTCCTGCTGAAGGACGCCACCGCCGACGAGCTGGTGTCGGCCGTACGGGTCGTGGCCCGTGGCGACTCGCTGCTCGCGCCGCAGGTCACCGGGCGGCTGATCCGCGAGTTCACCAAGCAGCGCCGCAACCAGCCGAAGGCGCCGTCCGAGTTGTCCACGCTCACCGCCCGGGAGACCGAGGTGCTCGTCCTGATCGCGGGCGGGCTGTCCAACGGCGAGATCGCGCAGCGGCTCGTGGTGAGCGAGCACACGGTCAAGACCCATGTCGCCCGCGTCTTCACCAAGCTGGGCCTGCGCGACCGCGCCCAGGCGGTCATGCTCGCGTACGAGTCCGGCGTCGTCGTACCAGGCGAGAACCCGCCCGCTTAGGGAACGCGCCCACTTCAGAGAACGCGCCCGCCGTCCTTCTCGCGCCGAAGGCGTAGGATGACTGACCAGTCAGTCAAAGGAGGCCGGATGACCCCGAAACACGTCGACGAGGACGCCCGGCGACAGCAGATCCTGAACGCGGCGATCCGGGTGTTCGCCCGCAAGGGCTTCGCCGCCTCGCGCGTCGAGGACGTCGCCGCCGAGGCCGGGATCGGCAAGGGCAGCGTCTACCTGGCGTTCGACAGCCGCGAGGCGATCCTGGACGCCGTCTTCGAGGAGTTGGCCGCCGCCGACGCGGAGATCGTCCGGATCGCGCGCACGCTCGGCCGCCCGGCCGTCGAACGGCTCGAATGGCTCGTGCACGCCGTGATCGGCGCGGCCGCGGGCGATCCCGACCTGGCCCGCCTCTTCCTGGACCTGTGGACGGTCGGCCGGGGCGGCGAACCCGGCCGCCCCCTGAACATGTCCCGCGTCTACGAGCGGTACCGCGAGGCGGTCACCGTCCTGCTGGAGGAGGCCGCCGCCGAGGGCGCGGTACGCGCCGGGACCGGCGCCGCCGAGGCGGCCGTCATCGTCGGCGCCATCGAGGGCTGCCTGCTCCAGTGGGTCGTCGACCCCCGGGTGCCGCTCCGCGAGCTGGCCGGCTCGATCGTCGCCGTCTGCCTGGACGGCCTGCGCCCGCGGGAGGACGCGTGACGGCCCTCCGTACGATCAACGGCCTCCTGGTGGCGCCGGGCGCCGGTACCGGCGAGCTGGCCGTGACCTACGGCGCCGCGGCCGCCGGAACGGTCCTCGCGGCCGCTCTCGCCCTCGACGCCGGGTACGCCGCCCTCCCGGCCGCGGTCATCGCCGCCGTCGCGTTCGACATGTTCGGGGGAGCGGTCGCCAACGCCACGGGAGCGGCCAAGCGGCGCTTCCACGGGCCGGGCGAGGCCCCGTCCAGGCGGCTGGGGTTCGTGGCCGTCCACGTGCAGCCGTTCCTGGTCGCCCTCGCGGTGCCCGGCTACGGCTGGGCCGCCGCCGGACTCCTGTACGCGCTGGCCGTCGCGGGCGCCCTCGCCGCCACGGCCGCCCCGGCGGACCTGCGGCCTCCGGTCGCCTTCGGCGCCGCCGTCCTCGGCACCGCCGTCGCGCTGACCGCGTTCCCCGTCCCCGGCGCGCTCCTCTGGCTGGCACCGGCGTTGCTGGTCAAGCTCCTCCTCGCGCACTTCCTCCCGGCCTAGGGCGGGAGCGCTGCTGGAGGAGCCGCAGGGCCTTCTCCTTCTCGAAGTCCAGGGCCCGGGTGGGCGGCGCGGACAGCCGTCCGACCCGCTCGCCCAGCTCGCGGACCCGCGCCTGCACCTCGGGCTCGGCCAGCACCCGCAGCCCGAAGGCCAGCTCGGCGGGGCCGATGTCGTACCGCTTCTCCAGGGCCAGCGCGAGCGCGACGGCGCGCAGCTCCGCGTCCCCGAACCGGCGGTGGCCGCCCGCGACGCGGCCGCGCGAACCGGGGTACGGCTCCCGGGTCGCGGGCAGCAGCCCGAGGCTCTCGCGGTAGCGGAGCATGCGGGGCGAGGTACCGAGCCGGCGGGCGGCCTCCGTGATGCGCATGGGCCGATTCTGACAAATCCGTGTCAGAAAGTCAGGTCCGGCCGTGCTCCGCACCCGGGGACGGGCCTAGACTCGCGGGCGAACCCGGCACCGGACCCCGCCCCGGCGGCGGTCGCCGATCACAGTGGACGACGAGGAGTTACCCAAGCATGGACTACAAGGTCGCCGACCTGTCGCTGGCCGACTTCGGGCGCCGGGAGATCCGGCTCGCCGAGCACGAGATGCCCGGCCTGATGGCCGTACGCGCCGAGTACGCCGAGGCCAGGCCGCTGCGCGGGGCCAAGATCATGGGCTCGCTGCACATGACGATCCAGACCGCCGTGCTGATCGAGACGCTGGTCGAGCTCGGCGCCGACGTCCGCTGGGTGTCCTGCAACATCTTCTCCACCCAGGACCACGCCGCCGCGGCCGTCGTCGTCGGCAAGGACGGCACCCCTGAGGACCCGAAGGGCGTCCCGGTGTTCGCCTGGAAGGGCGAGACGCTGGAGGAGTACTGGTGGTGCACCGACCAGGCCCTCGCGTGGCCGGACGGGTCGGGCCCCAACATGATCCTCGACGACGGCGGCGACGCCACCCTGCTGGTGCACAAGGGCGCCGAGTACGAGAAGGCGGGCGCCGTCCCGTCCGCGACCGCCGAGGACCCCGAGGAGTGGGGCATCATCCTCGACACGCTGCGCCGCACCATCGCCGAGCGTCCCGGCCGCTGGACCGAGACCGCCGCCGGCATCAAGGGCGTCACCGAGGAGACCACCACCGGCGTCCACCGCCTGTACGAGATGGCCAAGGAGGGCACCCTGGCCTTCCCGGCGATCAACGTCAACGACTCGGTCACCAAGTCGAAGTTCGACAACAAGTACGGCTGCCGCCACTCGGTCATCGACGGCCTCAACCGCGCCACCGACGTGCTGATCGGCGGCAAGGTCGCCGTGGTCTGCGGCTACGGCGACGTGGGCAAGGGCTGCGCCGACGCGCTGCGCGGCCAGGGCGCCCGCGTCATCGTCACCGAGATCGACCCGATCTGCGCGCTCCAGGCCGCGATGGACGGCTTCCAGGTCACCACCCTGGAGGACGTCGTCGAGATCGCCGACATCTTCGTCACCACCACCGGCAACTTCAACATCATCCGCGCCGACCACATGGCCCGGATGAAGCACCAGGCGATCGTGTCCAACATCGGGCACTTCGACAACGAGATCGACATGGCCGGCCTGGCCAAGATCGACGGCATCGAGCGGATCGAGATCAAGCCGCAGGTGCACGAGTGGCGCTTCCCCGACGGCCACTCCATCCTGGTCCTGGCCGAGGGCCGCCTGATGAACCTGGGCTGCGCCACCGGCCACCCCTCGTTCGTGATGTCCAACTCGTTCACCAACCAGGTGATCGCCCAGATCGAGCTCTTCACCAAGACCGAGGAGTACCCGATCGGCGTCTACGTGCTGCCCAAGCACCTGGACGAGAAGGTCGCCCGCCTCCACCTCGACGCCCTCGGCGTCAAGCTCACCGAGCTGACCAAGGAGCAGGCCGCCTACATCGGCGTTCACGTCGAGGGCCCGTACAAGCCGGACCACTACCGATACTGATCGGGATCCGGTAAAGATCGAGCGAGCACGCCGCCGTACGGCCCGTCCCGGCCGTACGGCGGCTCTCGTCTGATTGAAGGTGGGAACTGGTGAGCGACATCGCGGACGTCTCCCTCGCGTACGAGGGGGTCAAGCGGATCGAGTGGGCCGACCGGACCATGCCCGTGCTGCGGCAGATCCGGGAGCGGTTCGCGGCCGAGCGCCCGCTGGACGGCCTCCGCGTCGCCGCCTGCATGCACATCACCACCGAGACCGCCAACCTCATCCGGACGCTCCAGGCGGGCGGCGCGAGCGTGGCGCTGGCGGCGTCCAACCCGCTGTCGACGCAGGACGACACCGCCGCGGCGCTCGTCCAGGAGTACGGGGCCGAGGTGTTCGCCCGTTCCGGGACCGACCGGGAGGGCTACTACCGGCACATCCACCAGGCGCTGGAGACCGGGCCCGACCTCGTCCTGGACGACGGGTGCGACCTGGTCAACACGCTGCACATCGACCGGACCGACCTGATCGGGACCGTCAAGGGCGGCTGCGAGGAGACGACCACGGGCGTCATCCGGCTGCACCAGATGGCGCGCGAGGGGGCGCTGAAGTTCCCGATGGTGGCGGTGAACGACACCGACACCAAGCACATGTTCGACAACCGGTACGGGACGGGCCAGTCCACGCTCGACGGCATCGTCCGGGCCACCAACACGCTGCTGGCCGGCAAGACGATCGTGATCGCGGGTTTCGGGTACTGCGGCCGCGGCCTCGCCGAGCGCGCCCGCGGGCTCGGCGCCCGCGTGGTCGTCACCGAGATCGACCCGGTGAAGGCGCTGGACGCCGCGCTCCAGGGGTTCGCCGTGCAGCCGATGGCCGAGGCCGCGCCGCTCGGCGACGTGTTCATCACCGTCACCGGCAACCGGGACGTGATCGCGGCCGAGCACCTCGCCGTCATGAAGGACGGCGCGATCCTCGCCAACTCCGGCCACTTCGACGTCGAGATCGACGTGCGCGCCCTGAACGACCTCGCCGTGGACGTCCACGAGGGCGTCCGCCCGCAGGCCGACGAGTACGTCCTGGCCGACGGCCGGCGGCTGGTCCTGCTCGCCGAGGGGCGGCTGGTCAACCTCGCCGCCGCCGAGGGGCACCCCGCCGCCGTCATGGACATGTCGTTCGCCGACCAGGCCCTCACCCTGGCCTGGCTCGCCACCGCGTACGAGACGCTCGAACCCGCCGTCCACGAGGTCCCCAAGGAGATCGACACCGAGGTCGCGCGGCTCAAGCTCGCGTCCATGTCGATCGGCATCGACACGCTGACCGCCGAGCAGGAGGACTACCTGCACTCGTGGCGGCTGGGCTCCTGAGCATGCCGCGCGGCACGTACCTGCATCTGGACGGCGGCCTGGAGGAGCGCTTCCGGTGCGCTCCCGGCGCGGGCGGCTGGCGCTACGTCGGCGAACGCTCCGACGGCGTCCGCACCGACCTCGTCGCCGACACCCGCTGGCGGCAGATCCGGGTCGAGCTGGCCGGGCCCGAGTGGCGCATCCGCGGCGGCGTCACCGGCCGCGACCTCGTCTGGGTGCGCGGCGACGCCGAGCACCAGGCCCGCGCGGTGGGCTTCCTGGGGGAGTCCCCGGCGTTCCTGGTCGCGCTGTCCCGCACGCTGGACCTGCGGCCGGGGGAGGGGGCGTCCGTACGCGTCGTCCAGGTCACGGGCCCGTCGCTGGCGACCCTCACCGTCGACCGCCGCTGGCGCCTGACGGGGATCACCCCGTACGAGACCGAGACCGACCCGCTGCCGGTCGCGGCCTACGAACTGACCGACCTCGCCACCGGCGAGGTCGCCCCGGTACACGTGGCAGGCGACGTGGTCCTGAACGCCCCGGGAATAGAGCTCACCGACCTCGAATCCCCTCCGAACCTCTAAGCCCGCGGGGGCTGCTGCTGCGGCCACCCGCCCGTCTGTCCCTGAGGCGGCTGCTGCGGCCAGGTGCCCGTGTGCCCCTGGGGTGCCGTCTGCTGCTGCGGCCACGCGCCTGCCTGTCCCTGGGGCGGCTGCTGCTGGTGCGGCCAGCCACCGGGGGCCTGGGGGTTCTGCGGCACGAGGACCTGCTGGTACGGGCCCGCGCCGTAGTCGGTGGGCGGCAGGAAACGCGGCCGGCCGGGCTGGGGGGCGCTGAACGGGGGCGGCGCGGGCGGGCCCTGGCGCATCGGGCCCGCGGCCGGTGCGGCACCCGCCATGGCCATGACGGGGGCGGGCGCCGGGGCGGTGGGCCAGGCGTGGCCCAGCTTGCGCATGCGTGCCGCCTGGCGGCGGTAGAGGCGCCACTCCTCGCGGCGGCGGCGTTCGGCCAGCACGGCCGAGATGAAGATCTCCGGGCGCACGCCGTCGGGCGGCGGCGGGCTCACCGCGGCGCGGACCTGGTCGGCGATCCGGCCGCCGAGCTGGTCGCGCACCTCAGTGCGCAGCTCCCAGAAGCGCGACAGGTACTGCCGGGCGGTCATCGCCAGCTCGTCCGACACCATGGAGACCTCAAGGTTGCGGGCCCAGCCGGCGAGCTGCGGGGGCATCACCGCGACGGGGCCGTGCAGCGCCGCGTGCGGTAGCCGCTCCTGGATGACGACCGTGCCCGCGAACACGTCGCCGAGCCGCTTGCCGCGCTTGTTGAACAGCGAGGTGAGCAGGGCCGGCGCGCCGTAGAGGACGAAGAACTCCAGGAAGCCCGCGAGCGCCCGTACCAGGGCCTGCCGGAAGCGGATCGGGCCGCCGTCCTCGGCCACCACCCGGATGCCCACGGCGAGCTTGCCGAGCGTGCGGCCGCGCGTCAGCGTCTCGAACGCGCACGGGTACCCGACGATCACGCCCGCGACCGCCAGGATGCTCAGCCCCACGCCCCATGCCTCGTCGGCGACGACCGCGGTCATCCCCGCCACGTACAGCAGCAGGTTGAGGATCATCATCTGGAAGAACAGGTCCAGCAGGAGGGCGCAGCCCCGGCTGGCCAGGCGCGCGACCCGGATGTCGAGCGCGACGGCCTCGCCGGTGACGAGTTGCGTCAAGGTGCCTCCTCCGTTGGGGGTGCCGGGTCCATTTTGCCCGTACGAGCGGCCGAGGCGTTAGTCTCGCCGGGTGGACGTCGACGCCTTCGTGGCCGCGCACAACGCCGAGTGGCAGCGGCTGGAGCGGCTGATCAACTCAAGCCGCAAGCTGACCGGCCCGGAGATCGACGAGCTGGTCGAGCTCTACCAGCGCACCGCCACGCACCTGTCGGTCGTACGGTCGAGCTCGCCCGACCCGATGCTGGTCGGCCGGCTGTCCGCGCTGGTGGCGCGGGGGCGCGCGGCCGTCGCCGGCGCGCAGGCCCCGCTGTGGCGGGACGTGGGCCGGTTCGCCACCGTATCGTTCCCGGCGACCGCGTACCGGATGCGCTGGTGGTGGCTCGGCTGCGCGGTGCTCGGCAACCTGGTCGCGCTGGTCCTCGCGATCTGGGTGGCGCGGAACCCGCAGGTGCAGGCGGCGATCGCGACCCCGCACGAGATCAGGCGGCTGGTCGAGCACGACTTCGCCAACTACTACGTCGAGCATTCGGCGGCGTCGTTCGCCTTCCAGGTCTGGATCAACAACGCGTGGGTGTCGGCGACCGCGCTGATCTTCGGCATCCTGCTCGGCATCCCGACGATCTACGTGCTGCTCCTCAACCAGGTCAACCTGGGGCTCACGGCGGGCCTGATGTTCGCGCACGGCAAGGGCGACATCTTCTTCGGCCTGATCCTGCCGCACGGCCTGCTGGAGCTCACCGCCGTCTACCTGGCCTGCGCCGCCGGCCTCAAGCTGGGCTGGACGGTCATCGACCCGGGCCGCCGCCGGCGCGGCCAGGCGCTGGCCGAGGAGGGCCGCGCCGCCGTCGGCGTCGCGCTCGGCCTCATCGCCGTCCTGCTGGTCTCCGGCCTCATCGAGGGCTTCGTGACCGGCTGGGTCCACACCACCTGGCTCCGCATCGGCATCGGCGTCGTCGCCGAGGTCGCGTTCCTGGCGTACGTGATCGTCCTCGGCCGCCGCGCCGTCCGCCGGGGCGAGACCGGCGACCCCGAACTCCGCCCCGACCTCGCCCCCACGGCGGGCTAGAGCCGGCCGGCGGCCTTCAGGGCCAGGTACGCGTCGGCGAGGGCCGGGGCGATCTCGTCCGGTGGGGCGTCGACGACCTCGACGCCGTGGCTGCGGAGCTCGGCGGTGAGGCGGCGGCGCTCGGCGCGGGCCCGTTCGGCGGCGGCCGCGTCGTACACCGAGGCCAGGTCGCCCCGGGTGGCGGCCATCTCGCCCACCCGCGGATCGCCGACGGCGGCGATCATGACGAGGTGGCGGGCGGTGAGCTGCGGGAGGAGCGGGATCAGGCCCTCCTCCAGCGCGGCGGTGTTGAGCTCGGTGAGCAGCACGACCAGGCAGCGCTGCCGGACGCGGGACATGAGCGTGGACACCATGCCGGCGGCGTCGCTCTCGATCAGCTCGGGTTCGAGCGGCGCCATCGCCTGCACCATCGTGGGGAGCAGGTCCGTACGGGACGCGCCCTCCACCCGGGCGCGGACGCGCCGGTCGTACGCGAGCAGGTCCACCCGGTCCCCGGCCCGGGACGCGAGCGCCCCCAGCAGGAGGGCGGCGTCCATCGAGCAGTCGAGCCGGGGGATGTCGCCGACGCGGCCCGCGGACGTGCGGCCCGTGTCGAGGACGAGGTAGAGCCGGCGGTCGCGCTCGGGACGCCAGGTGCGGACGACCACGTCGGCGCGGCGGGCGGTGGCCCGCCAGTCGATCGAGCGGACGTCGTCGCCGTCGACGTACTCGCGCAGCGAGTCGAACTCGGTGCCCTGGCCGCGGATCAGCGCCACGTGCTGGCCGGTCAGCTGCCGGAGCTTCGCGAGCTTGCCGGGCAGGTGGCGGCGGGCGGGGAAGGCCGGCAGGACGCGGAGCGTCCACGGCGCGGGCCGCGACAGCTGCCGGGCGGCGAGGCCGAGCGGCCCCACCGAGCGGACGGTCACGGTCACGGCCTTGCGGTCGCCGCGCCGCGTGGGGACGAGCGTGATGTCCGTACGGCGCCGCTCCCCGGCCGGGACGTCCACCGCGTGGGTACGGGTGACCGCGCCCGCGCTCGGCTGCCAGGCGTCCCGCACGACGGCCTTGAGGCGCCGCCGGCCGAGGTTCTCGACGATCAGCGCGACCGTCGCCTTCTCGCCCAGCCGCACGTTGGTGTCGCCGGCGCGGTGGAAGCGCAGCGCCCGGACGTTGCCCGCCAGCGCCAGGTCGGCCACCACGCCCAGCAGCAGGACGCCCAGGACGCCGAGCGGCGTCCACCAGCTCGGAAGGAGGATCGGCAGCGGAGCCGCGAGCAGCGCCAGCAGGCCCAGGCGTCCGGTCAGCGCCATGGAGTGTTCCCTCCGGTCAGCGGGGCGCCGGGACGTGGGAGAGGATGCCCTCCAGCACGCCGTCGGTGGTGGCCCCCTCCAGCTCCGCCTCGGGGCGCAGCTGGACGCGGTGCCGCAGCGTCGGCCGGGCGAGCGCCTTGACGTCGTCGGGCGTCACGTAGTCGCGGCCCGACATCCATGCCCAGGCGCGGGACGTCGCCAGCAGCGCCGTCGCGCCGCGCGGGGACACGCCGAGCGCGAGCGACGGGGACTGCCGGGTGGCGCGGCACAGGTCGACGACGTACGCGGCGACCTTGGGGTCCAGGTGGACGGTCCGTACGGCGGCGCGCCCGGCGGCCAGATCGCCCGGCCCGGCCACCGGCCGCACCGCCGACAGGTCGCGCGGGTCGAAGCCGGTCGCGTGCCGCTGGAGCATCGCGATCTCCTCGTCCCGGGTGGGGACGGGCACGGTCAGCTTCAGCAGGAACCGGTCGAGCTGGGCCTCGGGCAGCGGGTAGGTGCCCTCGTACTCGATCGGGTTCTGCGTCGCGCAGACCACGAACGGGTCGGGCAGCGCGCGCGGCATGCCCTCCACCGACACCTGCCGCTCCTCCATGGCCTCCAGCAGCGACGCCTGGGTCTTGGGCGGCGTCCGGTTGATCTCGTCCGCCAGGAGCAGGTTGGTGAAGACCGGGCCCTCGCGGAACTCGAACTCCGCGGTCCGGTTGTCGTAGATCAGCGAGCCGGTGACGTCGCCGGGCATCAGGTCGGGCGTGAACTGCACCCGCTTGAAGTCCAGGTCGAGCGCCGCCGCCAGCGTCCGGATCATGAGGGTCTTGGCGGTGCCGGGCACGCCTTCCAGCAGCACGTGGCCGCGGCACAGCAGCGAGATGACCAGGCCGGTCACCACCGAGTCCTGGCCGACGACGGTCTTCGCGACCTCGCCGCGCAGCGCGGTCAGCGCGGCCCGCGCCGTGTCGGACCCTTCGAGGGCGCCGCCGGGGCGGTCGTCGTCGGACGGCATCCCCTTGTCGAGCTCGACTGGGTGGTTCACGAGAGGCGTACCTGCCTTTCCAGGTCGTCGAGGAGGTCGGTGAGCCCGACGAGTTGCCCGTCGTCCCCCGGTTCAGGACCGTACAGGGCCGCGCCGACCATCGCCTCGTCGTACGTGCTGCGCTGGGCGACGGCGGCGACGATCTCGCGCGCCGCGGCCGGGTCCTGGGCGGCGCTGCGGGGCAGCCCGAGCAGCGGGACGAGGCGTTCGCGCGTCCCGGCGCGCAGCGCCTCGGCGGCGCTGCCGCGGGCCCGGTGCGCCCGGTAGAGGCGGGCCCGGCCCTCCACGGTCTCGGCGGACCGGACGATGACGGGGAGCGCCTCGGCCACCACCGGCCCGAGCCGGCGGGCCCGCCACAGCGCGACGAGCACGACGGCGATGATCAGCTGGAGGATGAGCAGCTTGACCCCGAACGGCAGCAGGTCGCCGAGCGACTCCTCCTCGCTGCCGCTGCCCGGCGCGGGCATGTCGGGGATCAGCCAGACGGTCGCGGCGCGGGCGCCGGCCAGGTTCATGCCGAGGGCGGCGTTGCCCTCGTCGCGGAGCCGCTCGTTGGTGAGCGGCGCGGCGGAGCCGAGAACGGTGATCGTCCGGCCGGCGGCCGGGACCTGGACCAGCCGGTGCAGGTCGTCCTCGGACCGGTAGCAGCCGATGCCGCCGCTCGCGCCGCCGGTGAGCTGGTACGTGTCGGACCGCCCGAACTCGACCCGCCCGGCGATCTCGGCGCCGCGCACGGCGCAGCCGGGCTCGGACACCGGCTCGTAGCTGCTGCTCGCGCGCTCCACGCCGGGGGCGAGCCCGGCGAGCACGTCCCGGGACGGCTCGACCAGCAGCAGGTCGCCGCGGGTGCCGCGGAGCAGGGCGATGTCGCGGTCGGTGAGCCGCTCCGGCCGGGTGATCACGAGTACGGTGCCGGGGCCGGCCTTCCCGGCCGCGTCACCCGCGTCGCGGGACACCTGGACGGGGTTGCCGCGCTGCTTGAGGATCTCGGCGAGCGCGCGGGTGCCGCCGGGGCGGGCCGATTCGGGGTCCAGGTCCTGGTCGGAGCCGGACGGGCGCAGCGCGGCGATCCCTAGCGCGACGACGACCAGGGCGAGCACGGCGAACAGCACGCCCCGCGAGGACCGCCAGCGGCGCGCGGCCACCTGGCCCGCGGTGGGGCCGTCGCCGCCGGCCGCCGGGCCGGGCGGGGCCGCGGGGGCGGTGGAGGGACGGTCGCTCATCACCATCGCGGGCCCCCTTCGTCGGCGGCCGTCCCGGCGAGCGCGGCCTCGTCCTCGCCGCCGAGGGGGCGCGGGCGCGCGGCCCGGACCCGCTCGTCCAGCGCCTTCATCCGCGCGTACGACTCCGCGCTGCCCGGCCGGTCGCCGTACCAGACGTCGTCGAAGATCCGGACGCCGTCGCGCAGCCCGCCGGCCAGCTCGGGCAGCGCCGCGCCCGCCTCGGCGGCCAGCTCGTCGGCGGTGCGGCCCGGCTGCGGCGCGAGGACGGCGCGTTCCTCCAGGTCGCGGGCTATGGCGCGGAGGCGCTCGCGGATGGCCTTGGGCCAGTCGCCGGCGGCGGCGTGCTCCTCGGCGGCGGTCCGGTGGTCGCGCGCCGTGGTCGGCTTCTCGTCCAGCAGCGCCTCGCGCCGGGACCGGACGTTGCCGCGCCCCCACATCAGCCAGGCGACCAGGCCGATGGCGGCGGCGACCAGGAGGAGGATGACGACCAGCGAGACGTACCCGCCGTCGTTGCCGTGCGCCGACGGGTCGACGCCGCGGTTCATCAGCTCGCGCAGCCACTCGCCGACGCGGTCCAGGACCCGTTCCAGCCAGGACGGCTGGTCGCGCTGGTAGATCGGCTTCTCCAGCTCGCGGCGGGCCAGCTCCTCGGCCTCCTCGCGGCCGATCGGTTCGGGCAGCTTCACGGCATCGCCCCGGTCTCGTACGGCAGCGGTCCGGCCCGGTGCCGCGGCGCGGGCGGCTCCCAGGTCTCGAAGAACTCGTCGTCAGGATCCCGGCGGTCCGCGCCCTCGCCCCGGGCCTCGCCGTTCTCGCCCTCGGGCGCGCGGCCGGTGCCCGCCACCGGGCCGGTACGGGCCGCCGCGCGCTCGACGGCGCGGGTGCGCAGCTCCAGGTCGAGCCCCTCGCGGCGCATCCGGCGGTCCAGGTAGAGCAGCGCGATCACGCCCGCGTCGAACGGCAGCACCACCGTCCAGCTCACGATGCGGCCCACGGTGTCGACGGCCAGCGCGAACAGCGCCTCGTTCCCCTGCCCGTCCGCGCCCGCGTCGCCGCCGAAGAAGATCAGCTCCACCAGCAGGAACGGGATCCGCAGCGCGAAGAACCCCATGAAGACCGTGACCAGGATGGCCAGCAGGCAGGTGCCGAACGTCCGCCACCAGCGCCCGCGGGACAGCGCGTACGCGCGCTTGAGGGCGCCGCCGACGCTCTGCCGTTCCAGGACCACGGCCGGCGCGGCCAGCACGAGCAGCACGTACAGCCACACCATCAGGACCGCGCCGAGCGGGAAGCCGATCACGGCCGACAGCACGCCCGCCCCGGCGGGCGCGTCGACCGCGACGAACGCCGCGAACGGCAGGGTCGGGACCGCCAGCCCCAGCAGCGGGACGAGGGTGACCACCAGCGCGGTGCCGACCAGCCGCCACAGCCGGGGGCGGGTGTCCCGCCAGGCGCGGCGCAGCGGCACCGGCTGCCCGTACAGCCCGCGGCCGATCACCGGCCCGAGCATCCCGGCCAGCAGCACGATCGCGAACGCCGACAGCACCAGGCCGAACGCGCCGAGCGTGAACTGCGTGCCGACCGAGCGGACCACCCAGCTCGGGGTGACCTCGTCGCGCGCGGTCCGGCCGACGAAGTAGTACGCGGCCACCGACCCGGCCACCTGGACGACCGTGGTCATCAGCAGGGAGGTGCCGAGGACGGCGCGCGGGTAGAGCCGGATGCAGGCGATCGCGCCGTCCAGGATCTCCGCGATCGACAGCGGCCGGAACGGGATCTCGCCCGCGAGGGCCGTGTCCGTGCCGTCCGGTGTCGCCATGTCCGCTCCCCGTGCGATTACTCGTCGGGTCATCCTGTCACGGGCCGCCGTCCGCGTTCGCCCGTCCGCCCGCACGCCCGGCGATCTTTCCGGAACCGGACGGGTCACGGACCAGGCAAACGCGGGTAACCTGGCACGCTGAGGTGGGTATCCCCCGCGCGCCGTGCCCGCCGCACCCCGACAGATCCCCGTCAGACCTGCCAGATCCCACGATTTCCCCCCACCATCCCCGACTTTAGTGACGATGAGGGCCATGAGAGGACGCGTACTGGTCGTCGACGACGATCTCGCTCTCGCCGAGATGCTCGGCATCGTGCTGAGGGGCGAGGGTTTCGAGCCGTCGTTCGTCCATGACGGCGACAAGGCGCTCGAGGCGTTCCGGGAGACCCGGCCCGACCTCGTGCTGCTCGACCTGATGCTCCCCGGCGCCGACGGCATCGACGTGTGCCGCCAGATCCGCGCGGAGTCCGGCATCCCGATCGTGATGCTCACCGCCAAGAGCGACACCGTGGACGTGGTGCTCGGCCTGGAGTCGGGCGCCGACGACTACATCGTCAAGCCGTTCAAGCCCAAGGAGCTGGTGGCCCGGGTGCGCGCCCGGCTGCGCCGCACCGACGAGCCCGCGCCCGAGACGCTGCAGATCGGCGACATCACCATCGACGTCGCCGGCCACTCGGTCAAGCGCGGCGACCGGCACATCCCGCTCACCCCGCTGGAGTTCGACCTCCTGGTCGCGCTGGCCCGCAAGCCGCGCCAGGTGTTCACCCGCGAGGTGCTGCTGGAGCAGGTCTGGGGCTACCGGCACGCCGCCGACACCCGGCTGGTGAACGTGCACGTGCAGCGGCTCCGCGCCAAGATCGAGAAGGATCCGGAACGGCCCGAGATCGTCGTGACCGTCCGCGGCGTCGGCTACAAGGCCGGACCCGCCTGACCAGGCGCCCGTACCCCGCGATGAACAGGGTCAGGCGCCTCGCCCGCCGCGGGCTCGGCAGGACGCGCCGAGTGCTCCGCGGCGCGATCGGCCGTGCCTACACGCGGTGGCGGCGCTCCATCCAGGTACGGGTCGTCACCTCGACGCTGTTCATCTCCGCGATCGTGGTGGCGATCCTCGGCCTGTTCCTGATGCAGCAGATCACCACCGCGCTGATGGACGGCAAGGTCAAGGCCGCCCGCCTCCAGCTCGACGAGGGCCTCAGCGCCGTCCAGCGCGACCTCGGCAACCCGTCCGAGGACGCCGGCGGCCGGCTGGAGACCGTCGTCAACTCGCTGAAGGCGCGCAGCGGCCCGTCCGGGCTGTACGAGGTGTACATCCGGGACGTGCGGCAGCCGTACTTCGACGGGTTCGCCACCAACGAGCTGCGCGAGGAGAGCGTCCCGCAGCGGCTCCGCGAGGAGCTGGCCAAGGGGCCCTCGGGGACGCGCGGGTCCACGTACGGCACGCTCTCCTACATCGGGCAGCCCGACGAGCCCGGCCTGATCGTCGGCGGCAAGACCGGCCAGTACGAGCTGTACTACCTGTTCCCGCTGACCGAGGAGCAGGCGACGCTGACGTTCGTCGGCCGCTCGCTCGTCGGCGTCGGCGCGGTGCTGCTGGTGCTGCTCGCCGCGATCGCGTCGCTGGTCACCCGGCAGGTGGTGATCCCGGTACGGCTCGCCGCGCAGGGCGCCCAGCGGCTCGCCGCCGGCCGGCTCGAAGAGCGGATGCGGGTGCGCGGCGAGGACGACCTGGCCCGGCTGGCGCGCTCGTTCAACGACATGGCCGCCAACCTCCAGGAGAAGATCGGCGAGCTGGAGGACCTGTCGCAGGTGCAGCGGCAGTTCGTCTCGGACGTCTCGCACGAGCTGCGCACGCCGCTGACCACCATCCGGATCGCGGCCGACATGCTCTACGAGTCCCGCGAGAGCTTCTCCGACCCGGCCGTCGGCCGGTCCGCCGAGCTGCTGCAGAGCCAGCTCGAACGGTTCGAGTCCCTCCTCGCCGACCTGCTGGAGATCAGCCGGCACGACGCCGGCGCCGCCACCCTGGACGCCGAGTCGCTCGACATGCGCGACCTGGTGCTGCGCGCCGTCGGCGACATCCAGAACCTGGCCGAGCGCAAGGGCAGCAAGGTCGTCTTCCAGCTTCCTGGCGAGCCCTGCATGGCCGAGGTCGACCGCCGCCGCGTCGAGCGCATCATGCGGAACCTGCTGGTCAACGCCGTCGAGCACGGCGAGGGCGAGGACATCGTGGTGTCCGTCGCCGCCGACCGCGACGCCGTCGCCGTGGCCGTCCGCGACCACGGCGTCGGCCTCAAGTCGGGCGAGGGCCAGATGGTCTTCGACCGCTTCTGGCGCGCCGACCCCGCCCGCGCCCGCACCACCGGCGGCACCGGGCTCGGCCTGTCGATCTCCCGTGAGGACGCCCAGCTGCACGGCGGCTGGCTCCAGGCGTGGGGCGAGCCCGGCGCGGGCTCGCAGTTCCGGCTGTCGCTGCCGCGGGTCGCCGGGGCCGAACTGCGGGGATCCCCGCTGCCCCTGGTGCCGCCCGGCGCCGGCGGCCCGCGGCCACTGTTCGCGGAACTGGAGGTGGGGGATTGAGGCGGAGCGTCGTGGGCCTCGCCGCGATCGCGGCGCTGCTGCTGAGCGGCTGCGCGGGCGTGCCGAGCGGCGGCCGGGTGATCACCGGCAAGGCCGCCGAGGGCGCCGACCAGGTCGACGACCCGTACGTCCGGCTCGTCCCGGTGCGACCGCGTCCCGAATGGGGGCCGCAGCAGGTCGTCGCCGGCTACCTCACCGCCTCCGCCGGCTTCGACGACGACCACGCCGTCGCCCGCGCGTACCTCTCCTCACCGGCCCTCTGGCGCCCCGGCGCCCGCCCCGCCGTGACCGTCTTCCAGGAGCGGGAGGAGCCCGAGCTCGTCAAGCAGAACGGCGCCACCGCCACCGTCCGCGTGCGGGGCCAGCAGCTCGGCACCATCGACCAGGGCGGCCAGTACATCGCCGCCCCCAAGAACGTCGAGGTCCTCTTCCAGGTCGGCAAGACCGCGCACGGCGTCTGGCGCGTCACCGGCCTGCCGCCCGAGGCGCAGAGCGGGCTGCTGCTGACCAAGGGCGACGTGGACCGCGCGTTCCGGACGGTCAACCTGTTCTTCTTCGCGCCCGACCGGCACACCCTCGTACCGAACGGGATCTTCCTGCCCCTGGTGAACCGGCAGGACCTGCCCGCCCACCTCGTCCGCGCCCTCCTGGACGGCCCCACGGCGTGGCTCGACCCCGCGGTGGAGAGCACGTTCCCCGAAGGCACCCGCCTGCGCGGCGTCACGGTGGCCAAGGACGTCGCCACCGTCGACCTCAGCAAGGAGGCCCGCGGCGGCAACCTGGAACGGATGTCCGCCCAGATCGGCTGGACGCTGCGCCAGCTTTCGGAGATCAAGCACTGGCGGCTCCAGATCGAGGGGGAGACGGCGGCGCCCGACGGCGTGTCGTCCACCCAGCCGATCCGGGCCTGGCAGGCCAACGCCCCCGACGGCGAGGCCAACAACAAGAACGCCTACGTCATCGGCGCCGCCGGCCACCTCAGCCAGCTCCTCCAGGACCAGCCGCAGCCCGTCGCCACCGGCAACCCCGGCCGCCTCACCCGGCCCGCCGTCGCCCCCGACTACGTGGAGGTCGCCGGGCTCGCCGCCGAGGGCGACGAACTCCTGGTCGGCGACCTGATCGCGGGGGCGGTCAACATCCGTAACGTCCTGTCGTCCTCCCGCAAGGGCTCGCGCTTCACCGCGCCCACCTGGGACCGCTACGGCCGCCTCTGGACGGTCGAGTCCACCGGCGACAAGTCCTGGCTGTGGGTCCGCGAGCGCCGCGGCCGCGCGCCCGTCCGCGTCGAGCACTGGGGCCTCGGCGGCCGCCAGGTCAAGGCGTTCCGCGTCTCCCGCGACGGCGTCCGCGCCGCCGCGATCGTCAACATGGACGGCCGCGACCAGGTCCAGATCGGCCGCATCGTCCGCCGCGGCGGCACCGACGTGGGCTCGTTCCTGCCGGTCAGCTCCGAACTCGGCGGCGCCGTCGACCTGGTCTGGCGCGACTACGGCACCCTCGCCGTCCTGGGACGCAAGAACTTCGACTCGCAGACCCTGGCGTACCTCGTCCCCGTCAGCGGCGGCGCGATCAGCTCCCTCGGCGTCGGCTCCCTGGGCGCGCCCCAGTCCATCGCCGCCGCCCCCGGCGAGCCCGTGCTGATCGGCACGAGGTCGGCCCACAAGACGCAGATCTGCCGCCAGCGCACCCCGCGCGACCGCTTCAGCGAATGGGTCTGCAACATCCCCGCCTCGGACCCGACCTACCCCGGCTGAGGTTTTCCACAATCCCGCGACCCCCTGCCGTCCGCCGCCGCGCCCCGCGACCGTGGACTCCATGGGACTCGCCACCGCCTTCCTCGACCTCCTCCTCCCGCAGACCTGCGCAGGCTGCGCCCGCCCCCCGGCCCTCCTCTGCGGCCCCTGCGCGTCCGTCCTGACCGCCGTACCCCGCCCCGCCTGGCCTTCCCCCGTGCCCCGGGGCCTCCCGCGCCCCTGGACGGCCTGCGCGTACGAGGGCCCCGTCCGCTCGATCATCACCGCCCACAAGGAGCGCGGCCGCACCTCCCTGGCCGCCCCCTTGGGCGAAACACTGGCCCGCCCACTCCAGACGGCCCTCTCCCACCTCCCCCCAACGCCCGCCACAGGCGTCCACCCCTCGCCCGGGAGGGGCGGCCACATCCCGCCGGGCGCCGACGGCCACGTCCCGCCGGGGAGTACCGGCCGGGTCCTGCCGAGTGCCGGCAGCCATGTCTTGTGGGACGGCGGGCGTCGGGGGCCGCCCGGGGCGGGAGTGCTGATCGTGCCGGTGCCTTCGGGGCGGCGGGCGGTGCGGCGGCGAGGGCATGATCCGACGTTGCGGATGGCGGAGGCGGCCGCCGGGCGGTTGCGGGCGGCCGGGGCGGCCGTGAGCGTCCTCCAGGCGCTCCGGCAGCGGCGGAGGGTTCTGGACCAGGCGGGGCTCCCGGTCGGCCGGCGAGCGGCGAATCTGGCGGGCGCGCTGGAGGTCCTGCCGTCCGCCGCGGTGGCGGGCCGCACGGTCGTGCTGGTGGACGACGTGATCACGACGGGCGCGACGCTGGCCGAGGCCGCCCGGGCCCTGCGGGCGGCGGACGCCCGCGTCGCCGCCGCCGCCACCGTCGCGGCGACGCCGCTCCGGCGCGCCGGCCCGTGATCCCGTCGCTGGAAACGGTGAGTTTCTTCACGTTGCTCTCTGTGGGGGGAGGTTAGTTACTGAACGTGATGAACGGCGCCCGGCATGGCGATGTTCGCGGCGTACGGGGGGATTTGGACGGTCACGTGTGGTGAGGGTCGCGGTACAGGTTTCCCAAACTCGCTACCAGCCGGTACGCGGCGGGCGCGGGCGCGGGGTCAGGGGCCGGAAAGGCTTGCGGGACAGGGTTTCCGGGCGCTCGGGCCGGGCCGGATGCGGGCTCCGGGGGGCCGCGGAGGGTACCTCTCGATGACGGTCAGTGAGTATTTCCTCTTGTTACCCCCCTGACATTCGTGCCGGAAGCGGTTAGCGTTCCTGACATGGCACCCGCCCGGGTCCGTGGTTGCGTCGGATCGGTGCGCTCGTCAGGAGCGCGTCAGCCGGTCCGGCTAGCCGATGCCAGGCGCAGGCGAAACGGCCCACGTAAGGCGACTTCTCGTCGACCGATCACGGTGCGCCTTAGAGGTAAGTCCTGCCCCATCGGGGGATCCGACATCCCCCGTACCGGGAGAAGGGCAGTAGTGGCGAAAGCGCCGCGAGCCCCTCAGCAGGCGGATGTGGGGACGAAGACCAGGTCGGCCGGGCGGGTGCGACCCCAGCGGGTCGTGGCGTCCGTTCCCCGAGGCAGGGAAGCGGGGGCGGACGAGGATCGCAATCGGGAGAAGGGGGGTCCCGCGTGGACATCATCGTGAGGGGCCGTCACACCGACGTCAACGACAGGTTCCGGCGGCACGTCGACACCAAGCTGGCAAAGATCGAACGACTCGACAGCAAGGTCAGGCGGGTCGACGTGGAGGTGTCGCAGGAACGCAACCCGCGCCAGGCCGACAAGCGGGAACGGGTCGAGCTGACCATCCGCTCGCGCGGGCCGGTGATCCGCGCGGAGGCGGCCGCCGACGACCGGTACGGCGCCCTCGACCTGGCGCTCGACAAGCTCGAATCCCGGCTGCGCCGCGGCAGCGACCGGCGGAAGGTCCACCACGGCAGCCGCGGCCAGGCGAAGCTGGCCACCATGGAGCCGCTGCCGGACGCGGCGCCCGACGTCCTGCCGGTGTCCCCGCCGCCCGTCAAGACGGCGCAGACGGCCGTCCGGGAGGACGCCGAGGACGTGTACGAGGCCGTCGACTCGGCCATGGACGAGCACCTCGTCCCGATCCCCATGGAGGGCGACTGCCCCATCGTCGTCCGCGAGAAGTTCCACAAGGCCGAGCCGATGGGCATCGAGCAGGCCCTCTTCGAGATGGAACTGGTCGGTCACGACTTCTTTCTCTTCAGGGACAAGGCCACGGGCCACCCTTCCGTCGTATACAGGAGGAGAGGCTGGGACTACGGCGTCATCCGACTTGTCGAAGAGTGATGCGGCACCTGCGCCACGTCACCGCCCGGTCCGTGTCATGATCTAGAAAGGCGTTACCCAGCACGGCTTCGCAAGACCCGAGATCACGAATAGTGAAGGGGGGAAGCGGCGTCTCCTCCACGCCGCGCCTCAGGTGAGCGAGAATCCCCAGGCTCGCGGCGCCGCGCCGGTGCCCCGCCAGGCCGCCGGCGACACCCCGGCCGGTGCGGGCCCCGGCGATCCCATCCGCGTGCTCATCGTCGACGACCACGCACTGTTCCGCCGCGGCCTGGAGATGGTCCTGCAGGGTGAGGACGACATCGAGGTCATCGGCGAGGGCGGGGACGGCCACGAGGCCGTCGAGATGGCCGGCGACCTGCTGCCCGATGTCGTCCTCATGGACATCCGGATGCCGCGCCGCAGCGGCATCGAGGCGTGTACGGCGATCAAGGACGCGGCGCCCAGCGCCAAGATCGTGATGCTGACGATCAGCGACGAGGAGGAGGACCTCTTCGAGGCGATCAAGGCGGGCGCCAGCGGCTACCTGCTCAAGGAGATCTCCATCGACGAGGTCCCGCAGGCGGTGCGCGCCGTGCACGGCGGCCAGTCGCTGATCAGCCCGTCGATGGCGTCCAAGCTGATCACCGAGTTCGCCGCGCTGGCCAAGAAGAGCGAGGAGCGCACCCAGCAGGTCCCCGCGCCCCGGCTCACCGAGCGCGAGATGGAGGTGCTGCGGCTGGTCGCCCGGGGGCTGGGCAACCGGGAGATCGCCCGCGAGCTGTTCATCTCCGAGAACACCGTGAAGAACCACGTGCGCAACATCCTGGAGAAGCTCCAGCTGCACTCCCGGATGGAGGCCGTGGTCTACGCCGTGCGGGAGAAGCTCCTCGAGATCACCTGATGATCTTCATCCGGCCGGTGCCTCCCGTACGAAGGCCAAGGGGAGGACCGGCCGGGAAGGGAACGCGATGACTGCGGCGCACGGGGACGTCCCGTCCCTGCTCGGGGCGTGGGCGGCCGGCGCCTGCCCGCCCGGCGAGGCGGCGCGGGTGGCCGAGCACCTCGCCGAGTGCCCGTCCTGCATGGCGGAGAGCCGCGCCCTGGCCACCGCCACCGCCTTCCTCGGCGAGCCGGCCGGGCCGCCGCCGCCCGCGCTGCGGGACCGGATCATGTCCGCGGCCCGCTCGCGCCGCGCCCCGGCCCCGGACGTCCCGGACGTCCCGGCCTTCGCGGCGCCGTACGCCGCCCAGGTCGCGACCCTCGACGCCCTCCTCGCAGAGCTGGCGCCGGCCGACTGGTCCACCACCGTGATCTACGACTGGACGGTCCAGGACGTGGTCGCCCACCTGGCCGCCGTGGACGGCCTCCTCCACGAGCAGCTCGGGGACGAGGATCCGGGCCCGGTCGGCGGCGAGGCCGACGTGGACGCCCGCACCGCGAGCGCGATCGCGTACGAGCGCGCCCGCACCCCCGAGCGGACCCGTACCGCCTGGCGCTCCCGGTCCGGCGCCCTGTGCGAGCGCCTCGCCGCATCCGGGGCCTCTCCGGAGCGGCAGGTCCGGTTGCGCTTCCGGGCGCCGCTGGACGGGGCGTTCATCGCCCGCGCGTTCGAGACGTGGGTGCACACGGCCGACATCGCGGCGGCCGTGGGGCGCGGCGTCCCGGATCCGCTGCCGCGGCACCTGCACGCGATGGCCGATCTCGGCGTCCGGGTGCTGCCCGTGGCGCTGGCCATCCGCAGCGGTGGCGGCGCGGAGGGCGCCGCGCGCGTGGTCCTGGACGGCCCCGGCGGCGGCGAGTGGCTCGTTCCGCTGGGCGGGGACGGGGCGGACGCGCCGCCGGTCGTGACGCTGGAGCTGGGCGTCATGGAGTTCTGCCTGCTGGCGGCCGACCGGCGGGAGCCGGGCGCGGTACGGGTGGACATCGGGGGCGATGTCGCGCTCGGGCGGCGGCTGCTGGAGTCGGCGTCGGCGTTCGCGGGCCCCTGACACCGGCTAGGCCGGTTTGTCGGTGTCGTGCTCTACCATCTGGGCCGTGGACGAGATCGAGCTGAGCGCGGACGAGGTACGGCGGCTGCAACTGCGGGCCCAGGGCCTGCTCGGTGCGCGGCGCGGGGGAGTGCCGGGGGTGCTCGAATCGTTGGGCGCCGTGCAGCTCGACACGATCTCCGTGCTGGCGCGCTCGCACGAGCTGGTGCCGTACGCGCGGCTCGGCGCCGTGGGCCGGGACGCGGTGGAGGCGGCCTACTGGGGCGACGGCGCGGGCTTCGAGTACTGGGCGCACGCGGCGTCGGTGCTGCCGATCGACGAGTGGCCGCTGTTCGCGTTCCGGCGGCGGGCGTTCCGGGAGCGCGGCTGGCGCTGGCACAAGGTGCCCGAGGGCGTCTGCGACCAGGTCCGGGAGCGGCTGCGCGCGGACGGGCCGCTGACGACCAAGGAACTGGGCGGCGCCAAGGCGGGCGGCGAGTGGTGGGACTGGAGCGACCACAAGATCGCGATCGAGTGGCTGCTGGACATCGGCGAGGTCGTCTGCGTCCGCCGGGTGGGGTGGCGCCGCGTGTACGACCTCGCCGAACGCGCCGTCCCGGGCGAGCTGCTCGATCAGGAGCCCGATGACGCCGAGTGCCTGAGGCGGCTGGTGGCGCGGGCGGGCCGCGCGCTGGGCGTCGGCACCCGCGCCGACCTCGCCGACTACTACCGGATCAGGACGGACCAGGTCGACGCGGCCGCCGCCGGGCTGGTGCCGGTCCGCGTCCAGGGCTGGAAGCAGGCGGCCTGGGCCGACCCCGAGGCGCTGGCGCGGCCGGTGCGGGGCCGGCACGCGACGACGCTGCTGTCGCCGTTCGACTCGCTGGTGTGGGACCGGGCGCGGACGTCCCGGGTCTTCGGCTTCGACCACCGGCTGGAGGCGTACGTGCCGAAGGCGAAGCGCGTCCACGGCTACTTCGCGATGCCGCTGCTGTCCGGGGGCCGCCTCCTCGGCCGGGTCGACCCGGCGCGGGAGGGCCGCACGCTGGTCGCGCGGCAGGTCTCGTTCGAGCCGTGGGCGGTGCGGTCGGCCGCGCGGACGGAGCGGACGGTCGCGGCGCTGCGCACGGCCCTGTGGGAGGCCGCGTCCTGGGTGGGCTGTGACGCGGTACGGGTCGAACGGTGCGATCTCCCAGAAATAGCCGGGGAACTCGCCACCGACACGCCGTGAGAAGCCGCGGGAAAAGGCCGCGGCCACCGCCCCGGAAGGCGGTGGCCGCGATGAGCGGGGCCGTGTCCGGCGGCTCAGCCGTGTGGCGTGTCCTGCGGATCGGTGTGGACGGGACGGTCCAGCGTCTCGCCGGCCGGGCCGCCGCGGCGCTTGTCGGTACGGGACCCGAACACCGAATAGTCCACGATCTCGGGGATCACCCGGGGGGCGTCCACCACCACGTCGGAGAAGATGTGGACGAGCCCGCCCACGATGAAACCGACGACGACGATCGCCGCGCCGACCCAGAACAGCACCCAGTTGGGGCCGAGGCACAGCGCCACTCCACCGACCGCGAACCCCGCGAACATGATGAACACGGCGACCCACGAGCCGGGCCGTCCGGCGTGCGAGCCGTGCGACTCCTCTGACATGATCCGCCTCCCTCGATGTGCACTCACAGATCTTCCGCGGTCCGGGGGGATCAAACGGAAGGCGCCGTGGATTGCGTCGCGACGTGACCTAGACCATTCTGGGTCTCGCCTACGATGGGCATCGTACGTGTGGTGTGCGTGCCGCCTGGAGCGGTGACCCACGATCTGCAAGGAGCCTCCGAGAGTGCCGCCAGTCATCGATAAGATCCTTCGTGCGGGCGAGGGAAAAATCCTGCGCAAGCTCAAGAAGCTCGCGGATCAGGTCAACTCGATCGAGGAGGACTTCCTCGAGATGAGCGATGCCGAGTTGCGCGAGCTGACCGACAAGTACCGGGAGCGGATCGCCGACGGGGAGTCCCTGGACGACCTGCTGCCCGAGGCGTTCGCGACCGCCCGCGAGGCGGCCAAACGGGTCTTGGGCCAGCGCCACTACGACGTGCAGGTCATGGGCGGCGCCGCCCTTCACCTGGGCAACATCGCCGAGATGAAGACCGGTGAGGGCAAGACCCTCACCTGTGTGCTCCCGGCCTACCTGAACGCGCTGTCCGGCGACGGCGTGCACGTGGTCACGGTGAACGACTACCTGGCCAAGCGTGACGCCGAGTGGATGGGCCGCGTCCACCAGTTCCTCGGCCTCGAGGTCGGCGTCATCCTCCCGCAGATGACCCCCGACGAGCGACGTGCCGCGTACAACTGCGACATCACGTACGGGACGAACAACGAGTTCGGTTTCGACTACCTGCGCGACAACATGGCGTGGAGTCTGGAGGAGTGCGTCCAGCGCGGCCACCACTTCGCGATCGTGGACGAGGTCGACTCGATCCTCATCGACGAGGCCCGTACCCCGCTGATCATCTCCGGTCCGGCCGAGCAGAACTCGAAGTGGTACGGCGAGTTCGCCAAGATCGTTCCGCGGCTGAAGCGCGCCGAGCTGATCAGCACGGCCGGCCAGGTCGACCAGTACGGCCCCGGCGACTACGAGGTCAACGAGAAGAAGCGCACGGTCGGCATCACCGAGTCCGGTGTCGAGAAGGTCGAGGACTGGCTCGGCATCGACAACCTGTACGACTCGGTCAACACGCCGCTGGTGAGCTTCCTCAACAACGCGCTCAAGGCCAAGGAGCTCTACAAGCGCGACAAGGACTACGTCGTCATGAACGGCGAGGTCCTGATCGTCGACGAGTTCACCGGCCGCATCCTGCACGGGCGCCGCTACAACGAGGGCATGCACCAGGCCATCGAGGCCAAGGAAGGCGTGGCGATCAAGGACGAGAACCAGACGCTCGCCACGATCACCCTCCAGAACTACTTCCGGCTGTACGACACGCTGAGCGGGATGACCGGTACCGCCCAGACCGAGGCGGCCGAGTTCAACAAGACGTACAAGATCGGCGTGGTGCCGATCCCGACGAACAAGCCGATGGTCCGCGAGGACGTCGCGGACGTGGTCTACAAGACCGAGCAGGCCAAGTTCGAGGCCGTTGTGGACGACATCGCCGAGCGGCACGAGAACGGCCAGCCGGTGCTGGTCGGCACCACCTCGGTGGAGAAGTCGGAGCGGCTGAGCAAGATGCTCAAGCGGCGCGGCATCCCGCACCAGGTGCTGAACGCCAAGCACCACGAGCAGGAGTCGACGATCGTCGCCGAGGCGGGCCGCAAGGGCGCGGTCACGGTCGCGACGAACATGGCCGGCCGCGGCACCGACATCATGCTCGGCGGCAACCCGGACTTCCGCGCCGACCTGGAGCTGCACCAGCGCGGCCTGTCGCCGCTGGAGACTCCGGAGGAGTACGAGTCGGCCTGGCCGGAGGCGCTGGAGAAGGCCAAGGACGCGGTCAAGGGCGAGCACGAGGAGGTCGTCGAGGCCGGCGGCCTGTACGTGCTGGGCACCGAGCGGCACGAATCGCGGCGGATCGACAACCAGCTGCGCGGCCGGTCCGGCCGGCAGGGCGACCCGGGCGAGTCCCGGTTCTACCTGTCGCTGGAGGACGACCTGATGCGGCTGTTCAACTCCGCCCGGGTCGAGTCGATCATGACCCGGCTGAACATCCCGGACGACGTCCCGATCGAGTCCAAGATCGTGTCCAACGCGATCCGGTCGGCGCAGGCGCAGGTCGAGCAGCAGAACTTCGAGATGCGCAAGAACGTCCTGAAGTACGACGAGGTGCTCAACCGGCAGCGCGTGGTCATCTACGCCGAGCGCCGCAAGGTGCTGGAGGGCGCCGACCTGCACGAGCAGGTCCGCAACATGATCGACGAGGTGGTGGACGGCTACGTCGCCGGCGCCACCGGCGAGGGCTTCGCCGAGGAATGGGACCTGGAGAAGCTCTGGAAGGCGTTCAAGCAGCTCTACCCGATCTCGCTGGACGTCGACGAGCTGGTCGAGGAGGTCGGCGGCGAGATCTCCGGCCTGGACGCCGAGACGCTCGCCGAGAAGATCCGCGAGGACGCCCAGGCCCGGTACGACGCCCGCGAGGAGGAGCTCGGCTCCGAGGTCATGCGGGAGCTGGAGCGGCGCGTCGTCCTGTCGGTGCTCGACCGCAAGTGGCGCGAGCACCTGTACGAGATGGACTACCTCCAGGAGGGCATCGGCCTGCGGGCCATGGCGCAGCGCGACCCGCTGGTCGAGTACCAGCGCGAGGGCTACGACATGTTCAACGCGATGCTCGACGGCATCAAGGAGGAGTCGGTCGGCTACCTCTTCAACCTCGAGGTCGAGGTGGAGGAGCAGCCCGAGCCGAAGGTGGGCGCGGCGCCGGTGTCGGTCTCCAAGACCGCCCCGAAGGACGCCGACGACGTCCCGTCCGACACCGATGAGGCCGAGGCCGAGGCGGCCGGCGAGGACGAGGCCGAGGACGCCGTCGAGAAGGCCCCGGTCGTCAAGGCCAAGGGCCTCGACGACCGGAAGCGGCCGAAGAAGCTCGACTACTCCGCGCCGACCGTGGACGGCGAGGGCGGCGTCGAGCACCACAGCGAAGAGGCCGAGGACGAGTACGCCAAGGTCTCCCGCAACGACCCGTGCCCCTGCGGCTCGGGCAAGAAGTTCAAGCGCTGCCACGGCGACCCCCGCGGCAAGAAGTAGGGGTTCGAGAAGCAGGCGCGGCGGCCACCCGGGTGCACCCGGGCGGCCCCCGGGGCGCCCGCCGCGTTCCTCTTTCGGCCTAAGCCGGGACGGTCGTCTCGATGGCCGTGCAGCGCCACCGGCCGTGCCGCCGTTCCAGGCGGAGGGCCAGCGCGTGCACCCGCCCGTCCAGGACGGCGACGGCGCCGGCCTCCAGCGCGCCGGGTGCGGGTGCCTGCGCCCACGTCCGCAGCACGCGCGGCGGCACGATCCGGGTACGGGCGGCGGCGCCGGCGCGGTGGACGGCCAGCCCCTGCCACACCTCCGGATCGGCCGTACCGGACAGGTGCCGCGGCGGGCGCGTCCCGGCCAGGATGTCGATGACGATCCGGAGGGCGGCCTCGGCGTGCCCCCGGGGCGGCCCGCCGGCCAGGGACAGGTGGGTTCTTCGCCGCGCCGCCGGGGGCACCGGTTCGGGCCGCAGGGCGAGCGTCCCGTTCAGCGGGAGGGCCGTGGTCTTGGGAACGATGCGCACGACGGCGTGACTGCTCATCATTGCGGCGGCCTCCTGGTGCTCCGGCGGATCGGCGTCGTTCTCCAGAGGTGCCGGAGGTGGCCGCGATACGGAATGGCCGGATGCGGCGGATCCGTATCAGGAGGCGGGCGGCGGTATCGGGGCCGGAAAGCCGGACGGCGGCGGACGTCGCGTTCGACGTCCGCCGCCGTGCGGCGAGTCCTCCGGGGAGGTGTGGGAGGAGAGGAGGACTCTCGGGGTGGCCTCGCGGCCGGGTCAGCCCTTGTCGGCCGGCGGCGTGTCCTTCGCCGCGGGCTTCTTCTCGGCCTTCCCGCCGGTCGTGCCGGCCGCCGCCAGCTCGGGATCGGCGGCGGGGTCGGCGGCCACCGACTCCTCGCCCTCGGGTTCCCGGCCCGGCGTCGCGAAGTCGAACTTCTCGATCAGGAACTTGAAGATCACGTAGTAGAGGACGAAGTAGAGCACGCCCATCCCCACGATCAGCCCGAGTCCCTTGGTGTTGTCCTTCGTCATGTTGAGCAGGAAGTCGATCCCGCCCGCGGAGAACCCGAACCCGAGCTGGGCCCCGGCGGCCTCCAGCACCGCCATCGAGATGCCGGTGAGCACCACGTGCACCGCGTACAGGATCGGCGCGACGAACATGAACGCGAACTCGATCGGCTCGGTGACGCCGGTGACGAACGCGGTCAGCGCGGCGGAGATCATGATGCCGCCGACGGCGGGCCGCCGGTGCGCGGGCGCCGCCCGCCAGATCGCCAGCGCGGCGCCGGGCAGGCCGAACATCAGCACCGGGAAGAAGCCGGCCAGGTAGCCGCCCGCGTTCGGGTCGCCGGCCAGGTAGCGGTTGATCTCGCCGTGCACCACGCCGCCGTCGGCCTGGTAGTCGCCGAACACGAACCAGATGAGAGAGTTCGGGATGTGGTGCAGGCCGAAGGGCAGCAGCAGCCGGTTGACGACGCCGTACACGCCCGCGCCCAGCGCCCCCGCGCCGGTGACCCAGTCGCCGAAGCTGTCCAGCCAGCCGCCGAGGATCGGCCAGACGAACCCGATGAGCACGCCGAGGACCAGCGCGGCGAACGCGGTGATGATCGGCACGAAGCGGCGGCCGCCGAAGAACGCCAGCCAGGTGGGCAGCTTGATCCGGTAGTACCGCTGGTAGAGGAGGGCGGCGATGACGCCGATCAGGATGCCGCCGAGCACGTCGGTGGGGTTCTTGGCGCCCCAGTCGATGACCTGGCTCTGCGCCCCGTCGACCACCTTGGTGATCATGACGCGGTCCTTGAGCTCGTCGCTCTCCGCGAACATCACCTTGGACACCCGGTCGTAGACCAGGTAACCGACCACGGCGGCCAGCGCGGTGGAGCCGTCGGCCTTGCGCGCGAAGCCGATCGCCACGCCGACGGCGAACAGCAGCGGCAGTGCCGCGAACAGCGCGTCACCGGCCTGGCCGACGACGTTGGCGACCTCGATCCAGCCCAGCCCGTCCTCGCCGAGCATGTCGGCCTGGCCCAGCCGCAGCAGCAGCGCGGCGGCGGGCAGGACGGCGATCGGCAGCATCAGGCTGCGGCCGATCCGCTGGAGTACGGCCAGGGTCTGCGACCCTCGGCGTGGAGCAGCGGTCCCGTCCACTGCGGTTGTCGAACTCATCAGGGGGTTCCTCCTCTGAACGGAAGGGTTCTACGCGGGGGTCGGGGGATTTCCGAGGGCTGTGTGAACCTGGTAGCGGTCGGCCCGGTAGGTCGACACGCCCAGCTCCGCGCAGACGCCTCCGGAGTAGGAGCGGCGTTGCAGGAGCAGCACGGCGCTGCCCCGGGAGATCTGCAGGTGCCTGGCCTCGGCGGCGTCGGCCAGCCCGGCGTCGATGGTCTGGTCGCCGGCGTCGAAGACGAGCCCGTAGACCGCCTCCAGCACGCCGTACAGGGAGCGGTCCGCGAGGCGCCGGTCGAGCAGGTCGGGGGCCAGCGAGGCGAGGATGTGCGAGCGTTCCAGCGCCATCGGCTCGCCGTCCGCCGTCCGCAGCCGCTCGATCACGTGGACGCCGGTCCCGGCGGGCACCTCGAAGATCCGGGCCAGCCGGGCGTCGGCGGGCACGGTCCGGCGGTCGAGGTCGATCGCGCCCGGCCGCATCCCGCGGGACAGCATGTCCTCGGTGAACGAGACCAGCCGGAGCGGCATCTCGATCTTCGGTCGGGCGACGAACGTGCCCTTGCCCGGGACACGGTAGAGCCGCCCTTCGGACACCAGCTGGTCGACGCCCTGCCGGACGGTCATCCGGGACAGCCCGTACCGGCCGCACAGCTCGCGCTCGGACGGGATCGGAGCGTCCACGGGCAGCTCCGAGCCCTCGATGAGGTCGAGCAGGATGGCCCGGAGCTGGAAGTACTTGGGTACCGGGCTGTGCGGGTCGATCGTGGTCACGGGCGTCCTCGGAGCCGGGAGGGCCTGGTCATGGCGAGTGGCCGATTCGCCATGATTTCTACTGGTCTAGGCCGGACTAGACCACAGCATTGGAACGCCTGTCAATGCACGAACCGATAACGGCCGGATCACGCCGCGAGCACTCGAAGATCGTTTAAATCCCCAGGTCAAGAGGGGTCGCGGCTCCCTTGGTCGGCCTTGGTCTCGGGTGGAGCGTCCTCGGCCGGCTCGCGTCCGGGAGTGGGCAGGTCGAAGCGCCGGATCACGAAGCTGAAGATCGCGTAATAGAGGAAGAAGTAGACGACGCCCAGGCCGATGATCAGGAAGAGGTGCCGGGTGTTGCTCTTGGTCGCGTTCAGCACCATGTCGATCAGCCCGGCCGAGAAGCTGAAGCCGAGCTGGGCGTCGATCGCGGCGAGCGCGTACATCGAGACGCCCGTCAGCACCACGTGGATCCCGTACAGCACCGGTGCCACGAACATGAACGAGAACTCGATCGGCTCGGTCACCCCGCAGACGAACGCGGTCAGCGCCGCGGAGATCATGATGCCGCCCACCGCGGGCCGCCGGTCCGGCGGCGCCGCCCGCCAGATCGCCAGCGCGGCGCCGGGCAGGCCGAACATCAGCACCGGGAAGAACCCGGCCAGGAACGTCCCGGCGTGCGGGTCGCCGGCCAGGTACCGGTTGATCTCGCCGTGCACGACCCCGGCCGGCCCGTCGTAGGTGCCGAACACGAACCAGATCAGCGAGTTCAGGATGTGGTGCAGGCCGAACGGCAGCAGCAGCCGGTTGGCGATCCCGTACACGCCCGCGCCGACCGCGCCGAGGCCGGTGAGCCAGTCGCCGAACGAGTCGATCCAGCCGCCCAGCGCCGGCCAGATCAGCCCGAACAGCACGCCCAGCACCAGCGCGGCGGCCGAGCTGATGATCGGCACGAACCGGCGGCCGCCGAAGAAGGCCAGCCAGGACGGCAGCTTGATCCGGTAGAAGCGCTGGTAGAGCAGGGCCACCATGAGGCCGACCACGATCCCGCCGAGGACCTGGGTGGGGTTCTTGGCGCCGAAGTCGATCACTTCGGTGAGGGCGCCGTCCTCCTGCTGCACCTTGGCGACCACGCCGCCCTTGAGCTGCTCGGTGTGCGCGAACATCACCTTGGTGACCCGGTCGAACACCAGGTAGGCGGCCACGGCGGCGAGCGCGGTGGAGCCGTCGGACTTGCGGGCGAAGCCGATCGCCACGCCGACCGCGAAGAGGATCGCGAGGTTGTCCAGCAGCGCGCCGCCCGCGGCGGCGAAGACCTCGGCGATCCGGTCCCAGCCGAGGCCGTCCGCGCCGAGCAGGTCGGCCTGGCCGAGCCGGAGCAGGATCCCGGCCGCGGGCAGCACGGCGATCGGCAGCATGAGGCTGCGGCCGATGCGCTGGAGCACGGCGAACGTGGCGGACCAGGCGCCGTTGCCCTCGGCGCCTCCCGCCCCGCCGCCAGAAGCGGTCAACGAACTCATGCGATGCCCTCCCCCGAGGCCCGGCCCTGTCGCTTTGCCTGATTGGTGAGATATGGTGCCTACTGGTCTAGGCCGGACTAGACCAGTGACCCGGACAGCACCGTCCCGTGATGGTCCATCACAGAAAGTGCGCACGGATGGCATCGCTACTGATCACCGCCAGCAGCTTGATCACTTCCCCCGAGGCGGGTCCTACCCGCGTCCTGTCCCCGGGATACGTCCGCGTCGAGGACGGAGTGATCGCCGAGGTCGGGGAGGGCCGTCCGGCGGGCGCGCCCGGCGTCGACCTGGACGGCGGCGTCCTCGCGCCCGGGCTGGTGGACCTCCAGGTCAACGGGTTCTACGGGTACGACATGGTCGACGCCGACGAGGCCGGCTGGCACACCATCGTCCGGCGGCTGCCCGAGACCGGCGTGACCTCGTTCCTGCCGACGTTCATCACCGCGCCCGTCGCGGTCCAGGCCGAGGCGCTGCGCCGGACCCGCGACCTGCTGCCCGGCCTGCCCGCCGGCACCCGCGTGCTCGGCGTCCACCTGGAGGGGCCGTTCCTCTCCGAGAAGCGCAAGGGCGCCCACAACCCCGCGCACCTCACCGACCCCACGCCCGAGGCGGTCGCCGAACTGCTGGAGACGGGCCTGGTCAAGCTGGTGACGCTGGCCCCCGAACGGAACGGCGCGCTGGACGCGATCCGCACCCTCACCGCGAACGGCGTGCTCGTCAGCGTCGGGCACAGCGACGCCACCGCGGAGCAGGTGAAGGCCGCCGCCGACGCCGGCGCCCGCAAGGTCACCCACATCTTCAACGCCCAGTCCGGCGTCCACCACCGCGACCCGGGCGTGGCCGTGCAGGCGCTGATCGACCCCCGGCTCAGCCCCGGCCTCATCCTCGACCTGCACCACGTCGCCGGATCGATCGCCGAGCTGGTGTTCCGGTCCGCGCCCGGCCGGGTCGTGCTGGTCACCGACGCCGCCGCGTCCGCCGGGATGCCGCCCGGCACCTACGACCTCGGCGGCGAGCCGATCGAGATGCCCGAGCAGGGCCCGCCGCTGCGCGCCGACGGCACCATCGCCGGCTCCGGCCTGCGGCTGGACGAGGCGGTCGCCAACGCGATCTCGATCGGGATCGACCCGGTCACCGCGGTCGACGCCGCCACCCGCGTACCGGCCGACCTGATCGGCCGTCCCGACCTGGGCCGCATCGCTCCCGGCGCGGCGGCCGACCTGGTCTGGCTGGGCCCGGACCACCGGGCGCATGCGACCTGGATCGCCGGGGAGAACGTCTTCGGAGGGGATCATGTCTGAGAGCGGGACCAGCACGAGCCGGATGCGCGCGGAGATCGGGGAGCAGCCCGCCGCGCTGCGCCGCACGATCGACGCGCTGCTGCCGCGGATCCCCGAGCTGGAGGGGCTCGCGGGGGAGACCCGCCAGGTGCTGTTCATCGCGCGCGGCTCGTCCGACAACGCCGCCGTGTACGGGCGCTACCTGGTCGAGTCGCGGGCCGGGCGGCTCGCCACCCTGGCCGCGCCGTCGATCGCCACGACCTACCGCAGGCGGCTCGACCTGGACGGCGTGCTCGCCGTGGCGATCAGCCAGTCCGGCAAGACCGAGGAGATCGTCGAGACCATGGAGTGGGCGGCCGCGTGCGGCGCCCGCACCGTCGCGGTCACCAACGGGGCCGGCTCGCCGCTGGCCGAGGCCGCCGAGGTCGCGCTGCTCACCGAGGCCGGCGACGAGATCGCCGTACCGGCCACCAAGACCTACACCACCCAGCTGGCCGCCCTGGCGGTGCTCGGCCTCGGGCTGGGCGCCGGCGCGGACGCCGGCGACCTGCGCCGCGTCCCGGACGAGGTCGCGCGGGTGATCGAGCTGACCGAGGCGTCCGAGCAGCTGCCCGGGATCGTCGAGGAGCTGGCCGCCGTGCCCGGCGCGGTCGTGTCCGGCCGCGGCATCGCGTTCGGGACGGCGCTGGAGCTCGCGCTCAAGATCAAGGAGGCGTGCTACCTGCACGCCATGGGCCTGTCGTACGCCGACCTGCTGCACGGGCCGATCGCGGTGGTCGACGACCAGACCCCCGCGCTGCTGGTCGCGGCCGAATCCGGCCCCACGCTGCCCGGGACGATCGCGCTCGCCGAGCGGGTCCGCGGCGCGGGCGCCCGCGCGTACGGTATCGGTGGCGGCTCCGGCCTGGCCGCGGCGTGCTCGCGCGCGCTGCCCGGCCCGTCGCTGCCCGAGTGGGTCGCCCCGCTCGGTCTCATCGTGCCCGGCCAGCTCCTCGTCGAGGCGCTGGCCCGCCGGCTCGGCGTGGACCCCGACGTCCCGCGCGGGCTCAACAAGGTCACCCAGACCGGCTGACCGGCCGGAACGGGACGGAAATCAGGAGTGAGCATGGACAAGGCCGAGGCCATCGTCGCCGCGCTGGGCGGCGCCGCCAACATCGACGAGATCGAGCCCTGCGCCACCCGGCTGCGCACCGTGGTCTCGGACGCGGCCAAGGTGGACGAGGCGGCGCTCAAGGCGGCCGGCGCGTTCGGCGTGATGCGCAGCGGCAGCGTCGTCCAGGTGGTCGTGGGCCCGGAGGCCGACACCATCGCCAGCGACATCGAGGACATCCTCGACTAGACCCCGGAGGTCGAAGCAATGACGCGAGTAGTGGCCCCGGTCGCCGGCCGGGCGGTCGGGCTCGCCGGGGTGCCCGACCCGGTGTTCGCCCAGGCCATGGTGGGCCCGGGCACCGCGATCGACCCCGAGCGGGCGCCGGGCCAGGCGGTCGCGCCGGTCGACGGCAAGATCGTCAAGCTGCATCCGCACGCGTTCGTCGTGGTGGACGCCGAAGGGCACGGCGTGCTCGTCCACCTGGGCGTGGACACCGTCCAGCTCAAGGGCGCGGGCTTCGAGCTGCTGGCCGCCGAGGGCGACCAGGTCGTCCGCGGGCAGCCGCTGGTCGGCTGGAACCCGGCCGACATCGAGGCCGGCGGCCGCTCCCCGGTCACCGCGGTGGTGGCGCTGGACGCCGGCGCCGACGCGCTGGCCGGAGTGGTCGAGACCGGCGACGTCGAGAGGGGGGCCGAGCTTTTCGTCTGGAGCTGAGCGCCGCGGTCTTCGACCTGGACGGCACCCTCATCGACAGCGAGCCCCGCAACCAGGTCATGTGGACCTGGCTGTTCGAGCGGCACGGCGCAGCGCACGACCCGGCGCTGATCGCCTCGTTCGCCGGGCGGCGCGGCCGCGAGGTGCTCGCCGAACTGATCCACCTGTTCCCCGGCCGCACGGTCGAGGAGCTGTTCGCGGAGGCGGTCGCGTACGAGCACGGCCCGGAGGCGCCGCCCGTCGGCGTCGTCCCCGGCGCGGTGGAGCTGGTGCGGGCGCTGCACGAGGCCGGCCTGCCGCTGGGCGTGGCGACCTCCGGGCAGCGCTCGTACGCCGAGGGCCTGCTGGACGGCCTGGGCGTGCGGGACTGCTTCGGCGCCGTGGTGACCGCCGACGACGTCGCGACCGGCAAGCCCGACCCGGAGGGGTTCCTGGCCGCCTGCCGCGGCCTCGGGGTCCCGCCGGAGCGGGCGGTGGGCTTCGAGGACGCGCCCGCCGGCGTGGCCGCTATCAAGGCGGCGGGTATGACCTGCGTCGGGGTGACCACGACCGTGCCGGCCGGTGCCCTGGCCGCCGCCGACCATGTGGTGGCGAACCTGAAGGAAGTCGACGTCCTGCCGGGTCCCGCGCTGCGGGTGCCCGGCAGCGGTCCATCGACGAGTGGCTGATTGATCCGTGAGCGAGGAGTAGCTGTGACCGAGCGTAACGTCAAGATCGAGTCCAAGGTGGGGCTGCACGCGCGGCCGGCCGCGCTGTTCGTGCAGACCGCCGCCAAGGCCCCGATGGACGTCACCGTGGCCAAGCGCGGGGGCGCTCCCGTCAACGCCAAGAGCATCCTGGCCGTGCTGGGCCTGGACGCCCGCCACGGCGAGGACGTCGTCATCGCCGCCGACGGCGAGGGCGCCGACGAGCTGCTGGACAGCCTGGAGGCGCTCCTCAGCAAGCCGGAGCCCGAGGGTGCCTGAGCCGCTCGCGGGGGCCGGGGTCAGCCCCGGCGTCGGGGCCGGCCCCGTACGCACCATCGCCGGCGCCGTCCCCGAGCCGGCCGCTGACGCGCGGCACGGCGGGGACGCGGCGGCGGAGAAGGCGGCCGCGCTGGCCGCCCTGGAGGCCGTGGCCGCGGACCTGGAGGACCGCGGCGCGCAGGCCGGCGAGCGCGGCAACACCAGCGGCATGGAGGTCCTGAACGCGCAGGCGCTGATGGCGCGCGACCCCGGCCTCGCCGACGGCGTGTCCGCCAAGGTGGACGAGGGCGTCGCCGCGGCCCGGGCCGTGTACGAGGCGTTCGGCGTCTACCGCGAGATGCTGGCGGGCGCGGGGGAGTACCTCGCCGCCCGGGTCAGCGACCTCGACGACATCCGGGACCGGGCGATCGCCCGCCTCCTGGGGCTGCCGGTGCCCGGGATCCCCGAGTCGGACGAGCCGTTCGTGCTGGTCGCGCGGGACCTGGCGCCCGCCGACACCGCGCTGCTCGACCCGGCCATGGTGGTCGCGTTCGTGACCGAGGAGGGCGGCCCGACCAGCCACACCGCGATCATCGCGCGGACGCTGGGCGTGCCGGCCGTGGTGGCGCTGCCCGGCGCGACCGCGCTGGCCGACGGCACGCGGGTGCTGGTGGACGGCGCCGCGGGCACCGTCCTGGTCGAGCCGGCCGAGGCGGAGATCGCCGCGGCGCGCGCCGCCGCGGACGCCCGTACCGCCCTGCTGTCCGGGCCCGCCGGCCCCGGCGCCACCAAGGACGGGCACGCCGTGCCGCTGCTGGCCAACATCGGCGGCCCCCGCGACGTCGAGCAGGCGCTGGCCAACGGCGCCGAGGGCGTCGGCCTCTACCGGACCGAGTTCCTGTTCCTCGACCGTTCCGACCCCCCGTCGGACGCCGAGCAGGAGGAGGCGTACCGGGCCGTCCTCGACGCCTTCCCCGGCGGCAAGGTCGTCGTGCGGACCCTGGACGCCGGCGCCGACAAGCCCCTGGCCTTCCTCCCGCCCCCCGGCGACGAGCCCAACCCGGCGCTCGGCGAGCGCGGCCTGCGCATGGCGCGGTCCCACCCGGACGTCCTGCGCGCCCAGCTCGCCGCCCTGGCCCGTGCCGCCGCGGGCACGGCGGCGCGGCTGGAGGTCATGGCGCCGATGGTGACCGACGCCGAGGAGGCCGCCGCGTTCGCCGCCGAGTGCCGGACGGCCGGGATCGAGCGGCCCGGCGTCATGATCGAGGTGCCCGCCGCCGCGCTGCGCGCCGGGGACCTGGTGACCGAGGTCGAGTTCTTCAGCATCGGCACCAACGACCTGACGCAGTACGCGTGCGCGGCCGACCGGCAGATCGGCGGGCTGGCCGCGTTCCAGGACCCGTGGCGCCCCGCGGTGCTCGACCTGGTCGCGATGACCGCCGCCCCCGCCGAGGGTGCCGGCAAGAGCTGCGGCGTCTGCGGCGAGGCCGCCGGCGACCCGGTGCTGGCCTGCGTCCTGGTCGGCCTCGGCGTCACGACCCTGTCGATGAGCGCCCCGTCCCTCCCGCTGGTCCGGGCCGCCCTGTCCCGCCACACCCTGGACGAGTGCCGCACCGCGGCCGCCGCCGCCCGCGCCGCCCGTACGGCGGCCGCGGCGAAGGAGGCCGCCCGCGCCCACCTCCCGGGCCTGGCCGAACTCGGCCTCTGACCGGCCGCCGAGAAGGTCGACTCGTGGCGTGTCCCCCTCCCGCGTCGCCGCGGAAGGCGAACACGCCACGAGTCGACCCGGCGGTCCTGCCGCTCAGCCCGTGATGAGCCAGCGTTCTCCCGTTCTCGCCAGGGTGTAGCGGGCGGCCAGGACGCCGCCGGGGCGGGCCGGCTCGGCCTTCCACTTCAGGTCCTCGAACGCGACGGTGACCTCGCCCTCGTCCGGGCCGGCCTCGGCGGCCGGAACGGTCACGCTCTTCAGCGCGGTCACGTCCTGCGGGCGCAGCTTCGCCTTCGCCGCCGCGAGGCCCTTCTCGCAGCCGCCCCGCTCCGGGAACGTGGCGCTCTCGTAGCCGGGGGCCAGGTGCGCGCACACCTTCGTGTCGCCGGCCGCGATCCCGCGCAGGTACTTGTAGAGCACCAGCCGCGCGGCGCGGCTCTGCGCGGCCGGCGGCGCGCTGGACCGCGCGGCCGGGAGCGCGTCGCCGGGCTCGGGGGTGAGCGGCGGCATCTCGGGCTCGTCCTCCCCGCACGCGGCGGGCGCCGTCACGAGCAGCGGTACGAGGGCCAGGGCGGCCAGCCGGGACGCGAGTTGCACGGGACCTCCTGCGGGTGCGACCGTCGCGTGATCTTCCCAGGCCGCGGGCGGCGCGTCCACACCGCGGGCGTCACCCGTATGACAGTCCGTGACCGGCGGGTTTCCCGGCGGCGCGTACCGGCAGCCTGCCGGTCGGGTTCACCGAGCCCGCCAGCACGCGGGCCAGCGCGCCGACGGCGGCCGATCCGGAGGAGTACGTCGCCAGCGCCGCCTCCGCGCCGCCGGCGTCGTCCAGGTCGTACGGGCGGCCCAGCGCGGCGACGACGACCGGCTTGGAGCCGAGCGCCCGGATCCGGGACGCGGTCGCCGGGCCCGCGTTCTGCGTGGTCAGCACGGTGACGTCGGCCGCGGCGGGGGAGCCGGCGACGGTGACGCCCTCGCGCCGCAGCGCCCTGATCAGGGTGTCGCTCTTGGGGCCGGTGACGTGCACGGTCTTGCCCTTGAGGGGCAGCGCGCGGCCGTCGTTGCGGACGAGCGTGACGGCGTGCTCGGCGACCTGCCGCGCGGTCGCCCTGTGCGCGGCGGCCCCGGCGACCGCGTCCGCCCTGGCGGGGTCGGCGGTGGTGCCGGCGAACAGCCCGCGCAGCTCCTTGAGGCGCAGGATCCGGCCGACCGCCTCGTCGAGCCGCTTGCGGGAGACCGTGCCGTCCTTGACGGCGCGCAGCACCGCCCGGTGGGCGGTGGGCAGGCTGGGCGGCATGAGGAGCTGGTCGGCGCCGGCGTTGAGGGCGCGCACCGGGGTCTTCGCGTCGCCGTACTTCCGCCGGGCGCCCTCCATCCGCAGCGAGTCGGTGACGATCACGCCGCGGTAGCCGAGCCGCTCGCGCAGCAGCCCGGTCAGCACGGTCTTCGACAGCGTGGACGGGTCGCCCGACCGGTCCAGGCCGGGCACCACGATGTGCGCGGACATGATCGCGTCGACGCCGGCGGCGACCGCGGCCTTGAACGGGGGCGCGTCCAGCCGTTCCCACTCCGCCCGGGTGTGCGTGATCACCGGCAGCCCGGTGTGGCTGTCGGTGTCGGTGTCGCCGTGCCCGGGGAAGTGCTTGGCGGTGGCCGCGACCCCGGCCGACTGGTAGCCGCCGATCGCGCCGGTGAGCATCCGGGAGACCAGCGCCGGATCCGACCCGAACGACCGCAGCCCGATCACCGGGTTGGCGGGGTTCACGTTGACGTCGGCGACCGGCGCGTAGTTCTGGTTGATGCCGACGGCGCGCAGCTCGGCGCCGGTGGCGCGGGCGGCGGCCTGCGCGTCCGCGGGCCGCCGGGTCGCGCCCAGCGCCATGTTGCCCGGGAAGCGGGTCAGGAACGGGGTGCGCGTGACCAGCCCCTGCTCCTCGTCCACGCCCATCAGCAGCGGCAGCTTGGACGCCTTCTGCAGCGAGTTCGAGAGCCGGGCGGTGCCCGCGGGGCCGCCCGCCATGTTGTTCGGGAAGTAGATGAAGCCGCCCACGTGGTACTTCCTGATCATCGAGCGGGCGTCGGCGGCGCCGGAGAAGGTGGGCACGAACAGCTGCCCGACCTTCTCCTCCAGGCTCATGTCGGCCACGTACCCGGGGATCCAGGCGCCGTCCGGGGTGGGCGAGGCGGCGGGCGCGCCCGGCCGCGACGCGTCCCCGGAGGGCCGGCCGCCGGTGGACGGGCCGCCGCCGCAGCCGGCCAGCGGTACCGCGACCGCCGCCACCGCGGCGAGCGCGATCGTAGGTGAGGCACGCACGGGTCCTGGCTCCCAGTGGTCAAGGCCGGCGAAGGGACGGCGGCGGTCGCGGCGCCGGTTCGCCGTTACGCGTTCGTGATCCGACCTGGCGACGTTAACGGGTCGGCCGCGGCCTGTCGACCCGCGCCGCGCCGTGCCGCGCGATGCCGTGCGATGCGATGCCGGGCGGTGCCGTGCGGTGGCCCGTGACGAGGACCCGTGGTGAGGACCCGTGATGAGACCCGTGGTGAAAAGCCGGGCTCAGGCGAGCGGGTGGCCGAGCCTGCGCAGCGCGAGCGAGGCGGCGCCCACCGCGCCGTCGCCGGCCCGGTGCGGGTCGGCGGCGAACCGGTCGCGCAGCCCGTCCCGTACGGCGTCGGCGACGGGGCCGTCGCGCAGCACCGAGCCGTGCATGACCACCGGCGCGTACGGGTCGTTCAGCGCCGGCCGCACGGCGTCGACGTCGCGCAGCAGCCACTCGGCCGCCTCCGCGGTGATGCGCCGGGCCACCGGGTCGCCCGCGGCGGCCGCCGCGGCGACCACCGGGCCGAGCCTGCCCAGGGCCGCGGGAGGGCGGCCGTACACCTCCTTGATGACCGCCTGGGCCAGCTGCGGGTCGGGCGCGTGCCCGGGGCGGGGGCAGGACAGCGACTGGGACGCCGCCGGCGGCCGCGGATCGGGCGGCCGGGCGGGCGACGGCACGTGCGGCACGTCGCGCGCCTCGCCGTTCGGCGGGCCCGAGCCGTCGGCGAGCAGCACGGCCGTGGCCTTGCCCTGCGCGAGCGCCGCCGGGGCCACCGGGTGGGGGCGGCCGGCCGAGTGCGGGGACGAGCCGTGCCCGAGCGAGGCGGTGGACTGGCCGGGCGGCGATCCGGCCAGCGCCGCCGCCCGATGGTGCCGGGCGCGCCTCCGGGCGGACTCCGGTTCCTTCACCGCGGGGGCCGCCGAGCCGAGCAGCGCGCGCGGCACCGCGTCGGTCAGCACCGTGGGGGAGCCGCGGCCGTCGTAGGCCGCCAGCGCGGCCCGGACGGCCTCCCGGCCGAGCCAGACCGCCGAACCCTCGTCCCCGACGAGCCAGCCGTAGCCGTCGGCGCGCTGCACGATCGCCCCGTCGCTGATGACCGCGGCGCCCGCGCCCGTGCCGGAGAAGACCACGATGCCCTTGGAGGCGGTGGTCCCGGCGGCGAAGGCGATCGCGATGTCGGTCACGACGGCGGGCGAGCCGCGCAGGCCGGCGGCGCTCCACGCGCGCCGCGCGGCGGCCACGGCGGCGGGACGTCCCGCCGCCCCGGCTCCGGCGATCCCGAAAACGCCGCCGATGACCAGCGAACGGTCCAGGTCGGCGAGCGCTTCCCGGAGGGCCGTGGTGAGCGCCCCCGCGGTGTCGCCCCCGGAATTGGGGTTGGCTCCGGGACCGGTCCCCTGACCGGCCTGGGCGCCCCCGAGCGTTAGTACGACACAGCGGGTCTTCGTGCCACCCGCGTCTATGCCGATCACGTACGGACCGGCCAAATGGGTCAACACATGGCGACCGTAGCCCTTTCTACCGTTGACGTGACATCCTTCAAGTAAGAAAATTTCCTCCATGAGGAAACCCACCGGCTCGGAGCCGGGGAGCGCCGGGGAGGCCGGCTCGCTCAGGACGACGGCGCCGCCCGAGGTCGTGACCAGAGAGGCGACGCCGCTGAGCACCGTGGTCAGGGTCCGGTCCCTGCTGCCTTCACTGCCCCCCGCTGAGCGACGTGTCGCTCAACGCGTCATCGACGATCCCGAAGGGGTCGCCAACTCCACCATCACCGAACTCGCCCAGACCTGTGGCACCTCTGAGACCACCGTCATCAGGTTCTGCCGCGCGATCGGGTTTCATGGTTATCCAGAGCTGCGGCTGACCCTGGCCACCGAGGCGGGCCGGGCGCAGAGCGCGACCGGCGGCCGGGTCATCGGCAGCGACATCAGTCCCGACGACTCGCTCGAACAGATCGTGGAGAAGGTGACGTTCGCCGATGCCAGGGCCGTCGAGGAGACCGCGGCCCAGCTCGACATCAAGACGCTCGAACAGGTCGTGGACGCGGTGGTCGCCGCCGACCGGGTCGACGTCTACGGGGTCGGCGCCAGCGCCTTCGTCGCGGCCGACTTCCAGCAGAAACTGCACCGCATCGGCAGGGTCTGCTCCGCCTGGTCGGACGCGCACATCATGCTCACCAGCGCCGCGGTGCTGGGGAGCGGCGACGTCGCGATCGGGATCTCGCACACGGGCGCGACGGTGGAGACCATCGACGCGCTCGAGGTGGCCAAGAGCAAGGGGGTGACGACCGTAGCCCTGACCAACTTCCCCAAGTCGCCCATCGCCGAGGTGGCGGACCACATCCTCACCACGGCGGCCCGGGAGACGACGTTCCGCTCGGGCGCGACCGCCAGCCGGCTGGCGCAGCTGACCGTGGTCGACTGCGTGTTCGTCGGCGTGGCGCAGCGCACCTACGGATCCACGCGGAAGGCACTGGAAGCCACCTTCGAGGCCGTCCGCGGCCGGACCGTCAGGCCCGATCGGAGGCGCCGGTGATCGACACGGCCGGCACTGGAAGCGCTGCACCCATCAAGGCGGTCCGCGGCCGGACCGTACGACCCGACCGGAGGCGTCGGTGATCGACTGCGAACTGCCCACCGAGGGGCGCAACCCGCGCACCCTCGACGTCGACACGCTGCCCACCCTGGAGGTGCTGCGCCGGATCAACGCCGAGGACGCGACGGTGCCGCTGGTGGTGGCGTCCGTGCTGCCGGAGATCGCGGAGCTGGTCGACCTGGCGGTCGTCTCGCTGCGCGGCGGCGGCCGGGTGCACTACTTCGGCGCCGGCACCTCGGGCCGGCTCGCGGTGCTGGACGCGGCCGAGCTCCCCCCGACGTTCGGCATCTGGGGCCGCGTCGTGGCGCACAACGCCGGCGGCTTCGGCGCGCTGTCCCAGGCGGTCTCGGAGGTCGAGGACGACCACGAGCTCGGCGCCCGGGACGCGGCCGAGGTGGTCGCCGGCGACGTCGCGATCGGCATCGCCGCCAGCGGCCGCACCCCCTACGTGCTGGGCGCCCTGCGCGCGTCCGCCAAGGCCGGGGCGCGCACCGCGCTGATCAGCTGCAACCCGCACACCCCGCACGGCCGCGAGGTCGAGGTCCACATCCCGCTGGCCACCGGGCCCGAGGTGATCAGCGGCTCCACCCGGATGAAGGCCGGCACCGCGACCAAGCTGGTGCTGAACTCCTTCTCCACCACCCTGATGATCAAGATGGGCCGCACGTACTCCAACCTGATGGTGAGCGTGAACGCCCTCAACTCCAAGCTGCGCGCCCGGCTGGTGCGCATCCTCACCGAGGCGACCGGGATGGACTCCCTGTCGTGCGAGAACGCGCTCATCGAGGCCGGGGGCGACACCCGCGTGGCCCTGGTCTCGCTGCTCGGCGAGGTCCCCGCGGCGCACGCCACCCAGGTGCTGGAGGAGACCGACGGCGGCGTCCGCGAGGCCCTCCAGCGCCTGAGAACGGCGTGACCCCCGCGCTCAGCTGAGGTACGGGCGGAGCTCCTGGCGCGCGACGGTCCGGACGTGGACCTCGTCCGGGCCGTCGAACAGGCGCATCGCCCGTACCCAGGTGTACATCTGCGCCAGCGGCGTGTCGTCGCTCACCCCGGCGCCGCCGTGCACCTGGATCGCCCGGTCGATGACCTCGTGGGTGATCCGCGGCACGATCACCTTGATCGCGGCGATCTCGGTGCGGGCGCCCTTCGCCCCGTGCCTGTCGATCAGCCAGGCGGTCTTCAGCGTCATCAGCCGGGCCTGCTCGATCGCCATCCGGGACTCGGCGATCTGCTGCTGGACGACGCCCTGCCGCGCCAGCGGCTCGCCGAACGCGACCCGGTCCACGGCGCGCCGGCACATCAGCTCCAGCGCCCGCTCGGCCATGCCCAGCGCGCGCATGCAGTGGTGGATGCGGCCGGGCCCCAGCCGGGCCTGCGCGATCATGAACCCGTCGCCTTCGCCGGCGACGAGGTTCGCCGCCGGCACCCGGACGTTCTCGAACCGCAGCTCGGAGTGGCCGTGCTGGTCCTGGTAGCCGAACACGGGCAGGTGCCGGACGATCGTCAGCCCCGGGGTGTCGCGCGGCACGAGGATCTGCGACTGCTGCCGGTGCGCGGGCCCGTCCGGGTCGGTCTTGCCCATGACGATGAAGATCTTGCAGCGCTCGTCGGCGGCGCCGGTGATCCACCACTTCCGGCCGTTGATCACGTACTCGTCGCCGTCCCGGACGATCGAGGTGGTGATGTTGGTGGCGTCCGAGGAGGCCACGTCCGGCTCGGTCATCGCGAACGCGGACCGGATCTCGCCGTCCAGCAGCGGCTCCAGCCAGCGCTTCTTCTGCTCGTCGGTGCCGAACATGTGCAGCACCTCCATGTTCCCGGTGTCCGGGGCGGCGCAGTTGACCGCCTCGGGCGCCAGGTCCGGGGAGCGCCCGGTGATCTCGGCCAGCGTCGCGTACTCCAGGTTGGTCAGGCCGGAGATGTCGGGGAGGAAGAGGTTCCACAGTCCCCGCTTCCGGGCCTCGGCCTTGAGTTCCTGGACGACCGGCGGCAGCGCGTGCTCGTCGTTGGCCGCCCGCCATTCCGCGTACACAGGCTCGGCCGGGTACACGTGCTCGTCCATGAACTCCAGCAGTCTCGCCTGGTAGTCCCGCGCCTTCTGGCTGAGTTCGAAGTCCATGGAGGCAGTGTCCCAGAACGCGATTCGGTAACTTTCGTCGGGATCGCCTACCATGCGCCCGTGACAGGGGACGCCGTGGCGGGGAACGCCGGGACCGTGCAGGCCGTGATCACCGACTGGGGCGGCGTGCTGACGTCCCCCCTCAATGAGGCGGTCGACGTCTGGCTCGCCGCCGACGGCGTCGACGCCGCCCGCTACAAGGACGTGATGCGCGCCTGGGTGAAGCAGGCGTACGACGGCTCGGGCACGAACCCGATCCACGGCCTGGAGGACGGCACGCTGGAGGTGGCCGAGTTCGAGCGGCTGCTGGCCGCCGAGCTGCTCACCGTGGACGGCACCCCGGTCCCCGCCGAGGGCCTGATCCAGCGGATGTTCCGCGCGTTCGAGCCGGTCGAGCCCATGTACGACGCGCTGCGCGCCGCCCGCGCCGGCGGCGCCCGTACCGCCCTCCTCTCCAACTCGTGGGGCAACGACTACCCGCGCGACCTGTGGAGCGACCTCTTCGACGCCGTGGTGATCTCCTGCGAGGTCGGCATGCGCAAGCCCGACGAGCGGATCTTCCGGCACGCCGTCGAGCTGGTCGGCCTGCCGCCGGAGCGGTGCGTGTTCATCGACGACATCGAGCACAACTGCGCCGCCGCCGAGGCCCTCGGCATGAAGGCCGTCCACCACACCGCGGTCGACACGACGCTCACCGAGCTGCGCGCCTTGGGCCTCGCGGTCTGAACGTCACCCGGAGCGCCAGCGGAGGGAGACGTTCAGGACGCGCCGGGGGCCTCGGGGGGTCGTCCCCCCGGAAGGGGCGGAGTCTGAGACTCTTTCGTCATGCGCGTCTACGTTCCGTCCACGATCCCCGGCCTGGCCCGCGTCCACGAGGCGCGCGAGATCGGGCCCGTGCCGCTGGCCGCGTACGCGGTGACCCCGGCGCTGCGCGAGTGGTACGCCGGCGGCGACCTGGAGGAGCTGGAGTACGCGGCGATGACCGCGGCCGCCCGCGCCTCGCTGGAGCTGCTCGCCGCGGACCCCGGGGCGCCGCGCCGCCGGGTCGTCCTCGCGGCCGAGGTCCCCGACGGCGCCGTCGAGTGGGCTCCCGGGCACGCCGGGCTGGAGAACGGGGAGCGGGCGCTCGTCCGGGTGACGGTGCCCGTCGGCTGGCGGAAGATCGCGTCCGGTCATGTCGACGACCCCGGCGCGGCCGGCGACGTGGAGGCCGCCGTGGCGGCGCTCCCCGCGGCGCGGGAGGGCGACGACGACGCCGCGTTCACCGTGGACGGCGCCGAGGGCCACGAGCTCATGTGGTACGCCACGCAGGAGCTGCGCGACCTGCTTCCCTGAGCCTGCCGCCCCCGCCCCGCTTCCCTGCCCCGCGGCTGGGTAGATCTGCTGGCATCGACGACGATGTCGGACTTCCAGGGAGCAGGCAGATGGACGCCGTCACGAACGTCCCCGTACCGGCGAACGAGCCCGTCAAGGCGTACGCGCCGGGCAGCCCCGAGCGGGCCGCGCTGGAGGCCAGGATCAAGGAGCTGGCCGGCGAGCGGACCGAGTTCACGATGACGATCGGCGGTGAGCGGCGGCTCGGCGGCGGCACCCCGATCGAGGTGCTGGAGCCGCACAACCACGGGCACGTGCTCGGCACGATGGGGAACGCGACCGTCGCCGACGTGCAGTCCGCGATCGGCGCGGCGAAGGCGGCGGCGCCGGCCTGGCGGGCGATGCCGTTCGACGAGCGGGCCGCGATCCTGCTGCGCGCCGCCGACCTGCTGGCGGGCCCGTGGCGGTCCACGATCAACGCCGCGACCATCCTCGGCCAGTCGAAGTCGGTGCAGCAGGCCGAGATCGACGCCGCCTGCGAGCTGATCGACTTCTGGCGGTTCAACGTCGACTACGCCCGCCGGCTGTACGCCCAGCAGCCGATCTCCTCGCCCGGCGTGTGGAACCGGATGGACTACCGGCCCCTGGAGGGGTTCGTGGTCGCGATCACCCCGTTCAACTTCACCGCCATCGCCGGCAACCTGCCGACCGCGCCCGCGCTGATGGGCAACGTGGTGGTCTGGAAGCCGTCGCCGACCCAGCAGCCCGCCGCCCACCACACGATGCGGCTGCTGGAGGCGGCCGGGCTGCCGCCCGGCGTGATCAACCTGGTCACCGGGGACGGGCGGGCGCTGTCGGAGGCCGCGATCCCGCACCCCGACCTGGCCGGGATCCACTTCACCGGCAGCACCGGCACGTTCCAGCACCTGTGGCGGACGGTCGGCGAGCACATCGCCACCTACCGCGGCTACCCGCGGGTGGTCGGCGAGACCGGCGGCAAGGACTTCGTCGTCGCGCACCCGTCCGCCGACCCGGCCGTGCTGAAGACCGCGCTGATCCGCGGCGCGTTCGAGTACCAGGGGCAGAAGTGCTCGGCCGCCTCCCGCGCGTACGTGCCGCGCTCGATCTGGAACCGGATGCGGGACGACTTCTGCGACGAGGTCGAGGCCCTGACCATGGGGAACGTGGCCGAGGACCTGTCGCTGTTCATGGGCGCCGTGATCGACGAGCGGGCGTTCGCCAAGCACAGGGCCGCCCTCGACCGCGCCCGCGGGATCGACACCATGAAGGTCCTCGCGGGCGGCGGGCTGGACGACTCCGAGGGCTACTTCGTCCGGCCGACCGTGCTGGAGTCGTCCGACCCCGACGACGAGATCTTCGTCAAGGAGTACTTCGGCCCGATCGTCGGCGTGCACGTGTACGACGACGGCGACTACGACTCGATGCTCACCCAGATGGAGGGCGTCGCCGAGTACGCGCTGACCGGCGCCGTCATCGCCCGCGACCGCGCCGCGATCGAGGAGGCGTCCGAGCGGCTGCGGTTCGCGGCCGGGAACTTCTACGTCAACGACAAGCCGACCGGGTCGATCGTCGGCCAGCAGCCGTTCGGCGGCGCCCGCGCCAGCGGCACCAACGACAAGGCCGGCTCGATCTTCAACCTGACCCGCTGGGCCAGCATGCGGGTGATCAAGGAGACGTTCGTGGCGCCGACCGACCACCGCTATCCCCACATGGGTCCCTGACCCGTGTCCTTGCCGCCAGAACGGTGCCGCGTCACACCCGCTTGCGGTATGCGCCGCCAGGCCCGACGATGAGTCCGCCCGTGCGGACGCGTGCGGGCGCTTGCCCCGCGACCACGCAGGAAGAGGATGACGACGCTGAACCGCCTGGTGCTGTGGAACATCGATCACACGCTCGTGGACGTCGGGCGGATCACCCGGGAAGCCTACGCCGAGGCGTTCCAGCGGGTCATCGGGCGTCCGCTGGTGCGGCTGGCGCCGACGCCCGGCCGGACCGAGTCCGAGATCATCTTCGAGACGCTGGCGTTCAACGACGTCGTCACCACCGACGACCACCTGCCGGCGTTCACGGCGGCGCTGGCCGAGTCGTTCGCCGCGCGCCGCGCCGACCTGAAGGCGCACGGCAGGGTGCTGGCGGGCGCGCTGGAGGCGGTGTCGGCCGTCGCCCGGCTGCCCGACACCGCGCAGTCGGTGCTCACCGGCTCGATCGAGCCGAACGCCGTCCTCAAGGTCACCGAGCTGGGCCTGTCCGGGCGGCTCGACCTGGACGTCGGCGGCTACGAGAACGGCGTCTACAGCAAGGCGGCGCTGCTGGAGCTGGCCCGCACCCGGGCCGGTGAGAAGCACGGCGTCCGCTACACCGAGAAGGCGACGGTGTACGTGGCCGACTCGCCGCGCGACGTGCAGGCCGCGCGCATCGCCGGCTCGCCGATCATCGCGGTGGCGTCCGGCAGCGCGACCGAGGCCGAGCTGCGCGCCGCCGGCGCGGACGTGGTGCTGTCCACGCTCGCCGACACCGACGCCGTGGTCCGGGCCGTCCTGGAGCTCACCCAAGATCGTTGAGCTTGCGCAGGTCACCGGGTTCGCCCGATGCTGGGCGGGTACGGCCGGCGCGAGGGGAGAGACATGTCCAGTGATCATGGGGTGGCCGAGGGCGCGCTGCTGTGGGAGCCGTCGGAGGAGGTCGTCGCCAACGCGCGGGCGACCCATTTCATGCACTGGCTCTGGGACCGCGGCGTCCTGGCCGAGTCGTACGACGACCTGTGGCGCTGGTCGGTGACCGAGGTCGACGCGTTCTGGGACGCGATCTGGTCCTACTTCAAGGTGGCCGGCGAGCGCGGCGACGGGCCGGTGCGCACCGGCGGGCCGATGCCGGTGGACGGGCTGGAGTGGTTCCCCGGCGCGACCCTCAACTACGCCGAGAACGCGCTGCGGCGGGCCGGCGAGGCGCCCGACGAGCCCGCGCTGATCTTCCGCTCGGAGGCCGGCGGGCACCGGGTGGTCAACGGCCGCGAGCTGTGCATGCAGGTCGCCGAGGTGCGCGCCGGGCTGGCCCGGCTCGGCGTCGGCCGCGGCGACCGGGTGGCGGCGTACGTGGGGAACATCCCCGAGGCCGTGATCTGCTTCCTGGCCACCGCCTCGCTGGGCGCGATCTGGTCGTCCTGCTCGCCCGACTTCGGCTCCGCGTCGGTGATCGACAGGTTCGCCCAGATCGAGCCGACGGTGCTGATCGCGGTGGACGGCTACGCGTACAACGGCAAGCGGTTCGACCGGCGCGAGATCGTCGCCGAGATCGAGGCCGCGCTGCCCACGCTGGCCGCGACCGTGCTGATCCCGTACCTCGACCCGGCGGCCGTCCCGGACGGCCTGCGCGCCGGCGTCCCGTACGCGGAGCTGCCGGTCACCGACCACGACGAGCCGGAGTTCGAGGCCGTCCCGTTCGACCACCCGCTGTGGGTGGTGTACTCGTCCGGCACGACCGGGCTGCCCAAGCCGATCGTGCACGGCCACGGCGGCGTGGTCCTCGAACACCTCAAGGCGCTGTCGTTCCACCAGGACCTCGGCCCGGGCGACGTGTTCTTCTGGTACACCACGACCGGCTGGATGATGTGGAACTACCTCGTCGGCGGCCTGCTGGTGGGCTCGACGATCGTGCTGTACGACGGCGCGCCCGGCGACCTGTGGAAGATGGCCGCCGACACCGGCATCACCTACATGGGGGTCGGCGCCCCGTACATCACCGCCTGCGCCAAGCAGGGCGAGCGGCCGGGCGAGCGGTACGACCTGTCCCGGCTGCGCGGCATCGGCTCCACCGGCTCGCCGCTGCCGCCGGAGGGCTTCGCCTGGGTGTACGAGGCCGTCGGCCGCGACCTGCTCCTCGGCTCCCTGTCGGGTGGCACCGACCTGTGCACCGGCTTCGTGGGCCCGTCCGTGCTGCTGCCGCTGCGCGCGGGCGTGCTCCAGGGCCGCGGCCTCGGCGCCAAGGTCGAGGCGTACGACGAGCAGGGCAAGCCGCTGACCGACGAGGTCGGCGAGCTAGTGATCACGGAGCCGATGCCGTCGATGCCGGTCTTCTTCTGGAACGACCCGGACGGCGCCCGCTACCGCGAGTCGTACTTCGAGACGTACCCGGGCGTCTGGCGGCACGGCGACTGGATCAAGGTCCGGCCGGACGGCGGCTGCGTGATCTACGGCCGGTCCGACTCCACGCTCAACCGCGGCGGGATCCGGATGGGCACGTCCGACTTCTACCGGGTCGTCGAGGCGTTCCCGGAGATCGCCGACAGCCTGGTGATCGACACCGGCCGGCTGGGGCAGGAGGGCCGGCTGATCCTGTACGTCCAGCCGGCCGAGGGCACCGAGCTGAGCGACGACCTGGTCGCCCGGCTGGGCCGCGAGCTGCGCTCGGCGCTGTCGCCGCGGCACGTGCCGGACGAGATCCACGCCGTGCCGGGCATCCCGCGGACGCTGTCGGGCAAGAAGCTGGAGGTCCCGGTTCGCAAGATCCTCCAGGGCACCCCGGTCGACCGTGCCGCCAACCGCGACTCCCTGGCCAACCCGGAGGTCCTGGAGCACTTCCTCCCGAAGGACTCCTAGGTCTTCCAGAGGTCTTCTAGGGGGCCTTCTTGAGGCGGCCGTAGGCCAGGATGTCGCCGCGGCGGTAGAGGCGCCGGACCCTGCCGCCGCCCAGCGGCTCGGTGCGGGCCGGGCCCGGCCACCCGGCCGGGGGACGCTTGGGATAGACGGTCACGCTCGTCTGCGCCAGGCCGAGCAGGCGCGCGGCGTCGGCGAGCGTGATCAGCTCGTCGGGATCGCCCGCGCCGCCGGCCTCGCCGTGCTTCTCGCGCGCGGCGTACTCCTGGTGCGCGGCGTACCAGGCGGCCCACTCCGCCCGGTCCCAGTAGAGCGCCCTGCCCGCCTGATGCGCGGCCTCCGGATGCCCGTTGGCCTCCTTCTCGGCCCACAGCCGCTTCATGGCGTGCCTGCTCAGCCCGTGCTCGGCGGCCAGCTCGTCGCGGGTGGCGAGGCCGGGCGGGGCCTTGGGGGCGGTACGGCGCGCCGCGTACCAGCGGTCCCACTCCTCGGCGTCCCAGGCGAGCTGCGCGCCGGCCGTGCCGGCGGGCTCGGGGTGGCCGTTCGCGGACCGCTCCCGGAACCACTTCTCCAGCGTGCTGCGGCCGAGGCCGTACTCGGCCATGAGGTCGGCCCGGGTGTACGCGCGGCGGCCGTCGACGGTGGTCATGGACCTATTTTCGCGGGAGCGCCGCCACACCCGCGAATGTTCCGGCCCGGCGGGGCGTGAGCTGGCATAATGTCGCCCGTTACCGGGTCTGGGCGGATCCGGCGCACCACCGGCGAAGGTCTCGAGATCACCTCAAAGTGCCCGTAGCGGCAGCGCAGGGTCACGACGCGACGTAAGGTTCCAGGCCCGGGTGAACTTCCCCCAGGTATGGGGCGTCACACAATCAAGGGACCGGTCTGCGCCAATCCGGGCACACGGTCCGCCGGGGCGAGCAGAGAGGGCGGTTCAGCGCATGGAGGTTGGGGCGCTGCGTTCCGGCGACCCGGAGCGGCTGGGGCCGTACGCCCTGATCGGCCGCGTCGGGGAGGGTGGCCAGGGGACGGTGTTCCTCGCCACCGACGAGGACGGCGCGCAGGTGGCCCTCAAGCTCCTGCACAGCGAGCTGACCGCCGACGACAAGGCCCGCGCCCGCTTCCTGCGCGAGCTGGAGGTCGCCAAGCGGGTGGCGCCGTTCTGCACCGCCCAGGTGATCGACGCCGACGCGACCGGCGACCGGCCGTACATCGTCAGCGAGTACGTGCCCGGGCCCTCGCTCAACCAGCTGGTCACCGAGCAGGGGCCGCTGGGCGGCGCGGCGCTGGAACGGCTCGCCGTCGGCACCGCGACCGCGCTGGCCGCGATCCACCAGGCCGAGATCATCCACCGCGACTTCAAGCCGCACAACGTGCTGATCGGCGCCGACGGGCCGCGCGTGATCGACTTCGGGGTGGCCCGGGCGATCAGCGGCTCCACCACGCTGACCAGCAAGGTGATCGGGACGCCGTCGTACATGGCGCCCGAGCAGCTCCAGGGCGACGAGATCGGCACGCCCGCCGACGTGTTCTGCTGGGCCGCCACGCTGGCGTTCGCGGCCACCGGCGAGCCCCCGTTCGGCCAGGACACCATCCCCGCGGTGATCAACCGGATCCTGCACCAGGAGCCCGAGCTGGGCGACCTGGACGGCACCCTTCGCGAGCTGGTGCTGGACTGCCTGAGCAAGGACCCGGCCGACCGGCCGGACGCCCGCCGGCTGCTGATGCGGCTGCTGGGCCACGAGGAGCCCGCGCCCGCCCGGACCGCCGCCGCGGCCGTCCCCGCGGCCGGCGCCGGGGCGATCGACGACGCCGACGCGACCTCGATCCTCGCCCAGGGCAGCGAGCTGGCCGCCGAGCTGGACGAGGAGGAGGCCCGCGCCGCCGCGACCGCCGTCCCGTCCCGGAGCGCGCGCGCCGCCTCCGCCGCCGCGGCCACCCAGGCCACCCAGGCCGTACGGATCGGCCCCGGCGACCACGACGACGACCCGTACGACGACTACGAGCCGTACGAGCCCGCCAGGGCGTACGAGGAGCCCGTCCCGGCCGCCGCGGCCGCGGGACGCGACGGCCGGCCGCCGAGCCCCGCCGAGTGGGCGGCGCAGAACACGCTGCCCCCCGAGATGATCCGGCGGCGCGGGCCGGCGCGGCTGGCGGAGCTGTCCGGCCGCGGCCGGACGGCCGCGCTGGCCGGGGCCGCCGCGCTGCTGGTGGCGATCGTCGCGGTCTCGACGTTCCTCGCGCTCGGCGGCGACGAGACCGGCAAGCGGACCCAGCCGATCAGCAACTCCCAGGAGCCGGCGCCGCCCGCGAGCACGGACCCGAGCATCGCGCCCACGGAGGCGGAGATCGAGGCGCCGCGGCCGACCGGCACCGGGTACGGCTCCGCGTCGCCCTCGCCGAGCGACTCGCTGTCGCCCACGACGTCCCCGTCGACGTCGCCCAGCGACCGGCCGACCACCCAGCAGCCCACGAAGCAGCCCACCGACCCTGAAAAGCCGCCTACCGACCCCGAAGAGCCCCCCACCGATCCCGAAGAGCCGCCTACCGACCCGGAGAACCCGGGCACGGGCGGCGCGGGGACCGGCGCCGGCTGATCCGGGTGCCGGTCCGGCGGCCGGCGCGTCCCTCCAGGGGCCGCCACCGCCGCCGTTGGTGAGCCTGGCCATAAGAAAGGCGTGCCGCCGGGGTACCCCCGCCGGTCGGCTTTGGGGGAATTCCTGGCTACGCTGGCGCAGTGAGCGGCGCCACAACGGAGTGGCGCGGTGTCATTCAGGGGAGTTGTAGTTTTGATGAGCGGCAAGCTCGACCAGGCCAAGGACGATCTTCTCCGCCGGGCGGCGGAGACGTGCGCGCAGCGGCCGGGTTCACGCGGCGTCGGAGACGTTGAGGAGGCGGTCGAGTACCTCCGGCTGTACTACCGCAACGTCGCCCCCGAGGACCTCCTGTCGCGCGACCCGGCGGACGTCTGCGGGCCCGCGATGGCCCACCGGCTGCTGGGCGACGAGCGTCCCCAGGGCCGGGCCAAGGTCCGGGTGTTCACGCCCACGCTTGAGGAGAACGGCTGGGACCCCGGCCACACCGTCGTCCAGGTCGTCACCGACGACATGCCCTTCCTGGTCGACTCGGTGACGATGGAGCTGGACCGGCACCACTTCGCCACCCACCTGATCGTGCACCCGCTGCTGGGGGTGGACCGCGACGTGGCGGGCCAGCTCAAGGCGTTCCGGCCGAAGCTGGCCAGCGGGGACGACATCGACGAGTCCTGGATCCACATCGAGATCGACCGCACCGGCGAGCGTTCCCGGCTCGACGACCTGGAGCGGGACCTGGTGCGGGTGCTCCAGGACGTCCGGGTCGCGGTCGAGGACGAGCCCAAGATGCGCTCGCGGGCCGGCGAGATCGCGCTGACCATCCGGGACGAACCGCCGCCGCTGCCGGACAAGGAGCTCGCCGAAGGCGTCGAGCTTCTCGACTGGCTGGCCGACGGGCACTTCACGTTCCTGGGGTACCGCGACTACACCCTCACCGAGGACGGCGCCGCGCTGCGGCCCGTCCCCGGGACCGGCCTCGGCGTGCTGCGCAACGACAAGCCCGAGTCCGACAGCTTCGCCGCGCTGCCGCCCGAGGTCCGCGACAAGGCCACCGAGAAGCACCTGCTCGTGCTGACCAAGGCCAACTCGCGCGCGACCGTCCACCGGCCCGCCTACCTCGACTACATCGGCGTCAAGAAGTTCGACGCGGCCGGCGACGTCGTCGGCGAGCGCCGCTTCCTGGGCCTGTTCACGCACGTCGCGTACAGCGAGTCGATCTCCAACGTGCCGGTGCTCAAGCGCAAGCTGTCCGAGGTGCTGGAGCGTGCCGAGTTCACCGCCGACAGCTACGACGGCCAGGACCTCATCGAGATACTGGAGACGTACCCGCGGGACGAGCTGTTCCAGATCTCGGTCGACGACCTGCTGTCGATCGCGCTCGGCGTGCTGCGGCTGCGCGAGCGCCGCTCGCTGAAGCTGTTCCTGCGCAAGGACCTGTACGGCCGGTTCATGTCGTGCATGGTCTACCTGCCGCGGGACCGCTACACCACCAAGGTCCGGCTGAAGATACAGGACATACTGCGCCAGGCGTTCGACGGCGTCACCGTGGACTACAGCGCCAACGTCACCGAGTCGGTGCTGGCCCGGCTGCACGTGGTCGTCCGCGGCGAGCGGGGCCGCCCGCTGCCCGACGTGGACGTGGAGGAGCTGGAGGCCCGGCTCGCCGCCGCCACCCGCTCCTGGGCCGACGACCTGTCCGACGCGATCGTCGAGCAGTGCGGCGAGGAGCGCTCGGGCGTGCTGGCCCGCCGCTACGGCGACGCGTTCCCCGAGGGGTACAAGGCCGACTTCCCCGCCCGTACCGCCGTGGCCGACCTCAAGCGGCTGGACGAGCTCACCGTCGACGGCGACACCTCCATCAACCTGTACGAGCCGTACGGCGCCGGCCCCGGCGAGCGGCGACTCAAGATCTACCGGCTCGGCGAGCCGATCTCGCTGTCCCGGGTGCTGCCGCTGCTGCAGAACATGGGCGTCGAGGTGATCGACGAGCGGCCGTACGAGATCCGCCCCAAGCCCACCACCGGTGAGCCCGGGGCGCCGTCCACCCAGATCGACCCGGCCGGCCGCCGTTGGATCTACGACCTCGGGCTGCGCTACACGCCGCCGGAGGGCACGCCGGAGGAGGCCACCAAGGACCTCTTCCAGGACGCGTTCACCGCGCTGTGGCGCGGCGAGATCGAGAACGACGGCTTCAACGCCCTCGTCCTGCACGTCGGCCTCACCTGGCGGCAGGCGATGATCATGCGCGCGTACGCGCTGTACCTGCGGCAGACCGGCATCCGGTTCTCCAAGCGGTACGTCGAGCAGGTGCTGCTGCGCAACCCGTCCATCACCCGGCTGCTGATCCGGCTCTGGGAGAGCCGGCTCGACCCCGGCCTGGCCGGCGGCGAGGAGGAGCGCAGCGCCGGCATCGCCGAGGAGCTGAACGGCGAGCTCGACGAGGTCGCCAGCCTCGACGAGGACCGCATCCTGCGCGCCTACCTGGACCTGATCACGGCGACGCTGCGCACCAACCACTACCAGCACAAGCCGTACCTGTCGCTGAAGTTCGACCCGTCCCGGATCCCTGAGCTGCCCGAACCGCGGCCCACGTTCGAGATCTTCGTGTACTCGCCCCGCGTCGAGGGCGTCCACCTGCGGTTCGGCACGGTGGCGCGCGGCGGGCTGCGCTGGTCCGACCGGCGCGAGGACTTCCGCACCGAGATCCTCGGCCTCGTCAAGGCGCAGGCCGTCAAGAACACCGTGATCGTCCCGGCCGGCGCCAAGGGCGGCTTCGTCGGCAAGCAGCTGCCCGACCCCTCCGACCGCGAGGCGTTCATGGCGGCCGGGATCGCCTGCTACAAGGACTTCATCTCCGGCCTGCTCGACGTCACCGACAACCTCGTCGACGGCAAGGTCGTGCCGCCGCCGGACGTCGTCCGCCACGACGGCGACGACACCTACCTCGTCGTCGCCGCCGACAAGGGCACCGCCACGTTCTCCGACATCGCCAACGAGGTCGCCGCCTCGTACGGCTTCTGGCTCGGCGACGCGTTCGCCTCCGGCGGCTCCGTCGGCTACGACCACAAGGCCATGGGGATCACCGCCCGCGGCGCGTGGGAATCGGTCAAGTACCTGTTCCGCTCGCTCGGCAGGGACGTCCAGAACGAGGACTTCACCGCCGTCGGCATCGGCGACATGTCCGGCGACGTCTTCGGCAACGGGATGCTCCTGTCGAAGCACACCAAGCTGGTCGCCGCGTTCGACCACCGGCACATCTTCATCGACCCCGACCCCGACCCCGCGCGCTCCTTCGCCGAACGCGAGCGCATGTTCGCCCTGCCCCGCTCCACCTGGGCCGACTACGACGCCGCGCTGATCTCCAAGGGCGGCGGCGTCTTCCCCCGCACGGCCAAGTCCATCCGGCTCACCCCCGAGATGCGGACCGTGCTCGGCATCGCCCCCGACGTCAAGGCGATGACCCCCTACCAGCTGATCCACGCCGCCCTGTGCGCCCCCGTGGACCTCCTCTGGAACGGCGGCATCGGCACCTACGTCAAGGCGTCCACCGAGAACAACGCCGACGTCGGCGACAAGGCCAACGACCCCGTCCGCGCCGACGCGTCCGAACTCCGCTGCCGCGTCATCGGCGAAGGCGGCAACCTCGGCCTCACCCAGCTCGGCCGGATCGAGTTCGCCCGCGGCGGCGGCCTCGTCAACACCGACTTCATCGACAACTCGGCCGGAGTCGACACCTCCGACCACGAGGTCAACATCAAGATCCTGCTCGACCAGGCCGTCCGGGACGGCGAACTCACCGGCAAGCAGCGCGACAACCTCCTCACCGAGATGACCGACGAGGTCGCCGGCCTCGTCCTGCGCGACAACTACGCGCAGAACGTCGTGCTCGCCGCCACCCGCGCGCAGGCCCCGTCCATGCTGCACGTGCACGCCCGCTACCTGCGCAAGATGGAGCGGGACGGCGAGATCAACCGCAGCCTGGAGGCGCTCCCCGACGACAAGGCCCTCGCCGAACGCCGCCAGGGCGGCCACGGCCTCACCGGGCCCGAGTTCTCCGTCCTCCTCGCCTACACCAAGCTGATCCTGGACGCCGAACTCGTCCGCTCCGACCTGCCCGACGACCCGTACCTGGAGTCCTGGCTCGTCGACTACTTCCCCAGCCCGCTCCGCGAACGGTTCCGCTCCTACATGGACCGGCACCCGCTGCGCCGGGAGATCATCACCACCGCCGTGGTGAACGACGTCGTCAACAACAGCGGCATCACCTTCGGCTTCCGCGTCAACGAGGAGACCGGCGCCTCCTCGCCCGACATCGCCCGCGCCTACCTCGTCGCCCGCGAGGTCTTCGACATGCCCCGCTTCTGGCGGTCCGTCGAGAACCTCTCCCACCAGGTCGACGAATCCACCCAGATCAAGATGCTCCTGGAGGCCCGCAAACTCACCGAGCGCGGCGCCCGCTGGCTCCTCCACAACCGGCGGCCCCCGTTCGACATCCGCGAGAACATCGACTACTTCTCCGGCGGCGCCGTCACCCTCGGCACCCGGCTGCCCAAACTCCTCGTCGGCCTCGACCTCGCCTCCTTCGAGGCGCGCCGCGACGAGTTCGCCGAACGCGGCGTCCCCGACGAACTCGCCGAACAGTGCGCCATGCTCGTCCCCGCGTACTCCACGTTCGACCTCGTCGGCATCGCCCACGACACCGGCCGCCCCGTCGAGGAGGTCGCCGAGGTCTACTTCGACCTCGCCGACCGGCTCCAGCTGTCCCGCCTCCGCGAGCGCATCATCGCGCTGCCCCGCGACGACCGCTGGCGCTCCATGGCCCGCTCCGCCCTCCGCGACGACCTCTACGCCGCCCACGCCGCCCTCACCCGCGACGTCCTCGTCACCAGCGAGTCCGGCACCCAGCCGGAAGACCGCATGCTGCACTGGGCCGACAAGAACCGCACCGCCGTCAGCCGAGCCCAGCAGACCCTCTCGGAGATCTGGGAAAGCGACAGCTTCGACCTGGCGACCCTGTCGGTGGCACTGGGCGCGATCCGCACCCTGGTGACGGCGAGCAGCCTGCCGAATTAGCTTTGGGGTCCCAACCCCAAACCCCAGGCCGGTCGGTCGCGCCCCCTGCGCTCGCCAGCGCTCGCTCCGGGGGCGCGCCCGACCGGGCGGGCGGGCTGCCGCCCCCCGCGCCCCCCGCCTGGGGGCTCCGCCCCCTCGTCCCCCAACTCTGGGGGCTCCGCCCCTCGCCCCCGGGCGCAACCTTGGCCTTTGCGGTCATCTGCCGCTCGCTCGGGGGGCGGGGTCGCCGGTCGGGTTGACTCGTGGCGTGTCTTCCTCTCCGCGCGCCTGCTAAAGAACACAGGCCACGAGTCAACGCGGGGCGCGACGGCGGCGGGGGCACGGTCGGGGCGGGGACATGGCCGACATTCGCCAGATAAGGATGTTCGCAGCGTGACCGGGTGGTCACGCTGCGAGGATGATTCGTGGTTCGGCCGGGTGCTGGGGTCCCACTTAAGTTGACCGCTGCGGTGCGGAGCACCGGCACCCGGCAGAGCCGACCAAGCGTCCGTCAGCCCGCCGACCTGCTCGATCGTCCACAGCCGACGCGGCTTCCTTGGGGGAGGAGGGGGCGGAGCCTCCAGGCAGGGGGAGTGGGGGGCGGCAGCCACCCACCGGAACGGGCGCGCCCCCGGAGCGAGCGCAGGGGACGCGAATGGTCCGCCTGAAGGTCATGGGGGGAGCGGCCCCCGATGGGTACCTCTACTCATTCTCCTGCTGGCGCATCCAGCGGATCTCGGCCTCGATGAACTCGTCCAGGTCGCCGTCCAGGACGGCGGTGGGGTTGCCGGCCTCCACGCCCGTGCGCAGGTCCTTCACGATCTGGTACGGGTGCAGGACGTAGTTGCGGATCTGGGTGCCCCAGCTGGTGGTGCCCTTGCCGCGGAGCTGCGCCATCTTCTCGGCCTCCTCCTGGCGCTTGCGCTCCAGGAGTTTGGCCTGCAGGACGTTCATCGCGGTGGCGCGGTTCTGCAGCTGGCTGCGCTCGTTCTGGCAGGAGACGACGATGCCGGTGGGGATGTGGGTGATCCGGACGGCGGAGTCGGTGGTGTTGACGCCCTGGCCGCCGGGGCCGGAGGAGCGGTAGACGTCGACGCGGAGGTCGTTCTCGTCGATGTCGACGTGGTCGCTCTGCTCGACGACGGGGACGACGTCCAGGCCGGCGAAGGACGTCTGGCGGCGGCTGGCGTTGTCGAACGGCGAGATGCGGACGAGGCGGTGGGTGCCGTGCTCGCCGCGCAGGGTGCCGTAGGCGTAGGGGGCCTTGACCGTGAACGTGGTCGACTTGATCCCGGCCTCTTCGGCGTAGGACGTGTCGTAGACCTCGGTCGGGTAGCCGTGCCGCTCGGCCCAGCGCAGGTACATCCGCTGGAGCTGGAGGGCCCAGTCGGCCGCGTCGACGCCGCCGGCCTGGGCGTTGATCGTGACCAAGGCCTCGCGCTCGTCGTACTCGCCGGACATCAGCGTGCGGACCTCGAGCTGCTGGATGGCCTTGGCGAGCCCGATCAGCTCGTCGTCGGCCTCCTTGCGGGTGTCCTCGTCGTCCATCTCGGCGGCCATCTCGTAGAGCGTCGCCGCGTCGTCGAGGCGCTGGCGCAGGGCCTCGACCTTGCCCAGCTCGCTCTCGAGGTAGGACAGGCGGCGCGTCACGGACTGGGCGCGCTCCTGGTCGTTCCACAGGTCAGGGTCGGCGGACTGCTCGCGCAGCTCGGCGATGTCGCGCCGCATGCCGTCGAGGTCCAGCACCTGCTCGATGCCGGACAGTGTCGTGCCGAGCTCCTTGAGCCGCTCTTCGGGATCGATGCCTGCCACACTCCGAGCTTATCGCCGTCCCGGTACTGCCCATGCGCGTGACCAATACGCTGTGGATGGCAGAATCTCGGGTCACCGCGGCGGAACGGATCCATATCGGGGGATCCGTGGCTCAGGTCCGGGGGAGAGGCGGGTTCGGGCGGCGTCATGAATACTGCGCGGAAAACCCTGTCGCCGGTGGTGGCGGCGCTGCTGGTGTTCGCGGCGGGGTGCGCCGGCGACGAGCCGGAGGCGCGGCCGACGACCGTGGTCACCGCCGCGGAGGAGAAGCCGGAGCCGGAGCCGCTGACGCTGGAGGTCGCCGAGCGCGAGTTCCGGACGTTCGTCACCAACGACGACGTGGCGCGGGCGGCGGGCGACGAGCGGCTCGCGCTGAACTGGGTGTCGGACGGCGAGTCGCCGCTGATCGCCGCGGAGTACCGCAAGGCCGCCTTCGACGGCGATCCGGTGAAGCGCTACACCTACGGGAAGCCGAAGCTGTACGTGCCCAAGCTGGAGCCGGACGTGTTCCCGCAGTGGTTCGTGGCGTCGGTGCCGCGCAGCGTCCAGGGGGAGAAGAAGAGCGAGGAGACGGCGCTCATGGCGTTCATCCTGCGCTCGCCCGAGGACCACTGGACGCTGAGCCTGCAGGCCGAGCTGGACCCGAAGGCGAAGCAGCCGAAGATCCCGCTGGACGCCGAGGGGTACGCGACCGCGCTGACCACGGCGGACTCGTCGGTGCTGATCCGGCCGCGGGAGATGCCGGGGATCCACGCGACCCTGGTGTACGAGGGGCCGGGCAGCGTGGCCGCCAAGGTGATGCGGTCGGGGCCGGTCACCACCGGCTACTACGAGCAGTTCCGCAAGGCCCGCCGGAAGGCGCGGCAGAAGGACCTGACGTTGACGCGGGTGCCGACCGCGACCCCGTACCCGATCTTCCAGCTGCGCACCGAGCACGGCGGCGGGCTGGTGCTGTACTCGCTGTACCGCAACAGCGTCACCGGGGTGAAGGACAAGGAGGACAGGACCGCCAAGCCGCCGATCCCGCCGGAGATCGCCCACCTGCTGGACGGGACGGTCGAGGGCAACGAGATCCACGCGTCCGAGGTCCTGCAGTTCGCGGCGTACGACCCGGCCCGTCCCGAAGAGGGGGACAAGGGAGACGAGGGAGACGGGGAGGACGGCGAGAAGAAGGAGCCGGACAAGGCCGAGGTGATCGCCGACGCGGGCGGCTACTACAAAGGTGTGACGCCGCCGGCGAAGAACCCCTGACCGGCGGCGCCGGGAGCGGCGGGGATCAGTAGGCGCGCTGCAGGACCAGCGCGAGGAAGAACAGCGCGACGAGCCCCGCCAGCACCAGCGCGGGCGGTACGGACGGGCCGTGCCGGTGCATCTCGTCCCGGGCGTTCCGGCAGGTCGGGCAGCGGCCTTCGACCACCGGCCCCGAGCACCGGGCGCAGATCAGATGTTCGCAGCTCATGTGGCCGTCTCTCTCGATCGGGAACTGGCTGTCACACAGAACTTTAGGCGCGATTCCACAGCATTCCGCATGACCTGGCGGTAAAGTCCTGGACCAGCCCGCGGCCCGGGCGGGTCGAGGCGGTCAGCCGCCGCCTCTACACTGCACCGGGACCGACTCGTACCGACGGGTTACCGGGGTCGGGGCCGGAGCCCTTAGAGTCGACCGTCCGAGGCCGACGGGCCCGGACGTGTAGTCTCGCACCCGCCAGTGGAGGTGACCTATCAGCCGGAAGGGCGGCTGTATGATGCCGCCTCAGGCAGGTTGACGGACCTGGGCGGGGGCCCGCAGGATGCCGCCCCGCCGCCTTGTCCCCGCTCCTCCGGGGCCCACGGACGAGGGCTCACGAACCGCTACAGGAAAATTACAGTCCGCATCTCCGGGACGACAAGAGATATAGACGCGATTCCTCCCGTACGTGACCGCGCGGGTCCTTCGCAAGAATGGTGCTGAACCGCCGTGATGCAGCCGTGATCCACTTCGACAATGTCACCAAGGTCTACAAGACCCAGAACCGGCCCGCCCTCCAGCATGTGAACGTCGCCATCGAAAAGGGCGAGTTCCTGTTCCTGGTGGGTCCCTCCGGTTCCGGTAAGTCGACCTTCCTCCGCCTCATCCTCAAGGAGGAGCGGCCCTCCCAGGGGCACGTCCACGTGGCGGGCAAGGACCTGAGCAGGCTGAGCAACTGGAAGGTCCCGCACCTGCGGCGCAGGATCGGGTGCGTGTTCCAGGACTTCCGGCTGCTGCCCAACAAGAACGTGTTCGAGAACGTCGCGTTCGCCCTCGAGGTGATCGGGAAGCCGCGGCGCTTCATCGCCAAGGTCGTCCCCGAGGTCATCGACCTGGTCGGGCTGGAGGGCAAGGCGCACCGGATGCCCGACGAGCTCTCCGGCGGTGAGCAGCAGCGGGTGGCGATCGCGCGCGCGTTCGTCAACCGTCCGATGATCCTGCTGGCCGACGAGCCGACCGGGAACATCGACCCGGCCACCTCGATCGGCATCATGAAGGTGCTGGACCGGATCAACCGGACCGGCACCACCGTGGTCATGGCCACCCACGACGCCGCGATCGTCGACGCTTTCCGCAAGCGCGTCGTCGAGCTGGAGGACGGCCGGATCGTCCGTGACCAGTCGCGCGGTGTCTACGGCCAGGCCTACTGAGACCGGCACCCGGCCGGCACCGGCATCTGAACCGACGGTCCCCCGCGGGGCGTATGTGAGCAGGACACGACCCGCACCCGGACCCCCGCTCCCCGTGGGCTAGGCGATCAAGGACAGCGAGGCATGCGCGTACAGTTCGTTCTCCAGGAGATCTGGATCGGTCTCCGCAGGAACCTGACGATGACGATCTCACTCGTCATCACCGTCGCCATCGCCATGGCGCTCTTCGGCACCGGTCTGCTCATCAGGGAGCAGGTCGACTCCTCCAAGACGTACTGGTACGACAAGGTCGAGGTCTCGATCTTCCTGTGCGCCAAGACCAGCTCCAACCCCAACTGCCAGAAGGCGGACGCCACGCCGCAGCAGCGGGACGAGCTGAAGGCCGAGCTGGAGAAGCTGCCCCAGGTCGCCAACGTCGAGTACGAGAGCAAGCAGCAGGCGTGGGCCCGGTTCAAGGACCGCTTCGCCAGCACGCCGGGCTTCGTGCAGAGCGCCCAAGAGGGCGACATTCCCGACTCGTTCAGGATCCGCCTGAAGAACCCCGAGGAGTACAAGGCCGTCGCGCAGGCGGCGCTCGGCCGGCCCGGGGTCGACCAGGTGATCAACGAGCAGGAGATCCTGAAGAAGTTCTTCAACATCCTGAACGGCCTCCAGTGGGCGGCGATGTTCATCGCGCTGGTCCAGGTCATCGCGTCGGTGCTGCTGGTCGGCAACACCGTCCGGCTGTCGGCGTTCAACCGCCGCCGGGAGACCGGGATCATGAGACTGGTCGGCGCGTCCAACACCTATATCCAGCTGCCGTTCATCCTGGAGGGCGCGATCGCCGGGCTGATCGGCGGGATCTTCGCGTCGATCCTGCTGGTGCCCAGCAAGATCCTGCTGATCGACAGGCTCGCGGGGAACGTCGGGTTCGCCAGCCAGCTCGGCTGGGGAACGGTGATCGCGGTCATCGTCCTGTCGATCTGCTTCGGCGTCCTGTTGTGCGCCGTGGCCTCGTTCCTCACCCTGCGCCGCTACCTGAAGATCTGACCCGTCCCAGGTCCGCACCGCCGCACCCGGATGCCCGTACCGTCGGGTATCCGGGTGCGCCCGTGGGCGGCCCTAGACTGGCGGCCTAGCGTTTCCCGCCGGACAAGGATCTACCAGTGCCACGTGAGACAGGGCGCAAGCTCATCGCCCGCAACAAGCGGGCCCGCTACGACTACCACATCGACGACGAGTGGGAGGCGGGCCTGGTGCTGATGGGCACGGAGGTGAAGGCGCTCCGCGCCGGCCGCGCCTCGCTCGCCGACGGCTACGCCCACGTCATGGACGGCGAGGTGTGGCTGGAGAACGTGCACATCCCCGAGTACACCCAGGGCACCTGGACCAACCACGCCCCCCGCCGGCGGCGCAAGCTGCTGCTGCACCGGCGCGAGATCCAGAAGATCATCGCCAAGTCGTCCGAACCCGGCTGGACGCTGATCCCGCTCTCGCTCTACTTCAAGGACGGGAAGGCCAAGATCGAGATCGGCCTGGCCCGTGGTAAGAAGTCGTACGACAAGCGCCAGGCCCTCGCCAAGCGCGAGGCCGACCGGGAGATGCAGCGCGCCGCGGCGGCCCGGTTCAGGAGACGGTGAAGGGTACCGATGAGGAACCGAGCCCGGAGGGTGATCGCGTCCACTTCCTGCGCGGCCCTGGTCGCGGGCGGCGCAGGCGCGTGCTTCGCCGAGCCGTCCGCCCTGCCCACCATGCGGGACTTCCTGATCGCGTGGCAGGTCGGCAACACCGACGCCGCCGCCCGGCTGACCACCGGCGCGGAACGGGCCGCGGTGTCCTCCGCGCTCGGCGCCGTCGAACGGCAGCTGGACGCCGCCGCGATGCGGCTGTCGATCGGCGTGCCCGTACCGACCGGCAAGCGGGACCAGAAGGCCATCGACAAGCAGGGCGACCGGGCCGAGGCGCGCTTCTCGGTCAAGGTCGACCTCGGTGAGAACGGCGAGCCCTGGACCTACACCGGGCTGATGAACCTCAAGCGCGTCGGCGGCAAGTGGCGCGTCGTCTGGGACCCGTCGATCATCCACCCCAGCCTCAAGCCCGGCCAGCGGCTGGCCGTGGTCACCGAGGTCGCGCCGCGCGCCGCCATCCAGGACTCGGCCGCCCGCCCGCTGCTGCGCAAGGTGCCCGCACAGATCGTCGGCGTCTACCCCGGCCAGCTCCGCGACCCGGCCAAGACCCTCGACCAGCTCGCCAAGGCCACCAAGGCCGCCGGCGGCGACGCGCTCGACACCGAACGGCTGCTCGGCCGCGTCCAGTCGGCGCCGCCCAACGCGTTCCTGCCGCTGATGACGCTCCAGCGGCCCGGCGACAACGCGCTGATCGCCCGGCTCGGCCAGGTCCAGGGCCTGCACTCCCAGGCCGTCCAGACCCCGATCGCGCCCGACCACGCCGCCGAGGTCGTCGGCAACCTCGGCTCGGCCACCGCCAACCGGCTCCAGCAGGTCGGCGCCCCGTACCAGCCCGGCGACACCATCGGCGTCAGCGGCCTCCAGCTGCTCCAGCAGCGCCGCCTCGCCGGCATCCCGACCGTGCGGGTCGTCGCCCAGGACCCGAGCGGACAGAACCGCCAGGAACTGCGCTCGTGGCCCGGCACCGACCCGCAGCCCGTCCGCACCACCCTCGACCGCCAGTACCAGCCGCGCGCCGAACTCGCGCTGAAGGGGCTGCGCCACCCGGCGTCCATCGCCGTCGTCCGCGCCAGCACCGGCGAGATCATGGCCGCCGCCAACCACCTGACCCAGGGCAGGAACCTGGCGATGGAGGGCCGGTACATGCCCGGCCTGACGTTCGGGTACGTCTCCGCCCGCGCGCTGATCAACGGCGGCATGTCGCAGAACACCGAGACCCAGTGCCCGGCCACCGCGAACGTCGGCGGCCGCACGTTCACCAACCCCGGCGGCAAGGCCCGCCCGGCCGCCACCCTCCAGCGGCACTTCGCGTTCTCCTGCGCCACCACCATGGCCAACCTGAGCAGCCGCCTCGACGCCAAGACGCTGGTCGCCGAGGCGCAGCGGCTCGGCCTCGGCAAGGGCTGGAACATCTCCGTCCCCGCGTTCACCGGGACGGTCCCGACCCCCGCCAACGCCGCCGAGAAGGCCGCCCTCATGGTCGGCCAGAGCGAGAGGCTCCAGGTGAGCCCGCTGTCGATGGCCCTGGTCGCCGGGGCGTCCGAGACCGGCACCTGGTTCCCGCCGTACCTCCTGAACGAGCCCCGCGACCTCCAGCAGAGCGTCGCCGCCCAGCCGCTCAACCCGATGTCGACGTCGCAGATGAAGCTCCTGATGCGGCGCTCCGTCCACAGCGGCACCGCCAACGCCGCCAACGTCAACGTCAACGGCACCGTCTCGGGCGTCACCGACATCGTCGAGCAGCGCGGCAAGACCGTCTCCTGGTTCGTCGGATCCCGCGGCGACCTCGCCTTCGCGATCGCCGTCGAGGGCAGGGTCAACGCCGCCGAGGTCGCCGCCGGCTTCCTCACCGGCACCCCCGCCGGCCCTGCCGCGGCCGGCCGCTAGCGACTTTGTGATCTCTTTAGGGCGGCCCGGCAACCTTCCCGCACCTCCCCGGCGTCTTCAGGGGTGACTGGGACACCGCTTGGGGGTTGCGGACTCAGTCGTCGTGATGAGACCAGAGCCTCGTCTCGGGGGAGGCTCTGCCGTCCGGACCGGCCCGACCCTGCCGGTCACGGCCCCGGTGAGCGGAATTGCTCCGCTCACCGGGGCTCTCGCGTGTCCGACGGCGCGCTGAAGATCCCTCCCCGGACGGGAATCTCGTTGGCGCTCGGGACGTTATCCTTGTAGCGTCTGATGCGGACGTCCCCGGATGTCCGTCTTTGACAACTCAACATGGGGGTGACCGGCTTCGACTTCGGTAGGTCGAGCCAGGGGAAGCGGGTCGAGGGTTGCTGTCGTGACCTCGTAAATCCTGTGACAGCAAACCTATAACTGCCAACAAGAAGCAGTCCGAGTTCGCCCTCGCCGCCTGAGGCGAGGAGCGACTCTGTCAGCCCGGGTGAGTCTCCGCCCCGGGGTCTGGCATCATCAGGAGACTCCACCCGCCCGCCCGGTCGCGGGGTGAGCGGGAACATCTAACAGCGACTGAGCCCGCCGGCGACACGCCTGCGTGAGTGCCGGGGCTGAGAAAGCGTTAAGCAGGCTGCACCCGGAGAAGCCCTGACTCATCATCGAAGGACGCGGGTTCGATTCCCGCCACCTCCACCACCACAGAGAGCCGTCGGCCAGAGCACATCTGGCCGGCGGCTCTTCTGCTGCCCGCGTTTACCGCGCTCGATGATCAGCCATTTCCAGGAACGGGCGCCGCGGCCGGTGAACGTCCAGTCCACCCACGTGGACCGTGCCGTCGGCCGCGTCGGTGATCCGGGTGGCGATTCTGCGCGCCGTCCCGGAACAGGCCGCCGGTCGTCGGCAGTCCAGGAACACGCTCAACGGCTCGCGCCGCTGGTCGAACTTCAGAAAGACCGCGGTCAGGACGCTTGTGACGTTGGGCGTAGGCGAGGTGTTCATTCGGGTTTTGTGAGGTGGGCTTCGGCGAGGGTGCGGATCTCGTTCTTGGCGAGCTTGCCGCCGGAGGACTGGGGGAGTTCGTCGACGATCAGGAGGTGTTCGGGGAGCAGTTCCTTGGAGAAGCCCCGGGCGGTGAGGTGGTCGATCAGGGCGGGGAGGGCCAGGGGTCGCTCGTCGCGGGTGGTGACGACGGCGCAGACGCGTTCGCCGTAGAGGTCGTCGGGGACGGCGACGACGGCGGCCAGTTCGACGGCGGGGTGGGTGGCGACGGCCTCCTCGACCTGGACGGCGCTGATGTTCTTGCCGCCGCGGATGATGATGTCGGACGTGCGGCCCACCAGGTGCAGGTAGCCGTCGGCGTCGATGGTGACCAGGTCACCCATCAGGAGGTGGCCGTCGGGCGTGTAGAGCCGCTCGTTGGCGGCGGGGTCGTCGTAGTAGCCGGCCGAGAGCAGCGGGCCGATGCCGCCGGGGCGGCCGGGGCCGCCGGTCGCGGTGATGTCGGCGCCCGCGTCGTCGTACAGGCGCACTTCCATCTCGGGGATGACGCGGCCGCCGGTGCGCAGGCGGCGTTCGCGGGTGTCGTCGTGGCGGGTGTGGCTGAACGCGCCGCTCTCGTTGGAGCCGAAGAAGTTGAGGACGACCGCTCCGGTGCGTTCCTCGAACTCGGCGGCGCTGTCGTAGCCGATGGCCTCGCCGCCGGTGAACATCGCGCGGAGGCCGGAGAGGTCCGCGCAGCGGGCGGCGGTCGAGCGGAGGAGCATGCGGAACTGGGTGCTGACGGCGCACAGGACGGTCGCGCGCTCGCGTTCGATCATGCGGGCCATCGTGTTCGCGTCGAAGCGGGGCAGCACGACGGTGGGGACGCCGAGGAGCGTGGGCGCGACGTGCGCCGTCCACAGGCCGAAGCCGAACGGGGCGGGAACGGCGCCGAAGAAGACGTCGTCCGGGCCCAGGTCGCCGGCCTGGACGGCGAGGCGGCTGAACGCGACCCAGCGGTTCTGGAACTGGGTGACGCATTTGGGGAGGCCGGTGGTGCCGGACGTGGAGTTCAGCAGCCACAGGTCGTTGGGGCCGAGTTCGCGCCCGGCCGGGTCGGCGGGGGCGAGCGGCCGTTCGGTCGCGGTGGCGGCGTCGAGGAGGCGGAGGCCGTCGCCGAGGAGGAGGTGCCAGGAGAGGGCGGCGCCGTGGGGGCGGAGGGCGGCGGCCAGGCCGGTCATGTCGCGGTCGCGGTGCTCGGGGAGGGTGACGATCGTCCGGGCGCCGGTGCGGGCCACCAGGTGGGCGATCTCGGCGTCGCCGGCGCGGGAGCCGATGCCGACGGCGACGAGCCCGGCCCGTTCGGTGGCGAGCAGGGCGACGTGGAAGTCGGCGGTGTCGGGGAGCAGGAGCGCGATCCGGTCGCCGGGGGAGGCCAGGCCGGCGAGGGCGGCGGCGACCGTGTCGGCGCGGGCGTCGTACTCGGCCCAGGTGGTGGTCCTGGCGGGCTCGATGTACGCGGGCGCGTCCGGCCGCAGGCGGGCGTGCTCGCGGACCCGGTCGCTCAGCGTGCGGTCGGACCACCAGCCGGCGGCGGTGTAGCGGGCGGCGGCGGCCGGGTCGACGATCACTCGGCGCCCCAGGGCGTCATCGGGCGGCCGAACACCTCGCGCAGCATCGGCATGAAGAACTCCAGGTCCTCGCTGTCGTAGCCGGGGTCGAACGACGCCTGATCGTACGCCGCGCAGAAATGGGCGCACGCGTCGAAGTACGGGGAGTCGCGGTAGGCGTCGCGGCCGTCCCGGGGCATGCCGAGCTTCTCGCCGTAGTGGTAGGTCTGGAAGAGGCCGTGGTGCTTGACGATCCACCACGCCTCCTCGTCCAGGACGGGCCGGAGGATGGCGGCGGCGACCTCGCTGTGGTTGTCGGGGCACAGGTCGTCGCCGATGTCGTGCAGGAGCGCCGCGACGACGATGTCGAGGCGGGCGCCGTCGCGGTGGGCGCGGGTCGCCGACTGGAGCGAGTGCTCGTACCGGTCGACCCGGTAGCCGAACGTGTGGCCCTTCATGGCCTTGAGCAGGCCGAGGACGTTGTTCATCCAGTGCTCGGCCTTGTGGGCGGCGGCCTCGTCCCGGATGAGTTCCATCTCGGCGGGGGTGGCGTCGTCCATGCGGGTGAAGGTCACGGTCCGCGGTGCGCTGTCCATGGTCGCCTCCTGGTGCGTCGGGGCCTGCGGCGAGCGTAGGCCGCGCGGCGCGAGCTAATCAAGTGGCTGATTGGTTCCCAATCAAGCGGTTGACATTTCGGCGTGGCGTGGATCACTCTCGTGGCGAACCCCTGGCACGAGGAGGGCCGGATGACGGCTTCCACCCCCACCCCACCGCAGCCACCCGCCTCCAAGGCGAAGATGATCTTCGCCGTCAACCTGGGCAACACCCTGGAGTGGTACGACTGGACGGTCTTCGCGATCTTCGCGGGGTACTTCGCGGACGACTTCTTCCACACCGGCGACGAGATCTCCAACCTGCTGTCGGTGCTGGCCGTCTTCGCGGTCGGCTTCGTCATGCGGCCGATCGGCGGGATCGTCTTCGGCCGGCTCGCCGACCGCCGCGGCCGCGGCCTGGTGCTCCTGGTCACCATGTCGCTGGTGGCGCTGTCCAGCCTGATGATCGCCGCGGGCCCGGCGTACGCCTCGGCCGGCGTCCTCGCCTCGGCCTGGCTCGTGCTGTCGCGCTGCCTCCAGGGCTTCGCGCACGGCGGCGAGATGGGCGGCTCGTACACCTACATCGCCGAGCTGGCGAAGCCGCGCAACCGCGGCCTGTGGGGCAGCACGCTCATCATGTCCAACGTCCTCGGAACGGTCCTGGCGACCCTCCTCGGCGCGCTCCTGCGGCTCGGCCTCGGCGAGCGGGCGCTGGACGACTGGGGCTGGCGGATCCCGTTCGTCATCGGCGGGCTCCTCGGCATCGTCGCGCTCTACCTGCGGCGCACCCTGGAGGAGCCGCGGGTGTTCAGCGAGAGCAGGAAGGCGGCTCCGCCCCCTAGCAGCGGCGACCTCGCGCGCAACCTGTGGGCGGAACGCGCCTCCGTCGCGCGCGTCGTGGTGTTCGTCGCCGGCACCGGCGTCTTCTCCTACGCCTGGTCGGTGAGCGCGCCCGCGTACGCCACCAGCTTCTACGACGTCGACGCCGGCGCCGCCATGTGGGCGGGCGTCGGCGCGAACCTCGTCTTCATCGCGGCGCTCCCGCTGACGGCGATGCTGTCCGACCGCATCGGCCGCCGCGCCAACTTCATGATCTGGGGCGCCGGCGTAACCGTGCTCGCCTTCCCGCTGTCGTGGCTGCTCGGACCCAGCGGATGGTCGCTGCTGCTGGTGATGTCGCTGGCCCTGGCCGTGCAGGCGTTCGGCGGCGGTGTCCAGGTCGCCTGGTTCACCGAGCTGTTCAGCACCCGCGCGCGGGCCACCGGCGTGGGCCTCGCCGCCTCCGTCTCGGCCGCGGTCTTCGGCGGTACGGCGCCGTACCTGAACGCCTGGCTGACCGACAGGGGACTCGCGCACGTGTTCACCTGGTACGTCATCGTGCTGGCGCTGCTGACGATCGCCGTCGCCCACCGGACGCCCGAGACGCGGAACACCGAACTCGGCCACGTGCCGGGCGGGCCGCCCGTCCCGTCCGCGGACGCCGGGGCGGCCGGGTCGCCTAGACTCCGTACCGAGTGAGCGCTTGATGGAACCGGTCTCGCCGGTCCGGCCTCGCTCGGCACCCGGAACCGGCTCAGGAGACGAACACAGTGGCCCGTGGGCAGCGCGCGAAGATCCTCGAGCACTCCGCCCGGCTGTTCTCCCGGCAGGGGGTCGCGGCCACCACGATCCGCGAGATCGCCGAGAGCGTCGGACTGAACTCCGGGACCCTCTACCACTACTTCGGCTCCAAGGACGAGATCGCCTCGGAGATCCTGCTCGGCTTCCTGGACGAGCTGAGCGGCGAGTACCAGGGCGTGTCCCCGCACGGCGGCACCGCCCGGGACAACCTCCGGGAGCTGATCCGGATCTCGTTCCAGGTGGCCGTACGCCACCCGTACGCCACGGAGATCTACCAGAACGAGTACGGCGGCGGCCTGCCCACGCTGCCCCGCTACGACGAGATCATGGAACTGGTCGAGCGCTGCCACGAGGCGTGGAACCGGGTGATCGAGCACGGGGTGGCGCGCGAGGAGCTGCGCCGCGACATCGACGACCACAACTTCCAGCGGATCCTGCGCGAGGTCGTCTTCATGACCGTCCGCTGGAACCGGGAGACGCTCGCCGGCGAGGTGGACGCGCTGGCGGCCACGCTCACCTCCGCGTTCATCGACGGGTTCGGGGCCCGCCCGGACGAGCGGCGGACCGCGCCGTCCGAGGCCGCCCCCGCGCCCGCGCCCGCGCCGCCCGAAGCGGCGCCGGCACCCGGCAACGCGGAGCTGGCCCGCCTGAACACCGAGCTGAACGAGCTCAAGCGGACGGTCGAGATGATCCGCCGCGGCGGACGCTAGGCACCCCTTTCCTTCTCGACCGGCGGCCTCCGGGGCCGTCCGGGTGCCGGCGCCCGCCCTCGTTCCCGAACGTGCCGACCGCCGGCCGCGCCATGGCCGAGAAAGGAAGGGCCGTCATGACGGCCACCGACACGAGAACGACGACCCCCGCCCCCGTCGCGGGCGGCGCCGCGGAATGGTCGCCCGCGGTGATGCCGCCGATCGGCGCCGACCTGACCGGACGGCAGAAGCTCGCCTGCGCGTTCGGGATCCTGGCCCGGTCCGGGTTCACCGAGAACATCGCCGGCCACATCACCGTCCGCGCCGAGGACTCCGCCGACCCCGAGAGCCTGTGGATCAACCCGTGGGGCCTGTGGTGGGAGGAGATCACCGCCTCCGACGTCTGCCGGGTGTCGCCCGGCGGCGACGTCCTCGAAGGCCGGTGGGACGTGACGCCCGCGTACCACATCCACACCGAGCTGCACCGCCGCCGCCCGGACGCCCGCGTCGTCGTGCACAACCACCCGTACCACGCCACCGTGCTGGCGGCGCTCGGCGCGCTGCCGGAGTTCGTGCACCAGACCGGGTCGATGTTCGACGGCGACCTGGCCTTCGTCGACGAGTACACCGGCGAGGTCGCCAGCCCCGAACTGGGCGCCGACCTGGCGGAACGCATCGGCGACGCCTCGGTGGTGCTGCTGGCCAACCACGGCGTCATCGTCACCGGCGCCTCCGTGGAGGAGGCCGTCTACCGGGCCGCGACGCTCGAACGGCAGTGCCGGCTGACCTGCGACGTGCTCGGCCGCGACCGCACGCTCGTCCCGCCGCCCCTCCGCCGCGCCATGAAGGCGTCCCTGCTGGAGCGCGGCACCGACTTCTTCTGGAACGGCGCCGTGCGCGCGCTGCTCCGCGACCGTCCGGAGGTACTGGACTGATGACGATCAACATCGACGACCTGGCCGGGAACACGTCGTTCACGACCGGCGGCAAGGGCGCGTCCGGCCCCACCTGGCTGCCCGAGCCCGAACGCCGCGAGCGCAGGTACACCGTCATCTCGGTCGACGACCACATCGTCGAGCCGCCGGACACGTTCGCGGGCCGCCTCCCCGCGAAGTACGCCGACCGCGCGCCCCGCGTCACCGAGAAGGCGGACGGCGCCGAGGTGTGGGTGTACGACGGGCAGGAGTTCCCGAACGTCGGCTTCAACGCCGTCGTCGGCCGCCCCGTCAGCGAGTACAGCTTCGAGCCGAGCCGCTTCGACGAGATGCGCCGCGGCGCGTGGGACATCCACCACCGGATCAAGGACATGGACCTCGCCGGGATCTACGCGTCCCTGAACTTCCCCTCGTTCCTCCCCGGCTTCGCCGGCCAGCGCCTCCAGCTCACCACCGAGGACACCGGACTCGCGCTGGCCTCCGTGCGCGCCTGGAACGACTGGCACCTCGAGGAATGGGCCGGCGCGTACCCCGACCGGATCATCCCGTGCCAGATCCCGTGGCTGCTGGACCCCGAACTGGGCGCCGAGGAGATCCGCCGCAACGCCGAGCGGGGCTTCAAGGCCGTCACGTTCTCCGAGGCCCCGCAGAAGCTCGGCCTGCCCTCCCTGCACACCGGCCACTGGGACCCGATCATGCGGGCGTGCGCCGAGACCGGCACCGTCGTCAACCTGCACATCGGCTCGTCCGGAACGTCCCCGGCCACCGCCGACGACGCCCCGCCGGACACCGTCGGCGTCCTCTTCTTCGGGTACGCGATGTTCGCCGCCGTCGACTGGCTCTACTCGATGCTCCCCGTCCGCTACCCCGACCTCAGGATCTGCCTAAGCGAGGGCGGCATCGGCTGGGTCGCCGGCCTGATGGACCGGCTCGACCACATGCTGAGCTACCACGAGATGTACGGGACCTGGACGCCGGACATCGGCCTCACCCCGGCCGAGGTCCTCAAGCGCAACTTCTGGTTCTGCGCCGTCGAGGACCAGTCCTCGTTCGCCCTCCGCGACCGCATCGGCGTCGAGAACATCCTGCTGGAGAGCGACTACCCGCATTGCGACTCCACCTGGCCGGACACCCAGTCGGTCATCGAGTCCGAGATCGGCGGCCTGCCCGCCGCCGACATAGCCCGCTTCACCTGGCAGAACGCCGCCGACCTCTACCGCCACCCCGTACCGGAGGCGATCCGGCGAGACCCGAACGCCTACTGACGCCGGACGAGGGGCGCCCGCGTCCGGGCGCCCCTCACCCCTCCTCCGGCTCCACCACGCTCCACGACACGTCGAGCCAGTGCTCCCCGGGCGCCTGACCTTCCCGCGAACCGGCCTCGCGAACGGCCATCAGGACGTCCCCGAAGTAGAAGTCCACCCCGGTCAGCTCACCGCCGCCCCCCGGTGGAAAGGGCGCCACCTCCGCCAACTCCCGCGCGATCGTCGGCCACACCTGCGGCTCGTCACTGCGATCGACCATGTAGAGGTCTCCGGGCGCATAATGCAGCCCGTAGTCCTGCGGAGCCTCCCAATGGAACTCGTCGCGGCCCTCCCTGAACTCCATTCCTGAGCGGAAGAGTCCTATCTGAACGGCCGTCCCATCCTCGAAGTTGATCTCCAGCGGTGCTCTGGGAGACGGTGAGTGCCAATCGGTCAGGCAGAAGACCTGGCGGATCTGAACGAGCTGCTTCCCGCGCATCAGCCAGAGAAAGTCCGGCAGCCGGGCCGGGCTCTCTCCTTGAAGCATGCGGCGGCTCAGTTCGATCCACAGGCGCTCCTCGGGATGGATTCGCACGTCACCCTCGAGCGGGCGGAGGAACTCGGCCGCACGGTCCCCGGTGCCTTCGTTGACAAGGAGCAGCAGAGAACTTCGGCTTTGGGGAACCGCGACGAAATATTCTGTCAGCAGTTCGCCGGCACGCTCTACCTGGCGGGTGTTCCCGGAGCGCCGCAAGGGTCGCCGTATCCAGCGGGAGGTGCATGTCATCAAGTCGTAGAGGAGATCCCCTACCCATAAACGGGCAAGGACGGAGAGTTGGTCGTCGTTCAGTTCCTCGCGAAAGATCGCGCGCCAATGCCTGTCGCTGGGCGATGTCGTCTCTCGTAGCCGGGACCAGGTGATGTCCTTGAACGTGGGCATGGCCGCCGCCAACAGGACGCCCCATCGTGCTGAACTGAGCAAACGCGGCGGCAGACCGCTGCCTTCCCCGAGTGGATTTTCGACCGACCACCCGTCGGCCAGGAGCCGCAACGCGATCTCGAGCGCGTCCAGCGCTTTCGTCACGTTCTCCAGCGTCGGTTTATGGCCGGGGTCCCATTCGAGGCTGGTGCTGTCCCACGGCGCGGCCACGCTCAGCAGGGACGGCGGCACCGGATCCTCTTCCAGCATGCGCGTGACCCTAGTGGTCTCGGCTAGGGCGGTGGTGGTGGCGGACAAGGTCGGTCTCGGGGAAACGGGGACGTAGGGGCGACCGATAGTTTGGGGGTGTGAAGCAGGCGTTCAGCGATTTCTTCGATGGTGTCGGGTATCTGTTCCGGGGGCTGGGGTGGGTCGCGCGGCATCCGCTGCAGTGGCTGTTCGGGCTGATCCCTGCGGTGATCGTGCTCGTCGCGTACGCGGCGGCGCTCGGGGCGCTGGCGTGGAACCTGGACGGCGTGGCCGGGTGGCTGACGCCGTTCGCCGACGGGTGGTCGGAGTGGCCGCGGACGGCGGCCCGGGTCGTGGCGGGGATCGCGGTGTTCGGGGCGTCGCTGTTCGTGGCGATCCTGACGTTCACGGCGCTGACGCTGCTGGTGGGCGACCCGTTCTACGAGAACATCTCCGAGAAGGTCGAGGAGTCGCAGGGCGGGGCGCCGCCCGAGCCGGACGTGCCGCTGATGACGCAGATCGGGCGGGCGATCAAGGACGCGCTGCTGCTGGGGCTCGTCGCGCTGGGGTTCGCGGTGGTGTTCTTCGCGTGCGGGTTCCTGCCCGTGGTCGGGCAGACGGTGGTGCCGGTCGTCGCGGCGTTCGTGTCGGGGTACTTCCTGACGGGCGAGCTCACGTCGGTGGCGATGGACCGGCGCGGGGTGCTGCGCAAGGAGCGGTTCGCGCTCATGAAGCGGCGGCGGCCGCTGGTGCTCGGTTTCGGTGTCGCGACCGTGGTGATCTTCCTCATCCCGCTGGGCGCGGTGCTGGCGATGCCCGGCGCGGTGGCCGGCGGAACGCTGCTGGCCCGCGAGCGGCTGGCGGCCGATCCGCAGGTCATGAGCGCGCGGCAGGGGACGCCGCAGCAGTATTGAGCCGTTGGGAAGATGTGTCCTGAGTGTGATGGCCCGGCCCATCGGGGGCACTGATCTTGCCGTACGGTGTTCCGCATGTCCGATGAGGGGGAGCGCGGGGGGCGCTGGGCCGACATGAGCGATGACTCCGCCGACCGTGAGGAGAGCGCCCGGGTGACCGTTCCGGATGTCGAAGGGTCCGAGCCCGCGGGGCGGACGGATTTCTCCGGGCCGTCGCCGCTGGAGCAGGCCCGCCAGGCCGAGGATGTGAAGGTCGCCCCGGTGGCCGACGGGCCCGCCGCGCAGGAAGACGACGAGCTGTTCGCCGGTGAGGGCGACCCGCAGTACGCGGGGGTGGCCGCTCCGGGGCCGGCGGGTCCGGTACGGCCGGGCAAGCCGAGCAGCGGCAACTGGCAGATGCCCGACTGGATGGCGGACGAGGACGCGGCCGACTCCAAGCTGGGCCGGCAGGGCGACCTGGACGAGGGCGGCCGGTCGAAGCTGGCGCTGTACGGCGGTGTCGGGCTGCTGGTGGTGGCGCTGCTCGCCGCGGGCGGCGTCTACCTGTTCAAGCAGCGCGGCGGTGCGGCCGAGGCGGAGACGAAGAAGTCGTCGACCGACCAGGAGGCCGCCCCCGAGGTGCGGATGCCGGCGGAGAAGCCGCTGCGGAAGTTCGCCGGGCGGCCGAGCCGGATCCTGGGCGGCGTGACCGACCCGCAGAGCGGGCTCGTCTACCCGCGGATGGCCGGGCCGTGGCAGGTGCCGACGAAGAAGAACAAGCTGGGCACGCCCGGCTGGTCGGGGCAGCAGGTGCTGGTGACCGAGCGCACCGGCAGGCAGATGTGGTACGGCCAGCTGCTGACCGGCGTCCTCAACCCGAGCCTGCAGAGCGAGTACAAGGGGCCGGAGAGCGTGCCCGCGGTCGCGGTGCAGGCGGCCAAGGGCATCGAGGCGCAGTACTACGCGTTCCCGCACAAGTCGACGCCGCTGGCCTCGCAGGCGCTGAACGTGGACGGCCGCAAGGGCTGGCTCGTCGCCTCGTACCTCACGTACAAGCGGGCGGGCGTCAAGGCGACCGGCGAGGTCGTCGCCACCGCGGTGATCGACAACGGGAAGCCGGCCCCGGCGGTGGCGTTCGCGTCCGTGCCGAACACGCACAAGTCGCTGTGGCCGGACATCAACCGGTTCATGGCGCAGCTCAAGGTCGCGGCCTGACCATTTCGTTGTTTTTCGCCTACTCTGCCCCGTGTGGCGCAGAGTGAGGATCCCGCCGACGACGATGCCCCGACCGGCCCCCTGCCGATCGTTCCCGAACGTCCCGACCTGATCCCCGCCGAGTCCGTGCGGCGGCAGGACCTGATCGCCGCGGCGGTGGTCGGGGCGTTCCTGATCCTGGCGCTGGGCGCCTGCGTGGCCACGGTCTGGCCCTGACCGAATCCGGTTCTAGTACGCTGTCGCCATGGCGATCGGGCTGACCGAGGAACACGAGGCGCTGGCCGCCTCGGTACGCGGGACCATCGAGCGGGACGGCGCGGCACCGGAGCAGCTGGGGCTGCACGTGCCCGAGGAGTACGGCGGCCAGGGCTTCGGCCTCCTGGAGCAGGCCGTCGTCCTGGAGGAGCTGGGCCGGGCGCTGGTGCCCGGCACGTACGCGCCGACCGTGCTGGCCTCGGCGGCCATCGCGGCCGGCGGGACGCGGCGGGCGCGCGAGGAACTCCTGCCCGGGCTGGTGAACGGCGACCTCAGCGCCGGTCTCGCCTTCGGGGACGGCCTCGTGCTGGGCGGCCCCGACGTCGACCTGGTGGTGGCGAACGTCGGCGGGCGCTGGGCCGTGCTCGACGGGCTCGCCGTCAGCGAGGTGAAGGACGCCGAGGCCCTGGACCTGACCCGCGCGGTCGGCCGGGTCGAGCTGGACGGTCTCGCCGTACCGGACGAGCGTGTTCTGCAGGACGTGGACGCCCTCGCGGTCGTCCTCCTGGGAGCGGAGGCGTGCGGTGTCGCGGGCCGCGCGCTGGACGACGCGGTCGCGTACGCCAAGCTGCGCGAGCAGTTCGGCCGCCCCATCGGCCAGTTCCAGGGCGTCAAGCACAAGTGCTCCCGCATGCTCATCGCGGCCGAGCGCGCCCGGGCCGCCGTGTGGGACGCGATCCGGGCGCTGGACGAGGACGACGGGAAGCAGCGCGCCTACGCCGTGAACGTCGCGGCCGTACTCGCCGCCGACGCCGCCGTGGAGTGCGCCGAGGGCAGCATCCAGGTCCACGGAGGCATCGGCTACACCTACGAGCACGACGCCCACCGCGTCTACCGGCGCGCGCTGACGCTGCGGGCGGCGCTGGGCCGGCCCGCCGCGCACCGCGCTGAACTGGCCGGGCTGGCGCTGGACGGCGTGCGCCGCCCGATGGAGGTCGAGCTTCCCGAGGGCCCGGACGGCGCTGACGGCGTGCGCGGCGCCATCCGGGAGCGGGTGGCGGAGATGGCCGCCATGGACGTCTTCGAGCAGCGCGCCGCGATGGCGGAGGGCGGCTGGGTGACCCCGCACCTGCCGAAGCCGTGGGGCCGCGACGCCGGCCCGGTCGAGCAGATCGTGATCCAGCAGGAGCTGCGGGCGGCGGGCGTGAAACCCGTGCCGCTGATGATCGCGGCGTGGGTCGTCCCGTCGCTGGTCCAGTACGGGACGCCCGAGCAGCAGGAGCGGTTCCTGCCGCCGACGCTGCGCGGCGAGATCATCTGGTGCCAGCTGTTCAGCGAGCCGGGCGCCGGTTCGGACCTGGCCGGGCTGGCCACCCGCGCCGAGCGGACCGAGGGCGGCTGGACGATCACCGGCCAGAAGATCTGGACGTCGCTCGCCCGGGACGCGCAGTGGGGCGTGTGCATCGCCCGTACCGACCCGGACCGCCCCAAGCACGACGGCATCACGTACTTCCTGATCGACATGGCCTCCGCCGGGATCGACGTCCGGCCGCTGCGCGAGTGCACCGGCGACGCCGTCTTCAACGAGGTCTTCCTGGACGGCGTGTTCGTCCCGGACGCCATGGTCGTGGGCCCGGTCAACGAGGGCTGGCGGGTCGCCCGCAACACCCTCGCCAACGAGCGCGTCGGCCTGACCAGCACGTTCCAGCTCGGCGGCGACGTGCCGAAGCTGTTGCGCCTGGCGGGCGAGCTGGGCCTGTCCGACGACCCGCTCGTCCGGGACGAGCTGGGCCGGCTGGCGTGCGACGAGCACGCGTTCGCGCTGCTCGGCCTGCGCGCCACCCTCAAGCAGCTGTCGGGCACGGACCCGGGCGCGACCGCGAACGTCCGCAAGCTGGTCGCGATGGAGCACGGCCAGAAGGTCACCGAGTTCGGCTTCTCGCTGCTGGGGCCCGAAGGGGCGCTGACCGGCGGCTGGAAAAGCGATCTGCGCCGCAGGTGGACCCGGCACCTGCTCGCCTCGCGGGCGATGACGATCGGCGGCGGCACCACGGAGGTCAACCTGAACGTGATCGCCGAACGCATCCTGGGCCTGCCGCGCGACGCCTGATCGCGCGGCTCCTGGACCGTTCGGATAGCCTCGTTCGCCTGATGACGGGGCGAACGCGGCATCTGGCGGCCGCTCTCACCGGGCTCGGGCTCGGGCTGGCGGTGCTCGGGCCGGGGCTCGCGCCCGGGTTCGTGCTGTCGTACGACATGGTGTTCGTCCCGGACCCCGCGTTCACCCGGCTGACGTTCGGCCTGACCGGGACGGTCCCGCGGCACGTGCCGAGCGACGCGTTCGTGACCGCGCTGGCCGTGCTGGCGCCGGCGTGGCTGGTGCAGCGCCTGGTGCTGCTGTCGATCTTCGTCATGGCGTGCGCGTCGGCGGCCTCGCTCGTCCCGTCCCGGCGGGTACTGCCGAGGCTGGTCGCGGGCGTCGCGTACGCGTGGAACCCGTTCGTCGCCGAGCGCCTCCTCCTCGGCCAGTGGGCCCTGCTCCTCGGGTACGCCGCGCTGCCCTGGGCGCTGGCCGCCGCGGTCACGACGGATCGGCGCGGCGGCGGGCGGCGGCTGCTCTGCGCGCTGATCCCGGCGGCGATCGGCGGGTTCGCGGCCCTGGCCGTGTCGGGGCTGGCGGCGTTCGCGGCGGGCCGCCGCCGGTTCAAGGTCCTCGCCGTTCTCGCCGTGCTGAGCCTGCCCTGGCTCGTGCCGAGCCTGCTGCGCCCGGACGGCGTACCGGGCGACGGCCTGGGGGTGGAGACCTTCGCCGCGCGCGCGGACACCCCGTTCGGAACGCTCGGCAGCCTCCTCCTGCTAGGAGGCGTCTGGAACGGCGAAACCGTTCCCCTCGGCTACGGCGCTCCAGTAACGGCCACTCTTTGGGCGCTGGTGGTACTCGGCGCCCTCGCCGCCTACACCTGGCACATCCGCAGACCCGGCGTCCCCGGCGGGACGGGTGTGCCCGGCGCCCTGAACGCGAGCCGGGACGCGGCGGCGAGCGGCCACGCGGCGGGCGTGTCCTCGGGGTTCTGGGGGCGGGTCGCGGTGGCGGCGGGGGCCGGGTTCGGGGTGGCGGCGGTCGGGGCCGTGGTGCCGGGCCTGCTCGAAGGGGCCATTTCCCTCTGGTCGGGGTTCGCGGTGTTCCGGGACGGGCAGCAGTTCGCGGCGCCGCTGGCCGCCGTCGTCGCGGCCGGCCTCGGGATCGCGGCGGAGAAGGCGCTGCGGGCGCGGTACGCGGCGGTCGCGTACGGGGCGCTGCTCGCGCCGGTGGTGCTGCTGCCCTCGCTGGCGTGGGGGGCGGCCGGCCAGTTGCGGCCGGTGGAGTACCCGGACGACTGGGCCCGCGCCCGGGACGTGGTCGCGGCCGACCGGGCGCCGGGGGACGTGCTGGTGCTGCCGTGGGCGGCGTACCGGAGTTACGCCTGGAACCACGGCCGGCGGGTCCTCGATCCGCTGCCGCGGTACCTGAGCGACCGGCGGGTGGTCGTGAACGACGCCGTGATGGTGGGCGGGGAGACGGTGGCGCCGGAGGATCCGCGGGCGGTGTGGCTGGACGCGGCGATCCGGTCCGGCGGGCCGCTGACGGAGGTGCTGGGGAAGCACGGGATCCGGTACGTGGCGGTGGACGCCGCGGACCCGTCGGCGGGTCCGGAGCGGCTCCCCGGGGCCGAGCGCGTGGTGCGGGGACCGGATTTGGTGCTGTACCGAATCCCGGTAACGGTCACTGTGGCGGAGGAGAACGCGCCGGTGGCGGCCACAGCGCTCGCCTGGATTGTCGTAAGTGTGGCGATTTTCTGGTCTCTTTCTGGCTATTTTGTGACCTCAGCCACTACTCTGGGCCTCCCGTTACTCGGCAGTATTCCCCGTCGAAGGGCCCCCTGATGCGCATTGCCGTTGCCGCTATCGTCGGTGTCATGCTGGCCGCCGGCGCCTCGTTCGGCGTGGTTCAGCTGTCCAGCGCCTCCCAGCAGGACCCGGTCATCAAGCCGCTCTACAACTACGGCTCCCGCTGACCCCGGGCCCCTGAGGTCCCCCGTGAGCGCCCTGGGCGGCGGCCCCGTCCAACTGGAGATCGTGGTCCCGGCCTACAACGAGGCCGAGCGCCTCCCGGCCGGGCTCGCCCTGCTGGGGGAGAAGCTGGCCGGGATCGGCGTCCGGTCGGAGATCATCGTCGTCGACAACGCCAGCACCGACGGCACCGCCGAGGTCATCGCCGGTTGGCGCGGGCCCGTGCCGGTGCGCGGGCTGTACTGCGCGCAGCGCGGCAAGGGGGCCGCGGTACGGGTCGGCCTGCTGGCCACCCGCGCCCCGTACGCGGGGTTCTGCGACGCCGACATGGCGACCGACCTGGCCGCGCTCGACGGCGCGCTGGAACTGCTGCGGGCGGGCCATCCCGTGGTGGTCGGGTCGCGCCGCCACCCCGACTCGCTGGTCGAGGGGTACGGGCAGCTCATGCGGCGGCTGGGCGCGATCACGTTCAACCGGCTGGTGCGCGACCTGGCCGGCGACATCGCCGACACCCAGTGCGGCTTCAAGTTCTTCTTCGGCCCGCTGGCCCGCGCGGCCGCGGCCGACCTGCGGACCGCCGGGTTCGCGTTCGACGTCGAGCTGCTGATGCACTGCGTCCGCCGCGGCGCGTCGATCACCGGCATCCCGGTGGTGTGGTCCGACCGCCCGGGGACGACGTTCTCGGTACGGCGGCACACCTCGCAGTGCCTGCTCGACCTGGCCCGCATCCGCGCCCGCGCGGCGGCACCCGGCCGTCCCGCGCCCGCGCCCGCGCAACGCTCGGGGGCGACCCAGCTCCTCACCGTCCAGCCGCCGCCGCTCGCGCTGCCGAAGGGGCACGAGGCCAAGACGGGATGAGCAGCGGCGATGCGCGACTCGCGGTCGTGAACTGGAGGGACCCCTGGCATCCGGCCGCCGGCGGTGCGGAGCGCTACGCGTGGGAGGTCGCGCGGCGCCTGGCGGCCGGGGGCGCGCGCGTCCGGTACGTCACGGCGCGCGCGAGCGGGCAGCGCCGCAGGGAGCGCGTGGACGGCGTCGAGTTCGTCCGGCTCGGCGGCCGCTTCACCGTCTACCCGCTGGTGCTGCTCTGGACGCTCCTGAGACGGCGGTCCTTCGACGCCGTGGTCGACTGCCAGAACGGCATCCCGTTCTTCACCCCTTGGGTCCTGCCGAGGCGGGTCCCCGTCTTCTGCGTGATCCACCATGTGCACGACGCGCAGTTCGGGCTCTACTTCCCGCGCTGGATGGCCTGGTTCGGCCGCATGCTGGAAGGGCCCGTCGCCCGCTGGTCCTACCGGCGCCACGCGTACGTGTGCGTCTCGCCCTCGACGCTGAGCGCCGTACGGGAGCGCCTCCGCTGGACAGGGGCGGCCTACGTCATCCCCAACGGCACGACCGTCGTTCCGGAACGGGCGGACGCGGACGGCCCCGCCGGAGACCCCGACCTGGTGTGCGTCACCCGGCTCGTCCCGCACAAGCGCGCCGGGCGCCTCCTGGACATCGCCGAGGAGCTGCGCGGCCGCCATCCCGGCCTGCGCCTGCACGTGATCGGGGACGGGCCGGAGGCGCCGCGGCTGGCCGCCGAGATCGAGCGGCGCGGCCTGGCGGGCACCGTCGTCGCGCACGGCTACGTGCCGGAGGCGGTGAAGGCGGCGCTGGTGGCGCGCGCGGCGCTGCATCTGAGCACGTCGCAGGGGGAGGGCTGGGGGCTGAGCGTGATCGAGGCGGCGGCGCTGGGCGTGCCGACCGCCGCGTACGACGTGGACGGCCTGCGCGACGCCGTGCGCGACGGCACGACCGGCTGGCTCGCCGACCCGGGCGAGGACCTCGCGGCCGTGGCCGAGCGCGCCCTGAAGGAGCTGGCGGACGCCGGACGCCGGGACGAGGTCGCCGCCGACTGCCGCGAGTGGGCCGCCGCCTTCGACTGGGACCGGACCGCGGCCCGCTGGGCGGAGCTGATCGCCGCGGCGGTACGGGCCGGAACCGCCACGACCACGGACGGACAGGCCCATATCGTCGAGCGGCGGTACGGTGACGGGCAGCCGCGCGTCGCGGAGGGACCCGTCCGCGATCTGCTGCTCGCCGAGGGCGGCCGGGCCGTCCGGGAGGCGACCGCGATCGAACGGCTCCTCGGCGAGGCCGGCAGGGCCGGCGGGACCGGGGAGACCGGCGAGTCTTGATCCGCGCAGCGGCGGCACGATCGGAAGGAGCCTCGCGGAGCATGGCCGTGGGAGAGGCGGAACGGCCTCGCGTCGAGAGCGCGGCGCCCGCGCCCGGACCGGGCGCGACCGCGGCCGCGCCCGCCGGCGAGGTCGACCAGCGGCTGCGGGACCGGCTGCGCGCGCTGGTCTGCTGCCTGGCGCTGGCCGCGCTGGCGTTCTCGACCCGCCCCGGCGCGATCCTCGCCGACACCAAGATCGACATGGCGGTGAACCCGCTGGCGTTCCTGGGCCGCGCGCTGCACCTGTGGGATCCCGAGCAGTTCGGGCAGCTGCAGAACCAGGCGGTCGGCTACCTGTTCCCGATGGGGCCGTTCTACGCGGCCGGCGACCTGATCGGCCTGCCCGCGTGGATCACCCAGCGGCTCTGGCTGGCGCTGCTGATGTGCGCGGCGTTCCTGGGCGTGCGCAGGCTCGCCGAGCGGCTCGGCATCGGCGGCCCGGCGGCGCGGCTCGCGGGCGCGATGGCGTACGCGCTGTCGCCCAACGCGCTGGCCACCATGGGCCAGCTGTCCTCGGAGTACCTCGCGGCCGCGATGCTGCCGTGGATCGTGCTGCCGCTGGTCACCGCGGCGGAGGGCGGCGGCCGGATCCGGGCGGCGGCCCGGTCAGGCCTCGCGGTCGCCTTCTGCGGCGGCATCAACGCGACCGTGACGGTGGCGGTGCTGATCGTCCCGGTCCTCTACATGGTCACAAGGCCGCGGCCGCCCGAGCCGCGGCCCGGGAAGAGGACGCGGCTGCCGCGGCTGCGGCTGTTCGCCTGGTGGTCGGCGGCGGTGGCGGCGGCCACCGGCTGGTGGCTGGTCCCGCTGCTGCTCACCGGCACGTACGGCTTCTCCTGGCTGACCTACACCGAGAAGGCCGAGACCACGACCGGCCCGACCGGCCTGATCAACGTGCTGCGCGGCGCCGAGCGCTGGGTCAACTACCTGATCGTGGACGGGCAGGTGTGGTGGCCGGTCGGGCACGGCCTGTCGCTGAGCCCGCTGCCGGTGATCTGCACCGGCGTCGTCGCGGCGCTGTGCCTGGCGGGGCTGCTGTCGAGGCTGCTGCCCGAGCGCACGTTCCTGCTGCTCTGCCTGCTGGCCGGGCTGGCGGTCATCACGGCGGGGCACATCAGCGAGCTGTCCGGGCCGCTGGCGCCGCAGGTCCGCGACCTGCTGAACGGGCCGCTAGCGCCGCTGCGCAACCTGTACAAGTTCGACGCCGTCCTGCGGCTGCCGCTCGCGCTGGGGCTGGCCCACCTGCTGACCGTGACGGCCCTCAAGCGGGCCGAGGGCCGCTCCCCGCTGGGCGACGGCTTCCGCGCCGTCCTGAGCGCCCCCGCCGCGGCGGTGATCGCGCTCGGCGGCATCGGGATCACGGCGGTCTCGCACGGCCTCTCCGGGCCGGGCGAGTTCAAGGAGGTCCCGCCCTACTGGAAGGAGGCGGCGTCCTGGCTGAACGCGCGCGCTGGACAGCAGGGCGTCCTCGCCGTGCCCGGATCGGCTTTCGGTGAGTACCTGTGGGGCCGGCCCATGGACGACATCGTCCAGCCCCTGCTGACGGCCCGCTGGGGTGTGCGGCAGCTCGTCCCGGCGGGCTCGCCCGGCTACACGCGCGCGCTGGACGCGATCGACCAGCAGGTCCGCTCGGGGAAGAGCTCGCCCGGCCTCGCCGAATTCCTGGGCCGCATGGGGATGCGCTACGTCCTCGTACGGAACGACCTGCGCAGGGAGACGCTGCGGGGCGGCTGGCCCGCCCGCCTGCACCAGTCCCTCGACGCCTCTCCCGGGCTCCGCAAGGTGGCGGCGTTCGGCGCGCCCGTCGGCGGCGACTTCGTCGACGACGCGGTCTCGGCGGTGAACCAGAAGTACCAGCCGCTGGAGGTGTACGAGGTCGAGGGCGCCGGCGCGGTCGCCGAACTCGCCCCCGCCGACGACCCCGTGCGCGTCTACGGCGGCCCGGAGTCGCTGCTGACGATGGCCGACACGGACTCGCTGACGCGGCGGCCCGTCCTCCTGAACGACGACGCCCGCGACCTCGGCGGCGCGCCCGTGGTGACCGACTCGCCCCGGCTGCTGCGCCGCGCGTTCGGCGAGCTGCACCAGACGTCCCCGACCCTGACCGCCGCAGAACGGGCGAAGTCCGCCGACGTCCTGGACGACGGCTGGCGCAAGTACGCGACCACCGTCGCCTACAGCGGCGGCGTTCGGAACGTCACCGCGTCCTCGTCGGCCGGGGGAGACGACGTCGTTCCGCAGGCCAGGGAGCCCGCAGCGGTCCCGTACGCGGCCGTCGACGGCGATCCGACCAGCGCGTGGGAGACCGGCGGCTGGCGCGGCCCGGTCGGCCAGTGGCTCCGCGTCGACTTCGACGCGCCCCGGGAGATCCCGCAGCTGACGGCGGCGTTCGTCCAGGACCGCAGGAAGGGGCCGCCGGTCGCCAAGGTCGCCGTCGAGTCGGCGGGCGGTGTCCTGGAACAGGTGGTCTCCGAACTCTCCGGCGACCAGCCGCTGCGGGTGCCGCCGGGCGCGACGTCCTGGCTGCGCGTGCGCATCACCGAGGTCGCGCGGAAGTCCGGGGACGCGACGTTCACCCGCGCCGGGATCGCCGAGCTCCGCATCGGCGGCGTGACCGCCGGCCGCACCTACGCGCTGCCCGCGCCGGACGGCGTCACGGGCACACCCGCGTTCGTCATGAGCCGCGTCCCCGGCGGGCGGGCCGACTGCATGGAGGGGCCACGGCGCTGGGTCTGCTCCGGCCCGCTCGGGACCCGGGACGAGGAGGGCGAGGCGTTCGACCGCACGTTCACCGCCCCGCGGGCCCGGCAGGCCCCGATCTCCGGCACGGCCGTCCTCACCAACCGGGAGCTGATCGCCCGGTACACCTGGCTGAAGGGCGATCCGAAGGTCGCGGCGAGCAGCACCCTGACCGACCATCCGGCCGCGCAGCCGCGGTCGGCGTTCGACGGCGACCCGGCCACGGCGTGGATCGCCGGCGAGAACGACATGAACCCGTCGTTCACCGTCCAGTGGGGCCGCCGGACGCGGGTCTCCCAGCTCACCGTCGACCGGCCGCCCGCGATGGGCGGGCCGACCCGGGTCCGGATCGAGGGGCGCGGCGGGCAGGCCCGCGAGGCGATGACGGACGCGCGCGGGCGGCTCTCGTTCGCGCCGCTGGACACCGACCGGCTGACGCTCACCTTCCCGCGCGCCGGGCGGGTGGAGCCGGTCCAGGTCAGCGAGGTGCGGGTACCCGGCGTCCGGGCGATCCGGGACGTCCGCGGCCTGCCGCTCGGGCTGGAATGCGGCCTCGGCCCCCGGCTGCTTGTCGGGAAGACGACCGTGCGGACCAAGGTCAGCGGGACGATGGGCGACCTGCTGGAAGGCCGTCCCGTGAAGTACGAGGCGTGCCGCCGCACGCCCGTCGCCGCCGGCCCCAACCGGCTGTCCTCGCCGCCGTTCGACGGCTACCGCATCGAGACCGCCGTGGTGGGCGAGCGCGTCGCGCAGGACGAGGCGAGCCCCTCGCCCGTGAAGGTGCGGAGCTGGTCGCCGGGGCAGCGCAGGCTCCAGGTGAACGCCGCCGGCCGGTCCTTCCTGACGGTGAACGAGAACTACAACCCCGGCTGGGAGGCGCGCGTCGGAGGCGAGACGCTGCGGCCCGTACGGCTGGACGGCTGGAAGCAGGGCTGGATCGTGCCCGCCGGGACGTCCGGCACCGCCGAGCTGACCTTCCGCCCCGACCGGGCGCAGCGCATCGCGGTCGTCGCCGGGCTCAACCTGCTGCTCCTGCTGCTGCTCGTGGCGATCTGGCCGGGCGCCCGCCGGCCGGCGCCGCGGCCGCCGCGCGCGGACCTGCGTGGCTGGCCGCTGTGGGCGGCCGTACCGCTGGCGGCGCTGCTCGGGCTGTGGGCGGCCGGGCCGGTCGGGCTCGCCGCCGCCACCGCCTCGGCGGCCCTCGCCGCCTGGTCCCGCACGCGCGAGTCGCCCCTGCTGCGGGCGCCCGCGTCGCCGTGGACGGCCGCCGCCCTCATGATCGCCGGTACGGGCTGCCTGGCCTGGGGCTTCTGGGCCGAGGCGGTGGACAACCCGGCGGCGCCCGCGGGGCTCCTCGCCGACACCGTCCCCCAGGTGCTCGGGCTGCTCATCCTCGGCCGGGCGGCCGTTCAGCTGTGGGGTCCCCGCCGCTCCCGGCGGGCAGGTCGGGAAGGGTCGATCGAGCTGAGCTGGACGGGGCCGGCGCCGCGGGTTCCGCCGGACGCGGCTCCCGTTCCCGTTCCCGCTTCCGCGGCTCCTCCTGAGCCGGAGCCGGAGCCGGAGCCGGAGGACGCCGATCCCGATCGCGGCGCGGCCGGGACAGCCGCTGAACCGGCCGTTCCACCAGGTAGTAGCTCACCGTCGCCGCTGCGATGGTCGCTGCCAGCAGAAGGGGAAGATCGGTCATGACGTCGCCGCGGAACGTGCGGCCCGTCCACTCGTACCAGCCGACGACGATCAGCATCTGCCACAGGAACACGCTGTAGGAGATCCGGCCCAGGAACCGCATCACCGGGTTGCCCAGCACCGCCCCGATCGCCGTGTCCCGCTCGGAGGCCAGCGCCACGGGCGCCACGAGCGCCGCCGCGCACAGGCCGTTGACCAGGACCTCCAGCATCGATGTCCACACCACGTCCAGCGTGACGAGGTCGAGCGGGCCGGTGGCGGGCGTGGAGCCGATGACGTACAGCAGCGCCGCCGCCGCCCAGCAGGCCCGCCAGGAGCCCGCGACCGTACGGCACAGGCGCGGCACGGGCCCGGCCGGCTCCAGCCGCGCCCAGACGGTCACCACGGCCAGGGCCATCCCGATCGCGAACCACGCGAAGAAGCGCGGCAGCCACAGCCCCATCATCGGCTTCGGCTCGGGAACGAACATGGCCGCCGTATAGGCGAACGACAGCGCGGCGTAGACGGCCAGCGCCCGCAGCAGCCTCCGGGCCCGCGCGCCGACGTCGCCGGCGGGGGAGCGCCGCGCGTACCAGGCGAGGACCGCCGCCGTGGCGGGCAGCGTGAGGTACCAGGCGGCCTCGACCGTGAGGCTCCAGATCTGGCCGAGGTGCGCGGGCCCCAGGGTGCTGCCCCACCAGGGGTCCGGGATGTACGTGTGCGTCAGCGTGAGCAGCGAGACCCACGAGACGGCGTCGGTGACGTGGGCCAGGCCGGCGGTGACCATGAAGCAGACGACGGCGGCCCAGTAGGCGGGCAGGATGCGGAAGGCCCGCCTGCGCAGGTACGTCCGGGTGCTCGGCCGGGGGCGGTCCGGATCCAGCACGGCCGCGGCCCACGGCCTGTAGAGCAGCAGGCCGGACAGGGCGAAGAAGATGGGCACGCCGATCTGGCCGCCGTTGTACAGCCAGCCGTACCCGCCCCTGTGGAGCGCGCCGGACGAGCCGGCCACGTGGTAGACGAGGACGATCAGCGCGGCGATCGCGCGGATGCCGTCCAGCGCGTCCTGGTGGCCGGAAACGGCCGGAAGGCCCCGCGGCGCGGCGGGCCGCGCGGCGGGCGCGACCCGCCGCGTGGTGCCCCATCGGCCGTTGCTCGCGGGCGTGCTCATGGCAGCTTGCGCAGGACGAGGACGAGGTTCCAGGTGGCGACCTCGCGCAGTCCCGGTACGCGGACGACGCCCTCCGCCCAGCGCGGCAGATAGCGCGGGATGGCGTCCAGCACCCGTACCTCCTCGCAGGAACGGGCCCACGCCAGCGCCGCCGAGACCGAGACGGCGTGCAGGCTCTCGCCGAAGCGGTTCTTCGGGGGACGCCCGTGCCTGCGCTGGTAGCGGCGGGCCGCCCGGTCGCCTCCCAGGTAGTGCCAGGGGGACGTCTCGTGCCCGCCCCAGGGGGAGAGCCAGTTCGTGAACGACAGGTAGACGATCCCGCCGGGCCGCGTCACGCGGACCATCTCGCCGGCCATCCGCCAGGGGTCCGGTACGTGTTCGAGCACGTTGGAGGAGAAGCAGACGTCCGCCGAGCCCGTGCGGAACGGCAGTTCGAGCGCGCTGGCCACCAGGGTGTTCGCGGCCGGGTCGCGGAGCGAGACGAGTTCGGCGAGATCGTGGTCGATGCCCACGCAGCGGGCGCCCGCGGCCTGGAGCTCGCGCGCGAAGAAGCCCGTGCCGGTGCCCACGTCCACGACGGTGGCGCCGTCCAGGGCGGTGTACGACGCGAGCTGGGCGACGGTGTCCCGCGCCATCAGCGTGTAGAAGGACTCCGGGTCCGCCTGTTCCCTGCGGAACGCGCTGAGCAGCCGTACCGAACGCGCCAGCGTGGCGGCCCGCTTGCGCGCGGCGCCGGTGGCGTCGGGAGCGCCGGTGGCGTCGGGGGTGGGGCGGACCGCGGTCATGGCCACCTCGCGGGGTCGGTGAACGGTGCGAACACGGGAGCGCGTAACGCCGGATCCTACCGACCGGTAGACAGCAGCGGGGAGTCCTCCGGGCCGCCTTCCGGGCCGGCGGCCGCGTCCGGCCCGGTACGGGCGACCCGGCGCGGCAGCAGCGGGGACAGCAGCGCCGCGAGCGCGAACGCCACGGCGCTGAACAGCAGCGTCCGGGCGCCCGCCCCCGCGAAGCCCTCGGGACCGGAGCCGGAGCCGGTCCCGTGCCCGCCGAAGAAGATCACCCCGGCCAGCGCCACGCCCATCGCGTTGCCGAGCTGGATCACCGAGTTGAGCACGCCGGACGCGGCCCCGGCGTCGTCCGGCGGCAGGTCGCCCAGCACCAGGTTGGACAGGATCGGGATCGTCAGCCCCATCCCGACGCCGGCGCCGAACAGCCACGGCGCCACCTGCCAGGCCGTCACGTGCTCGCCGTGCCGGGCGACCGACCAGGCCAGCGCGGCCGTGAACGCCGCCATCGCGGGCGTGCCCAGCGCGACCAGGAGGCGCGCCCGCGGCTGCCCGAACCGGTTGGTGAGCTGCGCCGTGCAGGCGATCCCGGCCGGCCATGCCAGCCCCACCAGCGCGACCCGCAGCGGTGACCAGCCGAGCCCGAACTGGAGCGTCCAGGTCAGCACGATGAAGTACGCCGAGACGCCGCTGAAGAGCACGAAGAGCAGCGCGTTCCCGGCGGCGAACGAGCGGCGCAGGAACAGCCCCATCGGGACCAGCACGGCCCGCCCGCGCCGCTCCCGGCGCCGCTGGTGGTGGACGAAGGCGTACAGGACGGGCACTGCGGCCGCCATCGACGCGAGCGTCCACCAGGGCCAGTCCAGCTCGCGGCCCTGCACGAGCGGGTAGGCCAGCAGCAGCGAGCCCGCCGACACCAGCGCCATCCCCGGCAGGTCCAGGCGCGGCGGCCGGTCGGCGCGCGACTCGTTCATCCAGCGCAGGGCGCCGGCCAGCGCCAGCGCGCCGACCGGGATGTTGATCAGGAAGATCCAGCGCCAGCCGGGGCCGCCGCCGGTCAGCAGCCCGCCCAGCATCGGCCCGCTGACCTGCCCGGCGCCGAGCACGACCCCGTACAGGCTGATCGCCAGGGTGCGCTCGCGGCCCGGCCGGAACTCGGTCGCGATGATCGACATGACCTGCGGGACCATCACGCCGCCGAACGCGCCCTGCGCCACCCGCGCCGCCACCAGCGTCCCGGCGGTCGGGGCCGCGGCGGCCAGCGCCGACGCGGCGGTGAACCCGGCGACGCCGAGCACGAAGACCCGGCGGCGGCCGTGGATGTCGCCGAGCCGCCCGCCGGTGACCAGCAGCAGCGCGAACGCCAGCGTGTACCCGGCGGTGAACCACTGGCCGGCCGCGTACGAGGCGTCCAGATCGGTCTGGATCGCGCGCAGCGCCACCCCGACGATCGTGACGTCCACCAGGTCCATGAACGTGGCCAGCAGCACCGCGAGCAGCGCGAGCCAGCGGGCCCGCGGCATGTGGGGGGTGCTGTCCTGCAAGTCGGCCTTCTTCTTGGACGGGCGATTTGAGAGGTCCTGTAGGGTAACCCGCACATGCCGAGCACGGCCTCCTGGCCGGTGGATCCAGCGGCGTCCCCCGGAGGTGTTCATGCGGCGACCGGTCGGATTGATCCTGATCTGCCTGGGCGCTTTCTTCCTCACGCTCGCGCCCCTCGTCCGGTTCTACGTGGCCGGCCAGGTCGTCCTGGCGCCGCTGAACCGGTACCAGGTCACCCGCCTTGAGGCACGGAACGCCACCTACTTCGACACCGCGACCCTGAAGACCAGGACCGGTGTGAAGCTCCAGGCCAGCAACACCGTGCGCGGCGACGTCCGCGCCAACGGCGGCGACGACCGGATCGCCGTCTGGGACTCCTCCACCAACATCGTCGACACCGCCGTCCCGGACAAGCCCATCCAGATCCAGGGCTACCGGATCGCGTTCGACCGGCGGACGTCCCAGCTGACCAACTGCTGCGGAGCGAACGCCGACGGCGACACGAGCGTGAGGATGTCCGGGTACGGGCTGCTCTTCCCGCTGGCGAACGTGCGGAAGCAGGACTACCCGTTCTTCGACATGACCACCAGGCAGCCCGCCGCGATGCGCTACTCCGGTGAGGAGGAGGTGCTGGGGATGCGGGCGTACCGGTTCGTCCAGCAGGTCCCCAACACCAAGACCGCCGCCGTGGACACCAAGCTCCCGGCGAAGATGCTCGGCCTGAAGGCGAGCGCCCCCGACCAGAAGGTGGACCGCTACTCGCAGGCCACCATCACCGTCTGGGTCGACCCGCGCACCGGGATCCCGGTCAAGCACCGCCAGCAGATCCACAGCACCGTCCAGACGGCCGACGGCAAGGGCCGGATGACGGTCGCCTCGGCCGACCTGCACACCGTCCCCGCCTCGGTGCGGGGGCTGGTCGACATGGCGAACTCGAACGCCTTCAAGATCAGCGCGGTCCGGGTGCACATCCCGGTCGGCGCGGTCCTGGTCGGGCTCGCGCTGCTGCTGGTGGGCGCGTTCATCGGCCTGCCGCCCGGCCGGCCCGCCGCGCCGCCGGCCCCGCGCCGTGCCGACGGCAAGTTCGGCGCCGCGCGCTCCTCGGCCCGCTCCTCGGCCGCGGCCCGGCGCGACTGACCTCCGCGTTTCCCCCGGCGTTAGGACTGATACATGTTCTAACGCCGTTTCACCATGCCCACTGCTCTCTCGATTTTCCCAACTAGAACCTGTTGCAGTTTCGCGGGGCGCGGCCTAGTGTCGAGGCGTGCGGACAAGAGTCACCGAACTATTCGGCATCGAGTACCCGATCTTCGCGTTCAGTCACTGCCGCGACGTGGTCGCGGCCGTGAGCCGCGCCGGCGGCATGGGCGTCCTCGGCGCCCTGAACTTCACCCCCGAGGAGCTCGAACTCGAGCTCAAATGGATCGACGAGCACGTCGGCGGCAAGCCGTACGGCGTGGACGTGGTGATGCCCGCCAAGTACGAGGGCGCCGACGCGGGCGACGCCGGCGAGCTGGTCGCCAAGCTCAAGGGCATGATCCCCCAGGAGCACCGGCAGTTCCTGGAGGACCTGCTCGCCGAGCACGGCGTCGAGCCGCTGAAGGACGAGAACGCCGGCGACGTCCTGCTGGGCTGGACCGACGTCACCGCCCGCCCGCAGGTCGAGGTCGCGCTGCGGCACCCGATCGCGCTGCTGGCCAACGCCCTCGGCCCGCCCCCGGCCGACGTGGTCGAGCTGGCCCACGAGCACGGTGTCAAGGTCGCGGGCCTGGCGTCCAACGCCCGGCACGCCCGCAAGCAGGTCGAGGTCGGCGTCGACATCATCGTCGCGCAGGGCACCGAGGCCGGCGGCCACACCGGCGACGTGTCCACGATGGTGCTGATCCCCGAGGTCGTCGACGCGGTCGGCGAGGACACCATGGTCCTGGCCGCCGGCGGCATCGGCCGCGGCCGCCAGATGGCCGCGGGCATGGCCCTCGGCGCCGACGGCGTCTGGACCGGCTCCATCTGGCTCACCGTGGACGAGGCCGACACGTCCGAGAAGGTCCGCGGCAAGCTGCTGAACGCGACCTCCCGCGACACCGTCCGCTCCCGCGCCTGGACGGGCAAGCCCGCCCGCTTCCTCAGGACCGCGTGGACCGAGGCATGGGAGAGCGAGCGCTCGCCCGGCACGCTCCCGATGCCGATGCAGTTCATGCTGATCTCCAGCGCGCTGCCCCGCATCCAGCGTTCCGGCGACGGCGAGCTGGTCACCTTCCCGGTCGGCCAGATCGTCGGCTCCATGAACCAGATCAAGCCGACCGCCCAGGTCGTCTACGACCTGGTCGAGGAGTACGTCGAGGCCATCGAGCGCCTCAACACCATCACCGAAGCGGACTGACGCGGACCCGCCGCGGGCCGTTCGCCCGCGGCTCGCGGCGGGTCCTTCACGCGCTGACCGGACGGCGGAGAGTGACCGCCCCGCGCCCGTGCACCGGCGCCGGAGCGGGGCGGCCAGGGAAACGTCGGAGGGACGTTCACTCCGCGGTCAGAACCGCACCAGCCACGAGACCACGCGCGCCAGCACGTAGTAGACACCGGCGGCGATCGCCCAGTTCACGTACAGCTGCCGGTCGGGATCGGCCTGCGTGAACACGTCGTGGAACGGGCTCGCCAGCCAGCGCCCCGCGTCCAGGACCGCGCCGACCAGGGCGTTCCCCTGGTTGGCGTCGCCCCACACGAGCAGCATGCCCAGCCCCAGGATCGCCACCGCGACCCAGCCGGCCGCCATGACGGCCACGCTGACCGGGTTGGGCCGCGCCCGCCGCCACCTGGACGGCCTCCGCTCGACCACGGTGGGACGCTCGGCGCCCTCGGTACGCTGCCGCCGCCGCAATATGGAAACGGCCATCGCCTCTCACTCTCCTTCCGCGCCGGAAACCTCCCGCACGCGAACCGCGAGAAACGATGGCCGCCTTAACGGACGTCCGGAACTCAGTCCAGCCGTTCCATCGTCGAGGCGTAGCCGCCACCGCCCGGGTAGACCCAGGCGCCGTCCAGCACGCGCCCGTCCTCGCTCCACGTCCCCTTGAAGTAGGCCGGGGACCCCTTCTGCCCGCCCCAGATGATCAGTGTGTCGCCCTGCGGGTCGTACACGTAGTCGAACGTCTCGCCCTGGCCGCCGTAGTAGCGCGACTTGATGTCCTCGCTCGGCTCCTCCGCCCCGAACGGCCGCTCCCGCCCGATGACCTCGATCCCCGTGACGTCCTGGCCGTCCTGCCGCAGCCGGATCTCCTGCAGCAGGAAGGCCCCGCCGTCCAGCCACCGGTAGGTCACCGTCCCCTCGGCGCCGCCCGTCACCTTCCACGTCCCGACCAGCCGGTTCAGCTCGTCCATGACCAACTCCTCTCGTGTCGGCCCATATGACGGCCGGCCGCGCGAAAAGGAATCGGTCACAGCTTCCCGGGCAGACCGAACAGCGCGAACAGGTGCGGATCGAACGTCGTGATCTCGGCGACGGCTCCGTCCACCACCCGCAGCACGTCGATGTTCACGGGCGTGAAGGACGCCCCGTCCCGGCGCACGTAGTTGGCCACCGCGGGCTGCCGGTTGGCCCACACCTCCACCGAACGCCACTCGCCCCACGCCGCGTCGCCCTCGACCACGGGCGCCCACAGCTCCAGGATCGCCGCCCGCCCGTCGAACAGCAGCCCGTGCGGCGGCATCGTCTGCCGGGCGTCCTCCCGCAGCAGCTCCTTCAAGGCCCCCAGGTCCGAGCGCTCGTTGGCCTCCACGTACCGCCGCAGCACCTCCCGCTCCTCGGCGCTGGCCCGGCCGCCCCACTCCGACCGCTTCTCCGGCAGGTGGCTCCGCATCGTCGCCCGCCCCCGCTGCAGGGCGCTCTTCACCGACGGAACGCTCATGTCCAGCGTCTCCGCCGTCTCCGGCGCCGGCCACCCCAGCACGTCCCGCATGATCAGCACGGCCCGCTGCCGCGGCGGCAGGTGCTGGATCGCGGCCAGGAACGCCAGCTCGATCGTCTCCCGGGCCTCGGCCACCGCGCCCGGCTCGTCCAGGAACCGGTCAGGGAACGGCTCCAGCCAGGAGACCTCGGCCATCGACCCGCCCGCCGCCACCAGCTCCCGCTTGCGCGCCGGGCTGTCGAGCGCGTCCAGGCACGCGTTGGTCGCGATCCGGTACAGCCACGCCCGGAACGACGCCCGCCCCTCGTACGTCTCCCGCCTCCGCCACGCCCGGAGCAGCGTCTCCTGCACCAGATCCTCGGCGTCGGTGAACGACCCGAGCATCCGGTAGCAGTGCACCCGCAGCTCGTGCCGGTGCCGCTCGGCCGCCTCCGCGAACTCCCCCTCGTCCACGACCCCAGATCGTACGTCCCGCCACCGACGGAACGCAGCCCGGCGAGAGCCGTGCCTTCGGCCGGCGGCCCGGTACGGAACGCGCTCGAAGAGCGGCCCGTCCCCGTCACGATCCGTATCTCAGTGGATGCGCATCGTTGATCATCGGCCCTTGTAGACGGCGGGGCGCTTCTCCTTGAAGGCCCGGGAGCCCTCCTTGGCGTCCTCGGTCTCGAAGACGGGCCAGCCGATCTCGTCGGAGACCTTGAGGGCCTCCTCCTCGGGGAGGTGCTCGGTCTCGCGGACGGCGCGGAGGATGGCCTGGACGGCGAGCGGGGCGCAGGCGGCGATCTCGTCGGCCTTCTCGCGGGCGGCGGCGAGGGCCTGGCCGGCCGGGACGACCTTGTTGATGAGGCCCATGCCGAGGGCCTCCTGGGGAGTGACCGAACGGGCCGTCAGGAGGATGTCGAGGGCGGCGGCGTAGCCGATCTGGCGGGGGAGGCGGATGGCGGAGCCGCCCATGGGGAACAGGCCGCGCTTGGCCTCGTACAGCCCCAGGGTGGCGTCCTCGGCGACGACGCGCAGGTCGGTGCCGGCGAGGAGTTCGGTTCCGCCGGCGACGGCGTAGCCCTCGATGGCGCAGATGAGCGGCTTGGTGGGACGGGCCTCGCGGAGCAGCCCGCGCCAGTGGTAGTTGGGGATCTTGGCCATCCGCTCCTGGACGGCCGGGTCGGACGGCGGGGTGCCCATGGCCTTCAGGTCGGCGCCGGCGCAGAAGGTGCCGTCGGCTCCGGTCAGGATGCCGACCCGGATGTCCGGAGTGTCGGTCATGTATTGCCAGGCGTCGGCCAGACCGACGAGCATCGAGGAACTGAGCGCGTTGCGGGCCTCCGGGCGGTTCATGGTCACGATGAGGACGTGGCCGTCCCGCTCGACGGTGCAGTGCTCGGTGCTGATGGGCAGCCGCTCGGCCATCCGTTCCTCCACTCAACCGGTCAGAAAACAAGAACAGATTCTAGTAACACGTTCGGCCCGTCAACAGGTCTTGCAGAGCAAAACGAGAACGTGATCTACTTTGGCCCCCGGCACCCTGTTGGGGTGCGCCGCGATCACCGAGGAGAACCGATGGGGTCGTTGGGTTTTTGGCGGCTGGCACAGGCCGACCCGGAGTGGATCGCCGCCGTCGACCCGGACGGGACCGAGTACACCGCCGGCGAACTGCTGGCCCGGGCCAACCGGCTGGTCCACGGGCTGCGCGATCTGGGCCTGGAGAAGAACGACGGCATCTGCGGGCTGGTGCCCAACGGCGTCGAGGGCCTCGTCCTGTACCTGGCCGCGCTCCAGGCGGGCTGGTACTACACGCCCGTCAACTGGCATCTGACCGGCCCGGAGATCGGCTACATCGTGGCCGACAGCGAGGCCAAGGCGTTGTTCGTGCACGAGCGGTACGCGGCGGAGGGCGTGCGCGGCGCCGAGGAGTCGGGCATCGACCCGCGCCGGCGGTTCGCGTTCGGGGACGTGGACGGCTTCCGGCCGTACGACGAGCTGGTCGGCGGGCAGCCGGACACGCTGCCGGAGGATCGCTCCAACGGCGCCACCATGCACTACACGTCCGGTACGACCGGCAAGCCCAAGGGCGTGCGGCGGAAGCTGGCCGGGATCGACCCCGACGACAGCGCCGAGCTGCTGACGTTCCTGCTGGGGCTGTTCGGTATCCCGCCGGGCCGGCCCGCGGGCCGCGAGCCGCAGGCGCACCTGATCACGTCGCCGAACTACCACACGGCCGTCACGCAGTTCGGCGGCACGGCGCTGAACATGGGCCACACCCTCGTCTACATGGACAAGTGGGAGGCCGAGGACTGCCTGCGGGTGATCCAGCAGTACAGGATCACCAACACGCACATGGTGCCGACGCACTTCAAGCGGCTGCTGTCGCTGCCGAAGGAGACGCGCGACCGGTACGACGTGTCGTCGATGAAGTGGGCGATCCACGCGGCCGCCCCCTGCCCCGTGCCGATCAAGCACCAGATGCTCGACTGGTGGGGCGACTCGATCTGGGAGTACTACGCGGCCACCGAGGGCGGCGGGACGATCGCCAGCCCGCAGGACTGGCGCGAGCACCCCGGCACCGTCGGCAACGCGTGGCCGATCAGCGAGATCCTCGTCGTGGACGACGACAACAACCCGGTGCCCGCCGGGACGCCCGGGACCATCTACATGAAGATGGCCGGGGTCGAGTTCGAGTACAAGGGCGACCGGGAGAAGACCGAGAAGAACCGGCTGAAGGACTACTTCACGGTCGGCGACATCGGCTACCTCACCGAGGACGGCTTCCTGTTCCTCTCCGACCGCAAGTCGGACATGATCATCTCCGGCGGGGCCAACATCTACCCGGCCGAGATCGAGAACGAGATCATCCTGAACCCCAAGGTCGCGGACGTCGCCGTGTTCGGCATCCCCGACGAGGAGTGGGGCGAGCAGATCAAGGCGGTCGTCGAGCCCGCCGCGGGCGTCGCGCCCGGCCCGGAGCTGGCGCGGGAGATCCTCGCGTCGCTGGAGGGCAGGCTGGCCCGGATGAAGTGGCCGAAGTCGGTCGACTTCATCGAGGTCATGCCGCGCGAGCCCAACGGCAAGCTGCTGAAGCGGAAGCTGCGCGACCCGTACTGGAAGGACCACGAGCGTGCCATCTGAGGCGCCCAACCACGTCCTGGAGTTCCCCGGCGGCTACACGCGGTCGGTCGGGCCGGTCATCGGGCGGTTCCTGACCGAGCTGCGCGACGGCCGGCTGGTCGGGGTGCGCACGGCCGGCGGCAAGGTGCTGGTGCCGCCGCTGGAGTACGACCCCGCCGACGGCGAGGCCGTGACGGACGAGTTCGTCGAGGTCGGCCCGGCCGGGACGGTCCGCACCTGGTCGTGGGTGTCGCGGCCGCTGAGGCCGCATCCGCTGGACCGCCCGTTCGCGTGGGCGATGGTCCGGATGGACGGCGCCGACACCGACCTGCTGCACGCGCTGGACATGGGCGTCTTCGAGGAGGGCGCCGACGCGCCGAAGACCCTCAGGACGGGCATGCGCGTCCGGCCCCAGTGGCGCGCGGAGCGCACCGGCGCGATCGGCGACATCGCGTGCTTCCGCCCCGAGGTCACGATGATCAACCCGCAGGCCCGGCTGGAGTACCACCTCCAGCCCGGCCGCGCCATGAGCCGCTTCCTGGAGGGCATCGCCGAGGGCAGGATCCTCGGCCACCGCTGCCCGGTGTGCGAGCAGGTGATCGTTCCGATGAAGGGCCTGTGCGCCCGCGACGGCGTGGCCACCACCGAGGAGGTGGAGCTGCCGCACACCGGCACGGTCACCACGTTCGCGGTCAACAACCTGCCGGACCCGCGCGCCCCCGAGGTGCCGTTCGTGTCGGCGTACGTCCTGCTGGACGGCGCCGGCGTGCCGATGCTCTCCCTGGTCTCCGGCATCCCCGCCGACCAGGTCCGCGAGGGCATGCGGGTGAAGGCGGCGTGGCGCCCGCGCGAGGAGTGGGACCGGACCATGGCCAACATCAAGTGGTTCGAGCCCCTCGACGAGCCGGACGCCCCCTACGACGCGATCAAGGATTTTGTATGAGCGTCCGATCGTGCGGCGGCTGGACTGAGGAGCGCGCGCAGCGACGAAGGAGCGAGCACGTGACGAGGGAAGCCGTCGCGAAGAAGCGATCGGACGCCGCGAGCGGAGCGAGCAGATGAACAGAGAGGTAGCGGTCGTCGCGTTCGAGCAGACCCGGCACAGCGCGGAGCCGGCCGGGTTCGCCGACATCGAGCTGCTGGCGCCGGTGATCACCGCGATCAAGGAGAAGACGGGGCTGAAGCGCTTCGGGTTCACCTGCTCGGGGTCGAACGACTACCTGGAGGGCCGGCCGTTCGCGTTCGTGTCGGCGCTGGAGACGGTCGGCGCGTGGCCGCCGATCTCCGAGAGCCACGTGGAGATGGACGCGGCCTGGGCGCTGTACGAGGCGTGGGTCCAGCTCCAGCACGGCGAGATCGACACCGCGCTGGTGTACGGCTTCGGGAAGTCGACGCAGAACCACCTGCGCGAGGTCCTGACGCAGCAGCTCGACCCGTACTACCTCGCGCCGCTGGGCCTGGACCAGGTGTCGCTGGCGGCGCTCCAGGCCCGCGCCTACATGGAGCGGTCGGGCGCCAAGGAGGACGACCTGCGCGCGGTGGCGGCGCGGTCGCGGGCGAGCGGGCGGGACAACCCGTTCGCGGTGCACCTGCCGGAGCCCGAGGACGCCGCGTACGACGTGGCGCCGCTGCGCCCGTACGACATCGCGCCGATCACCGACGGCGCTGCCGCGATCGTGCTGGCCGCCGGCGACCGGGCGCGGGAGCTGTGCGAGCGGCCCGCGTGGATCCGCGGCATCGACCACCGGACCGAGGCGCACCTGCCCGGCGTGCGGGACCTGACCCGCTCCGAGGCGGCACGGCTGGCCGGGGAGAAGGCGCTGGGCGCGGGAACGCGGGCGGAGGAGATCGAGGTGGCGGAGCTGCACGCGCAGTTCAGCCACGAGGAGCTGATCCTGCGCGAGGCGCTGGGCCTCGGCGAGGACGTCGCGGTCAACCCGTCCGGCGGGGCGCTGTCGGCGAACCCGATGATGGCCGCCGGGCTGATCCGGATCGGCGAGGCCGCGGCCCGCGTCCACGACGGCTCGGCGAACCGGACGCTCGGCCACGCCAGCTCCGGTCCGTGCCTCCAGCAGAACCTCGTCTGCGTCCTCTCGGGAGACAAGTGATGGGTAACCCGTGCGCGGTGATCGGCGTGGGGCAGACCACGTACAAGACCAAGCGGCTCGACGTGTCGATCGCCGGGCTGCTGCGCGAGGCGGCGGTCAAGGCGCTCGATGACGCCGGGCTGACCTGGAAGGACATCGACGCCGTCGTCGTCGGCAAGGCGCCGGACATGTTCGAGGGCATCATGATGCCCGAGACGTACCTGGCGGACGCGCTGGGCGCGAACGGCAAGCCGCTGCTGCGGGTGCACACGGCCGGCTCGGTCGGCGGCTCGACCGCGATCGTGGCGGCCGGGCTGATCCAGAGCGGCGTGCACGAGCGGGTGCTGACGGTCGCCTGGGAGAAGCAGTCGGAGTCGAACGCGACCTGGGCGCTGACGGTGAACGGCCCGTTCACGACGTCGCTGGTGGTCGGCGCGGGCGGCTACTTCGCCCCGTACATCCGGGCGTACATGCGGCGCTCGGGCGCGCCCGACCACATCGGCACGCTCGTCGCGGTCAAGGACCGGCAGAACGCGCTGAAGAACCCGGTCGCGCACCTGAAGATCCCCGGCATCTCGCGCGAGATGGTCGAGTCGACGCCGATGCTGTGGGAGCCGATCCGCTACCTGGAGACGTGCCCGTCGTCGGACGGCGCGTGCGCGATGGTGCTGTCGTCGGAGGACGCGGCCCGCAAGGCGCCGAACCCGCCCGCGTGGGTGCACGGCACGGCGATGCGCTCGGAGCCGATGGGCTTCGCGGGCCGCGACACCGTGAGCCCGCAGGCCGGCAAGGACGCGGCGGCGGAGGTGTACCGGCAGGCCGGGATCACCGATCCGCGCCGCGAGCTGGACTGCGCCGAGGTGTACGTGCCGTTCTCCTGGTACGAGCCGATGTGGCTGGAGAACCTCGGTTTCTGCGGCGAGGGCGAGGGCTGGAAGCTGACCGAGGCGGGCGCCACCGCCATGGACGGCGACATCCCGTGGAACCCCTCGGGCGGCGTGCTGTCGTCCAACCCGATCGGCGCGTCCGGCATGATCCGGTTCGCCGAGGCGGCGCTGCAGGTGCGCGGGCTCGCCGGCGAGCACCAGGTGGACGGCGCCCGCCGCGCCCTCGGGCACGCGTACGGGGGCGGCGCGCAGTTCTACTCGATGTGGATCGTCGGCTCGGAGAAGCCCTAGGCCCCGCCAGCTCCCACCCCCCACCCCCCGAACCTCCGGAGGCCGTCCGATGGAGTTCAACCACGCCGATCTCTTCGAGGCGATCGCCGACGAAATCGGCGAGCGCGTGGCGCTCGTCTGCGAGGACAGGCGGCTCACCTACGCCGAGCTGGACGCGCAGGCCAACAGGCTCGCCCACCATCTCCAGGAGGCCGGGGTGGAGCCCGGCCAGCATGTGGCGATGCAGCTGTACAACGGCATCGAGTACGCGGTGGCGCTGCTGGCGACCATGAAGATCCGGGCCGTGCCGATCAACGTCAACTACCGGTACGTCGAGAACGAGCTGCTCTACATCTTCCAGGACTCCGACAGCGTCGCGCTGCTGTACGACGTGGAGTTCGACGAGCGGGTGGCGGCGACGGCGCCGCAGGCGCCGAAGCTGCGGCACCTGATCGCGGTCGGCGGGCCGACCGCCGTGCCGGGCGCGGTCGAGTACGAGGCGGCGCTGGCCGCGCAGCCGGACACCCGGGGCTTCCCGGCGCGTTCGGAGGACGACACGTACATCATCTACACCGGCGGCACGACCGGCATGCCGAAGGGCGTCATGTGGGGCGCGAGGGACATCATCTTCGCGTTCTGGACGCCGGCGCTGCCGCCGCCGAAGGTGCCGGCGGACGTGGTCGGCAACGCCCGCGACGGCGGTCCGATGATCATGATGCCGATCGCGCCGCTGATGCACGGCGCCGCCCAGGTGAACACCTGGATCGCCTGGTTCATGGGCGCCCAGCTGGTGTACGTCCGCAAGTTCGACGCGGCCGAGATCTGGCGGACGGTCGAGCGCGAGAAGGTCAACTCGATCACCATCACCGGCGACGCCATGGCGATCCCGATGGCCGAGGAGCTGGAGCGCGGCTCGTACGACCTGTCGTCGCTGCTCGCGTTCGTCTCGACCGGAGCGATCCTGACCGGGTCGGTGCGGGACCGGATCGCGGCGGCGCTGCCGAACATCATCATCATGGACCGCTTCGGCTCCACCGAGTCGGGCTCGACGGCGGGCGCCGTCCCGGGGTCCAGCCCGGAGAAGGGGCTGAAGTTCGAGCGGGAGGACACCGCGAACGTCACCGTCCTGGACGACGCGCTCAAGCCCGTCCAGCCGGGGTCGGGGGTGATGGGGCAGGTCGCGCGCACCGGCTACATCGCGCGCGGCTACTACAACGACCCGGAGAAGACGGCGCGGACGTTCCCCGAGGTGGACGGCAAGCGGTGGCTGCTCACGGGCGACATCGCGACGGTGGAGGCCGACGGCAGCGTCGCGGTGTTCGGGCGCGGCTCGCAGGCCATCAACACCGGCGGCGAGAAGGTCTTCCCGGAGGAGGTCGAGGCCGTCCTCAAGGGGCACCCGGACGTGTTCGACGCGGTCGTCACCGGGATCCCGGACGAGCGGTTCGGGTTCCGCGTCGCCGCGGTCGTGCAGCCGCAGGGGGAGGCCCCCTCGGCGGACGAGCTGGACGAGTTCTGCCGCAAGAACCTGTCGGGCTACAAGGTGCCGCGGACGTACGCGTTCGTCGTCGAGATGAAGCGCTCGCCGGCGGGCAAGGCGGATTACCGGTGGGCCAAGGAGGTCGCGCGGGAGGCGGCCGGAAGCTGACGCCTTTTCGCGGTACGCGGTCGTTGGTCTTCACGAAGGGTGCCGGGTCCGGCCGTGCGGCGGCCGGGCACTAGGCTCCGGGAAAACGTGGAGATCGAGGTGGAAGCTTGTCGACCCCGGAACGCGAGCGGGTTGTGGCCGAGCTGCGGGAGGCGATGCAGCGCAGCACCCTCTACACGGTGCTGCTGCACCACACCACCGCGAGCAAGGCGGGCCTGAACGTCTCCGACGCGCAGTGCCTCAACGCGCTCGCGCTGGACGGGCCGCAGACGCCGGGCCGGCTGGCGCAGCTGATGGGGATCACCACCGGCGGGGCGATCACCGCGGTGATCGACCGGCTGGAGAAGGCGGGCTACGTCAGGCGCAGCCGGGACCCGGACGACCGGCGGCGCGTGATCGTCGAGCTGGTGCCGGAGAGCGCCGAGCGGTACGCGCGCTACTTCGAGCCGGTCTCCGAGGAGTTCGGCGCGTACCTGGCGGGGTTCTCCGACGCCCAGCTCCGCGCGCTGTCGGCGTACATGCGGCACAGCAACGCGACGATGCCCGGCATCATCGACCGGGTGCGCCGGATGCCGTAGGCCCGTCGCCGGCGGCGGGCCCGTCCCCGTTCCCGGCGAGGCGGCCGCGCAGCAGCTCCATCAGGGTCGCGTGCACGTCGGCGGCGGGGCGCTCCGGCTGGAGCGTGCGCCATTGCAGCGCGACGGTCAGCACCATGCCGAACACGGCGGTGGCGGCCATCTCGACGTCCAGGTCGGGACGCAGGTCGCCGCCGCCGACGGCGGCGCGCAGGACGCCGGCGACGGCGCCGATGGCGCGTTCCCGGATCAGCGCGGCGGCATGGTGCCAGTCGCCGCCGCCCGACCGCCACGCCTCGGCGATCAGCAGCCGCGCGAACGGCTCGTGCTGCCCGATGAAGTCCAGTTCGGCGCCCACGACGGCTTCCAGCGCCTCCAGCGGCGGACGCCCGTCGGCCGCGTCGCGCAGCGCGGTGGCGAGCCGTTCGACGCCGTACTCCAGTAGCGCGGTGAACAGCGCCGCCTTGGAGCCGAAGTTGTAGTACACGGTGCCCTTGGCGACGCCCGCGCGCTCGGCGATCTGGTCGACGGTGGTCGCGGCGAAGCCGTACTCGGCGATCAGCTCGATCGCCGCGGTGAAGAGCCGTTCCCGGGTCGCCGCGCGCCGTCCCACCCGCCCGCTCCTCACAGTTCCAGCACGGGGTGCAGCCGCGCGATCGTCCATACCCGGTTCCGCCGGACGGCCAGCGCGGTGAGCGCGAGCCCGCCCGCCAGGAACGCCGCCAGTACCGCCATACCCTGCCATACCGCCGTCTGGTCGCCGCCGGCGATGAGGTGCCGGACGGCGTCCACCGCCCACGACATCGGCATGAACGGCCGGATCACCTGGAAGAACTCCGGGCTGGTCTGGATCGGGTACGTCCCGGCGGCCGAGGTGAGCTGGAGCATGAGCAGCACCAGCGCGACGACCCGGCCGAGCGTCCCCCAGCGCGCGTTCACCCACTGGATGATCGCCAGGAACGCGGCCGAGGTGAGGCACAGGAACGCGATCAGCCCCGGCCAGTGGCGGGCGTGCAGGTCGAGCCCGAGCCGCAGCACCGCCAGGACGACGACCGCCTGGCCGCAGCCCAGCAGCGCGGCGGGCAGCCAGCCGGCGAGGGCGACCCGCCAGGCGGGCGCGGTGGAGGCCAGGGCGCGCGGGTTCACCGGGCGCAGCACCATGTAGATGATCATGCCGCCGACCCAGAGCGAGAGCGGGACGAAGAACGGCGCGAAGCCCGTCCCGTAGTTGGCGACCTTGTTGTCGGTGGTGCTGACCAGCCGCACCGGGTCGCTCATCATCCCGGCGCGGTCGGCGCGCTCGTCCGCGCCGTACGCGGGGACCTGCTTCGCGCCGTCCGCCAGCCCGCCGGCGAGCTCGCGGTTGCCGCCGGAGATCTGGCCGAGCGCCTTCTCCAGGCTGACGGCGCCGCCGGACAGCTCCCCGAGGCCGGTGCGGAGGTCGCCCGCGCCGGTGGAGAGCGTTCCCAGCCCGCCGGTGAGGTCCGCCGACCCGGCCAGCAACCGGGCGGTGCCGCCGTCGACCCGGGCCGCGCCCGCCGCGACCTGCCGCGCCCCGTCGCCGAGCCTGTGGACGTCCCGCTGGGCCCGCTCGATGCGGTCGGCCAGCGCCGGCGCGTCCGCGGCGATCTTCCGGGCGGCGCTCGCGGCGGCGCGGGCCTCGTCCGCGACGCGGCGCAGGCCGCCGGCCTGGTCGCCGACGAAGGCGTCCACCTGCCGGGCGGCCGCGACGACCTCGCGCGCGGCGTCCCGCAGCCCGGGGGAGGCGTCGGGGTGCTCGCGCAGGTACTCCTCGACCTCGGCCCGCGCCTTCTCGGCCCGCTCGACCGCCTTCCCGGTGCGCGCGGGCAGCCGGTCGGCCGCCGCGGCGAGCGCGTCGGCGCTCTTCGCCACCCCGAGCGCCGTCTCGCGGATCTCGGGCGCGTGCGTGCGCAGCAGCGGCACGGCGGTGCCGCTCGCCCGGTCGACCGCCGCCACGAGCCGCTGCGTGCCGCCCGACAGCTCGCGGCTCCCGTCCGCGAGCCGCTCCGTGCCCTCCCGCAGCGTGGCGAGGCCGGACGTGAGCCGCTCGCTGCCGTTCTCGGCCTGGTCGATGCCGCCCTTGAGCCTCCCCGCCCCCTGCTCGGCGTCGTCCGCGCCCTTGGCCAGCTTTCCGGCGCCCTGCTCGGCCTCGTCCGATCCGTCGGCGAGCTTCCCGGCGCCGTTCGCCGCCTCGTCCAGCTTGCCGTGCAGCTTCCCGAACGAGATGAAGATCTGGTCGAAGTAGCCGTCGATCGCCTCGGTGCCCGCGGCCGTGCTGATCTCCTTGAACACCGACTCGGCGAGCGTGCTGAGCACGTAGTTGTTGGCGTCGTTGAGCTCCAGCCTCAGCCCGGCGGCCGAGGGCGTCCCGGTCGCGCTGGGCGAGGCGATCCGGGCGCTGAAGTCGGCCGGGATCGTCAGCGCCATGTAGTACTCGCCGGAACGGACCCCGTCCCGGGCGGCCCTCTCGCCGACCCGCTTCCAGTCGAAGATCCGGCGCTCCTCCAGCTCGCGGGCCAGGTCGGCGCCCGCGTTCACGGTACGGCCGTCCGCCCGCGCCGGGCGGTCCTCGTTCACCAGCGCGACGGGCACGTGCTTGAGCCGCGCGTACGGATCCCAGTAGGACCACAGGTACAGCCCGGCGTACAGCAGCGGCAGGAACACCAGGCCGGCGAGCACCACCCTGGTCAGCCGGTTGCGGCGGAGCCGCCGCAGCTCCAGGCGGCCGGTGGACAGCGCGGGAAGCCTCACGTCTCCTCCAGGGCGACGAACCGGGCCAAGCCCTCTGCGGGCGCCGGGTCGTCGCAGCTCGCGATCACGGTGACGCCGGACCGCGCGATCGCGTGCAGGCACCGCCACAGCGCCCGCTGGCGGTCGTGCCGCAGGCCGTGGTCGACGTCGTCGAGCAGCAGCAGGCCGGGGTCGCCGGTCAGCGCGAGCGCGGCGCCGAGCAGCCGCGCCTCGTCGGGGTCCAGGTCGCGGGCGAGCAGGTCCGGGTCGATCTCCAGCCCGGCCCGGTCGAGCGCCGCCCGGATCCGGCCGCGGCGGCCCCGCCACCGGCCGCGCAGGCCCTCGTTCAGGTCCAGCGCCTCGCCGACGTGCTCGCGCACCGTCAGCGCCGGGTCCAGCTCGTTGACCTCCGCGAACAGCCCGAGCGCGGCGACGCGCTGGACCGCGCGGAGGTCGGTCAGGGGATGCGGGCCGACGCTCCCGGTCCCCGAGGTGGCCTTCATCCGGCCACCGAGCGTGAGGAGCAGCGCCGTCCTGCCGCTGCCCCCGATACCGTGCACGGCCGCCAGCCCGCCGGCCGGCACGTCCAGGTCCACGTCGCGGTAGACCCAGCCGCGCGGCCCGCGCAGCGAGAGGCCGTGCCCCCTGACCCGCATCCCCGCCCCCGAATTTAAACTGACCGGTCAGTTCAAATGTACCTCATGGGGCGGGCCGTCCTGATACGGCCCTGAGGGGCGAGGGCGGGGACGCGGTGTGAGAGCGTTCCCGCATGCCTTCCTCGACGCGCCCCGCGTACGCGCTGGCCGGCCTCATGGCGGCCGCCGGAGTCACCCACTTCGTCGCCCCGAAGCCGTACGACTCGATCATTCCCGAGCGGCTGCCGGGCACACCGCGCACCTGGACGTACGCGAGCGGCGCCGCCGAGCTGGCGTGCGCCGCCGCGATCGCCGTGCCGAGGACGCGCCGCGCGGGCGCGCTAGCGACCGCCGCGCTGCTCGTCGGCGTCTTCCCGGCCAACGTGCAGATGGCCTACGACTGGCGGCGCCGGCCGCTGCCGCAACGCGCGGTCGCGTACGGCCGGCTGCCGCTCCAGGCCCCGCTCGTCGCGTGGGCCCTGAAGGTCGCCCGCGTCAGCGGACGGTGATGATCGCCGAACCGTGGCCGAACAGGCCCTGGTTCACCGCGATGCCCACCCGGGCGCCGTCCACCTGGCGGCCCTCCGCCTGACCGCGCAGCTGCCAGGTCAGCTCGCAGATCTGCGCGATCGCCTGGGCCGGGATCGCCTCGCCGAACGAGGCCAGCCCGCCGGACGGGTTGACCGGGATCCGCCCGCCGAGCGCGGTGGCGCCGGAGCGCAGCAGCTCCTCGGCGCCGCCCTGCCCGCACAGGCCGATGTCCTCGTACCAGTCGAGTTCGAGGGCCGTGGAGAGGTCGTACACCTCGGCCACCGACAGGTCCGCGGGGCCGAGGCCCGCCTCCTCGTACGCGGCGTCCGCGAGCGCCGAGCGGAACGGCCGCTCCGGCGCCGGCACCGCCATCGCCGAGTCGGTCGCGAAGTCCGGCAGGTCCACCACGGTCTTGGGGAACGTGGGCGTGACCGTCGACAGGCCGGAGATCCGCACCGGGTCCTTGATGCCCTTCCTGCGGGCGTACTCCGCCGAGCACAGCACCAGCGCGGCGCCGCCGTCGCTGGTCGCGCAGATGTCCAGCAGCCGCAGCGGGTCGGCGACCACGGCGGACTCGCGCACGTCCTCCAGGGTCACCTCCTTGCGGTAGCGGGCGTTCGGGTTGGCCAGGCCGTGCCGGGCGTTCTTGACCTTGACGGCGGCGAAGTCGTCGAGGGTCGCGCCGTACATGGCCATCCGGCGCCGCGCGTACAGCGCGAAGTAGATCGGATTCGTGGCGCCGAGCAGCCGGAACCGCAGCCAGTCCGGGTCGTCGGGGCGGTCGCCGCCGACCGGCTTGAAGAAGCCCTTGGGCGCCGCGTCCGCACCGACGACCAGCGCGACGTCGCACAGCCCGGCGAGGATCCGCGCCCGCGCGTTGTCGATCGCCTGCGCGCCCGACGCGCACGCCGCGTAGCTGCTGGAGATCCGCGCCCCGGACCAGCCGAGCGCCTGCGCGAACGTCGCGCCCGAGATGAAGCCCGGGTAGCCGTTGCGGATCGTGTCGGCGCCCGCGACGTAGCCGACGTCCGTCCAGCTCACGCCCGCGTCGGCGAGCGCGGCGCGGGCGGCGGCCAGCCCGTACTCGACGAAGTTGCGCCCCCACTTGCCCCAGGGGTGCATCCCGGCGCCGATGACCGCGACATCGGTGCTCATTGCCTCGCCTCCGCTCGGCGGCTCGCAGCCGCTTCGCGCGGCGGCTTCCCTCGTCGCTCCGGTCGCAGGCTCCCTGCGCTCCTCAGTCCAGCCGCCACGCGGCCGCTCGCGCTCACTTGACGGGCCTCCACATCCATACGGTGTACTCGGCCTCGTCGTCCTCGTACAGGGTGCCCTCGGTCAGCTCGACCTCCATGCCGACCTCCAGGGCGCCGGTGCCGACGCCGGGGGCGACCTGGCCGAGCACGACCATCTTCTCGGCCTCCAGTTCGACGGCCGCGACCGCGTACGGCACGAACGGGTCGGGCGAGACGTACGGCGGCGGCGGCTTGTAGCGGGAGTCGGCGTACGACCAGATCCGGCCGCGGTTGGAGAACGCGTACTCCTCCAGCTCCGACCCGTCCTTGGGGCCGCCGCACGCGGGGTTGCGGCAGGCCAGCTCGTTCCGGGGGAAGTACGGGGTGCCGCAGGACGCGCACCGCGTCCCCAGGAGCCGCACGTCGGTGCCGGTGCTGAACCAGCCCTCGACGGCGGGGCGGCGTTCCTTGGTGGTGCTCAACGCGCCTCCCTTGATCTAGGGGCCGCAGTTTATCAATCTAACGTCTGTTTGAATCAAGGCGGAGTCCCGCTGACAGGGCGATGGCCAGAAGCACGATCACGTAGACCCCCGTCCCCGGCGGCGCCGACCCAGTGCTAGCACCCAGGGTTGACTCGTGGCGTGTCGCGCCTCCGCCGCCGCGCGAAAAGGAGACACGCCACGAGTCAACCCGGGCCGGGGGCGGGTGAAGCCGGGCGGGGGGTGGGTGAAGCCGGGCCGGGGGCGGGGCGTCCTAACTGACGCGTCAGTCACTTCGGTACAGTGCAACCGAGCCGGATTCTAAGGAGAACGCATGCGGACTGGGCTTCAAGGACGGACCGCCCTGGTGACCGGGGCCTCCCGTGGCATCGGCAAGGCGATCGCCACCGCGTTCGCGGCGGAGGGCGCCAACGTCGTGCTCTCCTCGCGCAAGCAGGAGTCGCTCGACGCGGTCGCGGAGGAGATCCGCGCCGCCCACCCGGAGGCGGGCGTGCTCGCCAAGGCCGCGCACGTCGGCGACCCGGACGCCGCCGCGGCCTGCGTGGACGCGGCCGTGGCCGAGTTCGGCTCGGTGGACGTCCTGGTCAACAACGCCGGCACCAGCCCGCACTTCGGCCCGATGGTCGACATCACCCCGGCCGCGGCCGAGAAGACCGTCCAGGTCAACCAGTTCGCGGTGGTCCTGTGGACGCAGCTGGCCTGGAAGGCGTCCATGGCCGAGAACGGCGGCTCGATCATCAACATCGCCTCGGTCGGCGGCACCGTCACCGAGCACGGGATCGGCTACTACAACGCCACCAAGGCCGCGGTCATCCACCTGACCCGCCAGTTCGCGATGGAGCTGTCGCCCGGCGTCCGGGTGAACGGCATCGCCCCCGGCCTGGTCCGGACCGCCCTCGCCCGCGCGCTGTGGGAGGAGAACGAGGAGCGCATCAACAAGACCATGCCCCTCGGCCGCATCGGCGAGCCCGAGGACATCGCGGACGCCGCCGTGTTCCTGGCCGGGGACGCCGCGTCCTGGATGACCGGCCAGACGCTGATCGTCGACGGCGGCTCGACCATCCGACCCTCGATCGCCTAGGAGCACCGATGACCCGCTGGGGACTGACCGTTCCGCTGACCGGAGTGCCGCTCGCCGAGAGCCGCGAGATCATCGCCGGGCTGCCCGCGCTCGGCTACACCGACGCCTGGTCGGCCGAGACCAACGGCGCCGACGCGTTCACCCCGCTCGCCCTGGCCTCGCAGTGGGCGCCGGAGCTGCGGCTCGGACCGGCGATCGTGCCGGTCTACACCCGCGGCCCGGCGCTGCTCGCCTCGCAGGCCGCCACCCTCGCCGACCTGGCCCCGGGCCGGTTCGTGCTGGGCATCGGGACCTCCTCCGACACGATCGTCGAGCGCTGGAACGGCATCCCGTTCGAGGAGCCGTACAAGCGCGTCCGCGACACGCTCCGCTTCCTGCGCAAGGCACTGGCGGGGGAGAAGGTGAAGGAGGAGTACGACACCTTCACCGTCAAGGGCTTCAAGCTGGAGAAGGCCCCGGAGACGCCGCCGAAGATCGTGCTGGCGGCGCTGCGCGAGGGCATGCTGCGGCTCGCCGCCCGCGAGGCCGACGGCGCGATCACCAACTGGCTGGCGCCCAAGGACGTGCGGACCGTGCGCGGCGTGCTGGGGGACGAGCCGGAGCTGATCGCGCGGCTGTTCGTGTGCCCGACCGCCGACGCCGCGGAGGCCCGCGCGATCGGCCGCTGGATGATCGCCGCGTACATGACCGTGCCGGTCTACCGGGCGTTCCACGAGTGGCTGGGCCGCGGCGAGGCGCTGGCGCCGATGAACGAGGCGTGGGCCGCCGGCGACCGCAAGAAGGCGCTGGAGCTGATCCCGGACGAGGTCGTCGACGACCTGATCGTGCACGGCTCGCCGGCCGACTGCCGGGCCCGGATCCGCGAGTACGTGGACAACGGCCTCACCACGCCGGTGCTGGCGATCGTGCCGGGCGGCGGGCTGTCGGGCGCCGAGGCGGTACGGGAGCTGGCCCCCGCCGCCGACTCCTGACAAAAGAGAGACAAAAGGGACAAGAGTGACGGGCGAGCCCGGTGCGGTCAGCGCGCCGGGCTCGTTCCGTCGGCCCGAAAACCGGGTGATCCACGTTTACCGGCCAAGATCTCGGAAACGGTGGTCCGAACAGGTTCGCCCGCCCGTGCGTACCCGTACATGATCGGGCGAACGCTCGAGAGCTACGACCGAGACGCGAAGGAGCCGACAGTGCTCACCCTGACCAGCGGCGCCGTCCAGGTGATCCGTACCGTGACGGCCAACCCCGAGATGCCGCCGGAGACCGGCATCCGCATCGAGTCCGGGATCGACGGCTCGGACGCGCTCCGGCTGTCGGTGGCCCCGGCCCCCGAGGCCGGCGACCAGGTCGTCGAGGAGGAGGGCGCCCGGGTCTACCTGGAGCCGACCGTCGCCGAACTCCTCGACGACAAGACCCTCGACGCCCAGGTCGACCCGCAGGGCGACGTGGCGTTCAGCATCGCCGAGGACGCGGGCGGCCCGGGCGCCGGTCCCGGTCCCGCGGCGGTCTGACCCGCACGTCCCGTACCTTCCGGACGTTCCGCGCTCGCGTTCCTGCCCATTCCCCGTTCGGCCAGGAGCGCCAGGCGGCGGCGGCCGGGGTCCCGCCCGTTCCGCGGGCGGGGCCCCGGCCTTGCCCGTTTTTGGAAGACTGGGAGCCGTGACGACCGACCCCGACCCCGGTCCCGGCTCCGGCGATGCCGGGCCGTCGCGGGAGGAGCTGGATCGGCAGGTGCGCGACCACTACGGGCCCGGATGGCGCGACCAGCCGCGCGGCCTGGCCTGCGCGGTGGTCGCCGCCTTCCTCGTGCTGACCGCGGTGGCGTTCGGGTTCGCCATCGCGGCCATGGTCGTGGCCGCCGCCCGCTGACCGGCGACGGCCGGAGCGGCCTCAGTCCTTGAACGTCGGATGCGGGCCCAGCGCCCAGTACTCGTACAGCCCGTGCCCGGTTCCGTGCTCGGTCGGCGCGGCGCCGTCCAGGTACTCGTAGCGGGCCACGGCGTCGACCATGCCCCACATCCGGGCCGCGTCCTCCTCCTTGCGGGTGTCGTACGAGACGCCCTGCACCTTCGTCTCGGGTCCCTGGTACATGCCGTGCTTCCAGTCGGGCTCCAGCCCGTACCCGGTGCCGACCATCATGTGGACCGGCAGGATCGGCGTCGCCCGCACCGCGAACGGCCGGCCGCCCGGCGGGCTGAACTCGATCGTCGCCGTCGAGACCTCGCGCGTGCCGTCCAGGTAGACCGGATGGTACTCGGGGCGGCCGAGGTACTCGGGCTCGCGCGACTCGTCCGCCCAGACCCGCACGGCCTCCTCCAGCAGCCGCCGGCCCTTCTCGTCCTCCTGGAGGATGCACAGGATCGAGTGGTCCTCGAACTGCATCGGCGTGTAGAGCCAGTAGAACGTTCCGGCGTTCTTGACCTGGATGCCGGGCGGCTCCGGCTCGCCGACCGGCCGGATGCCCCACGAGCGGTCCCGCGAGCCCCACAAGCGGTCGGGGGTGATCTCGATCCGCTCGCCGTCCACCGTGATCGAGCCGGTCCACCGGCCGGTCTGCGCCAGCCGCCGCGAGTCGAACACCACCCGCTCCTGCCAGCGCAGGTAGTGCGGCGGCTCCAGCGTCGCCGGGATCGCGCCCTCCCAGACGAGGTCGAACGCGAGCCCGTGCTCGTTCTCCTCCAGGACCACCCGGAGCCGCTTCAGGCCCTCCAGCACCTCCACCCGGAACGGTCCCACCCGCGTGTCCATCCGGTCGTTCCCCAGCTCCCGCGACGCGCGGACGACCTTGTGCGCCGGGCCGCGCCGCAGCACCGCGAAGCCGTCCATCACGCCGAGGTTCGGGTACTGCCCGATCCCGATGATCAGCATCAGCTCGTCGGAGCGGCCGTGGAGGTTGAAGTAGTACCGGTCGTAGAAGTTGCGGTCGGAGGTGGTGACGTGCCGCATGACCTCCGGCGCCTGGTGGATGGGGTAGTCGTCGAGCGGCGAGAGCGTCACGTGCGGTCCCCTTCGAGGATCGTGGCGAGCAGGCGGCTGGCGTTGTTGTCGTACGGGAACGCGTTGTCGGGCTCGATCCAGCCGAAGTCGATCATCGCCTGCCCGATCCGGGCCATGATCACCGAGAACTTGAAGCCGGACAGGATCTCGTAGTACTCCAGGTTCCGCACCGGCCGGCCGAGCATGGCCTCGTACCGCTCGACGGTCTCGCCGTACGGCGGGAAGCCGTCCAGCCGCTCCGCGCCGACGCCCTCGGAGTGGTGCCGGTCCAGGAACATGAACCAGGCGAGGTCCTCCTCGGGGGCGCCCAGCACGGCGTTCTCCCAGTCGAGCACGGCCGCGGGCACACCCTCCCGGAAGATGACGTTGCCGATGCGCGCGTCGCCCCAGAGGAGGCGCGGCGGCCCGGGCTCCTCCGGCCGGTTCTCCTTCAGCCACGCGAGCGCCTTCAGCGCCGTCTCCTGCGGGCCGTCGTACGCCCAGTGCAGGTAGTGCTCGTAGTAGGCGAGCCGCTGCTCCAGCCCCGGCGCGCCCCACTTGGGCTGGTCCAGGAAGCCGAGCCCGAGCTCCTCGGGATCGAGCCGGTGGACACGGGCGAGGATCTCCAGCGTCGACCACCACATCGCCGCCCGCTCCGCCGGCGGGACCTCGGTGACCCAGCCGTCCATGTGGTACGGCGGCATGTCGGTCGGCACCCGCCCCTCGACCCGGCCCATCACGAAGAACGGGGCGCCGAGCGGCTCGGGGGACGGCTCGTACCAGCGGATCGGCGGCACGGGGATGTCGGTGCGCTCGTCGAGGATCCGCATCAGGCGGTACTGCTCCTCGAAGCGCGGCTCGGGGAAGACCTGGTAGCGGCTCGGGGCGACCCGCGCCACGCACGGTTCCCTGTGCTCGGTGAGTTCGTGCTCGTGGGGGCCGTCCTTCCCGGGGCCCGTCCAGGCCACGTCGAACAGCAGGGTCTCGCTGGAGAAGCCGCTCGTGGTCGGCGTCTCCAGCATGGGGATGCGGGCGCCGGGAAGGCGCCCTTCCAGCCAGCCGGTCAGGCTGCGCAGGGTGAGGTCCGGATCGCGCTGGTCGGGAACGGGCATGGATGCCGCCTCCTCGCGTCGCCGGGATGGGGTGGACGGCCGCGCGCGTCGGCCGGAAACCCGGGACTCAAAAGTGAAACGTGTTCTATCAACGTGCCGGGCGGCGGTCAATGGCCGTTCCCGGTGACCGGTCCGCGGGGCGGCGTGAAAAGATCGGCGCATGCGTCTTACCAAGCTCGGACACGCCTGCGTACGGCTCCAGAAGGACGACCGCACCCTGGTCATCGACCCCGGGGCGTTCACCCCCGAGGGGGACGCCCTCGACGGCGCCGACGCGGTCCTGATCACGCATGAGCACTTCGACCACTTCGACCCGGACCGGCTCCGCAAGGCGATGGCGGAGAACCCGGCGCTGGAGGTGTGGACGTCCCGCGTCGTCGCCGAGAACCTCGCCGACCTCGGCGGCCGCGTCCACCAGGTCGGGCACGAGGACGCGGTCACCGTCGCCGGCTTCGACGTGCACGTCTACGGCGAGGACCACGAGATCCTGCACCCCGACGTCCCGCCGATCCCGAACACCGGCTTCCTCGTCGACGGCGAGGTGTTCCACCCGGGGGACGCGCTGACCGTCCCGAGCGAGCCCGTCCGGACGCTGTGCCTGCCCGGCAACGCGCCCTGGCTGAAGGTCCCGGAGCTGTTCCTCTACACCCGCGAGGTGCGGCCCGAGCGCGCGTTCGTCATCCACGACGGGCTCCTGAACGACAACGGCCTCGGCGTCATGGAGACCGCCGTGACCAACGCGGGCAAGCAGCTCGGCAAGGAGTTCCGCCGCCTCAAGCCGGGCGAGTCGGTCGAGCTGTGACGGCCGGGACGGGCACCGCTCCGCACGACGGCCCGCCGATCCGCGCGGTCTTCTTCGACATCGGCGAGACCCTCGTCAACGAGGGCGAGATCTACGGCCGGTGGGCCGACTGGCTCGGCGTGCCGCGGCACACGTTCCTCACCAAGCTGGGCGCGATCCTCGCCACCGGCGGCACCCACATGGACCTGCTGGAGTACTTCCGCCCCGGCTTCGACCTGGAGGCCGAGCAGAAGAAGCGGGCCGAGGCGGGCGTGCCGAACGGGTTCGGGGCGGCCGACCTCTACCCGGACGCGGCGTCCTGCCTGGCGCGGCTGCGCGCCCAGGGCCTGTACGTCGGCGTCGCCGGCAACCAGCCGGTGGAGGCCGGCGAGCAGTTCGCGGCGCTGGGCCTGGAGACCGACGTGGTCGGGATCTCCGACGTGTGGGGCGTCCAGAAGCCCGCGCAGGAGTTCTTCGCCCGCTGCGCCGACCTGGCGGGCGTGCCGGCGGGGGAGATCCTGTACGTGGGGGACCGCGTCGACAACGACGTGCGGCCCGCGCTCGCGTTCGGGATGCGGGCGGCGTTCCTGCGCCGTGGCCCGTGGGGGTTCATCCTCGACGACCCGGCGGCGCTGGCGGAGTGCACGTTCGTCCTGGACGACCTGGAGAGCCTCCCCGATCTCGTCGCCGCGCGTAACCCCTAGGGGTCTTCCCGTAACCCGCGAGTAGGGCGCCAAGACCGCCCGCGAGGGGGATTCGCGGCGGGGCCCCGGTCCCTAGCGTGGAAGACGTGTTCGCAGGTCGCGAATACGCATCCTTCACAAGGAATCGGGGAGAAGCACACCATGAACGGTCTTCACCGCCCGCGCCAGGGACGCATGATCGCGGGTGTCTGCGCCGGGCTCGGCCGCCGCTTCGGCATGTCGGCCACGACCGTGCGGCTGCTGGCGCTGCTGTCCTGCCTCCTGCCCGGGCCGCAGTTCGTGGCCTACCTGGTCCTCTGGATCATGCTCCCGGACGAGGACCGGCACGCCGCCCGCTCCTACTGATCACCACGGGCCGATCACCACGGGCCGACCACCACGGGCCGACCACCACGGGCCGATCCTCCCGATCTTCCCCTCCCGGACCCTTGGACCCGCCCCTCCCACGGTGTTAGATCGTGGCACGGCGTTTCCGAGCGGCCCGGGAAGGGAGCGGCAGTGCCGGACGAGGGCGCGGTTCCCGGCCCCGGCGCGGACGCCGCCGCGGTGCGGCGGCTCCTGGCCGGGCTCGCCGGGCTGGCCCGGGCCCGGCACGCGCCCGCCCGCGACGTGTCGGCGCACGACCCGGTGCACTGGCTGGCCGAACTGCCCGGCGAGGTCTACGTCGAGACCGACGCCGGGCCGGGCGAGGTCCTCTTCAGCGTCCCGGTGATCCCGCTGTCGCCGCCCGCGGTGCTGGAGGAGTTCGACGGCTGGCTCGGCATGCGGCACTGGTACCGGGCCCTGCGCGACACCGCCGACCGCGCCGCCGCGCAGGGCGCCGAGCTGGTGCTGGCCACCGGCCTGCTCGCGTGGCGGCCGCCCGAGGGCCCCGCCGTCCGCGACCACCTGCTGTCCACGCCGGTGCGGATCGCGGTGGACGAGCGCTCCGGGCGGCTGGACGTGATCCTCGCCGGGCGCACCGCCCCGCGCGACCGCGAGGTCCTCGCGGGCATGCCCGGCTTCGGGGACGCCCGTACCGGCTGGGTCCGGGACGCCATCGAGGCCGGGCAGGGGTTCGGCCTGCACGCCTCGGTGTCGGACGTGCTGCGCAAATGGTGCTCGGCCGCGTTCGGCGAGCGCAGCGAGGCGGTCACCTACCGGGAGGACTGGGTCCCCGTCCAGGCGCCGATGCCCGCCGTGCCGCAGCTGCGGCTCGCCCCCGCGCTGGTCGCGCGGGCGCCCGGCCGGGACGCCGTCGCCGCCCACTGCGACCGGCTGCGCGCCCTCCTGGACGAGGAGCCGGTGCCGACGGGCCTGGCCGCGCTCGCCGACCCGCGCGAGCGGCCGCCCGTCCTGCACGTCGAGGAGCCGGGCACGGGAGCGGTCGCCGAGCTGGTCGCCGGGATGCTCGCGCGCGGCCGCCGCGTCCTCGTCGCGACCGCCGACGGCGCGTCCGCCGCGGAGCTGCACGCCGCGCTGCCCGAGGGGATCGCGGGGCTGTGCGCGGCCGTCACCGGCACGGGCGGCGACGCGACCGCGCGGGCCGCCGCCGCGCTGCTCGAACGGGCCGGCGGCCACGACCCGGCCGCCCACCGGGAACGGATCGCCGCGCTGGAACGCGCGGAGGCCGCCGCCCGTACCGCCGCCGGCGAGGCCCGCGAGCTGCTGGCCGGGACGGAGGGCGCGGGCTTCCACGACCTCGGCGCCGGCTACCAGGGGTCGCGCGGCGAACTCGACCGGCGGCTGCGCGAGGAGGAGGCCGCGTACGGGTGGCTGCCGCCGCGCCCAGGGCTGGACGAGGCCGCCCCGATCAGCGGCGGCGAGGCCGCCGAGCTGGTCCGGCTGCTGGCCGACGAGACCCCGGAGCGGCGGGCGCGGGCGGCGCGGCGCGACGTCGACCCGGCCGCGCTGCCGAGCCCGCCGTACGTGCGGACGCTGATCGAGGCGGAGGCCGCGGCGGTCGCCCGCGCCGAGAGCGGCGAGACGGACCTGTCCCGGCGGCTGCGCCAGTGCGACGTGCGGCTCCTCGCCCGGCTCGACGCGTGCGCCGCCGCCGTGGACGCCGCGCTGCACGAGCTGGGCCTGGAGGGCCACCCGGGCGGCTGGGACCCGGCCGACCACGCCGTGCTCGCGTTCACCGACGCCCTGGCCCGGCGCCGCCCGGCGGTCTGGGAGCGCGTCGCCGAGATGGGCGCCCAGGCCCAGTGGGCCGACCGGGCGCTGCGCGCGCAGGCCGGCGAGCAGGTCCGGATGCCGCCCGGCGAGCACGATCTGCGGCTGCTGGCCGACGCCGTCCGGCAGCTGCGCCACTACCTGGACGAGGGCGGCTCCTGGAAGCGCGGCCCGCTGCGGTCCGCGACGCAGCGCCAGACCGAGCCGCTCCTGCACGGCATCACGGTCGGCGGCCGCCCGCCGACCGACGCGGAACGGCTCGGCGTCCTGTTCAGCCACCTCATGGTGCGGATCGCGTGCCAGGAGCTCCAGTACGTCTGGGAGGCGGCGGGCGTCTCGTTCCCCGCGGACCCGCCGCTGGAGGACCGGGTCGCCCGGTTCGTCCGCGCGCACGCGCGCCTCGCCCGCGTCCGGGAGGCGCTGCCGGCGATCGAGGAGACCGCCGAGCTGCTCGGCCGGTCCGGGCTGGGCCTCCAGCCGCGGCACCCGGTGCAGTGGCACGGGTACGCGGCGGCCCTGCGGAACGCCGTCCTCGGGCTCGCCGTCAACCGCGCCGCCGCCGACCTGGCCGCGCTGCGCGACTCGATCGGCGCCGGCGAGGACGGCGACGAGGACGATCCGCCCGAGCTGCACGACGCGCTCGCCGCGATCGACGCCCGGGACGCCGACGCGTACGCCCGCTGCCTGCGCGCCCTGGCGGAGGCGCGGCACGAGCGCGCCCTCCAGCTCAGATGCGAGCGGCTCCTCGGCCGCGTGCACGCCGCGCACCCCGAGCTGGCCGGGCTGCTGGCCGGCACCGCGGGCGACGAGGCGTGGACGGAGCGCGCCGGGCGCTGGGACGAGGCGTGGGCCTGGGCGCGGGCCGCGGCGACGCTGGCCGGGCTGCCGCGCTCGGACGCCGAGGAGCGGCTCCGCGCGGACGCCGAGCGGGCGGACGCGCGGCTGGAGGAGGCCGCCGCGCGGCTCGCGGCGGCGCGGGCCTGGGGCGCGGCGCTGGACCGGCTCGCGGTCACCGCCCCCGCCGACGCCGTGCCCGCGATGATCGTCCCGTGGGGGCGGCTCCCCGGCGCCGTCCCGCGGCGGCCGGACGCGTTCGACGTCGTGATCGTGGACGGCGACACCGGCGCGGAGTCGCTCCACGTGCTGTGGTCGGCGCCCCGCGCGATCCTCCTGGGCCCGCGCGGCGGGGGCCTCCCCGAACCGGACGGGCCGGTCCCCGCCGGCCTCGGCTTCGCTCCCACCGCGACGCTCTTCGGCGTCCTCCTGGACCCCGCCGAACCGGCCGATCCGGCCGAACCCGCGCCCGAACCCGCGCCCGAACCCGCGCCCGAACCCGCGCCCGAACCCGCGCCCGAACCCGCGCCCGAACCCGCGCCCGAACCCGCGCCCGAACCCGCGCCCGAACCCGCGCCCGAACCCGCGCCCGCCGCGGACCCGCCTCCGCCGCCCGCGCCGGAACCCCGTCCCGGACGGTCCATCGCCACCTACAAGCGCCCGGAGCTGATCGGGCTGGTCCGCCGCGCCGCCGAGGGCGACCCCGACCTCACCGACGACCAGCTCGTGGAGCTGGTGCGCCGGCTCCTCGACTGCCCGCCGGACGAGGAGCTGCTGGCGGGCGCCCGGATCCGCTATGCCGTGGAGGCGTACCGCGCCGAAGGCTGACGCTCACCCGGCGCCGTCCCCGTCCCCGTCCCCGCCCCCGTCTTCGACGTCGACGCCGAAGCCGGTGGCCAGGCCGCCGAGTCCGGACTCGTACCCCTGGCCGACGGCGCGCAGCCGCCACCCGCCGCCCCGCCGGTAGATCTCGGCGAGCAGCATCGTGCGCTCGGTCGTGCCGGCGTCCAGCGTCGCCTGCGCCAGCGCGCGGCCCTGCCGGCCCGGGCCCGCGGCGATCTCCACGGCGCCCAGCTCGCCGAACGTCGCGGCCCCGTCGACGGCCGCCGCGACCACCACCTTGCGGATCTCGCCCGGCAGCGCCGCGAGGTCGATCGTGACCGCCTGCTCGGCGGGCCCGTCCGCCGACAGCGTCACCGCGCCGCCCGCGCCCTCCGGCTGCCCGTAGAACACGAAGTCCTCGTCGCAGGTCACCTGCTCGTCCGCGTCGAGGGCGAACGCGACGACGTCCACCTCGCACGCCGCGTGCTGCGCCCACGACGCCGCGACCGTCCACCGCCCCGCCTCGGCACCGACGGGCAGGTCGGCGACCGCGCCGCGGACCAGCACGAACGGGTCCGCCGGGCGCTCGGGGGCCGGCCGCGGCACGGGAGCGCCGAGCCAGCCGCCGTCGTACACGGGCAGCTCCAGCGCCTTCACCCGCGCCATCCGCCGGTCGTCCTCGCCGCCCGCGAGCACCACCACGTCCGTCACGCTCGCCGAGAGGTTCACCGCGGCGGCGCCGCCCAGCTCCACCACCCGGGTACGGGCGCCGGACGCCTCCGGATGCGTGCCGCCGACGACGAGCACGCGCCGTCCCGCCAGCGGCCCCTTCCCGGCACGCGGCGCGGGAACGGACACGGGCGCCGGAGCCGGAGGCGGTGCCGTGGCGGGTGCCGGGCTCCCGGCCGGGTCGTGCGGGACGCCCTCGCGGACGCCGTCCAGCAGGCGCAGGAACGCCTCCTCGTCCAGGACCGGCACGCCCTCGGCCAGGGCCCGGCGCGCCTTCGCCGTCCCCGATGCCGGGTCGTTCGCCACCAGGACGCCGGTGTGGCGGCTGACCGACGCCATCACGTTCAGGCCCGCCGTCGCGGCGCGCGCCGCCAGCTCCTCGCGCGGGACCCTGGTCTCGCCCGTGATGGCGACCTTCATGCCCTGCACCAGCGGCCCCCCGTCCACCAGCCGGCCCGGGCTCCGGTACGCGCAGCGGACCTTGGGCGTGCGGGGCCGGTACGCGCCGTTCTGCTTGGGCGGGCAGGCGACGAGCGGCAGCGGCAGCCCGATCCGGGCGGCGGCGTCCAGCGAGCCGCGCAGCACCCCGGCGAGCGCCCGCGCGTCCTCCAGCGCCTCGTGCGCGCGCCCGTGGCGGACGCCGTAGTGGGCGGCGAGCGTGCCCAGCCGCAGGTCCGCGGTCGGCGGCGCCAGCCGCCGGTTGAGCGCGAGCGTGCACATCCGCCGCCGGACCGGCAGCGGCAGCCCGGCCCGCGCGAACTCGCGCGCCAGGAACCCGTAGTCGAACGGCGCGTTGTGCGCCACCATCACCCGCCCGCTCAGCAGCTCCGCGACCCGCGCGCCGACCTGCTCGAACGCGGGCGCGCCGCGCAGCCGGTCGCGGGTGAGCCCGTGGACGTGCACCGGGCCGGGATCGCAGCCGGGATCGAGCAGCGTCGAGAACTCCCCGGTGGGGGTGCCGCCGGAGTCGACGGTCACGACGGCGAGCGAGAGGACGCGGTGCTCGTGCGCGCGCAGACCGGAGGTCTCGACGTCGACGAGCGCCCATTCCGAAGAGTCACCGGGCGGTCGCATGGCCGCAGGTTAGAGCGCGCTGACCTGAGCGAACGCCGGATGACCGGAAAGTGCCCACAAGTGGACACGGGGCACGGCATCATCGCCTCATGCAGGCAGAAGAACTCGTCGGGGTATGGCGCGCGGTGATCCTCGGCGAGGGGAAGTCGTGGGTCGCGTTCGAGCACGGCACGTGCGTGATCCTCATGGCCCCGGAGGACGATCTGGCCGCGCAGGCGGTCGGCATCCTGCGCGAGTACGGGCCGGTCGCGGCGGGGACGCCGGCCGCCGACTTCGGCACCATCGAGCTGGACGACGCGCCCGGCTGGGTCGTGTACGGGCACCACGACGACGTGCTCACCTACGTGGCCCCGGGCGAGGTCGAGGATCCGGACGAGCTGCGGGTCGGCCTGCTCGGCCGGTCCAAGCGCGACCTGGACGGGCGCGAGCTCACGGTCGTCCACGTGGAGGACCGGCGCCCGCCGGTCTGACGGTTCCGTTCCCGGCTGTCACCCGCGTTCTGTATATACGACATGTGGCCGAATGGGACGAGGACGCGCTGGCACTGCTGCGCGCCGCCGCGTACCGGCGGGATCCGGAGGCCGGGCTGCCGCTGCTGGCGGACCGGCCGCTCGGGCCGGTGCTCCAGCACGCCGGCGACGTCCTGGTCGCGGCCCTGGAGGACGGGGACGCGCGGCCCGGCACCGTGCGGCTCGCGCGCAAGTGCGTCGAGGAGCTGGCCGGGCGCGGCCTGGACGGCGACGCGGAGCTGGCGGCCGAGCTGACCGGCGCGCTGGAGGGCGCGCCGTCCGGGCTGGCGGACGTGCCGGTGGAGCTGGGCATGCTCGGGCTGCTGATGGAGGCCGACCCGGCCGAGGGCGCGCAGGTCGTCGACCTGCGCACCGGCGACATCGGGCCCGACATCGCGGTGGGCGACGAGCCGCGCCGCTGGCTGATGTTCTGGCCGCAGGGGCCCGCCGACTCCCCGGAGGAGGAGCGGCGCGGCCGCGCCCGGCAGTGGCTCGCCGCGCACGGCCTCCGCTCGCGGCCCCGCTTCCTGTAGGAGCGCCGCCCGGAGCAGGGGCTCAGGAGCCGGGGCGGACCAGCGGGAACGGCACCGTCTCGCGGATGCTGCGGCCGGTGAGCGTGATCAGCAGCCGGTCGATGCCCATGCCCATCCCGCCGGCCGGCGGCATCGCGTACTCCAGCGCGCGCAGGAAGTCCTCGTCCAGCTCCATCGCCTCCGGGTCGCCGCCCGCCGCCTGGAGCGACTGCTCGGTGAGCCGTTGCCTCTGCAGGATCGGGTCGATGAGCTCGGAGTACGCGGTGCCCAGCTCCAGGCCGAAGACGATGAGGTCCCACTTCTCCGCCAGCCGCGGGTCCTTGCGGTGCGGGCGGGTGAGCGGCGACGTCTCGGCCGGGTAGTCGCGCACGAACGTCGGCGCCTTCAGCCCCTCCTCCACGAGCGCCTCGAACAGCTCCTGGACGAGCCGCCCCTGCCCCCACGCCGGGTCGGCGTTCAGCCCGGCCCGCTCGGCGGCGGCCCGTACCGTCCCGATCGGGCTGTCGGGGGTGAGCTCCTCGCCGAGGGCCTCCGACACCGACCCGTACACGGTGATCTCCCGCCACGGCTCGGCCAGGTCGTACTCGGTGCCGTCCCGGACGACCACCGTGGTGCCGAGCGCGGCGCGGGCGGCGGCGATCACCAGATCGCGGGTGAGCACGGCCATCGTGTCGTAGTTGCCGTACGGCTCGTACGCCTCCAGCATCGTGAACTCGGGGTTGTGCTTGTGCGACACGCCCTCGTTCCGGAAGTTGCGGTTCAGCTCGAAGACCTTGCCGACCCCGCCGACCAGCAGCCGCTTCAGGTACAGCTCCGGCGCGATCCGCAGGTAGAGCTGCATGTTGTACGCGTTCATCCGGGTCGTGAACGGGCGGGCGGTCGCGCCGCCGTGGATCGGCTGGAGCATCGGCGTCTCGACCTCCAGGTAGCGCCGCTCGCGCAGCACGTCCCGGACGGCCGCCACCGCGTCGCCGCGCATCCGCAGCATCCGGCGGGCCTCGTCGTTGACGATGTAGTCGACGTACCGCTGCCGGACCCGCGCCTCCGGGTCGGCGAGGCCGGTGCTCTTGTTCGGCAGCGGGTGCAGGCACTTCGCGGTCAGCTTCCAGGATCCCGCCAGAACGGACAGCTCGCCCGTACGGGAGGTCACCACCTCACCGGTGACGCCGACCTGGTCGCCGAGGTCGATCAGCGCCTTCCAGGACCGCAGCGAGTCCATGCCGAGCGCGTCGGCCGTCAGCATGACCTGGAGGTCGCCGGTCTCGTCGCGCAGCGTCACGAAGATGAGCCGGCCGTGCTCGCGGGCGAGCACGACCCGCCCGGCGATCGCGACGTCCGCGCCGGTGCGCGCGTCCGGCGCCAGGCCGGGGAAGCGCGCGCGGATCCCGGCCGCGTCGTCGGTGCGGTCGAAGCCCAGCGGGTACGGCTCCATCCCGGCCGCGCGGATCTGGTCGAGCTTGGCGTGCCGGACCCGCTCCTGCTCCGACAGCCGCCGCTGCGGCGCGCGGGCCGCCTCCGCCGCCTCCTCGATCTCCTGGATCTTGGCGGCCAGGGCGGGCGAGGGCTGCGTCCGCGCGGCGCGGTCCAGCCGCGGCCGGCTGAGGCTCGGCAGGAACCCCTCCGCCTTGGCGTAGGCGAGGCCGAGCCGGATGATGTCGCGGCTCTGCTGGTAGCAGATGAAGCGCGGCCGCCAGACGGGGTTGTACTTGGCGTTCGCCAGGTAGAGGGACTCCAGCTGCCAGAAGCGGGAGGCGAACGACAGGAAGTGGTAGTACAGCCGCGCGACCGGCCCGGCGCCGATCTGCGAGCCGCGCTCGAACGCCGCGCGCAGCATCGCGAAGTTCAGCGAGAGCTGCTGCGCGCCGACCGTCGCGGCCTTCTCGGCGAGCTTGGCGACCATGAACTCGTTCAGCCCGTTCTCGGCCCCGCGGTCGCGCCGCATCAGGTCCAGCGACAGGCCCGTCCGGCCCCACGGCACGAAGCTGAGCAGCCCGCGCAGCTCGCCGCCGGCGTCGAACGCCTCCACCATCACGCAGCGGCCGTCCGTCGGGTCGCCGAGCCGGCCGAGCGCCATCGAGAAGCCGCGCTCGGTCTCCTCGCCGCGCCAGGCGTCGGCGCTGCGGATCAGCTTGGCCATCTCCCAGCCGGCGATCTGCGCGTGCCGCCGGATCCGGACCGTGTAGCCGGCCCGCTCCACCCGCCGTACCGCCTGCCTGACCTGGCGCATCTCGCGGCCGTCGAGGTTGAAGTCGGTCAGGTCCAGGATCGCCTCGTCGCCCAGCTCGAACGCGTCGAAGCCGTGCCGCCGGTAGATGTGCGCGGCGCGCTCGCCGACGCTGACCGCGCCCGGGATCCAGGCGTGCGCGTGGCACTCGCCGAGCCAGGCGGCGATCGCCTGGTCCCACGACTCGGGGTCGCCCAGCGGGTCGCCGCTGGCCAGCGACACCGAGCCCTCCACCCGGTAGGCGATGGCGGCCTTGCCGTTCGGGGCGACGATGACGTCCTTGTCGCGGCGCAGCGCGAAGTAGCCGAGCGAGTCCTGGTCGCCGTACTCGGCCAGCAGGGTGCGGGCCGCGAGCTCCTCGTCGGCGTCCAGGATCGCGTCCCGGCGGCCGGGCCGGAACAGCGCCCAGAACGTGACGATCAGCAGCCCGGTGCCGAGCACGCCGATGATGACGTCGACCCAGCCGGGCACCAGCACGTCCAGCGGCTCGCCGGTGACGCCCGCGCCCAGCACCGTCTGCAGCGCCACGTACCAGGGGTCGCTCCAGAACCCGCCGGCCGGGTCCTGGTCGGTGAGCGCGACCAGGAGCGTGCCGACGCACCCGCTGACGAGCACCAGGCCGGTGAACACGATCGCCGCGACGCGCCGGTTGGCGCGGTCGGGAAGCGTGGTGAACTCGCCGCGTGCCGCGATGATGAGACCCAGCACCGCCAGGAACACGGCGGTGGTGATGCACTCGCCGATCGGCGTGGGCTCGTCCGGGTCCAGGATGAGCGCGATCAGCAGCAGCGTGGAGGTGGTCGAATACAGCCCGAAGAGGAGGACGAGGATCCGCCAGGCGGCCTTCTTGCGGCGCCGCACGCCCATCGACAGCAGGATGAGCAGGAACCCGAACGGGACGCTCGCGGTGAACCCGAGGTAGTAGATCCAGCGCAGCGCCCAGATGTCGGCGACCTCCAGGATGAGGTCGGAGGACAGCCAGGCCAGGATGGACAGGATGCCGGACAGCCGGGTGTACCAGAAGAAGATCGTCGGTACCGACTGGATAAGCCCTCGCGTGTTCATGGCCGCGCGGCCGCTCGCGGTGCCGGCGGGCGGGCCGCTCGGGGCGGGCGTCTTACCGGCGGTGCCAGATGTCGTCACGTTCGTCCACACTTCTGTCGCTCACTCGCAGCCCGCGCCGCGAACCTGCGCGACACGTCGGGCGTCCTACGGGTAGGGGACGCCGTCACAGGGGGGACAATGTCACACGGGGCAGACCCCCGGCGCGAGGCTTCCACCTCGCGCGCATCATCTTCCCCACGAAGGCCGTCCAAGGTTGTCAGCAAAAGTCGATATGGTCGCGGATATGCCTAATGAGACCTCCGGTGAGCGGTTGCTCGCCCACCGTTACCGACTGGTCACCCAGGTCGGCCGCGGCGGTATGGGTACGGTCTGGCAGGCTCACGATGAGGTCCTCGGTCGTGACGTTGCGGTGAAAGAGGTCATCCTGCCGCATGGTCTCACCGATGAGGAACGCTCGGTCCACCACAAGCGCACGTTCCGCGAGGCGCGCACGGCGGCGCGCCTCGGCCACCCCGGCGTCGTCACCGTGTACGACGTCGTGGAGGAGGACGGGCGCCCGTGGATCATCATGGAACTCATCCACGCCCGGTCCCTGGATCAGGTGATCAAGCAGGAGGGGCCGCTGGAGGTCCGGCGCGCCGCCGAGATCGGCCGCCAGATGCTGGCCGCGCTGCACGCCGCGCACGACGCCGGCGTCCTGCACCGCGACGTCAAGCCCAGCAACGTGCTGATCACCCGGGGCGACCGCGCCGTCCTCACCGACTTCGGCATCGCCACCGCCGCCGGCGACGCCACGCTCACCCAGACGGGCCTGGTCATGGGCTCGCCCGCCTACATCGCTCCCGAACGCGCCCGCGGCCGCACCGCCGGGCCCGCCTCCGACCTGTGGTCGCTCGGCGTCACGCTGTACTCGATGACGCACGGCAAGTCCCCCTTCGAGCGGCCCGAGCCGATGGCGGCGCTGGTCGCCGTCATCTCCGAGGACCCCGACCCGCCCGAGCACGCCGGCAAGCTCGCCCCGGTCATCCGCGGGCTGCTGCGCAAGGACCCCGACCAGCGGATGGACGCCATCGAGGCCGGGATCCTGCTCGACGACATCGTCCGCCAGGAGACCTTCGACACCCAGCGGACGATGGCCGTCCAGTACCCGATGGACGAGCCGCTTCCCGAGCAGCGGGAGGAGGCGCCGCCGCCCGCCGGGGACCCGGCCGAGGCCGAGCAGACCGCGCGGGACGGCTACGCGGAGCAGACCTACACCGAGCAGGCGTACGCGGACGAGCCGTACGCCGAGTCCTACGCCGAGCCCGCGCCGCCCGCCGCCGACGACGGCGAGGCCGGGAACGGGCGGACGAAGGTCGTGCCCGCCGCGGGGGAGGACGACCCCTCGCGTACGGCCAAGGAGCCCGCGAGCGCCATGGCGTGGCGCCCCGGCCCGCCCACCGAGCCCGCGAGCCGGCCGCCCGCGCCGCCCGGCGCCGGATCCGGGCGGTCCACGCTGGCCGACAACCGCAACGTGCTCGTCGTCGCGGCGGTCGTCGTGGTGCTTCTCGTCGCCGTGGTCGGGTTCGCCCTGACCAACGGCGGCGACGAGAAGGAGGGCGGCACGCGCGGCGCCAGCTCCTCGCCGGAGGCGAAGCGGCCGCCCGCCACGTCGGCGACCCCGACGCGGTCGCCGAGCGGCACGCCGAGCCCGACGGTCCCGGCGGACTTCCGCGTCCACAAGGACTCCTCCGGGTTCTCCATCGCGATCCCCAAGGACTGGAAGGGGCCGCTGAAGCGCGGCTCCTCGCCCAGCAGCGTGTTCTTCGAGCCGCCGAGCGGTCCCGGGTACATCCAGGTCGACCAGACCGACGACCCCAACGACAGCGCGCTGGAGGACTGGGAGAACTACGAGCCCCAGGCCCGCGGCCGGTTCGGCGGCTACAAGCTGCTCGGCATCAGGCCGGTCGCGCAGGGCGAGCCGGTCAGCGACCCCGACGGCGACGACGCCGCCGACTGGGAGTGGACCTACGACGGGAGCGGCCAGCGGCTCCACGCGCTGAACCGGGGCTTCGTCATGAACGACACCGGCTACGCCATCGTGCTCGTCGCCCCCGACAAGGACTGGGACGAGACGTTCGCCCGGATGGACCCGGTCTACCGGTTCTTCAAGCCGCGTGACTGACGCCCAACCAGATAAGGTCGCCATACATGTCGGACGGGGACGAATCGGCGCATGAGCGCCTGCTTGCTGGCCGCTACCGCCTCCTGTCGGTCGTCGGGCGCGGCGGGATGGGGACCGTCTGGCGGGCCCGGGACGAGATGCTCGGCCGCGAGGTCGCGGTCAAGGAGGTCCTGCTCCGCCACGAGCTGAGCGACGAGGAGCGCGCCGACCGGCACCGGCGCACGCTGCGCGAGGCGCGCGCGTCCGCGCGGCTGAACCATCCGGGCGTGGTGACCGTACACGATGTCGTGGACGAGGACGACCGGCCGTGGATCGTCATGGAGCTGGTCCGCGCCCGGTCCGTCCAGGAGGTCTTGGACCAGGACGGGCCGCTGCCGCCCGGCCGGGTGGCGGGGATCGGCCGGCAGGTCGTCGGGGCGCTGCGCGCCGCGCACGCGATCGGCATCCTGCACCGCGACGTGAAGCCGGCGAACGTGCTGCTCACCGACGACGACCGCGCGATCCTCACCGACTTCGGCATCGCCCAGGTCGAGGGCGACGCGACGCTCACCCAGACCGGGCTGCTGATGGGGTCGCCCGCGTACATGGCGCCCGAGCGGCTGAAGGGCGAGCGCGCGATGCCGGCGTCCGACCTGTGGGCGCTGGGGGCCACGCTGTACGCGGCGTGCGAGGGCAAGCCGCCGCACCACCGGTCCGAGGCGATGGCCGTGCTGGCGGCGGTGATGACGCTGGATCCGCCGCCGCCGCGGAACGCGGGGCCGCTCGGTCCCGTCCTGTACGGGCTGCTGCGGCGCGACCCGGTGGAGCGGCTCCGCGCCGAGCAGGCCGAGGAGATGCTGGCCGCGGTCATGGCGGGCAGCCCCGTGCCGTCCCCGGCGGGCACGGCGGGCACAGCGGGCATGGCGGGCACAGCGGGCATGGCGGGCACAGCGGGCACAGCGGGCATGGCGGGTGCGGCCGGCCTGGCGATGGGCCCGGCTCCGGCTCCGGTTTCGGTGCCGGCTCCGACGCTCTCGCCGGAGATGGCGGCGACGGGACGGACGACCGGCGTGCCCGTCCCGGACCTGCCCACCCACGACATCGCGCGCCCGTACGACGGCCGCACGGCCGCCGGGACGCCGCCGAAGAAGCGCTCGCCCGCGATCATGCTGCTGGCGGCGGCGGCCACCGCGGCCGTGATCACGGTGATCGCCGGGCTGGTGGTCTTCTCGCAGAGGGGCGACGGCCAGGAGGCCCCGTACGACGCGGCCAAGGTGAGCCCGGGACAGCGGACGCCGGGCCAGGGCGGCACCGGCGGGCAGGCCACACGGAACACGGCGGGCGCGTCGCCCGCCGCGACCCCGCTGCCACCGGGGTTCACCCGCGTGCGCGTCCACGGGTACTCGATCGGGGTGCCCGCCCACTGGACCCGCAAGGAGCAGGGCAACAGCACGCTGTGGCTGGATCCGGACTCCGACGCCTACGTCCAGGTCGACCGGACGTTCTGGACGGGCGACCCGTACGCCCACTGGGTGCAGTGGGACCGGGAGGTGCGGAGCAAGGGCTCGCTCGCCGGGTACCGGCGCGTCGACCTGCGCAGGACCACGGTCGGGCAGCGGCCCGCGGCCGACATCGAGTTCACCTGGAGCACGTTCCGGGCCGTCGACCGCGGGGTGATCGCGGGCGGCCGCCCGTTCGCGGTGCTGGTCGCGGTTCCGGCGGGCCAGTGGAATCAATACCAGCGGACCGTGAACAATGTCCTCGACACGTTCCAGCCGTGAACGTGGTCTAGGCAGCGCCGCGCGACACGGGGGACCATTGAGATATGGCTGAGGGGCATCTGCTCGCCAACCGGTACCGGCTGGACGCCGTGGTCGGCCGTGGCGGCATGGGCACGGTCTGGCGCGCCTATGACGTGATGCTCGACCGCGAGGTCGCGGTCAAGGAGGTCGTGCTGCCGCCCGGCCTGGGCCCGGACGAGCACGAGCTGACCTACAAGCGCACCTTCCGCGAGGCCCGCGCCTCCGCCCGCCTCAACCACCCGGGGGTCGTCACCGTCCACGACGTCGTGGAGGAGGCCGACCGGCCGTGGATCGTGATGGAGCTGGTCCGCGCCCGCTCGCTCCAGGACGTGCTGGAGGAGGGGCTGCTGGAGCACCGCCGGGTCGCCGAGATCGGCCTGCAGATGCTGGGCGCCCTCCGGCACGCGCACGAGAAGGGCATCCTGCACCGCGACGTCAAGCCCAGCAACGTGCTGATCACCGACGCCGGCCGGGTGGTCCTCACCGACTTCGGCATCGCCCAGGTCGAGGGCGACGCCACCCTCACCCAGACCGGCCTGGTCATGGGGTCGCCCGCGTACATCCCGCCGGAGCGCGCCCAGGGCGAGCGGGCGGTGCCGGCGTCCGACCTGTGGGCGCTCGGGGCGACGATGTACGCCGCGCTGGAGGGCCGGTCGCCGTACGAGCGGTCCGACGCGATGTCCTCGCTCCAGGCCGCGCTGATCGAGCCCGTGCCGCCGCCGCGCAACGCCGGGCCGCTGCGCGCGGTCCTGGACGGGCTGCTCGCCCGCGAGCCGGCCCGCCGGATGACGGCCGCGCAGGCCGAGCCGCTGCTCGACCGGGTGGCGACGATGCCCCGGCCGGTCGTGCCGCCGCCCCCGCCCCCGCCCCCGCGTACGGACGAGACGCTGCTGGACGAGCCCCTGCGCCGCTACGAGCAGACGGTCGTGGACGAGCCCGCCGACACCATCCTCGACTCGGCCGAGTTCGAGGAAATCACCCGGCAGGATCCGGGGACCGGCTCGGCGTCGCACGCCCCGCCGGGTCCGCCGGGGCCGCCCAACCCGCCGCCACCGCCGCCCCGGCCGCCCGCCTCGCAGCCCTCGCGCCCTTCCCAGTACGGGCGGCAGGACGAGCCGCGCACGCTGCTGGAGACCGAGTGGGCGCCGCCGCCCGCGCAGGGCGGCCAGGTGCCGGGGATGCGGGCCCCGCGGACGCCGCCGCCGTGGGAGCAGCCCGCGCAGTCGCAGCAGTGGCAGCGGCCGCCCGCGACGGCGCTGAGCCGGCGCGAGAAGGAGCGCCGCCGGACCATCGTGATCGTCACCATCGCGGTGATCCTGGTGGTCGCCGCGGTGCTGGGCGGGGCGCTGATCATCCGATCGAAGATCAACGGCGGTACCGGCGCCGCCGGCGAGGTGCGGGTCGAGGCCGCCCGCGGCGGCTGAGACGGCGCCCCGCCGGCCCGGCCCCCGGCGGGCAGGGCGCCCGCGGCGGCGGTTCAGCTGCCGGCGATGAGGGCGTTCAGCGCCAGCCGCAGCTCGGCGACGCGCGCGTCCAGATCCGCCAGCGCCGCGGCGTCCTGGCCGCCGCGCAGCCGGGCGACGCCGTCCTCGACCCGGGTCATCCGGTCGTCGAGCGACTTGAGGATCTGCTCGCCGCCGCCGGGCGTGCCGTCCTCGTCGTCGTCCAGCGCCTGCCGCAGCAGCGCGGCCTGCCGCCGGAGTTGGAGCGTGCGGCGGTGCAGATCGACGAAGATCGACACTTTGGCGCGCAGCAGCCAGGGGTCGAACGGCTTGGTCAGGTAGTCGACCGCGCCCGCCGCGTACCCCTGGTACGCCTGCTCGCCGGCCTCGCCCGCCGCGGTCAGGAAGATGATCGGGATGTCCCGGGTCCGGGGCCGGCTCTTGATGTGCCCGGCGGTCTCGAACCCGTCCATCTCGGGCATCACCACGTCGAGCAGGATCAGCGCGAACTCGTCGTTCAGCAGCTCCTTGAGCGCCGCCCGGCCGGAGGAGACGGAGACCACCTCGACCGGGAGCGCGTCGAGGACGGCCGCGAGCGCCACGAGGTTCTCCTCGCGGTCGTCCACGGCCAGGATCTTCGTGGCGTGCGGCACCGGCTCCTCCGCGCTTCGGTCAAGCGTTTGTCGTGCGACAACCCTGTCATGCCCGTGCCCGGCGCGACCAGGGAACGGCGCCGAATCAGCGCCGAATCAGCACAGAGTGCCGCCGTCAGGACAGCCATCCGGGCTTCACCAGGCCGGATTCGTACGCGAACACCACCAGCTGGGCGCGGTCGCGGGCGCCGAGCTTGACCATCGTCCGGCTCACATGGGTCTTGGCGGTCGCCGGGCTCACCACCAGCCGGGCCGCGATCTCCTCGTTGGTCAGCCCCTCGCCGACCAGCGTCATCACCTCGCGCTCGCGCTCGGTGAGGGCGTTGAGGCGGGGCGACGGCGCGGGCTCCTTGGCCCGGGTGGCGAACTCGGCGATCAGCCGCCGGGTCACGCTCGGCGACAGCAGCGCGTCGCCGGCCGCGACCGCCCGCACGGCGTGGATCAGCTCGACCGGCTCGGTGTCCTTGACCAGGAACCCGCCCGCCCCGCCGCGCAGCGCCTCGAACACGTACTCGTCCAGCTCGAACGTGGTGAGGATGACGATCCGGACGCCGTCCAGCCGCTCGTCGGAGGCGATCCGGCGGGTGGCCTCCAGGCCGTCCAGGCCGGGCATCCGGATGTCCATCAGGATCACGTCGGGACGCAGCCGGCGGGCCTGCGCGACGGCCTCCTCGCCGTCGCCCGCCTCGCCCACCACCTCGATGTCGGCCTGGGCGTCCAGGAGCGCCCGGAACCCCGCGCGGACCAGGACCTGGTCGTCGGCCAGCAGGACCTTGATCATTCCGTGTCTCCCTCGCCCGCGGGCTCCGCGCCGGCGGGCCCCTCGGTGGCCGGCAGCGTCGCGCTCACCCGGAACCCGCCGCCCGGCCGCGGCCCGGCCTCGAACGTGCCGCCGAGCGCCGCGGCGCGCTCCCGCATGCCGTTGATCCCGCTGCCGCCCGGATGGTCGTCCAGCAGCGACACGCCGTGGCCGTCGTCCTCGACCCGGACGGCGACCTCCCGCTCACCGTAGGCGATCCGGAGCCGGGCCGTCACCGGTCCCGGACCCGCGTGCCGGGTGATGTTCGTGAGCGACTCCTGGACGATCCGGAACGCGGCCAGGTCGGTGCCGGCGGGCAGCGGCCGCCGCTCGCCGACGATCTCCGACTCCACCCGCAGGCCCGCCGACCGGGCCCGGCCGAGCAGCTCGTCCAGCCGGTCCAGGCCGGCGGTGGGGGAGCGCGGCGCGCTCTCGCCCTGCGAGCGCAGCACCCCGATCACCGACCGCATCTCGGTGAGCGCCTCCTTGCTGGCCTCCTTGATCGCGGCCAGCGCGGTGCGCGCCTGGTTCGGGTCGTCGTCGATCAGGTGCAGCGCCACCCCGGCCTGCACGTTGATCATCGAGATGTTGTGCGCCAGCACGTCGTGCAGCTCGCGGGCCATCAGCAGCCGCTCCTCGCTGGCCTGGCGGCGCTCCTCCTCGGCCCGGGTGCGGGCCGCCGCCGCGGCCCGCATCGTGCGCATCCTGATCAGCTCCCCGCTGATCAGCGCGATCAGCACCCACGCGAGCGCGAACGCCGCGCCGCCCACCGACGGCTCCTCCACCGGGAAGGGGGTGCCCGCGCGGCCGCGCTCCTCGAACGGCACGCCGATCGCGGTGGTCAGCGCGAAGTACCCGACGAGCGCGGTGCCCGCCCCCACCCAGGCGGCCGGCCGGTGCCCGGCGACCACGGCGCCCACCAGCGCGACCGCCACCGCCAGCAGGCCCGGCCCGTACGTGTAGGCGCGCAGCAGGTAGACCAGCGTGACCGCGCCCACCGCCGCCAGCGTGAACACCGGGTGCCGTCGGCGCAGCAGCAGCAGCGCCGGGCCGCCTGCCAGCAGCGCGAACCCCAGCGGGTCGAGCGGCGTGCTGGTGTACCCGGGGTCGCTCTGCCAGGGGCCGTGCGTCTCCCCCCACGGCGGCCCGCTGCCGCCGTGCCCGCCGCGGCGCTCCCCGCTCTGCGCGCCCAGCGAACCGACGACCTGGACGAACGCGAGGAGCGCCGGCACCATCCAGGCGGGCCACGTGCTCGGCAGCGGCAGGTGGGGCCGTACCTGCGCGCCCGGCGGGGAACTGGTCATGCGTGCAAGTTAGGTCACCGGGCCCGGCGGCGGCGTCGGTCCGGGGGAGTGACCGGGCCTACTCCCGCGGAGGTACGGGAGGTCGCGGCGGTAATCGCCGGTCGGAGGCCGGGCATGGCGCGTTCACCCGCTCCAGCGGACGGGCAGGCGCTCGAAGCCGTTCCGGGTGGCGGACCGCAGGCGGACGGGCTCGCCCGCCTGGACGAGGCGCCCGGGGCGTTCCAGGACGGCGGTGAGCAGCGCGCGCAGGTGGAGCCGGGCGAGCATGGCCCCCAGGCAGGCGTGCGGGCCGTGGCCGAGGGCGAGGTGCGGGCGCGCCCGGCCGCCGGGCCTGAAGCGGTCCGGGACGAACCGGTGCGGCTCCGGGAACGCGGCCCCGTCGTGGCCGGCCGCCGTGAGCCACAGCGACACCCGCTCCCCGGCCAGCAGCGGGACGCCGCCCAGGTCCGTCGGGCGCCGTACGGCACGGCGCGCGCACATGACCGGCGTCCACCAGCGCAGCATCTCCTCCACGGCGGCGTCGAGCAGGACGCCGTCGGCGCGGGCGGCCCGCAGGCGCGCGTACTGCTCGGGGGCGCGCAGCAGCGCGTACAGGCCGCCCGCGAGCGTGTTCCGGACGGTCTCGGGGAGCTCCGCGGCGATCTCGGCGAAGTCGGCGGGGGCGTCGCCGGTGATCGCGGCCAGCAGGGCGCGCGCCGGCGGCTCCATGTCGACCATCGCGGCGGACGGCAGCGGCGGGCCCGCCGCCGTCCCGTGCGGACCGGCGGCGGGGTCGGGGGCGAACAGCTCCGGATGGGCGAGCGCGTACCGGACGTCGGCGTACCGCAGCACCACCCACGAGCCCGGCCCGCCCGCACCGCGCTCGTCCAGCCAAGTCACCGGGGTGCGGGCGCGCAGCCGGTCCAGCAGGTCGTACGGGACGCCGCGGGCGTAGGTGTCCGGGCAGGCCAACGCCTCCGCCCCGGCGACCGGCCGGGCGCCTCGCCGCTGAGGCATGGGCTCCCTCCGTTCCCCTGCTTCCCCCCGCTTCCCCCCGCTTCAGCCGGCGAGCCATTCCCCGGTCTCGACGCTCACCAGCCCGTGCCGGGCCGCCTCGATGACCGCCTCCCGCTGCGAGTGCACCCCCAGCTTGCTCAGCACGCTCTGGACGTGGCTGCGGGCGGTGCTGCGGGTCACGCCCATCGCCTTGGCGAGCGCCTGGGTGGACTCGCCGCGCGCCAGCCGGGTCAGCACCTCGCGCTCGCGCGGCGTGAGGAACCGCGCGACCTGCCCCGCCCGGCCGTGCGCCCGGTCGCCGCCGCGCCGGGCGGCCCGGTCGGCGACGATCTCGCCGGCCTCGACCCGGCGCAGCACCGCCAGGACGTCGCCGGCCTGCTGGCCCTTGTGCGCGAAGCCGTGCACCCCCGCCGCGAGGCCCGCGTCCAGGACCCGCTGCTCCAGGAAGCCGGTCAGCACCACGAACCGCGCCTCCGGGGCCGCGGCGCGCAGCCGCGGCATCCAGTCCAGCGCGGTGCCCGCCGGGAACCGCAGGTCGATCAGGCACACGTCCGGCGGGTCGGCGCGCAGCAGCGGCAGCGCCTCCGCCGGCGAGTACGCCACCCCCACGACGGCGTGCCCGGCGTCCGCCAGCACCAGCGACAGCGAGTCGGCGAACACCGCGTGGTCGTCGCACACGAGGACCTTCATGGGCGGGTCCTCATGGATGCGGCCGCCAATCGTCGGCGGAGACGGCGGCCGGGACGGCCTCGGCGGGCGGGGCGGACGGCAGCAGGATGCGGACCCGGGCGCCGCCCATCGCGCCGGTGCGGATCTCCAGCCCGCCGCCGTACTCGGAGATCAGGTCGTGCACGATGCCGAGCCCGAGCGAGGCCAGCCCGCCCGAGCCGGCGCCGAAGCCGGGACCGTCGTCGTCGACCTGCACGGTGACCCGGCCGCGGTCGGCGGTGACCTGGACGTCCACCCGGCCGGCCGCGACCCGGCAGGCGTTGTCGAGCACGTTGCGCAGCGCGCGCCACAGCGCCACCGGGTCCATGTGCGCCCACGCCTCGCCACCGGCGAAGCGGACCTCGTGCGGGGTGGCCAGCCGCATGCCGGTGACGACCTCGGCGGTGAGGCAGTCCACCCGGATGCGCTCGGGCACGGGCAGCGCGTGCTCGTGCCCGCGCTCGCCCGGGCCGTCACCGTCGAGCCGGCGCAGCAGGTGGTCGAGCCAGCGGGTCTCGCCGAGCAGCTGCTCGATCCGCTCGCGGCTGGTGGCGCCGACGTCGTCGGCGACCGCGACGGCCGAGGCGAGCATGATGATCGTGCCGAGTTCGTGCCGGATGTCGTGCCGCAGCCGGCGCCGCCACAGGTTCGGGTCGCCGGTCTCCGCGGCGGCTCCGGTGCGGTCGGGCGCGGCCTGGTCGAGGCCGTGGGCCGCGGGATGGGCGGGCATGTCGAACGGAGATGACCGAGACTGCCCGTTGTTCATGGAGGGACCCCCGTCCGGTAATACCAGCACCGTGACGACGGTCACTCGCGAACGTACTCTTGTCCAGGTTGTCGACCGCGACAGACCGGTCACTGACCGGAAGTGGACATGCCTATCCGGCGGCGTAAACCGGGGCCTTTGCCGGTACGTCCCTATCGGCGGCGCTAACCGGATTCTCGGCCACCGGTCGCCATTTCTTTCATGCTCTCGGCGTAGCCGCCTTGCGCATTCCGGTGAGTGTGATCGGGGACGCGGGGAGGGATCGTCGGAGCATGCCTGCGATCACCTTTGTCGGACATGCCGGAGTGGCGGTACGCGCGGGCGCGTTCCGCCTGCTCGCGGATCCCCGGCTCGCCACGTCGGGGGCCTTCCTCGGGGCCTGGCACCAGTACCCGAGGAACGATCATCTCGATCCCGGCGCGCTGGCGGACGCCGGCTGGGTCGCCCTATCGCACGAGCACCTGGATCATTTCGATCCCTGGTTCATCGAGCGGCTCTCCGCGCGGACCCGTATCCTCATTCCTCGCTATCCCGGGCCCGCGTTCAGAGAACGGACGGCGCGGGCCGCCGGCTCCCGCCAGGTAATCGAGATAGCGGCGTGGGAGAAATTCGCACTCGACAATCGCGGCTCCTGGCCGACCGTCATTCCGGAGCTCTCGCCGATGTGCCATGACGCGGCATTTCTCATCGTCGCGGACGGGCGCTCGGTACTGCACTGCAACGACGCCCGGCTCACCGCCGCGCCGGAGCTGGCGGTCCCGTTAGCCGGGCCGCCCCTCTACCGCGACCCGGACGTCCACAACGACCATCTCGTCGGGCTGCTCAAGCACGCGAACGCCCCGGCGCGGCGGGCGGTGGAGGCGTACGAGACGGGCCGCGACGAGTCCGAGCGGATCATCGTGGTGCCGGGCGGCCGCACCTACGACATCCCGCGCTACTGCCCGCACGCGGTGAGTGCGTGAACGCCCGCTGCGTCAACCTCGGCGGCCGGCCGGTCCCGTGATCCGCATCGATACCGAATACTGACCGTTATTCCGTACGTACGCAGATAAAGCCGTGCTAGCGTTTTTCAAGGTCATGTGGGGGTTTTGAAGGGGTTCGGGGAGTGCTGGGCAAGAAGAAGATCGGCCTGTGGGCCGCCGGTTTCGTCGTGGTCGTCGTGATGCTGGAGGTGCTGGCGCTCCAGGTCGGCTCGCTCCCCCTGGACATGCCGAACACTCCCGCCCTGGCGGAGAACCCGGCCCGCCCCTGAGAGAACGGTACCTAGCGGACGTTCCGGGCCTTCATGATCGACTGAAGGTCCGGCCGGCCGTCCTGCCCTGAGGCGTCTGGTTCTCCCGCATCGCGGGCTCGGTGTGGCCCGCGCCGATGCCCCAGGGATGGGTCTGCTCCTCGATCATCCGGAACTCGCGAGCACCGTGCTGCGCGACTCGGTGCTCTCCCCGGTCGTCCGGCCGATCGAGCCGCGCGGGATCGGCGAGGCGGCGCCGGCCCGGTCCAGCAGCGGCTGGACGTCGGCCTGAAATGGATTCCGTCCCCCGCATCCCCTGCCGGGGGCTTCGCCCCCTCTTCCCCCGGGGCGGCTAGCCGGGCGGGTTGCGGTCCGGGTCGGGGCGCATGCCTTCGCGCATGGCGAGGGTGATGGCCTCCAGGGCCGAGTGCATGTCCAGCTTGGCCAGCAGGTTCTGGGTGTGGGTGCGGACGGTGTTGGCCGACAGGCCGAGGCGGCCGGCGATCTCCGCGCGGTTGAGGCCGTCCACCATGCACTGGAGGACCTCGCGCTCGCGCGGCGTCAGCTCGGCCAGCAGGCGGCCGCCGCCGCCCGGTTCGGGGGCGCCGGCCCGCAGGCGGCGCAGGACCTCGCCCAGGACGTCGGGGGGCAGCCAGCCGCCGCGGCGGGCGGCGCCGCGGATCACCCGGGCGACCAGGTCGGCGCTCTCGGTCTTGGACAGCCAGCCGATCGCGCCGCGCCGGACCGCGAGGACGATCGCGTCCACGTCGCTCAGCGCCGACAGGATCACCACCCGCACGTCCGGATGCCGCTCGCGCAGCCGGTCGAGCACGTCCAGGCCGTTCTCCGGGCCGAGCGCGACGTCCAGCACCACGACGTGCGGCCGCTCGGTGGCCGCCAGCGCCAGGGCGCGCCGGGCGTCGGCGGCGACCGGCAGGACGACCAGGTCGGGCTCGCGGCCGAGCCGGGCCGACAGGGCCTCGGCGAACAGGGCGTGGTCGTCGACGATCAGGACGCGGATGGGCTGCTGCATGGCTACGACGATGGCCGGTCGGGCGCCGGACCGGATCCTGCAAACGCTGTACGCCGTTTCGGCGCGGGCGCCGGCGGCCCGTCCGGTTCGGCCGGATCGCCGCAGGTGGGGGCGCGGGGAGAGAGCCGTGCGCGGACGCCCGCCGGAGCCGGAAGGTTCACCCCCGTCCGGAGCCGGTCAGCCGCTGAAATGGGCGTCCAGGCGCAGCGCGCTGGGCGCCGCCTGAGGGCTAGTTGCGCGGGGTGAGGGTGATCGGGAACTCCGTCACCCCGCGGACGAAGGCGTTCCGGAGGATCCGCGGGCCCTCGGCGTCGGCGCGCCCGGCGGTGCCGACGCGGGCGACGAACTCCTCGAAGAAGATCTGCAGCTCCAGCCGGGCGAGCGAGGCGCCGAGGCAGAAGTGCGGGCCGAGGCCGAACGCGATGTGGTCGCCGGTACGGCGGGCGACGTCGAACGCGTCCGGGTCGTCGAACACCTCCTCGTCCCGGTTGGCGGAGCCGTACATCAGCAGGACCTGGCCGCCCGCCGGGATCGGCACGCCCCGCACCTCGGTGTCGGCGCTCGCGACCCGGCACATGTTGAGGATCGGCGTCGTCCAGCGCACGAACTCCTCGACCGCGCCCGGGATCAACCCGGGATCCTCGCGGAGCCGCCGCCACTGGTCCGGGTGCGCGATCAGCGCGTCGATCGCGGTGGCGATCACCGTGCGGGTGGTCTCCGCCCCGCCGACCAGCAGCAGGAGCGCCTCGTGGGCGAGGTGCTCGTCGTCGTAGACGGGGTCGTCCGGGCCGGCGTTGGCCCAGATCGACATCAGGTCCTCGGCCGGGCAGGCGCGGCGGTCCTTGGCCACCTCCAGCGCGGCGATGGCGAACTCCGCGGCGGCCTCGGTGGACTCCTGGGTGACGTAGCGCAGCCCGCCGCCCGCGAGCACGGCGGTCGCCGACCAGTGCACGAGCCGGTCCACCTGGTCCTCGGGGAAGCCCAGCAGCCAGCCGATCACGCGGGCCGGCAGGGGCGCGGCCAGGGCCGGGACGGCGTCGACCGTCCCGGCGTCCAGCGCCGTGTCGATGCAGTCGACCGCGGTCGCCCTGATCCGGTCGGCGTACCTCGCGACGCTGCGCGGCGTGAACCACCGGTAGACCATGCGGCGCCGCACCGCGTGCTCCGGATCGTCCATCCCGATCATGGACGGGTCGGCCGGCCGCAGCTGCGGCCGGTAGCCGCCGGAACTCGTCCACAGCTTCGGGTCGCGCTCGATCGCGAAGACGTCCGCGTGCCGCGCGATCCCCCACAGCCCGTTCGCCTCGTCGTGGTAGACGGGCGCCTCGGCCCGCAGCTCGGCGTACACCCGCCAGGGGTCGCCCGCGTACATCTCGCCGTCCAGCAGGTCCACGGTCGTGCGCATCGCCTCACTCCTCCGTGCTGACACCTCTGAGCGCGTCGGCGCCGAACATCGGCTCGAACGCGGCCCGGAAATCGGGCCCGCGGCGCAGATGGTGGCCGCCGTCCACGTTGATGACCTGGCCGGTGATCCAGGACGACTCGGGCCCCACCAGGAACCGCGCCGCCTCGGCGATGTCCTCCGGCTCGCCGACCCGTTCCAGCGGCATGCACGCCAGGTAGTCGTCCAGGACCGGGCCCGGCTCGGTGAACCCGGCGACCAGCTCGGTGCGCACCAGGCCGGGGCGGATCCCGTTCACCCGGATCCCGATCCCGCCCAGCTCGTCGGCGGCCAGCTTCACCAGGTGGTCGACCGCCGCCTTGGACACCCCGTACGCGCCGAACCAGCGGTGCGTGTTGGACGAGGCGATCGACGAGATCGCCACGAACGCGCCGCCGCCGGTACGGGACATGTGCCGCACCGCGTGCTTGAGGGTGAGCATGGTGCCGGTCGCGTTCAGGTCCATCGTGTCCCGCCAGGCGGCGGTGTCGAGCTGGGGGACCGGGCCGATCGAGCTGGTGCCGCCGGCGGAGTGGACCACGGCGCGCAGCGGCCCGGCCCCGGCGGCGGTACGGAGCGCCGCGGCGATCTGCTCCTCGTCGGTGACGTCCGCCACCGCCCACCCGCAGCCGATCTCCTTGGCGGCGGCCTCCAGCCGCTCGGCCGTACGGCCGCAGATGGTCACGGCGGCGCCGTCGGCCGCCAGCCGCCGGGCGCAGGCCAGGCCGATCCCGCTGCCGCCGCCGGTGACCAGCGCGGACGTGCCTTCGAGCGTCATTCGGGGCTCCAGAGTGGTTCGGGGGTCTCGAATCCGGCCGGGGCGCCCCACGCGTTGCGGTGGGTGACCTCGTGCGCGGGGCGGCGGGCGGCCACGCCCCACCGGCCGGTGGGGTAGCCGAAGGAGACGCAACAGGCCATGGTCCAGTGCTCGTCCTTGGGGACGCCGAGGATGTCGTACGTCTCGTCCGGGTGGAAGAAGCCCAGGACGGAGGTGAGGGAGCTGCCGACGCCCTCGGCCCGCGCGGCCAGCTGCGCGCTCCAGACGGCGGGGAAGATCGAGCCGCCGTTCGGGTCGAACCGGGTGAAGGCGAAGAGGAACAGCGGTACTTCCTCGAAGTGGTCGGCGAGCCACTGCGCCGACCGCTGGACGCGCAGCATCTGGGCGCTGCCCGGGTCGTCGGGGTCGGCGTTGGCGGCGTCCAGCCGGTCCTTGTAGACGGTCTTCCAGAGCTGGTCGATGGAGTCGCGGTAGAGCGGCCCGATCCGGCCCTTCACCTCGGGGTCGTCCACCAGCAGGAACCGCCAGTCCTGGGCGTTCCCGCCGCTGGGCGCCCGCACGGCGGCGTCCATGATGCGGCGCTGGACCTCCAGCGGCACCGGGTCGGGGCGGACCCGGCGCATCGCGCGGGTGGTGTAGAGGGCCTCGTGCAGGTCCATCGGCGGCTCCGATCGGAGACTGGTGTCTAGACTAACGTCACGAACCAAGCAAGCGATAGGGCGAAGAATGATCTACCCGATGCATCCTCGCCCGCGGGCGGCGGGCCGGACAAGACCCCGCGCGCCCGCACGCCCGAGCCCGGCGCGCGAGGGGAACGGATGTGCGAGAAGATGGCGTCCGTCACCCGATCGGTCACCCCCGAAGGAGGCGCGTTGAGCGGCGATGCGCGGTTCACCGTGACCCGGACGCTGAGCAAGGAGCAGCAGGCCCGCCGGGAACGGCTGGTCGAGGCCGCCCGGCTGCTGGCGCTGGAGGGCGGCTACCCGGCCGTGACCATGCACGACGTGGCCGACCGCGCGGGTGTGGCGAGGGCCACGGTCTACCGCTACTTCGCCACCAAGGACCACCTGATCACCGAGGTGGCGGGCGCCTGGGTGCACCAGGTCACCGACGACGTCGAGGCCCTCGCGGTCGGCGACACCCCGATCGAGCGGCTCACCGCGCTGCTGGAGCGGATCATCCGGGTCGGGGCCGAGGAGATCCCGCTCACGTCGGCGATCGTCCAGGCCGTGACGTCCGAGGACTCGTCGGTCGAGGACGACCGGCTGGTGCTGTTCATGACCCTCCGCGACCGGCTGGCCGCCGCGATCGGCGACCCGGTGCCGGAGCGGGACCAGGTCGAGATCGTGATCGGCCATGTGCTGCTGGCCGCCCTGGTCAGCCTGACCTCGCTGCGGACCCCGGTGGACGAGGTCGTCGCCATGGTGACCACCGCCGGGCGGCTCGTCCTGGCCGGCGCCATCGCGGGCTCGGGCCCGGCCGCCGCGGGCGCGAGCGCCGGCGCCGAGCCCGCCGCCGCGACCTGACGCGCCGCTTTCCCGGGCGCGCGGGTGTGAGGCGGGTCTCAGAGCGTTCGTGACCCGGCCTTGGTGTGGCCTTTGTCGCTGGACCGGCGCCGAAGGCGCAGGTGAGGCGGGTGAAGCGGGCCTGGTGCCGCCGATTGGGCCGCTCGCCGACGCTACTTCCGGGCCGCCGGGCGGCGCACCGGGAGCGGGGCCCCTTCGGCCCGTACGGGGACCCGTTCGGCGAGGGTGCGGGCCAGCCGCAGGCCCCCGGCCACGCAGAGCGCGAGGGCCAGTACGGCCAGCCCCGCGAGGCCCAGCAGAGTGATCGCCAACAACCCCAGATCCGGCAGCATCGCCGCGTTCCCTCCCGGTGCGTACGGGTCGATCCGACACGAGAGTCCGAATCGTTCCCCGATGTCGGGAAGAGATGCGGGGGTCATGTGGTTTTGAACCTGTGTCCGCGTGCTTTGCACCGGATTTGCCACGAGCTAGAAGTTTGATACCTTCTGACCACCTCTGGGCGATGCACCCCATGCGTCGCCATTGGTAGGCGGGCCGAGCCGACCGGGCCGGATCCCGCCGACCGCGGTCGCGTGTGCGGACCATAGAACCCGCGCGAACCGTCCATCCATCTGATCGCAGTGCCGGTGGCCCCTGACGGCCGCCGGACCGCCGAGTCCGTTCCGCGCCGAAGACGGCGCCTGGAGCCGGGGACCCAACCATCTGGGGTGAATCGGTGCGCCTCCGCGCGCACCGTAGGGCGACTTCCACGTCCGAATCCGACAGCTAACCCGGTAGGCGGCCATGGAAGAAATCAGGAGACCCCTGCTGTGTCGTTCCGTATCTCTCCCGCTCTGCTCGCCGACCTTCGTGACCGCGCGAGCGAGCTGACCACCCAGACCCTCGCCCTGCGCGGCCGGGCCGCGGCCGGTGTGGCCGGCGGCGCCGCCCTGGGCGTGCTCGCCCTCGGCTCGGCCGTCGGCGCGGCCGCCTCCACCGGCGCCGCGGGCACCGAGGTCCAGACCGTCGCCGGCGTCGCCGGCGTCGGCAAGGGCGGCCACACCGCCGTCCAGCCCGAGCAGGTGAGCAGCCAGGCTCGGAAGGCCACCGGGACCGTCGCCGGCAAGGCCGCCGACGCCCAGAAGAAGGCCGGCTCGGCCAAGAAGGCCACCGCCAACGCCGGGTCCGCCACCGCCCGGGACGTGATCGCCCTCGCCAAGAAGCAGGTCGGGATCACCGAGGGCAAGGGCGGCCAGACCAAGTTCCACGACTGGTACGTGGGCACCGACAACGCCAAGCTGACCGCCGCGCGCGACGGCGGCAACGTCTCCAGCTACAACGGCGCCTCCTGGTGCAACATGTTCGTGTCCTGGGTCGGCGCGCAGACCGGCGTCAAGAACATGGGCTGGGACGCCTACACCGTCGAGCACGCCAAGTGGTTCAAGAAGACCGGCCGCTGGGGCCAGGAGGCCAAGCCCGGCTCCGTGGTGTTCTTCTCCTGGAACGGCGGCGGCATCAACTCGATCGAGCACGTCGGCCTGGTCGTCAAGGACAACGGCGACGGCACCGTCGACACCGTCGAGGGCAACACCGGCAACGCCGTGAAGGAGAAGACGCGGCAGAAGTCGCAGATCGTCGGCTACGGCTACCCCGACTACCGGAAGAGCTGAGCCTCTCCGGCAACCGAGCCGCTCCGGAAACGCTGAGCCACTCCGGAAAACCCCTGGTCCGAGGGCGTCCGCACCTGGTGCGGGCGCCCTCGGCGCGTTCACCGGCCGCCCGAGCTTTCCGGGACAGAACGCGAGAATCCGTGAATATTGACGTCCGCTTGATCCCGAGTCGACCCGGTGATGGACCTGGCTGGAAATCACTGTCCCGGAGCGTGCGAAAGGGGATGGGATGCGGGTCCGGCCGGACGTCAGTGTCGTCGTGATCGCCTACAACGACGCCGGACGGCTGCCGCGCGCCGTCCGCTCGGCCCTCGGCCAGACGCTCGGCGGCGTCGAGGTGGTGATCGTCGACGACGCCAGCACCGACGGGACGGGCGAGGCCGCCGACCGGTTCGCGGCGGCGCACCCGGGCCGGGTCCGGGCCGTCCACCTGCCGGAGAACTCCGGCGGCTGCGGCCGCCCCCGCAACACCGGCGTGGAGCTGGCCCGCGGGGACCGGGTGATGTTCCTCGACAGCGACGACGTCCTGGACCGGCACGCCTGCCTCACCATGGTCGCCGCCGCCGAGGAGACCGGCGCCGACCTGGTCTCGGGCCTGTGCGTCCGCTCCCACCTGGGCCCGAAGGCCCGCGAGACGCCCTGGTACCCGCGGCTCTACCGGCGCCGGGCCGTCCACGACTCCGTCCTGGACCATCCCGACCTGCTCTACGACACGCTCTCGACCAACAAGTGCTACCGGCGGGACTTCCTGCTGGACCGCGGGCTCCGCTTCGTCGAGGACCTGCACTACGAGGACCTGCTGTTCTCGGCCGAGGCGTACCTGGCCGCGGACCGGATCGCGGTCGTCCCGCACCGCGTCTACACCTGGTACGTGGAGGCGCGCGCCGACCGGCCGTCGATCTCCAACCGCCGCCGGGAGCTGCGCAACCTCGCCGACCGGCTGGAGGTCCACCGCCGCATCGACCGGGTGTTCCGGGCGCACGGGGCGGCGGACCTCAAGGCGGCCAAGGACGCCAAGTTCGTCAACCACGACCTGCTCCTCTACCTCTACGACCTGCGATCCCGCGACGAGGACTACCGGCGGCGGTTCCTGGAGCTGGCCCGGCCGTACGTCGCCGACCTGGACCCGGGGGCACTGGCGGCCTCCAACCGGCTGCCCGCCATCGCCGCGTACATGGTCGGCCGCGGCGATCTTGAGGGCGCGATCGCCGCCGCCGAGTTCGCCCGCAAGAAGATCCCGGAGCTGCGCGCCGAGCTGGTGGAGCGGGAGGGCCGCGTCTACTGGGGGGAGCGGCACCTGCGGGACGGCCAGGGCCGGGAGATCCTCGACGTCACCGCGCTCGGCATCCACGCCCGCCCGCTGACCGAGCTGCGGCCCGCGACCACCGCGGTCGCGCTGCGCCGCGCCGGCCGCCGCGCGCGGCTGTCCGGCCTGGTCGCCAACCCGCTCGGCCGGATCCCCGCCGGCGCCCGGCTGCGCGGCGAGGTGGAGCTGCGGGACCGGCGGCATCCCCGCCGGACCGTGCGGTTCCCGGCGGAGTTCGCGCATCGCGGCGACACGATCGAGTGGCGGGCCGCGCTCGACACCGCCCGCCGGGTCCGGCCGGTCGGGCTCGTCGACCCGCTGTGGGACGCCCGGCTGATCATGCGGGTGGACGGCGACCGGCTCGTCCTGCGGATCGGCGTGGAGGGCGGGCACGCGGGAGCGGGAGTGGGCTCGGGGGTGACGGGCGTGCGGCTGCCGGTGCGGCCGCGGCTCACCCGGCTCGCCGGCACCCGGCTGAGGTCGTACGAGACGGAGGGCGGCAACCTGTCGTTCGTCCTGGAGGGCGGCGGGCTGCTTACCGTCCCGTTCAAGGCGGCGGTCCGCGCCCTGCGCCACAGCACCGCCTTCCGGCGGGCCTGGCAGGGCCTGCGCCGTACGGAACGGTCCGCGCGCTCGCTGAAGGCGGCGCTGCGGCGCCGGCTCACCGCCGGCAAGACCAAGGTCGCCGTCTTCAACCGGGTCCTGTCCAGGCTCCCCGTCCGCAAGGGCACGGCCGTCTTCGAGAGCCATCTGGGCAAGCAGTACTCGGACAACCCCAAGTACATCTACCGGGAGCTGCGGCGTTCCGGCGTCCCCGTGCGTGCCTACTGGTCGTACGCGGAGAGTCCCGAGGGCTTTCCGAAGGACGCGTCCCTCGTACGGCGCGGCTCGTGGGCCTACTACCGGGCGCTCGCACGGGCGGAGTTCTGGATCGACAACCAGGGCTTCCCGGACGGGCTGCGCAAGAGGAAGGGGACGACGTACGTCCAGACCTGGCACGGTTCGGCGTACAAGCTGATGGGGTTCGACCAGCCGGCGCTGAAGAGCGCCACGCGCGCGGAGCAGCAGCGGTTCCGGCGGGCGGTGGAGCGGTACGACTGCTTCCTCGTCCGGTCCGCGCACGACGAGCGGACGCTGGTGCCCGGCCTGGGGGTGGCCGCCGAGCTGCTCCCGGCCGGCTACCCGCGCAACGACCCGCTGGTGCGGGGGCCCGATGGCGATCCGGAGCTGGCCCGCGAGCTGGCGGACCTGCGCCGCGAGCTGGGGCTGGACGACGGGCGCGCGGTCGTCCTGTACGCGCCGACGTTCCGGGGCGGGCCGGGCGGGCGGCCGGTGGCGCGGGCGGGGCTGCCGTTCGACGCGGCCCGGTTCGCGGCCGAGCTGGGCGGCGCGCAGATCATGCTGGTGCGGCCGCACTACCTGTGCCGGACCGTGCTGCCGCGCGGGCTGCGGCATGCGGTCCGGGCGGCGGGCCACATCGCCGACGTCACGCCGCTGCTGCTGCTCGCGGACGCGCTGGTCACGGACTACTCGTCGGTGATGTTCGACTACGCGCTGCTGGACCGCCCGATGATCTTCTATACGCCGGAACCGGAGCCCGGCCCCGCGCCCGGCGGCCGGGAGAGCGCGGGCGGCTACTTCGACCTGGCCGCGCAGGCGCCCGGCCCCGTCGTCAAGGACGAGGACGCCCTGTTCGGCGCGCTGGGCGACCTGGACGCCGTCCGGGACGACTACGCCGACGCGCGGCACGCCTTCGCCGACCGCTACGGGGAGCACGACCAGGGCAGCGCGGCCGCGGTGGTCGTCGACCGGTTCTTCGGAAGGGGGGCGCGCCGTGGCTGACGCTCGCGGCAGGGGACGGGACGTCTTCATCGTGTGCAACAACGTGGAGGAGCTGGGCGGCGTCCAGCAGTGGGCGCACGGCCTGGCCCGGCTGATGGCGGGGCGCGGCCACCGGGTGACCCTCGTCGGCATCAGGAGAGCTCCGGTGGCGCACGATTTCGGGAGTCCGTACGGGGGGACGCGCCCGTACCGGGTGGCGCACCTGCATGAGACCTGGACGCTGCCCGCCTTGCCGTGGCGGCCCCGCACGCTCCGCGCGCGCGCCGGTGTCCGGGCGCGGCTGAGAGACGGCAGGCGCACGGCGGCCGTACAGCGCGGTGCGGAAAGGCTCTCGGAGCTGTTCGCCGGGGCCCGGCCCGGCGGCGTGGTGATCGTCGCCCAGGTCTGGGCGATGGAGTGGGTGAGCCTCGCCCGCACCCGCGGCCTGCGCGTGGTGGGGATGTGCCACGAGTCGTACCAGGCCAGCCGCCGCTCGTCCCGCCACGCCCGGGTCAAGGAGCTGTACGCGGGGGTCGACCGGATGCTCGCGCTGACCGCCGAGGACGCCGACGCGTGGGCGCGCGACGGGATGTCCAACGCCGACCACATGCCCAACGCGCTGCACGTCCTGCCCGCGCTGGACTCCGGTTCCGTGCCCGCCGAGCGGGAGCCGGTGGTCGCCTGCGTGGGCCGGCTGGCGCACGAGAAGGGCGTCGACCTGGCGATCGAGGCGTGGGCGGAGGTCGCGGAACGCCGTCCGGAGTGGCGGCTGCGGCTGTACGGGACGGGCCCGCGCGAGGACGGCCTGCGCGCGCAGGCCGCCCGCCTCGGCGTCGCCGGCTCGGTGGAGTTCGCCGGGGTGACCGCCGACGTGCCGGGGGCGCTGCGCCGGGCGTCGGTCTTCGCGCTGCCGTCCCGGCAGGAGGGCCTGCCGATGGCGCTGCTGGAGGCGATGGCGGCGGGGCTGCCGGCGGTGGCGTTCGACTGCGCGCCCGGCGTCCGCGAGCTGGTCGACGACGGCCGGAACGGGCTGCTGGTCCGGGCGGGCGACACGGCCGCGTTCGCCGCCGAGCTGGACCGGCTGATCGGCGATCCGGCGCTGCGCGGGCGGCTGGGCGCGGCGGCGCCGGACGCGGTGCGCCGGTTCGATCCGGAGGCGGTGCTGGACCGCTGGGAGTGGCTGTTCGGCCTGCTCCACCGCGGCCTGCCGCCGCTGACCGTGGTGCCGCCGCCGGTGCCGCGCGGCGCGGGCGCCCCGGCGCTCGGGATGGACCCCGTTCGCGAGGACCGATTGGACCTGTGAAACGGGGGTCCGCGGTCCTACGTTCGAGACCATGACCCACCCGTTCCTCTTCCTGCTGACGGCGGCGACGCTGATCGCGATCCCGGGACCGAACCACCTCTACATCACGGCCCGCGGCATGGCCGAGGGGCGGCGGGCCGGGATCGCGTCCGCGCTGGGCGTCGAGACCGGCACCCTGGTGCACGTGGCCGCCGCCGCGGCCGGGCTGTCGGCGGTGGTGGCGGCCTCGGCGGCCGCGTTCTCGACGCTGCGGTACGCGGGCGCCGCGTACCTGGTCTACCTGGCGATCCGCACGCTGCGGTCGCGCGGCGGCGAGGACGGCGACGGCACCGCGCCCGCGCCGCGCCCGCTGCGCCGCGTCTACCTGGACGGCCTGCTGATCAACCTGCTGAACCCCAAGGTGATCCTGCTCTTCCTGGCGTTCCTGCCGCAGTTCGTCGACCAGAGCGCGGGCGCCGTCCCCGCGCAGATCGTGGCGCTGGGGCTGGCCGCCGCGCTCATCGGCCTGGTCAGCGACCTGCTGTACGCGGTCGCGGCGGGCGCGATCGGCGCGCGGCTGCGCCGCCAGGGCGGCCGGTTCCGGCGCGCCGGGCGGTACGCGACCGGCGCCGTCTACCTCGGCCTGGGCGCGGTCGCGGCGTTCGGAGCGCCCGGTAAAGTCACCGGCGCCGCCCGCTGACCCGCGCTGTCAGGGCCGTTCCCGCGGGTGCGGCGGCCTTGTCATCCAGATGACAAGGGGACCGGTTTATTGCGCGGCCCGGTGCGCAGCCTTCCCGATCACGCGGAGGTAACTTCCCGTTGCGCCCCTGGTTCCCGTGGGGGCGGGAGGTGAACGTGACCACGTCGCTAGAGGAACGCTCCCCGCTGAAGCCCTGGGACGGAGTCCCGTGCGAGCTCTCCGACCTCATGCGGCCCCACCTCGACGCGCTGGCCGAGGAGATGATCCAGGAGATCCTGTCCGGCGTCCCCGAGTACTCCCGGCCGCAGGACGAGGAGTACTCCCGGCTGGTGCGGCTGGCCGTGGAGGGCGCGCTCCGGCAGTTCGTCGACCTCATCATGGACCCGGCGAGCTCCTGGGAACCGGTCGCGGCCGTCTACCGCGAGATCGGCTGGGCCGAGGCCCGCGAGGGGCGCAGCCTGGACGTGCTGCAGACCTCGCTGCGGCTGGGCGCCCGGGTCGCCTGGCGGCGGCTGGCGGCCGAGTCCGAGAGCCTCAACCTCTCCCGCCAGGCGCTGGCCAGCATCGCCGAGGCGATCTTCGCGTTCCTGGACGAGATCGCCCGCGCCGCCGCCGAGGGCTACACCAAGGCGCGGGCGCAGGAGGCCGGCGAGCTGGAGCACCGCCGCCGCCGGCTGCTGGACCTGCTGCTGGCCGAGCCGCCCGCCGCCGCGCAGGCGATCGCCGACCTGGCCCGGCTGGCGCAGTGGCGGGTGCCGCGCACGGTGGCGGCCGTGGTGCTGTACGAGCGGGCCCGGCAGCCGTTCTCCCACCCGTCGCTGCCGCCCGACGTCCTCGCCGACGTGAACCGCCGCGAGCCGTGCCTGCTCGTTCCGGATCCGGAGGGGCCCGGCCGGGGCCGGATGCTGGAGTCGGCGCTGCGCGACTGGGTCGCGGCGCTGGGGCCGACCGTGCGGACCTGCGACGCGGCCAAGTCGCTGCGCTGGGCCCGGCAGGCGCTGCCGCTGGCGCGGCGCGGCATCCTGCCCGCCGACCGGGTGATCCGGTGCGCCGACCACATGCCCGAGCTGGTGGTGTTCAAGGACGAGGAACTGGTGCGCGCCGTCGCGGACCTGCGGCTGGCGCCGCTCAAGGCCGTCCGGCCCCGGCACCGCGAGCGGCTCATGCGGACGCTGCTGTCCTGCCTGCAGAACGGCTTCAACGCCACCGAGGTCGCCAACCGCCTCCACGTGCACCCGCAGACCGTCCGGTACCGGCTGCACCAGTTGGAGGAGCTGTTCGGGCCGCGGCTGTACGACCCCGAGTCGCGGCTGGAGATGGAGATGGTGCTGACCGTCTGGCTCACCGTCCCGGAGGGCGGGGACACCGGCGACGACGGCCCCGAACACGGCGAGCGCGCCGGGCGCGGCGGGCGCGCGGAAGGGGTGCGGCGCGGCGCCGCACCCCTTGCGGCCGGTCAGTAGCGGGCCGTCCCGGCCCCGGTCACGTCTCGGCGGGACGGCGGGTCGCCGGCACCCGCGGATCGACGGTGCGCGGCGGCCGCCGGGTCATCGGCACGTACGGCCGGGAAGCGCTCCGCTCGGCGAAGAACGACGCGCGCAGCTCGTGCACGACGTCTTCGGCCGGGCGGGACACGATGCCGGCGATCCGGCCCCCGTTCAGGAACATCACGCGGTCCGACAGCGCGGCGGCCTCCGGGGAGTCGGTCACGGCGACGACGGTCGTCCCGAACTCGATGGTGCCGCGGCGCAGCACGGCGAAGGTGTCCGCGGTCATCGCCCCGCCGCCGTCGGTCTCGTCGGCCAGCAGGACGCTCGGGTCCGGCAGCAGCGCGGCGGCGCACATGGTCAGGTGCCGCCGGTCCGGCGGCAGCGCGCCCACCGGCGTGCCGAGGTCGTCGATCAGCCCGAGCACCTCGGTGACCCGCTCGATCCGGTCGGCGTCCTCGGAGCGGCCGGCGAGGGCGGCGGCCCATTCGAGGTTCTCCCGCACCGAGCGGTCCGGGAACGGGCGGGCGTGGGAGAGCACGAACCCGACGTCGCCGCGGCGGATCTGCCGGATCTGCTGGGGGAGCCAGGGCCGCGCGTCGCCGCGTCCGACGTAGACGCGGCCGGCGCTGGGCGGCTCGTGCCCGGCGAGGCACGCCAGCAGGGTGCTCTTGCCGGATCCGGGCGGCCCCATGAGGGCGCACAGCTCGCCGGCCCGGAAGGCGACGTTCACGTTGTCGAGGACGGGCTCGGCCCGCGGGTCGAAGACCTTGGTCAGCCCGGTCGTGTAGGCGGCCACCAGGCACTCGTCGGCGCGCTGCCGGAACGTTCGCTTACGCGTCCTTCGCGGGTGGGTGATGCGCGGCATCGTCATGCAGTTCCCCCGAATTCATCGTGCATGAGGAGGTACGTCCTCTTTGCGGCTATCGACCAGACTGGTCGACGGTTCGAATCGGGGGCGTAACCGCTGTCAAGATCTTGCTTAAAGAACGCCGTTCGGGGCTGCGGCCAGGGTGCCCGGAGACGCGAAAAGCGCCCGCCGGAGCGGGCGCTCTCGCAGGTCGCGGCGGATCGCGGCGGGGCCGGCCGGCGGCGGATCAGTGGTCGGGGGAGCGGGCCCCGTGCGTCCCGTTCCCGGTTCCCTGCGCGGCCCGTGCCGGCACCGGGACGAGCAGCGCGAGCGACAGCACGGCCAGCGCCAGCACGGCGGTCGGCCGGATCGGCTCCAGGCCGTTCCAGGCCGCGTCGGCGTAGGCCGCGGCGGAGCCGCCGGCGGCGCCGATCCCGATCGCGAACGCGAGCACCCCGGCGGTGCAGCCGGCCAGCGCGGTCGCCTGCCGGCTCCGCCAGCGCCGCTGGTCGCGCCGGAAGTACAGGCCGCGGGACCCCGACCACAGCAGGAGCAGCCCGGCCAGCGCCGCGCCGGTGAGGGCCAGCGGCCGCAGCAGCAGGTCCAGGTCCGCGCCGCTCACGCCGTCGGCGGGCAGCACGTGCGCGTTCTGTGCGTTCTGGAGGCTCTGCGCGGTCTGCGTGCTCTGGGCCGCGTTCTCGCCCGCCGTGGTGACCATCTCGGGCGGCGGGCCCAGCAGCCCGGCCACGCCCTGGACGGCGACGGCCGCGTAGAACAGCCCGGCCGCGACGACCAGGGCGCTGGCGAGCGTGCGGGCGGCCGTGAGCGCGGCCCGCCCGGCCCGCGGCGCGGGCGGCGCGGCGGGCGGACGGCCGGGCGCGGTGCCGCCGGGAGGGGGCCGGCGGGCCACCGTGCGCCGCGCGCCGGTGCAGTGGTGCAGGATGCTCACTCTTCGTCCCCCCGAACGATCTTCCGGACGACCGCGTAGAGACCACGATGCCCGGCCCGGCCCGCGGGAAAACCCTAGAAAAGATCAAGGCGGTGGGGCCGGTCGGGCCGGGAAACCGCAGGTAGAGGCCCGGTAAAGTCCTCCATCAAGTGATTGACGGAGGGGTGCGGGCGGATCTACGGTGAGCGCATGGACGGCAGCGAATCGGGCCGCGACCGGATCGTCGAGGCGGCCACCCGGCTGTTCGCGGCGCTCGGGTACGACGGCACCTCCACCCGCATGATCGCCGACGCCGCCGGGCTGAACATCGCCACCGTCGCCTACCACGCCGGCGGCAAGCGCGACCTCTACCTGGCCGTCATGGAGCGCGCCCACGAGGCCGAGAGGGCCGCGCTGGAGAGTGCCATCGCGGACTTCACCCCGGATCCCGCCGGCATCCGGATGCTGATCGACCGCTACCTCGACTTCTGCGTCGACAACCCCGACGTCCCCGCCCTGTGGATGCACCGCTGGCTGTCGGACGCCGCCGACGTCGCCCACCTGGAGAGCCGCTACGTCAAGCCGCTGATCGCCCACATCTGCGAGACCGTGCGGGAGGCGGCCCGCGCCGACGTGGACGTGGAGTACGCGGTCATGACGGTCATCTGGGCCACCCACGGCTTCTGCCGCGGCGGGGTCCTCGACGTCGACGGCGAGCGCACCGGCATCGGCAACGCCAAAGAGGTCGCGCGCTTCCGCGCCCACCTGCAGCGCATGGTCGCCCGCCTCTTCGGCCTCCCCGAATGAACGCGCCCGGAACGCCCCGAACGCCCGCCCGGCCACCGCGCGGACCGACCCCCTAAGGAAGCCCGCCCATGCCATCAGAACCGCCCACCCCTCCCCGCGAACCGACCGGCCCTCCCCGCTCGCCCCTCCCCGAGCACGGGCGCCCGGCGGACGAGATCCTGGCCGAACTGGAGCGGCTCACCGCGGCCGACCTCCCCGTGCGCGGCGGCCAGGTCACCGCGTACGTCTACGACACCGGCCGCGCCGAGATCCACGACCTGGCGTCCCGCGCGTACCTGGAGATGCTGGAGGTCAACGGGCTGGACCCGACCGCGTTCCCGAGCATCGTGGCGCTGGAGCGGCAGGTCCTGGACGCGGTCGCGGGCCGGCTCGGCGGCGGCACCGGGATCTTCACCAGCGGCGGCACGGAGTCGATCATGCTGGCCGTCAAGGCGGCCCGGGACACCGCCGCGGCCGCGGGCGGCGGGGACGCCGCCGCGGGACGGCCCGAGATCGTCGTGCCGAACACCGCGCATCCGGCGTTCCACAAGGCCGCCCACTACCTGGGCATGGACGTCGTCACCGTCCCCGCCGACGCCGCCACGTTCCGCGCCGACCCGGCCGCGACGGCCGCCGCGATGACGCCCCGCACCGTCCTGGTGGTCGCCTCCGCGCCCTCGTACCCGCACGGCGTCATCGACCCGGTCGCCGACATCGCCTCGCTGGCGGCCGAAGCGGGCGTCATGTGCCACGTGGACGCGTGCGTGGGCGGCTGGATGCTCCCCTGGCTGCGGGAGAGCGGCCGGGACGTCCCGCCGTTCGACCTGTCCGTACCCGGGGTCACGTCCCTGTCGTGCGACCTGCACAAGTACGGCTACGCCCCCAAGGGCGCGTCGGTCGTGCTGTTCCGGGACGAGCGGGTCCGGCGCCGCGCCTACTTCGCGTCCGCCGAGTGGCCCGGCTACACGGTCATCAACTCCACCGTCCAGAGCAGCAAGAGCGCCGGGCCGCTGGGAGCCGCGTGGGCCACCATGATGGCGATCGGCGCGCAGGGCTACCGCGACCTCGCGGCCGGCGCGATGCGGGCCGCCGAGCGGCTCGTCGCCGGCGTGGCCGGCATCCCCGGCCTGCGCGTCCTGGGCACTCCGGACGCGCCCCTGGTGGCGGTGGCGTCCGACGACCCCGCGCTGGACGTGTTCGTGCTCGCGGACGAGGCACGCGCGCGCGGCTGGTTCTTCCAGCCGCAGCTCTCCTACCAGGGCATCCCGGCCAACGTGCACTTCACGCTGACCGGCGTCAGCCTCGCGGGCGTGGAGGCGCTCCTGGAGACGCTGGCGGAATCCGCCAAGGCTGCCCGGGACGCCGGCCCGCCCGACGTCCCCGCCGAGCTGACCGACGCCCTCTCCTCCCTCGACCTGGACGCCCTGGACGACGAGGGCTTCGCGGGCCTCCTCGGCTCCGTCGGCGTCGGCCTCGGCAGCGGCGGGCAGCCCGAGATGGCCGTCGTCAACGCCATCCTGAACGCGCTCCCGCCCGCCACGAGGGAGGAGCTCCTGGTCCGCTTCCTCTCCGCGCTGTACTCAGGCCACGTCTAGAACGCTGACGGCGAAACGCTGACGGCAAGACGCTGACGGTCACTGGAGCCGGATGAGCCGTTCGATGACGGACGGCTCGTCCAGGTTCTGGCCCAGCTGGAGGGGGACGCTCGACGCGCCCGTCTTCACGGCCGCCACCCGCTCGCCCTGCCCCGCCGTATGGGGCGGATCCCCGTCGACGCTGAGCTGAACGGTCAGCCCGGGCCAGCCCACCACGGTCACCGCGGACGCGGCGGTCAGCGGCGTGCGGCCGCCGAGCCCGTCGTCCACCTGCGCCACGCGCGCGCCCTGCGGCGCCAGCGTGACCGCCGTGACGGCGTTCTGCGCCGCCGCGACCAGATCCCGGCCCACCTGGAGCGCGCCCATCGCGCTCGGCGACTGCTGCCCCATCACGGCGCCGAGGAACAGCGTGCTGACCCCGCCGACGTTCTTGCGCGCGGCGAACACGTAGTTGCCGCCCGCCGCGTCGGTGTAGCCCGTCTTGCCGCCGAGGACGCCGTACTGGCCGAGCAGGATGTTGCCGCCGGGCCGCGTCTGGCCGGGCCCGTCCGGCACGTACGCCCGCTTGCTCACGATCTCGACGAACGCCGGCACCTTCATCGCGGCCTGCAGCAGCTTCAGCTGGTCGGCCGCCGTGCTCACGGTCGTGGACGCGTAGCCGCTCGGGTCGGTGTAGGTCGTGCTCGTCATCCCGAGCGCCTTGGCGGCGTCGTTCATCTTCTGGACGAACAGCTTCGGGTCGCCCGAATCCCAGCGCGCCAGCTCGTGCGCGACGTCGTTCGCCGAGATGACCATCAGCGCTTCGAGCGCCTTGCGCTCGGTCAGCCGCATCCCCGCCGTCACCCCCAGCAGCGACTCCCCGCGCTGCTTGCGGGCGGGGATCTGCGCCGCCGCCTCAGGGGACACCGTGTACACCGGTCCCGCCTGGCCGGTGGCGAGCGGGTGCTCCTTGAGGAACACGTACGCCGTCATCACCTTGGCGACGCTCGCCGTCGGCGTCGGGACCGTCCCGCCGGAGGAGCCCATCATGCCGAGCCCCTCCACGTACAACGCCGACTGCCCCTGCACCGGCCAGGGGAGCGCGGGCGCCGCGCCGGGGAACGTGTGGCTCGTCGTCGGGATCGTGAGCCGTACGGCCGGGTCCGGCAGGGGGCGCAGCAGCTGCCCGGTCACCGCGCCCGCCAGCACGAGCAGCACGACGATCGCGGAGATCAGCCCGCGGCGCCGCTTCTTGCCGCCCTTGGCCTCGGCGGCCGCCGCTTCGTAGACGGCCCCGAAGTCGCGCTCCTGCGCGTACTGCGGTTGCTGCGTCTCCTGCGCGTACTGCTGCTGCTGAGGTTGGCGGGCGTACTGCGTTTCACGCGCGTACGGCGCTTCTTGTGCATACGGCGCCTCTTGGACGTATGGCGCCTCTCGGGCATATTGCGCTTCTTGCTTGTACTGCGCCTCTTGCCCGTACTGCGATTCCTGCGTGTATTGCGTTTCTCTCGGGTACTGCGCTTCCCGCGGGAACTGCTGCTGCGGAGGCGGCGCGTAGCCCTGATGCGAACCGTGCTGCGGCTGCGGCTGTTGCGGAGGCTGGGGCTGCGGGGGCGTGAACGGCTGCTGCGGCGCGTACCGCTGCTGCTGCGGCCGCGGCGGCTGGGGAGGCTCCTGAACGGCCGGCAGGTCCAGCGAGGTGAACGCCGCGGGAGGCGTCGGGTCCTCGACCGGCTCCGGCTCGGGTTCCGGTGCGGGCTCGGGTTCCGGCTCCGGGCGGACCTCGCCCTCGGGTTCCTCGGGCTCCTCGGGCTCCTCGCGCGGGGCCTCGGGCTCTTCCTTCGCCGGTTCCGCCGGTTCCGCCGGTTCCTCCGGCTCGGGCTCCTGCTCGGCCTCCGGCTTGTACGCGGTGGTGTCGATCTCCGGGACGGTCTCCGCGTACGCCTTCAGCGCGGGCTTCGGATCGATCTCGGGAACGGTCGCGGACGAGGACGGCGCCGGGGACGGGGACGGCGCCGGCATCGTGATCGTCCACTGCCCGGACGGGTCGAGCTTCGGCGGCTCGGCGCGCGCGGGTACCTCCGGCTCTACGGAATCCCCGGAGTCCCCCGACCCCCCGGACTCCCCAGGCTCCTCGGACTTCTCGAAAACGTCCCGGGACTCGTCGGCTCCGTCTGCTTCCCCGGCCTTCTCGGCTTCCTGAGGGACGTCCTCGGCGGAGTTCTCCCGGACTTCTTGCTCCCGGGACTCGTCCTCCTCCGCGCCGCCGGCGTCCTCACCGGTCCCCTCGGCGCCCGCGGCTTCAGCGGACTCTTCGGCCTCGCGCGCCTTTTCGGCCTCGGCCTTTTCCGCGTCCGGAGACTTCTCGGGCGGCGGCACGGCGGCGAATTCGGCGGTATCGGAACGGGACGTTTCGCCCGTACCGGTCGTGGCCTCTTCAGGATCCTGCGGGGGCGCTGAATCCTGCACGGCGCGACCTCCTCGGCTCGTGATCACGGGCGGGCGGGAGCGGTCTCGCCGGCGTCTCCCCGTACACCATTCAAGGATGGGAAGTTTAGCCGGAAAGTTCGTGCGGCCAGGCATTGACGATCTTCATTGGGCCCTCGCCCGGCGCGGTGAGTGACGCCCGCGCTGTCGGGTAGGGCGGGTGTGTCCCAGGGGTGAGGGACGAGCCGAACCGTGAGGAGCAGTGATGGCCACCAAGATCCGCGACATCATGACGGGTTCACCGACCTCGGTGTCCCCGGAGCTGGACATCGTCACCGTCGCGCGGGCGATGCGCGACGAGGACATCGGCGCCGTGCTGGTCGCCGACGACGACGAGCTGTACGGGCTGGTGACGGACCGCGACCTGGTCGTCCGCGGGCTGGCCGCGGGCGGCGACCCCACCGATGCCAAGGTCGGCGGGCTGTGCAGCGACGTCACCGCCACCGTCGGCCCGGACGACTCGCTCGACACGGCCGCCGAGCGCATGCGGGAACGTTCCGTACGGCGGCTTCCCGTCATCGAGAACGGGAAGCCGGTCGGGATCGTCTCGCTGGGCGACCTGGCGATCGAGAAGGACAGCGGGTCGGCGCTCGCGGACATCAGCGCCGCCAAGGGCAACGCCTGACGCCCGCCTAGAGGGGGAGCGCCGCCAGCAGGCGCTCCATCTCCTCCTCGGTGTTGTAGTAGTGCACCGAGGCGCGGACCGCAGAGCGGGTGGCGGCGGGATCGAACCGCTGGTCGTCCACGTGGGTCGAGCTGACGTTGACGCCGCGCTCGCGCAGCGCGAGCTTCAGTTCGGCCGAGTCATGGCCGTCCACGAGGAACGTCACGATTCCCGACCGCCGTTCGCCGCGGTCCAGCACCTTGATGCCGGGACGTGCCGCCAGCTCCTCCCGGAGGCGCGCGGCCAGCCCGGTCACCCGGCGCTCGATGGCGTCCATGCCCAGCTCCACCGCGAGATCGGCCGCGACACCGAGGCCGATCTGGCCCGCGACGTAGCGTTCCCACGTCTCGAAGCGCCGCGCGTCGCCGCGGATCTCGTACGCGCCGGGCGCCGTCCATTTCGCCGAGTGCAGGTCGAGGAACGGCGGTTCGAGCGCCCGCAGCAGCGACCGCCGCACGTACAGGAAACCCGTCCCGCGCGGCCCGCGCAGGAACTTGCGGCCGGTCGCCGACAGCATGTCGCAGCCCAGCTCGGCGACGTCCAGGCGCAGCTGGCCGGCGGACTGGCAGGCGTCCAGCAGGAACAGCGCGCCCGCCGCCCGGCACAGCCGCCCCACCTCGGCGGCCGGGTTGACCAGGCCGTTGTGCGTCGGGACGTGGTTGATCGACACCAGCCGGACGCCGCCCCCGGCCAGCTCCGCCTCCAGGGCCTCCAGCGAGATCTGCCCGTGCGCGTCGTCGGGGACGACCTCGACCCGCACGCCGCGCCGCGCGGCGATCTGCAGGTAGGGGATGGCGTTGCTGGCGTACTCGCTGGTGGTGGTGAGGATCCGGTCGCCCGGCTCGAACGGGATCGAGTAGAAGGCCATGTCCCACGCGCGCGTCGCGTTCTCCACGTAGGCGATCTCGTCGCGTTCCGCGCCGATGAGCGCGGCGACAGCGTCGTAGAAGCGTTCCAGCCCGGGGGCGGCGCGGTCGGCGGCCTCGTACCCGCCGATCTCGGCCTCCAGCCGCAGGTGGTCGGACACGGCGTCGATCACCTGCCGGGGAGGGAGTGCGGCGCCCGCGTTGTTGAGGTGGGTCACCCGGGCGCATCCGGGGGTCTGTTCGCGCAGCTCATCGATGTTCATCGGGAATGTCGTACCCGCGTGCGACGCTGAGCGCAACGCGAGAGTTGACCTCAACCATTCTTGAGGTTCCATCATCGTCTCGTACGGCCGCCGACCGGCGGGGGCTCGAGGAAAGCGGGAGACCGATGGACATGGAAGTCACGGCGTGGATGTCGCTGCACCACGCCATGAACGCTCAAGACAGCAGGCCGTTCTCGAAGGCCACCCTGAAGCGCATCGCCCGCTTCGCCCGTCCGCACCGCCGGCTGCTCACCTGCTTCCTGATCGCCAGCGTCGTGATGGCCGTCCTGGCGGTCGCGACCCCCGTCCTCGCCGGCCGCGTCGTGGACGCGATCGTCGGCGGCTCGGAGACCTCCACCGTCGTGTGGCTCGCCGTGCTGATCGCGGGCCTGGCGCTCGCGGAGGGCGTGCTCGGCCTGGCCAACCGCTGGCTGTCGGCCAGCATCGGCGAGGGGCTGATCCTCGACCTGCGCACCTCCGTGTTCGACCACGTCCAGCGGATGCCGGTCGCGTTCTTCACCCGGACCCGCACGGGCGCCCTCGTCAGCCGGCTCAACAACGACGTGATCGGCGCGCAGCGGGCGTTCAGCGACACCCTCTCCGGCGTCGTCAGCAACCTGGTGACCGTCCTGCTCACGTTCGCCGTGATGGTGCAGATCTCCTGGCAGATCACCCTCCTCGCGCTGCTGCTGCTCCCGGTCTTCGTGCTGCCGGCCCGCCGGATGGGCTCCCGCCTCGCCCGCCTGGAGCGCGAGGCCGCCCGCCACGACGCCGCCATGAGCACCCAGATGACCGAGCGCTTCTCGGCGCCGGGCGCCACCCTGGTCAAGCTGTTCGGACGGCCCCACCGCGAGTCCGCCGAGTTCGCCGCCCGCGCCCGCCGCGTCCGCGACATCGGCGTCCGCACCGCGATGGTCCAGCACGTCTTCATCACCGCGCTCACGATGGTCTCCGCGCTGGCGCTCGCCCTCGTCTACGGGCTGGGCGGCTTCTTCTCCCTGCGCGGCCAGCTCGACGCGGGCGCGGTCGTCGCCCTCGCGCTGCTGCTCACCCGGCTGTACGCCCCGCTGACGGCCCTCGCCAGCTCCCGCGTCGAGGTGATGAGCGCCCTGGTCAGCTTCGAGCGCGTCTTCGAGGTCCTGGACCTCAAGCCGCTGGTCGCCGAGCCCGCCGACCCGCGCCCGATGCCCGACGGCCCCGCCTCGGTCGAGTTCGACGGCGTCACCTTCGCCTACCCGTCCGCCGACAAGGTCTCGCTGGCCAGCCTCGAAGAGGTCGCGACCCTCGACACCCGCGGCGGCGTCGACGTCCTGCACGACGTCTCGTTCCGCGCCGAACCCGGCCAGATGATCGCCCTGGTCGGCTCCTCGGGCGCCGGCAAGTCCACCATCGCCCAGCTGCTGCCCCGCCTCTACGACCCCGACGCCGGCACCGTCCGCCTGGGCGGCGTCGACGTCCGCGACCTCGACTTCGCCACGATCCGCGCGACGCTCGGCATGGTCACGCAGGACGGCCACCTGTTCCACGAGTCCATCCGCGACAACCTCCTGCTGGCCCGCCCCGAGGCGTCCGAAGAGGACCTGTGGGACGTCCTGGAGCGCGCCCGCCTCAAGGACCTCATCGCCGGCCTCCCCGACGGGCTCGACACGATCGTCGGCGAGCGCGGGTACCGGCTGTCCGGCGGCGAGCGCCAGCGCCTCACCATCGCCCGGCTGCTGCTGGCCCGGCCCCGCGTCGTCATCCTCGACGAGGCCACCGCCCACCTGGACTCCACGTCCGAGGCCGCCGTCCAGGAGGCCCTCACCGAGGCGCTGGACGGCCGCACCGCGGTGGTGATCGCCCACCGGCTCTCCACCGTCCGCGCCGCCGACCAGATCCTGGTCGTCGAGGAGGGCCGCATCGTCGAGCGGGGCACCCACGAGGCGCTCCTGGAGGCCGGCGGCCGCTACGCCGACCTCTACCGCACCCAGTTCGACCACCAGGAGGCCAAGGCCCTGGCCTGACACGCCGCCCCTTGCTGCCCTCGCTGCCCTCGCTGCTCCCTCCGGGCCGGGCCCGGCCCGCCGCCTCTCGCCGTCAACTTCCGCCGCCCCCTCCGGCCGGCCCCGCCCTGATGCGGGACCGGCCGGAGGGGGCACGCTTTTCCAGTGGGAACGAACGGCACGCTGAGTTACCGATTCATCACCCGGCAATCGTTCTCGCGCGAGGCGGTGAGGCTTTATCCGTGCCGGGTCACTAATTGCTTACCGGCCATTGCGGCGGCCGTCCCGTCCGGTCGCTCCAGGCACGGTATGTGACTGATTCATCACGGTGGCGCTTCTGCCGGCGTCCGGATTCTCGATCGGGGCTGCGTTTTGTTTTGTCCGGCCTTGTGGGGGTAATCCGCGCAGGACCCCAGGCGGACGGCGAGGTGAAGCGCAGATGAAATTCCGGACAGGCGTGGCGGTCGGAGCCGCCGGTTATCTGGCCGGACTCTGGGCGCGGGCGTCCCTGCGCCGGCTGCGGCCGGGGCGGCGGCTGGTGGCGTACTACGAGCGCAGGCTGGACCGCGCCGTCCGCGGGCTCACCGCCAAGGCCGAGCGGGGCGGCCCGCTCGTCAAGGCGGCCCTGGCCGGGATGCGGGCGCTGAGCGAGGGCAAGAGCCCCGTGCGGGCCCTGCTGAGCGCGGGCTGGACGGCGCTGAAGGAGACCCTCGCGGGCATCTTCGGCGGCGGCCGGAAAGCGCGGGTCACCACCATCGTGGAGCAGATCGACATCGGCGCGCCGCGCCGGCTGGTGTACGACCAGTGGACGCTCTTCCAGGACTTTCCGACCTTCATGAAAAAGGTCGTCAGCGTGGACCAGACCGCGGACGAGAAGCTGAACTGGAAGGCCAAGGTCTTCTGGTCCGGCCGCCGCTGGGAGGCCACGATCGTCGATCAGGTGCCGGACGACCACATCACCTGGCGCGCCGGCGGGCGCATCGACGGAACGGTCACCTTCCACGCCATCGCCCGCGATCTCACCCGCGTGCTCCTGGTGATCGAGTACCGGCCGCGCGGGCTCTTCGAGCGCGTCGGCAATCTCTGGCGGGCGCAGGGCCGCCGCGTCCGGCTCGAACTCAAGCATTTCCGTCGCCACGTGATGACGCGTTCGATCGTCCGCCCCGAGGAAGTGGCGGGGTGGCGTGGCGAGATCCACGACGGCGAAGTCGTCGAGCCCCAGAAAAGCGAGAGGAAGCGCGCGCTCGCGCGCTGACGAACGGAGGAACTCAATGAAGCGCGGAAACCTGGCCTCCCGGCTCCCCGCCGGGCAGCTCGCCAAACGGCTGCCGATCGGCGGCCGGAAGAAGTCGTCGCCCCTGAGCAGGCTGCCGATCGGCGGCGGTGGCAAGAGCCGGCTCCCCAGCGTCCCCGGCGGCCGTACCGCCGGCACCGCGGGCGGGCTGCTGCTCGGCGCCGGTGCCGCCGTGGCCGCGGGACGCGCGGTGCAGCGCCTCAACGGCCGCCGTGCCGAGGACGGCGCGGACCGTCCCGACGAGGCCGGCGCCGAGAGCGGGGACGAGCGGCGCCCCGCCGAGAGCGACGAGAACGCCGGGTCGTCCGGCGAGGACGGCGGCGGCGAGCAGGAGAAGAAGGGCCTGTTCGCCCGCGTCAAGGAGACCTTCGGCAAGAAGGGCGGCGGCGGTGGCGGCGCCAAGAAGGTCAAGGTGACCAACATCGAGGAGCACATCGACATCGGCGCGTCCCGCCGGCTGGTGTACGACCAGTGGACGCGGTTCCAGGACTATCCCGCGTTCATGAAGAAGGTCGTCAGCGTCGACCAGGCCTCCGACGAGAAGCTGAACTGGAAGGCCAAGATCTTCTGGTCCAGCCGCACGTGGGAGTCCACGATCATCGAGCAGGTCCCGGACCGGCACATCGTGTGGCGCTCCAAGGGCCCCAAGGGCCATGTCGACGGCACGGTCAGCTTCCACAAGATCGCGCCCAACCTGACCCGCGTCCTGCTCGTCCTGGAGTACCACCCGCAGGGCCTGTTCGAGCGGACCGGCAACCTGTGGCGGGCGCAGGGCCGCCGCGTCCGGCTGGAGCTCAAGCACTTCCGCCGGTACGTGATGACGCAGTCGCTGCTGCGCCCCGACGAGGTCGAGGGCTGGCGCGGCGAGATCCACGACAGCGAGGTCGTCAAGACGCACGAGGACGCCGTCGCCGAGGAGGAGAAGGCCGCCAAGCAGGAGGAGAAGGAGGGGCAGCCGGAGAAGGAGTCCGCCGACGCCTGACGCCCGGCGCGCGATCCGGCGCGAACTGGCGTGGTCCGGCGCGGTCAGGATTCGAGGCCGGTGAGCAGCCGGGCGACGTCGAGTCCGCTCTCCAGGTAGTCCACGAACAGCGGGTTGTTCAGCGCCCACCTGGAGCGCCGGTACCTGATCAGGAAGACCGCGTCCGCGACCGGATAGCCCATCCCGATCAGCGCCTGCGCCGTGACGAGGCCCGACCGGTTGTAGCCGGAATGGCAGCGCGCGAGCACCGTCCGGCCGTCCCGCACGGCCTCGACGGCGATGTCCGCGAGCCGGCAGACCGCCGCGATCTGGTCGGGGTCGAGCGGCCCGTCCGGCATCGGCGCGCAGTGGTGCTCGACGTGGGCGTCAGGACCGTGCCCGTCGCGCCGGTAGAGGCTCAGGACGACGTCGAACTCGTCCCGGACGATCGCCGGGGTGCCGCCGGCGTGGACGTGCCCACCCATCCAGAGCCCGGGGACGATCTCGTTCCACGGTTCCGGCGCGTCCGGTGCCCGCCCGCTCTTCCTGACGCGCATCCGGCGCCCTCCGATCACCGACGTGCCTTCACGGTACGCAGCCGGGGCCGCCCGGCGTCCGGCGCCGCCCGGCCTGGCCGTACATGGCCACCACGGCGCTCAAGCCCGCACGCCCGGGCCCGGGCGCTGGGCGCCGGGGAGAGGGACGGGCCGGGGCTCGGGGTCAGGTCGTGTCGCCGTCCAGGTAGACCCAGGCGCCCTCGTGGCGGACGAAGCGGCTGACCTCGTGCAGCTCGCCCTCGGAGTGGTGGGCGCGGAACTCGACCGTGCCCTTGGTGTGGAAGGGGCTGCCCTCCGCCGTGTTCAGGATCTCCAGGCGTTCCCAGCGGAGTCCGGCGGGGAACTCGATCGTCCGCGGCCGCGTCCCGGGGTGCCAGCTCTTCAGCAGGTACGCGGCGTCCCGGACGGTGAAGGCGCTGAACCGGGAGCGCATCAGCTCCTCGGCCGTCCTGGCCTGGGCCTGGCCGCGGTGCAGCCGCCCGCAGCAGTCGCGGTACGGCGCGGACGATCCGCAGGGGCAGGTGGCGGGGCGCTTGGGCATCCCCTCATTGTGGCGGCCCGGCCGGAGTAACGCGCGATCATCAGGGCAGGAGCCGGGACGTGAGCACCGTTGCGCTGGTCGTGATCGACATGCTGAACCCGTACGAGCACGCGGACGCCGACGCGCTCGGAAACAGCGTCGAGAAGATCGTCGAGCCGCTGCGGGACCTGATCTACCGGGCCCGCGAGCGCGAGGACGTCCACCTGCTGTACGTCAACGACAACTACGGCGACTTCTCGGCGACGTCCGACGAGCTGGTCGGCAACGCGCTGCGCGGCCGCCGGCCCGACCTGGTGGAGCCGATCCGCCCGCCGGCCGGCTGCCCGTTCCTGTCCAAGGTGAGGCACAGCGTCTTCTACGGCACCGCGCTGGAGTACCTGCTGGTCCGCGAGGGCGTGAACACGCTCATCCTCACCGGCCAGGTGACCGAGCAGTGCGTGCTCTACAGCGCGCTGGACGCGTACGTCCGGCATTTCCAGATCAGGATCCCGCGCGACGCGGTGGCCCACATCGATCCGGAGCTGGGCGCGGCGGCGCTGCGGATGATGGAGCGCAACATGCGGGCGGAGATCGTCGACGCCGCCGACTGCCTGGACTGACGCGACGGTGTTTCGAGAGTTCTCACGGGAGGGATGCGGATGGCCGGCGCCGAGGTCGTCGTGATGGGGCAGGTGGCGCGCGATCTCGTCCTGGTCGTGGACGAGATGCCCGGAACCGGGGAGTCCGCCCCGGTGCGGGAGCGGCGCGAGATGCTGGGCGGCAAGGGCGCGAACCAGGCGGTCGGGCTGGCCCAGCTCGGGGCGCGGGTGGCGCTGCTCGGCGCGGTCGGCGACGACGCGGCCGGCGCCGGTCTCATCGGGCAGGCGGCCGCCGACGGGATCGACACCGCGCCGGTGGTGCGCCGGGCGGGCACCGGCAGCGCGCTGATCGTCGACATCGTGGACCGCTCCGCGCGCTGGCGCTACCTGGAGGACGTCCCGGACGCGACGCTGGTGACCGAGGGCGATGTCGAGGCGGCGCGCGCCGGCCTGGAACGGGCGCGGTTCGTGCTCCTCCAGCTCCAGCAGCCGCCGGGTGCCGTCCTGCGCGCGGCACGGCTGGCGCGGGACGCCGGCGCCGGGATCGTGCTGGACGGCGTGCCCCAGGCGGACGATGCCGACTCGGCCGAACTGCTGGCCGCGGCGGACGTGCTGCGCGCCGACTCCCGGGAGGCCGGGCTGCTGGCCGGCGCGCCCGTCGACACACCGGAGACAGCGTCCCGGCTCGGCCGCGACCTGCTGCGCCGCGGCCCCTCGCTGGTCGCGCTGGCCGTCGCCGACGCAGGCAACATGTTCATCTGGCCGGACGGTGAGCTCTTCCTGCCCCTGGAGGACGTGCCGGTCGCCGACACCACCGGCGCCGGGGACGCGCTGGTGGCGGCGCTCACGGCCGCCCTGCTGCACGGCGCGTCACCGCCGGACGCGGCCCGCCACGCCGTCGCCGCGGCCGGAGCCACCGCCGCTCACCCCGGCGGGCGCCCCGCGCTGAGGAGCTGAACGTCCGCGCGCCGGGCGAGGAACTCCGCGGCGAAGTCCGGATCCATCGGCCCGGGCATCGGCTGGACGGGCCGGACCCGCGCCAGCTCCCGGTGCATCCGCGCGAACGACGCGAAGTCGCGGGGGTAGGCCCGCGGATCGACCCCGGTGAACTCGCCGGCCGTCCTTGCCCGCGCGAGCACCTCCCGCCAGGCGGGAATCCCCGCCTGCCCCGGCGCCGCGACGCCGTTCGACATGAGCGTGAGCCGGATCTCGTCGAACGGCTCGGTCCCGTCGAGGTGGTCGAGCAGTCTCCGGCGCGCGGGCTCGGTGTTGAACGACGTCCAGTAAGGAACGGAGCCGGTGCGCAGCGTCCACCACGGTTCGAGCAGCACGAAACAGGACGCGAAGAGGCGGTCGGCCGGAATCCCGCGCCGCCGGTACCAATCGCGGAAAAGGCCGGCCACGGCCGGGCTGAGGTCGTCCGGTTCCGGATAGCACAGCCGTACGGTCGGGCGGCCAAGACCGAGGACGTCGTGCATGTGGTGCAGGACCAGGTCGGGGTTCGCGGCGAGGAGCGCCTCCCCGGCCGCGCGCGACAGCCGCAGCCCTTCGCGCGGCTCGTCGGGGTGGCCGCCGTGCCGCCGTACCGGGACGAGCACGGTCTGCGGCAGCCACGGCGCCCCGAGGGCCGCCGCGAGATGGACGAGCGCGCCGTTCGCCGAACCCAGGAAGACGACCGGATAGCGGCGGCGCGGGTAATGGCCGGCGATCCATTCCGCGAGCGCGTCGGAACGGATGTCGCCGGCCTTCCCGGCGGCCACGGCCTCCGACCATCCCGACACCGCGTACGCCTTCTCGCCGACCGCCCGGGGCAGCCGGTCCTCGCGCCCGCGCAGGACGAGAACGGGCACGGGAACGTCGCGCACCACGTCCTCCAGCCGGTCCGCCAGATGGGCCCGGACGATGTGCAGCAGCCGGCGCGGCCCCGCCCGCACCCATTCCGGCCGGTGCGAGCGGCCCAGCTCATCGGGCTCTCGCCGGGCGTCCAGCCGCCAGCGGAGCAGCAGCCGGGGGATGGAGCGCGCGACCGGGTCCACGGTGGGGCTGGCGAGCACCAGCGCGACCGTCCCGTCCGGCCGCAGCGCGGCGGCGTGCGCGGCGATCTGCGTACCGCTGCTGTGCCCCGCCACGACGACCCGGCCGAGGCCGGCCGCGTCCAGCCAGGCGGCCACGGAGCGGCCGTACTGCGCGATGTCGAGCTCGTGCGGGGGATCGCCGCTGCCGGCCAGGCCGGGCAGGTCCACGAGGTGCGCGCGGGTCCAGCCGCCGAGCCGGGCGAGGGCGGGGACTAGGTAGTCCGAGACGGCCATGCCCTGGACCAGGACGATCTCCGGGACGCCGGGCACCCGGCGTCCCACGGCCCGGGCGCGCATCCGGGCATGGGGGAGGTTCCGGTAGGTCACCTCGATCCTGTCGGGTGCCTCCGGATGGGCGATGTCCATGCCGGCCCCATGCCCGCATGAACCGAGCGAAGTCCGGTCCAGGCCATTCGCCGTCGCCCTTGTGGCGCGATCTCCACTGCCGGGATAATCCCGGTATGCGGCCCGACTCCACGGGCGGATCCGGCGGGTACGGAGCTGAAGGCGCCGGGAGGCGGGGAATGCGGCTTTTCATGGCGGTGGTCCTGCTGGCGGGACTCGCGGCGGGCTGCGGCGGGACCCGTTCCGAGTCGATCCTCGACAAGGACACCCTGGTCGTGGGCGTGCGGCCGGACCTGCCGTCGCTCGGCCTCCGCCGCCCGGACGGGACGTTCGAGGGCTTCGACATCGACGTCGCCCGCTATGTCGCCCGCCGCCTCGGGAGCGACGTCCGGTTCATCCCGGTCCTGGCGGCCGATCGCATCCCGTCCCTGACCTCGAAGCGCGCCGACCTCGTCCTGGCCACGCTCTCGGTCACGCCCGACCGCAAGACGAAGATCGCCTTCGCCGGGCCGTACTACACCTCGTACCAGGACGTCATGGTGCGTGCCGGGGATCCCCGGGTCAAGGCCGTCCGCGACCTGAAGGACCGGCGGTTCTGCGCGGTGGAGGGCGCCGACCCGACCAAGCGGCTGCTCGCGCTGCACGGGATGTCCGCCCGGCTCGTCCCGGCCAAGGACTACGACGCCTGCATGACGATGATCAAGGCGAGGGCGGTCGACGCGATCACCACCAACGACGTGATCCTGGCCGGCCTGATCAAGCGCGACGGGGGCGGCGCCCGCCTGCTGAACGTCAAGCTCAGCGAGCAGAACACCGGGATCGGCATCCGGCACGGCGACCCGGACGGCTGCGTGGCCCTCAACCAGGCCATCACCCGCATGTACCAGGACGGAACCGCCCGGAAGCTGGTCGCGAAGTGGTTCGGCGGCACCGGCCTGGACGTGGCGATGACCGAAGTGCCCCAGTTCGAGGGCTGCGACTGACCAGACTTGCCATTGACAAGATAGCGTCCCGTCCCGCAATCTAGACAGCGTCAAGAACAGATTCGAACGGGGGGACCGACATGGCGCGCCAGAACACCGCCCGGCGGCTGTGGCAGCTGCTGGAGCCCGTACACGCCACGCTCTACTACGCGCCCGAGGTGGCCGCCGAGGCCGCCGCGCTCGGCTACGACACCGGCGAGCGCTGGCCCGCCTACTTCCCCTACCGCGCCGCGCCCCTCGGCCCGGCGAGCCCGCAACTGGTGAACGCGCTGTTCTACAGCTTCAACCCGCGGATGGTGGAGCGCTACACGGCCCCCGCCTGGCGTACCGCCACGCCCGAGCAGGTGCTGAAGACCCGTACCGCCGGAATGGACCGCGCGCTCCGCCGGCTCCTCGGCGACCGCACCGGCTCGCCCGAACTGCGCGAGGCCGCCGTCCTCGCCCGCCGCGCCGCCGAGGCGGCCGACACGGCCGGCCGCCCGATGGCCGCCGCGAACGCCGCGCTGCCCTGGCCCGCCGAACCCCACCTGATCCTGTGGCACGCCGCGACGATCCTGCGCGAGCACCGCGGCGACGGCCACATCGCCGCGCTCCAGGCCCACGGCATCGGCCCCGCCGAGTCCCTCGTCACGCACGCGGCCATGGGCGCCGCCCCCGAAGAGGTCTTCGGCAGCAGGCAGTGGCCCGCCGAGGAGTGGGCCGCCGCCCGGCACCGCCTCGCCGCCCGCGGCCTGCTGAACGCCGACGGCACCGCCACCGCCGAGGGGCGCCGCCTCCGTACCGCCGTCGAGCACCGCACCGACGACCTGGCCACCGCCCCCTGGGACGCGCTCACCCCGGCCGAGACCGACCGCCTGGCCGACCTCCTGATGCCTCCCGTCCTCGACATCGTCGGCACCGGCCTCCTGCCCATGCAGAGCACCCTGGGGATCGGCATGGAGTACGACGCGTAAAACTCGGCGCGAAAATGCCCGCCCGGCCGGCCGGGAACGTACCGTGTGCCTAACGTCCGCCTCGGCCTCGACTCCACCTCACCCGGCAGCGGCCGCGGTTGCCAAGAAGCCCGGCTCACCTATCATGTCGGCTTCGGCCCTCCGCCAAAGCCGACGACATTGTCCTCCGCCCGTCGACGCACCACCCTGACGTGCGCGGGCATCTTCCGTGCCCACCGCTCCCGACATGATGACGTTGGAGCCACACGTGATCAGAGAAGAGACCAAGCCCCCGGCATCACTCGACGAGATCAAGGGCTGGTTCCCGAAGGTCGACCAGCTGCTGTTCACCTGGTTCCTGGAACGCCAGGAACGCCTCGGCCAGCACGGCGACCTCGTGGAACTCGGTTCCTACCTGGGCAAGAGCGCCGTCCTCATGGGACGCCACCTGCGTGCCGGCGAGACCTTCACCGTCTGCGACCTCTTCGACTCCGAAGCCCCCGACGACTCCAACCAGGCCGAGATGAAGGGGTCGTACTCCACCCTGACCCGCCGGGCCTTCGAAGCGAACTACACCGCCTTCCACGACCGGCTGCCAGAGATCGTCCAAGGGCCCACCTCGCAGATCCTGGAGCACGTCGACCCGGACAGCTGCCGTTTCGTCCACGTGGACGCGTCCCACCTCTATGAGCACGTGCACGCCGACATCGACGCCTCCCACGTGATGCTCCCCGCCGACGGCGTCGTCGTCTGCGACGACTACCGTTCCGAACACACCCCCGGCGTCTCGGCCGCGGTCTGGGAGGCGGTCGCCGTCGACGGGCTGCGCCCCATCTGCGTCACCACCCAGAAGCTGTACGGCGTCTGGGGCGACATGGAACCCGTACAGAACGACCTGCTCGAATGGCTGGCCGGCCGCGAGGACATCTGGCACGAGGTGCAGCAGGTCGCCGGCCGCCCCCTCGTACGCGTCAAGCAGAAGTCCGGAAAGAAGGACGAGGTCGCCAAGCTGAAGGACCGCCTCGCCCGCACGGAACGCAAGCTGGCCGACACGCGAAACGAACTCCGCGCCGTCCGCGACTCCGTGAGCTTCCGAGTGGGCCGCTCCGTGACCGCCCTCCCCAGATCGATGCGCCGCCGCGGCGAATGACCCGGCCCCCGTGCGCCGTGAACCGGCGCACGCGGGCTTCGCTTATGACTCCAAACAGCTGAGCTTCCCCGGCGCGTGGCCTCCCACCGGAGGCTTCTCTTAGCGCTCTGAGAGCGAGAGGCTATGTGGTGCTGAGGCTGTGGCGCAGGAAGTGGCGGAAGCGTCGGAAGGGCGGCGCCACGTACCCGTGGCGAGCGGTCGGCGGAGTCGGAGGCCCCCGCCGGAGGCGCTATTCGCTGGGGGCTGCTGGCAGGGCAGGACTTAAGCCAAGGGAGACCGGGGGAGGGTGGGGTCACGGGATTCTTCCTCTCCGGGACGTATCCGGGAGAGATTCCGTACCCACCCTCCTTTGAGCCGCGGACCCATATGGGTGCTCTGACCGGTCTCCGCTGCGAGACCAGGCTAATTGTCGGGACTGCGGCGGTGCGACCCCGTGGCCGGGGGGCGGTGCGTAAGCTACCGCGATCGCTGCCTATATTCCGGGAACGGCGGCAAACGGGGGCTTCCGGTGGCACACGGTTGCCTACATGCGAAACCCCGGTGACCGGCGTCGTGCCTGGTCAACCGGGGTTTTGGCTGATCATCTTGAGGTGCCCCCTGCAGGATTCGAACCTGCGCACACGGCTCCGGAGGCCGTTGCTCTATCCCCTGAGCTAAGGGGGCGTGCGCCCTGCGGCGCGAGAAGAAGGTTACCAGGGTTGGGGAGTCCGCGCGCACCTGGACGGTTCGCCGTGCGTTGGGGTGTGGAGTCGACTAACTTCGAGGCCGTGACCGAGCCACTGGGACGCGTGCTGGTCGTCGATGACGATGAGGTGATCAGGCAGCTCATCGCGGTGAACCTGCAGCTCGAGGGGTTCGAGGTGTCGACCGCGGTGGATGGTCAGGACTGCCTGGAGCGGGTGCGGGAGGTACGGCCCGATGTGATCACGCTGGACGTGATGATGCCGCGGCTGGACGGGTGGGTGACCGCGATGCGGTTGCGGGAGGACGAGGACACCCGGCACGTGAAGGTCGTCATGATCACGGCGCGAGCGCAGGAGCACGATGTCCGGAGGGGGCATGAGATCGGTGTCGACGCGTACGTGACCAAGCCGTTCGACCCGAACCAGCTGATCCAGACCGTCCGGAAGCTGGCGGCCGCGTCCACATAGTGGTCGGATAGTCTCACCAGGGTGACTCCAGCCGAGGTGAGCGCCGTTGTCGCGGGCGCGGTGCGGGACGCCGGGAAGAGCGTGCCCGACGTGGCGCTCCGGTGTCTGGGGCCTGGGGTTTACGGGAGTCCGGCGGCGCTCCGGGCCGGGGTGGACGCCGGCGTGCTGGGGCGGATGGTCGAGGGTGCGCCGGGGATCTCGCGGGTTGAGACGGAGCGGGGATTCCTGAAGGTGTACGTGGCGGCGCCCTGGGAGCTCGTCGAGGACGTGCTGGCCGAGGGGGAGCGGTACGGGGCCGCGGAGGTCGCGGAGCGCGCGGCGTGGCCGGACCGGCCGCGGACGTTCGAGAATCCGGGGTTCCGGGTGCGGTTCGCGCACGCGCGGATGGCCGCGGTGCGGCGGCGGGCCCGGGACCTGGGCGTACGGGGCGGGCCGCCGGCCGGGCTGGAATGTCGGGAAGAGCTGGCACTGTTGGGTCTGTTGGGTGAATTGCCGGGGTGGGCGCGGAGCGGGGTGCTGACCGGGTTCCTGGAGCGCCTCGCCGATGGAGTCCATGACTTCTACGAGCGCTGCCCCGCCTTGCCCGAAGGTCAGGAAAAACCCGGGGCGGTGCATGCGGCGCGCGTCACATTGGCGGCGGCCGCGCGCATCGCCTTGAGCAATGGCCTGACAATGATCGGTGAGACCCCTAGAGAGCGACTATGAGCCGAGTACACCCCGCCGGGCAGCGTCACGCGGACGTGCTGCCCGAAGAGCACCCGATGCCTCCGGCCGAGGACCTGAACGCGCTGGATCCGCTGATCTGGCCCCGCGGCGCCAAGAGGGACGACGGGGTCATGACCATCGGCGGCGTCGACGTCAGGGAGCTGGCGGAACGGTACGGGACGCCGCTGTACATCTACGACGAGGAGGACGTGCGCGCGCGGGCCAGGGAGTACGCGGCCGCGTTCCATGACGGCGACGTCCACTACGCGGGCAAGGCCTTCCTGTGCACGGCGGTGGCGCGCTGGGTCAAGGAGGAGGGGCTCGGGCTCGACGTGTGCAGCGGGGGTGAGCTGGCCGTCGCGATGGCGGCGGACTTCCCGCCCGAGCGCATCACGATGCACGGGAGCAACAAGTCGGTCGCGGAGCTGGAGCGCGGGCTCGACGCGGGCGTCGGGCGGATCGTGCTGGACTCGTTCGAGGAGATCGCGCGGCTCGGTTACCTGGCGCGGCGGAAGGGCGTCCGGGCCAAGGTCATGATCCGGGTCACGACCGGGGTCGAGGCGCACACGCACGAGTTCATCGCGACGGCTCACGACGACCAGAAGTTCGGTTTCTCGCGCAGTTCCGGGGCGGCGCTGGAGGCCGTCCGGCGGGTGCTGGATCTGGAGCAGCTGGAGCTGGTCGGGCTGCATTCGCATATCGGGTCGCAGATTTTCGAGACCGACGGGTTCGAGGTCGCGGCGCACCGGCTCGCTGAGCTTCTCGTCGCCATTCGCGAAGAGCACGGCGTGGAGCTTCCCGAGCTGGACCTGGGCGGCGGCTACGGCATCGCCTATGTCGACGGTGACGAGCCGCACGACCCCAAGAGCCTCGCGGACGGCCTGCGGACGATCGTGGCCAGGGAGTGCCGGGCGTACGGCCTCCAGATGCCGAAGCTGACCGTGGAGCCGGGCCGGGCGATCGTGGGGCCGGGCGGCGTCACGGTCTACGAGGTCGGCACGGTCAAGAACGTCGAGGGGCTGCGGACGTACGTCTCGGTCGACGGCGGCATGAGCGACAATCTGCGCACGTCGCTGTACGGCGCGGACTACACCAGCGTGCTGGCGAGCCGGTCGTCGGACGCGGGTCCCATGCTCAGCAGGCTTGTCGGAAAGCACTGCGAAAGCGGAGATATCGTCGTGCGTGACCTGTGGTTGCCCGAAGATCTTACGGCGGGCGACCTGGTGGCGGTGGCGGCGACCGGTGCGTACTGTCGTTCGATGGCCAGTAACTACAACCACGTGCCCAAGCCCGCCGTGGTCGCGATCCGGGACGGCGTGCCGCGGGTCATCGTGCGCCGGGAGAGCGACGCGGATCTGTTGCGGCTCGATGCGGAGGTCGAGGAAGCGTGAAACCCGGGGTCGGTCCCGAACGGGGCCCGCTGCGCGTGGCGCTGCTGGGATGCGGTGTCGTCGGCTCGGAGGTCGTCCGGCTGCTGCGGGAGCAGTCGGCCGATCTGGCCGCGCGGGTGGGCGCCCCGCTGGAACTGGCCGGGATCGCCGTGCGGCGGCTCGACCGGGCGCGGGAGGGGATCGACCCGGCCCTGTTCACGACGGACGCGCATTCCCTGGTCACCCGGGACGACGTGGACCTCGTGGTCGAGGTGATCGGCGGGATCGAGCCGGCCAGGACGCTGATGCTGGAGGCGATGAAGGCCGGCAAGTCGGTCATCACCGCCAACAAGGCGCTGCTGGCCGAGGACGGCGGGACGCTGTTCGCGGCGGCCCGCGAGTACGGCACCGACCTCTACTACGAGGCGTCGGTGGCGGGCGCGATCCCGCTGCTGCGGCCGCTGCGCGAGTCGCTGGTCGGCGACCACGTGCACCGGGTGCTGGGCATCGTGAACGGCACCACGAACTACATCCTCGACCAGATGGACACCCACGGCGCCGGGTTCAACGAGGCGCTGGAGGAGGCGCAGTCCCTCGGGTACGCGGAGGCCGACCCGACCGCGGACGTCGAGGGGTTCGACGCGGCGGCGAAGGCGGCGATCCTGGCGCGGCTGGCGTTCCACACGCCGGTGACGGCGGCGGACGTGCACCGCGAGGGGATCACCGAGGTGACGGCGGCGGACGTCGCGGGCGCCAAGGAGATGGACTCGGTGGTGAAGCTGCTGGCCATCTGCGAGCGGGTGCCCGCGGAGGACGGCCGCAACGGCGGCCGGGGCGTCTCGGTACGGGTGTACCCGGCGATGATCCCGCGGTCGCATCCGCTGGCGAGCGTGCGCGAGGCGTACAACGCGGTGTTCGTGGAGGCCGAGTCGGCGGGCTCGCTGATGTTCTACGGGGCGGGCGCGGGCGGCGCGCCGACCGCGTCGGCGATCCTCGGCGACCTGGTGGCGGTGGCGCGCAACCTGGTCGGCGGGAGCCAGGGCCCGGTCGAGGTGACGTACGCCGAGCTGCCCGTACTCCCCATGGGCGAGACCGTGACGCGCTACTACGTGCAGCTGGACGTGGCCGACCGGTCCGGCGTGCTCGCGACCGTCGCGGAGGAGTTCGCCCGGCACGAGGTGTCGATCAAGGCGGTGCGCCAGGAGGGCCTGGGCGAGGACGCCCAGCTGGTCGTGGTGACGCACCGGGCGCCGGACGCGGCGCTGTCGGCGACCGTGGAGCGGCTGCGGGAGCTCGACATCGTGCGCGAGGTGGCGAGCGTGATGCGGGTCGAGGGCGAGCAGTAGCCCGTACGGGCCTAGAATTCGCGCAACACAGCAGGTCATTCGAGGAGACGACGTGAACGCGACCGCCCGCGCCTGGCGCGGCCTCATCCAGGAGTACCGCGACCGCCTTCCGGTGACGGACGGGACGCCGGTCGTCACGCTGCTGGAGGGCGGGACGCCGCTGGTGCCGGCCCGCCGGGTGTCGGAGCTGACCGGCTGCGAGGTGTACTTCAAGGTCGAGGGCGCCAACCCGACGGGTTCGTTCAAGGACCGCGGGATGACGATGGCGATCAGCAAGGCGGCCGAGGACGGTGCCAAGGCCGTGATCTGCGCCTCCACCGGCAACACCTCGGCGTCGGCCGCGGCGTACGCGGTCCGGGCCGGGATGACCTGCGCGGTGCTGGTACCGCAGGGCAAGATCGCGATGGGCAAGCTGGCGCAGGCGCTGGTGCACGGCGCCCGGCTGCTCCAGGTGGACGGCAACTTCGACGACTGCCTGGAGCTGGCCCAGAAGCTCTCGGTCGACTACCCGGTCGCGCTGGTCAACTCGGTCAACAAGTTCCGCCTGCAAGGGCAGAAGACCGCCGCGTTCGAGATCGTCGACGCGCTCGGCGACGCCCCGGACGTGCACTGCCTGCCGGTCGGGAACGCGGGCAACATCTCCGCGTACTGGATGGGCTACAAGGAGTACGCCGCCGACAAGATCGCGTCGCGGACCCCGCGCATGCTGGGCTTCCAGGCCAGCGGCGCGGCGCCGTTCGTGAAGGGCGAGCCGGTGCTGAAGCCGTCCACGATCGCCACCGCGATCCGGATCGGCAACCCCGCGTCCTGGGACCTGGCGATCAACGCGCGGGACGAGTCGGGCGGCGCGATCGACTCGGTCACCGACCGGCAGATCCTGGCCGCGTACCGGCTGCTGGCGGCCGAGGAGGGCGTGTTCGTGGAGCCGGCCTCGGCGGCGAGCGTCGCGGGGCTGCTCCAGGCGGCCGAGCAGGGCGTCGTGGAGCGCGGCTCGACCGTCGTGTGCACGGTGACCGGCAACGGCCTCAAGGACCCCGACTGGGCGATCTCCGGCGCGCCGGCCCCGACGACGGTGAAGGTGGACGCGCACGCGGCCGCGTCCGCGCTGGGTCTCGCGTGACGGCGGAGCGCGACGGCTGGGGGACCGCGGTCGCGATACGGGCCCCGGCCACCAGCGCCAACCTCGGCCCCGGGTTCGACTCGCTGGGGCTGGCACTGGAGCTGTACGACGACGTCGAGGTCGAGATCACCGGCGGCGGGCTGGCCATCGAGGCGACCGGCGAGGGCGCCGAGGTCGCCGACCGCGGTGAGCGGCATCTCATCGTGAAGGTGCTGCGGCGCGCGTTCGACGTCCTGGACGGCCTGGCCGCGACCGGTCTCGGCCAGCCGCCGGGGCTGCGGCTGCGCTGCGTCAACCGCATCCCGCACAGCCGCGGGCTGGGGTCGTCCTCGGCCGCGATCGTCGCGGGGATCGTCGCGGCGCGGCACCTGCACCCGGCCGGGGACCTGCTGGACGACGCCGCGGCGCTGCGGCTGGCCACCGAGATCGAGGGCCATCCCGACAACGTGGCACCGTGCATCTCGGGCGGGCTGACGGTCGCCTGGACGGGCGGGTCCGGTGCCCGCTCGGTACGGTTGGACCCCGCGTTCACCGAGGTCACGGCGTTCGTACCGGATCAGGGACTGGCCACCGAACGGGCCCGCGGGCTGCTGCCGGAGACCGTCTCGCACGGTGACGCGGCGGCCAACGCCGGCCGTGCCGCGCTGCTCGTCGCGGCCCTCACCCAGGGCCTCGGCGGGGACGTGCTGCTGGACGCGACGGCGGACCGGCTGCACCAGGACCAGCGCGCGCCCGCGATGCCGGAGTCGGCGGCGCTGGTCGGGCGGCTGCGCGCGGCGGGCCTGCCGGCGGTGATTTCCGGGGCAGGTCCTACTGTCCTGGTCTTCACAAGCGCTTCCGAAGTTGATTCGATGACCGCGGAACTGGGTAATGGGTGGCACATACACCCGCTGAACGTCGCCCCCCGTGGCGCCCGCGTTCGGCACCCCGGTTCCGACGTCCGGCCCTGATGCTTCGCGCGGGGCCGGAGGCGGTGCGACGGACCACCCAGGTGGAATGATCCAGCTAGGTAAAATGCGAAGACATCGACTCTGGGGAATAGCAGTGCGCCCTGGTGATGTTAGGCTGAATGCCGCACCAGATGCCCCGTTCGGGGCCGTGTGCTCGTCAGCCGCGCGTCACCGTTCCGGCCCTCCGGCCGTGTCGGTCCCGCGTACTAGGCTTCCCGACACCGTGACATCCCGATGTCATGCGTTCCAGCGAACCAGCTACGGATGTCACGGAACCGGGAACGGCCGCGAGCGAACCGTCCCGTCCACCATCTGGCTGTACCCAGAAATCGCGGAACACGGCACCGCCGTGGGCCGCGGAGCCCGACTCGGCGCCCCCGCCGGGCCGCACCACCGGGTTGCCTGGCCGATCGCCGGCCTACGCCCGCTCCCTGGGAAGGACCCTTAGTGAGCGAATCCAGCGAACTCCTTACGGACGCATCCAGCACGGCACCCGCCGCCGATGGCGCCGAGCGTGCCACCCCCCGGCGCCGCCGGTCGGGCACCGGCCTGTCGGCCATGGTGCTGCCCGAGCTCAAGACGCTCGCGTCCAGCCTCGGCATCACCGGCGTGACCGGGATGCGCAAGAGCCAGCTCATCGCCGCCATCCAGGAGAAGCAGGGCGGCGAGGGCGCGGGCTCGGCGGGGGCCGAGCAGGGAGCCGCTGGTACGGAGAAGGCCGAGCGCCCGCGCCGTACCCGCGCGACCGCGGCCAAGCGCGACGCGGCCGAGGGCCAGGTGACGATCGCCGACGCGGCTCCGGCCGAGGCGCCCGCCGCCGGCAAGCCCGACAAGGCCGAGAAGGCCGAGAAGCCCGCCAAGGCGGACCGGGCGGACAAGTCCGAGAAGCCGGAGAAGGCGAGGGCCGAGAAGGCGGAGAAGCCCGCCGACGACGGCCGCGCCGAGAAGGCCGAGCGGGCCGACAGGGGCGAGCGGGACAAGGGCGAGCGGGGCGGCAGGAACGAGCGCGGCGACCGGTCCGAGCGCGGTGACCGAGGTGACCGCGGTGACCGGCAGGAGCGCGGCGAGCGGAACGAGCGCCAGGGCGGCGGCGGGCGGTCCTCCGACGACGACGGCGAGGGCGGCCACGGCGGGCGCGACGGCGGCCGGCAGCGCGGCCGAGGCGGCCGTGACCGCGACCGCGACCGCAGTGACGGCCGCGACCAGGGCGGCCGCGACGGCGGCCGGCAGCGCGGCGGCCAGGGCCAGGGCGGCGGCGGCCAGTCCGACGACGACGACGGCAGCGGCCGCGGGCGGCGCGGGCGCCGGTTCCGCGAGCGCAACCGGGGCCGCGGCGGCCGCGAGCGCTACGAGGAGCCGGTGATCACCGAGGACGACGTCCTGATCCCGGTCGCGGGCATCCTCGACATCCTGGACAACTACGCGTTCGTCCGTACGACCGGCTACCTGCCCGGCCCGAACGACGTGTACGTCTCGCTGGCCCAGGTCCGCAAGAACGGCCTGCGCAAGGGCGACGTCATCACCGGCGCGGTCCGCCAGGCCCGCGAGGGCGAGCGGCGCGAGAAGTTCAACGCGCTGGTGCGGCTCGACACCGTCAACGGGATGGAGCCCGAGCAGTCCAAGAGCCGGGTCGACTTCTCCAAGCTGACCCCGCTGTACCCGCAGGAGCGGCTCCGCCTGGAGTCCGACCCGGGCGTGCTGACCACGCGGATCATCGACCTGGTGTCGCCGATCGGCAAGGGCCAGCGCGGGCTGATCGTGTCGCCGCCGAAGGCCGGCAAGACGATGGTGCTCCAGTCGATCGCCAACGCGATCACGAAGAACAACCCCGAGTGCCACCTGATGGTCGTCCTGGTGGACGAGCGTCCGGAAGAGGTCACCGACATGCAGCGGTCGGTGAAGGGCGAGGTCATCCACTCGACCTTCGACCGGCCGGCCGAGGACCACACCACGGTCGCCGAGCTGGCCATCGAGCGGGCCAAGCGGCTGGTGGAGCTGGGCCACGACGTCGTCGTGCTGCTCGACTCGATCACCCGGCTGGGCCGCGCGTACAACCTGGCCGCCCCGGCGTCCGGGCGCATCCTGTCCGGTGGTGTCGACTCGACCGCGCTGTACCCGCCCAAGCGGTTCTTCGGCGCGGCCCGCAACATCGAGAACGGCGGCTCGCTGACCATCCTCGCCACCGCGCTGGTGGAGACCGGATCCCGCATGGACGAGGTCATCTTCGAGGAGTTCAAGGGCACCGGCAACATGGAGCTGAAGCTCAACCGGCAGCTCGCCGACAAGCGGATCTTCCCCGCGGTGGACGTGGACGCGTCCGGCACCCGCAAGGAGGAGATCCTCATGGCGCCGGACGAGCTGCGCGTCGTCTGGCAGCTGCGCCGGGTGCTGCACGCGCTGGACACCCAGCAGGCGCTGGAGCTCCTCATCGAGAAGATGCGGGAGACCAAGTCCAACGCCGAGTTCCTGATGCAGGTGCAGAAGACGACCGTCTCCGACGACCGCTGAGCGTCGGGAACGCGACAACCGCACGAACGCTGAAAGACGGCGCCCCGGGAGGCTTTCTCCCGGGGCGCCGCCCTTTGCGCCCGGAACGTTGACTCGTGGCGTGTCCGCCCGGTCGCGGCGCGCCGGAGGCGGACACGCCCCGAGTCGACAGGGCAGCGGGCACGGGATGGTGGGGTTAGCCCCACCCCTGCCTCGCTGGTGAGCACCATGGCAGGCGGGGTGCGGCGGCGGCAGGCTGGGAACGTACGCTGGACCGGGCACGGAGGGACGATGTGGGCGAGCTGAGCAGCACCACCGCCGCGGGTGGTCGCGCGATGACGGTCGTGACCGGATCATGGCGCCCGGCGGCGATGGCCAGGTCCTCGGTGACCTGGCGTTCCGCGCTCTACCTGGCCGTGAGCCTCGGGTTCGGGCTGGCCTGGTTCATCGGGCTGGTCGTCGGGCTGGCGCTGTCCACCGCGCTGGTGGTCCTCTGGATCGGCATCCCGATGCTGGTGCTGATGATGATCGCCTGGCGGTTCGCGGCCGTGATCGAGCGGGCGATGGCCTGGATGGCGTTCGGGGTGCGGATCCCGAGCCCGTACCGGCCGCTGCCGGAGGGCCGCAACCCGCTGGTCAAGCTGAAGGCGATGGCCACGGACCCGGCCACCTGGAAGGACCTGCTGTACCTGTTCCTGCGCTTCCCGCTGTCGCTGGTCGAGTTCGCGCTGTCGGCGTTCGTGTGGTCGGCGGCCGGGACGTTCCTCGTCCTGCCGGTGCTGGCGGCGCAGGACGGCGGCGTCGAGGTCAACTTCGGGCTGGTGTCGTTCTGGGCCGGCAACCCCGTGGCCGGGCTGCCCGGGACGGCGTTCGGGGTGCTGCTCGCGGTGATGGCCATGTACGTGACCCGCGCGATGGCGATGGGGCACGTGCTGATCGCGCGGTCGCTGCTCGGGCCGAGCGCGTCCCAGCAGGAGAACCAGCGGCTGCGGCAGAAGACCGCGCACCTCCAGGCCAGCCGGGCCCGGGGCGTGGACGCGGCGGAGTTCGAGCGGCGCCGCATCGAGCGCGACCTGCACGACGGCGCGCAGCAGCGGCTGCTGGCGGTCGCGATGGACATCGGCCGGGCCCGCGCCAAGCTGGACGAGGACCCGGAGGGCGCCCGCGCGCTGATCGAGCAGGCGCACTCGGGCACCAAGGAGGCGATCTCCGAGCTGCGCGACCTGGCCCGCGGCATCTACCCGGCGATCCTCACCGACCGCGGCCTGGACCCGGCGCTGTCCGGGCTGGCCGGGCGCGCGCCCGTACCGGTCGAGGTGGACGTGGACCTGCCGGAGCGGCCGCCCGCCGCGGTCGAGAGCATCGCGTACTTCATCGTCGCCGAGGCGCTGGCCAACATCGCCAAGTACGCCCGCGCCACCCGCGCCACCGTCCGCGTCGCCCGGGAGGACTCCTGGGTGGTCGTCGAGGTGGCCGACAACGGGGTCGGCGGGGCGGTGGCCCGCGCCAAGGGCGGGCTGGCCGGGCTGGCCGACCGGGCCGCGACCATCGACGGGATGCTGACCGTCGACAGCCCGCCCGGCGGCCCGACCGTGATCCGCGCCGACCTTCCCTGCACCTGGTAGCGGTCCAGGGCCCCGGCGCCGGCCGGGGCCCTGATAATGGACGCATGCGGGTCGTGATCGCCGAGGATTCGGTGCTGCTGCGGGAAGGGCTGGTCCGGCTGCTCGGCGACGCCGGGATCGAGACGGTGGCGACGGTGGGGGACGGGCCGGGCCTGCTCGGCATCGTCGTCGAGCACCGCCCCGATCTGGCCATCGTGGACGTGCGGATGCCGCCCTCGTTCACCGACGAGGGGCTGCGCGCCGCGCTGGAGGTGCGCGAGCGGCTGCCGGAGACACCGATCCTGGTGCTGTCGCAGTACGTGGAGGAGCGGTACGCCACCGACCTGATCGGCGGCGGCGCCAAGGGCGTGGGCTACCTGCTGAAGGAGCGGGTGGCCGAGGTCGCCGAGTTCATCGACGCGGTACGGCGGATCGCGGCCGGCGGCACGGTGATCGACCCGGAGGTGATCGGCCAGTTGCTGGGCCGGCGCCGCACGGGCGACCCGCTGGAGGCGCTCACGCCGCGCGAGCACGAGGTGCTGGGGCTGATGGCCCAGGGCCGCTCCAACGGGGCCATCGCGAAGGACCTGGTGGTCACGGAGGGCGCGGTGGAGAAGCACATCTCCAACATCTTCATGAAACTGGACCTCCAGCCCGCGCAGGGCGGCCACCGCAGGGTGATGGCCGTGCTCGCCTACCTGGGCCGTTCCGAGTCCTGACGGCGGCCGGCCGCCCGCGCCGTCCGCGCCACCGGGGCGCAAGATCGGGAATGCCCGTTGACCTCGGCACGTTCGGGTATCTGGCACACTTGGAGTGCAACCGCTGCGGTACCGGTTCACGCTTCCCCATCTCCCGCGCCTCCGCGCGCGAGTCGGCAAGTGCCCGGGAAGTGCCCGGCGACCGCCACAAGCGAGGAGAACCCGTGAAGCCTGACATCCACCCGAACTACGTCGTCACCACCGTGACGTGCACCTGCGGCAACACCTTCGAGACCCGCAGCACCGCCGAGAACGGCGTCATGCACGCCGACGTCTGCTCCAACTGCCACCCGTTCTACACGGGCAAGCAGAAGATCCTGGACACCGGCGGCCGGGTCGCGCGCTTCGAGCAGCGCTTCGGCAAGAAGGCCGACCGCAAGTAGGCGCAGGCCCGAACGGGCAGCACCACCCGCCGCCGCTCGGCGGCGGGACCGGCCCGGGGATCCACCGCGTTCCCCGGGCCGTCCGATCTCTTCCCCGCAGGCCGTGAGGCCGGAACGGGCCAGGAAGCACCGTGAATCTCGACGATCTGATCAGCGAGTACGCCGACATCGAGGGGCGGCTCGCCGACCCGGCCGTGCACGCCGACCAGGCGCTGGCGCGCCGGCTGGGCAAGCGCTACGCCGAGCTGCGGCCGATCGTCGAGACCGCCCGCGAGCTGGCCGGCACCACCGGCGACCTCGCGACGGCGCGCGAGCTGGCCGGCGAGGACGAGGGGTTCGCGGCCGAGGCCACCGAGCTGGAGAAGCGCCGCGAGGAGCTGGAGGAGCGGCTCCGCCGGCTGCTGGTCCCGCGCGACCCCAGCGACTCCAAGGACGTCATCCTGGAGATCAAGGCGGGCGAGGGCGGCGAGGAGTCCGCGCTGTTCGTCGGCGACCTGCTGCGGATGTACCTGCGGTACGCCGAGCGGGTGGGCTGGAAGACCGAGATCATCGACTCGCACCCGTCCGACCTGGGCGGCTACAAGGACGTGACGGTCGCGGTCAAGGCCAGGGGCGGCCAGGAGGAGGGCGTCTGGACCCGCCTCAAGTACGAGGGCGGCGTCCACCGCGTCCAGCGCGTCCCGGTGACCGAGTCGCAGGGCCGCATCCACACCAGCGCCGCCGGCGTCCTGGTCACCCCGGAGGCCGAGGACGTCGACGTCCAGATCGACCCCAACGACCTGCGCATCGACGTCTACCGCTCGTCCGGCCCCGGCGGGCAGAGCGTCAACACCACCGACTCGGCCGTGCGGATCACCCACGAGCCGACCGGCGTGGTCGTCTCCTGCCAGAACGAGAAGAGCCAGCTCCAGAACAAGGAGCAGGCGATGCGCATCCTGCGCTCCCGCCTCCTCGCCATGGCGCAGGAGGAGGCCGACGCCGCCGCGGCCGCCGAGCGCAAGAGCCAGGTCCGCACCGTCGACCGCTCCGAGCGGGTGCGCACCTACAACTACCCGGAGAACCGCATCTCCGACCACCGCGTCGGCTACAAGGCGTACAACCTGGACCACGTCCTGGACGGCGACCTCCACAACGTGACGCAGGCGCTGGTGGACGCCGACATGGAGCGCCGGCTGGCGGAGGCGCAGAAGGCGTCATGAACCTGCTCCTCGACGAGGTGGCGAGGGCCACCGCGCGGCTGGCCGACGCGGGGGCCGCCTCGCCGCGCGCCGACGCCGAGGAGCTGGCCGCGGCGGTGCACGGCGTGAACCGGTCCGAGCTGCACAAGGTGCCCGACTCCGCGTTCGACGCGCTGTTCTGGGAGTACGTGGCGCGCCGCGAGGCCGGCGAGCCCCTCCAGCACATCACCGGCCGCGCGTTCTTCCGCTACCTGGAGCTGAAGGTCGGCCCCGGCGTCTTCGTCCCCCGGCCCGAGACCGAGGTGATGGTCGGCTGGGCGTTGGAGACGCTGCGCGACATGGACGTCCAGGACCCCCTCGTCGTCGACCTCGGCACCGGCTCCGCCGCGATCGCCCTCTCGATCGCCCTGGAGGCGCCGCGCGCCCGCGTCCACGCGGTCGAGAAGGACCCCACCGCGTTCGTGCACGCCACCCGCAACATCGAGGAGCTCGACGAGCGCGGCCGCGTCCGCCTCCACCTGGACGACTTCGGCTCGGCCCTCTCCGAGCTGGACGGCACCGTCGACTTCGTGATCAGCAATCCGCCGTACATCCCGATGAGCGAGTGGGAGTACGTGCCCCGCGACGTCCGCGACCACGATCCGGCCGACGCGCTGTGGGGCGGGGGAGACGACGGCCTGGACGCCATCCGCGCCGTGGAGCGCACCGCGCGCCGCCTGCTGCGTCCCGGCGGGTACGTCGCCGTCGAGCACAGCGACCTCCAGGGCAACGGCGTCTACTGGATCTTCGCGGAGGAGAACGGCTGGCGCGACGTCCGCAACCGCCGCGACCTGACCAACCGGGACCGCTTCGTGACCGCCCGGCTGGGCGTTCCCTAGCCCCTGGATATCCTGCAACCGAGCCAATCCGCACACTTGGGAAGACGGGCGACCGTGAGCCGACGCTATGACTGCTCCGAGCCGATGGAGCGCACCCGGGGAATCGCCGAAGCCGTCTCGGCCGTACGGCGCGGGGAGCTCGTCGTGCTGCCGACCGACACCGTGTACGGCATCGGTGCCGACGCGTTCACGCCGCCCGCGGTGACCGCCCTCCTGGACGCCAAGGGCCGGGGCCGGGACATGCCCCCGCCGGTCCTGGTCGGCTCCGTACGCGCCGCCACGGCCCTCGTGGAGGACCTCGGCACCTACGGGCAGGACCTCATCGACGAGTTCTGGCCCGGGGCCCTCACGCTCGTCTGCAGGGCCAACTCGAACCTCCTGTGGGACCTGGGCGACACCAAGGGCACGGTCGCCGTCCGGATGCCGATGCACGAGCTCGCCGTCGAACTCCTCAAGGAGACCGGCCCCCTCGCCGTCAGCAGCGCCAACCTCAGCGGCAAGCCCGCCGCCCGCACCCTCGCGGAGGCCGAGGAGATGCTCGGCGACGCGGTCTCGGTCTTCCTGGACGGCGGCCGGTCCGGCCACTCGGAACCGTCCACGATCGTCGACCTCACCGGCCCCGTCCCGCGCCTCCTTCGCCTCGGCGCCGTCTCCGAGGAGAGGATCCGCGCGGTCGTCGGCGTCCTCCTCACCGACGAGGACGAGCCCGACGAGGCCCCCGCGGTGGACCTGACCAAGCCCGAGGATGACGAAAAGCCGTCCCTCACCAAGCAGGACGCGCCCTCCGAGGAACCGCCCCTCCCCGAAGACCGGCCCTCCCTGAAAAAGGACTGAGTCCAGGACTCGGCGATTTCTGCGAGGTCCAGAAATCGCGAATGCCGAGCGGTGGAATCGGCCCAGTCAGCCTCGACTTGACGGCCCTTTTCTCCAGCGTCAAGCCGCTGGAGAAAAGGTCAGGTTTCGTCGAGGGCGTCTAGTAGGGCTCGCATGTCGGTCAGGGCCGCGCGGGCGTGGTCGGCCACCGCGGTCAGGGCGTCCTGGGTGTCGCCCGCGAGGCCCTTTTCGGCGGCCCTGACCAGGCGGTGGGTGTGCTCCAGGACGGTGCCGCGCAGGCCGATGGCGACGCGGTGGCGTTCGGCGAGGACGGCCTCGCCCGTGCGCAGGGCCATGCTCTCCAGGGCGCTGTGCTCCCAGCGCCGCCCGCGGCCCGAGACGGTACGGCCCCAGGCCCAGAACGGCAGCAGCACGAGGACGGCGAACAGGGCGCCCGTGACCAGGCCGAACGCGATCAGGTCGGGGCGTTCGGGCGGCGGTCCCGGGTCCAGGGTGCCCAGCGCCGCGAACGCGATGCCCCACGGAACGGCGGCGACCAGCGGCGCGGGCCAGGTGACGACGCCGCGGCGGGCGTGCGAGCCGACCGAGGAGACCGCGATCATCGCGGCGGGGGAGCCGAGGAACAGCAGGGCCAGCAGCACGCCCGAGCCGGCGCGGCCGGCCAGCACCGCCCATGCCGAGTCGATCACGGTGAGCGCGGCGAGGGCGGTGTACGGGGCGCGGCGGCGCCACCACAGCGGCAGCGCCCGGCCGAGGACGGCGAGCATGGCGAGGGCCGTGCCGCCCGCGGACCAGCCGGCGAGGACCGCGTCCGGCGGGGCGAACGCCAGCGCGGCCGGCAGCGCCACGCAGACGCCGATCGCGGCGCCGTCGAGCACCTCGGGCCAGCCGCGCCCGCGGCCGGCGGTGGCCGAGGTGGGAAGCCGGGCGTGGACCGTCCAGCCGCCCTCGTCCGGGCCCGCGGCGAGGGTGCCGCCGAGCGACTCGGCGCGCTCGCGCATCCCGGCGATGCCGCGGCCGCCGCCGAGGGACGGGGCGGGGATCTCCTCGGGCGGGGCGGTGTTGTGGACGGTGACGTACAGGGCGCCGGGCTCGTACCGGATGGCGACGGTGACGGACGCCCCCTGCGCGTACCTCATCGCGTTCGTGAGCGCCTCCTGCACGATCCGGTACGCGGCGTTCGTCACCTGGGGCCGCAGGCGGCGAGACCCCTCCACGGAGAGCGAGACGGGCACTCCCAGGCGGGCGAGCCCCTGGCAGAGGGGCGGCAGGAGGGTGTCCAGGCCGCCGTCGGCGGATTCGCCGGGCCCGACGACGTCCACCAGGTTCCCGAGGGCCTTGAGGACGTCCCGTCCGGTGTCGGCGGCGGCGGTGAGGGCGCGGCCGGTCAGGTCGGGGTCGTCGATGCGGGCCGCGGCGGTGCTGTGGACGACCACGGCGCTGAGGTGGTGGCCGGCCACGTCGTGCAGGTCGCGGGCCAGCCGCTCGCGCTCGGCCGCGGCGGCGTCGCGGCGCTCGCGGTCGGCGGCGGCGAGCCGGCCGGCGATCTCGCGGCGGCGGGCCTTGCGCTGGCGGCGCAGCTGGCCGAGCGCGGTGACGCCGACGTAGGTGGCGGCGTCCAGGAGCCCGTTGGTCACCAGCACGGCCGGGTCGGTGCGCTGAGGCAGGAAGGAGACAGTGAGCAGCAGGAACACGGCGGCGCAGCCGATCGCCGCGTCGCGGCGGCCGCGGTGCACCGCGACCGAGAACAGCGCGACCATGTCGGCGACCCCGCCGACGATCACGTCGGGATGGCCGGCGGCGAGCGTCCCCGCGGTGCCGACGACCGCCGTGCAGGCCAGCACGGTCAGCGGCGCGGTACGGCGCCAGATCAGCGCGACGCTGCAGCACAGGACGGCCGCCACGGCGATCATCCAGCGCTCGCGGGTGAGCGGCCCGCCCGTTCCCGCGTCGTCGAGCCCCTCGGTGAGCAGCCAGGTCCCGCCGAGCTGGACGACCGCGAGCACGGCGGGCACGGCGAAGTCGGCGACGCCCGGCCAGCGCCGGGTGACCTCGCCGGCTCCTCCCCGTTCCCCCACGGCATGTGACTTTAGGGGCGATCCGGGGAATCCGCGGATGGTAAACGGTCGGATGCGCCTCTTTCGGCGCCCCAACGATGCGACTATGCGTGACGTGCGTGGCCGGCTTCGGGGGCCGGCGGCCATCCTCGGCGTTCCCGTGCTGGTGGCCGCCGGTCTCGGCCTGCCCGCCGGGGCGGGGCGCGCGGCCGCGGCGGGCCCGCGCCCGGCGGAGAGCATCCCCGCCTACGACGTGGTGCTGACGATCGGCCGGGACGCGGTGCTGCGCGTCCGCGAGACGATCACCTACGACTTCGACAGCGGCGGCGAGCACGGCATCGCCCGGCGCGTCCCGTACCGCCGCGGCGACCGGCTCTACGACCTGCGCGGCGTGCGGGCCAGCTCGTCCACCGGCGCGCCCGCCCGGCCGCGGACGCTGCGGCTGCTGAACGACGTGCAGATCACCGTCGGCGGGGAGGGCCGCCGGGTGACCGGCCGCCAGGCGTACGTGATCGAGTACGCGGTGGCCGGGGCGTTCACCCGGCGGGGCGACCGCGACGAGCTGGCCTGGGACGCGATCGGCCGTTCCTGGGACGTGCCCATCGGGGAGGTCGCGGTGCGCGTGCAGGCGCACGTCCCGCTGCGCAAGGTGTCCTGCCACGCGGGGACCCCCGAGGTGTACACCCGCTGCCTGCGCGACCGCGACGGCCCGTACGCGATCGGGTTCACCCAGCGGGGGCTGCGTCCCCGCGAGGGCGTGCTGGTCAAGGTGCGGCTGCCCAAGGGGGCGGTGAACGTGCCGCCGCCCCGGTACGCGCGGCCGCGCTGGGCCGGGACCTGGGCGGGCACGGCGGTCCTGGCGCTCGCGCTGGCCGTCGCCGCGGCCGTGGCCCGCCGCCCGCCGCCGGGGCGGCGCGCCGCGCGCCTGCTGTTCACCGCCGGGGCGCTGACAGTCCTCGTGGACGTCGCCGACGACGCGATCCCGCGAGGGCCCTGGGCGTTCTCGCTGGGCGACCTGACCGTCACGGCCGCCGGCCTGGCCGTGGTCGGAGCCGCCGTCGTCCAGGTCCGCCGGGACCGCCGGCCGCTCCCCGGCGGCGGCTGACGGGGCCGCCGCCGCACCGGACCGGGGGAACGCGCGGCGGTCGCGGCGGAGAGCGATTACAGTTGATCGGTACGCTGCGGGCGTGAACCGGCCGCCCGCGCGGTGTGTCGGATCCAGTGACGCACCCGGCGGACCCACAACCTGCGAACGGAGGCGCGAGGCGTGCGGGAGTACCTGCTCACCATCCTCATCGCCGCCGTCGTCGCCTACCTGCTCACCCCCGCCGTCCGCCGGTTCGCCGTGTGGTTCGGGGCCCAGGCCAAGGTCCGCGACCGGGACGTGCACGTGATCCCGACGCCCCGGCTGGGCGGGCTGGCGATGTTCGGCGGCATGGTGGCCGCCGTGGTGGTCGCGACGGGGCTGCCCGAGATGCGCAAGGTGCTGGAGGACGGCGACGTCAGCGTCGGCAAGGCGCTGCTGCTGTCCGGCGGGCTGATCACCCTGCTGGGGGTCGCCGACGACCGCTGGGAGCTGGATCCGCTGACCAAGTTCGCGGGGCAGGTCGCAGCGGCCGGGATCTTCATCATGCAGGGCATCCAGCTGTACGTGATCCCGCTGCCGAACGGGGAGTCGCTGTCGCTGCCCCCGGCGTACGGGGTCCCGCTGACGGTGCTGATCGTGGTGGCGACGATCAACGCGGTGAACTTCATCGACGGGCTGGACGGGCTGGCCGCGGGCGTGGTCGGGATCGCCGCGCTGGCGCTGTTCTCGTACGCGTACCTGCTCTCCTACACCAACAAGCTGACCACGCTCACCGGCGCGACGCTGACCGCCGCCGTGCTGGTCGGCATCTGCGCGGGCTTCCTGCCGCACAACTTCAACCCGGCCCGGATCTTCATGGGCGACACCGGCTCGATGCTGATCGGGCTGCTGCTGAGCGCCTCGACGATCATGCTGACCGGGCAGTTCGACCCGGCCTTCCTCGGCGCGTCCGGGCTGTTCCCGTTCTACGTGCCGCTGCTGCTGGTCCCGGCGGTGGCGCTGGTGCCGTTCATGGACATGCTGCTGGCGGTGTGGCGCCGGACGAATCAGGGCAGGTCACCGTTCTCGCCGGACAAGCAGCACCTCCACCACCGGCTGCTGGAGCTCGGCCACTCGCACCGCCGGGCGGTGCTGATCATGTACTTCTGGGTGTCGCTGCTGGCGGCCTGCCTGGTCGGGGTGTCGTTCACCAATTCCGTCGTGCTGGTGGCCTCGGTCACCGGGCTGGTCGCGATCGTGGGGCTGACCGCGATGATCGGGCTGCCGCGGATGGCCGCCCGCCGCGCGGAGCGCCGCGAGCTGGAGTCGCCGCCCCCGCCCCCGCCCCCGCCCCCTCGCACCCGGCAGCCGGTCTGACGCCCCCTCCTACCGGTCTGTCCGATTAGCCCGTTGAACGGTTCTCTGACTGGTTCGACGGGCGTGACCAAGGCCCGCGGCGCGGCCTCGCCGTTTCGGGCAAAGCAGGGCTTGACCTGGGCTACAGTGCGTGTTGTCCGCGTCGGTGACCGTGGCCGCAAGCCGTTACATCGAGGGTAATTGCGGACGTTCCGGACGCTTGTGATACCTTTCACGAACAGCCCGACGAACACGAAACGTGACCAGCCGGAGCCATCATGCACTCTTCCGACGCCCGGATCCTCCGCGGCGCCGCGATCCCGTCCGGCCTCGCCGGCCTCGCCGCCGTCGCGGCGAGCCTGGCGCTCGCCGGGACCAAGGGAGCGCTGGGTGCCGCGATCGGCACGGTTGTCGTGATCGCCTTCTTCTCGATCAGCGTGATCGCCGTCAGCTACGCCTCGAAGATCTCCGATCAGATGATGTTCGCGGCGGCCGTCTTCAGCTATATCACCAAGATTTTCGCGATGTTCGCTTTGATCATCGCGCTGGACGGTGTGACGCTCTGGAACACCAAGGCGTTCGGCTGGTCGATCATCGCGCTCACCCTGGTCTGGATCGGTGCCGAGATCATGGCCACCACCAGGGCGAAGACGCTGTACGTGGACCCTGAGCCGAGCGTCCCCAACACCGCCGCCGATGCCCCCGAGAGCCCCGCCGGAACGGCGGCCGCGCACTCGGCCGAGAATGCGCCCGGAACCGTTTCCCAGAGCGGCGCTCCCGCCGCCGACCGGGGACCGTGATGAACCCGTGGACGGCACCGGCGCATATGGACTACTCCAATATGACCATCAGGGGGGTGGCCTGCTATGGTCCGTCCTGCGATGAGCGAGGAGGGGCACCCGCCCGATCCGGGTTCCGGCGACGACGGCCAGGACCAACGCGACTTCGCCAATGCCGCCTGGTCAATCCCCAGCTCCATCATGAGCGGGATGATCGTCTACGGCGGCATCGGCTGGCTGCTGGATCGCTGGTGGGGCACCTCGGCGATGCTCCCCATCGGGATCCTGGTGGGCCTCGCTCTCGCGCTCTACCTGGTCTACCACCGCTACGGCCGTTGACCGCGCCGGTGGCGGGGGAGCCCACCGCCACCGAGACCGCCGCCGACCGGGACTGAAGCCGCTGCCCACGGGCACGCACCAGACGACCGACTGACCTGAAGAGTCACTGACGAAGGGACTGCCGCGTGAGTGCGCGACACCTCCTCGCCTCCCCGGGCGGAATCGCCGCGCCGGCCGGAGATGAGTTCCAAGCTCCCGGGACCGAGATCTTCGAGTGGGGACCTCTCTGGGACGGTGCGCCCTCGTGGGTGACCAAGCCGACGCTGATCGCCGCCCTTTCGGTGATCATCGTCGTCGGCTTCTTCTGGGCCGCGTTCAACAAGCCGAAGCTGGTGCCGCGCGGCGTCCAGAACATCGGTGAGCTCGGCTACCTGTTCGTCCGCGACCAGGTCGCCCGGCCGATGATCGGCAAGGACAGCGACCGGTGGATGCCGTTCCTGCTGTCCACGTTCTTCTTCATCCTGGTGATCAACTGGATGGGCGTCGTCCCCGTCATGCAGTTGCCGATCGCCTCGCACATCGCGTTCCCGATCGTGCTGGCCATCGTGGTCTACCTGATGATGTGGTTCCTCAGCATCAAGAGCCAGGGCTTCGTCGGCTGGTTCAAGAACATGCTGTTCCCGCCCGGGCTGCCCAAGCCGCTGTACGCGCTCTACGCCCCGATCGAGCTGCTGTCGGTGATCATCCTCCGGCCGTTCACCCACTCGGTCCGGCTCTTCGCCAACATGTTCGCGGGACACCTGCTGCTGGCCTTCTTCGCGACGGTCGCCTGGTGGTTCCTGTTCGAGAAGCTGACCCCCCTGGGCGCCGGCCTGGGTGTGCTGGGCTTCGTGATGACCATCGTGATGACCGCCTTCGAGATGTTCGTGCAGGCTCTGCAGGCGTTCATCTTCGCGATGCTGGCCGCCTCCTACATCGGTGGCGCGCTGCACCCCGACCACTGATCCGACCGCAACCCGCACAACGCAAAGCTCCGGTGGGGCGGGCTCCCACCGGCCGAATGAGAAGGAATGAACATGGGCACTCTCGCCGAAGTCTCCGGCAACCTCGGTTCGATCGCGTACGGTCTCGCCGCCATCGGCCCCGGCATCGGCGTGGGCATCATCTTCGGCCAGGGCGTGCAGGCCATCGCCCGCCAGCCGGAGCTGACCAACGTGATCCGGACCAACATGCTGCTGGGCTTCGCCCTCACCGAGGCGCTGGCCCTGATCGGTTTCGTTGTGCCGTTCGTGCACCAGTGATCCTCCCTGGCAACCACTGACAGGAAGGCGGAACCCCAATGACCGACCTACTGGCCACCGCCGCGACGGTGGCTCAGGAGGAAGGGGGGCACAACCCGCTGCTCCCCCACACCTCCGAACTGGTCATCGGCACGATCTCGTTCTTCATCGTGCTGATCCTGGTGGGCTGGAAGCTCGTCCCCCAGATCCAGAAGACGCTCGCCGAGCGGACCGACGCGATCGAGGGCGGGCTCAAGCGTGCCGAGGACGCCCAGGCCGAGGCGCAGGCCACGCTGAAGGAGTACCAGGCTCAGCTGGCCGAGGCGCGGCACGAGGCGTCCCGGCTGCGCGAGAAGGCCAAGGAGGACGGCGCGCAGATCATCGCCGAGATGCGCGAGCAGGCCCAGGCCGAGGCGCGCCGGATCACCGAGGCCGCGCAGACCCAGATCGAGGCCGAGCGGCAGGCCGCGCTGTCGTCGCTGCGGGCCGAGATCGGGACGCTGTCGGTCGAGCTGGCCGGCCGCGTGGTGGGCGAGTCGCTGGACGACGCCGCCCGCCAGAGCCGCGTGGTCGACCGTTTCCTTGAGGAACTCGAGGGCCGCGCGCGTACGCAGGAGCAGATCACCTCATGACCATCACGGGAGCGGTGAGCAGGGCGTCCCTGGCCGAGGCCAGGGAGCGGCTCGAAGCGGTCATCCCGACCGCGGACCTGTCCAGGCTCGGCGGCGACCTGTTCGCGGTGCTGCGCCTGGTCGACCGCGAGCACGGGCTGCGCCGGGCGGTCTCCGACCCGGCCCGGGACGGCGCCGACAAGGCGCGGCTCGTCCAGGGACTGCTGAACGGCAAGGTCTCGGCGGCCGCTCTCGAGCTGGTCGCCGACGTGGTCCGGCTGCGCTGGTCCAAGCCGTCGGAGCTGGCGGACGCGGTGGAGACCCTCGCGGTCACCGCCGAGGCCGCCCGCGCCGAGGCCGACGGCCGGATCGACGACCTGGAGGACGAGCTCTTCCGGTTCTCCCGGGTACTGGAGAGGGAGCCGCAGCTGCGCGGCGCCCTGGCCGCGCCCGGGCTGCCGGAGGAGCGCAAGTCCGGCCTGCTGGACGCGCTGCTGGACGGCAAGGTCACCGCGGCCACGCTGACGCTGGTCACCGAGCTGGTGCTGCGCCCGCGAGGACGTAGCCTGGAAGGCGGGCTGGCCGAGTTCGGCAAGCTCGTCGCGCAGCGGCGGGAGCGCCTGGTGGCGCTGGTCCGCACGCCGGTGGCGCTGACGGAGACGCAGCGCGCCCGGCTGGGGGCGGTCCTCGCCACGGCCTACGGCCACGAAGTACACCTGAACATCGAGCTCGACCCCACCACGATCGGCGGGCTGTCCATCCAGATCGGGGACGAGGTCATCGACGGCACCATCGCCGGGCGGCTGGACGACGTCCGACGGCGGCTCGCGAGCTGACCATGCAGAAGAGCCAGACCGTGTCTAGCGAGCCGACCCCTAAGGGAGCAAGAGAGGAATCATGGCGGAGCTGACGATCCGTCCGGATGAGATCCGGGACGCGCTGGAGCGCTTCGTCCAGTCGTACGAGCCTGAGGCAGCCGCGCGCGAAGAGGTCGGCACCATCGTCGATTCCGGCGACGGTATCGCCCACGTCGAGGGGCTGCCCTCGACCATGGCCAACGAGCTCCTCGAGTTCGAGGACGGGACCCGCGGCCTGGCTCTGAACCTGGACGTGCGCGAGATCGGCGCCGTCGTCCTGGGTGACTTCAGCAAGATCGAGGAGGGCCAGAAGGTCCGCCGTACCGGCGAGGTCCTCTCGGTCCCCGTCGGCGACGGCTTCCTTGGCCGCGTCGTCGACGCGCTGGGCAACCCCATCGACGGCAAGGGCGCCATCGAGACGACCGAGCGCCGCGCGCTCGAACTGCAGGCCCCGACGGTCGTGCAGCGGAAGTCGGTGGACGAGCCGCTGCAGACGGGCATCAAGGCCATCGACTCGATGACCCCGATCGGCCGCGGCCAGCGGCAGCTGGTCATCGGTGACCGGCAGACCGGCAAGACCACGGTCTGCGTGGACACCATCCTGAACCAGAAGGAAGCCTGGGAGTCGGGCGACGAGAGCAAGCAGGTCCGCTGCATCTACGTCGCGATCGGCCAGAAGGGCTCCACGATCGCCAACGTGCGCCGCACCCTCGAAGAGGCGGGCGCGATGGAGTACACCACGATCGTGGCCGCTCCGGCGTCCGAGCCGGCGGGCTTCAAGTACATCGCCCCCTACACCGGGTCGGCGATCGGCCAGCACTGGATGTACCAGGGCAAGCACGTCCTGATCGTCTTCGACGACCTGTCGAAGCAGGCCGAGGCGTACCGTGCGGTGTCGCTGCTGCTGCGCCGCCCGCCGGGCCGCGAGGCGTACCCCGGTGACGTGTTCTACCTGCACTCGCGCCTGCTGGAGCGCTGCGCGAAGCTGTCGGACGACATGGGCGGCGGCTCGATGACCGGCCTGCCGATCATCGAGACCAAGGGCAACGACGTCTCGGCGTACATCCCGACCAACGTCATCTCGATCACCGACGGCCAGTGCTTCCTGGAGACCGACCTGTTCAACCAGGGCGTCCGGCCGGCGATCAACGTCGGTATCTCGGTGTCCCGGGTCGGCGGTTCGGCGCAGGTGAAGGCGATGCGCAAGGTCGCCGGCACGCTGAAGCTGTCGCTGTCGCAGTACCGCGACCTGGAGGCGTTCGCCGCCTTCGCGTCCGACCTGGACGCCGCGTCGCGCGCCCAGCTGGAGCGCGGTGCGCGGCTGGTCGAGCTGCTCAAGCAGCCGCAGAGCAACCCGTTCCCGGTCGAGAAGCAGGTCGTGTCGGTGTGGGCCGGTACGTCCGGCGAGCTCGACGACGTGCCGGTGGCCGACATCCGCCGGTTCGAGCGCGAGTTCCTCGACCACGTCGAGCGCAACGAGTCCGGCCTGCTCACCTCCATCCGCGAGACGGGTCAGCTGTCCGACGACGGCCTGACCGCCCTGAAGGACGCCATCACGGAGTTCAAGAAGGGCTTCGAGACCTCGGAGGGCCGCCTGCTGGGGCAGGACGAGCCCGTCGAGGCGATCGCGGACGAGGACGTCGAGCAGGAGACGATCACCCGCGTCAAGAAGGGCTGAGCGAGATGGCCCAGCTTCGTCAACTGCGGCAGCGGATCCGGTCGGTCAGCTCGACCGCCAAGATCACGCGCGCGCAGGAGATGATCGCCACCTCGCGGATCGTCAAGGCCCAGCAGGCGGTGGCGGCCTCCAAGCCGTACGCCGACCAGATCACGCAGGCGCTCTCGGCGCTGATCAGCCACCATGTCGGCATCGACCACCCGCTGCTCAACGAGCAGCCGGAGGACAAGCGGACCGCGGTACTGATCATCACCAGCGACCGCGGGTTCTGCGGGGCCTACAACGCCAACGTGATCCGCGAGGCGGAGTCGCTCATCAAGGCGCTGCGCGAGCAGGGCAAGGAGCCGATCCCGTACATCGTCGGCAACAAGGGCATCACCTGGTACCGCTTCCGCGACCGGGAGATCGCCGAGGAGTGGAAGGGCATCAGCGACCGGCCCGACTTCGCGAGCGCGGAGCGGATCGGGCGCCGGCTGGCCGCGGACTTCCTCAAGACCGACGCCGAGGGCGGGGTCGGGGAGATCCACGTGGTCTACACCGAGTTCGTCTCGATGCTGACCCAGCAGGTCCAGGTGCGCAGGCTGATCCCGCTCGAGATCGAGGAGCGGGACCGGCCGGGTTCCGCACCGCCGGCGTACGAGTTCGAGCCGACCGCCCAGGCGGCGCTGGACCTGCTCCTGCCGAACTACATCGAGAGCCGCATCTTCCACATGCTGCTCCAGTCGGCGGCGTCGTTCCACGCGGCCGTCCGGCGTGCGATGAAGTCGGCGACCGACAATGCCCACGAACTGATCGAGGTCTACACGCGCCAGATGAACCAGGTGCGGCAGGCGGCGATCACCCAGGAAATCAGCGAGATCGTCGGTGGCGCTGACGCGCTCGCCGATTCTGGCGGGGAGTAGAGGAATGACTGCACAGGTAGAGACGGCGACCGCGACCGGGCGCGTCGCCCGTGTCATCGGCCCGGTCGTCGACGTGGAGTTCCCCGCCGACGCCCTCCCGGAGATCTACAACGCCCTCCACATCGAGGTGACCCTCGGCGAGGAGACCAAGACGCTGACCCTCGAGGTCGCCCAGCACCTGGGCGACAACATGGTCCGCGCCATCTCCATGCAGCCGACCGACGGCATGGTCCGCGGCGCCGCGGTCACCGACACCGGTGAGCCGATCTCGGTGCCGGTCGGCGACGTGACCAAGGGCCACGTGTGGAACGCGCTGGGCGACTCCCTGGACGTCCCCAAGGCGTCCCTGGAGATCAACGAGCAGTGGGGCATCCACCGCAAGGCTCCGGCGTTCGACCAGCTGGAGTCCAAGACCGAGATGCTGGAGACCGGCATCAAGGTCATCGACCTGCTCACCCCGTACGTCGCGGGCGGCAAGATCGGCCTGTTCGGCGGCGCGGGCGTCGGCAAGACGGTGCTCATCCAGGAGATGATCACCCGTGTCGCGCGGAACTTCGGTGGCACCTCGGTGTTCGCCGGCGTCGGCGAGCGGACCCGTGAGGGCAACGACCTCTGGGTCGAGATGGAAGAGGCGAACGTCCTCAAGGACACCGCGCTGGTGTTCGGCCAGATGGACGAGCCGCCGGGCACCCGTCTGCGGGTCGCGCTGTCGGCGCTGACGATGGCCGAGTACTTCCGGGACGTCCAGAAGCAGGACGTGCTGCTGTTCATCGACAACATCTTCCGGTTCACGCAGGCCGGCTCGGAGGTCTCCACGCTGCTCGGGCGCATGCCCTCGGCGGTGGGCTACCAGCCGACCCTGGCCGACGAGATGGGTGTGCTGCAGGAGCGGATCACCTCGACCCGCGGTCACTCGATCACCTCGATGCAGGCGATCTACGTGCCCGCGGACGACATCACCGACCCCGCGCCGCACACCGTGTTCGCCCACCTGGACGCGACCACCACGCTGTCCCGGGCGATCACCGAGAAGGGCATCTACCCGGCGGTGGACCCGCTCGACTCGACCTCGCGGATCATGGACCCGGCCATCATCGGCCGGGAGCACTACGAGGTCGCCCAGGAGGTGAAGCGGATCCTGCAGAAGTACAAGGAGCTGCAGGACATCATCGCGATCCTGGGTATCGACGAGCTCTCCGAAGAGGACAAGGTCACCGTCAACCGGGCGCGGCGCATCGAGCGCTTCCTGTCGCACCCGATGTACGTGGCCGAGCAGTTCACCGGCCAGCCCGGTGTCACGGTGCCGCTGGACGAGACGATCGCCTCGTTCAAGGGGATCGCCGAGGGCAAGTACGACCACCTGCCCGAGCAGGCGTTCTTCATGTGCGGCGGTATCGAGGACGCCGAGCGCAAGGCCAAGGAGCTGGAGAAGTAATCCGCACGCTCCAGTATTCGGAGGACAGACAGTGGCGACTCTGAAGGTCGGCGTGGTCTCGCCGGAGCGCGAGATCTGGGCCGGCGAGGCCAGGATGGTGGTCGCGCAGACCATCGAGGGCCAGCTCGGCATCCTGCCGGGCCACGCCCCGGTGCTGGGCGTGCTGCTGGACGGCAGCGTCGTGAAGATCGAGACGGCCGGTGGCGAGTGGGTCAGCGCCATGGTCGGCAGCGGGTTCTTCTCGATCGCCGACGACGAGGTGTCGATCCTGGCCGAGCAGGCCGAGCTGGGCACCGAGGTCGACGTCGCCGCCGCGCGGCAGGCGCTGCAGGACGCGCAGGCCGAGGCCGGCGCGGACTCGACCGCCGAGCGGCGGGCCCGGGCGCGGCTGCGCGCCGCGGGCAGCGAGGTCTGACGGCTTCGCGAGCGGGACGCGGGCGTGCGCGAGCACGCCGCCAGCAGGACCGGCGAGGGCCGCGGTCCGGTTTCCCTGGACGGGAATCGGGTCGCGGCCCTTGTTTTGCCCGGGGTCCTGTCCACGGCGCCGCCGCCCGGCCTGTAGGCTCCAGCAAAGCTCGGCGGGGAAGAACGGCGGGGGGACTTGGGCGGACGTCTGGCACTGGATGCGGGCGTGCTGCTCGCCGCCGTCATTCTGCCGGCCGCGCTGGCGTTCGCCCTGATGTCGCTGCGCCGCTGGCTGTTCGTCCGCGGCGGCGGCGCGGTGGAGTGCAGCCTGCGGGTGATTCCCGCGGACGGCGTGCCCGGCCCTTGGCGGCTGGGCATCGGCCGTTACAAGGGGGACGTGCTGCACTGGCACCGTGTCTTCGGATTCCGCAGAAGGCCCCGGCAGGTGATCCACCGCCGGGGCCTCGTCGTGTCCAACCGGCGCCGGCCCGAGGGTGAGGAGGCCGAGGGGCTGCTGCCCGAGGCCGGCGTGATCGAGGTCAGGGACGGCGCGCTCACCGTGGAGCTGGCGATGAGCGCGGCCGCGCTGACCGGCTTCCTGGCCTGGCTGGAGGCGGCCCCGCCGGGGTTCCCGGTGGACCTGCATCCCTCCGACTGAGCGGCCGTGCCCGCGGCCGTCAGGGGACTTCCGGGGCCTCCGGGGCCTCGGGCGTGTCCGGACGGTCCGGCGGGTTCGGCCGGTCCGGGAGCTCGCCGTCGTCCCCCTCCAGGGGGCTGACGCTGACCAGGCCGGAGTCGCTGGCGAGCCGCAGCCGGTGCGGTGAGGAGTTGTCGCGGCGCAGCGACCTCGCCACCCGCTGCGCGCCGGAGTCGGTCTGCACGCTGATCGCGTACGCCTTGTCGCCGGGCACCCGCAGCTCGACGGCGCCGGAGTCGTTGTCGACCTGGACGCTGGTCGGCGCCTCCAGCAGCGTGATGGCGACCTTGCCGGAGCCGGACCGGGCCGTCAGCCGGTCGGTGCGCAGCCCTTCGGACTCGATCAGCCCGCTGTCGTTGCTCAGGTCGGCGACGTCGGCCCGGCCGTCCACCTTGATCTTCCCGGAGTCGGCCTCCACGGTCAGCCGCTTGGTCTGCACGCCCGCGGCCTCGATCATGCCGGAGTCGGTGCTGAGCCGCAGCGAGTCACCGGTCAGCCCGGAGACCGAGAGGGCGCCCGAGTCGGCGTGCAGGTCGGCCATGGTGGCCTTGGGCACCTCGATCCGGTACGAGATCTCGCAGCCGTTGACACCGATGACCTGGCGGGCGCACGCGGTCTTCAGGGTGAGCATGTCCCCCTTCACGGACCGGTTCGTGCGCGGCTTGTTCCGGGAGTTGCTCCAGGCCACCCGCTCCTCGATCCGCACGGTCCGGGTGTCGGTGCCGAAGACCTCGATGCGGCCGTTGTCGCCCTGGACGTCCAGGCCGGTGAACGAGCCGGGCACGTCGTAGGACCGCGTCTCGTGCTTGGTGGAGCCGGAGAAGCTGACTTCGCATCCGGCCAGCACGGACGCCGCCGTGAGCGCCGCCACGCCGGTCAGTACGCCCACGCCTCTGGTCAGGCTCTTCACGTTCACTCCCGAGTTCGCCGGTCCCCCCGTACGCTTCCAGCCTCACATCCGGGCGCGGGCCCGGACAGGTGGCGAGCCTGCGTCTCGATGGTGGGGTTATCCCCACCTACCGCTCGCCGCCGGGCTTCCACAGCACGTCGCCGTGCTCGGCGTTGGCCGTCCGGCACAGGATGAAAAGCAGGTCGGACAGCCGGTTGAGGTAGCGGGCGGTGAGCGGGTTGACGCCGCCCTCCCTGGCGTCCGGGTCGCCGGCGGGCGCGGCGCCGTGGGCCTCGATGGCGGCCCAGGCGGAGCGTTCGGCGCGCCGGGTGACGGTACGGGCGACGTGCAGGAGGGCCGCGCCGGGCGTGCCGCCGGGGAGGATGAAGCTGCGCAGGGGCGGCAGCCCGGCGTTGTGCTCGTCGCAGGCCGCCTCCAGGAACTCGACGTAGGAGGGCTCCACCCGGAGGGCCGGGTAGGGCGGGTCGGGGACGACCGGCGTGGAGAGGTCGGCGCCGACGTCGAACAGGTCGTTCTGGATCCGGGTGAGGAGCGTGACGAGCGGCTCGGGCAGGGAGCCCATCGCGATGGCGGCGCCGATCGCGGCGTTGGCCTCCTCGGTGTCGGCGTAGGCGGCCAGCCGGGGGTCGGTCTTGGGGGTGCGGGACATGTCGCTCAGGTTGGTCGTCCCGTCGTCCCCGGTGCGGGTGTAGATCTTCGACAGTACGACCGGGGTCTCCCTGTTCTTCGCCATGCCCACCACCCTACGGGGAGGGGCCTGAAGTGCGGTTCGGTAGGGTTTTCCGTACTCTGAGGCGATTCGTCCGGGCGGAGGCGGCCGTGACCGAGCACGAGTACGACCACATCATCGTGGGAGCGGGCAGCGCCGGCTGCGTGCTCGCCGCCCGGCTCACCGAGGACCCCGGCACCCGCGTCCTGCTGCTGGAGGCCGGCCCGCCCGACACCGCCCCCGAGATCCACATCCCGGCCGCCGTGGCGTCCATGATCAAGGGCCCGTACGACTGGGACTACAGCACCGTCCCGCAGGAGAAGGCCGCGGGCCGCTCCGTCTACTGGCCGCGCGGCCGCACCCTCGGCGGCAGCTCGTCCACCAACGCGATGATCTACATCCGCGGGAACCGGCACGACTACGACACCTGGCGCGACTCGTACGGCTGCGCGGGCTGGGGCTTCGACGACCTGCGCCCGTACTTCCTCAAGGCCGAGGACCAGCAGCGCGGCGCGTCCGAGCACCACGGCGCCGGCGGCCCGCTGCGGGTCGAGGACCTGCGCTACAAGCACCCGCTCACCCGCGCCTGGGTGGACTCGGCCACCCGGTACGGCCTGCGCGCCAACAGCGACTTCAACGGCGCCGAGCAGGACGGCGTCGGCTTCTACCAGGTCACCCACAAGGCCGGGCGGCGCTGGTCGGCCGCCGCCGCGTACCTGCGCCCCGCCATGGCCCGCCCCGGCCTGACCGTCGTCACCGACGCCCTCGCCACCCGCGTACTGATCGAGAAGGGCCGCGCCGCCGGCGTCCGGTACGAGCGCCGCGGCGTCCCCGTCGAGGCCCGCGCGCAGGGCGAGGTCATCCTGTCCGGCGGCGCCGTCAACAGCCCGCAGCTGCTCATGCTGTCGGGCATCGGCCCCGCCGACCACCTGCGCTCGCACGGCATCGACGTGGTCGCCGACTCCCCGGTCGGCCAGGGCCTCCAGGACCACCCGTTCGTGAACGTCATGTTCGCCACCCCCCGCGTCAAGGGCCTGTGGGAGCTGGCGAACGCCCGCAACCTCGCGCTCTACCAGGCCGTCCAGCGCGGCCCGTACGCGTCCAACATCGCGGAGGCGGGCGGCTTCGTCCGCACGGTCGACGGGCTGCCGGCGCCCGACCTCCAGTACCACGTGCTGCCGACGCCGTTCATCGACCAGGGCCTCGTGGAGCCGTCCCGGCGGCTGCTCTCGGTGATGGTCACCGCCATCGCGGTCGCCAGCCGCGGCTCGCTGGCGCTCCGTTCCGCGAGCCCGTACGCCAAGCCGCTGATCGACCCCGCGTACCTGGCCGACAAGGCGGACCTGGACATCCTCGTCGCGGGCGTCCGGCAGGCCCGCGAGATCGCCGCGACCGGCCGCCTGGCCGGGCTGGTCGGCGGCGAGTGGGCCCCGGGCGAGCAGATCGACACCGACGAGGCCCTCGCCGACTTCGTCCGCCGCGAGTGCGCGACCCTCTTCCACCCGACGAGCACCTGCGCGATGGGCGGCGAGGACGCGGTCTGCGACACCGGCCTCCGCGTCCGCGGCGTCGAGGGCCTCCGCGTGGTGGACGCCTCGGTCATGCCGTCCGTGCCCCGGGGCAACACGAACGCCCCCACCATCGCCATAGCCGAACGAGCCGCCGACCTGATCCGCACCCGCCCCCCACTGAGTTGACTCGTGGCGTGTCTCGCTCCAGGGACGCCCCTGGAGCGAGACACGCCACGAGTCAACGCTGCCTGGCGCATCTGCGTGCTGCCGCCGGCGGCGTTGCGCGTCGTAGCCTGAAAGGCAACGTCATAGGAAGGGCGGGCTTATGCGTGACCGTACGCCGGAGCCGATCGACCCTGATCTCCCGGTCGGGCAGCGGATCCAGTACTTCCGGGAGCGCCGGGGCATGAGCCGCGAGGTGCTCGGCGGCCTGGTCGGCAGGAAAGAGCGCTGGGTGAAAGCGGTCGAGCGCGGCGAGATCGGGCAGCCCAAGCTTCCGATGCTGCTCGCCATCGCGGAGGCCCTGAAGTTGCGGGACGTCGCACGGCTCACCGGAGGGCGGCCGCTGCCCGCGTCCATGTTCCGCGGCCCCGGGCACCCGGCGCTGCCCGCCGTTCGGGACGCGCTCAACGCCGTCGGCGCGGGCGGGACCGGCCCGCCCGCGCCGCTGGGCCACCTCCAGGCGCGGCTCGACGCGGCGTGGCGTGCGCGGCACGCGGCGCCCGACCACCGAACGGTGCTGGGCGGCCTGCTGCCCGAACTCGTCCGGGACGCCCGGTACGCCGCGCGCCAGTACGAGGGCGCCGACCGGCGGCGGGCGTACGCGCTCCTCGCCGGTGTCTACAACCTCGCGCAGTTCTTCCTGGCGTACCAGCCTTGCGCGGACCTGCTGTGGCGGGTCGTCGAGCGTTCCATCATGGCGGCCGAGGAGTCCGAGGACCCGCGCGCGTTCGGTGCGGCCGTCTGGCTGGCCGCGCAGGCCCACCGCGATGTGGGCGATCTGGACGCGGCGGAGGCGGTCAACCGCGCGGCACTGGAGACGATCGCCCCGTACGTCGAGGGCGACGTCGACCTCCGCGCGATCTGGGGCGCGCTGCACCACGAGCTGGCGTACACCGCCGCGCAGGCGGGGGAGCGCGCCACCGCGTGGCGCTGGTGGGACGAGGCGGACGCCATCGCACGGAGCCTGCCCGCCTCCTACTACGAGCCGATGACCAGTTTCTCCCGGGTCATCATGGGCGCCCACGCGGTCACGGTCGCGGTGGAGGCGCGCCAGGGCGGGGAGGCCCGGCGGCAGGCGGCCAGGACGGCCGCGGCCGGGATCCCGTCCCAGCCGCGCCGCGGCCGCCACCTGGTCGAGGTCGCGCGAGCGTGGCGGCTCGCGGGGGACGAGACCGCGGCGCTCGGGACGCTGAACTCCGCGTACGTGGCCGCGCCGGAGACCGTCCGCTACAACGGGTACGCGCGCCGGATGGTCGAGGAGGCGGCCCAAGGGCCAGTCGAATTGCGGCAGGACGCCCGGGATCTGGCGAATCGGATCGGGATGCTCGTCTGAATCGAGGGGACAGGATTCCTGTCCGTGCGGCATCGCGCCTGGCGCCATTCTTCTGGGTGTGATGCAGAGGCGAGATGTCGAGTTGGGTGCGGCTTTTCCGCGGCTTTTCTCCTGGGACGTGCCGCCGCTTCGTACGGGCGGGGTGAGCGACGACCCCGGCCGGGCCGCCCAATGCGTCCTGGACGCGCTGCGCCGCGCGCCCGCCGGGGCGGAGGGGTCCGTGCGGCGGATCGCGCTGGCGTCGGCGTGCCCGGCCGAGTACCGCGACCTGGGGGAGGTCGCGCGGGCGCGGCGGGCGGCGAACGGCGACGTCGTCTGGTGGGCGTTCGATATGCCCGCCGGAATGCGCGGGAGACTTTTCCCGGAAAGCGCCGCGCGGCCGGTGCCTTGACCCCCGGAGGCACCGGCCGCGCGGTTCGCGGGTCAGCGCTTGTAGCGCTTGGCGTGCATCATGTTGATCATCGACAGGATGCGCGCCATCTCCTTCTCGGTACGGTCGAAGGAGGTGAGGTTCATCGGCAGGTTGAAGCGGGTGCGGGTGATGGCCTTCGGGCGGGCGAACTCGCGGAGGCCGTCGGCGCCGTGGATGCGGCCGAAGCCGGACTCGCCGACGCCGCCGAACGGCAGGGCCGCGACCATCGCGAACGAGGCGAACGCGTTGATGGACGTCATCCCGGAGCGCATCTGCCGGGCGGCCTCCATGGCGCGGGACTTGTTCCCGGAGAAGATCGTCCCGGCGAGTCCGTAGTTGGTGCGGTTCGCCTTCTCGACGGCCTCGTCCAGGTCCTTCACGCGGTGGACGGTGATGGTCGGGCCGAACGTCTCCTCGCACACGGCCGACGAGTCCTCGGGGACGTCGGTGAGGACGACCGGCTCGACGTACGGCTTCCGGACGGAGTCGGCGCCGCCGACGACGGCCGTGCCGCCCTTGTCGAGGGCGTCCTTGATGTGCCGCTCGATGATGTCGAGCTGGCCCGGCATGGTGATCGGGCCGTACGCGGCCTCGCGGTCGAAGCCGGGACGCAGGTCCTTGGCCTTCTCGGTGAGCTTGCCGAGGAACGCGTCGTACGCGGCGTCGTGCACGTAGATCCGCTCGACGCCGATGCAGGTCTGCCCGGCGTTGGACATGGCGCCCCACAGCGCGGCGTCGGCGGCGGCGTCGAGGTCGGCGTCCGCGTCGACGATGCAGGCGTCCTTGCCGCCGCACTCGGCGACGATCGGGGTGAGGTTCTCGGCGCAGGCGGCCATGACCTTCTTGGCGGTACGGGCCGAGCCGGTGAACGCGATCTTGCCGACGCCCGGCGAGGAGGCCAGCGCGGCGCCGGTCGCGCCGAGGCCGGTGACGGTCTGCAGGACGGGCTGCTCGGGGACGACGCCGTCGACGAGTTCGGCGAGCAGGACGCCGACGCCGGGGGTGAACTCCGAGGGCTTGAAGACGACCGCGTTGCCGGCGGCGAGGGCGTACGCGATCGAGCCCATCGGGGTGAAGATCGGGTAGTTCCACGGGCCGATGACGCCGACGACGCCGAGCGGCTGGTACTCCAGGACGGCCTTCTGGTTGATCGAGGCCATGCCCGGGAACACGGTGCGCGGGCCGAGGACCTTGCGGGCGTTGCGGGCGGCCCAGTCGAGGTGCACGATCGCCATGATCGTCTCAAGCTGGGCGTCCTGCAGCGGCTTGCCGGTCTCCTGGTGGATGACCTCGGCCATCCGGTTGAGGTTGCGGGTCAGCGCGCCCTTGATGTTGAGGAGCCGGAGCCGGCGCTCCTTCCAGCCGAGGGCCCGCCACCACTCGGCCGCCGTGCGCGCCCGCTCGACCGCCGCGGCGACCGCGGCGGCGTCCGAGTTCGGGTGCTCGGCGACGACCTCGCCGGTGGCCGGATTGAGGGACTCGAAGGTCGTGCTCTCCGTGGCCACGGACATGAGGAACCTCCCGGTGAGCTCAGTAAGTGACTGCTTGCGCAGCATACCGACTTAAATCACCCTATTGGACGTCCTGTCGGTCGGGAATCCAGCTGCCGTGGAATCCCGCCGGTACGCGGCGCGGCAGCCGCACGGCGGCGGCGGGCGCGAGGTCGGCCGCGTCCAGCACGACGAGCTCGGAACCGCGGCCCGCGGTGTCGGACACGATCGACAGCAGCCAGCCGTCGTCCTCGTTCCGCGCGCCCTCGGCCGGGACGAACACCGCCTCGCCCGGGACCAGGCCGGGACCGGGCGCGTGCGCGGAGGCGGAGCCGGTGCGGAGGTCGTACTTGACGATCGCGTCGCCGGTGACCGTGTAGAGGAACCGGTGGGGCCGCCCGGTGAGGGAGTCGTCGTGGGTCGGGAACTCCACGCCCCGGTCGTCGAGCGCCTCGCCGGCGACCTTGCCCGTCGTGGTGTCGATCGTCCAGCGGTGCAGCCGGGCGTCGCCGATCTCGGCCGCCGCCTGCGCGGGATCGGACCGCGCGGGATCGGCCGACAGCCCGCCGATCGACGACCACGCCGCCGTGAACGTCTCCGGGCTGTAGCGGGCGCCGTCCAGCACGACGCGGCCCTGCGCGTCCTCGTACGCGTTGCCGACATGGAAGACGTAGCAGGGGTCGATCTCGTACCACCGCACCTCGCCCGCCCCGGCGCGCGGCATGATCCCGAGGCGCGCGCCGTAGCCGTCGTCCCAGCGGTACGGCATGCCGCGGTCGGCCAGCGCGAGGTCGAAGACCAGCGGCAGGTCCAGCCAGACCACATGGTTCTCGGTGATCGCGAAGTCGTGCATCATCGTCGCCCCGGGGACGTCGATCTCGCGGCTCTCGACCAGCTCGCCGGCGGGGGACAGGCGGTGGTACGTCAGGTACGGCGGCGTGAACCCGTACCCGAAGAACAGCAGCTCCCCGGTGACCGGGTCCTCCTTGGGATGCGCGGTCATCGCGCTGGTCAGCCGGCCGCCGAAGTCGCACGGGCCGACGGTGCCGAGACCGGGCGTCACCTCGTACGGGAAGCCGACCTCGATCAGCGCGTAGATCCGGTCGTTGAACGGGACGACGTGGGTGTTCGCGGTGACGGCGGTCCGGTCGACGGTGAAGTCCGGCCGGAGCAGGGCCGCGTCCTCGGTGAACGCTTTCGTGCGCACCCACCGGTTGCGGTACCACTCGGCGCGCCCGCCGCGCAGCCGGATCCCGTGCAGCATGCCGTGCCCGGAGAACCAGTGGGCGGTCCGCTCGCCGGGGCGCGGGTTGGGGCCGTTCCGGAAGTAGCGTCCGGTCAGCTCGGCCGGCAGGGTCCCGGTGACGGGCAGGTCGGCGGCGTCGATCTCGTCCGGGACGGGCGCCAGATGGCCGTCCATCCAGCGGGGTCGGGTTCCGGTCTGCTCGCTCATGGCGTGGCTCCCTCGACATTCCACTTTAGACAGGTCGAAAGTAAAACGTCCAATCGCGACATGTCAATGTAGGAGGCTAAGATTCCGGGCATGAGCCTCCGTCACGCCGTCCTGGGACTGATCGCCGAGGTGCCCGGCTGCAGCGGGTACGACCTGCTCAAGACCTTCGAGCTCTCGCTCGCGCACGTCTGGTCGGCCACCCAGAGCCAGCTGTACGGCGAGCTGGGCAAGCTCACCGCCGACGGCCTCATCGAGGTGACCGCCGAGGGACCCCGCGGCCGCAAGGAGTACAGCGCCACCGAGGCCGGGCACGCCGAGCTGCGCCGCTGGCTGACCGAGACCGCACCCCGCTCCGCCCGGCGGGACGAGAGCATCCTCCGGGTCTTCTTCCTCGGCTCCCTGGAACCCGGCGAGGCCCGCGACTACCTGCGCGTCCTGGCCGCCGGCGCGGGCGACGAGCACGAGGCCCTGACCGCGCTGGAACGCTCCCTGGACGCGGAGGGCGGCGACCCGTCCGACTTCGGGCGGATCGCCCTTGAGTACGGCAAGCGCTACATGGCCATGCGCCGCGACTGGGCCGAATGGGCCGCCGCGCGGATCGGCCCGTGAGCCGCTACTTCACCCAGAACTTGAAGAGCTCGTGGCCCATCCTGACCGGCGAGACGTCCCACGTCAGCTTGTACGGGAAGTGGTCCAGCCCGATCAGCCCCGCGAGCCCGTAGGTGATGTCGAAGAAGCCCTGGTTCACCGCAGGGATCAGCCACAGCGCGGCGAGCAGCGCGAGGAACACGTAGCCGCCGTACTCGTTGGCCTTGTCCGCCCAGCGCCTCGGCAGGTACGGCTCGATGATCCCGAAGCCGTCCAGCCCGGGGATCGGCAGCAGGTTCAGCACCGCCGCGGTGACCTGGAGGAACGCCAGGAACGCCAGCGCCGCCCAGAACAGCCCGTGGTCCGGGCCGGCGAACTTCGCGAAGATCGCCGCCAGCATGACCGCGAAAAGCACGTTCGACAGCGGCCCCGCCGCCGAGATGAGGCTGTGCCTGATCCGGCCCCGGATCGCGTGCCGGTCGATCCAGACCGCGCCGCCCGGCAGGCCGATCCCGCCCAGCACGATGAACAGCAGCGGGATCGCGAAGCTCAGCGTGACGTCGGCGTACTTCGCCGGGTTCAGCGTCAGGTACCCGCGGGTCGCGACGCTGTGGTCGCCCGACCGGAACGCCAGGTACGCGTGCGCGAACTCGTGCACGCACAGCGACAGCATCCAGGCCGCCAGGACGAAGCCGAACACCGCCACCCGGGACGGCGTGCTGATGATCTGCCCGTACCGCCAGGCGATCAGCCCGCACAGCACGGTCACCGCCACGATGAGCAGGAACACCGGGCTCGGCCTGATCGAGGAGCGTCCCCGCATCTGGTGTACCGTCCCCATCTCCGGCCTTCCTCCCGCTCCGTGCCCGCCATGCCGCCGTGCCGCCCGGCCGTACGCCGCCGGACCCGCCCGCGCCCGATCTCCAGAAGCTACCGGCTCCGCGGAGCGGCCGATGCCGCCGGTGCCGCCGGTGCGGCGGCCGGAGCCCCCGGACCGGTGATCACCGGCACCACGTAGGTGCGCAGGAACCGGCGCAGCGCCGCCGCGTCCCGGTCCCGGTCCATCACGATCAGCGAGGTGATCATCCGGAACAGGAACTCCACCGTCCCCTCCACCTCGATGTCGGCGCGCAGCAGCCGGCGCCGCTGCGCCTCCTCGAAGTGCGGGCGCACGTAGTCGCAGCAGACCGACAGCACGTGCTCGGCCGCCTTCGCCACCGCCGCCTGCATGTGCCCGGCCGCCTCCGGTACCAGGAACGCCGCCGCGGCCGGCTGCTCCCGGACGTACGCGACCGCGTCCAGCGTCCCCTCCACCACGGCCTCCGACACCGACCGCTCGCTGCGCAGCCGCTCGGCCAGCCGGTCCAGGAAACGGCGCAGATCGCGCAGCACCACCGCCAGGATCAGCTCGTCCCGGCCGCCGGTGACGCTCCGGTAGACGGTCGCGCGCGACAGCTTCGCGGCGACCGCGATGTCCTCGACCGTCGTCTTCGCGACGCCGAACCGGGCGAAGCACTCCTCGGCCGCGTCGATGATGCGCTCGCGCGTGGTGTCGGTGGTCGCCGGGGACATGCCTGCAGATTACCGGCGCCGCGCCCCTCGGCCGAGCACGCCGTGCCCCGCTCTAGCCCAGCGTGTAGGCGATGCTCCAGGTGTGGCCGCCGTCCGGCGTCACGGTGATCTCGCCCTCGCCGCGGATCCCGGCCAGCTCCCCGGTCCCCGACGTCGGGACGATCAGCCACCGCAGCCACTGCGTCTCGGGCGTGCCGTCGTCGTTCCCGGCGCTGTGCTGGAGGACGAACGTCCCCTCACGGCCGTGCAGGATGCCCCGTACCGTCTCGATCCCGACGTACGCCGCCGGCCCGGCCGCGGTCTCCACCGTGATCAGCTCGGTGGTGCTGGCGCCCACCAGGTCGCCGTGGAACGTCTTGCCGACCCGGACGCGGGTGAGCTTGACGCCGTTCTCCTCCTCGTACGGCTTCTCCGCGTCCCAGGAGTCGATGTCGAAGGTGCCGGCGGCTCGGTTCGTCATGCCCCGTAATTATGCCGTCCGCACGGGCCGGGGAAGGGCGTCAGAAGAGCGTGCCCTCGTGCTCGATCCCGCGCAGCGCGTCGTAGTCGAGCGTCACGCAGCCGATCCCGCGGTCGGTGGCCAGCACCCGCGCCTGCGGCTTGATCTCCTGCGCCGCGAAGATCCCGCGTACCGGCGCCAGGTGCGGGTCGCGGTTCAGCAGCTCCAGGTACCGGGTCAGCTGCTCCACCCCGTCGATCTCGCCGCGCCGCTTGATCTCCACCGCCACCGTCGCGTGGTCGGCGTCCCGGCACAGGATGTCGACGGGCCCGATCGCCGTCGGGTACTCGCGGCGGATCAGCGTGTAGCCGTCCCCGAGCGTCGTGATGTGCTCGGCCAGCAGCTCCTGAAGGTGCGCCTCGACCCCGTCCTTGACGAGCCCGGGGTCGAGCCCCAGCTCGTGGCTGGAGTCGTGGACGATCTCGTTGATGGTGAGGATCAGCCGCTCGCCCGACTTGCTGTGCGTGACCGTCCACCTCGCGACGGCGCCGTTCTCGTCGAACGGCTCCTCGCGCAGCTTGCAGGGCGGGTTCATCCAGTTCAGCGGCTTGTACGCGCGGTCGTCGGCATGGATGCTCACGCTCCCGTCGGCCTTGATGAGCACCAGCCTGAGGGCCATCGGCAGGTGGGCGGTGAGCTTGCCGGCGTAGTCCACGCTGCAGCGGGCGATAACGAGACGCACGCTGCCCCACCTTAGTGAGCCCGCGCCGTGCTCGCGCCCGCCTTACCCGACCCCCGTCCCGCCAGCGGGTCTCTCGCTCATGACCCGGGAGTGCCGCGTGCCTAAGACATCGGGGGACGGCTTAGAGCGGGCTAAGGCGGCCAGGGGCGCCTAGATAGGGCTAAGTCCCGATGTGGGCGGGGGTGCCTTAGGACGAACCTTGAGGATGTCGGGCCGGGAGACGGCCCGGGCAGCCTAGGAGGGGCGATGTTGCACAGCGAGATCATGTACGCGGTGAAGCAGGACCGGGCGCGGGACCTGCGGGCCAGGGCCAGGGCCGAGCGGGACGCCGGCGTCGCGCGCCGGAGCCTCCGGTTCTGGGCGGAGGAGGTGGCGCAGCGGTCCGAGAGCCGCGTGGTGAAGCGGAGCGCGCGGGCGCGCGGCGCCGCGCCCGCCGCCGGCCGCTGAGGCGCCGGATGCGGAGGGCACGAGAGCCCGCCGCGTCCGGCGTTCCCGCGCCGGGGCGGATCGTGTCACGCGCGCGTGATCGATTCCTTACCCGGCACTGTCAAGACCTGGAATTCTCCGGAATGCCTGGTTAGCGTCACGGGTGGTGGGTGCTCATCACATTCAGTGAAAGGAAGCCCGTCCATGTCCCTTGACGTGTCCCCGGAACTCCTCGAAACCGCGCGGAAGGGCGAGGTGGACGATGCCGCCTTCGTCACCTGCGTCCGCGACTCGCTGCCCTACGCCTGGGAGATGATCACCGGCCTGGTGGCGAAGCTCCAGGTGGACGGCGGCGACTTCGCCGACAACCACACGCCGCCGCCGGACGAGCAGGCGCGCGGCCAGCTGCTGCGGGTCCTCGCCAGCGACGCCATGCGCGGGGCGTTGGAACGCCACTTCGGGATGAAGCTGGCATTCCAGAACTGCCACCGCGTCGCCGTTTTCCCCTCCGGCGACTCGGACGCGTACCGCACGTTCGTGACCGCCCGCGAGCAGATCCTCAACCAGTCGCCCGAGCTGCGCGACTGCTGACGGCCCCTCCGGCGCGGGCCGGGGCGGCGTCAGGCCGCTCCGGCCCGTACCTTCGGGAGGACCTCGGCGCCGAGGCGCTCGATGTTCTCCAGCGTCGCCGCGCGCGAGCCGGCCGCCTCGGCGAGCAGGATGAGGTGCCGTACGCCGGTCGCCCGGACGGTGCGCAGCAGCGCCTCCGCGCAGTCGTCCGGCGAGCCGACCGGATGCAGGTCGCACAGGTGCCGGGTGTACCCGACCGGGTCGCGCCGCTCGCGGAAGCGGCCGTCGACCGGTACGTAGCCGTCCAGGCCGGGGCCGAGCCAGCGCGGCATCTCCCGCATCAGGGTCGCGACCGCCTCCTCCCGGCTGCCGGCCACCTGCGCGAGGTGCGTGGAGATGTGCGGCATATCGGTACGGCCATAACGCGCTATCGCGGCGGCCTTCTCATCGTCACCGGCGTGCATGCCGAGCAGCATCGGCAGTCCGCGCTCGGCGGCGAGCCGTTCGGTGGCGGGGGACGTGCAGGCGACGGCGACCGGCGGGGGAGCGGGCGCGCGCGGCACCACCGGGACCTCGCGGAAGCGGAAGTGGTCGCCGTCCCAGCCGAGCCGCTCCCGGCCGTCCAGCCAGGCGAGCAGCAGGTCCAGGGACTCGCCGAAGCCGGTCTCGTAGCGCGGCAGGCCCGTGCCGAAGACCTCCAGGTCCTGCCAGGGGCCGCCGCGCCCGACGCCGAGCCGGAACCGGCCGCCCGACACCGCGGCGAGCAGCGCGGCCTCCTCGGCGAGGGCCACCGGATGGCGGTTGGACAGCACGCTGACCGCCGTCCCCAAGTCGATCCGGCGGGTACGGCCGAGCAGGTGCCCGGCCAGCGCGGTCGCGGACGGGACGACGCCGTACGACATGAAGTGGTGCTCGGCGAGCCACACGTCGTCGAACCCGGCGCGTTCCGCCGCGAGGGCCGCGTCGACGGTACGGGCGAGGGCGGCGGCGTCGTCCTGGCCGGGGTAGCGGGCGGCGATGAGAAAGATTCCGAGGCGCACCTTCGGGGTCGTACCCGGGACGGGCGGGTCCGGAGCGTTCTGGGAGACTGCCGTGCATGAGTGGTGGTTCCTTCTGCAGGGTCGGGGTCGTCGGGCTGGGCACGATGGGCGCGGGCATCGCCGAGGTGCTGGCCCGCGGCGGCCTCGCGGTCGTCGGGGTGGAGATCGACGAGGGCGCACTGGAACGCGGCCGCGGCCATCTGGAAAGCTCCACGGGCCGCGCCGTCAAGCGCGGCAAGCTCACCGAGGACGCGCAGCGCGAGATCCTCGGCCGGATCGAGCTGACCACCGACTTCGCCGATCTCGGCGGCTGCGACCTGGTGATCGAGGCGGTGCCGGAGCGGCTGGACCTCAAGCGGAAGGTCTTCGCCCAGCTCGACCGCGTCTGCCGCGGCGACGCGGTCCTCGCGACCAACACCTCCTCGCTGTCGGTCACCGCGATCGCCGCCGGCACCGGCCGTCCCGGCAAGGTCGTCGGGGTGCACTTCTTCAACCCGGCGCCGGTGATGCGGCTGGTCGAGGTGATCGGCACCGTGCTGACCGAGCCGGACGCCGTACGGCGCGTCGCCGACCTGGTCACGGGCCTCGGCAAGACGCCGGTGACGATCGGCGACCGGGCCGGGTTCGTCGCCAACCGGCTGCTGTTCGGCTACCTGAACCAGGCCGCGAACATGCTGGAGTCCGGCCACGCCACCCGCGACGACATCGACACCGCGATGAAGGCCGGCGCCGGGCTGCCGATGGGGCCGTTCACGCTGATGGACCTGATCGGCCTCGACACCTGCCTGGAGGTGCTGGAGGCGATCTACGCCGAGTCGCGCGACCGGCGGCACGCGCCCTCGCCCGTGCTGCGCGAGCTGGTCACCGCGGGCCTGCTGGGCCGCAAGACGGGTCGCGGCTTCTACTCGTACGGGACGCCTCAGGAGGAGGCGGGCGGCGGCGCGGTGACGGCGCCCGTGCCGAGCGTCGGCGTGCTCGGGCTGGACGCCGCCGCGGCGGGCGCGCTCATCACGGCGCTGGCGGCGAAGGGCGGCGAGATCCGGTACGCCGGGGACCCGCTGGACGAGGCCGCCGCCGCGCACGTGACCGCCGGCGCCGACCCGGCGGGCTGCGACCTGGTCGTCCTCGGCCCGGACGCGGGCGAGGTCGCGGCCGGGCCGGACGCCGTCCTGGCCGTCGCGGGCACGCCCGGGCCGGTGATCGGGCGGGCGATGGCCACCGGCCGTCCCGCCGACGCCGTCGGCCTGCACCTGCCCGAGGCGGGCGCTCCCGTGGTGGAGATCGCCGCGACCGTCGCGACCGGCGAGGGCGTCGCCGAGCGGGCCGCCGCGCTGGTGTCCGCGCTCGGCCTCACCCCGGTCCGCTGCCGCGACCGCGCCGGGTTCATCGTGGACGCGCTGCGCTTCCCGTACCTGAACGACGCCGCCGCCATGCTCGGCGCGGGCTACGCCGCCGCCGACCCGATCGACGCCGCCATGACGCTCGGCTGCGGCTACCCGACCGGTCCGATCGCCGATCTCGACCGGCTCGGGCCGGACCGCGCGGTGACCGTCCTGCGGGCCCTGTACGCCGAGACGCGCGAGCCCGCGCTGGCGCCGGCGCCGCTGCTGGAGGAGCACGCCGCCGCCCGCCGTCCCCTCCGCTGAGGGGCGGGACGCCGTGCACGCGCCCATATCCTGGACGCCATGAGCCCGCGCAAGAACCGCCGTGCCGGAACGGGCCCGCGCCCGTCCGGCGGCGGTCCGGCGTGGTCGCAGCGCACCGAGGAGGGCGCCGACGGGGACTGGAACGTCCGGATGGTCCCCGGGTCGAACGCCGCCAAGCCGTACCGCTGCCCGGGCTGCGACCAGCTGATCCCGCCCGGCGTGGGGCACGTGGTGGCGTGGCCCGCGGACGGGCGCGGCGACGCCGACGACCGGCGGCACTGGCACCGCCCCTGCTGGCAGGCCCGCGAGCGGCGCGCCCCGCGCACGCTCCGCTCCCGGAACGCGCCGCGCTACTGAGTCCCGCCAGACCAGCCGAGATCAGCCGAGATGAGGAGACCGATGGGTGAGATCCGGGCGAGCACGGTCCTGCCGGCCCGGCGGGAGGCGATCACGCTGCACACCGCCGACGGGCTGGAGCTGATCGGTGAGCTGGCGCTGCCGGCCGAGCGTCCCCCGGTGGCCACGCTCGTCTGCCTGCATCCGCTGCCGACGGCCGAGGGCATGATGGACAGCCACGTGCTGCGCAAGGCGTCGTTCCGGCTGCCCGCGCTGGCGGACGTGGCGGTGCTGCGCTTCAACACCCGCGGCACGACGTCCGTCCACGGGACGAGCCAGGGCGAGTTCGGCGGCGGCGAGACCGAGCGGTTCGACGTCGCCGCGGCGATCGAGTACGCCGAGTTCAACGACCTCCCGCACCCGTGGCTGCTCGGCTGGTCGTTCGGGACCGAGCTGGCGCTCAAGTGGGGCCGCGACCCGCTGGTGGAGGGCGCGATCCTGCTGTCCCCGCCGCTGCACCGCGCCGGCGACGCCGACCTGGACGCCTGGGGCGAGGACGGGCGTCCCGTGGTCGCGCTGGTCCCGGAGTTCGACGACTACCTGCGCCCGGCCGAGGCCCGCGAGCGGTTCAAGCGGATCCCGCGGGCCGAGGTGGTCGCCGTGGACGGCGCCAAGCACCTGTGGGTCGGCGAGCCGTACGTCCGGATCGTGCTGAACGAGATCGTCAAGCGGGTCGCCCCAGGCTCCTTCCCACTTCCCACCGAATGGGACGAACCGGGCAAGTAAACCCGCGCGACCGATCACGGCCACTCCTCTCTCCCCGGACGCGCTCGCGGGTAACGATTGCGCCATGACCGTGCAGCTGTACGCGAGGGACATCGGGGCCGGCACGCCGCTCGTTCTCCTGCACGCGTTCCCCCTGTCCTCGGCCATGTGGCTCGGGCAGCGCGAGGGGCTCGCCGGCCGGTTCCGCGTGATCACGCCCGACCTGCGCGGCTTCGGCGGCTCGCTGCTCGGCGCGGACGAGCCGTCGGTGGAGCTCATGGCCGACGACGTCGCCCGGATGTTCCGGCGGCTCGGCGTCGCGCGGGCGGTCGTCGGCGGGCTGTCCATGGGCGGGTACGTGGCGATGGCGCTGTGCCGCCGCCACCCCGACCTGGTCCTCGGCCTGGTCCTGGCCGACACCAAGGCCGCCGAGGACACCGACACCGTCCGGCTCGCCCGGCTCCGCCAGGCCGAGACCATCGACCGCGACGGCGACGTGAGCGTCCTCCTGGACGAGGTGCTGCCGCACCTGGTCGGGCCCACCACGCTCCGGCAGCGGGCGCTGGTGTACGGCCGGGTGCGCGGGCTCGTCCAGTCCACCCCGCCCCCGGCCGCGGCGTGGGCGCTGCGCGCGATGGCCGCGCGGGAACCCTCCTTCGAGACGCTGCGCGGGCTGAAGGTCCCCGCGCTGGTCATGGTCGGCTCCGAGGACGCCGTCAGCACCGAGGACGACGCCCGCGCGATGGCCGACGTCATGCCGAACGCCGAGCTGACGGTCATCCCGCGCGCCGGGCACCTGTGCGCCGTCGAGCAGCCCGACCTGTTCAACCAGGCGGTGTCGGAGTTCGCCGGGGCCCTGTCGCGCGCCTCCCAGTAGCCACGGCGACTCCCGCGGCTACAGGGCTCCCGGGGCTACAGCGACTCCTGCCGGGGCAGGAACACCTCGCGGATCACCAGCGAGATCGCGGCGGCCGTCGGGATCGCCAGCAGCGCCCCGATCACGCCCAGCAGCGCGGCCCCGACCAGCGCGGCCACGATCGTCACGGCCGGCTGCACGTCCACCGTCCGCTTCATGATCCGCGGATAGACCAGGTAGTTCTCGACCTGCTGGTAGATCACGTAGAACACGATGCTGGCGATGCCCTCGGGGAGCCCGTTCAGGAACGCCACCAGCGTCACGACCACCGCCCCGATGGTCGCGCCGATCAGCGGGATCAGCGCGGTCACCGCCACGATGAGCGACAGCGCCAGCGCGTACGGGAGGCCGAGGATCTCCAGGAAGATGTAGCTGGCGAGCCCCGCGATGAACGCGATCGTGAACTGGCCGGCGACGTACCCGCCGATCCGGTCCAGGATCTCGTCGCCGAGCAGCGCCACCCGGGCGCGCCGCGTGCGCGGCGCGAGCTGGTACGCGAACGTCTTGATCTGCGGCAGCGAGCCGAGGAAGTACAGCGTCAGGATGAGGATCGTCAGCGACTGGACGGTCCCGCTCACCGCCTGCCGGCCGACCTCGTACGCCCGGGTCGCCAGCATCTCCTGGAAGTCCGGGTCGTTGATCTTCTTCTGCGCCTGCTCCAGCAGCTTGTAGCGCTGGTCCCACTCGGCGATCTTCGGGTTGTTCTGGAGCTGCTCGATGTAGAGCGGGACGTTCTTGGTCAGCGCCGAGACCTGGTCGGTCAGCGGCGGGACGAGCGAGGCCACGAACCCGGAGAAGAACAGCAGCACGCAGATGAACACCACGGCCACCGACCAGCCGCGCGACAGCCCGAACCGCTTGAACCGCTCCACGGCCGGGTTGAGCCCGACCGCCAGGAACATCGCCACGACCAGCATGATGATCACGGACTGCGCGCTGGCGGCGGCCCGGACCAGGATGTAGGCGGTCATCACGCCCAGCGCGGCGGTGAAGCCGAACACGAACGGGTGCGCCTGCCCGAGCGGCCGGCCGGGCCGCCCGAACGGGAACCGCTGGTCGACGCCCGCCTCGCGCTTGCGCTGCTCGATGTCGAGCGCCGGGTCCGGGGTCGCGGCGGCCGCCGCCGTCCCCGCGGGCACGGGGAGCGCCCGTTCCGGCCCGGGGCCGCCCTTGGTCACGGCCTCGCCGTCGTCGTCGGCCGCCGGGACCTTCCGCAGGGTCCCGTCGCCGACTCCGGCTCCGGCCCCGTCGCCGTCGTCGACCGAGGCCACGTCGCCGAGCCGTACCGATCCGCCCGACTCGGCGGGCGCCGCCGCCTGCGCGGGCTCGGCGGGCTCCGGCGGGCCGTCGGATCCGGCGGGCTCGTCGTCGGCCGGCGGCGCCGGGGCCGGTACGGAGGCGTCCGGTGCGCGCCCGGCCTCCCCGGCCTCCCCGGTCGCGCCGGTCTCCCTGGTCTCCGCGGGTCCCGCGGCCTCTCCTGGGGCGCCGGTGTCGTCGCAGGCGTCCTCGGGCAGGGGAGGCCGGTTCTTCGGGGGGACGTCTTCTGACACGGCACTCTCCTCGTTCTCCGTCCGGCCGTCCGCGCGGGAGCCGGCCGTGCCGGGAGGGACGGCCTGCGCGATACCGGTTCAGACGCGGAAAAGCCTAGAGGTAGTTTCCCACCTCCAGGCTTTTCGCTCCGCGTCCGGAAGAGCCGGGCGTGTCAGCCGGTCCGGCCCACCCCCGCCTTACCGGCGCCCTACTCCTGCCACCAGTCCTCGTCGTCCTCGTCGGACTTCTTGGCCTGCGTCCCCTTGGCCGGGGCGGCCTTGGCGGCCGGTTGCTTGGCCTGGGCCGGAGCGGCCGGCGCGGGCGCGGGCTTGGGCTCCGGCGAGGAGATCGCGGGCTTCTCCGGCGGCGCGGCGATCTCGTCGGCGCCGCCCATGGACGGGGCCACGCCGCCGATGAGCTGGCGCAGCTGGTTGAGGTGGCTGGTGATGCTGTCGCGCTGGCGCGTGAGCTCGTCCACCTGGCGCTGCGCGGCGGTGCGGACGCGGTCGGCCTCGGCCTTGGTCTCGGCGAGCAGCTGCTCGGCCTGCGACTTGGCCTCGGCGATGACGTTGTCGCTGTTCTTGCGCGCGTTGGCCATCAGCTGCTTGGCGTGCGAGTCCGCCTCGCGGCGGGTCTGCTCGGCCTGCTGGGTGGCCTTGGCCGCCCGCTGCTCGGCGGACGCGGCGCGCTGCTCGGCCTCGGCGACCAGCTTCTGGGTGGCCTGCTGCGCGTTGGCGTGCCGCTCGGCGTCCTGCCGGTCGGCCTCCTCGCGGCGGGCGGCCAGCTGGATCTCGAACTCGGCCTCGGCCTGGGCGCGCTGGGCCTCGCTCTCCTCCAGGATGCGCTGGGCCTGCGCGCGCATCTCGTCGGCCTGCCGCTTGGCCGTGGTGAGGATCTCGTCGCGCTCGCGCTTGGTGGACGCGCGCAGCTGGGCGACCTCGCGCTCGGTCGTGGTGCGCAGCTTGGCGATCTCACGCTCGGCGCTGGCGCGCTTCTCGGCGACCTCGTGGTCGGCGGTGGCGCGCAGCTTGGCGACCTCGCGCTCGGTCGTCGAGGTCAGCTCGTCGGCCTCGCGGCGGGCGGAGGTGCGGACGTCCTCGGCCTCGCGCTCGGCCGCGTTGCGCATCTCGTCGCCCTCACGCTGCGCGGTGGCGCGCAGCTCGGAGGCGTCGTTCTCGGCCGTGGCGCGCAGCTCGGCCGCGTCGACCTTGGCCGCGGCCTTGATCTCGTTGGCCTCCGACCGGGCGGCCTGGACGAGTTCGGTGGCCTGCTCCTCCGCGAGTCGCAGCAGCTGCTCGATGCGGGCGCCGAGACCGGAGTAGGTCGGGCGTTCCTGCTCCTGCAGCTGGCGATGCGCGTCCGACAGCTCACGCTGCAGGGCGCCGGTGGACTCGCGGGCCTGCCGGACCTCGTTGTCGAGCTGTTTGATGTGCTCGTCGACCTGGTGCCGGTCGTAGCCGCGAAGCACCACGTCGAACTCGCGTGGGGGCGTGTCTTCGAAGAAGTTGCTGAGCTGGGCGTCGATGTCGGACTGCATGTGGCTCAATCCTGATGTGACGGGGCTACGGGTGGTTCCGGGGACCGGTTGATCGCCTGGCTGAATTGGCGCAGTGCCCCAGACCTCTTCCGGCGACAGAAGCGTACTCCGGGTGCTGCCGTGTTGGGGGCTCATCTTGACGCGCTGCGTACTTTGTCCCTTTTGTGTGGTTGCCCATGACGTCCCAGCTACCCGGGGGTGCGCCTCGGAAAAGCACCAAACGTGCCTGAATCGCTACACACTGGCGCTCGCAGCCCCGTACTCGCCGTTGTGATATCGAACACGTCACGATCCGCGGGTTTCCCGACGTGTCCCCGCAAGTCTGATCATCACCGCCGGTGAAAGCCCCGAAACCGGACACGCGACGGCGTGCCCGGCCGGTGCGGGGCGCGGCGCCCGGACGCCCGTACCGGGTCAGTCCCGGGCCTTCTGGACGAGCTCCGTGAGCACGCCGTGGCAGTCCTTCGGGTGCAGGAACGTGATCCGCGACCCCATCGAGCCCCGGCGCGGCGCGTTGTACAGCACCCGGACGCCCTTGCCCGCGATACCGTCGGCCTCGTCCTGGACGTCCCCGTCCGTGCCGAACGCGATGTGATGCACGCCCTCGCCGTTCTTCTCCAGCCACTTGGCGACGGTGGAGTCGTCCCGGATGGGCTGGATCAGCTGGATGTAGCTCGCCGCGCCGTCCCCGGTCGCGTTGATCTTCAGCATCGCCTCGCGGACGCCCTGCTCCTCGTTCACCTCGAAGTGCGCGTCGGTGAAGCCGTACGTCTCCCGGTAGAACTCCACGGTCGCCTCCAGGTCGTGGCAGGCGATCCCGATGTGGTCGATGCGGGTCAGCATGGGTGCTCCTCCAGGTGGGACGGCGGGTGGCCGGGGCCCGGCCGGGGGCGGGGCGCCCGAAATCCCGTTCGGTCGCTCTGGGTATCGTGGCAAACGTCGCCGCCGAACCTTTGTGGAGGCCCCTCATGACCGCACAGTCCGTGATCGTCGCCGGAGCGCGCACCCCGATCGGCCGCCTCCTCGGCTCGCTGAAGGACTTCTCCGCCGCGGACCTCGGCGCGCACGCCATCAAGGCCGCGCTGGAGCGGGCCGGCGTGACCGGCGACCAGGTGCAGTACGTGATCATGGGGCAGGTGCTCCAGGCCGGCGCCGGGCAGCTCCCGTCCCGCCAGGCCGCGGTCAAGGCGGGCATCCCGATGAGCGTCCCGTCGATCACCATCAACAAGGTCTGCCTGTCCGGCCTGAACGCCATCGCGATGGCCGACCAGCTGATCCGGGCCGGCGAGGTCGACGTCGTCGTGGCCGGCGGCATGGAGTCCATGACCCAGGCCCCGCACCTGATGCCCAAGTCGCGGTCCGGCTACAAGTACGGGGCGATCGAGGTGCTCGACCACATGGCGTACGACGCGCTGACCGACGCGTTCGACCAGGTCTCCATGGGCGAGTCCACCGAGGGGTACAACGCGCGGCTCGGCATCACCCGCGCCGAGCAGGACGAGTTCTCCGCCCGCTCCCACCAGCGCGCCGCCGCGGCCGCCAAGAACGGCGTGTTCGACGAGGAGATCGCGCCGGTGAGCATCCCGCAGCGCCGCGGCGAGCCGGTCGTCTTCGCCGCCGACGAGGGCGTGCGGGGCGACACCACCACCGAGTCCCTGGGCCGGCTGCGCCCGGCGTTCAGCAAGGACGGCACCATCACCGCCGGCTCGTCCTCGCAGATCTCCGACGGCGCCGCCGCCGTCGTGGTGATGTCCAAGGCCAAGGCGGAGGAGCTCGGGCTGACCTGGCTCGCCGAGATCGGCGCCCACGGCAGCGTCGCCGGCCCCGACAACTCGCTCCAGTCCCAGCCGTCCAACGCCATCGCGCACGCCCTCGGCAAGGAGGGCCTCACGGCCGCCGACCTCGACCTCGTCGAGATCAACGAGGCGTTCGCCTCGGTCGGCATCCAGTCGATGCGCGACCTCGGCGTCGGCCCCGACAAGGTCAACGTCAACGGCGGCGCCATCGCCCTCGGCCACCCGGTCGGCATGTCCGGCACCCGGATCGTCCTGCACCTGGCGTACGAGCTGAAGCGCCGCGGCGGCGGCACCGGCGCCGCCGGCCTCTGCGGCGGCGGCGGCCAGGGCGATGCTCTGCTCATTCGCGTTTAGGGCGGGGTCGGAACGCGGCTGAGGTCGGGGCCGGGGTGGTCGCGTTCCGGTCTATTGGGACGCGGGCTGGATGGTCACGGTTCTGAAGCCGAGGGCCTTCAGCATGTTGTGGAGCATCGTCCTGGCGTTCTGGTCGGCGCGGTTCTGCAGGCCGCTCTCGGCGGCGGCGGTCTGGATCTTCTGGCTCGCCAGGACGTAGAGCTGCTGCTGGTTGTTGGGGTTGCTGCTGAAGAAGTCGCCGAGGCGGTTGGTCAGGCCGCGCTGGGTGGAGAAGACGTAGCTGCGCTTGGAGTCGAGGTTGGTCGGCTCCAGTTGTGCGCGGGGGAGGCGTACGGTCGCGGCCGTCCGGTCGGCGTTCACGGTGACGGCGCCCGAGCCCAGCTTGGAGAAGTCCACGTACGCGTCCACCGAGCCGTTCCCGACGAACAGGGTGCGCGTGCCGCGTACCGAGCTCGGCAGGAACTTCGCGTCCTTCTCCAGGTCCACGATCACCTGGAAGTTGCCGCTGGCGGACTCGAAGCGGGCGAGGTCGCGGATGGACTGGAGCAGCGCGGGGCCGCTGCGGTCCTTGGTCTCCTCGGCGAACGGGTTGAGCCGGCCGGGCAGCATCCGGAGCAGCTGCTGCCCCGCGATCACGACCGCGACCGCGACGACGATCGCCAGGACGAGGGTCCGGAGGCCGCGCTTGCGGGGGGTGGAGGTCTCGGCTTTCTCTTGCGCGGTACGTGCCATGCGTTACGGCATTCCCGGCGTTCCGGGCGGGTCACCTTACCGGGCGGTTCCGGTAGGGAGGCCGATGTGAGCAGGGCCATACGTGTGTTCGAAACACTGCCGGCGGCCGGTACGTTGGCTAGGCGTGGACATCGTTCGTGCATTCCGGATCGTCTCGATCGCCGAGGCGGCCTCGTTCCTCCTGCTGCTGCTGGTCGCGATGCCGATGAAGTACATCGGCGACATGCCGGTGGCGGTGTCGATCACCGGTGCCGTACACGGGGTGCTGTTCCTGGCCTACGTGGGGCTGGCCGTGGGCGCGCGGGAGACGCTGGGGTGGGACATGAAGCGAACGCTGCTCGCGCTGATCGCTTCCGTGCTGCCGGTGGCCCCCTTCTTCGTGGAGCGCCACTGGATCAAGCCGGCCGAGCGCCCGCAGGGCGCCTCGGCCTGAAGCTCTGCATGGCCGTGGCGGGTCTGGGGGGTCTCGCCGCGGCCATGCAGGGGACACCACGTCGACTCGTGGCGTGTCCGCCCCTTCGCCCGGCCGGCGGTGGGGGACACGCCACGAGTCAACGTTTTGAGGGCCCGCTCGCGTTCGTCGCGCGTGAAGGGGGCTTGCGGGGCGGCCTGAAGTCGCCCGGGCCCAGGTCGCAGCGGCGGTACTGCGCGAAGTTGGAACGCAGCCACGAGCGGCGGCGCTCCTCGTCCCAGGACGCGAAGCGGCGTGCCGCCGTGGCGTCGGCGATCTGCGGAGGGCGGTGGCCGAGGAGCCAGGCGTCCACCAGGCCGCGGTAACCGGGATGGCGGGGGACGGCGCAGGCGCGGGGGTCGGCGAGCGCGTCCTTGATCTGCTGGACGGCGCGCAGCTCGTACCCGGGGGCCAGGGCGTCGTCGAGGTGGATGGACGCCGTGCCGCCCGCGACCGTCGCCGGCTCGGCCGCGGGCCGCTGGACGACCCGGGTGAACTCGCCGGGGGTGCCGCTCAGCCGCGTCGCCAGCGGCGTCACCGCCGTCATGAGCGCGGGCAGCGCGGAGCGCAGCGCCGGATGGACGCAGATCTGCAGCGGCCAGTGGCGGCACGCCGGCCGGGCGGGGGCGGGCGCGGCCGCGTCGCCGCCGGACGCGTGCAGCCGCGCGGTCGCGACGCCGGTGGCCGCGAGCGCGAGGGCCAGGGGTACGGCCAGGGCCGCGCGCCGGGCCGTGCCCGCGACGTACGCCAGGACGAGCGCCGCCGTACCGGCGGCCGCCCACAGGACCTGGTCGGCCAGCACCCGGGCGCGCAGCGCCGTGAACAGCTCCACCTCTTCCAGCGCCGCCGGGGGGAGCAGGCTCCACCAGGAGGCGCCGGGGACGCGCAGCGCCGCCCACGCCCCCGCCAGCGCCAGGACGGCCACCGCGGTGACCGGGCGCGGCACCAGCCGGCCGGCGAGGTAGCCGGCCGCCACGTGCAGGAGCAGCGCCGCGGCGCCGGCGAGCATGCCCAGCGCGCTGGGACGGCCCGCCGCCTGCCGCAGCGCCGTCTCCACGGTCACGACCGCGGTGACCGTCCCGTACGCGATCATCGCCGCGGCGGCGAGCAGCGCCATGTCGAGCAGCGCCCCGGTGGCCGGGGAGCGGGGGGACAGGTCGCGGAGGTAGTCCAGGCCGCGCTCGCGCACGGCGGCCCAGGCGGCCACGCCGGCGGCGACGGGACCGAGCAGCCGGACGGAGCCGATCAGGGTGACGGTGGAGTTGTCCCAGTACGCGACGCCGGGGACCAGCGACAGCCAGGCGGTGACGATCCCGATCCCCGTCAGCAGCGGCACCGCGATCAGCAGGGCCGCCCGGCGGGCGTCGAGCCGGAGCACCCGTCCCAGCTCAGACACCGGCGCCGCTCCCCGCGGGCCGGCCGGCGCCGAGCCGGGGCGGCCGGAACGGCAGCGCGGCCCGGAACGCGGGGAACATCGGCGCGCCCGCCCGTCCGGACGGCGGCGCGGCCCCCCTCGGTCCTCCCGCCACGCCGCGCGGCCCGGCCGCTCCTGCGAGGCCGGTGCGTCCGGCGTCAGGGCGCGGGCGGGCGCCGGCGGCGGCGAGCAGCTGCGCCGTGCCGGTGGGCACGGTGGCCGGTGCGGTGGGGCGGGGCTCGTACTGGGTCAGCCGGCCGCGGGCGAGCGTGAGGACGTGCCGGCACCAGGGGGCCAGCTGCTCGGGGCGGGCCGCCGAGACGACCACCGTGGGCGCCAGCGCGCCGATCAGCGGGATCAGCTCGGCGATCGCGGCCTCGTCGGCGGTGCCGCGGCCCGCGTAAAGTTCCTCCAGCGGATCGTCGAGGACGACGAGTTCGGGCTCGTGCACGCAGGCCGCCGCGAGACCGGCGCGCAGCCGGACGTCGGACGGCAGAAGGGCCAGCTCGGTACGCGAGTCGTCGGCGATTCCGAAACGTTTCAGCACGTCCCGCGCCGCGGGTGCGCGTACCTTCTTGTAATAGGCCGAATAGGCGACCAGTTCCTCCGCCGTCATGTTCCTGGACCAGCGGAATCGGCCCGGCAGGAATCCGATCCTCGATCGCACGGCGCGCCGTCCGCGGGTATCGCCGGTGTCGTGGCCGAGTATGTCGAGGCGCCCGCTGTGCGGCCGGCGCAATGTCGCGAACGTAGCCAATAGAGTGGATTTACCGACACCTGGTGGACCGGCCAGGCCGACCACGCCCTCGGCGATACCGAAGGCCACCGGGCGCAGGAGCCACCGCCCCCCGCGGCGGACACCCATCCCTCGGGCCACGATCGCGGAATGATCCGCGATCATTCACACCCCCCGTTGTTCCGTCATGCGATTGCGGGCGACCCGAGAGGAGCACCGGCGGCCTTTCCCCCCGCCGCGGCGCTTTTCCGCTCGATTCCGGGCCTCTCGGGGAGCCCCGGCGGCGAGCCTCTATTAGCCGTCGCACCTTGCATCGACATCGTGACTATAACCAGCCTTGGCGATTGCTGTCAGCCTTCTTTCTCCTTACCCGACGCGGCGGCCGGATTCTTTGCCCGCCCACGGGTCGGGCGAATTATGTGTCTTATTCCGGCTCTGTCGGCACACCCTCGAACGGGCCGGGCGGAACGGTGCGCCGCGCCCGTACGGCGAGGTCCCGGACGGCGCCGCGCTCCGCTGCGAGCGGACGCGCGCACCGTCCGGCCGGTTCATGCGGCAGGATGGACCCATGCCTTCTCGGGACTTTTCGTTGCACGGGGCCATTGACCTGGGAGCCCGCCAGGCAGCCGCCAAGAAGCAGCAGGAGCGCCAGGCGCGCGCGGAGGCCGCCGGCGCGGCCGGTCCGGCCGGCGACGGGGCAGGTGGCGCGGCCGGGGGCGGCCAGTACGTCATCGACGTCACCGACCAGACCTTCAACACCGACGTGGTGGAGCGCTCGCGCACCGTTCCGGTGCTGGTCGACTTCTGGGCCGAGTGGTGCGGGCCCTGCAAGCAACTCGGCCCCATCCTGGAGAAGCTGGCGAACGAGGCCGCCGGCGCGTGGATCCTCGCCAAGATCGACATCGACGCGAACCCGGCGCTCGCGCAGTACATGCAGCAGATGGGCGTGCGCGGCATCCCGTTCGTCGCGATGGTCGTCGGCGGCCAGATGATGCCGTTCCTGAACGGCGCCGCCCCCGAGCCGCAGGTGCGGCAGGCGCTCGACCAGCTGATGGCCGCGCTGGTGCAGGAGGGCATCATGCCCGAGGGCGCCGCCGCTCCCGGCCCCGGCGGCGAGCCCGGCGGGCCGCAGCAGCCGCCGGCCGACCCCGTGTACGCCGAGGCCGAGGAGGCGCTGCAGCGCGGCGACCTCGACGGCGCCAAGGCCGCGTTCCAGCGGATCCTCGACAAGAACCCGGCCGACACCGAGGCCAAGCGCGGCATCGCGCTCGTGGAGCTGAGCCTGCGGGTCCGGACGCTGGACGCGCAGCAGGTGATGACCAGGGCCGACGCCGAGCCCGGCGACGTCCAGGCGCAGATCCAGGCCGCCGACGTCGAGCTGGTGTCCGGCCGGATCGAGGCCGCCTTCGACCGGCTGGTCGGCGCCGTCCGCCGTACCGCCGGGGACGACCGCGACGCCGCCCGCAAGCACCTGCTCGCCCTGTTCGAGGTGCTGCCCGCCGAGGACCCGCGGGTCGGCAAGGCGCGTCGCGGCCTCCAGTCAGCGCTCTTCTAGCCAGAAAACGGGCATGATGGCGGTGTGAGCGCACGCGTCGTGACGATCTCCGCCACGTACGGCGCGGGCGGGAGCTCCATCGGCCCCGCCGTCGCCGGCCGGCTCGGGCTGCCCTTCGTGGACCGCGCGATCCCGGCCACCGTCGCGGCGGAGATCGGCTGCACGCTCGAAGAGGCGCTCGCGCACGACGGCCGCGCCGAGAGCGGGCTCGGCCGCATCCTCGCCGGCGCCGCGCGGCTGCCGACCGTCTCGCTGGGCGGCATGGACGTCTACCTCCCCGACCGGACCCTCGTCCCGGAGGAGGAGTTCGTCGCCCACACCGAGCGGATCATCGGCCGCGCCGCCGACGGCGACGGCGGGGTCATCCTGGGCCGCGCCGGCGCCGTCCTGCTCGCCGACCGGCCCGATGCCCTGCACGTACGGCTGGACGGCCCGCGCGGCCGCCGGCTGGCCCGCGCGCTCGCCGGCGCCGACCCCGAGCCGGCCGCCGGAACGGGCGACCGGCCGGGGCACGGAACGGGCGAGATCCCGGTGAGCGGGACGTCCCAGCGCGATGTTGAGCGTATGCTCGATGACAATGACCGCGCCCGAGCGGCCTACGTGAAGCATTTCTACGGGGCCGATCCCGCCGATCCACGGCTCTACCACCTCGTGATCGACACCACGAGGCTCCCCGAGCCCGCCGCCGTTGAGCTGATCACGACCGCGGCCCGGGCGGTCTGAGCCGGCGGTGGAGCCGGGCGCCGGCCGCACCGGCGCACCGGCCCCACGTGGGACGATGCAGGCGGGACAAGGACGTACCCGGGAGCAGAGGGAGCAAGTCGTGGCCAGCGTGCCCAGCGTGTCGTACTCCATCACCGTCCGCCTGGAGGTTCCGGCCGGCGGCAAGGCCGTCAGCCAGATCACCCACGTGGTCGAGAACGCCGGCGGCATCGTCACCGCGCTCGACGTCAACACGGCCGGGCACGAGACGCTGCGCATCGACGTCACGATCGCCACCCGCGACACCGAGCACGCCGAGTCGATCGCCGCCGCGCTGGAGAAGATCGACGCCGTCCGGATCCACAAGGTCAGCGACCGGACGTTCCTCATGCACCTCGGCGGCAAGATCGAGATGCAGTCGAAGGTGCCGCTGCGTACCCGTGACGAGCTGTCCATGGCGTACACGCCCGGCGTCGCCCGCGTCTCGCTGGCCATCGCCCGCAACCCCGAGGACGTCCGCCGGCTGACCGTCAAGCGCAACAGCGTCGCGGTGGTCACCGACGGCTCCGCCGTCCTCGGCCTCGGCAACATCGGCCCGGAGGCCGCGCTGCCGGTCATGGAGGGCAAGGCGGCCCTGTTCAAGCGGTTCGCCGGCATCGACGCCTGGCCGATCTGCCTGGACACCCAGGACACCGACGAGATCGTCCGTACCGTGCAGATCCTCGCCCCCACGTTCGGCGGGATCAACCTGGAGGACATCTCCGCGCCGCGCTGCTTCGAGGTCGAGGCGCGGCTGCGCGAGCTGCTGGACATCCCGGTCTTCCACGACGACCAGCACGGCACCGCGATCTGCGTGCTCGCCGCGCTGACCAACGCGCTGCGCGTCGTCGGCAAGGAGATCGGAGCGGTCCGCATCGCGATGGCGGGCGCCGGCGCGGCCGGCACCGCGATCCTGCGGCTGCTCATGCACGCGGGCGCCCGCGACCTCATCGTCTGCGACTACAAGGGAGCGGTCCACAAGGGCCGCGACGACCTCGACGACTCGCTGCGCTGGATCGCCGACAACACCAACGCCGACGGCTACGCGGGCGACCTGCGCGGCGCGGTCAAGGACGCCGACGTGTTCATCGGCGTCTCCGCGCCCGGCATCCTCCAGGGCGCCGACATCGCGACGATGAGGGACGACGCGATCGTGTTCGCGCTCGCCAACCCCGAGCCCGAGGTGTCGCCCGACGAGGCCCGCGAGCACGCCGCCGTCGTCGCCACCGGCCGCAGCGACTACCCCAACCAGATCAACAACGTGCTGGCGTTCCCCGGCGTCTTCCGCGGCCTGCTGGACGCCCAGGCGACCGAGGTGACCCAGCCGATGCTCCTGGCCGCCGCGCAGGCGCTGGCCGAGGTCGTGACGCCCGACGAGCTGGGCCCCAACTACATCATCCCGAGCGTGTTCCACGCCGACGTGAGCCCGCGGGTCGCGGGCGCCGTCCGCGAGGCCGCCGGCGGGCGGCCCCGCACCGAGATCTGACGGGTCCTGGTCCGGGCCCGGGCCCCGCTCCGGGCGGGGTCCGGCGGTCACTTCCTCTTCGCGAAGACCTGCTCGCGGCGACGCGGCCAGATCCCGCCGTACCAGAGGATGATCAGGCCCGTGATCATCGCGGCGCCGCCGGTCGCGGCGCGGGCCCACAGCGCCGAGTCCGGGCCGGTGCGCGGCAGCTCGTCCTCGGGGGAGTCGGTCGGCGCGGGCGCCGCCTCGGCCCTGCGGCAGTTCGCGGTGACGGTCTTCGTCTCGACCGGCTGGTTGCGGTACGTCACCTGGATGCGGGTACGGCGGTCCTCGCGCAACTGCACGGTGCTCGTCCGGGACGCCCCGGCGCCGATCCGGCCCGGCACGGCCTCGCTGCCGTCGTTCCTCTCGATGGCGTAGTCGGCGTTCTGCGGCCCGGTGTTGCGGATCGTGATCCGCACCTGCCGGGACGGGCACTCCACCGCCCCGATCGTCACCCGCAGCGGCAGCGCGGGCGTCGCGCTCGGGCTCCCGGACGGCGACGGGCTCTTCGACGGGCTCTTGGACGGCGAGGCGGTCGGGCTGCCACTGGCCGTGGTCCGCGCCTCGTTCGGGGTCTCGTCCGGTGACGACATCGCGTTCGCCAGCGCGGGCACGGCGATCAGCGCCCCGATGACGAAGAAGACGGCGGCGATGACGACCCTGGGCAACTGCATCGCGTTCCTCCCGGCTCACCGCCCGCCGGTCCGCACCCGCGCACGGCCGCTACCTAGATCATTATTGACCCGGACCCGTATTGTGCTTGTATCCCCGAAGATTTGGAACGCATAACAGGCTAACGACTGGGGGGACGTGCCGCCGGGGCTCCCGGCAACGCATCATGGAACCCATGGAAGACGGCATCAGGGTGGGGCTCCTGCTGGTCGCGAGCCCCCAGCTGGAAGATCCCAACTTCAGGCGGAGTGTCGTCCTGGTGGTGGAACACGACTTCGAAGGCGGAACGCTCGGAGTTGTCCTCAACCGGCCGACCGAGGTGCCCGTCGACCGCGTCCTGCCGCCGTGGGCCGAGCTGGCGACCGGCCCGCCCGTCGTCTTCCAGGGCGGCCCGGTCGCGCTCGACAACGCCCTCGCCCTGGCCCGGCTCCCCGGCGAGGACGAGCCGCTCGGCTGGCGCGCCCTCGACGGCGGCTCCGAGGTCTCCCGGGTCGGCCTGGTCGACCTGGACGCCCCGCCCGCCCTGCTCGCCCCGGAGCTGCTCCAGCTGCGCGTCTTCGCCGGATACGCGGGCTGGTCCGCCGGCCAGCTGCACGCCGAGGTCGAGGAGGGCGCCTGGTACCTCGTCCCGGCCGAGGCCGGCGACGTGTTCGCCGGCGATCCCGAGCGCCTCTGGCAGGAGGTCCTGCGCCGGCAGGGCGGCGATCTCGCGTTCGTCTCCACGTTCCCCGAGGACCCCACGCTCAACTGACCGCTCTCCGGGCGGGGCGGGGCGGGGTACGAAACGCCGAACAGAGCTGCCCCGGCGCTGAACTAAGGTGTGGGGTGGGCCGAAACGGCGCGCCGGCACCGGCGGGCGGCGGGGCGGCCCGCAGACGACGAGCGCCGGCCGCGCGGACGACCGCGATGGCCTGGCGGACCACCAGCAGCCATGCGGACGCGGCCACCGAGCCGCTGGGCGAGGAGGGCACGTGAGCACCAAGATCCTTCCCGAGAGCGACACCCGGCCGGATCTCTCGCACGGCGACGGCGACCACGAGCGGTTCGCGCACTACGTGAAGAAGGCCAAGATCACCGAGAGTGCCGTCACGGGCACCCCGGTGATCGCGCTGTGCGGCAAGGTCTGGGTCCCCAACCGGGACCCGAAGAAGTACCCCGTCTGCCCCGAGTGCAAGGAGATCTACGAGTCCATGCAGTCGGGCGGCGGCGACAAGGACGAGTAGGACGACGAGCAGGACAAGGACGAGTAGCGGACCCTCCGCTCGCCCCCGGCCGCGCCCGCCCGGCCGGGGGCGAACGCGTCCCCGGCCGTGACCGTCCTCCCTCCATGACCGTCCTTCCTCCATGACCGTCGGTCTCCGTGACGGTCCTTCCTCCGTGCCGGCGGTCGTCCGGGGGCGGCGGCACGCCGAGTGAGCCCGGGCGGCTCGCGATCCCGGGCCCGTCACGGGACGATCGGTGCCGGGAACGCGACGTGCCGAAACTCGGGGGAACAACTGATGGGCCGGACCCTGGCGGTCTTGCTGTGCGCACTGTCCGTCACTTTCTGTGCGACGGCGGGAGCGGTGAGTAGGGATCCTGTGTCACCTGACCGAAAGGCTTCCCTTTCTCTGAGGAAAGCCGAAGCTGACGCCCACTGCGCCCACGGTGAGCACGGCCGGCGCGTGGCGGGCGGGCGCCGCGTGGCGGCCGAGGGGCGGCACGGGGCTCACGGCGGGACGCGGCTGGACGTCGCGGGGATGCTGGGAGACCTCCGGCGGACGCTGGCCGCCCGGTACGGGACGGCCGACGAGGCGGCGCTGGACAGGACGCTGTACGCGGAGCCGGACGAGGTGCCGAACGGTGCGCCGGACGGGCAGTCAGGGGCGCTGAGCAGGGCGCGGGACGAGGAGCGGGGCACGGCTCGGGGGATTGTCGTACCCGTCTGGTTCCATGTCGTCACCGACGGCGCCGCGGGGCGGGTGCCGCGGGCGGCCGCGCGGAGGCAGGTCGCGACGCTGAACCGCGCGTACGGGGGCGGCAGGGGCGGCGTCGACACGGGGGTCCGGTTCCGGCTGGCGGGCTACGACAGCACGTCCAGGGGCCGCTGGTACCGCGCGCCGGACCGGTACGAGCGTGAGATGAAGACGACACTGCGGAAGGGAGGGCGCCGGACGCTCAACGTCTACACCGCGAACGTCGGTTCCGACGTGCTCGGGTTCTCCACGTTCCCGCAGTGGTACGCGGACGACCCGGCCGGCGACGGCGTCGTCATCGACCACCGCACGCTGCCGGGCGGCTCGTTCGCCAACTACGACCGGGGCCACACGGCGGCGCACGAGGTGGGGCACTGGCTGGGGCTGTTCCACACGTTCGAGAACGGCTGCCGGGCACCGGGCGACGGCGTGGATGACACCCCGTACGAGGCGCGCCCGGCCGAGGGCTGCCCGCGCTCGCGGAACACCTGCGACCGGCCGGGGAGGGACCCTGTGCGGAACTTCATGAACTACGCCGCCGACGCCTGCATGCGCGAGTTCACCCGTGGTCAGGCCCGGCGTATCCGGGCCTCCTGGGCCGCGTACCGGGCCGTCGGCGGGAGCCCGGATCGGGGCGCGGCGGCGCGATCTGTCGGTGGGGGTCGGTAGCCTTCGATGACCGTGAGCACTTTCGCCGCATCGGACATGCCCCCCGCGTTCCCCGAGCGGGCCGCCTGGGGGACGGCCTCGTCCCTGCGCGCCTGGCAGCAGCAGGCGCTCGAGGCCTACTTCGGCAGCGATGGCAGCCTTCCGGGGCCGCGCGACTTCCTCACCGTGGCGACCCCCGGCGCCGGCAAGACCACGTTCGCGCTGCGCCTGGCCAGGGAACTGCTCGACCGCCGGATCGTCGCCGCCATCACGGTGATCTGCCCGACCGAGCACCTCAAGCGGCAGTGGGCGGAGTCGGCGTCCCGCGTCGGGATCCGGATCGACCCCGAGTACCAGAACGGCCAGGGCCCGGTCGGCAAGGAGTTCCACGGCATCGCCGTCACCTACGCGACCGTCGCCGCGCGCCCGGCCCTGCACCGCAACCGCACCGAGTCCCGCAAGACGCTGGTCATCTTCGACGAGGTGCACCACGCGGGCGACGGGCTGTCCTGGGGCGACGCCGTACGGGAGGCGTTCGAGCCCGCGGCGCGGCGGCTCTCGCTGTCCGGCACGCCGTTCCGGACCGACATCAACCCGATCCCGTTCGTCCAGTACGAGGAGGGCCCGGACGGCATCCGGCGCAGCCGCGCCGACTACACCTACGGGTACGGCCCGGCCCTCGCCGACGGCGTCGTCCGGCCGGTGATCTTCCTCGCGTACGCGGGTGAGATGCGCTGGCGCACCCGGGCCGGCGACGAGATCACCGCCACCCTCGGCGAGCCGCTCACCCAGGACCAGACGTCCCAGGCGTGGCGGGCCGCGCTCGACCCCAAGGGCGACTGGATCAAGCAGGTGCTGGCCGCCGCCGACCGCCGGCTCACCGAGCTGCGCCGCGCGATCCCGGACGCCGCCGGCCTGGTGATCGCCACCGACCACGAGGCGGCCCGCGCGTACGCCAAGATGCTGCGCGCCGTGACCGGCCAGGGCGCCACCATCGTGCTCTCCGACGACCCCACCGCGTCCAAGAAGATCAAGACGTTCGGCGAGACCGACGACCGGTGGATGGTCGCGGTCCGGATGGTGTCCGAGGGCGTCGACATCCCGCGGCTGGCCGTCGGCGTCTACGCCACCTCCACCAGCACGCCGCTGTTCTTCGCGCAGGCCATCGGCCGTTTCGTCCGCGCCCGGCGGCGCGGCGAGACCGCCTCGGTGTTCCTGCCGTCCGTGCCCACCCTGATGAGCCACGCCGCGGAGATGGAGACCGAGCGCGACCACGTCCTCGACCGGCCCGTCCGCGAGGACGGCCTGGACGACGACCTGCTCGCCGAGGCCAACCGCGAGCGCGACACGCCCGACGTGGGCGAGGAGCTGCCGTTCGAGACCGTCGAGGCGTCCGCCACGTTCGACCGCGTCCTGTACGACGGCGGCGAGTTCGGCATGCAGGCCGCCACCGGCTCGGCCGAGGAAGAGGAGTACCTCGGCATCCCGGGCCTCCTCGAACCGGACCAGGTCAGCGCCCTCCTCCGCAAGCGCCAGGCCGAGCAGGTCAAGAACGAGCGCAAGCGCAAGACCGGCGATCCGCGCGCCGACCGTACCGCCGCCGAGGACCTGCACGCCCTCCGCAAGGAGCTGAACGGCCTGGTCAACGCCTGGAACCACCGCACCGGCCAGCCCCAGGGCGTGATCCACTCCGAGCTGCGCCGTACCTGCGGCGGCCCCGCGATCCCGCAGGCGTCCGCCGACGAGATCCGCGCCCGGATCGCCAAGATCCGCGAGTGGGCGGCCCGCCGCCGCTGACGAATGTCGGGGACAATGATGGCGTCCGGAGGCCCTACCAGGGAATCATGGAGCCGTGGAACGATTGCGGGGTTGGCCGGTCACCCTGACCGATGGCCCGGTCGGGCTGCGCCCGCTCCGGCACCGTGACGCTGCCGCGTGGCGCGATCAGCGCGTACGCAACGCCGACTGGCTGCGCCCCTGGGAGCCCACCAATCCCGAGACGCCGCTCTTCCGCAGCGGCCTCGGCCCGTACCTCACCATGGTCCACACCATGCGCCGCGAGGCCCGGCAGGGCCTCGCGCTGCCCTGGGTCGTCACGTACGAGGGCGACTTCGCCGGGCAGCTGACCATCGGCGCGATCGTGTGGGGTTCCGCCCGGTCCGCCCAGATCGGCTACTGGGTCGACCGCCGGGTCGCCGGCCGCGGCGTGATCCCCACCGCCGTCGCCATGGCGGTCGACCACTGTTTCTTCACCGTCGGCCTGCACCGGGTGGAGGCCAATATTCGCCCGGAGAACTCCGCAAGCCGCCGGGTGGTGGAAAAACTCGGATTCCGGGAAGAGGGAATTCGCCGCCGCCATCTGCACATCGACGGCGCCTGGCGTGACCACATCTGCTACGCCCTGACCGTCGAGGACGTTCCGCAAGGTCTGCGCGCCCGCGGGCCGGCGGACCGCAGGCAGGCATTTCCCTGAGCCTGACTTTCACCGGTAAGAATCCTGCGATCGAGAAGGCAGGGCAAACGGAGAGTAACACCGGTCTCGATCTCGCGACACACCGGTTCTTATGCTCGTCAACCTCTGACACGGACTCGTACCGTGCGGGACGTGACCCTGCTCCCAATGCACGTGCGCGCGCCGAAAGTCGGCCCGCCCTTGGCCCCGGCGGTGGGCCGGTGAGCAGTGCTGTCCTTTACCTGGCCATCGTCGCCGTCTGGGCCGTCGTCCTCGTCCCCATGTGGCTGCGGCGCGACGTCGACTCCAAGACCGCGCGCACCAGGCCCGAGGAGCACGAGGAGGACCTCGACGAGGTCACCGAGCCCCCGGCGCCCGCCGAGACCGCGGAGCCCGCGCCGCGCCGCCGCTCGGGCCGTGCCGCCGTCATCGCCAGGCGCCGCCGCCGTACCTCCGGGCTGGGCCTCCTCCTGGCCACCACGGCCGTCGTCACCGCCGCCGGCGTCGCCCCGTGGTGGATCACCATGCCCCCGGCCCTCCTCCTGGCGGGCCATCTCGCCCTGCTCCGCGTCGCCGTGGGCATGGACATCGCCCGCCGCCAGGAACGCGCCGCCCGCGCCGCCGCCGCCCGCCGCGCCGAGGCCGAGGCCGAGGCCGCCCGGCACGCCGCCGAGCAGCCCAAGGCAGAGATCATCGAGCTGGTCGCCCCCGCCGAGGAGGAGGTCTTCGACCAGTACGCGGACGACCGCAAGGCCGTCGGAGAGTAAACGGGTGCGCGAGCACCCTCCGGAGTTTGCTAATCTAACGGAGTCCTTGGGGCTGTGGCGCAGTCCGGTAGCGCACCTCGTTCGCATCGAGGGGGTCAGGGGTTCAAATCCCCTCAGCTCCACCCAGGTCAAAGGCCGGTCCCCGTACTCGGGAACCGGCCTTTTGGCGTTAAGGGCGTTAGTGCAGGTCGCGCATCATGTCCATCGAGCGGAGGCCATCGGGGCCGGTGAACGAGCCGATGTGTCGGAAGCCGTTCTTCTCGTAGAACCGGATGGCGCGGGCGTTATCGGCGAGGACGCCGCCCCACAGGATGATCCTCGTCCTGCCGAGGCGCCGTACGACGTCCGTGAGCAGTGGGAAGGTCAGCGTCCCGACGTTGCGGTCCTGGTAGGCGTCGGCGAGGGTGGGGCCGAAGCGGCAGTCGGTCGTCTCGGTGAGGTGGACCCCCGCCGCTCGGTAGCGCGCCGTGTCCCCGGCCGTGATCGCGAGGCTGAGCTCGAAGAGGCCGGCGATCGTTCCCGAGGCCGTGTCCTCGAGTACCAGGCGAAGCTTGTCGTAGCGCGCGATCGCGGCGCACAGGTCCCGCGCCGCCGCGAGGTCGTACCCGTCGAACGTGCTGAACCGCCGCGACTCCGGGGACAGGCCGCCCAGGAAGAGGGCGAGCCGTTCAGCGTCGGCGTGGACGAGCGGCCGGAACACGGCTGGTGAACCGTCGCTCAGGCTCGTGGAGTACGTCAGGGCTTGTGGGTCCTCGGCGATCTCTGTGAGGGTGAGCATCCGTTTCCTGCGATTCGGCGGTGTTCGGCTCATGTTTCCTCCTCTGGCGCGCGTTGTGATGTGCGCGGGAGCGGAGGCCGATCTTCAGTGCTCGATGTCGTGGGTGGTTGGGGCGAGGTCCAGGATGGCTTTTCCTTGGACGCGTCTGTCGAGGAGGGCGGTGACGGGGGCCGAGAGGCCGGTCCACGGGTCGCGCCAGCCGATCTGGGCGGTGATGGCGGCGAGGTCGGTCAGGACGGCCAGGTCGGGGCCGGGCGGGACACATCGCCGAACGACCGCAGGGTCCCTGGCCGCGCCGGGAGCGAACGTCGAGTTCGGCGGGCTCGCCGGCCACCCAGCCGATGCTCTGCAGACTCCCGCCGGGGCGTGGAGGCTCCAGGCGGTGACGAGGTGCCCGCCCGCCCACGTTGTCCAGCACCACGTCCACCGGGGTTTCGATGCCGTCGAGCCCGACGACGATCTCGTCGGCGCCGAGTTCGCGCACGTTCGGGGAACCGACCGAGGCGATGACGTGCGCGCCGCCGAGCCGGGCCGGCTGCACCGCCATCCGCCCGACGCCGCCGGACGCGCCGGTGATCAGCACCCGGCGACCCATGATGGAGCCCGTGTCGCGCAGCTTCCGTAGCGCGGTGATGGCGGCAGCGTCGTCCAGGTCCAGCGATGGGGGCACGGCGGCGACACTGCCGGTGTCGAACGCGGCCCGCTGCGCCCAGGCGCCGGCCCCGAACGCTACGATGCGCTCCCCGGCGCCGGGCCCCAGCGGCGATCGAGGACGGGCCGCCGCCGCTGGGGCCCGGCGCGCCGCCCCGTGCGCGGTTCTTGGCCTTCCTCGACGAGCCGGCCGTGCTCGCCGCGCGGAACATCGCACTGATCGCGGCCCACGAGCAGGCGTGCGCGTCCGGCGAGTACGACGACCCGGCGTACCGCTACTGGCACGATCACCTCACCGGACTCATCGGCGAGCTGCGCCCCGGTGCCGCCGCCGCGTTCCTCGCGCACGTGCTGCTCGGGGCGTTCGGCGGCGACCTCGCCCGGCGGATCACCGCGGACGGCGGCGACGCCCGTCTGCGCGGGGCGGTGCACGAGCTCGCCGCCGCGCTGGTGCCCGGCCTTGAGTGCTCGCGGTGAGTCGGTGCGGCTCCAGGCTCGGAATTCTTGATCGCCGCGTCTACGCCTGCCGGCCGTCAGGCGCTCTTGGCGGTGCTTTGGGGAGGATGGCCTTGTAGCGTTCGCCGCTGTACAGGGATTCGTAGTGGATTTCCAGGTCGATGCGGTGCCTGATGAGTTTCCAGAAATCCGCGTTGGCGTTCGGGTCGAAGTCGTCAAGGGACAGGATGTATTCGTCGTAACCGACCGGGAGGGCGAAGCCTTCGGTGAACGTCGCCACGCCCGGGCGGGGGACGAGGTCCTCGCGGAAGCCGTTCACGGTGCGCTCGTCCCAGCTTCCGAGGAGGCGGCCGTCCAGCTTGAGGACCGACCCGGTGATGACGGCGGGGCCGAGACCGCAGTTGACGAGCCTTATCCCGGTGATGCCGCCGCGCTGCCGGGAGTGCAGCAGTTGCAGCAGGGGCCGGACCGACTGGCGGTTGTGCTCGCGTACGGCGCGTGCCTGCTGGATGGAGACGGCCAGGGAGATGACGGCGATGAAGGTCGCGCAGATGGCCGTGACCGTGTTGGCGTCCACAGCGGCTCCTCGGAAGCGGTCCTCACGAACGCTGCCGATAGGACGATCCGGCACGGGGGAGGGTTCCGGTTCGCCGTGGATGTGACGGTGCAATGGGTGCGTGTCCGGCGTGGGCGAGCGGTCTTGCGGCAGCGGCGGACGCTGGGCCGGCGGATCGATCAGCGGTTCGCGGGTGGGGACGGCTGGACACGCTGAACGTCTCCTACGGCAGGTGTTCGGGCGAGGTCTTCGCCCACCCGCCGGGTCGATGAGAGGTCTCATGGCTTCTGAGGCGAGGGGGATTGTACGTCCTTTCATGGCCGGTCGTCGATGGAAATCATTTCGCGGTGCCGCTTTGCCGGGGACTGGTCGTGAGCAGGGTGTGTTTTTGGTAAGTCGTGCGCAATGACCGTTATGGGGGGCCTGCTCAGGGAACGGACCGTAGTTGTACTGGAACGATCGCAACTCGTCTCGAGTAATCCGGAAGGATCGCTCGAAAATATGGGGGGAGAGAGATATGCGTAAGTTCCTGGTGGCAGCGGGCATGGGCCTGTTCGTCCTCTTCGGTCCGACGGCGGCCGCGATGGCGGAACCCGCGCAGCAGGGGGTCGTCGTGGCGGAGCAGGCGCAGAAGCAGAAGACGCCCGACAACAACAACGACGACAGCGGCGGCGGCAACGGCGGCCTCTGGGGGCTCGCGGGCCTGCTGGGCCTGCTGGGGCTCATGGGGATGCGGCGCAAGCAGCACTCCGACACCGGTGTCAGCGAGCGTCCGACCGTCCATGGGCGGTGACGCCGCGCAGGCCGCGTCCCGTCTTCGGTGACGGGACGCGGTCGCGCCGTCAGGCCCTGCCGTTGCGGCGCAGCAGGCTGATCGCTTGCACGGTCGCGTGGCCGCGCCAGTCGAGGGCTCCCGCCGGGGAGATCTTGGCGTAGTCGACCGTCCAGCCGCCGTCCGCCTGCTGGGAGGAGGCGACCCGGTCCAGGTCGGCGGCGATGACGTCCTCGGTGAAGAGTTCGCGGGCGGGCCGTCCCGGGAGCGGGGCGAGGTCGAGCGGGCGCAGGAACTCGTCCTCCGTGCCGCCCTCGACCGCGATCCGGCCGTCGGCCGGGACGTACCCGGCCAGGCGCCGCAGCAGCCCGGGCGCCTCGGGGTGGACGTCGTGGACGGTGTCCAGGAACCGTATGGCGAACGCCAGGATGTAGGCGGGCGGCCGCTCGTCCAGCGCCTCGATCGCGTCGAGGCAGTAGCGGGTGGCGCGGTCGAGCCAGGGGTGCCCGGCGACGTCCGGTACGCGGTGCGCCGAGGCGGCGGAGATCGCGGTGATCTGCAGGGTCGAGGACGTCGTGTCGGCGCCCGCCCACCACGGGGCGGTGCCGGCGGCGACGGTCAGCGGCAGCGCGAACGGCAGCCCGCCGTCCGGCAGCGTGACCGAGTCCAGCCAGTCGCAGAGCGCGCGGGCGTGCGGGCCCGGGACGTCCTCGAAGACCTCGAACGCGTGCAGGGCGGCGCCCGGCTGGCTCTCCGGGGAGCGCAGGTCCGGCTCCAGGCCCCAGCCGTAGCCGCCGTCGGGATTGCGGTAGGCGTCCAGGGCCGCCAGTACGGCGGCGGCGTCGGTCTCTCCCACCAGTAGCTGGAACCGGCGCCGGTCCAGAACGCGAGCGTGCGTGGCCATGAAGCCGGCCGCCGCGGAAAGGTCGATGCTCATGCCCTCATCGTGGTACCGGCGTGGGCTCGGAGTCTTGTACGTTCCGGCCGCGGCGCGCCGCCTGCGGCCGCGCTCGCTGCGGGGGAAGCTGACGGCGCTGGCCGCGCTGATCGCGGCCGGGGTCTTCTCGACGACGTCGACGCTGATCCTGTCGACGGTTCCGGGCAACCTGCGGGAGGCGGTGGAGTCGCGGGCCGAGCTGGTGGCGCGGCGGGTGGCCAGCGACGCGCGGGTGGGGCGGCTGCCGCGCACGCTCCGGCTCACGACGGTCCCGAAGCGCTCCTTCCTGGTGCAGGTCGTGGACCGGGACGGCCGGGTCGTGGCGGGTTCGGAGGGGATGCTCGCGCGGGGGCGGATCGCCGCGTTCGCGCCGGCGGAGTACGAGCAGATCGCCACGCGGGAGATCGAGCTCCCGGGCGTCGCCCACAAGAACGACAACGACTACCTCGTGGTGGCCCTGCGGGTCAGGTCGTCCGAGGGCGACCGGCTGGTCTACACCGCCGCGAACATGTCGGACGTGAACCGCGGCCTCATGTGGCTCAACCTGCTGGTGTACGGCGGCACCCCGTTCGCCGTGTCGATGGTCGCGCTGGTCGCGTGGTTCACCGTCGGCGCGACGCTGCGTCCGGTACGGCGGATCCGCCGCGAGCTGGAGGAGATCAGCGGCCAGAACCTCAGCCGGCGGGTCCCGGTACCGGCGGGCGGGGACGAGATCGCCCGGCTGGCGGAGACGACGAACGCCACGCTGGAACGGCTGGAACGGTCGGCCGAGGCGCAGCGCCGGTTCGTCGCGGACGCCTCGCACGAGCTGCGCAGCCCCATCTCCGCCCTCCAGACGCAGCTGGAGGTGGACGGCGCGTACCCGGACGAGACGGACTGGCCGGAGGCGAACGGGCGGGCGCTGCGGGCGACGAGGCGGCTGGCGGCGATCGTGGAGGAGCTGCTGATGCTGGCCCGGCTGGACGCGGGGGCGGGCGGCCCGGCCCGGCGGGTGGTGGACGTGAGCCGGCTGGCGGCGGAGCAGATCGAGCGCCGCACGAATCCGCGCGTCCACGTCCAGGGGGACCTGGCGGGGAGCGCGCCGGTGCTGGGGTCGCCGGTGCAGCTCGACCGGCTGCTGACGAACCTGCTCGACAACGCCGTCCGGCACGCCTCGGAGCGGGTGGACCTGGAGGTCGAGGCGGACGGCGCGCAGGTGCTGGTGACGGTCACCGACGACGGTGACGGGATCGCGGCCGAGGACCGCGAGCGGGTGTTCGAGCGGTTCACCCGGCTGGCGGCGGGCCGGCGGCTGGACCGCGGCGGCAGCGGCCTCGGGCTGCCGCTGGCGCGGGAGATCGCGGCCGCGCACGGCGGCACGCTGGAGGTCGCCGAGCACGGCCCCGGCGCCCGCTTCGTGCTGTGCCTGCCCCAGGCCCGGGAGGAGTCCTAGGGTCACGGCGACCGGTGCGCGCCTTCAACCGGCCGCCGTGACCCCGTCCCCCCGCCCTGCGCGTGGGCGTTCCGCCGGCTCCTTAGAGCGGCGGCACTCGGGGCGCCGCCGCCCGCCCCCCACAGGGGAGCCGGCGAGCTCCTTCGCAGGGCGCGATGAAGCTATTGCGTACCGGCGCGTAGGTTTACGCCGATCGCGGGATCGTCGGCGAGCGGTAGAGCGGATGCGTTCGGTGGTCCGATCGCTACTGAGAGTTACAGATCACGGTGACCAGTTCGCCGGTGACGAGGTCGTACGGCACGTTCGCGAGGCCCGCGACCCGGACCACCTGCCGCGCCGCGTCGGAAGGCCGGCCGCGCGCGATCACGGCCGCCGCCGATCGTACCGCCGCGAGCCTCTCCTCCGGGGTCTCCAGGGCGCCGCCGCGGGCCCGGACCGCCGTGTCGACGGCCAGGTCGATGAGGGGTTCCGGCGCGGCCAGCACGTCCCGTACGGCCGCGCGGCCGCCGTCCCGCAGGACGTCGGCGGGGTCGGCGCCCGCGGGGAGCCGTACGGCGTCCAGCGGGCCGCCGGTCCCGGCCAGCGTCTCCCAGAGCCGCCGCGTCGCCGTCCGCCCGGCCGGGTCGCCGTCCAGGGCGACCACCAGCCCCGTCCGATCGAGGTCGGCGACCTGGCCGAGCGCGGCGAGCTGGGCGGCCGTCAGCGACAGCCCCAGCGTCGCCACGGCGGCGTGGCCGGGCGCGGCGAGGGCGACGGCGATCGCGTCCAGCGGGCCCTCGACGACCACCGGCCGCGCCCCGCCGCCGCGCAGCCGCCCGCGGGACTCGTACAGGCCGTAGAGCAGCTCGCCCTTGCGGAACGAGCCGGTCTCCGGCCCGTTCAGGTACTTGGGCCCGGTGCCGCCGTCGGCGCGGCGGCCGATGAAGCCGGCGACCGTCCCGTCCCCGGTGCGGATCGGGAACATCGCGCGGTCGCGGAACATGTCGCGGACGCCGCCGGACCGGTCGCGCCGCGCCAGCCCGGCGGCGATGACCGCCTCGTCGCCGTGCCCGCCGGCGCGCAGGTGGTCGGTCAGGGCGCGCGGCCCCGGCGGCGCGTACCCGAGGCCCCAGCGCCGCTGCGCGGTACGCGCGAAGCCGCGGCCGGCGAGGTAGGCGGGCACCCAGCCGTCCTCCAGCCGGTCCCGGAAGAAGCGGTGCGCCGCGGCCATGAGCGCCCGGCGGGACGGGTCGGCCGCGCAGATCCGCCGGGCGGTGCGGAGGATCCGGTCGCCCACGCCGGCGATGGCGTACGGCGCGGCGCCCTCGGGGAAGCGGAGGTGCCCGGCCGGCAGCCCGAAGTGCCGCAGCACCAGGAACGCCACGGAGTCGGCCTCCACCCGGCGCACCCCGCGGCAGCCGCCCGGGTCGCCGCCGTGGGCGAGGGCGTGGGCCAGCCGGTGGGCGAGGAGGGCGACGGACTGGACGTCGTCGAGCGCGGCCGGCGGGAGCGGGACCCCGTGCCGGGACGCCAGGGCGGCCAGCGCCGCGCGGACCTCGGGCGGCGGGGCCGGCGGGCGGGACGGGAGCGGGAGCCCGTCGGTCTGGGCGATGTCGAAGACCGACCGGAGCCCGCCGCCGGGGGCCGGCGACAGCAGGCGGATCGCCGTCTCGCCCCGCCTGACCTGGCGGCCTGCCGCGAGCCAGGCGGCGTACGTGCGGACGTCGGCGGCGGCCCGCCACTGCGCCGCGATCAGCAGGGTGTCGGTGAAGCCGTACCGCCGGCCGAAGCGCGCGGCGCGCTCCAGCCACCAGGTCCACGGGAGCGTCCCGTCGCGCAGCAGGGCGGCCTCGTGCGCGGCCATGTCGCGCAGTACCGCGGGCAGCCTGCCAGGGTGCGCGCGGTCGGTACGGGGGGCGGGCATGCCGGGCCTCCTCGCCGTCGGGCGTACGGGCGGGGAAGCTGCGTACCCGGGACTCGCAACTAGGACATACCCACCCAAAGCCCCACGGTCACAGGTAGAGGCCGAACAGCTCCTCCGGATGGTCCAGGAAGGGCGGCAGGTCGGCGGCCGTCAGCGTGATCAGGTCGTCCTTGCTGGGGGACGCCGCCTTCTTCCCGGCCGCCTTCTTCCCGGCGGGCTGCTTCCCGGCGGGCTTGGCGGGGGCGGAGCCGTTCTTCTCGGCGCGCCGGGCGTCGCGTTCCGCCGACGCGATCCGCTGCGCCTGGTTGGCCACCGCGACGTCCAGCAGGTTGCGCATCAGCCGCCCGTTGCCGAACGACGACCCGCGCGGTACGCGGCGCAGCGTCGTGCGCAGCAGGTCGGTCGTCCCCGGCGCGAGCCGGAAGCCGTCGGCCGCCGCCAGCTGCTCGAACACCTTGACCAGCTCGGCGTCGGTGTAGTCGGGGAAGTGCAGCTGCTTGGGGAACCGCGAGTCCAGCCCCGGGTTGGCGGCCAGGAAGTCGGCCATCTCCCGCTGGTAGCCCGCCACGACCACCACCAGGTCGTCCCGGTGGTCCTCCATCAGCTTGACCAGCTCGGCGATGGCCTCGTGCCCGTAGTCGCTCTTCAGCGGGGACTGGGTGAGCGTGTACGCCTCGTCGATGAACAGCACGCCGCCGATCGCCCGCTCCACCAGCCGGCGGGTGCGCGGCGCGGTCTGGCCGATGTACTCGCCGACCAGGTGGGCGCGGGACGCCTCCACCACGTGCCCGGACGACAGCACGCCGAGCTTCTTGTAGATCCGGCCGAGCAGCCGGGCCACCATCGTCTTGCCCGTCCCGGGGTTGCCGGTGAAGACCATGTGCCGGGTCGGGGCGCTGATCCGCAGCCCGGAGTCGCTGCGCAGCCGCGCCGCCCGCGTCTCGGCCACCAGCAGCCCGATCTCCCGCTTGACCGTCTCCAGCCCGGTCAGCTCGCGCAGCTCGGTCATCGGGTCGCCCGCGCTCTGCGTGGTGTCCAGCGTCGCCGGGATGTCCCGCTTGCCGACCACCGGCTCGGCGCCGTCCTCGGTACGGGCCCGTACCGCCTCCACGACCAGGTCGGCCAGGTACGGGGCGAGCCGGGCGTTGCGGAGCGTCTGCACCGGCGGGGTCGCCGCCAGCAGCGCGCCGGCGGCGGTGAGGGCGTGCCGGGTGGCCCGCGCGCCGCGCTCCTTCAGGGCGCGGCGGAACAGCTCGGCGTGCGCGTCCTCGTCGAACGGCCGGGTGCGGACGACACGGAACCGGTGCGTCAGCACGGGATCGACCTCGCGGATGCGCTCCTCGCCGCCCGCGTCGCACAGCGCCACCAGGCTCAGCTCCGGATGGACGGCCAGCAGCCGGTGCAGCTCGCCCGCGAGGGCCTCGCCGTTGCCGGGGTCGGTGACGATGCCGTCCAGGCCCTCGATGATCAGCACCCGCTCGCCCGCGCAGTCGCGCGTGTCGGCGTGCAGCTTGGCGACCGCGTCGGAGAGCCGCTGCCCGGCGAACAGGTTGTCGGTCAGCCAGACGGGGTCGCGGCCCAGGTTGAGCGCCCGGGCGACCTCCTGGGCGGCGTCCCGCTTGCCGGTGCCGTCCGGGCCGGCGATCAGCAGCCGGACGGGCCCGTCCTCGCGGTCCAGCTCCGCCAGCGCCCGGGAGACCTCGGGCTGCCCGACCAGCGTGCTGGTCACGTCGGCGACCTTGGCCGCCGCGGTGCCCGGCGCGGCCGCGGCGCCGCCGGCGGTGCCCCCGGAGCCGGCGGGCGCGACCTTCAGCCGGTCCACCAGCGGGTTGACGATCTTGCGGCGCGGCGCGTACAGCCGCCGCAGGTCGGTCTGGAACTGGCCGACCGGGATCCACTCGGGCTTGGGGAACCACGGGTCGCCCGGCAGCCCCTGCACGATCGCGATCCACCGCATCGCCATGTCCAGCCAGGCCCGGCAGGCGTCGGCCGCGCCCGCGGCCAGCGCCCGCACCAGCCAGGCGCGGGTGCGCTCCTGCCACGGGCCGGGCTTGAAACCGCGCCGCTCGGCCGGGAAGCGCGCCTGGAGCTCCTGGTAGCGGTCCTCGCCCAGCGCCGCCGACAGCTCGGCCGGCACGTGCTCCATGCTGCCCTGGAGCAGCAGCTGGATCAGGTGCGTCTCGACCGTCTCGTCGCGCGGCGCGACGCTCACCAGGTGCTCGTACGCGGCGAGCAGCCCGGCCGAGACCCACTCCAGGTAGCCGACCGGGCCCATCAGCTCGGGCACGGCGGCGAGGATCTCCTCGCCGGCGTGGGCGTGCCAGTGCTCGCGCAGCTCCATCTTGGCCACGTTGACGTCGCACTCGGGCGGGTTCTCGTACAGCCGCAGCAGCGCGCGGCGCCGCTCGTCCAGCGGCTCGATGCCCTCCAGCACCTCCAGGCACTCGCGGGCCAGCGTGATCGCCAGCTCCCGGTCGGGCGCCTCGATCAGCCAGTCGACCGGCGGCCGCCACCGGCCGCCCGGCGCGTCCCAGCGGGTCATCCGGGTGCTCAGCGGGCCGGGGTTGAGCAGGTGCCGGTGCAGTAGCCGCTCGGGCAGCTGCGACCAGGAGCCGGCCTTGATCGCGCCGCCGCCGGGCAGGAACGCCAGGATCCCGAAGATCTCCGCGGTGACGAGCGAGGCCGGCAGCGTCAGCAGCTTGTGCTCGTCGGTGGTGAGCCCGGCGCAGCGCGGGTCGGCCGCTAGCGCGTCGATCCGCTCGCCGATCTCCTCGAACAGCCCGCCGGGCACCCGCCAGGGACCGTACGAGTAGACGTCGAGGACCGGCTCGTCGGTGAGCAGTAGCTCCAGATGCTCCGGCAGCCGCAACGCATTCTCCCCAAGAGTGAACAAAACCGGGGTAACAGCCTATGGTTCCGAACTGCCTGAGTTCTTCACCGGCGCCGGGCGGCGCCCTCCCAACCCCCCATTGAACTGTCCTGGACCCCGGCCTGTCCGCACGTTCGTCGAGGGCGTACGCGCGATCCTAATGTCGGTTTCGGACCACTATCTCCTATCCCCGGACGACCACGGTGCCCGCCGCCCTGTCGTGCAGGCACCGCCGGGACGGGCGGTCCCACAGCGCCCACAGGACGTCCAGCGCGCCCAGCACCGGGACGAGCGGGAAGGCCAGCGGGAAGCAGAGCGCCCTCCCGAACGCCCGCCCCGGGGAGAGGCGCCCGCCCGCCGCGTCCCGGACCCGCAGGCCCAGGAGCCGCTTGCCGGGCGTCCCGCCGTACGCGGCCGACAGGGCGCCCTCGTACGCGACCTGGCACGCCGCGTAGATCAGCAGCCCGCCGGCGGCGGTACGGAGGGCCGGGCCGCCCGCGGCGGCGGTCCAGAGCGCGGCCAGCCCGGCGGCGGGGACGGCCACGAGGAGCTGGTCGATGAGCCGCGCCGCGAGCCGCCGTCCGGGCGGCGCGGGCACCGGCGCCGCCGGGCCGCCCGCGCGGGGCCGGGCGTCGGTTCCGATGACGACCGTTCCGGCGAGCCGGTCGTGCCAGCAGCGCCGCCGCGGCCGGTCCCACAGCAGCGAGAGCGCGTCCAGCACCCAGAGGATCTGCCCGAGGACGGGGACCAGCCCCGCGACCGCCACCCCCAGCGGGAAGTCCGCGGCCCGCAGGACGGCCGTACGGCGGCTCAGCGGCGCCCCGTCGGCCCCGACGACCCGCAGCCCGAGCAGCCGCTTGCCCGGGGTCCGCGACCATCCGGCCAGGGAGACGGCCTCGTAGGCGAACCCGGCCGCGAGCACCGCCGTCAGCATGGCCGCCAGCAGCGCCGCGGGGCCCCGGCCGGTGGCGGCGGCGAACCCCCAGGCCGGCAGCGCCGCTCCGGTCAGGACCGCGGCGAGGTCGATGGCGCGCGCCGCCAGCCGCCGCACGGGAGCGGGGAACGCGGCGTCCACCGCGGCGAACGCCGGGGTGCGCACCGGTGGCATCGCGTACGAGGCGGACGAGAAAGCCGGCAGATCTTGCATGTGACGCCACCTTCGAGACGAAAGCCGCTCACCGTGACGCCCGATCGTATCGACCGGGATGTCCCGAGGTGACCGTTTCCGTCAGATTCCGTCAGGTTTCGTCAAATTTCGTCGCATCCCGGCAAACCCCGTCGAAACCGGCTTGCTGGCGGAGATCGGAATACGAAAGGGCGTCCGGACGCATTCTCAGGGACGGACGCGGGCGTCCACGACCACCGTGCCGGCCACCTTGTCGTGCAGGCACTGGCGCAGCGGCCGGTCCCACAGGTGCCACAGGACGTTCAGCGTGCTGACCAGGCCGATCAGCGGCAGCGCCCCGATGATCGTGAACAGCAGCGGGTACGCCGCCGCGCGCCCGAGGCCGCGGCCCGCCGGGAGCGGGGCGTCGATGTCGCTCTTTGGCGCCACGCGCAGCTTCATCACCCGCTTGCCCAGCGTGCGGCCCCACACGGCGAGCTGGACGGCCTCGTACCCCCAGATGCCGCCCAGGATGATCACGAACATCCCGGCGATCGCGGGCGGCGGGATCTCGTTGTCCGCGTTCGCCGTCGCGGCCGCCAGCGTCACGCCCGCCGCGACGGCGGCGGTCACGGAGATCGAGATGTCGATGAGCCGGGCGACCAGCCGCCGGCTCGGAAACCCGAGCCCGGGGATCTCGGGCTTGGCGGGCGGGACGCCGTACGGCGCCCCGTGCTGCGGGGGCGCCCCGTACCGGACGCCGTACGCGGGCGGCTGCCCGGGCTGCGGGGGCTGCGGGGAGGGGGAGTAGGCGGGATCGGACCAGGGGGACCTGGGCGGCGGCTCGCTCATCACTGCTCATCCTCGATCGACGCGTGGACCCAGCGGGCGGCCTTGACGGCCTGCCGATAGGGGTCGAGTCGCTCGGACCCGTACCGCACCTCGACGGTGAGGTTATCGACGAGAAAGAAGACTATTGAGTCACCGGCGGCATTGTGGGCGAACGCCGCCTCTCCCAGGCCGCCGAGATTCGTCACGGCGGTCGCGTTCCGGCGCTCCTCGCCGAACTCGCGGCGGGCGTCGGCGGCGCCGGACGCGGCCCGTACCTCGACGTCCAGGGCGTCGTCGCCCTCGGCGACCGCGCCGGTGGACCAGGAGCAGGACCTGCTCGTCCCGGTGGCGTCCCGGTCGGAGCCGTTCGACGTGGAGAACGACGGGACGAGCCGGGACGCCTGCTCGGCCGTGATCAGGCCGCAGGGGTCCGGCGGGGCCGCGAAGCGGGCGGGCGCGGCGGCAGTTGCGCTCGCGGCCGTTCTCGGCCGCGCGTCCCCGGAATCGGGATCCCCGGAACCGGCCTTCAACACGAGAAAGGCCGCGCACGCCACCGCGGCCGCCCCGGCGAGGCAGGCCGCCGCGGCCACCGCGATCCGCCGTCCCCGCCCGCCCTTCCGGGGCGGGGCGGCGGAGGCGGGGATCATGGGCCGGGCAACGGGGAGGAACGCCCCCGGCCCCGGCGGGAGCGGCGTCGCGGGGAGGGACGGCTCGCCCGCCGCCAGGGCGCGCAGCGCGTGCGCGGCCTCCTCGGCGGTCAGCCGCGCGGCCGGGTCCTTGACGAGAAGTCCCAGCAGGACGGGGGTGAGCGGCCCGGCCGACTCCGGGTGGTCGGGCTCCTCCGTCAGCACGGCGCTCAGCGTCCCCACGAGGGACGTCTGGGGAAACGGCAGGCGTCCCTCCACGAGCCCGTACAGTGTCGCGCCCAGGGACCACAGGTCGGACGCGGGACCGCTGGGCTCGCGCCGGACGCGCTCGGGCGCCATGAACGAGGGCGAGCCGACCAGGTAACCCTCCTGTGTGAGCGGCGCGTCGCCCTCCAGGGAGGCGAGCCCGAAGTCGGTGAGGACGGCGCGGCCGTCGTCCCGCAGGAAGATGTTGTCGGGCTTGACGTCGCGGTGCAGGACGCCCCGCGCGTGCGCGACGCGGAGCGCGGCCAGGATGTCGAGCCCGACGCGCGCCGCCCGGTCGGGCGGCATCGGCCCCTCCTCGTCCACGATGGCGTCCAGGGAACGGCCGGGCAGGAGGTCCATGACGATGCACGGGCGGCCCCCGTCGATGACGACGTCATGGACGGTCACGATCGACTCGTGCTTGAGGAGCGCCGCCGCGCGCGCCTCCCGCATCGCGCGCCGCGCGGCCTGCTCGCGCTCCTCCGGGCCGAGCCGCTCGGAGATGAGCAGCTCCTTGACCGCGACGTCCCGGCCGAGCTCCTCGTCCCGCGCGCGCCAGACGACGCCCATGGCGCCCTGGCCGAGCCTCCGGACGAGGCGGTAGCGGCCGGCGATCACGCGTTCCGCGGTCATGCCCGCCCGGCCAGGTTCCGGGCCGCCCAGCGGGCCGCCTGGGACGCCTTCTCCGGGGAGCTCGCGCCGCGCTCGTACGCGTACATGACCTCCAGGACGACCTTGCCCGACCGGAAGACGACGTATGCCTTGTCCATGGGCTCGGTCAGGCCGGTCACCGTGTAGGCGAACGCCTCGTCGCCGATTCCGGGGACGGCGCGGGCCGCGGTCCGGCTCGCCCGGACGTGCCGGACGCCGATCTCAGTCCAGCCCCAGTAGATGCCGCCGGACGCGCGGGACTCCGCGTTCCGCTTGCTGACGTACCTGTTGTGCGCCGCGGCGTCGGAGTCGGGCGCCGCGCCGGATCCGATCCGGCTCTCGTCCGCCACGCTCAGGCCGTGCTTGGGCGCGGTCCAGAAGCAGTTCTCGCCTTCCTCCCGGCCCCGCTCGGGCGTTCCCGCCGGGAACAGGCGGCCGATCTGGTCGCCGGTCAGGAGCCCGCACAGGTCGAGGGCCGCCGCGCTCGGCGTGGGGGACGGCGGCGGCGCGGGCGCGCCGGACTCGGGCCTCGGCGGCGGTTCGGAGGCGGCGGGGCGGTCGTCGCCCGACAGGGCCACGCCCGCGCCGATGGCGGCGGCGGCCAGCGCGAGGACCGCCGCGCCCGACGCCAGCGGGATCCACGCGCGGGACCCCTTCCCCGGCGGGCGCGGCGGACCGGCCGGTACGGCGGCCGGGACCGGCGGAGCCGGCGGGGGCGGCGGGACCGGGTCGCGCAGGCCCGACGGCCTCCCGTCCGCGACGTTCCGCAGGACCTGCCGGACGGCGTCGGCGGGCAGCCGCGCCGCCGGCTCCTTCTGCAGCAGGTACCAGAGGAGGGGCGCCAGCGAGCCCGCCCGCCGCGGGGGCACGGGCTCCTCGGTGAGGACGGCGCCGAGCGACGCCATCCGGTCCTCGCGATCGAACGGCCCCCGGCCCTCCACCGCCATGTAGAGCGTGGCGCCCAGCGACCACAGGTCCGACCCGGGCCCCACCGGCCGCTCGCGGAGCCGTTCGGGCGCGATGTAACCGGGCGAGCCGACGAACATGCCGCTCCTGGTCAGGGACGGGTCGCTCTCCACGCTCGCGATGCCGAAGTCGGCGAGGACGACGCGCTCCCCGTCGTCCGCCAGGAGCACGTTGTCCGGCTTCACGTCGCGGTGGACGATCCCCTTGGCGTGGACGGCCTGGAGCGCGTCCAGCACCTGGAGGCCGACCCGCGCGACCATCGCGGGCGGCCGCGGCCCGTGCTCCCGGACCAGCCGCTCCAGCGAGACGCCGCGAACCAGCTCCATCACGAGCCACGGGCGGCCGTCCTCGACCACGACGTCATGGACGGTGATCACGTTGGGGTGGTCGATGAGCGCGGCCGCGCGGGCCTCCCGCCGCGCGCGCTCGACCGCGACGCCGCGCTGCTCCGCGGACAGCTCCCCGGGAAGGACGATCTCCTTGACCGCGACCTCCCGGCGGAGCGTCTCGTCCGTCGCGGACCAGACCGTGCCCATGCCGCCGCCGCCGAGCCGTTCGAGCAGGCGGTAACGGCCCGCGAGCACCAACTGTTCAGGCATGTGAGCGTTTCCTCCTCCGGCGGCCACACGATACCGATCCGGGCCGATCCGGCCCGAAAACCGTTCGGCCCATCAGGGGCCGCGCGGTAGGAATGGATCATGACCACCGGTGTCCGCCTGATCCGCAACCCCGACCTCGCCCAGACCGTCGACTACGCCTACGCCGCAGAGGCGGAAACCCCCGTACGCGCCGTCTGGACGGCCGGCGCCTGCCCGCTCGACGCCGCCGGCGCCACGGTGGCGCCCGGCGACTACGCCGGGCAGGCCCGCCAGGTGATGCGCAACCTGACCGCCGCGCTGGAGGGCGCCGGCGCCGCGCTGACCGACATCGTCAAGACCACCGTGTACGTGGCGTCGTCTCGCCAGGAGGACCTGGGGGAGGCGTGGGAGGTCGTCCGCGCGCACATGGGCGACCACGACGCGCCGAGCACGCTGCTGGGCGTGGCCGTCCTCGGGTACGACGACCAGCTCGTGGAGGTCGAGGCCGTCGCCGTGATCACCGGCGCCCGCCCGTGACCGGCCCGGCCGCGACGGGCCCGGCGGGAACGGGGCCCGTCGCGGCGCTGGCCGGCCGCCTGACCGCCGTCGACTGGTCGGACGAGTGGCCGGACGGCCCGGACCGGGTCCGCTCCCGGGTGGCGCTGTTCAAGGAGTTCTGCCGCCGCTCGGCCTGGTGGTTCGACCACTTCGGGCGGCCCGCCGGCGGGCCGTTCCTGGACGTGGCCGCCCTGGTGGGCGGCGACGTGCGGGCCGACCCCGGAACGGTGGAGCGCGTCCGGGAGGCGCTGCCCCCGCACCTGCGCGGGTCGCAGGTGGCCGGGAAGATGATCGTCGCCGCCCTCGACTTCGCGGCGCTCCAGGAGGACGGCGCGGAACTGCCCGATCTGCCGGGCCCGTACGACCCGCTCCTCTACCTGTTCGAGCGCGGAGGCGCGTTCTACCAGGACTGCAGCGGCGTGTTCATCGAGCTCGGCGGGGCCTCCGTGCCGCGCCGCGCGTTCCGGGGCACCCTCGTGGCCGAGCCCTGCGCCCCGCTCGACCACGCCCTCCTCGACGAGCTGGACCGCCGCGGCGGCTAGGAGCGCAGCGCCTCGACGGCCATCCGGGCGGTGGTGCCGATGGCGGCGTCGACCTCCGGCATCACCGCCCCGGTGCCCAGCGAGCGCGTGAACACCGCGACCGCGTAGCGGCCGCCGTCGGGGTACTCGACGACGCCCACCTCGTTCCGGATCGTGGGCAGGGTCCCGGTCTTGCCGCTGACCCGCACGTCGTCGAACGGGAAGCCGGACGAGAGCCGGTGCGGCCACACCTGGAGGCCGAAGAGGCGCCGCATCTGCGCGCACGCGTCCGCCGGGGCCGCCTCGTCCCGCCAGATGGACGCCAGCAGCCGGGCGATCTCCCGCGGCGTGCTCCGGTTGGTCCGCTCGGGGTCCAGCACCCGCAGCGACGGCAGCAGCCCCGGCTCGTCCAGCCGCTCCCACAGGTCCCCGAAGTCCGCCACCCCGGCGTCGCGGAGCAGGGCGTCGTGCAGCTCGCGGCCGTCGGCGACGACGCGGGTGCGGTGCAGGCCCAGCTCGTCCATCGCGGCGTTCACCGCCGCCGGCCCGACCCGGGCGTACAGCACGTCGCCCGCCGCGTTGTCGCTCACCGTGATCATCAGGGCGGACAGGTCGCGCAGCGACATCCGCACCTCGTCCAGCATCGCCGAGATGCCGGTGGGGCCGCTGGTCCGGCCCTCCGGCGGCAGCGTGACGGCCTCGGCGAGGTCGAAGGCGCCCGCCGCGGCCAGCCGGTGCAGCGTCACCAGCAGCGGGACCTTGAACACCGACGCGAGCACCACGAGCGCGTCGCCGCGCACGGCGATCTCCCGGCCGGTGTCGATGTCCGCCGCGTACAGGTGGCCGGTGACGCCCACCTCGCGGAAGCGGCCCTCGATGCGCTCCCCGGCGGCGTCCAGGCTCGTCGCGGCGGTCATGCCAGGAACCCCGCGTCCGGCCGCGGCACGACCCGCCGGGCGGGCGGCCGCTCGATCGTCCGCATCCCGGCCTCGCGCCGCAGCACGGCCGTCGCGACCGCCGCGAACTCGGCCACCGCGCCGTCGTCGCGCCGCCACGCGCAGGACGTGCGCAGGGTCAGCGGCTCCCCGGCCAGCGGCCGCCACACCACCCCCGGCGCCTCCGCCGTACGGGGCGTGAGCGCGACCGCCGTCCCCGCCAGGACCAGGCCGAGCGCGAACTGCGGGTTGCCGGCCTCGTGCACGGCGGGCGGGTCGTACCCGTGCCGCCGGCAGGTGACCAGCAGCTCGTCGTACGCGCCCGGCGCCTCGTCCCGGGGGAACACGACCAGGTCCCGGCCGGCGAGGTCGGGCAGGTGCACCTCGCCCGCGGCGGCCGGGTCGGGGAGCAGCACCCCGACGGGCTGGCCCAGGAGCGGGCCCAGGGTGAGGCCGCGGGTGTCGGCGGGATGCCGCAGCACCCCGACGTCCAGGATCCCGTCGGCGAGCGCCCGCACCTGCTCGCCGGTCGGCAGCTCGCGCAGGTCCAGCCGCAGCTCGGGATGCCGGTCCCGGAACGCCGCGATGAGCGCCGCGACCACGTCCCCGCCGAGCCCCGGCGGCAGCCCGGCCCGCAGCGCGCCGGACCCGCCGGCCCGCACCCGGTCGGCCAGCGAGTAGATGCGGTCGGCGCGGGCCAGGAACTCGCGCGCCTCGTCCAGCAGCAGCCGCCCCGGCGCGGTCAGCTCCACCCGGCGGCTCGACCGGTCGAACAGCCGTACGCCCAGTTCCCTCTCCAACCGCTGGATCCGCTGGCTGAGCGGCGGCTGCGCCATCCCCAGCCGCTCGGCGGCGTGGCCGAAGTGCAGTTCCTCGGCCACGACGACGAAGCACCGGAGGTGCCCCACCAGATTCACGAGCAGGGATCATAGCAATCCGGATATGGGGGCCCGCCCATCACGGCCCCCTCGTGCCGAACGCCGCCGCCAGCGCGCACGCGGCGACACCGGTCAGCGCGGCGGCCGCGCCGGCCGGTCCCAGATCGAACAGCCGGCCGATCACCAGGTCGCCCGCGCACGCGAACAGGCCCGCGAACGACGCCAGCACGCCGTAGTACGAGCCGAAGCGGGCGGGCGGGGCGTGCCGGGCGGCGCGCTGGAAGATCGACGGCTGCACGAGGCCGTTGGAGACGCCGTTGAGCACGGCGGCCAGCATCAGCGGGCCGGTCTCCGTGCCGTCCAGCGGCGCGAGCACCAGGAACGCCGCCGCCGCGCACAGCAGGCCCGCGCGCAGCACCCAGGGGTGCTCGCCGCGCCCGCCGGCGGCGACGAACGGCTGGGCGGCGGCCGCGACCGCGGCGAGCACGCTGAACGAGAGCGTCGCCGCGCCGGAACCGAAGCCCAGGTTCGGCACGGCGGTCATGATGTGGTTGGCGAGCAGCGTCGTGGGCGCCGTCATCACCGCGAACAGCAGGAACCGGCGGTCGCGGAGCACCGCCCGTACTCCGGTGAGGACGTCGCGGGGGCGCGGCGGCGCGGCCTGGCGCGTGCCGCGCGGCAGGAGCAGGAACAGGACGCCGGCGACCACCCAGGTGGCGGCGGCCGCGCCCGTGACCAGGGGGAAGCCGGGGCCGGCGGCCAGCAGGCCGAGGCCCACGAGCGGGCCCGCGATCGTCCCGATGTGCTGGGTCGCGACGTACGCGGCGAAGCCCGCGGCGCGGCGCTCCGGGGACACCCCGGCCAGCAGGCTCTGGGCGGCGGGGTTGTAGAGCGCGCCGCCCGCGCCGATGATCACGGCGGCGGCGAGCAGCGGGCCGGTCTCGGTCGCCGTCCCCAGCAGGAGGAAGCCGGGCGCGCGCAGGACGCAGGCGAGCACCCCGGTACGGCGCGGCCCGAGCAGGTCGGTGACCGCGCCGACCGGCAGCAGCAGCACGTACTGGACGCCGAGCCGCACCCCCATGATCAGCCCGACCGTGCCGGCCAGCAGGTGCAGGTCGTGCCGCAGGTGCGCCACCAGATGCGTCATCACGCCGAAGAAGCCCAGGCAGGTGGCGAGCTGGATGGCGACCGTCGTCACGATCACCCGCCGGTCGCCCGGACCGGCGTCGGGCGGCGGGACGGGGACGGGCGCGGCGGCGGGAGCGGCGGCGATCACGGGAGGCACGGGAGAGAGGAGACCAGAGGGAGGCGAGAAGGGTCCAATATGGCGATGGGTCAGGAATCGATACGAACATGGATATCGGGCTAGGTGGCCACCCGGGTGCGGAGCGCGTCGGCGAGGACGCGGAGCGCCTGCGCCTGGCCCCAGGCGTGCCCGCTCTCGCGGAGCACGCGCAGCGCCTCGCCGGCCTCCTCGGCCGCCCGGGCCGCCTCGCACGGCCGGCCGAGGCGGAGCCGGGTCTCGGCGATCCGGAACATCGCCAGCCCCTCCCACCGCCGGCAGCGGTGCGCCCGGAACGCGTCGCGCGCCTTCCCCAGGCAGGCCAGCGCCTCCGTGCCGCGGCCGGCCGCGTCCAGGACGATCCCGAGCTGGTAGAGGGCGTAGCCGCAGCGGTGGCCGCCGCCGTGCTCGCGGAGCAGCGCCAGCCCGCGCTCGGCGGCGGCGAGGGCCTCGTCGGGGCGGCCGGCGGCGAGCAGCGCGCGGGCCAGGGAGCTGAGCGTGCGGCCCTCCCCGTGCCGGTCGCCGAGCTTGCGGAACGCGTCCAGCGCCTCGATGTGGCGGCGCAGCGACTCCTCCCGCCGCCCGGCCATGAACGCGCACCGGCCGAGCAGCTCCAGCGCGGCGGCGGCGAGCCAGAGGTCGCCGGTCTCCCGGCCGCGGCGCAGCGCCACCCCGCTCACCGCGCGGGCGTCGTCCAGCCGGCCGGCGTTGTGGTAGATCCCGCCCAGGTGCAGGTGGGCGCGGCCCTCGCCGTGCGGGTCGCGGCCCTCCCAGGCGGCGTCGATCACCGCGTACGCGGCCCGCTCGCACTCCCGGGCGTGGACGCCGGACTCGACGAGCGTCTCGGTCAGCAGCAGCAGGTCGGCGGCCAGCGGGAGCGCCGTCCCCGCGCCGGCGCCCGTCCCCGTGCCGGAGCCCGTCCGGGCGGCCTGGCCGATCACGGCGAACAGCGCGGGCGCCTCGGCGAAGAACCAGTCCCGCGCCGCGTCCGGGCCGGCGAAGTCCAGGCCGGGCACCGCGGCCGGGAGCAGCCCGTTGCGGGCCCGGCCGTCGCCGGGCTCGGCGAGCAGGTGCGCGCGGCGGGCGGTGGCCAGGTAGAAGTGGAACAGCCGGTGCAGGGCGGCGGCCGCGTCCTCGGGGCGCTCGTCGCGTTCGGCGCGCTGCCGCGCGTACAGCTTCAGCAGGTCGTGGTAGCGGTACCGGCCGGCGGTGGGGGAGCGCAGCAGGCTGGCGTCGACCAGCGACTCGCACAGCTCCTCGGCGTCCAGGAGCGGCAGGCCGAGCAGCGCCGCGGCGGCGCCGGCGGACACCGTCGGCCCTTCGGCCAGCGCGAGCAGCCGGAACGCCCGCCGCCGCGCCGGGTCGAGCTGCTCGTAGCCGAGCCGGAACGCGGCCTCCACGGCCAGGTCGGCCACCCGCAGCTCGCCCAGCCGGCGGCTGCGGTCGGCGAGCCGGGCCGCCAGCGCGGCGACCGTCCAGGACGGGCGGGCCGCGAGCCGGGCGGCCACGATGCGGACCGCGAGGGGCAGCCGGCCGCAGGCCGCCAGCAGCTCGGCGGTGGCGGCCGGCTCGGCGTCCAGGCGCTCGGCGCCGACGATCCGGGCGGCCAGGGCGCGCGCCTCGGCGGGCTCCATCACGTCGAGGTCCACCGGCCGGGCGCCGAGCCCGCCCAGCTTGGACCGGCTGGTGATCAGTACCGCGCAGGACGGCGAGCCGGGCAGCAGCGGCCTGACCTGGCGGGCGTCGCGGGCGTCGTCCAGCAGCACCAGGACGCGCCGGCCGGCCAGCCGGGTGCGGTAGAGGGCGGCGCGCTCGGGCAGCCCCGCCGGGATCGCGTCACGTTCCACCCCGAGGGCCTCCAGGAACGCGCCCAGCACCGGGTGCGGGTCGGCCGGGTCGCCGCCGGCGCCGCGCAGGTCGATGTAGAGCTGGCCGTCCGGGAAACCGTCCCTGACCTGGTGCGCCACATGCAGCGCCAGCGCCGTCTTGCCGACCCCGCCGGGCCCGGACAGCGCGGTGATCGCGACGGCGCGGCGGGGCGTGGCGAGCAGCGTCCCGCGCAGCTCGCCGACGAGCCGCTCGCGGCCGGTGAAGTCGGGCACGTCGCCGGGCAGCTGGGCCGGCGACGGCGGCGCGGGCGGCGGCGGCTCGGCGGGCGGCTCGGGCTCGGGCCCGGCCGGTCCCGACAGCAGCCGGCGGTGCAGGTCCGACAGGTCCCGGCCGGGCTCGATGCCCAGGTCGTCGACCAGCGCGCGGCGGGTCTCGGCGTACACCTCCAGGGCCTCCGCGTGCCGGCCCGCGCGGTGCAGGGCCAGCATCAGCAGGCCGCGCAGCCGCTCGCGCAGCGGATGCGCGGCGACCAGCGCGGTCAGCTCCGGGACGAGGTCCGCGCCGCCGCCCAGCTCCAGGTCGAGGCCCAGCCGGGTCTCGGCGGCGGCCAGCCGGCGTTCGAGCAGCCGGAGCCGGTGGGCCAGCGCGTACGGGCCGGGCACGCCCGCGAGCGGCTCGCCGTACCAGCGGGCCAGCGCGGCGCGCAGCAGGTCGCGGGCCTCGGCCGGGCGGCCGTCGGCGCGGGCGCGCTCGGCGGCGGCGATGTCGCGCTCGAACGCGGTGGCGTCCAGGGCGCCGTCCGGGACGCGCAGGGCGTACCCGTCGCCGACCGACACCAGGACCTCGTACGCGCCGTCCGCCGCGGGCTCCAGCAGGCGGCGCAGCCGCGCGGCGTAGGTGCGCAGCGCGCCGACCGCGCGGCGCGGCGGGTCCTCGCCCCAGACGGCGTCGACGAGCTCCTGCGCGGTGGCGGGCCGGCCCTCCCGGAGCAGCAGCGCGGCCAGCACGGCGCGCTGCTGCGGCGGTCCCGGGGGCAGCTCGGCGCCGCCGCGCCAGGCCCGCGGGGGCCCGAGGACGGCGAACGTGAGCGGAACCGGGAGCATTTCCATTGCAAAGCACCATATGCGGCGATATAAACGGCGGCTCGGCGGGCATCGGCCCGCTGGTCGCACCGAAGATCGTCAAGTCCGGATGAGAGACTCCACTGCTGTGAGCACCCCCGCGCCGCGCTTCGCCGTCCTCGGGCCCGTGCGCGCCTGGCGCGGCACCCGCGAGCTGGCGCTCGGCGGCCCGCAGCAGCGCGCGATGCTCGCCGCGCTGCTGCTCGCCCGGGGCCGGACGCTGTCGGTCGACGGCCTGGTGGACGCGCTGTGGGGAGACGACCCGCCGGCCCGTGCCGTGGGAACGGTGCGCACGTACGCCTCCAGACTCCGCCAGGTCCTCGAGACCGACCGGGCCGTCCCCGAGGTCCTGGTCTCGACCGGGAAAGGCTACGCCCTCCGCGCCGTCCCCGGAATGCTGGACGCCGAAGTCTTCGAGAGCCTCGCGGCCGAGGCCGGCCGGGCGCGCGACCGGGACGACCGCGCCCGCGCCCGGGAGCTGCTCGGCCGCGCCCTGGACCTGTGGGACGGCGCCCCGCTGCCCGGCCTCCCGGGACCGCACGCCGAGGCCGCCAGGGAACGGCTCGCCGAACGGCGGCTGGCCGTCCTGCGCGAGCGCCTCGAAGCCGACCTCGCCCTGGGCCGGCACGGCGAGATCGTCGGCGAGCTGGCCGCGCTGAGCCGCGAGCACCCCCTGCGGGAGCCGCTGCGCGGGCTGCTGATGACCGCGCTGTACCGGTGCGGGCGGCAGGCCGAGGCGCTGCGGGAGTACGAGTCCGCCCGCCGCACGCTGGCCGCCGAGCTCGGCGTCGACCCCGGCCCCGCGCTGCGCGACCTGCACGCGCGCCTGCTGCGCAACGACCCGTCCCTCTCCCCGCCCGGCCCGCCGCCGGCACCGCCCGTCCCGGCCGCCGCGCCGGTCGAGCGGCCCGCCTCGCTCCCCGCCGACCTGGCCGACTTCACCGGGCGCGCGGCGCTGGTCCGGGAGATGACCGGGTGGCTCTCCCAGGAGGAGCGCCTGGCGCCCGCGGTCGTGGCCGTGTCCGGCGTCGGCGGCGTCGGCAAGACCGCGCTGGCCGTGCACGTCGCCCACGCCGTCCGCGACGCCTACCCCGGCGGCCAGCTCTACATCGACCTGCTCGGCACCGGCGGCCGCCCGGTGCCGCCCGCCGTGGCGCTGGGGGAGCTGCTCCGCGCGCTCGGCGTGCCCGGCTCGGCCGTACCGGAAGGGGAGCAGGAGCGGTCCGCGCTGTACCGGTCGGTGCTGGCCGACCGGCGGGTGCTGATCCTGCTCGACAACGCCCGGGACGCCGCCCAGATCCGCCCGCTGCTGCCCGGGGCGCGGGGCTGCGCCGTCCTGGTGACCTCGCGGTCCCGCCTGTCCGGGCCGCCCGGCGTGCGCGCGGTCGACCTGGACGTCCTGGACCCGGTCGAGGCGGTCACGCTGTTCACCGGCATCGTCGGCCCGCGGGCGGCGGCCGAGCGGCGGGCCGTGGTCGACACCGTCGCGCTGTGCGGGTTCCTGCCGCTGGCCGTGCGGATCGCGGCGGCGCGGCTGGCGGCCCGCCCCGGCTGGTCGATCCGGTCGCTGGCCGAACGGCTGTCGGACCGCCACCGGCGGCTGGCCGAGCTGCGCATCGGCGACCTGGGCGTCGAGGCGACGTTCCGGCTCGGGTACGACCAGCTCGACCCCGAGGCGGCGCGGGCGTTCCGGCTGCTGGCCGTCCCCGAGACCAGCTGCCTGTGCCTGGACGGCGCCGCCGCGCTGCTCGGCACCTCGGCCGCCGAGGCCGAGCGCGTCCTGGAGTCGCTGGTCGACCTCGGCCTGCTGGACGCGCCGTCGCCCGACCGCTACCGCTACCACGACCTGCTGTGGCTGTTCGCCCGCGGCCTGCCCGGCGAGGACGGCGAGCGCGACGCCGCGCTGCGCCGCCTGCTGCGCTCCATGCTCGCCACCCAGCGCGGCGCCGTCCGGCTGCTCCGCCCCGGCGCCCCGGTCCCCGACGACGGCGGCGGCCGGGCGTTCCGCACCGCGAACGAGGCGCGCGACTGGGTGTCCGGGTTCCTCGCCGACCTGCTCGCCGTGATCGGGCAGGTCGCCGGGGACGCGGGCGCCGAGCCGGCCGTGCTGCTCCAGGCCGCCGACCTGCTCGTCGCCCTGGACCCCGTGCTGGAGGACACCTTCCGCTGGGACGAGGCGCTCCCGGCCGCGCGCGCCCTGCTGGACGCCGGGCTGCGGCGCGGCGACGCCCGCGTCGAGGCGCGGGCCCGGCTGGAGACGGGCCGGGTGCTCACCCACACCAGCCGGCTCGCCGCGGCCCGCGAGCACGGCGAGCGGACCGCCGCGCTGTGCGAGGAGCTGGACGACCGCCTCCTGCTGCTCCCGGCCCTCGACCTGCTCTCGCACGTGGCGTTCTACGAGGGCGCCGCCGCGGAGGCCATCGGCCACATCGAGCGCGCCCTCGCCCTCGGCCGCGAGTTCGGCGACGCGGCGGGCGAGGCCGAGCGGACCGGCAACCTCGCCTACGCGTACGTGGAGACCGGCGCCGCCGCCGAGGCCGTCCCGGCCGCCGAACGCGCCCGCGAGCTGGCCCGGGCCGGCGGGCACGCCGCCGGCGAGGCGTACGCGCTCTACACGCTCGGGATCGCGCTGCGCGGCCTCGGCCGGCCGGACGAGGCGCTCGCCCGCTTCGACGACGCGCTGGCGATCTGCTGGTCGCAGGGCCTGCGGGCGCGCGAGTCGTACGTGCTGCTGCGGATCGCCGAGACCCGGCTGCGACTCGGCCGGCCGCGGGAGGCCCGGTCGAGCGCCGGGAAGTCGCTGGCCGTCGGGCGCGAGATCGGCGACCAGTACCAGCAGGGCCGGGCGCTGACCGTCCTCGGCCGGGTCCTGGCCGCGCTCGGCGAGCCGGACGGCGCGCGCCGCTGCTGGGAGGAGGCGCTGGAACTGTACGGCGGGCTCGGCGTCCCGGAGGCCGGGGAGGTGCGGCGGCTGCTGGACGGCGACGCCGCCGCCGACGATCTCAGAGCCAGTCCTTGACCTTGAACACCGCGTACAGCACGGCCATCGACCCGGCGATGAGCGCCACGCTGACGGCCAGCCCCCACTCCTTAGCGTAGCCGGGGAACGGGAGGTTCTGCCCGTACCAGCCGGTGACGGCGGTCGGCACCGCGATGATCGCCGCCCAGCTGGTGACCTTCTTCATCACTTCGTTGAGCCGGTTGCCCTGCATCGCCACCCGCGTGTCCATCAGGTTGGCGACCAGGTCGCGCAGGCCGTCGGTCCACTCGCCGATGCGCAGCGTGTGGTCGTACACGTCCTGGAAGTACGGCACCAGCGGCTCCGGCACGGTCCGGTCCGGATGGCGCAGCAGCGCGTTGACGATCTCCCGCATCGGCAGCGCGACCCGGCGCAGCGCGGCCAGGTCCTTGCGCAGCCGGAAGCCGCGCCGCTGGATCTCCCGGATCGCGGACGACTCCTCGTCAAAGATCAGCCCCTCCAGCGCGTCGGCCTCGTCGTCGAGCGCCTGCGCCGCGTCGAGCTGGAGGTCGACGAGCATGTCCAGCAGGCCGTACAGCAGCAGGACCGTGCCGCGGGCCCCGGGCGGCCGCGGCCCCTCGTCCCAGCGCTCGACCAGGGCGTCCACGTCGAACCCGCCGCCCTGCCGCACGGTCACCAGCACCCGGTCCGAGACGAACGCCGACACCTCGTGCATGACCAGCGCCCCGCCGGACACCTCGGGGGCGTAGGCGTTCAGGAACGCGTAGTCGCGGTAGTGGTCGAGCTTGGTGCGCTCGTGGGACGAGACGGCGTCCTCGATCGCGATCGGGTCCAGGCCCAGCTCGCCCGCGACGAGCCGCAGCTCCTCCTCGCGGGGGTCGCGCAGGTCGAGCCAGACCACGGCGCCGGGTTCGCGCAGCCGCTCCGGCAGCTCGGAGTGCGGGAAGCCCGCCGCCTCCAGCCGGCCGTCCCGCCACATCCGGGTGCGCGGCCCCGCGCCGTTCCGCCCCGTGTCCCCCATGGACCGCCTATACCCCTGGAGAGGGCGGGGCCGTCGAGGCGCGCACGACCAGTTCCACCGGCAGCGAGCGCGGCCCGGGACGGCCGCCCTCCAGCAGGTCCAGCAGCGCGCTCATGCCCTGCGCGCCCAGCTCCCTGGCCGGCAGCCGCACCGTGGTCAGCTCCGGCTCCAGCGCCACCGCCACCTGGACGTCGTCGAACCCCGTGACCGAGACGTCGCCGGGGATGTCCAGGCCCCGCGCCCGGGCCGCCTTGAACGCGCCCGCCGCCATCAGGTCGTCGTCGCAGACCAGCGCGGTCGGCGGCACCGGCAGGTCGAGCAGGCGGCCGGCCGCGTCCCGGGCGGAGTGGACGTCGATCGCCCCGGCCGCGCGGTCGTACCGGCCGCCCGGCAGCGCGCGGACGGCCGCCGCGACCGCCTCGCCGCGGGCCCGGAACGTCCACTCGTCCAGCGCCACCGCGACATGGCCGATCCGCCGGTGGCCGAGCCCGGCGAGATGGGCGACGACGGCGCGCATCCCGTCCTCGACGGCGAAGTCGACCGTCGGCGCGGCGGCGGCGGGGCCGCTGTCCAGCATCACCACCGGCGCCGGGCCGAAGCCGCGCAGCGCGTCCCGCGCCATGGACGAGGCGATGATCCCGTCGATCGCCTCGCGCGCCGCCGCGAACGGGCTCCCGGCCGGGCCGCCCGCCGTGCCCTCCGGGCCGGCGTCGTCGGGCGGGTAGACCACCACTCCGAACCCGTGCCGCGCGGCGACCCGCGCCGCGCCGATGTAGACCGAGCCGAAGAACGGCGCGGTGAGGGTGGGGACGACCAGCAGGACCGTGCGGGTCGTGCCGAGGCGCAGGTTGCGGGCGGCGGCGTTGGGCCGGTAGCCGAGCCGTTCCGCCGCCTCCTGGACGGACCGCGCGGTCGCGGGCGACACCCGCCCGGCCCATTTCCCGCCCAGCACCAGCGAGACCGTGGACTGCGAGACGCCCGCCTCCTGGGCGACGTCCTTGCTGGTCGGCCGCCCGTTCCGGGTCCTGGGCCCACTCGCCACCGGTGCCTCCTAGCGCGGGTCGGGACGGAATCAGAGTAGATCCGCGGGCCCATGAAGTGGTACGTATGACGTACACGTAATACGTATGACTTCCAGGTGTTCCCTGGGCTTGGAGAACGGATGCGCGCCTACCTCGACTTCCTGCGGGTGACCCACGCCGCCCGCCTGCTCGGCGGCACCCTGCTCGGCCGGCTGCCCAACGGCATGGGCATGCTCGCGGTCGTCCTGCACGTGCGCGCCGAGGGCGGCGGGTACCCGCTGGCGGGCGCGCTCGGCGCCGTCTTCGGCCTGGCCATGGCCGCCGGCCAGCCGATCCTCGGCCGCGCCATGGACCGCTACGGCCAGCCCCGGGTGCTGCTCCCCGCCGCCTGGCTGTCGGCCGCCGGGTTCGCCCTGCTCGCGCTCACCGGCGGCGACCCGCTGCCGGTGACGATCGGCGCGGTGGTGCTGGCGGGCTTCGCCACCCCGCCGCTGGAGGCTGGGCTGCGCGCGCTGTGGAGCCGGGTGCTGCCCGGCCCGGCCGAGGTCAAGGCCGCGTACGCGCTGGACGCCGCCGCCCAGGAGATCCTCTTCACCGCCGGCCCGCTGCTCGTGGTCGCCGCCGCCGTGGTGAACACCGAGACCGCGCTCGGGCTCACCGGCGCCCTCGGCGTCGCCGGGACGCTCGTCGTCACCACGTCGGCGCCGTCCCGTACCTGGCGGGGCGAGCCCCGCGCGGCCGACTGGGCGGGGCCGCTCCGCTCACCCGGCCTGCGCGTGGTCCTCACCTGCCTGACCTGCGCGGGCATCGCCCTGGGCGTGTACGCGGTCGCCGCCACCGCCTACGCCGAGCGCGCCCGCGACGACCTGGCCTCCGGGCTCCTGCTGGCCGCGATGTCCTTCGGCGCCCTCGTCGGCGGGCTGGTCTACGGCGCGCGCCCCTGGCCCGGCGAGGACCACCGGCGGTTCGCCTGGCTGATGGCCGCCCTCGCGGCCGGCTACCTGCCGCTCGCCTGGGCGCCCGCCCTGCCGGCCATGTCGGTGCTCGCGTTCGCCAGCGGGCTGTTCCTGGCCCCGATGCTGGCGTGCAGCTTCACGCTCGTCGACCGGCTGGCCCCCGCCGGGACCGTGACCGAGGCGTTCGCCTGGGTGGTCGCCGCGTTCGGCGTGGGCGGCGCCATCGGGGCCGCCGCCGCGGGAGTGGGCCAGGACCTCGCGGGCGTGCCCGGCGCGTTCGCCGCGGCGGGCCTGGGCGGCCTGCTCGCCCTCGCCACCTGCCTCCTCGGCGCGCGCCCGCTGCGCCCGGCCGCCGCCGCCCCCGCGGACGCGCCCGCCACGTCCGCGGCCCGGCTCCCCTGAACGGTCACTACCCTGGTGCCATGACCCGGCGAGAAGCGGCGCGGACCGTGTGGCCGGCCCTCATCGGGCTCGGCCTCCTCGCCGGGATGTTCATGATGCACGGGATCACGGCGACGCCGTCCCCCGTGCACGGCGCGGCTCCGGTCCTGTCGGCCCATGGCGGCCACCGCCGGAGATCGAGACGATGACCGGATGGCTGCGCCAGTGGGGCGCCGACGTCCCGTCCGAGCAGGGCGGCGACGGCGGGCACGCCGGGCACGGCGGCGGGCACGGCGGCGGCGAGATGCCCGGGATGATGACGCCCGCCCAGATGGCGAAGCTGGGCAAGGCCACCGGCGCCGGGCTGGACCGGATGTTCCTCACCATGATGATCGAGCACCATGAGGGCGCGGTCGCCATGGCGGAGGACGAGCAGGCCGGGGGCGCCCACCCGGCCGCCAGGGAGATGGCCGGAACGATCATCCGGACCCAGCGGCGGGAGATCGCCGAGATGCGGGCCCTGCTGGAGTAGCCGGCCGGGTCAGATCCAGCTGCCGAACCAGATCCTGGCGTGCCAGTCGTCGTACGGCATGACCTTGGCGGCCAGGATCGGGTAGAAGTACGCGAAGTTCGCCAGGACGACGAGCACGAAGGCGCCCGCCGCCGCGGCCCCGGCCACCCGCCGCGGCGCCACGGCGGCGGGCTCCTTCATCAGCGTCCCGTCCAGCGCCGCGCGCGGCACGGACGCGCCGCGCGCCGGGCCTATCAGGTACCCCAGCACCAGGACGATCGCCAGCACCATGAACGGCAGCATCGGCGTGGCGTAGAACAGGAACATCGTGCGGTCGGAGAACGCCGACGGGAACCAGCTCAGCCAGCCCGCCAGGAAGCCCAGCACGATCGCCCCGGCCCGCCAGTCGCGCAGCACCAGCCAGAGCACCGCCGTCATCACCAGCGCGATCAGCCCGCCCCACCACAGCGCCGGGGTGCCGATCCCGAGGATCTCCCGCGAGCAGCGCTCGGCCCCGCACAGGCGGCCGTCGGGCTCGGTGTAGAAGAACGCCACCGGCCGGCGCAGGATCGGCCAGTCCCAGGGCCAGGACTGGTACGGGTGCTCCGAGTCCAGCCCGGTATGGAAGTTGAGCATCTCGGCGTGGTACCGCCACAGGTCGGGCAGCGCCTCGATCGGCCGCAGCGGGGCGAACGAGGCGACCTCGCCGCGCCCCCAGCCGCCCGGCCGGAAGATCCAGCCCCACCAGGTGGCGAGGTAGGTGCCCGCGCCGATCAGCACCAGCTGCCCGAACGCCGGCAGCGCGTCCAGCAGCACCGCCCCGGCCAGCGGCCGCCGCACCCCGGCGGCCCGGCGCGCCCCGAAGTCCCAGAAGACGACCATGATGCCGAAGGCCGCCACGTAGAACAGGCCGGTCCACTTGGTCGCGACCGCAAGGCCCAGGCAGATGCCCGCGCCGAAGCGCCAGCCGTGCAGCACCATCGGCCCGAACGCCGAGGGGGCGTCGGATCCGATCCGGTCCGCGAGCTGCCGCCGCGCGCGGTCCCGGTCGGCCACCAGGCAGGCGAACCCGGCCAGGATCCAGAACATGACGAAGATGTCCAGCAGCGCCGCCCTGCTGGTGACGAACTGGAGGCCGTCCAGGGCCAGCAGCAGCCCGGCCGCGCAGCCCAGCAGCGTGGACCCGGTCATCCGGCGGGCCACCCGGCACAGGATCAGCACCGACAGCGTCCCGCACAGCGCCGCGGTGAACCGCCAGCCGAACGGCGTGGCCCCGAACAGGAACTCGCCGATGGCGATCATCCACTTGCCGAACGGCGGGTGCGCGACGAACGACGGCCCGTTCGCCCAGATGTGGGCGTCCGGGTTCGCGATCAGGAGCTTGTCGGCGTCCTTGACGGTGTTGTGCTCCCAGCCGAACTTCAGCAGCGCGAGCGCGTCCTTGGCGTAGTAGGTCTCGTCGAAGACCACCGCCTTGGGCACGCCCAGCCGGTCGAACCGCAGGAAGCCGGCGAAGACCGTCACCAGCAGCGGGCCCAGCCAGCCCAGCAGCGCGCTTCCCGGAACGGGAGGGGCGAGCCAGTCGCGCAGGGAGGCCGGTGCGGGGCGGCCTTCGGAGGCCGGTGCCGGCGCGTGTTCCGTCATCGCCATCCCGACATCGTACGGGCGCCTCCGGTACGGGGCGGGCCGCGGCGGAGCGGGCGGCCGACAGAATGGAGGGGTGACGGGGAACGAGACGAGCACCGCCGGGACCGGTCCGGCCACGGGGAACCTGCTGCTGGCGGCTGCGCCGATCGGCCGCCCGGAGGACGCCTCGGCGCGGCTGCGCGCGGCGCTGGCCGGCGCGGAGATCATCGCGGCCGAGGACACCCGGCGGCTGCGCCGGCTGGCGGCCGACCTGGACGTGCCGATCGCCGCGAAGGTGGTGGCGTACCACGACCACAACGAGCGGGCGCGGGCCGAGGAGCTGGTCGGCGAGCTGCTGGCGGGCCGGGACGTGCTGGTGATCACCGATGCGGGGCTGCCCGGCGTGTCCGATCCCGGCTACCGGCTGGTCCGGGCGGCGGTGGCGGCGGGCGTGCCGGTCACCGCGCTGCCGGGGCCGTCCGCGGTGACCACCGCGCTGGTGGTGTCGGGGCTGCCCACCGACCGGTTCTGCTTCGAGGGCTTCCCGCCGCGCAAGCCGGGCGAGCGGGCGCGGGCGCTGGAGGCGCTGGCGGCCGAGCCGCGCACGATGGTGTTCTTCGAGTCGCCGCGCCGCCTGGACCGGACGCTGGCCGACATGGCGGCGGCGTTCGGCGCGGACCGCCCGGCGGCGGTGTGCCGCGAGCTGACCAAGACCTACGAGGAGGTCCGCCGCGGCCCGCTGGGGGAGCTGGCGGACTGGGCGGACGAGCACGTCCGCGGCGAGATCACGATCGTGGTCGGCGGCGCCCCCGAGCCGGCCGGGCTGTCCGAGCCCGCCGACCTGGCCGCCGCCGTCGCCGCCCGCGAGGAGGCCGGCACGCCCCGCAAGCAGGCGATCTCCGAGGTCGCCAAGGCGAACGGCCTGCCGAAGCGGACCGTGTACGACGCCGTGGTGGCCGCGCGCGGGTAACCGGAAAATCATGGCCGGCGGCACGGGCGGACGGCGCCTCCAGGGGGATACTGGAAGGTGGCAGCGCGCCCGGGCGGGCGACGCCCCGGGCGCGAACCGGCTGGTCGCCGAGGGGGGTGGATGACCGTGCACGAACCATGGTCGAGCCACGAGACCTGGGTCTACGAATGCCAGAACTGCGAGACGGCCTGGGACGAGGAGTACGAGGTCCGGCACTGCGCCGACGGCCACGGCGGTGACGCGGTGGTGTTCGAGCGCGACGGCCAGCGGTCGCTGACCCCCTGGAGCGATCACGCGTGCCCCGGCTGCGCGAGCGAGAACGTCCGGGCCTACCTGGCGCCGTGGGGCCGGCAGGCGCCGATGGTGCCCGTCCAGCGGCGCGACGACCTGGAGCTGGTCTTCCGGCTCAGGCGCCTGCACGCGTACTGACGGCCGCCGGCTCTAGTTCGCGGCCGGCTCGGGGACCTTCTCCTCGATCTGCTCGGCCGGCGGCTCGGGGACGGCGTCCACGGCGGGCGTGCGGCGCCGCAGCAGGCCGCCGAACCGGCGGCGCGCCTCCGGCGAGAACGCCATGCCCGCGGCCAGGCACGCCAGCGGCACCGCCGGCAGCACGTACCGGTAGTCGAACTCCGCGGTCGCGGCCGGCGCGAGCAGCAGCCCGGTGCCGAGCGACCAGGGCAGGAACGCCATCCCGCCCAGCCGCCGCCACATCGCGCCCATCCCGGCCAGGCCGACCAGCAGGATGATCCCGACGCCGGTGCCGCGCAGGTAGACGTGGTCCTGGTAGACCCGCATGAACCCGGCGAACGGCTCCACCACGCGGGTGCGGGCGCGGCCCTGCTCGTACGCGACGGCCTCGCCGGCCGCGGTGTTGTCGCTGTCCATCCGCCAGTTGGGCAGGGCGCTCGACTTCTCGCCGAACTCGTACTGCTGGTACGTCGCCTTGTCCGGGAAGACCGTGCGCTCCCAGCGGAACACCCGCAGGAAGTCGTAGCCGACCACCTTCAGGTAGTCGACCGGCTGGGAGAGGATCGCGCGCTTGGCGTAGGAGCTGGCGACCGTGTTCTGTTCGGGGCTGAACCGCTTGCCCGGGTAGCGGTTGAGCGGGGACGCCGCGTCCCAGATGCCGGCCTGCGAGAGGGGCAGCCGGTTCTCCGGCTGGGTGCAGAGCGGGATCTCCTCGGTCGGCAGCTCGTCGAACCGGTGGCAGTCGGCGAACTTGTAGACCCGGGCGTACAGGAAGATGCCGTTGCTCTCGGTGATCGCGAACTTGTCCTGCTCGGCCTTGTACCAGCCGGCGTAGGCGACGACCGGCAGCGCGCAGGCGGCCACGGTGACCGCCATCATCCGCCAGCCGGTGCGCCGGATGAGCATGTAGACCAGCACGCCGACCAGCACCGGCATGCCGACCGAGCGGGTCAGCCAGGCCATCCCGATGATGAGGCCGAGCGCGGCGGCGATCTTCCAGGTGGGCCGGTCGTTCCACAGCGCCACGGTGACCGCGCAGACCACCAGGAACATGAACATGACGTCGGACAGGATCAGGTGCTCCAGCTGGATCTGGTACGCGTCCAGCAGGAACGGCGTGGTCGCCAGCGCCGCGCCCCATCCCGGCAGCCGGAACCTCTTGCGCAGCAGCGCGTACACCATGACGCCCATCGCCAGCCCCATGAGGTGCTGGACGGCGACGACCAGCGCGAAGCTGTGGAACGGCTTGAGCAGGATCAGCAGGAACGAGTAGCCGTCGGGCCGCAGCGGGTGCGGGTACGGCTTCATCGCCACGTGCAGGTAGTCGAAGGTGTCGTTGAAGTACATCGCCGGCTGGTAGGCGAGCATCGACACGGCCCGCACCAGCGCGGCGGTGGCGAGGATCACAGCGAAGAACGGGTGCCGGCGGTTCAGCGCCCAGAACCGCGCGCTCCCTTCGCGGACCTTCCCGCCCGGGTCGGCGGCGAACTCGCGACCGGCCCGTACTGCGGAGTCGCGGGCCGCGAGGGCCCGTCCGGCGGTGGCGGCGGCACGGGCGCGCGCGCCCGTCCTGACCCGGCGCGCGGCGCGCGCCGCCCGGTCCTTGCCGAAACGCGCGGGCTTCGGCGTGTCGCCGTTCCGACCGGCGCTCTCTCCGGCGCCCCCCGACTCGGTGGCACTGCGTTCTGCGGCGCGCGTCAAAGCCGACCCAACCTTTCCGGGCCGCCATGCCCGTATGCTTGTCCCTCTAGCCTGCCGCCTACGGCCGTGACAGAGCGGGTCTTCAGGTTGCAAGTACGCAACACGATACTGACGCTCTTGTTGAGAGCCGTGCGCATCGATCGCTCCGGGCAGGCATCATGAACAACGGCCGACCGCCCGGCGGAACATGACGAGATTAGTGGAAAATACCGCAGACGGTCACCAGGGGTAACGAAGGAGATCGCGTGGAACTCTCCGTAGTGATGCCGTGTCTGAACGAGGCCGAAACGGTCGAGACGTGCGTCCGAAAGACCATCGGCTTCTTTGAGGAGAACGGCATCGACGGCGAGGTCGTCATCGCCGACAACGGCAGTACCGACGGCAGCCAGCAGCTCGCCCGCGACGCGGGCGCGCGGGTGGTGCCCGTCGTCGACAAGGGGTACGGCAACGCCCTGATGGGCGGCATCCGCGCCGCCCGCGGCACGTACGTCGCGATGGGCGACGCCGACGACTCCTACGACTTCACCACGCTCGGCCCGTTCCTGGACGAGCTGCGCGACGGCGCCGACCTGGTGATGGGCAACCGCTTCAAGGGCGGCATCGCCGACGGCGCCATGCCGCCGCTGCACCGCTACCTCGGCAACCCGGTGCTGAGCTTCGTCGGGCGGCTGTTCTTCGGCAGCAAGATCGGCGACTTCCACTGCGGGCTGCGCGCCTTCAACAAGGAGTCGATCATGCGGCTCGGCCTCCAGACCGGGGGCATGGAGTTCGCCAGCGAGATGGTGGTCAAGGCCACCCTCGCCAAGTACGACATCCGCGAGGTCCCGACCACGCTCTCCCCGGACGGCCGGACGCGCGCGCCGCATCTCAACACCTGGCGGGACGGCTGGCGCCATCTGCGCTTCCTCCTCCTCTACAGCCCGCGCTGGCTGTTCCTGATCCCGGGCCTCGCCTTTATGACGCTCGGACTGATCGCCGGGATCGCGCTCTCGTTCGGTCCGGTACGGGTCGGGGAGATCGCCTTCGACGTCGACACGCTCGTCGGCGCGGGGGCGGCGATGGTGATCGGCTTCCAGGCCGCGCTGTTCGCACTGCTCACCAAGGTCTACGCGATGCAGGAGGGATTCCTGCCGCATGATCGGAGAGTACAGAAGATCCTCGGCTGGTGGAGCCTGGAACGCGGACTCGTGCTCGGCGGGCTGCTCGCCATCGCCGGTCTCGCCGGCCTGGCCGCCTCGCTGTTCCACTGGCGGGTCAACAACTTCGGCGAGCTGGACCCGCGCGAGTCGCTGCGCATCGTCGTCCCGTCCGCGACCGCGCTGGTGATGAGCCTCCAGGCCGTCTTCGCGTCGCTGTTCGCCAGCATCCTCAGCATCCGCCGCCGCCAGCACCCGCCGGCGTACGACCCGGCCGACGAGGCCGCGGGCGTCGTCGACGCCGCCGCCCACAAGGTCGCCGCCGAGGTGGCCGAGGCCGCCGAAGCCGCGAAGGCCGAGCCGGTCGCGTCGGCCGAGAAGGCGGAGCCCGTCCCGGCCGCGGCCGGAGCCGAGACCGGGGCCGAGAAGAAGATCGAGGAAAAGGCCGAATAGCCCGGCGCGGCACGGCGCCTCCCCTCCACCTCGGGGCGCGCCCCCGGCCGCGTCCCGTCGCTCACGGAAGGGAACGACGCCGTCACCCACCGGCGCGGTAGCCGACAACTTGCTGAGTGTTCGCTGAGCAGGGCGGGGCCCGCGCGCCGGGGTGTGACAGGCTGACTCGCTGATGGATCACTCGCCCGTGCCCGCCGGTCTCCCGGACCCCGGCCCCTGATGAGTCCCCAGGCCACGACCCTGCGCGCGGCCCGGGGCACGGCGCGCGACGCCGCCCCGGACGCCGCCTCCGGGCGTACCGCGGGCCGCCCCGGACACTGGGCGCTCCTGCTGCTCCTCGGCTGGGCGGCGCAGGTCGCCGTGCGGCTGTGGCTGGCGTCCGGGCAGACGATGCCGGTGGCCACCCCCGACGAGGCGGGCTACCTGTTCGCGGCCCGGGTGATCGACGGCGGACCCGGCGCCGACATGTCGTACGGCACCGTCTACCGCGGCGGGTACGCGCTGCTGCTGCTCCCCGCCTTCTGGATCGCCGACGACCCGGTGACCGTCTACCGGATCTGCCTGGTGATCAACGCGCTGATCAGCGCCGCGATGCTGCCGCTGGCGTACCTGATGCTGCGCCGCCTGCGGGTCTCGCCGAACTGGTCGTACGCGATGGGCCACGTCACCGCGCTGCTGCCCTGCGTGCTGTTCTTCGCCGAGTTCGTGCTGACCGACGCGGTGCTGCCGGTCGCGGTCTTCGGCTGGCTGCTGCTGACGCACTCCTGGCTGGCCGCGGGCCCCGAGACGTCCCGGGCGCGCCGGACGCTGTACGGTGCGGCCGCCGCGATGACCGTCGCGTACGTCTACGCGTCCCACACCCGCGGCGCGATCCTGCTGATCGTGCACGTCGGCGTCATGCTGGCCGCGGTCGCGTTCCGCTGGCGCGGATGGCGCTCGGCCGCCGTGGCCGCCGCCGTGATGGGCGCCGTCGCGGGCGCCGGCATGCTGCTCAACGACTCGCTGCTCCCGGCCCTGTACCCGGGCGGCGACAACGACCTGTCGGGCAACCTCACCCGCCGGCTGACCACCGTGGACGGCTACGGCTGGGTGCTGTCGCTGGGCACCGGCCAGGTCTGGTACCAGATCGTCGCGACCGGCGGGCTGGCCGGGATCGGCCTGGTCACGATCGCCGTCGTGGCGGTCCGCCGCGGCACCGCGCCGCGGCTGCGCGCGCTGTCGCTGGCCGTGCTGGCGACGATCGCGGGCATCGCGTTCGCGACCTCCGCCGCGCTGCCCGTCGAGTACCGCATCGGCAACTACGTCTACGGCCGCTACCTGGCGTGCGTCACGCCGGTCCTGTTCCTGGTCGGCGCGGCGGTGCTGCTGCGCGCCACGCTCCGCACCGTGCTGTGGACGGCCGCCGCCACCGCGGCCCTCGCGGTCGCCGGCGCGGGCGTCGTGCAGTGGTACGCGGGCGACCTGCTGAGCGAGTACACCTATACGCTCTTCGACTTCCCCGAGGTGTCGTTCCTGACCTGGAACTGGTCGGAGTTCCACCTCTGGCACGCCACGCTCGCCGGCCTGACCCTGCTCGGCCTGGCCCTGATCGCCGCCCGGCTGCCCCGGCACGGCCCCGCGGTGCTGGCGGGCCTGCTGGTGATCGTGAACGTGGCGGCGGTGACCACCGCCACCACGCAGATCTCGCGGCCGCTCGTGCAGAACCTCACCGCGTACACCGACCTGCGCGGCAAGACCGACCTGGACGCCCAGCGCTCGATCGCCGTCGACTGGAACGTCCCCTGGACGGTGCGGCTCGGCCTCTTCTACTGGGCCTGGGACAGCAAGGGCACGCTGTTCGACGCCCGCTGGACGCCGCCGCCGCGGAACGTGGACCTGGTCGTCCTGCACTGGCCGGAGAACGTCCCCGCGACCGCCAGCTGGAAGGACGCCCCCAACGGCTGGCGCGTCGTGGACAGCCGCCGTTCCCCGGAAGGCGACTGGGTCGCCTGGCGCAGTCCTTGATTGCGCAGCCCTTGGCGTCGGGCGTTGAACGCTCTCCTGCGGCGGGCTTCGCGGCGATCCCCGCATCGCTTCGACTCGCCCAGGGGCTCGCTGCGCGATCAGGGCCTCGCTTGCGCTCGTCCCTGCCTTCGGACGCGATCGCAACGCTTTCTGGCCCTGAGGATCACTTCGCCGGGCCCCAGATCTCCAGGACGCCGTCGGACGAGCGCCACATGCGCTTCCAGCCGGTCTCGGCGCTCGGGCGGTAGCCGTAGAGGATCTGCGACTCCTGCCCGCGCCAGCGGGTGAAGAGCATCGGCTGCCCGTACGACTCGGCCGGCAGCTTCGCGGAGGAGTGCTCGAAGTCGCGGATGCGGCCGTGCCACAGCACGTCGCCCCACATCGAGCGGGTGTAGAACGTCGCCGTCTGCGCGAGCCGGCGGTCGGCCCACAGCACCGGGATGTCGCCGTCGTGGGCCCGGAGGTAGCCGCGCAGCTCGTTCCACGCCTTGTCGCGCGGCAGCAGCGGGACGGTCCGCACGGCGGCGACGGCGTAGGTCAGGGCGAGCACGGCCGCCAGCGCCGGCGCCACGACCGTACGGAGCCGGAAGCGCGCGGCGAGTCCGTCCGGGATCCGCTTCGCCAGCAGGACCAGCGCGCCGCAGCCGCCCGCCAGCAGCGCCGGGAAGACGGCGAACCAGTAGCGCAGCAGCCACCCGCGCAGCTTGATGTTGTGCGGGTCGATCACGCCCGACAGGACCGTCAGCGGGACGCACAGGACGAGGAACCACACCAGGCACAGCGCGAGCCGCCGGTCCCGGGTCACCACCCAGCCGATCACCGTCAGGACGAGCGCGGCGACGAAGACCCAGCCCATCCAGTGCCAGTCGGCCATCGCCCGCTCGAACGACCGCAGCGCCAGCACGCGGGTGACGTGGTCGCGGGACTCGCCGCCGTGGCCGGCCGCCGACATCAGCCCGGCCAGCGGGTCGCCCCACACCACCTGGTTGTGGATCAGGTTGGCGGCCAGGATGCCCACCATCGGCAGGCCGACCGTGACGTTCCGCCGCCACGGGATCCGCAGCAGCGCCAGGTAGATCGGGATCGCGAGGAACAGGAACGCGACGAACTCGCGGACCAGGTACGCCGACCCGAAGCAGACACCGGCCGCCACCAGCAGCCGCGTCCGAGCGCGCCCCTCCCGCCGGGACGCGGCCACCAGCGCCGCCATCCCGAACGCGAACAGCCCCGCCCCCGGCATGTCGGGCAGCACCGCGCCCGCCGACCAGGTGACCTCGACCCCGTACGGGTTCGTCATCGTGAAGAACGGGTGGACGATCAGCAGCAGCGCCGACGCCACCCCCGCCACGTCCCCGAACAGCGACCGCACGGCCAGGTAGCAGCCCACGAAGAACAGCGCCCCGCCGAGCGCGGCGACCGTGAAGTAGGCGGCCTGCCCCGAGCCGAGCAGCTCCTGGACGAGCCGCGCCGGCAGCACCAGCCCCAGCCGGGTCACCTGGTGCGGTACCTCGCTGAACGGCCACCGGTCGAGCGGGATGTCCGGCCAGGATCGCGCGCCCAGCCACACGTAGTAGGGGTCGAAGTACAGCGGCGGCGGGTTGACCACCCACTGCGCCAGCACGCCGCAGGCGCCCACCAGCGCCGACAGCCACACCACCCGGCGGCGCCGCAGGCGCGCCAGCCCCCGCAGCGGCCCGGTGCGGGCCGGGGCCTCGTCGACGGCCGGCTCGCGCACCGTGGTCTGGGCCATGCCTGAACTCAACCTCGCCTGTGGGGTGTGGGAACGGAATGCAGGCTATCGGGCGGCGCGCCCTGCCCGGGTGCCGATACCGGTTCGAGGGGCCCTGGTCGGCCCTCTAGTCTGGATACATGTCCTCGTCGAGCCGACACATCCTGACCGCGCCCGCCTGGCCGTACGCCAACGGGCCCCGTCACATCGGGCACGTCTCCGGATTCGCGCTGCCCGCCGACATGTTCAGCCGCTACCAGCGGATGGCGGGCAACCAGGTCCTGATGGTCAGCGGCACCGACGAGCACGGTACGCCGATCCAGGTGCAGGCCGACAAGGAGGGCGTGACGGCCCGCGAGCTGGCCGACCGCTACAACCGGGTGATCGCCGAGGACCTGCACGGGCTCGGCATGTCGTACGACCTGTTCACCCGGACGACGACGCGCAACCACTACGCCGTGGTGCAGGAGCTCTTCAAGGGCCTGTACGACAACGGCTACATCTTCCCCAAGACCACGATGGGCGCGATCTCGCCGTCCACCGGCCGGACGCTGCCCGACCGCTACATCGAGGGCACCTGCCCGATCTGCGGGTACGACGGCGCGCGCGGCGACCAGTGCGACAACTGCGGCAACCAGCTCGACCCGATCGACCTGATCGACCCGGTGAGCCGGATCAACGGCGAGACGCCGAAGTTCGTGGAGACCGAGCACTTCATGCTCGACCTGCCCGCGTTCACCGAGGTGCTGGGCCGCTACCTGCGCGGCAAGCAGGGGGAGTGGCGGCCGAACGTCCTGAAGTTCTCGCTGAACCTGCTGGACGACCTCCAGCCGCGGGCGATCAGCCGCGACCTCGACTGGGGCGTGCCGATCCCGCTGGACGGCTGGCGCGACAACCCGGCGAAGAAGCTGTACGTGTGGTTCGACGCGGTGATCGGCTACTTCTCCGCGTCGGTGGAGTGGGCCCGCCGCAAGGGCGACCCGGAGGCGTGGCGCGCCTGGTGGCAGGACCCGGACGCCCTGTCGTACTACTTCATGGGCAAGGACAACATCGTCTTCCACTCGGAGATCTGGCCGGCGATGCTGTTCGGCTACAGCGGCCGGGGCGACAAGGGCGGCACGCCGGGCTCGCTCGGCGCGCTGAACGTGCCGACCGAGGTGGTGTCGTCGGAGTTCCTGACGATGGAGGGCCGCAAGTTCTCCTCCTCCCGCCAGGTGGTCATCTACGTCAAGGACTTCCTGGAGCGGTACGACGTCGACGCGCTGCGCTACTACGTCGCGGTCGCCGGCCCGGAGAACCAGGACACCGACTTCACCTGGGCCGAGTTCGTCCGCCGCAACAACGACGAGCTGGTCGCGGCCTGGGGCAACCTGGTCAACCGGTCGGTGAACCTGGCCGCCAAGAACTTCGGCGCGATCCCGGCGGCGGGGGACCTGACCGACGCCGACCGGGCGCTGCTGGAACGCAGCCGGAACGCGTTCGCCGCGGTCGGCGGCGAGCTCCAGCGGTCGCGGTTCAAGAACGCGACGACCGAGGCGCTGGACGTGGTCCGCGACGCCAACCGCTACCTGTCCGACCAGGCGCCGTGGAAGCTCAAGGACGACCCCGAGCGGGTCGGGTCGATCCTGCACGTGGCGCTCCAGGTCGTCGACGACGCCAAGTCGCTGCTGACGCCGTTCCTGCCGGCCTCGTCGCAGAAGGTGTACGAGATGCTCGGCGGTGAGGGCGTCTGGAGCGGGATGCCGCGGATCGAGACGGTGTCGGAGGAGGGCGGCCCCGACTACCCGGTGCTGACCGGCGACTACGACACCGAGGCGGTCTGGGAGTCCCGGCCGATCAAGGTGGGGCTGCCGCTGGCCAAGCCGGTGCCGCTGTTCAAGAAGCTGGACGCCTCGGTGGTGGACGACGAGCTCGCCCGCCTCCAAGAAGGCGCCGGAGGCGCCCAGTGAACAAGGGGCCGGGCGGGGAGGCGTCGCGGTCGTTCCCGCCGCTTCCCGAGCGGCTGCCGGTCGACGTCTTCGACAGCCACTGCCATCTCGACATGGCCGACACCCCGGTGACCGAGGCGCTGGCCTCGGCCCGGGCGGCCGGGATCGCCCGGATCGTCACGATCGGCTGCGACCTGCCGTCGTCGCGGTTCGCCGTGGAGGCCGCCGACGAGTACGAGCACGTGTACGCGGGCGTGGCCATCCACCCCAACGACACGACCGGCATCACCGACGACGTCCTGCACGACATCGAGCTGATGGCCGCCCACCCGAAGGTGCGGGCGATCGGCGAGACCGGGCTCGACTACTACCGCGACTGGGCGCCGCGGGAGGACCAGCACCGCTCGTTCCGGGCGCACATCGACATCGCCAAGCGCACCGGCAAGGCCCTGGTCATCCACGACCGGGAGGCCCACGACGACGTGCTGCGCGTCCTGGCGGAGGAGGGCGCGCCCGAGCGGGTCGTGTTCCACTGCTTCTCCGGCGACGCGGAGATGGCGAAGGTGTGCGCCGAGCGCGGGTACCTGATGAGCTTCGCGGGGAACGTGACGTTCAAGAACGCCGAGCCGCTCCGCGAGGCCCTGCGCGTCGCGCCGCTGGACCTGCTGCTGGTGGAGACCGACGCGCCGTTCCTGACGCCGGTCCCGCACCGGGGCAAGCCCAACGCCTCGTACCTGATCCCGCACACCGTGCGGTTCATGGCCGAGGTGAAGGGCGTCGACGTGGCCGAGCTGTGCACGGCCATCGCGGCGAACGGGGAGCGCGCGTTCGGCGCCTGGTGAGGCGCCGCGGGCGGGCCGGCCGGGCCGGCCGCCGGGTCAGCCGGCCGCCGCGTCCAGGTAGCCGGCGGCCTGGGTGAGGAAGAGGCGCGCGTAGGTGCCGTCCCGCGCCATCAGCGCCGCGTGGGTGCCGTGCTCGACGACGGCGCCGCGGTCGAGCACGTAGATCCGGTCGGCGCCGCGCACCGACGAGAACCGGTGCGAGATCAGCAGCACCGTCCGGCCCGCGAACAGCTCCCGGATCCGCCCGAACAGCTCCTCCTCGGCCTCCGGGTCGAGCGCGGCGGTCGGCTCGTCCAGGATGACGAACGGGGCGTTGCGGTAGAAGGCGCGGGCGATCGCGAGCTTCTGCCACTGGCCGCCCGACAGGTCCTCCCCGCCGGAGAACTCCTTGCTCAGGACGGTGCCGTACCCGTCCGGGAGCCGCCGTACGAACCCGTCGGCGCCGGCCATGCGCGCCGCGTCCCGCACGCCGTCATCGCCGGCGGGCTCGCCGGGGCGGCCGAACGCGATGTTGTCGGCGGCGGTGAGCTTGTAGCGGAGGAAGTCCTGGAAGACCACGGCCGACAGCCGGCGCAGCCCGTCCGGGGGCGCCGGGCGGCCGTCCAGCAGCACGGTGCCCGAGCAGGGCGGGTAGAGCCCGGCGAGGATCTTGGCGAGGGTGGACTTGCCGGATCCGTTCGCCCCGACCAGCGCGACGATCTCGCCCTTCTCAAGGTCCACGCTGACCTCCCGCAGCGCGGGCGCGGCCGAGCCGGGATAGGTGAAGGAGACCCGTTCCGCGCGTACCCCGGTGAAGGACGCGACCGCCTCCCGGCCGGGCTCCGCGGCGTTCCCGGCGTCCTCGGCCTCCTCCTGCGCGAACGCCTTGAGGTCGCGCAGGTACAGGACGGAAGCGCCCAGGTTGTTCAGCATCGAGCCGATGATCTGGAGCCGGGTCGACAGCAGCCACAGCGCGGTGAGCGAGGCCAGCGCCGTCGGCAGCGCCAGCCGTCCCGCCAGCACCAGCCACCAGACGGCGCCGATCACGCCGAGCGTGATCGCGTCCCCGGCCAGCCGCGCCAGGACCTTGCGCGGGAGATGGCGGCGGTACAGCGCGGTGAGCCGGCCGATCTCGCCCTCGTAACGGTCCTCCCAGCGGCGGCGCAGCTCCGGCCCGAGCCCCAGGGAGCGGACCTCCTTGGCCTCGGCCAGGCCGGTCAGCAGCCGTTCCAGGTACTCGCGGCGGCGGCGGTCCTCGGCGAGGCCGCGGTGCAGCCCGTACGCGGCGTCCCGTTCCCGGCGCGACGCCCGCAGCAGCGGCACCATGCCCGCGGCGGCGAACGGGACCAGCCACCACGCCATCACCGCGAACGCCGCGCCGACCGCGACCATGCCCAGGACCGCCTGCAGTACCGCGAACAGCGGCCCGATCAGCATCATCGGCTGCACCCGCGAGGCGAACATCGCGCGCTCCAGCCGGTCGTGGAAGCCGGGCCGCTCGAAGGCCGCCAGGTCCGCGCCGACCGCGCGGTCCAGGACGAGCCCGGTGGCGCGCCGGTCGAACGCCGCCGCCAGCACCCGCTGCCGCGACTGCGCGACCATGCGCAGCACCGCGCCCGCGGACCCGGCGGCGGCCATCGCCGCGACCGCCGGGATCAGCCGCCCGTCGCCCGCCGGGTTGGCGGCCGCCGGCGCCACCGCCGCGCCCAGCACGTCCCGGGCCAGCAGCACGACCGCGGCCAGGCCCAGCGCGGTGACGGCCTGCGCGGCCACGATCCCGGCGAACCGCCGCCGGTCGGCCTTCCAGCACAACCCCAGCGCGAAGAGCACGGCCGCGGCCAGGTCCCGCCCGCCCGGCGGCCGCTCCGCCCCGCCGGCCGCGCTCACCGCCCCGCCCCCTCGGGCCGCCCGACCAGCCGGACGAGCACCGCCCGCGCGGCGTCGTCGTAGTACCGGACGTACAGCAGCGCGGCCGCGCCCCCGGCCACCGCCGGAACGATCAGCGCGGCCCCCGGGGCGGCCGGGGCCACGAGTGCGGCGGGCAGCGCCGCGGCCAGCAGCAGCACGTTCCGCACGATCAGCGGGTAGCCCATCACCGACCCGTACCGGCCGAAGCACCCGCACTCGGTGAAGACGCCCGCACGGACGGCGCGCAGCGCGACCGCGGTGAACAGGACCAGCAGCCCGGCCGCCAGCAAGGGCCCGGCCCAGGCCCCCGGAACGCCCGGCGGCACCGCCAGCAGGCACGCCGTCACGATCTCGACGGCGACCACCGCCCCCGCGACCCGCCGCGCCCGCCCCTGGGCGAACCCGGCCAGCCGGCGCACGGTCGTCACGAAGTTGCCGAAGCCGCGGGCGTGGCGCACCTTCCCGTACGCGGCCACGGCGAACACCACGGCCAGCAGGTACCTCGCCCCGACGGCGAGACCGGCGGCCAGCCCCGCGCTCACCGCCCGCCGCCGCGCGCCGGCACCGTCATCACCTTGTGGTAGTGCCCGGTGTCCTCCCCGACGGGCGCGCCCTCGGCCTCCACCCAGGCATGCGCCCGGAACGGCTCAGTGAGCACCCCGGTGCACCAGTCCGGCCAGGAGCCGCCGAGCCGGCACAGCAGGGCCGTCGCCACCGACCGCGGCAGGCACCCCTGCCCCGCGCAGAGCACGCTGACCGCCACCACGGCCCGCCGGGCCGCGGCGGCCTCGGCCACGGTCGCCGGCCGTGCCCCGCCCCGCACGGCCTCCAAGACCCGCCGCAGCCGCCCGGGCGACAGCCGCACCAGCCCCCGGGCCACCACCACGACCACCCATGCGGCGATGCGCCGCCCGAATCCGACCCGCGCACGTTCTTCCAGGACCACCCGAGTGCTCACGCCCTGCCCCCTGTTACTCCTCGTGGCGCTGACCGGACCAGCCCGAGCACGGCGATCCGCTGCCCGAACACGTCTTGCCTGCGCTCATCCGTCCCCACCTGCGTGCTCACGCCCTGCCTTCTGCCGGTCCCGGCGGCGGCAGCGGCCGGACGGACGCCGGGGAGCGCCCGCGCGGCGATCCGCCGCCCGTGTCCGTCGTGTCCGTGTCCCTCGGGAAGCGGGCGCGTGGTCATGCCGCGGTCTCCGCCAGGAGGCCGGCCTCGCGGAGGGTGGCGAGGAAGGCCGTGACGTCGGCCAGGGCCCTCGGTGCCGACTCCGGGTGGGCCGCGGTGAGGATCGCGGCGGCGGAGGCCGTGTCGGTGCCGGAGGTCAGGGCCGTGAGGACGGCCGCGCCGGTGGCGTTCAGCTGCCAGTACGTGCCGCGGCGCTCGTCCAGCAGGACCATGCCGTGCTCGGTCTCGGTGGCGGTGACATGGGGTGCGAGGGCGATCGTCATCGGGCCTCTCCGGTGGTGGCGGGGACGGCGGCGACGGAGCGCAGCCAGAGTTCGCAGGACAGCGTCCGGTCGAGGAGCAGGAGCCGGCGCGAGGAGGTGTGCAGGCCGAGCAGCGCGGAGCGGAACGCGGCGGCGTCCACCAGCCCCATCCGGGCGAGCAGCATGCCGTCGCACAGGTCGAGCAGCTCGCGGCGGTGCCGCCGCAGGCCCTCGAACACCAGCGGGCTGAACTCGGCCTTGGTGGGGCGGCCCAGCACGGCCTCGGGCACGATGCCGCGCATGGCGGCGGCCAGCACGGGCTTGTAGCGGTCCGGGGCGAGGCGGTCCTCCAGGCGCACCGCCAGGGCCGCCTCGATGACCTGGTCGTCCAGGTACGGGGCGTGCCAGGAGACGCCGGAACGCGCCGAGAGGCGGCCCGCGCGGCGCACGCCGTCGCCGTTCTTGCGGGCGCTGTTGAGGGCCATGTGCTGGCCGCGGTACGGCGACAGCGGCTCGGCGCCCTCGCGCAGCAGCGCCCGCACGGAGGCGGCCGCCTCGGGCGTCGACCAGGACGGGAGCCGAACGACGGAGTCCCAGCCGAGGCCGAGCGCGGCGGACGTGGGCGGCAGCCCGGTGGTGAGGGTCCGCTCCGCGGCCGCGAGCCACTCGGTGTAGGAGGCGCGGTCGAGCAGGGCCCTGACGGTGGGCGCCAGGCGCCATCTGAGCATCGCGCGCGCCGCCCGCACGTGCCGTACGGCGGTGAGGGGGCGGGTGCGGGCGAGGGAGTGCAGGTACGCCGACAGGCCGAAGAACAGCTCGTCGCCGCCGTCCCCGACCAGGTGCCGCGTGGAGCCGCGCGCCGCGACCTCCCCGGCCAGGTGCCGCAGCTGCGCGTGGACCCGCGCGGCCACGAACGGCGCCTCCAGGTCGCCGTCCGCCCGGGGGAGGTCGGCGTACATGTGGGGGACGCGGCTCTGGCCGTACACCAGGTGCTCGGCGTCCGGCAGCGCGGCGGCGGCGCGGTCGGCCCACCGCAGGTCGTCGTTCGCGGAGTCGCCGGCGGCCCAGTGGAAGGTGACCAGGCGGGCGGGGCCGGCGGCGGCCAGGAAGCAGAGGCTGGTGGAGTCCATGCCGCCCGACAGGTCGGCGCTCAGCGTGCCGCCCTCGTCGGTACGGGCGGCGACGGCCTCGTGCAGGGCCTCGCGCACGCGCGCGGCGCCCTCTTCCAGCGGCACTTCGGGCTCCGGCGCGGTCCAGCCGCCGACCGCCGCGTGACCGCCGGGATCCAGCCGCAGGAGGTGCCCCGCGGGGAGGGACTCGACGCCGCGCCACAGGCACCGCTCGCCGAGCGGGTACGGCGCGTACGGCGCGATCAGCCGCAGCGCGACCAGGTCCTCGTCGACGCCCGCGCCGTTCAGCGCGGCGAGCGTGTCGGGCCGGTCGGCGGCCACCGGGATCCCGCCGATCCGCGCGGTGAAGAGCCGGCAGACCGCGGACAGGGTGCCGCGGGCCCACACCCGGCCGTCCTCCATGGAGGCGACCAGGTGGAACGCGCCGGGCACGGCGCGGGCGGCCGCGTCCAGGTCCGGGGTACGGGCCATGCCGCCGAGCAGCGCGGGCAGCCGGCCGGCCGCCGCGGGCCGGGCGTGGCCGAGCAGCGCCAGGCGCCGCCGGCCCGCCCGCGCGAGGACCAGCTCGCCGGGTTCCCACGTCCCGGCGATCCAGGGGCGCCCGGAGGCGTGCGGGACGACCGTGCCGCCGTACGCGGCCGCGCGCTCGGCGACGCCGGCCGCGGCCGGCGTGTCCGGAAGGATCAGGAATCGCATCTCACGCTCCGGGGTGGGCGGCCGCGCCCGGGGACGCGGCCGCCCGGCGGGATCAGTTGTCCGAGCCGTCGCACTGGTAGAACGCGCACTCGTTCTTCCGGTCGATGCCCCAGTCGGCGTCCCCGAGGGTGACGTCGGCGAAGGCGCCGGCCGCGGCCAGCATCGGGGGCTCGTAAACGGTCTCCTGCATGCGGATCACCCTTTCCGGTTCGGCCGGAAGGCTTTTCCTTCCGGCCTGCCGACTAAGTTACCGGGCGCCCCTTTCATGTCGCTTTCCGGTGGCTTCCCGTTCGCTTTCCGGGGACTGCCGGACCGCTTTCCGTACGCTTTCACTCCGCTGTCACGAGAAAGGCCGGAGAAAGCCCGACGGCTCTCTCCGGCCCCATGGCCGGCGCCGCCCGGTCAGCCGACCAGGGCGGCGGACCGGTCGAGCGCCGGGTCGTTGCGCAGGATGGCCTCGTGCAGCGCCCGGAGCTCCTGCCCGGGGCTGATGCCGAGCTGCTCGTCCAGCCGCGCGCGGACGTCCCGGTACGCCGCCAGCGCCTCCGCCTGCCGGCCGCAGCGGTACAGCGCGAGCATCAGCTGGTACCAGAACCGCTCGTGGAACGGCCTGCTGCCGGTCAGGAAGCGCAGCTCGCCGACCACCTCCTGGTGGCGGCCCAGCAGCAGGGCGGCCTCGCCGCGCCGTTCCACCGCGCGCAGCCACTCCTCGGTCAGCCGCGGTACGGCGTCCCGGTGCAGGGCGTCGGAGCGCACGTCGGGCAGCGCGGGCCCGCGCCACTGGGCGAGCGCCGCGCCGAGCAGCACGGACTCGGCCTCCAGGTCGCCGCGGCCGGCGGCGCCGGCGGCCGCGTCGATCAGGTCGCGGAAGCGGGCGAGGTCGAGCCGGCCGGGCTCGACCTCGATCAGGTAGCCGGCCGCCGAGGCGTGCAGCGCCGCCTGCGGCACCGCCGCCTGGGGCGCGCCGGCGGCGAACTGGGCGAGCCAGCGGCGCAGCCGGGCGACCTGCGTCTGGAGCGCCCCGCGCGGGCAGCGCGGCGTGCCCTCGCCCCAGAGCCACTCGACGAGGTCCTCCACCGGGACGACCTCGTTGGAACGCAGCAGCAGCCCGGCGAGCAGCACCCGCTGCTTGCCGGCGGGTACCGCCGCGCGATGCCCGCCGACCGCCACTTCGAGCGGTCCCAGTATCCGGAAATCGACCCTGTCGACCATGAACGTTCCCCGCTCGCCAAGTATCCGATGCTCATTTCATTGGACGTTGCCATCCTGTTACAGGTTCGGAGTGGAGACGAGAGTCCCGAGGGATAGTTGACGGAGTGCGCGGGCCGCAATTCCGCTATTTATCGTGTTTTATGCGATGCTCTGCCGACCTCGTCCGTCCAGAATCTTCCGGCAGCCGGGCAACCGGGGTTGGGCTAGGCTGCCGCCTTCGCGAGGAAAGGACCGGTGTGGGCGGCAGGGCACGGCGCGGGCAGGAGCGGGAGCGGGCGGGGGAGGCGGCGCGCCGGCGGCGCAACGAGCGCCTCGGGTACGCCATCGTGTGCGGGCTGGCCGCCCTGCTCATGCTGGGATCGGCGTACCCCCTCCTCCAGTACGCGCGGGCCGACGCCGTGCGGGCCGAGCTGAGCGACTGCGGCGGGCGCCTGAACGGCACGCAGAAGGTGCCCTGCACGGCCCGCTGGCAGAACGCCGCCGGCGGCGCGCGGTGTGAGGAACGCATCACCGTCACCCTGGGCTCGTCCGGGCCTCCGAGCACGCGGTCGCTGCGGGTCGACGGCTGCGCCGTCCAGGCGCCGGCCGGTCCCGCCTTCTTCGCGGCCGGCGCGGTCCTGCTGCTCATCACGGGCGTCATCGCGCTGGCGCGGGGCCTCCGGCGCGCCGCCACCGCCTGATCCTCTCCGGCCGCTCCACGCCGCGTGCGAACGTGAGGAGAGCGACCAAAAGGGTCGATGCGGTGGCGAAAGGTACCTGAGGGGCTCTAGGGTCTGGCCCGTTGCACAGGGCCGGATCCGGAGCCCTGTCTCCCCTGGAGGAACCAAGGTGCGCCGTCCCCCTACGCGCTCTGCGCTTTCCGTGCTGCTCGTGCTGGCGGTCCTGGCCGCCGGATGCGGCGGGGAGGGCGAGGCTCCGAAGACCGCCCCGGCGGCGGACGCGGCCCGGCCGAGCCCGAGCGCCACGCCGCGCAAGGTCGTGATCGTGGTGGACCGGAAGAAGAGCGAGGTCATGAGCGCCGGCGGCACGGTCGAGCAGGTGCTCGCCGAGGCCAAGATCGCGCTGGGCCCGTACGACCTGGTGAAGCCGGCCCGGACGGCCCCGCCCGGTGACACGATCAAGGTGATGCGGCTGCTGTCCAAGCCGGTCACCCGGACGGTGAAGACGGCCGCGCCGACCGTGCGCAAGAAGAGCTCGAAGGTGGCGCCGTTCACCGAGAAGGTGTCGCGCAAGGGCAAGCCCGGCCTGAAGATCGTGCAGACCGCCTACGCCCGCCGCAAGGGCAAGAAGGTCAAGATCGTCATCTCCGAGAAGGTGAAGCGCAAGCCGGTCGCGACGATCATGCTGGTCGGCCCCAAGGGCGCGAGCACCGGCTCCGCCGCCCGGCTCAACTGGGCGGGCCTGGCCGAGTGCGAGTCCGGCGGCAACCCCAAGGCCGTCAACCCCGCCGGCTACTACGGGCTCTACCAGTTCTCGATGCAGACCTGGGGCTCGGTGGGCGGCAAGGGCAAGCCGTCCGACGCCAGCCCCGCCGAGCAGACCTACCGCGCCCAGATGCTCTACAACAAGGTGAACGGCCGCTGGCAGGGCCAGTGGCCCAACTGCGGCAGCCGCCTGTTCAGCTGACCGGACCTGGGACACTGGACGGGTGGGGGACGACGCGCACGCACTTCTCGGGCCCGCCGACATCCGCGCGCTGGCGGCGCGGCTGGGCATCAGGCCGACCAAGACGCTGGGCCAGAACTTCGTCATCGACGCCAACACGGTGCGCCGCATCGTGCGCACCGCCGAGGTGGGCGCCGACGACGTGGTCATCGAGGTCGGGCCCGGCCTGGGGTCGCTGACGCTGGCGCTGCTGCCCGAGGTACGGCGGGTCGTGGCGGTCGAGATCGATCCGGCGCTCGCGGCGGAGCTGCCCGCGACCGCCGCGGCGCGCGCCCCCGGGTTCGCGGACCGGCTGGAGGTCGTCACCGCGGACGCGCTGCGCATCGACGCCGTCCCGGGGCCGGAGCCGACCGCGCTGGTCGCCAACCTCCCGTACAACGTCGCGGTGCCGGTCGTGCTGCACCTGCTGGCGACGCTGCCGTCGCTGCGCCGCGCGCTGGTGATGGTGCAGGCCGAGGTCGCCGCCCGGATGGCGGCCGGGCCGGGCGGCAAGGTGTACGGCGTCCCGTCGGTCAAGCTCGCCTGGTACGGGGAGGCGCGCCGCGCCGGGGACGTGGGCACCCGGGTGTTCTGGCCGGCGCCCAACGTCGAGTCGGGCCTCGTCGCGTTCACCCGCCGCGAGCCGCCGCCCACCCGGGCCTCCCGCGAGGAGGTGTTCGCCGTGGTGGACGCCGCGTTCGCGCAGCGCCGCAAGACCCTGCGCGCCGCGCTGGCGGGCTGGGCCGGCTCGCCCGCGGCGGCGGAACGGGCGCTGGTCGCGGCGGGCGTCGACCCGAAGGCGCGGGGAGAAGCACTGGACGTGGCCGCCTTCGCCCGGATCGCCCAGTATCGTCCTGGGGGCGTGCTGGAGCGGAACGAGGCGGAGGACCATGGTGAAGGGGCGTTCGCGGACGGCGCGGGCGAAGATGCCCGTGGCGGCGCTGGCGATGCTGGCGATCGCGGCAGCCGGATGCAGTGACGGCGCGGGCGCGACACCGACGATCACGACCACCACCCGGGCCGGGGTGGCGCCCATGCCGCCGGAGAAGGGCGCCTACTTCGGCGCCTGGGTGCCGCCGGACGGGGCCGGGCCGGCCGGGAGCGCGTCGCCGTCGCCGTCCGGGTCCCCCTCGGACGCGGCCTCGGAGTCGCCCTCGGAGAGCCCCCCGGCCGCGGCCTCGCCGTCGGGACGCCCCGCGCCCGAGCCGGTGCGCGGCTTCGAGCAGGACCTCGGCCGGCGGCTGGACATCGTGCACAGCTACCGGGGCTGGAAGTCCACGTTCCCGAGCCGCGACGACTCCGCGCTGCTGGCGGCCGGCGACCGCTACCTGCTGCTGACCTGGGCCGGCGCCGACACCAAGGAGATCGTGTCGGGCAAGCACGACGCGGTGATCCGCGAGCGCGCCCGGGCCGTCCGGGCCACCGGCAAGCCGATCTTCCTGCGCTGGTCGCGCGACATGGACGCGCCGGGCGCGCGGGACCGGGTGCACGGCGGCAAGGAGTTCGTCGCCGCGTGGAAGCACATCCGCGCGATCTTCAAGGCGGAGCGGGTCGACAACGTGGCCTGGGTGTGGTGCCCGACCGCCACCGGCTTCGGCAGCCGCAACGGGCCCTCGTACTACCCGGGCGACGACCAGGTCGACTGGATCTGCGTGGACGCCCAGCCGGGCGCCGGCTACGACTACCGCGACCTGTCGGAGGTCCTGAAGGTCTTCATGGACTGGGCCGGCGAGCGGCCCAAGCCGATCATGGTCGCCGAGTTCGGGGTGCCCAAGGCGTACGGCACCCGCCGCGCCGAGTGGCTCCGCAAGGCCGCCGAGACGCTGCAGAACCCGCAGGTGAAGGCCGTCGTCTACTTCAACTCCGACGAGCAGGCCCAGGAGTCGCGCGACGACCGCCGCAAGTACGCGGTGACCGGCGACCAGAAGGCGGTCTCGGCGCTGCGCGAGCTGGCCACCACGCCGTACTTCAACCCCCGCAACCTTCCCGTCACCAGCGGGGAGTAGACCCGCTACGCTTCCCTGACGTGACCGCGACCGCAGTGACCGTACGCGTGCCAGCGAAGGTCAACCTCCAGCTCAGCGTGGGGCCGCTCCGCGACGACGGGTATCACGACCTCGTCAACGTCTTCCACGCCGTCTCCCTGGCCGACGAGGTGACCGCCGTCGCGGACGGCCGGCTGGCGGTCACCGTCGAGGCCGCGCCCGGCTCGGCGGTGGCGGTGGACGGCGTCCCCGTCGACGGTGACAACCTCGCGGTACGGGCGGCGCTGCTGGTGGCCGAGCGGCTCGGTGTGGAGCCGTCCGCCCGGCTGCGGATCCGCAAGGCGATCCCGGTCGCGGGCGGGATGGCGGGCGGCAGCGCCGACGCCGCGGCCGCGCTGGTGGCGTGCGCCCGCCTGTGGGACGACCCCGAGAGCCCCCTGCTGGGCCGCGAGGACCTCCTGGAGCTCGGCGCCGCGCTGGGCAGCGACGTGCCGTTCGCGCTGCTGGGCGGCACGGCCGTCGGGCTCGGCCGCGGCGAGCGGCTCACGCCCGCGCTCACCCGCGGGACGTTCCACTGGGTGTTCGCGACCGCCGGCGGGGGCCTGTCCACCCCGGCGGTGTACGCCGAGTGCGACCGGCTCCGCGACGCCGGCGGCGAGCGCGCCGGGCTGCCGGACGTCTCGGCGGAGCTGATGACGGCGCTGGCCACCGGCGACGCCAAGGGCCTCGGCGCGGCGCTGGCCAACGACCTGCAGCCCGCCGCCCTCGAACTGCGCCCCTCGCTGCGCCGTACCCTCGCCGCCGGGCAGGACCTCGGCGCGCTGGGCTCCCTGGTCTCGGGCTCCGGGCCGACCTGCGCGTTCCTGGCCGGATCGGCCGGGCACGCGGCGGAGCTGGCGGCCGCGCTGGGAGACCTGGACGGCGTCCGCGAAGCGCTCCCCGCGCACGGCCCCGTGCCCGGGGCGACGATCATCTGACCCGCGACCCCCGAACGGAGCTCCATGGCGAGCGTCTCCCTCCTCCTCTTCGCGATCCTGCTGCTGCTCGCCGTGCTGGTGGTGACGGGGATCGTGGTCGCCGTCGTCGTCATCGGCCGCAACCGCGGCCGGCAGGCCCCGCCCCCCGGGCAGCCCGGCCCGTACGGCCCGCCGGGACCGGGCGGCCCGTACGGCCCCGGCCCGGGCCACTGAGCCCTGCCGGGGCGTTAGCCTGGTAGGCGTCGTGAATCTGATCAACGTTGAGAACGTCACCAAGGCATACGGCCCCGCTCCGCTGCTGGACGCGGTCTCCCTCGGCCTCGACGAGGGCGACCGGGTCGGCGTCGTCGGCCGCAACGGCGGCGGCAAGAGCACGCTCGTGGAGATCCTCGCGAAGGCCGCCGAGCCGGACGCGGGCCGCGTCACGCACGCCCGCGGGCTCCGCCTCGGCTACCTGCACCAGCGCGACGCGTTCGCCGAGGGCGCGACCGTGCGGAGCGTCGTCCTCGGGGACCGGCAGGAGCACGAGTGGGCGGGCGACACGCGCGCCCGCGACATCCTCGCCGGCCTGCTCGCGGACCTCGACCTGGACGCCCCGGTGGCCGGGATGTCGGGCGGCGAGCGGCGCCGGGTCGCGCTGGCCCGGCTGCTGGTGCCCGAGACCGACCTGATCGTTCTGGACGAGCCGACCAACCACCTCGACCTCGAGGCCATCGACTGGCTGGCCCGGCACCTCAAGGCCCGCCGGGTCGCGCTGCTGATCGTCACGCACGACCGCTGGTTCCTGGACGAGGTCACCGAGCGCACCTGGGAGGTCGTCGACGGCCGGGTGGAGCGGTACGAGGGCGGCTACTCGGCGTACGTGCTGGCCAAGGCCGAGCGCGACCGGATCGCCGCCGCCACGGAGGCCAAGCGGCAGAACCTGCTGCGCAAGGAGCTGGCCTGGCTCCGCCGCGGCCCGCAGGCCCGCACGTCCAAGCCCAAGTTCCGGGTGGACGCGGCGCAGGCGCTGATCGCGGACGAGCCGCCGCTGCGGGACTCGGTCGAGCTGACCCGGTTCGCGGCCGCGCGGCTCGGCAAGACGGTGTACGACCTCGAGGACGTGACCGTCGAGGTCGGCGGCCGCCCCATCTTCGAGCACCTGACCTGGCGGCTCGGCCCCGGCGACCGGATCGGCCTGGTCGGCGTCAACGGCAGCGGCAAGAGCACCCTGCTGCGGCTGCTGGACGGCGCGGTCGCGCCCGGGTCCGGCACGGTGGTCCGCGGAAAGACCGTCCAGCTGGCGCACCTGTCGCAGAACCTGGAGGAGCTCGACCCGTCCCGCCGGGTGCTGGAGTCGGTCGAGGAGATCAAGCGACGGATCACCGTCGGCAAGCGCGAGTGGACGGCCAGCCAGCTGCTGGAGCGGCTCGGCTTCCGCGGCGACCGGCAGTGGACGCCGGTCGGGGACCTGTCCGGCGGCGAGCGGCGCCGCCTCCAGCTGCTGCGGCTCCTGATGGGCGAGCCCAACGTCCTCCTCCTGGACGAGCCCACCAACGATCTCGACATCGAGACGCTCACCGAGGTCGAGGACCTGCTCGACGGCTGGCCCGGCACGCTCGTGGTCGTCAGCCACGACCGCTACTTCCTGGAGCGCGTCACCGACCACGCGGTCGCGCTGCTCGGGGACGGCAGGGTGTCGATGCTGCCCGGCGGCGTCGAGGAGTACCTGCGGCGCCGCGCCGAGGGGAGCGCCCCGACCCGCACGGCCGCGGCCGCCGAGTCGACGGCCGCCGCCGTCACCGCCCCCAAGGCGCAGGCCAAGGGCGGCGGGCAGGACTGGAAGGCGCGCAAGGAGCTGGACAAGCTCGAACGCCGCCTCGACAAGCTCGCCAAGCAGGAGGCGGAGCTGCACGAGAAGCTCGCCGCGCACGCCACCGACTACGCGAAGCTCCAGGAGCTGGACGGCCGGCTCCGGGAGGTCCGGGCGGAGGCGGCGCAGGTCGAGGAGGAGTGGCTGATGCTCGCCGAGGACGTGGGCTGACGGTCCCGCGCGGCTAGTCGTCGCTGTCGAACGGGATCAGCAGGTTCCGCAGCAGGCCGGCCAGCGTCTCGCGGTCGTCGGGGGCCAGGCTCTCCAGTATCGCGTTCTCGCGGTCCAGGAGGTCGGCGAACGCCGCGTCCACCCGGGTCATGCCCGCCGCGGTGAGGCGCACCTGCACGCCCCGCTTGTCCTGCGGGTCGGGATGCCGCTCGACCAGCCCGGCGGCGGCCAGCCGGTCGATCCGGTTGGTCATCGTGCCCGAGGTGACGAGGGTGGCGCGCAGCAGCATGCCGGGGCTGAGCTGGTACGGGTCGCCCGCCCGGCGCAGCGCGGTGAGGACGTCGAACTCCCAGCCCTCCAGCTCGTGCGCCGCGAACACGGCCCGGCGCGCCCGGTCGAGGTGGCGGGCCAGCCGGGAGACGCGGCTGAGGACCTGCAGCGGGCGGACGTCGAGGTCCGGGCGCTCCTTGCGCCAGGCCTCGGTCAGCCGGTCCACCTCGTCCTGCATGCCGACACCTTACCTGTCTCGATATCGAGAAGACTTTCTTGACATCAAGATTATCGCCGGGCATCATCTTTCTTGATGTCGAGACAAGCCGGGGCGGAACGAGCCGCCGTCTGGGACCCCGCGCAGTACGGGGTCTTCGGCGGCGAGCGCGGCCGCCCGTTCGCCGAGCTGGTCGACCGGGCCGCGCGGGACCTGCCCGCCCCCGGCCGGATCGCCGACCTCGGCTGCGGCTCCGGCGAGCTCACCGCCGCCCTGGCCCGCCGCTGGCCGGACGCGGAGATCGAGGCGATCGACTCCTCCGCCGAGATGATCGAGGCCGCCCGGGCGCACGCGATCCCCGGCCGCCTGAGCTTCGCCGTCGGCGACGTCGCCACCTGGGCGCCCCAGTCGCCGCCGGACCTGATCGTCTCCAACGCCGTCCTGCACTGGGTCCCCGGGCACACCGGACTGCTGCCCCGCTGGATCGCCGCCCTCGCCCCCGGCGGGCGGCTCGCGTTCCAGGTCCCCGGCAACTTCGACGCCCCGAGCCACACCATCCTGCGCGAGCTGTGCGAATCGCCCCGCTGGCGCGACCGGCTGAGCGGCGCCGCCGCGCGCCGCCCCGTCCTCGACCCCGCCGGCTACCTCGACCTCATCGCCCGGAACGGCCATGCCGCCGACGCCTGGGAGACCACGTACGCGCAGGTCCTCCAGGGCGAGGACGCCGTCCTCGAATGGGTCAAGGGCACCGCGCTGCGGCCCGTCCTGACCGCCCTCGGCCCGGCCGGGGCGGCCGACTTCCTGACCGAGTACGGCGCCCTGCTGCGCGCGGCCTACCCGCCCGCGCCGTACGGCACCGTCTACCCCTTCCGGCGCGTGTTCGTGATCGCCGAACGCGCCGGAGGCCCCTGATCAGGGTGCCGCCCACGCTGCGAGCGGAGCGAATCGTTCCCCTGCGGTGTGCCCGTCCGCGCGATGGGCGGCATCCCAAGACCCGCGCCCCGAAATCCGGGGCAGGGACCGACCGGTAACACGGTGACCCCGGCCGGTGGCCGCACGGACGAACTCCGGCGGCCACCGGCTCCGTCGTTCCGGGCCGGTCACAGCGGCTGCGGTGCCGCCCCGCCGAGCGCGTCGCCCTCGGTGCCGTCGATGCCGTCGCCGTCGCGGCGCTCCCTGCGCTGCGCCTTCGCGGCGGCCTTCTCCCCGGCCTTCTCCGCCTTGGCCGCGGCCTTCTCGGCCCGCCGCTCGCGGCGCTCGGCCTCCTTGCGGCGCCGCTTCGGGTCCAGCGACGGCCGCGGCTCCAGCCCGGACAGGCCGTTCCACGCCAGGTTCACCAGATGCGCCGCGACCTCCTCGCGCTTGGGACGGCGCGCGTCCAGCCACCACTGGCCGGTCAGCGCCACCATCCCCACCAGCATCTGCGCGTACATCGGCGCGACCTTGTCGTCGTAGTCGTGCCGGTCCAGCTCCTGGGCCATCACGTGCTCGACCTCTCCGGCGATCTCGCTCAGCAGGCTCGCGAAGCTGCCGGTGCCGGTGCCGCCGTGCGAGTCGCGGACCAGGATCCGGAACCCGTCCGGGTTGGTCTCGATGTACTCCAGCAGCGACAGCGCCGCCTTCTCCAGCTTGCCGCGGTAGTGGATCGCCGAGCTCAGCGCCTCGGTCACCGAGGCGAGCAGCCGCTCGAACTCCCGGTCGACGACCACCGCGTACAGGCCCTCCTTGCCGCCGAAGTGCTCGTACACGACGGGCTTGGAGACCCCGGCCGCCGCGGCGATCTCCTCCACCGACGTGCCGTCCAGGCCGCGCTCGGCGAACAGCGTCCTGCCGATGCCGAGGAGCTGCTCGCGTCGTTCCTTGCCGGTCATCCGCTTCCTGCGGGACCGGGGGGCGGGTTCTGTCACGGGATCAATTGTGGCGGTCAGGCGGGCTGGTTCGTCCGCTTCGCCGCCAGCCGTTCCGCGTCCGGCCACCGCACGTCGTACGCCAGCCCGGTCTTCTCGAGCGCCCAGATGACCCGGGCGCTGATGTCGACCTGGCCCTTCAGGACCCCGTGCCGGGCGCACGTCGGGTCGGAGTGGTGCAGGTTGTGCCACGACTCGCCGAGCGACGGGATCGCCAGCCACCACACGTTCCGCGACTTGTCGCGCACCTCGAACGCCTCGGTGCCGAACGTGTGGCAGATCGAGTTGATCGACCACGTCACGTGCTGCACCAGCGTCAGCCGGACGAGGCCGGCCCAGAAGAACGCGGTGAACGCGCCGGCCCACGACATCGTCAGCAGGCCGCCCAGCACGCCCGGCAGCAGCAGCGTCACCGCGACCAGCGCCGGGAACGCCTTGTGGATCCGGACGATGTCCTTGTCGTTCAGCAGGTCCTTGGCGAACCGCTCCTTGGACGTCCTGTTGCCGTCGAACAGCCAGCCGTAGTGGGCCCACCCGAGCCCCTTGGCCAGCGCCTTCCAGTCGGACCCGAACCGCCACGGCGAGTGCGGGTCCGCCTCCTTGTCGGAGTGCTTGTGGTGCCGCCGGTGGTCGGCGACCCAGGTGATCACCGGGCCCTCCATCGCCAGGCTGCCCGCGATCGCCAGCGCGATCTTGAGGCCGCGGCGGGCCTTGAACGACCCGTGCGTGAAGTACCGGTGGTAGCCCACCGTGATCCCGCCGGCCGACACGAAGTAGAAGACGGCCATCAGCGCGACGTCCGTCCAGCCGAGGAAGCTTCCCCAGGCCAGCGGCACGGCCGCGAACAGTGCCAGGAACGGCACCCCGGTGAAGACCCCGACGAGGATCCGCTCGGCCTTCCCGGTCGGCTCGGGCTCGACCTCGGGCCGGCGTCTAGGACGGGGCGGATCGAGGACGGGAGGTGTAGCCATATGTCACCACTTCCTGATTCTTGAAGGCCACTACTTACGCCACCGTAAGCTACGGTTGCGTAGGTTTACAGGGCCTGGAACGTAAAATCGGCAGCAACGCATCTCGGGGGACTCGCGGGTCACTCGCGCGAACAGGGCCGTACGGGAAGGCGTGACATACCCCTCACGCAGGAGGAACGTTCGACCTCCGCCGAAGGTTCGCTGGGAGGCCCGCCCGCAGGGGGCGCGTTCGGCGCCCGGTTCTTCATGCTCTCCAACCGCGCTCTCTCCCCGGAGGCCCGGCGTGCCGCCGGCGCCCTGGGAATGGTCGGACGACTCGGTGATGGGGGTGCTCGCTCCAGGACGTCCTAAACCGCCGTGCCGAAGTCGATCAGGGGCGACCGGGCCGCGGTCGGCGCGCCGTAATGAGGTGGGGGCCGCGAGCGCCTGTCGCTATCATGGCTGCGGCCCCTGCCTTCCGGGCTTGATGTCCGCTTGTGGGGGCGTTTGATCCGGCGTGGTGTAATTGGCAGCACAAGGGCTTTTGGTGCCTTTAGTTCGGGTTCGAATCCTGGCGCCGGAGCTCGGCGGTCCGAGTTCCGAGGTGCGGGTCCGGCCCCTGGCGGGGCCGGACCCGACCCCGTTCGGGGCGCGCGGGAGCCCGGCGGGGTGACAGCCGCGGGCAGGACGGTATCCTTCGGGTGTCGGGTGTGTTGCGTCCCTGTTTGAGCAGGTAGATCGGCACCCGAGCCAATCCAAGTCCGCGATGCCGAGGAGCCTCCACGTGAGCGCGAGCCGCCCGGCTGCCGTCGTCGTCCTCGCCGCGGGCGAGGGCACCCGGATGAAGTCCCGTACCTCCAAGGTCCTGCACGAGCTGTGCGGGCGCCCGATGCTCGGGCACGTGCTGGCCGCCGGCCAGGCGCTGGAGCCCGAACGGCTGGTGGTGGTCGTCGGCCACCGGCGGGAGCAGGTGATCGACTATCTGGCCGGGGAGCATCCGGCGGCCGAGCCCGTGGTGCAGGAGCACCAGGGGGGCACCGGGCACGCGGTGCGGACGGCCCTGGAGCAGGTGGGCGAGCTGAGCGGGACCGTGGTGGTCACCAACGGCGACCACCCGCTGCTGCGCGGCGAGACGCTCGCCGAGCTGGTCCGGGTGCACGAGGGCGACGGCAACGCCGTGACGGTTCTCACCACGGAGATGCCCGACGCCACCGGGTACGGCCGGATCCTCCGGGAGGAGAACGGCGCCGTGACGGCGATCGTGGAGCACAAGGACGCGACCGCGGAGCAGCGGGCCGTCCGCGAGATCAACGTGGGGATGTACGCGTTCGACGGCGCGCTGCTGGCCGACGCGCTGAAGCGGGTGACGACCGACAACGCCAACGGCGAGGAGTACCTCACCGACGTGATCGGGATCCTGCGCGGCGACGGGCACCGGGCCGGCGCGTTCCTGGCGGCCGACTGGGTGGAGACCCAGGGCGTCAACGACCGGGTGCAGCTCGCGCAGGCGCGGCGGCAGCTGAACGACCGGATCCTGGAGGCCCACATGCGGGCCGGGGTGACGGTCGTCGACCCCGCCACCACCTGGATCGACGTCACTGTGACCGCGGAGCGGGACGCCGTGGTGCACCCGGGGACGCAGCTGCACGGCGCCACGCACCTGGGCGAGGGCGCCGAGGTCGGGCCGAACTCCACCCTGACCGACACGCGGGTCGGCGCGGACGCGAAGGTCGTCAACGCGGTGTGCGTGGAGGCGGAGATCGGGCCGGAGGCGTCGGTGGGGCCGTACGCGTACCTGCGGCCGGGCACCCGGCTGGCCCGCAAGGCGAAGATCGGCACCTATGTGGAGACCAAGAACGCCGAGGTCGGCGAGGGCAGCAAGGTCCCGCACCTGACGTACGTCGGCGACGCCACGATCGGGACCGGGTCCAACATCGGCGCGAGCTCGGTCTTCGTGAACTACGACGGCGTGCGCAAGCACCACAGCGTGGTCGGCGACCATGTGAAGGTCGGCAGCGACAACATGATCGTCGCGCCGGTGACCATCGGGGACGGCTCCTACACGGCGGCCGGCTCGGTGATCGTCCAGGACGTGCCGCCGGGGGCCATGGCGGTCGCCCGCGGCAAGCAGCGCAACATCGAGGGCTGGGTCGAGCGAAAGCGCGCCGGAACGCCCGCGGCCGAGGCCGCGGCGGAGGCCGCGCGGCGCGCCGCCGAGGCCGGCGAATGAGGAACTCCCGCGCGGGCCGGGGCCCATCCCGCCGCAGCCGGGTGGTGGGGGCGATTCCCACGTGTAGTTCAGTTCCATTGAGGGGGAGTTGTCAGAGGTGAGTGGGATCAAGGCGAGCGGCCAGAAGAAGCTGATGCTCTTCACCGGCCGCGCCCACCCGGACCTGGCCAAGGAAGTAGCCGACAACCTCCACGTCGAGCTCACGCCGACTTCGGCGTACGACTTCGCCAACGGCGAGACCTTCGTGCGGTTCCTGGAGTCGGTCCGCGGCTCGGACGCCTTCGTGATCCAGAGCCACACGGCTCCCATCAACCAGTGGATCATGGAGCAGCTGATCATGGTGGACGCGCTGAAGCGCGCGTCGGCCAAGCGGATCACCGTGGTGGCGCCGTTCTTCGGGTACGCGCGGCAGGACAAGAAGCACCGCGGGCGTGAGCCGATCTCGGCCCGGCTGATGGCCGACATGTTCAAGACCGCCGGCGCCGACCGGCTGATCACGGTGGACCTGCACACGGCGCAGATCCAGGGCTTCTTCGACGGCCCGGTGGACCACCTGTTCGCGCTGGACCTGCTGGCCACGCACTTCGAGGGCCGGCTGGACCTGTCGCAGGTCACGGTGGTCGCGCCGGACGCGGGCCGGGTGCGGGTCACCGAACGCTGGTCGGACCGGCTCGGCGGCGTGCCGATGGCGATCATCCACAAGAAGCGCGACCCGGACGTGGCCAACGAGGTCAAGGTGTTCGACGTGGTCGGCGAGGTCGAGGGCCGCACCTGCGTGGTGGTCGACGACATGATCGACACCGGCGGCACGATCGTGAAGGCGGCGGACGCGCTGTTCGACAACGGCGCGACCCGCGTCGTGGTGGCGGCGACGCACGGGGTGCTGTCGGGCCCGGCGGTGGACCGGCTGAAGAACTCCCGGATCTCCGACGTGGTGCTGACCAACACGCTCCCGATCCCGCACGAGAAGCAGTTCGACAAGCTGACCGTGCTGTCGATCGCGCCGCTGGTGGCGCGCGCGATCAACGAGGTGTTCAGCGAGGGCTCGGTGACCAGCCTCTTCGGCGGCCAGAGCTGACTCGGCACTGATCCGGCACTGATCCGGCGCCGCAGGTGAGCGGCGAATCGCGTTCGGGCCCGGGACGGTACGGCCGTCCCGGGCCCGCGCGCGTCCGGGGCCGGCGGGCCGGAGGGACCCGGCCCCACTGGCTTTGCGTGTTGGGACGATCGGCTAGACTTGCTTAATCCGCGTGTGCCCCGGGTCGTTCAGTGCGGCTCCGGCACGGCCCTCAGACCGGCGCCGTGCGAGGACTCGTACTCCCCGGGTTAACGCAAAGAATCTTCGAGGCGCCTGACGCATCGAGCAACGCCTGATTCGCTCATGTCCGCAGCGGACGTCCAGTGCCGGACGGCCGTGGATCGCAACAACGAGGAGTTTTCGCCGTGTCCGAGGTACGTATCGCCGCCGAGCCGCGCACCGAGTTCGGTAAGGGTGCCGCGCGGCGCACCCGCCGGGCCGGCAAGGTTCCCGCTGTCCTGTACGGCCATGGCACCGACCCGCAGCACATCTCGCTGCCCGGCCACGAACTGATGCTCGCCCTCAAGACCCCCAACGTGCTGCTGCGCGTGGAGGGCCTGGGCTCGGGTGCCGAGCTGGCGCTGCCCAAGGACGTCCAGCGCGACCCGATCAAGGGCTTCCTGGAGCACGTCGACCTGCTTCTGGTGAAGCGGGGCGAGAAGGTCGAGGTCTCGATCCCGATCGAGATCACCGGTGACGTGGTGGCCGGCGGCCGGCTGGTGCAGACCGAGGTCGAGATCGCGGTCGAGGCCGAGGCGACCCACATCCCGCAGAACGTCGAGCTCGACATCAGCGGCCTGGAGGTCGACTCCCAGGTGCTGGCCCGCGACCTGAAGCTGCCTTCCGGCGCCACCCTGGCCGCCGACGAGGAGCTGCTGCTGGTGCAGATCGTGGACGCCACGCTGTCGGCCGAGCCGGCCGGCGAGGAGGCCGAGCCCGAGGGCGAGACCGCCGAGGCGGGCGCCGAGGCCGAGTCGGCCGAGTGATTCCGCGCCGCCGGGCGTCCGGCGGCACACGCTTCCGCACGGCCCCCGCGGCGCTCGCGCCGCCGGGGGCCGTCGGCGATGAGGGACACCGCAGATGAGCACTGATCCGTGGCTGGTCGTCGGGCTGGGGAATCCGGGTCCGGCGTACGCCGGCAACCGGCACAACGCCGGGTTCATGGTGCTGGACGTCCTGGGCGGCCGGGCCGGGGGCCGGTTCAGGTCGCACAAGGGCCGCGCGGACGTCCTGGAGGGGCGCCTCGCGGGCGTGCGGGCGGTGCTGGCCAAGCCGCGCGGCTACATGAACGAGTCGGGCGGCCCGGTGAAGGCGCTGCGCGACTTCTACAAGGTGCCGGTGGAGCGGCTGATCGTCGTCCATGACGAGCTGGACATCCCGTACGGCGCGGTGCGCCTGAAGCGGGGCGGCGGCGACAACGGGCACAACGGCCTCCGGTCGATCACCCGGTCCCTGGGGGACAAGGAGTACCTGCGGGTGCGGTTCGGGGTGGGCCGGCCGCCGGGGCGGATGGACGCGGCCGCGTTCGTGCTGAAGGACTTCTCGGCGACCGAGCGCAGGGAGCTGGACCTGAACGCCGAGCGGGCCGCGGACGCGGTCGAGGCGCTGCTGGCGGGGCCGCTGGAGGCGGCGCAGAACGCCTTCCACGCTTCGTAGCCGCCGGATGTGCGCCGCGTGGCGGCGCGGGCGTCCGGCGCGCGCCCGCTGACAAAGACGGCGCGGCGAAAGCGGCGTTCCGCTCACCTAGTGAGAATCCGGATCGTAAGATGCATCACACGCGGGCTTCGCGTGGCATGTGAACCTCGATTGCCGTTCGGCCGTCTCCGTTGGGGACCGTGCGTTATGGGGCGCATGTGGCAGGGGTGGTGAGAGAGTCGATGGCCGTCGTTGACAAGATCAGGCTCGTTGATGCCCCGATCGAGGAACAGCTGCGACGACCGTCGGGCGGCAACTGGACCGGACGCTACCGCGGCCTGGCCGCCCTGCTCGACTGCCTGAGCATGCTGTCGGCGGGCGTGATCGCCTTCGTGCTCCGCTTCCCCGGCATCCCGAGCGACCCCACCGTGCCGTACGTGGCGCTGACGGTCGTGCTGCCGCTGCTGTTCGTGGTGACGCTGATGCTGTGCCGCGCCTACCAGCCGCGCTTCGTGGGCGTCGGGTGGGAGGAGTTCCACCGGGTGCTGCGGGCCGGGTTCGTGCTGACCGCGGCGGTGGCGATCGTGGCGTACGCGACGAAGACCGAGGTGGCCCGCGGGTACGTGGTGATGGCGCTGCCGCTGGGGACGTTCCTGGCGCTGGTGGCCCGCTACCGGCTGCGCAAGTGGCTGCACAAGAAGCGGTGGAACGGCCAGTGCATGCGCCGCGTGATCGCGGTGGGGCACCGGACGTCGGTGGCCGACCTGATCAAGCTGCTGAGGGAGAAGCGCTACCACGGCATGGACATCGTCGGGGTGTGCCTGCCCCCGGCGCTGGTGTCCGGCGAGGACGCGGTGAGCGAGGTCGAGGGCGTCCCGGTGCTGGGCGACTTCGCCCAGGCGGCGGCGGTGGTGGACCGCAGCGGCGCCGACTCGGTGGCGGTGCTGGCGTGCCCGGAGATGGACGGGGTGGCGCTGCGCCGGCTCGCGTGGCAGATCGAGCGCGACGACGTCGAGCTGGTGGTGGCGCCGGCGCTGATGGACGTCACCGGCCCGCGGATCTCGATCCGGCCGGTGGCGGGGCTGCCGCTGCTGCACGTGGAGCACCCGGAGCTGGAGGGCTCCAGGAAGCTGCTCAAGGGCGCGTTCGAGCGGACGGCGGCCCTGGCCGGGATCCTGCTGCTGAGCCCGCTGCTGCTGCTGGTGGCGTTCCTGATCAAGGTGACCAGCAAGGGGCCGGTGATGTTCCGGCAGACCCGGGTGGGGCGCGACGGCCGCGAGTTCACCGTGCTGAAGTTCCGCACGATGGTGGTGGACGCCGAGCAGCGCAAGATCGAGCTGCGGTCGGAGAACGAGGGCGACGGCGTCCTGTTCAAGATGAAGGCCGACCCGCGGGTGACCGGGGTGGGCCGCCGGCTGCGCCGCTACTCGCTGGACGAGCTGCCGCAGCTGTTCAACGTGGTGCGCGGCGAGATGTCGCTGGTGGGGCCGCGCCCGCCGCTGCCGGACGAGGTGGCCCAGTACGGCGGCGACGTGTACCGGCGGCTGGCGGTGAAGCCGGGGATGACGGGCCTGTGGCAGGTGAGCGGCCGCTCCGACCTGACGTGGGAGGAATCGGTCCGGCTCGATCTGCGTTACGTCGACAACTGGACCCTGGCCCTCGATCTGCAGATCATGTGGAAGACCTGGTCGGCCGTGTTCAAGGGCTCGGGCGCCTACTAGAGCGCCCGGTTCCCGGCTCGCGAGACCCGGCGTGTGGGCGCGGTTCGGTGTGCACCACAATGTAGACCGAACCGATAGGCCGAGCCGGGATTGTGATGGGGTCGATGACGGAGCTTCCGGCGGCGGATCCCGCCGCGGGTGACCACGCGCTGGCCGGGGAACTGGCCGCGCACGCCGGGCGGCTGCTGCTGGGCGTCCGGGACGAGATCGGGTTCGCCGACGCGCGGGCCCTCAAGGACACCGGCGACCTGCGGGCGCACGAGTACCTGATGGCCGGCCTCGCCGCGGCGTGTCCGGCCGACGCGATCCTGTCGGAGGAGGGCCGCGCCTCCGTGGCCGGCAAGAGCGCCACCGCCGTGGCGATGGACGGCCCCCCGACCGGCAACACCGACGTGGCCGCGCGCCTCGCCGCCGGACGCGTCTGGATCATCGATCCGCTGGACGGCACCCGCGAGTTCGCCGAGGAGGGCCGCGCCGACTGGGCCGTCCACGTGGCGCTGTGGGAGCGGCGTCGCGAGGGGCGCCTGGCGGCCGGGGCCGTCGCGCTGCCCGCTCAGGGGGCGACGCTCCGTACCGCCGCCGAGGGGGCCGTGGTGGTGGACGCGGACGGCGAGCGGCCGCTGCTCCTGAAGCCGCCCGCGCCCGGCCGGCTGCGGATCGCGGTGAGCCGGAGCCGTCCTCCCGAGTTCCTCACCCGGCTGGCGGAGCGGCTGGGCGAGGCGGGCACCGAGGTGGAGCTCGTCCCGATCGGCTCGGCCGGCGCCAAGATCGCGGCGGTGCTGCTGGGCACGGTCGACGCCTACGTCCACGCGGGCGGCCAGTACGAGTGGGACTCCGCCGCCCCCGCCGCCGTGGCGCTGGCCGCGGGCGCCCACGCGTCCCGGATCGACGGGGCGCCGCTGGCCTACAACCGGAAGGACCCCCGGCTGCCGGATATCCTGGTGTGTCATCCCGGGTCGGCATCGACGCTGCTGACCGGCATCCGGGACGTGACGCAGGCCCCGCCGGGCTGATCGCCGCCGGGCCGGCGCCCGCCTCCGCCGCACGGCCCGCCCACAACCGCATCCCGCCCCCAAGCCGCCGACGAGTCCGCCAGACGAGCGTGGAGAGAAGCCGTAGACCATGCAGCGTTGCGATTATCTGCTGTCCCAGCTGGACGTCCTGGAAGCCGAGTCGATCCACATCATCCGGGAGGTGGCCGCCGAGTTCGAGCGGCCGGTCCTGCTGTTCTCGGGAGGCAAGGACAGCATCGTCATGCTGCGCCTGGCGCAGAAGGCGTTCGCCCCCGCCCCGATCCCGTTCCCGGTCATGCACGTCGACACCGGGCACAACTTCCCCGAGGTGATCGAGTACCGCGACCGCCGGGTCGCCGAGCTGGGCGTGCGGCTCGTGGTCGCGTCCGTCCAGGAGTCGATCGACAAGGGCCGGGTGGTGGAGCAGACCGGGCGGCGGGCCAGCCGCAACCGGCTGCAGACCACCACGCTGCTGGACGCGATCGAGGAGCACCGGTTCGACGCCGCGTTCGGCGGCGCCCGGCGGGACGAAGAGAAGGCGCGTGCCAAGGAGCGGGTGGTCTCGTTCCGCGACGAGTTCGGCCAGTGGGACCCCAAGAACCAGCGGCCCGAGCTGTGGAACCTGTACAACACCAGGATCCAGCAGGGCGAGCACGTCCGGGTGTTCCCGCTGTCCAACTGGACCGAGCTGGACATCTGGGACTACGTGCGGCGTGAGGAGCTGGAGCTGCCGCCGATCTACTTCGCGCACAGCCGGCGGGTGTTCGAGCGCGACGGCATGCTGCTGGCCGACCTCCCGTACGCCAACCGCGGCGACGACGAGCCGGCGTTCGAGGCGACGGTCCGCTACCGCACGGTCGGCGACGCGTCCTGCACGGGCGCGGTGAAGTCGAACGCCGCGAGCCTGGACGAGGTGATCGAGGAGATCGCCGCGACCCGCATCACCGAGCGGGGCCAGACGCGGGCGGACGACCGTTCCAGCGAGGCCGCCATGGAGGACCGCAAGAAGGAGGGCTACTTCTAATGTCCGTCTCGACGAGCACCACGGGCAAGCAGATGGACATCCTGCGGTTCGCCACCGCCGGCTCGGTGGACGACGGCAAGTCGACGCTGATCGGCCGGCTGCTGTTCGACTCCAAGTCGATCTTCGAGGACCAGCTGGAGTCGGTGGAGCGCACCAGCGCCGACCGCGGCGAGGACTACACCAACCTGGCGCTGCTCACCGACGGGCTGCGGGCCGAGCGCGAGCAGGGCATCACGATCGACGTGGCGTACCGCTACTTCGCGACGCCGCGGCGCAAGTTCATCATCGCCGACACCCCCGGGCACATCCAGTACACCCGGAACATGGTCACCGGCGCCTCCACCGCCGACCTGGCGATCATCCTGGTGGACGCGCGCAAGGGCATCCTTGAGCAGTCCCGGCGGCACGCGTTCCTGACCACGCTGCTGAAGGTCCCGCACCTGGTGGTGGCGGTCAACAAGATGGACCTGGTCGACTACGACCAGCGGCGGTTCGAGGACATCGTCGACGAGTTCACGAAGTTCGCGGCGAAGCTGGAGGTCTCCGACCTCACGTTCATCCCGATCTCGGCGCTGCACGGCGACAACGTGGTGGACCGCTCCCCGAACACCCCCTGGTACCAGGGCAGCTCGCTGCTGCACCACCTGGAGCACGTGCACATCGCCTCCGACCGCAACCTGATCGACGTGCGGTTCCCGGTGCAGTACGTGATCCGCCCGCACAAGTCGACGGACCCCGAGCTGCACGACTACCGCGGCTACGCGGGCCAGGTCGCGGGCGGCGTGCTCAAGCCGGGCGACGAGGTCGTGCACCTGCCGTCCGGGCTGACCACGACCATCACCCACATCGACGGGCCGAACGGGCCGGTCGAGGAGGCGTACCAGCCGATGTCGGTGACGCTGCGGCTGGCCGACGACATCGACATCTCCCGCGGCGACATGATCGCCCGGCCGAACAACCGGCCGGAGACCGCGCAGGACCTGGACGCGATGGTCTGCTGGATGACCCCCGACCGGCAGCTGACGCCGCGGATGAAGGTGGTCGTCAAGCACACCACCCGCACCGCGAAGGCCATGGTCAAGGACCTCCAGTACCGGCTGGACGTCAACACGCTGCACCGCGACGACTCGGCGGACGCGCTCGGCCTGAACGAGATCGGCCGGATCTCGCTGCGGGTCACCCAGCCGCTGTTCGTGGACGACTACGGCCGCAACCGGCTGACGGGCGGCTTCGTCCTCATCGACGAGGTCACCAACAACACCGTCGCGGCCGGGATGATCATCGGCGCGAAGTAGCGCCGCCGACACGGAGGGCGGGGACCGGTTCGCGCGCGGCGCGGGCCGGTCCCGGCCAACCCCGCGGGGGGACGAAGCCGCTGGAAGTGCCGGTAATGTCGATGTGTAACCCGACTTCCCGGCATCCCCTGGAGCCTCGTTGAGCCCGTACGTCCCCCCACCCCTCCGGCGCGCCGCGTGAAGGCGCTTGTGCTGGCGGGCGGTGCCGGGTCCCGGCTGCGCCCGATCACGCACACGTCGGCCAAGCAGCTGGTGCCGGTGGCCAACAAGCCGGTGCTGTTCTACGGCCTGGAGGCGATCCGGGACGCCGGGATCCGCGAGGTCGGGATCGTGGTCGGCGACACGGCGGCGGAGATCCGGCGGGCGGTCGGCGACGGGTCGGAGTTCGGCCTCCAGGTCACCTACCTGCCGCAGGACGCGCCGCGCGGGCTGGCGCACGCGGTGCTCATCGCCCGCGAGTTCCTCGGCGACGACGACTTCGTGATGTACCTGGGCGACAACTTCATCGTCGGCGGCATCAACGGGCTGGTCGAGCGGTTCCGGCGGGAGCGGCCGCAGGCGCAGATCATGCTGACGCGGGTGTCGGACCCGCGCGCGTTCGGCGTGGCCGAGCTGGACGCCGCCGGCCGCGTCGTCGGCCTGGAGGAGAAGCCCGCCGAGCCCAAGAGCGACCTCGCGCTCGTCGGCGTCTACCTGTTCAGCCCGGCCGTGCACGCGGCGGTCGCGGGGCTCAAGCCGTCCTGGCGGGACGAGCTGGAGATCACCGACGCGATCCAGTCGCTGCTGGACGAGGGCCACCGGGTCGAGTCGACGGTGATCTCGGGCTACTGGAAGGACACCGGCAACGTCACGGACATGCTGGAGGTCAACCGGCTCGTGCTGGAGAGCGTCGAACCGTCCGTCGAGGGCGACGTGGACGCGGCGTCCGAGCTGATCGGCCGGGTGGTGGTCGAGGCGGGCGCGTCCGTCGCCGGGTCCCGCATCGTCGGCCCGGCGATCATCGGGGCCGGGTCGGTCGTCCGCGACTCCTACGTCGGCCCGTTCACCTCCATCGACCGGGACTGCGCGGTCATCGACAGCGAGATCGAGTACTCGATCGTGCTGCGCGGCGCGTCCATCGACGGCGTGGGCCGCATCGAGGTCTCGCTCATCGGCCGGGAGGCCGAGGTCACCCCGGCGCCCCGCGTTCCGAAGGCCCACCGCCTCGTCCTGGGGGACCACAGCAAAGTGCAGATCAGCAAATGAGGGTCGGGGAATGAGAGTGCTGGTCGCCGGCGGGGCCGGCTTCATCGGGTCGCACTACGTCCGCGAGCTCGTCTCGGGCGGGTATCCGGCGTTCGCGGGCGCCGAGGTCACGGTGCTGGACAAGCTCACGTACGCGGGCGACCTCGCCAACCTGGAGCCGGTCGCGGGGAGGTTCGCGTTCGTGCACGGCGACGTCTGCAACGGCGAGCTGCTCGCGCACCTGGTGCCCGGCCACGACGTCGTGATCAACTTCGCGGCCGAGTCGCACGTGGACCGCTCGATCGCGAGCGCGGGCGAGTTCGTCCGGACGAACGTGCAGGGCGTGCAGGCGCTCATGCAGGCGTGCCTGGACGCCGGCACGCCGCGGATCGTGCAGGTCTCCACCGACGAGGTGTACGGCAGCATCGACACGGGCTCGTGGGACGAGGACGCGCCGCTGGCGCCGAACTCGCCGTACTCGGCGGCCAAGGCGGGCGGCGACATGATCGCGCGCGCTTACGCCCGCACGCACGGCCTGCCGGTCAGCATCACGCGCTGCGGCAACAACTACGGGCCGTACCAGTTCCCCGAGAAGGTCATCCCGCTGTTCGCCACCAACCTGATGGACGGCCGCACGGTCCCGCTGTACGGGGACGGCGGCAACGTCCGCGACTGGATCCACGTGGCCGACCACTGCCGCGGCATCCAGCTCGTCGCCGAGCGCGCCGACCGGGCGGAGCCGGGCGAGGTGTTCCACATCGCGGGGACGGCCGAGCTGACCAACCTGGAGCTCACCCGGCGCCTCCTCGACGCGCTGGGCGCCGGCTGGGACCGGGTGGAGCGGGTCGCCGACCGCAAGGGCCACGACCGCCGCTACTCGCTCGACGACGCCAAGCTGCGCGGGCTCGGGTACGCGCCGACGATCGGGTTCGAGGAGGGGCTGGCGGCGACCGTCCGCTGGTACGAGGAGAACCGCGACTGGTGGGAGCCGCTCAAGAAGCGCGCGGAGGACGCCCGGTGACCTGGCTCGTCACCGGTGCCGGCGGGATGCTCGGCACCGACCTGGCCGCGCGCCTGCCCGGCGCCGCGGCGCTCGGCCGTTCCGATCTCGACCTGCTCGACCCGGACGCCGTCCGCGCCGCGCTGCGCGAGCACCGCCCGTCCACGGTCGTGAACTGCGCCGCCTGGACCGCCGTCGACGACGCCGAGGCGGACGAGGACGGCGCGCTGGCCGTCAACGGCACGGCCGTGGAGACGCTGGCGGGCGCGTGCGCGGAGATCGGCGCCCGGCTCGTCCAGATCTCCACCGACTACGTCTTCGACGGCCGCGGCGACCGCCCGTACGCCGAGGACGCCCCCGCGAACCCGGTGAACGCCTACGGGCGCACCAAGCTCGCGGGGGAGCGGGCGGCGGCGAAGGCGGGCGCGTACATCGTCCGTACGGCCTGGCTGTACGGCGCGCACGGCCCCAACTTCGTCCGGACGATGACGCGGCTGGCCGCCGAGCGCGACACCGTGAGCGTCGTCGACGACCAGCTCGGCCAGCCCACCTGGACGGGCGACCTGGCCGACCGGATCATCGCGCTGGTGGAGTCCGGGGCGCCGGCCGGGATCTACCACGGGACGAGCGCGGGCCAGGTCACCTGGTACGGCCTGACCCGCGAGATCTTCATCCTGCTCGGCCTGGACCCGGCCCGGGTCCGCCCCGTCACGAGCGCCGAGTTCCCGCGTCCGGCGCCGCGCCCCGCGTACAGCGTGCTGGGCCACGACGGCTGGGCCGCCGCCGGCCTGCCGCCCATGCGCGGCTGGCGCGAGGCCCTCCACGCGGCCTGGCCCACCCTGCGTTGACTCAGGCGGCCGGGGCGAGGCCGAGCAGGGAGCCGCCGGTGGCGTCGATCCGCTGGCCGGTGACCCAGCCCGCGTCGTCCGAGGCGAGGAACGCCACGATCCCGGCGAGGTCGGCGGGCTGGCCGACCCGGTCGAACACCGAGTACGCCGCGGCCTCCGCGCGCGCCGCCGGGTCGGCGAGCCAGGCGTTCATGTCGGTCTCGACGATGCCGGGCGCGACGCTGTTGACGGTGATGCCGCGCGGCCCGAGCTGCTGCGCCAGGGAGAGCGTCATCGCCTCCAGCGCGCCCTTCGTCATCGCGTAGGCGCCGATCCCCGGCATCGCGATGCGGGTCGCCCCGGTGGACACGTTGACGATCCGGCCGCCGTCGCGCAGCCGTTCCAGGCCGTGCTTGACGATGAAGAACGGCGCCTTGGCGTTGACCGCGAAGACCCGGTCGTAGTCCTCCTCGGTGACGTTCTCGATGGTTTCGTAGAGGGTGATCCCGGCGTTGTTGACCAGGATGTCCAGCCCGTCCGCGTCGCGGTCGAAGGCGGCCCACAGCGCCTCGGCGTCGCCGGGGACGCCCAGCTCCGCGCGGAGCGCGAACGCCCGGCCGCCCGCCGCCTCGATCTCCGTGACGGTCTCCTTGGCGGCCGTCTCGTTGCCGCCGTAGTGCACCGCCACGCGCGCGCCGTCGGCTCCCAGCCGCAGTGCGATGCCCCGCCCGATGCCCCGGCTGCCGCCCGTGACCAGCGCGGTCTTCCCGTCCAGCCGTCCGCTCATGATCGCTCACACCTTTCTCTAGTGATCGTTACGGAAAGGGACCGTAGCACATTATCTAGCGAGCGCTATAGAATCGGGTCCATGGTGGCGAAGCAGCGCGGGCGGCCCCGGTCGTTCGACCGGGAGGAGGCCCTGGAGCAGGCCATGCTGCTGTTCTGGACGCACGGGTACGACGCGACCTCGGTCGCCGACCTCACCCGGGCGATGGGCATCGGCGCGCCCAGCCTGTACGCGGCGTTCGGCGACAAGCGGGCGCTGTTCGAGGAGGTCGTCCGCCACTACGGCGCCCGGCACGGCGACTTCGTGGGCCGCGCGCTGGCGGAGGAGCCGACCGCCCGGCGCGCGGTGGAGCGGATCCTGCGCGAGGCGGCGGCCGATTACACCCGCCCCGGCCTGCCCCGCGGCTGCCTGGTGATCTCCGCGGCCACCAACTGCGCGCCCGCGTCCGCGGAGGTGGAGGAGCACCTGCGGGGGCTGCGCAACCGCAACGTCCGCGCGATCGAGAGCCTGATCGAGGCCGACGTGGCGGCCGGCGTGCTCCCCGCGGGCACCGACGCGCGCATGCTCGCCCGGTTCAGCGGCGGCATGCTCCAGGGGCTGTCACAGCAGGCCCGCGACGGCGCGACGCGCGCCGAGCTGGAGGCGGTCGCCGAGACGGCGATGCGGGCCTGGCCTCAGGAGGCGTAGAAGTCCAGGCAGTCCTGGTAAGAGGGCAGCAGGCCGGACCTCCCGGCCTCGGCCAGCGACGGCGCGGCGGCGTCCTTGGGGGACAGCACGGGCTCGACGCCCTCCGGCCACGCGATGCCCAGGTCCGGGTCCAGCGGGTGGACGCCGTGCTCGCGCGCGGGCGCGTACGGCTCCGAGCAGAGGTAGACCACCATCGTGTCGTCGGCCAGCGCCATGAACGCGTGGCCGAGGCCCTCCGCGATGTACAGGCAGCGGCGGTTCTCCGGGTCCAGCCGGACGGCCTCGTGCCTCCCGAACGTGGGGGAACCGACGCGGATGTCGACGACCACGTCCAGGATGGCGCCGCGCACGCACGTCACGTACTTCGCCTGGCTCGGCGGCACGTCGGCGAAGTGGATCCCGCGCAGGGTGCCCCTGGAGGAGACCGAGCAGTTCGCCTGGGCGAGCGAGAACGCGTGGCCCGTCCCCTCCAGCAGGTCCGTGCGGAACCACTCGTGGAACGAGCCTCGGTCGTCGCCGTGCACGCGCGGGGTGAAGACGTAGGCGCCTTCGATGCTCAGGGGGTCCACGCGGGTCAGCTTAGAGCGTGCCGGGGGATGGGATCGCCGCCCTGGCGGCGCAGCACCTCGGTCCAGCAGACCAGGATCATCAGCCAGATGCCCGAGACGTTGGCGGGGGCGGCCAGGTACTCGGTGGTGATGCTGTTCACCACGAAGAACGCCAGGATGCCCAGCAGCATGCCGGCGTCGGTGCGGAGCGTGCGCTGCCGCGCCATCAGCAGCAGCACGAAGGCCAGCGTGAGCAGCAGCACGATGAAGATCGCCGCGCCGACCGTCCCGTTGTCGACCATCGCGTTCACGAACGCGTTGTGCGCGCCGCCGAGGCCGATGTCGTCCAGGAAGATGCCGCGCGAGGCGCCCAGGCCGTGCCCGAACAGCGGCTCCTCCCGGTACGCCTGCATGGCGAACGTCCACAGCTCGGTACGGGAGTTGAGCGAGGCCACCTTCGCGGCCGTCTCGCCGCGCGCCACGAACGCGAGGATCTTCTCCGAGAACGCCAGCACGGCCACGGTGGCGACGGCGGCGCCCAGCACCATGACGTCGACCCGGCCGCGCGGCCCGCGCGAGGTGGCGAGCAGGACGACCAGCCCGACCGCGCACCCGGCCGCCGCCCCGCGGGTCCCGGTGGCCACCAGCGCCCCGGTGAGGACCGCCATGGCGCCGAGGTAGGTCACGGGATGCCAGAGCCGGTGCTCGGGCCGCTCCATCCGGATCAGGTAGCTCGTCGTCAGCAGGATGCCGACCGCCAGGTACACGCCGGCGACGACCGGGTGCACGAACAGCCAGTTGAACCGGTCCTCGGTACGGGACGTCCGCGGGAACGGGTGCGCGACGCCGATCGCGACCGAGACCAGCACGATCGCGATGAACGCGTGCGCCAGCCGGTGCAGGTCGCGCGGCTCGGCCCGCCTGGCGAGCGTGAACGCCAGGCACATGGTGATCAGCAGCTGGACGCCGCGGACCGCGCCGAGCGACATGAACGGCGACCACAGCGCGGACATCGCCACGTACCCGGCCCAGGCCCACGCCGCCAGCAGCAGCCCGGTGGTGGGCCGGGACGGGGCACGCAGCCCGAACCGGTAGTAGAGGTAGAGCGCCGCGAAGCCGTACACGCCGATCTCGACCAGCACGGTCAGGTCGGCGCTGCCGCCCACGGCCTGGTCCACCTCGCGGCTGCGCAGCTTGTAGTCGCTGGACAGCATGAGGGCCAGCGGCAGCACGACGCTCCACCAGCCGGCCGACGGCACGGCCGGGCGGAGGCGGTGCCGGGGGAGGAGCGTCGGGCGCGGGAAGCGGCCCGTCGACGTCATGGGGCTAAGGATACGGGCGGCCGGGAGTCCTGTTCGTGGCTATACGACCTTGATGTTCCAGGTGCCCATGTGGCGGACGCCGCCCTTCTTGCCGAGCAGCTTCGCGATGGGCTCCGGGAGCGGCCGGGCGGCGCGGGCCGCCTCGGCGGCGGCCTTGCGGCCGAGGGCGCCGTCCTTGCCGACCGCGTCGGCGGAGTCGTACGCCAGCCCGTTGCCCTCCTGGCCGGTCTTCGCCTTGAACGCGGCGAGGTCGCCGAGCCGGTGCGGCTCGCCCTCGCCCCGCGACCAGACCGCGAGGTGCTCGGGCGATCCGGAGTCGGGCCGGGCGTAGAGGTTGCCGTCGACCTTGATCTTCATGTCGCCGCCGGACCGCTCATGGGTGTGATCCTCGACGCAGAGGAGGCACGGCGCGCCGTCCCTGGCGTCGGCGAGCACGTTGCTGCTCACCGTGATCTCGCCGAGCTTCCAGGTCATGGTGGGGTCGGGGAACGGCTGCCGCGGGTCGCGGCCGGGCGTGTTCGGCTTGTCGGGGCTGCGGTCGTCCTGGACGAGGTGGACGGTGCGGCCGTTTCCGGCCAGCGTGTTGTTCCAGATCCGCACCCCGGCGGTGTTGTTGATCTTCATTCCGTCGCCGCCGTTGCCCCGGATCAGGTTGCCCGCCACCACGGCCTTCGCGCTCAGCTCCAGCACGACGGCGTGGCCGGCGTTGTTCAGGATCCGGTTGCCGGCGACCGTGGTGTCGTGGACGGACTCGTCCAGCCAGACGCCCTTGCCGCGGTTGCCGTCCAGGACGCTGCGGGTCACCGAGACCGTCCGGGACCGGGTGATCTTGATGCCGCCGGAGACCGGGGACTGCTTGAACCGCTCGGTGTTGTTGCCGGTCGAGCGGGCCAGCTCGATCCGCAGGTCGTCGGCGTGGTTGGCGTGGATGCCGAGCAGGCCGTTGCGCGCCGTGGTGACCTGCCGGATCCGCGCGCGCTTGCCCAGCACGCTGAGGCCCTGCGTGGCCGAGTCGGTGACCGCGACGTTCTCCACGGTCACCCGGTCGGCGACGGCCTTCACCGTGCCGAGCTCGGGCAGCGAGGTGGCGTACCGGCGCACCCCGATCCCGCGCAGCGTCGACCCGGCGCCGCGGATGGTGATCGCCTCGCCGAGCGTCGAGGCGCGCACCCTGCGGCCGCCGGGGTCGGAGCCGAGGTAGAGCCGGTCGCCCTTCTCGTCGACGTAGAACGTGCCCTCCTCCACCTGGTCCCGCTTCTGGACCTGGCGCTGCGGCCGCCCGTCGATCCACACCTGGTCGGGATGGGCGGCCATCGGGTACTTCGGGTCGACGAACTGGAAGTCGGGATCGCTGTTCTGCGGCGAGCCCTTGGAGTAGGTCGGGCTGTGGTCGAACCTGTACGTCCACCCGCGCTTGACCCACGCGCCGTCCGCGCGCTCCCACCCGTCGACGGCGGAGCTGCCGTCGAACCAGACCGGCTCGCCGGGGTGGGCCTGGATCGTCAGCCGCTTGCCCGCGGGCACCGTGACCGACTCGTGGTACGTCCCGGCGCGCAGCACGATCGTGTCGCCGTCGCGGGCCTTGGCGATGGCCTTGGCCACCGTCCGCACCGGCTTGGCCGCGGAGCCGGGGGACGCGTCGTCCCCCGACGGCGCGACGATGACGGCCGCGTCCGGGATCTTGTAGCTGGTGGCCCCCATCGTCAGCGCGCCGGGCGGGCCGGTCACCTCGACGGGAAGCGGGGCCTCCTCCCCTCGCTGGGGAAGCTGCCAGGCCAGCAGGCCGGCGGCGGCTGCCACGGGCAGTGCCACCAGGCCGGCGGTCAGCGAACGGCGGGCGGCGGGCCGCGAACCGGAAGACGCCATGACGAAATCCCTTTACCCCCGGGGGACACGATGGTCAATACCTGCCCGCAGGGGCCTCACCGGACGCGCGAAGTCACCGCTCTCTCATGGTGAGGAGACGGTGAGGTCACTGATCGGCGGGTTCCCCTGCCCTGACCCGGGCGGCTACTGCTTCAGGGATCCGGCGAAGACGGCGGTCTTGTGCTTGTCGTCGAAGTTCACGCCCAGCACCACGTTCTTGTAGCCCTCGGGCGGCAGGTCGAAGGCGTAGGACGCGGACCGGTGCGCGCCGGGGGCGACCGTGCCGTGGAAGTCGTTGAAGTCGGCGTACGACGTCGGGCTGGCCTCGGTGCGGGCGCTGCCGTACTTGGCGACCACCTTCACCTTGTTGAGGTCCAGCGGCTGCGCGGACCCGTTGGTGAAGCGCAGCGTGAAGATGGTGAGGGTGTTGCCGGTCAGCTCGCCGGGGCCCTTGGCCTGGTTCTTCACGTACCGGATGTCGTTGATGGCGATGGTGATCTTGTCGTCGTAGGTGACCGGCTTGCGCAGTCCCGCCGTCGTCGAGCCGAACGTCTTGGACCCGGGCGCCGCGGTCGCCTGCTCCTGCGGCTGCTCGCTGGCGGGCGGCGGCTTCGGCCCGGCGGCGGGCTTCTCGTCGTCGCCCGAGCAGCCCGTCAGCGCCAGCGCGAGCGCCACCACCGGCGCCAGGGCGAGCGTCGCGCCCCGGCCCGCCGGACGCGGGGAAAGGGACGAGCGCGATCCCGAGAGGGGCATGCGGATATCTCCTCGATCTTCGTCGGCAGGGGCCGGCGTGCCGGGGGCGGGGGACCGGAAGTGCCGGTAGTGGCCACCAGTGTAGACAGTGATCCGGCTAGTCTAATTTCTACTTTTTGTCTCTTTTGATGGACAGGGGACTCCATCCGGTGAAAGTTCTTTCTACCGCGCGGCCCGGCCTGAGACGGGCCGTTCTGGCCATCGCGGCGGCTTTCTCGACGGTTTCGCTCTCGGTGGTCGCGGTGGGCACGGCTCCCGCCGGGCCCGCGGCGGCCGACACCGCGCCGCCGCAGGGCACGCCGCCGACCGTTTCCGCGGACCCGCTTCCGACCTGGCAGGTGAACGGCGTCGTGTGGAGCATGACGACCGTCGGGAACACCGTCTACGCGACCGGCAACTTCACCAAGGCGCGCCCGCCGGGCACCGCCGCCGGCTCGGCGCAGGAGGTGGACCGGCAGAACATCCTGGCGTTCGACATCCGCACCGGCGACCTCGTCGAGTCGTTCGACCACTCGCTCAACGGCCAGGGCCTGCGCATCGTCGCCTCGCCGGACGGGAGCCGCGTCTACGTCGGCGGCGAGTTCACCACGGTGGACGGCCAGCCGCGCAGCCGGATCGCGGCGTTCAACACCGCGACCGGCGCGCTCGACCCGAACTTCGCCCCGACCGTGTCGAACAAGATCCGCGCCATCGCGGCGACGGACACGACCGTGTACTTCGGCGGCAACTTCTTCAACGTCAACGGCAAGTCGCGCACCCGGCTCGCGGCCGTGAAGGCGTCCGACGGCACCAACATCGACACCTGGAAGCCGACCGCCGACGACGACGAGGTCTTCGCGATGGCGATGGCCCCGGGGAACCAGCGGGTGCTGGTCGGCGGGCGGTTCCAGACGCTGAACGCCACCGCCAAGGTCGGCATCGGCGCGATCGACGCCACCACCGGCGCGCTGGCGCCCTGGAGCAGCCGGCCGATCCCGAGCAAGTCCGGGACCCGCTACTCCTACGTCACCGACCTGCACGTCCAGGGCGACACCGTGTTCGCCTCCGCCAACGGCGAGGGCTTCCACGTCTTCGACGGCCGGTTCGCGGCCAAGGCCGAGACGGGCGACCTGGTGTGGCTCGACAACTGCTACGGCGCCAGCTACGGCATCTTCGCCCAGGGCCAGTCGGTCTACAGCGTCTCGCACGCCCACGACTGCTCCTCGCTCGGCGCGTTCCCGGAGACCACCCCGCAGAGCTGGCAGCGCGCGCTGGCCGAGACGGCGTACCCCACCGGCACCGACCAGGCGCCCCCCGGGACGGGCAGCAACTACAGCGGCCAGCCGATCCCGAGCCTGCTGCACTGGTACCCGACGGTCGCCATGGGCACGTTCACCGGGCAGAACCAGGCGGCCTGGGCCGTCACCGGGAACTCCGACTACATCGCCCTCGGCGGCGAGTTCCCGCGCGTGAACGGGACGAACCAGCAGGGCCTCGTCCGGTTCGGCGTCAAGGACAAGGCGCCCAACGACGAGGGCCCGCAGGCGTCGGACCTCGGCACGCCGGCCGCCGAGGGGATCTCCGGCGGCAAGGTCCGGGTGAGCGTGACCACCACCTGGGACATGGACAACGAGAACCTCACCTACGAGCTGCTCCGCGACGGCGGGACGGAGCCCGTCGGCACCGCGCAGAAGGGCGCCACGTTCTGGAAGAAGCCGAAGGTGACGCTGTTCGACTCCACGGCCGAGCCGGGGTCCTCGCACACGTACCGGGTGCGGGTGAAGGACGCCTTCGGCAACGCCGTCACCAGCGCGGCCTCCAACGCGGCCACGCCCGGCGGCGGCTCGACGTCCGGGCCGTACGGCGGGCTCGTCACCGGTGACGGCGCGGACGCGTACTGGCGGCTCGGCGAGAGCGGCGGCACCGCGTACGACAACGCCGGCACCAACGACCTCACCGTGGGGTCGGGCGTGACCCGCAACCAGGCGGGCGCGATCGCGAACGACCCCGACAAGGCGATCACGTTCAACGGCACCTCCTCGGGGACGGCGGGCAGCGGCACGGCGCCGATGCCCGGCGACTTCAGCCTCGAGGCGTGGGTGAAGACGGCCAGCGGCAGCGGCGGCAAGATCGTCGGGTACGGCAACCAGGCGACCGGCGGCAGCACCAAGTACGACCGTCAGCTGTACATGACCAACGACGGGCGCGTCGTGTTCGGCGTCTACCCGGGCGCCGTGAAGACGATCCAGAGCGGCGCCGGGCTGAACGACGGCCAGTGGCACCACGTCGTCGGCACGCTGGACGGCACCGGCGGCATGAAGCTGTACGTGGACGGCCGGCAGGTGGCCGCCGACGCGAGCGTCAAGGGCGCCGAGACCAGCTACACGGGCCACTGGCGCGTGGGCGGCGACAACCTCTCCGGCTGGCCGAGCAGGCCGTCCAGCGACTACCTGAACGGAACGCTGGACGAGGTGGCCGTCTACCCGCGCGCGCTCGCCGCGGCCCAGGTCACCGAGCACCACGGCGTCGGAGCCGGGACGGTCACCCCGAACCAGCCGCCGACCGCCGCGTTCACCGCGGACTGCGAGTGGCAGGAGTGCACGTTCGACGCCGCCGGCTCGGCCGACTCCGACGGGTCGATCGCGGGCTACGCGTGGGACTTCGGCGACGGCCGGAGCGGTACGGGCGCCACGCCGTCCCACACGTACGCCGAGGCCGGCCAGTACACGGTGAAGCTCACGGTCACCGACGACGACGGCGCGACCGCCGAGGTGACGCGCACGGTCACGGCCAGCACGCAGACGCTGGCGTCGGACGCGTTCGGCCGCACGGTCGCGAGCGGGTTCGGGACCGCCGACACCGGCGGCGCCTGGACGGCCGTCGGCAGCGCGGGCGCCACGTCCGTCTCCGGCGGCGCCGGGCGCATCGCGCTCGCCGATCCCGCCAAGAGCGGCGGCGCGTACCTCAAGGACGCCACCGCCCCGGGCGCCGACGTCTCCCTGAAGGTCACCACCGACAAGGAGGGCACCGGCAACGGCGTCTACTTCTGGATCGCCGGGCGGCGCGTCGAGGGCGAGGGCGAGTACCGGGCCCGGATCCGGCTGCGGCCGTCCGGGGTGGTCTCGCTCCAGCTCAGCCGCACCGACGCGGCCCAGGCCGAGACCGCCGTCACCGCCGAGCAGACCGTGGCGGGCCTGACGTACGCGCCCGGCCAGGCGCTGCGGATGCGCCTCCAGGTGACCGGCTCCGGCCCGACCACCCTGCGGGCCAAGGTCTGGGCGGACGGCGCCGCCGAGCCCGGCTGGCAGCTCAGCGGCACCGACACCACCGCCGGCCTCCAGGCCGCGGGCAGCGTCGGGCTGCGGAGCTACCTGGCGGGCAACGCCACCAATGCGCCTTTCGCGCTCACGGTGGACGATTTCACTGCGATCCGCGTCACAGGCTGATCTGATTCAGCGCCCCCGACGCGCGAAAGTGCCCCGAGGTTGTCATCCTCGGGGCACTTTCTTTTCCGGTGCCGGAATGGCGACACCGGTCACGATTTCATAAGGAGTGCACTACGGAACGCGAGACGCACTAGCATCGCCTAGCCAGCAGTGACCGTTGGGGTCACAGGGGGCTTATGAGCAGGGGAACCGATTCGTGAGAGCTCAAGCGCTTCCGCGCCCGAGGGCACGCCGGACCGGCCTGGCGGCCGCTACCGCTTCCATCGCACTCCTGGGCGCTTCCATGGTCCCGGCCGGGACGGCCGCGGCCGACACCGCCCCGGCGGAGGGCACGCCGCCGACCGTCTCGGCGGACCCGCTGCCGACGGTGCAGGTGAACGGCGTCGTGTGGAGCATGACGACCGTCGGGAACACCGTCTACGCGACCGGCAACTTCACCAAGGCGCGCCCGGCGGGCACCGCCCCGGGCAGCTCCAAGGAGGTGACCCGGAAGAACATCCTGGCCTTCGACATCAGGACCGGGAACCTCACCTCGTTCAACCACTCGCTGAACGGCCAGGGCCTGCGCATCGTGCGCTCCCCTGACGGCAAGCGCGTCTACGTCGGCGGCGAGTTCACCACCGTCGACGGCAAGGCGCACAGCCGCCTCGCCGCGTTCGACACCGCCACCGGCAAGCTCGTCACCGCGTTCAAGCCGAAGGTGTCCAACAAGGTGCGGGCCATCGCCGCGACCAACAAGTGGGTCTTCTTCGGCGGCAACTTCTTCAACGTCAACGGCAAGTCGCGCAACCGCATGGCCGCCGTGCTGGCCAGCAACGGCGCCGTCAGCGACAGCTGGAAGCCGACGGCCGACGACGAGGTCTTCGCGATGGCCATCTCCGGCTCGCGCGTGATCGTGGGCGGCCGGTTCCAGAAGCTGAACAACGCCGCCAAGGTCGGCGTCGGCGCCCTCAACGGCTCCACCGGCGCGTCGGTCCCGTGGAGCAGCCGGCCGATCCCGACCAGGCAGGGCAGCAAGTTCTCGTACGTGACCGACCTGACCGTCTCCGGCGACACGGTGTACGGCTCCGCCAACGGCGAGGGCTTCCACTGGTTCGACGGCCGGTTCGCCGCCAAGGCGGCCGACGGCGAGCTGGTGTGGCTCGACAACTGCTACGGCGCGAGCTACGGCGTCTTCGCCCAGGGCAAGTCGCTGTACAGCGTCTCGCACGCGCACGACTGCTCCTCGCTGGGCGCGTTCCCCGAGACCGACCCGCAGACCTGGCACCGCGCGCTGGCGGAGACCACCGCCGCCACCGGCAGGGACCAGGCCCCTCCCGGCAGCAACAGCAACTACCGCAGGCAGCCGGTGCCGAGCCTGCTGCACTGGTACCCGACGCTGGCGATGGGCACGTTCACCAAGCAGTACCAGGCCGCCTGGGCCGTGACCGGCAACTCGGAGTACGTCGCGATGGGCGGCGAGTTCCCGCGCGTCAACGGCGTCGCCCAGCAGGGCCTGGTGCGGTTCGCGACCAAGGCCAAGGCGCCCAACAAGTCCGGCCCGGTGAAGGCCGAGCTCGGCACCCCCAGGGCCAGCCGGAACATGGTCACGAAGAAGACCACCATCTCCTGGAAGGCCACCTGGGACATGGACAACGAGAACCTCACCTACGAGGTTCTCCGCGACAACGGCACCACCCCGATCGGGACGGTCAAGAAGAGCTCCAACTTCTGGACGAAGCCGACCCTCACGTTCGTCGACGAGAACGCCCCGGCGGGCCAGCACACGTACAAGATCCGTGTGAAGGACCCGTTCGGCATCGCCGTCACGAGCCCGGCGTCCAACTCGGTGGGCTGACCCGGTAGCGAGCACGTGAGAAGGGCCCCGGTGGGAGAACCACCGGGGCCCTTCGCGTTCCGTGGGGCCCCGCAGGACGGCCCCGTGGCCACAACCGGCCAGGCGCCGCCCGTAATGGACGGCGCCGTGACGAACGTCACTTCTTCGGGCGGACCGTCTTCCGGGTGAGGCGCCGGGCGCGGAGGTCCTCGCAGAGCCGCTCGTACGCGGTCGCGACGTCGTCCCAGACGTAGCGCTCGGCGGCCCGCTTGCGCGCCGCCTCGCCCCGGTCGGCCGCGCCCCCGGGGTCGGCCTCGGCCTCCTCGACCCGCCACGCCAGCGACTCGGCGTCGCCGAAGAACCGGCCCGCCTCCTCGCCCAGCACCTCCCGGTTGAAGTTCACGTCGTACGCGACCACCGACGCCCCGGCCCCCATCGCGCGCAGCAGCGAGGGGTTGGTGCCGCCGACCGAGTGGCCGTGCAGGTACGTCAGCGCGCCCGCGTACAGGGCGTCCAGCAGGTCCTGGTCCCACACGCCGCCGAGGAACCGGATCCGCGGGTCGTCGCCCGCCAGCTCCTTCAGCCGGGCCGTGTACTCGTCGTTGTACGGCGCCGAGCCGACCACGACCAGCGGCTTGGCGGCCTTGCTGCGGCGGTAGCCGTCGACCGCCAGGTGGACGTGGTTCTCCGGCTCGAACCGGGCCACGACGAGGTGGAACCCGCCCGGCTCGTACCCGGCCTCGGCCAGCTTCCCGGTGTCGGTCCGCTCCAGGATGGGCGCCCCGTACGGGATGAAGACCGAGTCGGCCCCGAACCGCTCGGTGTAGTAGTCCTGGATGCCGACGGCGTCGGAGATCAGCGCGTCCGACCAGCGCACCGCCAGGCTCTCGGCGGTCTGGTAGTAGCGCTTGCCCGCGCCGCTCCACTTGGTGCGCTTCCACTCCAGGCCGTCCACGTGGGTGGCGACCGGGATCCGCATCGTCCGCAGGACCGGCAGCAGCGGCGCGTTCGCGGCGTTGAACACCAGCGCCACGTCCGGCCCCTTGCGGGCCACCCGCTTCCCGGCGGCGTGGAGCACCGACAGCCCCGTGTGGGTCAGCGTCTCGGCGACCTTCTTCTTCAGCGCGGGCAGGTGCACCAGCCGCATCCCGAGGTACTCGCGCTCGGCGTGGCGCTCCCCGCGGCAGTAGACCGTCACCTCGTGCCCGGAGGCGGCGAGCCGCCGGCCGATCTCCTCGACCGCGGTCTCGAAACCGCCGTAGCGCGCCGGCACTCCGCGAGTGCCTACCATGGCGATGCGCACGTGACCCCCAGCCCTCCTGTTTGCACATCCATTGGGATTTTTCAGACCGCAACGCTAACCGGAACCGGTGTCAGGCGTCTTGACGGTTAAGGAGAGTTAATCTGAGGGTTGCGCGAAACTGGTAGCCAGGGTGTCTGGAATGCCAGAAGGAGAGTGAAGTGGGCGAACGAGAGCCGGGCTCCACCGTGGTATTGGCGCACCCGTCGCCCGACCTGTACGGCTCGGACCGGATGCTGGTCGAGTCGGTGCGGGCCCTGGTGCCGGCGCGCCGCGTGGTGGTCACGCTGCCCGCCGACGGCCCGCTGTCGCCGGTGCTCCGGGACGCCGGGGCGGAGGTCGTCATCCTGCCGGTGCCGGTGCTGCGCAAGGCGTACATGACGCCCTTCGGGCTGGTGCGGCTGGCGTTCGCCGCCGCCCGGGCGCTGCCGAAGGCGTGGCGGCTGCTGCGCCGCACCCGCGCCGAGGCGCTGTACGTGAACACCGTGACGATCCCGCTGTGGCTGGTGGCCGGGAGGCTGGCGCGCGTGCCGGCGCTGTGCCACGTCCACGAGGCCGAGGACGGCGTCCCCGGCCCGGTGCGCGCCGCGCTCGGCGCCCCGCTGCGGCTGGCCCGCACGATCGTCGTCAACAGCCGCGCCAGCGCCGCCGCGCTCGGCGGCCCCGGCCGCCGCAGCGAGATCATCTACAACGGGGTGGACGAGCCGCCGGAGGAGCCCGCCGAGCCGCGCGCCGAGCTCGCGCCGCCGGTGCGGATCGCGCTGGTCGGGCGGCTGTCCCCCCGCAAGGGATCCGACATCGCGGTCAAAGCGGCTGGATTGCTCCGCGCGCGGGGGTACGATGCGACGCTGACGCTGGTCGGCAGCGTCTTCCCCGGCTACGAGTGGTTCGAGGAGGAGCTGCGGGAGCTGGCCGGCGACGCGCTGCGGGACGGGAACGTCGTGCTCGCGGGCTTCCGGTCCTCGGTCTGGGAGTCGTTCGCCGAGGCGGACATCGCGATCGTGCCCTCGCGCGTCGAACCGTTCGGTAACGTCGCGGTGGAGGCGATGCTGGCCGGCCGGCCGGTGGTCGCCGCCGCCACGCAGGGCCTGGTGGAGATCGTCGCCGACGGCGAGAACGGCGTGCAGGTCGCGCCGGACGACCCGGAAGCCCTGGCCGACGGGATCGCCCGCCTGCTGGACGACTGGGACGGCGCGCTGGCGATGGCCAAGCGGGCCCGCGCGGACGCCGCCCGGCGGTTCGGCAAGGACCGCTACCACCGCGAGCTGCGGGAGGCCGTCCGTGCGCTCACCGATCCCGATGCCGTCTCCGTGAGGACTCAGAGCACCCGATGACAGCACAGACCCCCGCCACACCGGAGATCAGCCTGGTCGAGGCCGTCTGGCGCTACCGGCTGATGTCGCTCATCATCATCGCCGTGTCCGTCCTGCTGGCGGCCGGCGCGACCCAGCTGCTGTTCAGCAGCGTGCAGGCGACCGCGCGGTTCGCCGTCACCGACCCGACCAACGACAACAACGAGCTCGGGATGGGCGTGGTCTCCGGGCAGGGCTACGCCACCTACACCGCCCAGCGCGCCGCGTTCGCGAGCTCCACGCCGGTGCTGGCCCGCGCCGCCCAGATCGTCAAGGAGAAGGGCGGGCCGGCGCTGACCGGCGAGCAGCTGCGCGGGCGGGTGCAGACCTCCAGCAAGCCCGACGGCGGCGTGGTGATCGTGAACGCCACCGGCGACGACATGGCCTCGGCCGCCCGGGACGCCAACGCGGTCGTGCAGGCGTACCAGGAGGTCACGCTCAAGAGCACCACCGACAAGCTCGACAAGCAGCTCGCCGGCCTCCAGCAGGCCCAGCAGAAGCTCACCCAGCAGATGGAGCTGACCGCCCGGGGGACCCACAGCTACCGGCTGCTGACGAGCAGCATGACCAAGCTGCAGACCCAGACGAACAGCGTCACCACGGCGCGGGCCAACGCCAACGACGGCGTCCAGTTCGTCGACACCGCCGACGCCTCGGCGGCGTCGCCGAGCAAGCTGCCGCGCAACGCGGCCATCGGCCTGGCCATCGGCACGATCGTGGCGACCGTGGTGTCGTTCCTCCGGGCGGCCGGCCAGGCGGGCCGGCGGCGCCAGGAGGCGGCGGCCGCGGGCATGTCCGTGCAGGCCGGACCGGGGCTGGCCCCCGGCGGCGGGTACGGCTCGTTCGGCGAGCTGCCGCCCGGCCCGTACCAGGACGGCGACCCCCGGCTGGAGGTCGAGGCGGCCCCGGTCGCGCGGGCCGAGCTGCCGCGCCCGGCCGCGCCGCCGCGCCGCGCCCGGCCGCCGGAACGGCCCCGGCCGCCGGCCGCCGAGCCGCCCGTCGCCGGACCGCCCGCGCCCCCGTCCGGCGGCCGCTCGCGCGGCTCGCGCCGCAACGGCCGCGACGTTCCGCCCCCGGCGCCCGCCGCGCCGCCGGCCGGGCCGCCGGTGCCGTCCACCGAGTCGCTGCTCGACCGGGCCGAGTCCCTGCTGGAGCAGGGCGCCAGCGTGGCCAACGGGTCCGCGCCCGGCCGCGTGTCCGGCGCCAACGGCTCGTCCCCGTCCTCGCGGCCGGCCGGCGGCTCCCGTTCCAAGGGCACGCGGGCCAAGGGCGGTTCGCACGCCAAGGGCGGCGGCGACAAGGACATCCCGGTCGACCTGTCCCACCTGGGCGACCTGAACGGCGACCCGACCCGGACCGCCGAGGACAGCCTGATCGCCAAGGGCAAGGACGCGGCCTCGATCCTCAAGGACGTCAGCAAGGAGGCCGAGAAGGGCAAGGGCTCCGGCTCGGGCTCGTCGGGCCTCATGCGCTACGACATCGACAAGTGAGCCGCGCTTGAGTCTCGCTCGCAAGGCGGGGCGGCTGCTGTCCTCGGCGGGCGGCGCCGTCACCGTCCAGTTCGTCACGGCCGGCGGCAGCCTGGTGGTGCAGGCGCTGGCCGCCCGCGGGCTGGGCGCCCACGGGTACGGCGCGTACGCGCTGCTCGTCGCCGTGCTCGTGATGATCACCGCGGTGCAGACGAGCTGGGTCGGCGACACGCTGACGGTGTTCGACCGGTTCGATCCCCGCGTCCGCGGCGCCCTCATCCAGTCGGTGGCGGGAACGGTCGCGCTGGGCGCCGCGGTGGGCGCGGCCGTCGCCGTCGCGATGGGGCTGGCCGGGCCCGGCGGGATCGCCCTGTTCGCGTTCCTGGTGGCCCTGTGGCTGCTGAACGAGACGGGCCGGCGGGTCTTCACCGCCCGGATGGAGTTCTGGCGGCTGGCGCTGAACGACACCTGCTACCTGCTGGTGACGTTCGCGACGCTGGGCGTGGCGTTCGCCGTGGGCACGCCCGCCTCCGTCGAGCTGCTGCTCGCGGCGATGTGCATGGGCTGCGCGTCGTCGATCGTGCTGGCGGTGCTGCGGCTGCCGGCCGAGGAGTTCGCGCCGGCACCGCTGCGCGGCACGGCGTTCCGGGAGATCGCCGCGTTCGCGTGGTGGCGGTCGATCCAGGCCGCGATCCGGCCGAGCGCGCTGCTGGCCGCCCGCGTCATGATCGTCGCGTTCGCGTCGACCGCCGCGCTGGCCGGCGTCGAGGCGGCCCGCCTGCTGCTGGCCCCGGCCCTCACCTTCGTGAACGGCGCGGGCTGGTTCCTGCTCGGCGACTTCGCCAAGGCCGAGCGGGAGGGGCGGCCGATGCGGGCCCGCCAGGCCGTCCGCGCCTGCGGGCTGATGGCCGGGATCGCGCTGGTGATGAGCGTGCTCGGCATCGCGCTGGCGGGGTGGCTGGGCCCGGTGGTGACCGGCGGCTCGTTCGCGGTCGACGAGAAGGCCCTGGTCGGGTGGGGGATCTACGCGGTCTGCTTCGCCTGCACGCTGCCGCTGGCCAGCCTCGCCACGGCCCGCAAGCGGTCCCGCACGGTCTTCGCCATCCGCGCCGCCGAGGCCCTCACCGGGCTGGCGGTGCTGGCCGTCCTGCTGGCCGCGGATCCGCGCAACGCCGCGCTGGCGCCGTACTGCCTCGGCATCGGCGGGCTGGTCTCGGCGGCCCTGCTGTGGCGGATGCTGCGCCGCGGCGACCCGCCCCGCGGCGCGGCCGGGGCGCCCGCGGCCGTTCCGGAGGCCACCGCCGCGGCCCGCTGAGCGGCGGGCGGGGTCAGCCGCGCTGGCCGGCTGGCTCGCGGGACGGATCGTCGCCCGGCGGCTCCTCGCCGGCCGGCTCGCCGTCCCCCTTGAGCGTGACCGCGGGGAGGCCGTGGCGGTGCCGCAGGACCGCCCAGGTGACGGCCGCGGCGACGGCCAGGCCGATCAGCGTCCAGGCCAGCGCGGCGGCGCCGAAGCCGAACATCTTCAGCGCCGAGGCGACCAGCACGAACGCCAGGATGCGCCGGATCAGGCCGCCGGGCGCCCGGGAGGAGATCCGGGAGCCCAGGTAGACGCCGGGGATGGAGCCGGCCAGCAGCGCCGTCGTGACCTCCAGCTGGAAGTCGCCGAACAGCAGGTGGCCGATGGCGGCGGCGAACACCAGCGGCACGGCCTGCATCAGGTCGGTGCCGACGAGCTGGTTGGCCTTCAGCGTGGGGTAGAGGGCCAGCAGCGCGACGATGATGAGCGATCCCGAGCCCACCGAGGTGATCCCCACCACCAGGCCGCCCACGGCGCCGACGAGCGCGGTGGCGACCGGGCGGACGGTGACCTCGGGCGTCTCGGTGGCGGCCGGCTCGCCGCGCGCGACGGTCCGGCGGTCGGCGCCGGTGCGCCGGGCGGCGTGGTCCTTCAGCCCCTGGTACGCGCGCACCGCGAGCCCCGCGGCGGCGATCAGGAGCGCGACGCCCATCGCCTTCTCGATGACGCCCTGGACGTCCTCGCCCTGGCCCAGCGCCTTGGCGACCAGCACCCCGCAGAACGCGGCGGGCACCGATCCGACGCACAGCCACGCCACCAGCCGCATGTTGATCGTGCCCTGGCGGTAGTGGACGGCGCTGCCGACCGGCTTCATCACCGCCGCCGCGACCAGGTCGCTGGACACCGCGGCCAGCGGGCTGACGCCGAAGAACGTCACCAGCATCGGGGTCATCAGGGCGCCGCCGCCCATGCCGGTCAGCCCGACGACGATCGCGACCAGGAACGAGCCCAGCGCCATCGTCCAATCGAAGTCCATCGCCATGACCTACCGGGTATATCGGGAAAGTGCAGATGCCAGGGTACGAAACGTCCCGGGCACCCGGTCAGGCGGGTCGGATCCAGCCGCCGGCGGCCAGCAGCTCCAGCACCCGGCCCACGGCCTCGTCGGGCGTCATCTCCGACGTGTCGATGGCCAGGTCGGCGTCCTCGGGCTCCTCGTACGGGTCGGAGATCCCGGTGAACTCGGGGATGATCCCCGCCCGGGCCTTGGCGTACAGGCCCTTGCGGTCGCGGCGCTCGCACTCCTCCAGCGGCGTGGACACGTGCACCAGCACGAAGTCGCCCACCGCCGACACCATCCGGCGCACCTCGGCACGGGTCGCCGCGTACGGCGCGATCGGCGCGCAGATCGCGACCCCGCCGTGCCGGGTGACCTCGGCGGCCACGTACCCGATCCGGCGGATGTTGAGGTCGCGGTCGGCCTTGGAGAACGTCAGCCCGGCCGACAGCAGCCGCCGCACGACGTCGCCGTCCAGCAGCGAGACCGTCCGGCCGCCGCGCTCGATCAGCGCGTCGGACAGGCCGCGGGCGACGGTGGACTTGCCCGAGCCGGACAGGCCGGTGAAGAAGACCGTGATGCCGCGCCGGTGCTTGGGCGGGCGGGCCACGGCCAGCTCGGCGGCCACCGCCGGCGGCGTGAACCAGTCGGGCACCGGGTCGCCGCGGTCCAGCAGCTCGCCCAGCTGCTCGGGCGTCAGCTCGGCCTGCACGTGGTCCGGCTCGATCCGGGCGACCGGCCGCCACACCTCGACGTCCGCGTCGTACCCCCACGGCTCGGGCACCACGACCGGGATCGCCGTGCCCTCGACCTCCTCCTCGGCCAGCAGGTGCGTCGCGCCGTACGCGGCGGCGACGTGCGAGCGCAGCAGCAGGTCGCGCCGGTCGTCGTCGCGCCGGGGGAGCGGGACGGGGATGACCCGCGCCTCCTCCGGCAGCTCCTTGCGGACGGCGAGCAGCGCCCGCACCAGGGCCTCGTCGTGCTCGCCGCCCATCAGCGGCAGCACCAGCACCCGGGCGTCCAGCCGCTCGGCGACCTGCCGCAGCTGCCCGAGCTGCTTGCGGTGCAGCGGCTCGCGGGTCGCCACCGCCAGCACCGGGCCCGCGGCCGGCGGGCACTCGTCCGGCCGCCGCCGCAGCCCGTGGAACGGTCCGTGCGCGGGCGCGCGCAGGGCCTCCAGGGTCCCCGCCAGCCGCCATTCCTGCGAGGTCGGGTCCTGCCACGCCTCGCCGACGTCGAGCACGGCCAGCGGCACGCCCTCCGGGTCCTGCAGGACGACCCGCTCGTGAGCGGTGAGCTCCTTGGGCACGGCCAGCGTGACCGGCACCGGCCAGGGCGTGCCGTCCGCGAGCCGCCCGCCCGCGATGACCATCGCGGTGTCGAACGAGCCGAGGAACCCGGCCAGCGGGGCGTACACGCCCGCCAGCAGCAGCTCCAGGTCCGCGAGCTCGGTCGCGTCGGGCGTCCATGCGGGCAGGTCGCGCAGCGTGTCGGGAAGGCCGGACTCGGCGGTCACCGCGGTCTCCGATCCTGCCCGGGCTCGTTACCGGGCTGGTCCAGGTCAACAGGGGTTTCCGCAGAAAAATACCCAGCCCGGCGGGCTGCGCGCACCTCGGCACCCCCGGCGTGGCCGGACCGGGTCTCAGATCACCCGGGCGAAGCGGTTCTCGGGTTTGCGGATCACGAGCGTCACCTCGCTGTGGTCCGCGGTGAGGCGGCGCCGGCTCACCGCCGACACCAGCCGGCACAGGGCCCCCATGAGGCCGGATCCGGCGCCCAGCGCGTCCAGCGCGTCGCGGGAGGTGTACTCCTCGGCGATCACGAGGCCGCGCATCACGCAGTACCAGCGCATGCCCTGCCGGGACGCGACGCGCTCGTAAACCGCGGGCGGCGGCGGCACCGGCGGCCCGGCGGCGCCGGGCTCGATCCGGGCCAGGCCGCGCCACAGCGGGCGGCGCAGCCGGCGCGGCAGCCGGCGGTCGAGGAACCCGAACGCGGTGTCGCGGTCGCGCAGCCGGACCAGCAGCAGCCCGCCCGGCCGCAGCGCGGCCACGAACCGGTCGAGGACCAGCTCGGCGTGCGGCGCCCGCTCGATCAGGAACGGGGCGTGGACGACGTCGTACGCGCGCGGCGGCATCGGCACCGTGCGCAGGTCGCCGAGGTGGAAGGCGTCCAGGTCGGCGCGCTCGCGGGCGTGGGCGCGCAGCGCCGGATCGTCGAGGTCGACGCCGGTGGACCGGTGCTCGCGGGAGCCGAGGTCGAGGCCGCGGCCCCAGCCGCAGCCGGCCTCCAGGACGTGGATCTCCTGCAGCGGTCTCTCGTGTGCGTACCCGCGGGCCCGGGCGGAGAAGAGGTCGCCGACCTCCCCGGGCGGCGGAAGGCTCTCGCCGGCGTGTTCCTCCGCCGAACGGCGGGGGACTCCCTTGACCGAGCTGGTCATGAGACCCGCTCCTTTCCGGGTGGTGACGCACGGTTCTGACGTCCGCAACTCGCAGAGTAATCGTCCGACTGCGGAGTGTCCGCCATTTGTTCACTCTTGGCGAGTGTCGTGTCGCCGTCCGGACATGGCCTTCGCCGGTGAAGAGAAGCGTTACACCAGGTGAATCGAGAGCTGCTAACGTACGCCTGATTCACAGGTATGTCGGCCTTGGCTCGCTATCAGGGGGATGCATGCACGGGGTGGTCGGCTACTCGCCGGGGGTCTTCGACCTCTTCCATGTCGGGCATCTGGACCTGCTGCGCCGCGCCGCCGACCGCTGCGACCGGCTGGTCGCGGGCGTGCTGACCGACGAGCTGGCCGCGGAGCTGCACGGCGCCCGGCCGATCGTCCCGCTGATCGAGCGGATGGAGATCGTGCGGAACGTCCGGTACGTGGCCGAGGTGGTCGCGGTGGCCGAGCCCGGCCTGCGCGGCGCGCGCGAGTCGGTCGGCTTCGCGCGGCTGTTCACCGGGACCCCGGACGGTCCCGCCGCCGAGCGCGCTGAGGCGGAGCTGGCCGGCACCGGCGTGGCCGTGGTGAACTTCGCCGGCCTGGCCGAGACCGCGAGCCCGGTGCTGCGCGGCGCGCTGGAGTCGGGCCCCAGGACGTCGGTCGCGTGAGCGCCCCGTCCGGATTCCGCGAGGCGCTGGCCCGGCTCGCCTCGGCGCAGAAGACCGCCAAGGGCGCGCCCGCGTACTCGCGCTTCGTCAACCGCAAGCTCGGCCGGCTGCTGGCCGCCGTGGCGTACGTGGCCGGGCTGACCCCCAACGCGGTCACCGCGATCAGCGCCGCGTTCACCTTCACCGGCATCGCCCTGATCGCGCTGGTCGAGCCCGCCGTCTGGCTGGGCGTCGCCGTCTGCCTGGCGCTCGTCGTCGGGTACGCGTTCGACGCCGCGGACGGGCAGCTGGCCCGGCTCCGCGGCGGCGGCTCCAAGTCCGGCGAGTACCTCGACCACATGGTCGACAGCTGCAAGATCTCCGCGCTGCACCTGGCCGTGCTGATCTCCTGGTACCGGTTCGGCGACCTCGGGCACCACGCGTACCTGCTGATCCCGGTCGGGTTCACCGTGGTGGCCGCGGTGATGTTCTTCGGGATGATCCTCAAGGACCTGCTGGCCCGCGCGCACCGCGCCGCGACCGGCGCCCCCGCGCCGCCCGCCGTCGCGCCGTCCGCGATCCGCTCGCTGCTGGTGATCCCGACCGACTACGGGCTGCTGTGCGTGGCGTTCCTGCTGATCGGCGCCCCGGCGGTGTTCATGCCGCTGTACGCGCTGATCTTCGCGGGCAACCTGCTGTTCCTGCTGGCCGCCTCGGTGAAGTGGTTCCGCGAGGTCGGCGCGCTCGACGCGCCCGCCGCCGCGGCTCCCGCGCAGTCCCGGGAAGGCGCGTTCCGGTGACGCGGATCGTGGGGTACGTGCCCGGCGCGTACGACATGTTCCACATCGGGCACCTCAACATCCTGCGGCGGGCCGCCCAGGAGTGCGACCGGCTGATCGCGGGCGTGGTGACCGACGAGGTGCTGGAGCGGGCCAAGGGCCGCCCGCCGATCGTCCCACTGGCCGAGCGGCTGGCGATCGTCGGCAGCATGGACTGCGTGGACGAGGTCGTCACCGACGTCTCCAGCGACAAGGTCGTCATGTGGGAGCGGCTGGGCTTCGACGTGCTGTTCAAGGGCGACGACTGGAAGGGCACCGAGAAGGGCGACCGGCTGGAGGCCGACCTGGGCGCCCGAGGCGTGAGAGTCCACTACTTCCCCTACACGGTCCACACCTCCAGCACCGCCCTGCGCCGCCTGATCACCGGCACCTGACCGCGCCTCCGCGTTGACTCGTGGCGTGTCGCCCTCCGTGCCGGCACCCCGGAGGCGGACACGCCACGAGTCAACCCGCTCGGGGCGGGTCAGTGGTGGCCCGTTGAGACGTCCAGGTCGCTGGGGGCCAGGTACCAGACCAGTACGCCGGCGACGATCATCAGGGCTCCGCCGGCCAGGCTGGCGCCTTCCAGCGAGGTCGTGAACGCGGCCTGCGCCCGCGCCACCAGCTCGGCGCCGGCCGGGCCCGCGTGCCGGGCGACCTCCATCGCGCCGCCGATGGACTCCCGGGCGTCCGCGGCGGCGGCGCCGGTCACGCCCCGTTCCGCGAGCCAGGCGAACGACAGGTCGGCGCGGTACACGGCGGCGGCCACGCTGCCCAGGACGGCGACGCCGAGCGCCGACCCCAGCTCGTAGCTGGTCTCGTCCACGGCCGCGGCGCTGCCGGACTTCTCCGGCGGCGCCCCCACCATGATCACCGCGGAGGCGATGGCGAGCGAGCCCATCCCGGCGCCGACCAGCGCCAGCGCGATCGCGACCGTGACGTACGACAGCGGCCGCGGGCCGAAGGCCATCACCAGGTAGCCCGATCCGCTGACCACCAGGCCGCCGGCCAGCACCGTCCGGGTGCCGATCCGGCCGGCCAGCCACGGCGCCGCCGGTGACACGATCGCCGCGCCGATCGCGGCGGGCAGCAGCCGCACGCCCGCCTCCAGCGGGCCGTACCCCTCGACGAGCTGCATCCACTGGGCGAGCAGCAGCAGGACGGCCGCCACCGCCAGGCTCGTGCACAGCGCCGCGATCGCGCCGGCGGAGAACGCCCGCCGCCCGAACAGCCGGACTTCCAGGAGCGGGTTCGGGACGCGCAGGCACCACACCACGAACAGCGGCAGCAGCACGGCCGCGATCAGCGCCGCGACCAGGGCGCCCGCATCGTCGAAGCCCTCCTTGCCGAAGTGCTTGATGGCGTAGACGAGCGCGACCATGCCGGCGATCGACAGGACCGTTCCGACGGCGTCCCAGCGGCCCGGCCGCGGCGCCCGCGACTCGGGCAGCAGGAGCAGCCCCGCGACGATCGCGACGACCATGACCGGCACGTTCACCAGGAACGCCGAGTGCCAGCTGAAGTGTTCCAGCAGCGCGCCGCCGACGATCGGGCCGACGGCCGCGCCGACCGCCGCGGTCGCCGCCCAGACGCCGAGCGCGGTGGCGCGCTCCTTCGGGTCGGTGAACAGGTGGCGGATCATCGACAGCGTGGACGGCATGATCATCGCGCCGCCGAGGCCGAGCAGCGCCCGGATGGCGATCACCTGGTTCGCGCCGTCGGTGACGAGGATGCCCGCCGAGGCCAGCCCGAAGACGGTGAAGCCCGCCAGCAGCATCCGGCGGCGGCCCCAGCGGTCGCCGAGCGCCGCCACGGTGACCAGCAGGCCGGACACGACCAGCGCGTAGACGTCCACGATCCACAGCAGCTGCACCGAGTCCGGCCGCAGGTCGGCCGACATGGCGGGTAGCGCCACGTTCAGGATCGTGATGTCCATCGTGATGAGCAGCAGGCTCGCCGACAGCACGGCGAGCCCGGCCCAGCGGCGCGGGTGCGCCGGCGGCGGCACGGCCGCGCCCGCGCCCGGTTTCGTGATCGTCATGTCCCCGTCTCCGTCCCCGTTCCCGCGTCCCCGCCGGCGGGGCCGACGCCCCGCAGGAAGGTGGTGAGCAGCAGATCCTCGATGTCCCGGCGCGCGACGTTCCCGCTGCGGAGGGAGTCGCGCGCCCCGATGAGCAGGCCGTAAAGGGCGTCGCTGATCCACCGGGCCGGCAGCGCCGGGTTCAGCACGCCGGCGCGCTGCACGGCCTCGATGAACGCGAACCCGTCCTTCTCCAGGCGCTCGATCCAGGCCATCAGGTCGGGCGCTCCGTACACGAAGTGGTCGGTGAGCGCGAAGCCGTGCTCGTCGACCGTGTGGAGATACCCGTGGATCAGCTCGCGCATCGTCCGGGCCAGCAGTTCCGGGTCGCGGGACCGGCCGGCCTCGGCGAGCCCGACCTCCCGGTGGACCCGTTCCCATTCGCCCACGGCGCGCGTTCCCAGCCGGTGCAGCAGGGCCTCGCGGGTGGCGAAGTGCCGGTGCAGCGTCGCCCGGCTGATCCCGGCCGCCTCGGCGAGCTCGGTCATCGAGGCCGTCGGGTTCTCGTTCAGCCGCCGGGTGGCGGCCGCGAGGATCGCTTCTTCCTTGGTCATCTGAGCCAACCATGCCTTGTTTGCGACAGCACTGTCTCATTCTAAACACAGAAGTCGCGGTGGTGATCCCGTCCACGGAGCCGGGCCGGGGCGCGTAGGCTGGTAGAGGCACCGGGATCGGCGGAGGATCACCGGTCATTCGGGCTGCCTCGCACGACCGATGCGGGCGCCCGCCCGGCGGGGAGTTGCGGGCGAAGATGACCCTTAGCGGACTAGTTGACCTGGCGTGCACCGACCCTGAGCTGGAGCGCGCCCTCAAGCAGGCGCGCGTCGACCAGGACCTGGTCGCCCCGCCCTCGCTGTGGCCGATCCTCGCGTCGGCCCTGTCCCAGGCGGTCGGCGACGGCGTCGTGCTCGCGGTGACCGCCACCGGCCGCGAGGCCGAGGACCTGACCGCGGCCCTCAGCAGCCTGCTGGACCCGGGCCGGGTGGCGCACTTCCCGGCCTGGGAGACGCTGCCGCACGAGAAGCTGTCGCCGCGCTCCGACACCGTCGGGCAGCGGCTGGCCGTGCTGCGCCGGCTCGTCCACCCCGAGGTGAGCGAGGACGAGGGCGGGCCGGAGAAGTCCGGCCGCCTCAACGTCGTCGTCACCCCGGTACGGGCCGTGCTGCAGCCGATCGTGTCCGGCCTGGCCGACCTGGAGCCGGTCCGGCTGCGCGGCGGCGAGGACGCCGACCTCGACGACACCGTCCGCCGCCTCGTCGACGCCGGGTACCACCGCGTCGACCTGGTCGAGAAGCGCGGCGAGATCGCCGTGCGCGGCGGCATCCTCGACGTGTTCCCGCCCACCGAGGAGCACCCGCTGCGGGTGGAGTTCTGGGGCGACACCGTCGAGGAGATCCGCTACTTCAAGGCCGCCGACCAGCGCTCCCTGGAGGTCGCCCCCGACGGCCTGTGGGCGCCGCCGTGCCGCGAGCTGCCGCTGACCGAGGCGGTCCGCGAGCGCGCCCGGCTGCTGGCCGAGGAGCACCCCGCGCTGGAGGAGATCCTCGGCCGGATCGCCGACGGCGACACCGTCGAGGGCATGGAGGCGTTCTCGCCCGTCCTCGCCGAGCGGATGGAGCTGCTCACCGACCTGCTCCCGGACGGCTCCGCGCTGCTGGTGTGCGAGCCGGAGCGGATCCGCACCCGCTCGGTCGAGCTGGTCCGCACCAGCCAGGAGTTCCTGGAGGCCAGCTGGGTCAACGCCGCCGCGGGCGGGGAGGCCCCGATCGACCTGGGCGCGGCCGCGTTCCGCTCGCTGGAGGAGGTCCGCGAGCACACCGGCGAGCTGGGCCTCACCCGCTGGACGGTCACCGCTCTCAACCCCGAAGGCGAGGCGCTGAACCTCGGGGCGCACGCCGCCGAGGCGTACCGCGGCGACACCGCCCGCGTCGTCGGCGACCTCAAGGGCTGGATCGACTCCGGCTGGCGGGTCGCGCTGGTCACGCCCGGCCACGGCCCCGCCGAACGGCTCGTCCAGCTGGTCGGCGAGGAGGGCATCGGCGCGACCCTCACCGACCTGGCCGAACCGCCCCGCCCGGCGGTCGTCAGCGTCTCCACCGGCCTGCTGGAGAACGGCTTCACCTGGGAGTCGATCAAGCTCGCGGTGCTGACCGAGGCCGACCTGTCCGGGCAGAAGTCGTCCACCAAGGACGCCCGCCGGATGCCGTCGCGGCGGCGCGGCGGCGTCGACCCGCTCCAGCTGCGCGCCGGCGACTACGTCGTTCACGAGCAGCACGGCGTCGGCCGGTACGTCGAGATGGTCAGCCGCAACATCCAGGGCGCCACCCGCGAGTACCTCATCCTGGAGTACGCCAAGGGCGACAAGCTGTTCGTCCCGACCGACCAGCTCGAAGAGCTGACCCGGTACGTCGGCGGCGAGGCGCCCAGCCTGCACCGGCTCGGCGGCGCCGACTGGCAGAAGGCCAAGTCCCGGGCGCGCAAGGCGGTCAAGCAGATCGCCGGCGAGCTGATCCGGCTGTACTCCGCCCGGATGGCCAGCCCCGGGCACGCGTTCGCCCCGGACACGCCGTGGCAGCGCGAGCTGGAGGACGCGTTCCCGTACGTGGAGACGCCCGACCAGCTCGCCGCCATCGACGAGGTCAAGGAGGACATGGAGAAGCCGGTCCCGATGGACCGGCTGATCTGCGGCGACGTCGGCTACGGCAAGACCGAGATCGCGGTCCGCGCGGCGTTCAAGTCCGTCCAGGACGGCCGGCAGGTCGCCGTGCTGGTGCCGACGACGCTGCTCGTCCAGCAGCACATGTCGACGTTCTCCGAGCGGTTCGGCGCGTTCCCGGTCGTGGTGAAGCCGATCAGCCGGTTCCAGACCGACAAGGAGATCGAGGAGACGCTGCGCGGCCTGGCCGACGGCACCGTGGACGTCGTCGTCGGCACCCACCGGATCCTGTCGGCGCAGACCCGCTTCAAGAATCTCGGCCTGGTCATCATCGACGAGGAGCAGCGCTTCGGCGTCGAGCACAAGGAGGAGCTCAAGCGCCTCCGCACGCAGGTGGACGTCCTCGCGATGTCGGCCACGCCGATCCCGCGGACCCTGGAGATGGGCCTGACGGGCATCCGCGAGATGTCCACGATCCTCACCCCGCCCGAGGAACGGCACCCGATCCTGACGTTCGTCGGGCCGTACGAGGAGAAGCAGATCGCCGCCGCCATCCGGCGCGAGCTGCTGCGCGAGGGCCAGGTCTTCTTCGTCCACAACCGGGTCCGGTCGATCAACAAGGTCGCCGCGAACCTGGCGCGGCTCGTCCCCGAGGCGCGCATCGCGACCGCCCACGGCCAGATGAACGAGCAGGAGCTCGAGAAGGTCATGGTCGACTTCTGGGAGAAGAACTACGACGTCCTCGTGGCCACCACGATCGTCGAGTCCGGCCTGGACGTCCCCAACGCCAACACGCTCATCGTCGACCGCGCCGACATGTACGGCCTGTCGCAGCTCCACCAGCTGCGCGGCCGGGTCGGGCGCGGCCGCGAGCGCGCGTACGCGTACTTCCTGTACCCGCCCGAGGTGCCGCTCAGCGAGACCGCGCACGAGCGCCTCGCGACCCTCGCCCAGCACACCGAGATGGGCGCGGGCATGTACGTCGCGATGAAGGACCTGGAGATCCGCGGCGCCGGCAACATCCTGGGCGCCGAGCAGTCCGGCCATGTCGCGGGCGTCGGCTTCGACCTGTACGTCCGGATGGTCGGCGAGGCGGTGCGGGAGCTGAAGGAGGGCGGCGAGGGCGTCCCCGAGATGCCCGAGACCAAGGTCGAGCTGCCGGTGGACGCGCACCTGCCGCACGAGTACGTCCCCGGCGAGCGCCTCCGCCTGGACGCGTACCGCCGGATCGCCGCGATCACCTCCGACGACGAGATCGCCGGCGTGCACGAGGAGCTGAAGGACCGCTTCGGCCCGCTGCCGGTGCCCGTCCTCAACCTGCTGGAGGTCGCGCGGTTCCGCGCCAAGGCCCGCCGGGCGGGTCTCACGGAGGTCACCGTCCAGGGCAACTTCATCAAGTTCGCCCCGGTCGACCTGCCCGACTCGCGGCAGGTCCGCCTCCAGCGCCTGTACCCCAAGAGCGTGCTGAAGCAGAACGTGAAGACGCTCCTCGTCCCCACCCCGAAGACGGCCCCGCTCGGCGGCCGCCCGCTGCGCGACCAGGAGCTGCTGAAGTGGGCCACCGACCTGGTCGAGGCGCTGTTCCTCGAACCGGCGCGCAAGCCCTAGGCTGGCTGATCACCACCGACGAGACGAGGACCCGTGCCCGGTAGAACGATCAAGGTCGCGGCCGCCGCGCTGGCGGCGGTCGCCACGCTCGCCGCCTGCGGCGGCGGCCCGGTCAAGATGGGCGCCGCCGCCCTCGTCGGCGACGAGCGCATCGCCACCGCCACCCTCGACCAGGCGGTCGTCGACTGGCGCCGCGAGTTCCGCGCCGACCAGCGCGCCAACCAGATCCGCGCCGCCAACGAGCCGCGCGGCGGCGGTGGCGAGCCGCTGGTGCAGTCCGACCCGCGCCGGGCCCTGGACATGCTGGTCTACTTCCGCATCGGCGACGAGGTCGCCCGCCGCAACGGCATCACCGTCACGGGCGGGCAGGTCGACGGGCTGACCGGCGAGCTCGACCGCCGGGTCGGCGCCGCCTCCCTCACCCGGGCGCAGGGCCTGCCCGGCCGGTACGCCCCGGACCTGGCCCGCGTCTCCCTGGTCCAGCAGCTGCTCGCGCAGAAGCTCGGCGCGACCCCCGGCCCCGCCGCCACGCAGCAGAACGCGATCGTCCAGCAGCAGATCAGGCAGCGGTTCGTGGAGACCGCGCGGTCGATGAAGATCAAGATCAATCCGCGCTTCGGCACGTTCGACCCGTCCACCATCACCATCAACGCAGGCACCCCCCGCCTGTCCGGCACCGAATCGGGTACCCGCTGATCCATGAGCGCCAAGTCGTCCCGCAAGAACACCGTGAAGAACGCCAAACCACAGGTCAAGCCCGGTCTGGTGCTGCTCGCCAGCTCGCACCGGGTGGCGCCCGGGCTGCTGACGTGGCGGGCCTGGGAGACGCTGCGGTCGGCGGGCCGGGTGCTGGCGGGGAGCGGTGAGCATCCGCTGCTGCCGTACGTGCTGGACGCGGGCGTGGCCGTCGAGGTGACCGAGGCGGTGGCCCGGGAACTGGTGGACGCGGCGCGCGGCGAACGGGTCGTGTGGCTCGCGGCGCAGGACGGCGACGAGCGGCTGATGCGGGAGATCGGCCGGATCGCCGTGGAGGAGCCGCTCGACATCGAGGTGCTGCACGGGTCGTACGACCTGCCGGGCGCCCGGCTGCTGGACCTGGTGTCGGTGATGGACACGCTGCGGCGCGAGTGCCCGTGGGACCGGGAGCAGACGCACGAGTCGCTCGTCCGGTACCTGCTGGAGGAGTCGTACGAGGTCGCCGAGACCATCGAGGAGGGCGACCTCGGCGCGCTGCGCGAGGAGCTGGGCGACGTGCTGATGCAGGTCGCGTTCCACTCGGTGGTGGCGTCGGAGCGGGACGACGAGACGGCGTTCACGATCGACGACGTGGCGGGCGGGATCGTCGACAAGCTCGTCCGGCGGCATCCGCACGTGTTCGCGGACGTGGCCGTGTCGGGGGCCGACGAGGTCAACGCGAACTGGGAGCAGATCAAGGCGGCCGAGCGGGCCGCGAAGGACGGCGGCGAGGCGTCCGCGCTGGACGGGGTGCCGATGGGGCAGCCCGCGCTGTCGCTGGCCGCGCAGCTCCAGCGGCGGGCCGGGCGGATCGAGGCGCCGGCGGAGCTGTTCCCCGCCGGGGACGGCGTCGGCGAGCGGCTGTTCGAGCTGGTGCGGCGGGCGCGGGACGAGGGCCGCGACCCGGAAGCGGAATTGCGGGCGATCTCCCGGGTATTCCGGGATCGTGTCCGGGCCTGGGAACGGGAGCAGAGCGTCCAGGACGGGTGATCTAGCCCGAAAGATCGCGCTATGGGTGGTCGGGAGGGCGGCGCCCGTCTACTCTGAGCGCGTGCAGCCTGAGGCCCAGGATGACCCCGAGGACGGCGATGCCGGGCTCTGGCGTCCGGCCGAGGCGGGGCCCGTCACCGGGGCCGACCGGGCGCGGGCGATCCGCGGGCTGGGCAAGTTCAGCCTGCTGGCGGGGGTGCTCGTCGCGCTGATCGCGCTGCCGGCCGCGTGCGCGACCGGGCTCGGCGCGCGGGACGCGGCCGACTGGTTCCAGACCGATCCGGAGGACCTGAGCACGGCGGGCGTGCCGCAGCGGTCCCGGATCCTGGCGGCCGACGGCAGCGTGCTCGCGACGTTCTTCTTCGAGAACCGGGTGAACGTCCGGCTCGACCAGGTCGCCCCGGCCGCCCGCAAGGCGGTGCTGGCGATCGAGGACAGCCGGTTCTACGAGCACGGCGCGCTCGACTCCAAGGGCACGCTGCGGGCGCTGGTCAGCAACCTGGACTCCGGCGAGGTCACGCAGGGCGGGTCGGGCATCACCCAGCAGTACGTGAAGAACCTGCTGTTCACCCAGGCCGAGTCGGAGGAGGAGCAGGCCGCGGCCAAGGAGGTCAGCGCCGCGCGCAAGATCCGCGAACTGCGGTACGCGGCCGCGATGGAGCGCCGGTTCTCCAAGGACGAGATCCTCGCCCGGTACCTGAACATCGCCTACTTCGGCGGCGGCGCGTACGGCATCGAGACGGCCTCCCGGCACTTCTTCTCCAAGCCCGCGTCGCGGCTGACGCTGCCGGAGGCGGCGCTGCTGGCCGGGGTGATCCGGCTCCCGTACGCGTACGACCCGGTGAAGCGCCCGGACGCCGCCCGCGAGCGCCGCAACCTGGTGCTGGACCGGATGGCCGACCTGGGCTGGCTGCCGCGGGCGGAGGCGGACGCCGCGATGCGGGCGCCGCTCGGGCTGCGCATCAAGGAGACCAAGAACGGCTGCGTGACCAGCGTCGCGCCGTTCTTCTGCGACTACGTGCAGCGCGAGATCCTCACCGATCCCGTCTTCGGCAAGACGGCCGAGGACCGGGAGGAACTGCTGAAGCGGGGCGGGCTGACGATCCGCACCACGCTCGACCGGCAGACGCAGAAGGCCGCCCAGCGCGCCGTCGACCGGCACGTGCCGCGCAAGAACTCGGCGGGGAAGGCGGCGGCCGAGGCGCTGGTCGAGCCCGGCACCGGCGAGATCAAGGGCATGGTCGTGGACCGCAAGCTGGGCTCGGACAGGGAGCGCGGCAAGACCTGGATCAACTTCGCCGCCGACGCCAGCCACGGATCCAGCATCGGCATGCAGGCGGGGTCGACGTTCAAGGCGTTCACGCTCGCCGCCGCGCTGGAGGAGGACATGCCGTTCGGCACCCGGCTGATGGCGCCGCGGCGGTTCACGCCGACCGGGTTCCGCAACTGCGACGGCGATCCGGTGAACAGCGGCGACAGCCTGCGCAACTCCGCCGACGGCGAGGGCGGCAAGATGTTCAGCCTGGTCACCGGGACGCACCACTCGGTGAACACGTTCTTCCTCGCGCTGGAACGCGAGGTCGGGCTGTGCGACACGGTCAAGATGGCCGAGAAGCTCGGCATGAAGCAGGCCAACGGCAAGCCGATGGAGCAGTTCCCGTCGTTCACGCTCGGGTTCAACCAGGTGTCGCCGCTGCGGCTGGCCGCCGCGTACGCCGCGTTCGGCGCCCGCGGCGAGTACTGCGAGCCGATCGCGATCAAGTCCATCACCGACTCCACCGGCGGGAAGCTGAAGGTGCCGAGCGCCCGCTGCAAGCAGGTGATCGACAAGGGCGTCGCGGACGCCGTCAACCACGTGCTGAGCGGCGTGCTGTCCAAGGGCACCGCGCGCGGCATGGGGATCGGCCGCCCGGCGGCCGGCAAGACCGGGACCGTCGACAACTTCTCGGCCGCCTGGTTCGCCGGGTACACGCCCGACCTGGCCGCCGCGGTCTGGGTCGGCGACCCGCGCGGCGGCTACAAGTACCCGATGACGAGCCTGTGCATGGACGGCACCTGCTACGGGTCCGTCTTCGGCGCGACGATCCCCGCGCCGATCTGGCGGGAGAGCATGGCGGGCGCGCTCGCGGGACGGGACGCGTCCTCGTTCCGCCGGCCGCCGTCGCACTACTTCAGCAAGGGCTCCGGCGAGGACCGCGCGCGGCTGCCCGACGTCCGCGGCATGGACGTCCGGGACGCGATCGAGCGGCTGCGCAGGGCCGGCTTCCGGGCGAGCGTCGGCGGCCCCGTCCGCTCGGAGTACCCGAAGGGCACGGTGGCGGAGATGTCGCCCGGCCCCGGCGAGGCCGAGCCGGGGACGAGCGTCACGCTGCGGCCGAGCCGCGGCGGCGGCGGCCGGGACGGCGAGCCGGACGACGACGATCCGCCGCGCCCGCCCGACCCCGGGCCGAACGACCCGGCCCCCATCCCCGTACCACCGGTCACACCGCTGCCCAGACCGGGCGCCTGACAGCCGCGACTCGCGGGCCGACCGGCAGAGTTGTGTGACGCGCCGCACTTCGGGTAGATCATCCGGTCGGGGGGAGACGTCATGCGCAGCATCGCCATCACCGAGATCGGAGGGGCCCCGGCCCAGCTGAACCTGCCGGAGCCCGAACCCGGGCCCGCGGAGTCCCGGGTCCGGATCATCGCGGCCGGGCTCAACCCGCTGGACTGGAAGATCGCCGACGGGATGCTCAAGGACTCCGTCGCGTACTCCTTCCCGCTCATCCTCGGCGTGGACGGCGCCGGCGTGGTCGACGAGGCCGGCCCGGACGCCCGGTTCGGGATCGGCGAGCAGGTCTTCGGCCGGTTCTCCGGCGTGCCGCGCGGGCTCGGCACGTACGCCGAGTACGCCATCGCCGCCGAGGACGACGCGGTGATCCCGATGCCGGACGGCATGCTCTACACCCAGGCCGCCGCGCTGCCGACCGCCGGCATGACCGCCGTCCAGGTCGTCGACGAGGCCGGGGCCGGCGCGGGGACGAGCGTCCTGGTCGTCGGCGCCACCGGGGGAGTGGGCCGGCCCGCCGTCAGCCTCGCCGCGAGCCGCGGCGCCACCGTGATCGCCACCGCCCGCGCCGACGCGGCGGACGCGATCCGCGGGCTGGGCGCCGCCGAGACCGTCGACCACGGCCGCGGGAACCTGGCCGACCAGGTGCGCGCCGTCCACCGGGACGGCGTCGACGCCGTCATCGACCTGGTCGGCGACCGCGCGGCGACCGAGCGGCTCGTCCCGCTGCTCAAGCCCGGCGGCACCTACGTCAGCACGGTCTGGGCGCTGAACACCGACGCGCTGGAGGCCCAGGACATCCGCGGCGTCAACGTCCAGTCCACCCCCACGCCCGAGCTGCTGGAACGCGTCGTGGAACTCGTCCAGACCGGCGGCATGCGCGTCGACGTGGAGCAGGAGATCCCGCTGGCGCGGGCGCCCGAGGCCCTCGCCCGCAGCCGCGAGGGCGGCGCCCGCGGGAAGACCGTGATCCGCGTCTGACCACCCGGCCGCGCGCCCGTTCTCCAGCTCAGCCACGCGCCGGAGGTGTGGGGGTATGGGGACGCCCCACCACATCAGGCAGGCAGGCGCAGGAGGAAGCGCGCGCCGGGGCGGCCGTCGGGGCGGTCGGTGAGGACGAGCGTCCCGCCGTGGGCCAGCGCGATGTCGCGGGAGACGGCCAGGCCGAGGCCGGTGCCGCCGGCGTCGCGGTGGCGGCCCTCGTGCAGGCGGGAGAAGCGCTCGAACACCCGCTCCCGGTCGGCGGCGGCGATGCCGGGGCCATCGTCGCTCACCTCCAGTACGGCGGACCCGTCCGGGTCCCTCCGCACGCGGACGGCCACCGCGCTGTCCGCGTGCCGGTCGGCGCTGTCGAACAGGTTGGACAGCAGCCGCCCCAGCTCGGCGCGCCCGCCCCGGACGACCACCTCGTCGCCGTCGGTCACCGAGAACCGGTTGCGCCGGGTACGGCGCATGACCTCCTGGTCGGCCAGCGCGTGCAGGTCGACCGGCTCCCGGGGGAAGTGCGGGTCGCTCTCCAGGCGGGCGATGGCGAGCAGGTCGTCCAGCACGGCGTGCAGCCGGTCGGTGTTGACGAGCACGGCCTCCAGCGTCTCGTACGGCTCGGACGCGTCGGGGTCCGACAGCGCCAGCTCCAGCTCCATCCGCAGCCCGGTCAGCGGGCTGCGCAGCTCGTGGGAGACGTCGGAGACGTAGCCGCGCAGCCGCGCCACCGCGCCCTCCAGCCGGTCCAGGGTGGCGTTCACGCTCTCGGCGAGCCGGGCGATCTCGTCGCGGTGGGCCGGGACGGGGACGCGGCGCTGCAGGTCGGTGGCGGTGATCTCGTCCAGCTCGGCGCGCATCGCGGCGACGGGCACGAGCATCCGTCCCGCCGCGCGCCAGACGCCGTACCCGGTCAGCCCGCCCAGCATCGGCACGGCGGCCATGAGCAGGACGGTCAGGCCGGCGCCGGGCAGCAGCCCGGGGTAGGGCGCCAGCGCGTAGATGATCTGCCGTCCGTCGGCGGCGCCGATCGAGATGGCGACGACCATGTGGCAGCGCCCGCCGGGGGCGTCGATCCGGCAGCTGCGCCCGTCGCGGCGCCCCTCGTGCTGGGCGGGCGGCGGGAAGTCGACCCGCGGGTAGCCGATCATCCGGGCGCTGGCCGAGATCACCCGTCCCTCGGCGTTGACGACCTGGATGAGCTCGGACCCGATGGCGCGCGGGGCGAGCCGGCCGTCCTGCGCCACCACGATCACCCGGCCGGCGGCCTGGGCCAGTTCCAGCCGCGTGTGGGCGACCTCCTCGCGGTACAGCAGCAGGAGGACCAGGGCGGACACCAGGGAGGCGATCAGCCCGGACAGCACCGCGGCCAGCACCGCCAGCCGCGCGCGGATGGACGGCGCGGGCAGCAGCCGCTCGCGCGCCCACCGGCGCGCCGCCGACCCGGAATCCGCCCTCACCGCACCGGCGTTCCCCGGAGCGGGTCAACGCGAGCCTGTATCGGGGCCAACAGCCCGTCATGCGGGAGCACGGCGGCGCGTCGGCAGCACATCGGAAGCGCGGGGGGCGGCCCCGGCCGCGGGCCGGGGCCGCCCTCCGCGGAACGGGGCGTCAGGGGGCCGGGGCGGCGGCCCTCTCGGCGGCCGGGGGCTCTTCGGGGGCCGGCGCGGCGGCCTTCTCCAGGGCCTGGGCCTCGCGGTGCTTCTTCACGGAGTAGGCGAGGGCGGCGGCCCACACGGCGTAGATGACGGCGTAGACGGCGTACCGGACGCCGTCGGAGGCGTCGATCCAGTCGCTCTTCAGGAGCGTGCGGGTGTTGGTGAGGATGATGATCCCGCCCACCGCGCTGCCGAGGACGCGCGGCGGGACGTGCCGGACGAGCCAGGCCGCGATCGGGGCGGCGATCACGCCGCCGATCAGCAGCGCGGCGACCCAGGCGAAGTCGATGTTCTCGGAGCCGATGCCGACCAGGAAGCCGATGCTGGCGGCGACGGCGACGAGGAACTCGCTGGTGTCGATGGAGCCGATGGTCTTGCGCGGCTCCAGCCGGCCGCTGGCCAGGATGGCGGGGGTGCCGACGGGGCCCCAGCCGCCGCCCCCGGTGGAGTCGACGAAGCCCGCCACCACGCCCAGCGGGGCCAGGAACCGCTTGCGCAGCGGCTGTCCCAGCCGGTCGGTGCGCAGCCCGCGGACGGTGAACCGGACCAGGATGTACACGCCCAGCGCCAGCAGGATGATCGACATCAGCGGTGCGGCGGTCTCGGTGGACAGCCCGGACAGGAACGTGGCGCCGGCGAACGCGCCGATCGCGCCGGGCACGCCGATCTTGGCGACGACCTTCCAGTCGACGTTGCCGAACTTCCAGTGCGAGACGCCGGAGACGAGCGTGGTGCCGATCTCGGACAGGTGGACGGTGGCCGAGGCGGCGGCCGGGTTGGTGCCGATGGCCAGCAGCAGCGTGGAGGAGGTCACGCCGTAGGCCATGCCGAGGCTGCCGTCGACGAGCTGGGCGCCCAGGCCGACCAGGGCGAGCAGAACGAGTCTTCGCACGATTCACCACCAGGGGGTTGAGGGGCGCGGGGCTGGAACCGGAGGTGGGCCGGCCGGGGGCGTTCCCTGTATTTCCTACTAAACAAGTTTGGTTGGTTCTCTAAGTAGACAATGTCGACAATGCCCACGTCAAGCCGTGGCCGGGGCAGGACGGGGTGTCCGCCGACTATGGGTGGTTCGCTCCGAGAAGGGCGGTTCTGGCGGAACGGCGTGCCAGTTGGTCCGGCCCCGGGCCGCGCGGATAGGCTCGGGTGCTGAACGCCCGCGCGGGACCCCGCCGGGCCGTCCAGCTTCACCGCCGAGCACCAGAACAGGGAGATGCCCGTGTCGTCGATCGAGGCCGTACTCGCCCGGGAGATCCTCGACTCCCGCGGCAACCCGACCGTCGAGGTCGAGGTGCTGCTCGCCGACGGGACCGAGGCGCACGCCGCGGTGCCCAGCGGCGCCTCCACCGGCCAGTTCGAGGCCGTCGAGCTGCGCGACGGCGGCGAGCGCTACGGCGGCAAGGGCGTCCGCAAGGCGGTCAAGGCCGTCAACGACACCATCGACGAGCGGCTGGTCGGCTACCCGGCCACCGAGCAGCGCCTGATCGACTCGCTGCTGCTCGACCTCGACGGCACCCCCGCCAAGTCGGAGCTGGGCGCCAACGCCATCCTCGGCGTGAGCCTGGCGGTCGCCAAGGCCGCCGCCGAGTCGTCCGGCCTGCCGCTGTTCCGCTATGTCGGCGGCCCCAACGCGCACCTGCTGCCGGTGCCGATGATGAACATCCTCAACGGCGGCGCGCACGCCGACAGCAACGTCGACGTCCAGGAGTTCATGGTCGCGCCGATCGGCGCGCCGACGTTCTCCGACGCGCTGCGCTGGGGCGCCGAGACGTACCACGCGCTCAAGGCCGTCCTGAAGGGCAAGGGCCTCAACACCGGCCTCGGCGACGAGGGCGGCTTCGCCCCCGACCTGCCCAGCAACCGCGCGGCGCTCGACCTGATCATGGAGGCGATCCGCAAGGCCGGCTTCACCCCCGGCCGCGACATCGCCCTCGCCCTGGACGTGGCCGCCACCGAGTTCCACGCGGACGGCGTGTACGAGTTCGAGGGCGCCAAGAAGTCGGCCGACGAGATGGCCGCCTACTACGCCGAGCTGCTCGACGCCTACCCGATGGTCTCCATCGAGGACCCGCTGGACGAGGAGGACTGGGCCGGCTGGGAGTCGCTGACCGCCGCCGTCGGCGGGAAGGTGCAGCTGGTCGGCGACGACCTGTTCGTCACCAACCCCGAGCGGCTCGCCCGCGGCATCGGCTCCGGCGCCGCCAACGCGCTGCTGGTCAAGGTCAACCAGATCGGCACCCTCACCGAGACCCTGGACGCGGTCACCCTCGCCCAGACCAGCGGCTACCGCTGCATGATGAGCCACCGGTCCGGCGAGACCGAGGACACCACGATCGCCGACCTCGCCGTGGCCACCAACTGCGGCCAGATCAAGACCGGCGCCCCGGCTCGCAGCGACCGCGTCGCCAAGTACAACCAGCTGCTGCGCATCGAGGAGCTGCTGGGCGACGCGGCCCGCTACGCCGGCGCCGCCGCCTTCCCCCGCTTCGACGGGGAGGGCTGACCCGCCGTCCGCACCGCCGACCGACGAGAGGGCCCGCCGTGGCGAAGGGCGACGACGACCGTACCGACACCCGGGGGGCCCGCGCGGGCAACCCCGCGCTGACCAGCCGTGCCGCGATCCTGGCGGTCGTGGTCTGCGCGATCGCGCTGAGCCTCGCCTACCCGGTACGGGAGTACGTGGCGCAGCGCCGGCAGATCGCCGAGCTCAAGCAGAAGGAGCGGGTCGCGCGGCAGCAGGTGGAGGAACTGACGCTGCGCAAGCAGCGGCTCGGCGAAGAGTCGTACATTAAACGGGAGGCGACGCGCCGGCTCCACTACTGCGAGCCGGGCGCGCGCTGCTACGTGGTCCTCGACGGCGGCGGGGACGGCGGGCAGCGGCCTCGGCAGGACGGCCGCACCGAGCGGCCGCCGTGGTACGAGACGCTGTGGCGGTCGGTGGAGGCCGCCGACAAGTCGCGCTAGACCCGTGGCCGAGACCGCGGGTGGGGACACACGAATGATCGACAAGACCGACGAGGCCGCGATCGCGGCCCAGCTGGGGCGAACCCCGCGCGGCGTGCGCGCGGTGGCGTACCGCTGCCCGTGCGGCTCGCCCGCGGTGATCGAGACCGCGCCGCGGCTGCCGGACGGCACGCCGTTCCCGACCCTCTTCTACCTGACGTGCCCGAAGGCCGCCTCGGCCATCGGCACGCTGGAGGGGGACGGCCGCATGCGCCGCATGCAGGAGCGGCTCGCCGAGGACCCGGAGCTGCGCGCGGCCTACGCCGCCGCGCACGAGGACTACCTGCGGCGCCGCGACGAGGCCGCCCGCGACGAGGGCATGGCGCCGCTGCCCGAGGGCACCCAGAGCGCCGGCGGCATGCCCGAGCGGGTCAAGTGCCTGCACGCGCTCGTCGCGCACGAGCTGGCGGTCCCCGGCGCCAACCCGTTCGGCCGCGAGGCGCTGGACGCGCTGCCCGAATGGTGGCGGAACGGTCCCTGCGTCACCCCCGACCCCGAGGAGGCTCGATGACGCGCGTCGCCGCCGTCGACTGCGGGACCAACTCCGTCCGCCTGCTGATCGCCGACATCGCCGACGGGACGCTGACCGACGTCGAGCGCCGGATGGAGATCGTCCGGCTCGGCCAGGGCGTGGACGAGACCGGCCGCCTCGCGCCCGAGGCGCTGGAGCGCACGTTCACCGCCATGCGCGCGTACGCCGGGCTGATCGAGCGGCACGGCGCCGAGAAGACCCGCGTGGTCGCCACCAGCGCGACCCGCGACGCCGCCAACCGGAACGACTTCGTCACCGGCGTCGTCGACATCTTCGGCGTCGTCCCCGAGGTGATCACCGGTGACGAGGAGGCGGAGCTGTCGTTCACCGGGGCCACCCGGGAGCTGGCCGCGCTGCGCCCGCCGCGCCCGTACCTGGTCGTCGACATCGGCGGCGGCTCCACCGAGTTCGTGCTCGGCAGCGCCTCGGCCGAGGCGGCCCGCTCGGTCGACATCGGCTGCGTCCGGCTGACCGAGCGGCACCTGCGCGACGGCGACCCGCCGTCCCCCGAGATGATCACCTCGGCGGTGGCCGACATCGACACCGCGCTGGCGCACGTCCGCGAGACCGTCCCGGTGGACGAGGCGCGCACCCTCGTCGGCCTGGCCGGCTCGGTCACCACGGTCGCCGGGATCGCGCTCGGCCTGGACGCCTACGAGCCCGACCGCATCCACCTGTCTCGCATCACCGCCGCGCAGGTCCACGACGTCACCCGCGACCTCCTGCACGCGACCCGGGAGGAGCGCGCCGCGATCGGCGTCATGCACCCCGGCCGCGTCGACGTGATCGGCACCGGCGCGCTGATCCTGGACCGGATCATGCGCGAGTACGGCTTCGGCGCCGTCGTGGTCAGCGAGCACGACATCCTCGACGGCATCGCCTGGTCGCTGGTCTAGCGGCGGGCCTTCAGCGTCGTCAGCAGCGCGGGGATCAGCACCGCGTTGGGGTTCTGCTGCGGGACGTACAGCACGGGAGCCGTGCTGCTGGACTGCTGGATCCACACCCGGCCGTTCTCGATCACGGCACCGGAGATCGCCGACCAGCTCAGCGACACCCGGTCCCCGCGCACCCCGCCCGGGTGGACGGTCAGCCCCTGCGCCACGTCGATCGACTCGCCGTCCAGCACCCGCCGCGCCAGCTCCTGCACCAGCCGCGGCTCGGCCCGCGTCCGCCCGAGATCGACCAGATGCGTCCACACCCGCTCGGCGCCGCCGCCGCCCGGCCCGTGCACGGTCGTGGCCGAGTCCTCGATGACCACCTCGACCCGCGGCCCGCCGTGGAACGGATGCCGCCCCACCTGGAAGATCCACTGGAGCCCGCCGCCCTGCCCGTACGGCGCGCTGGCCGTCCAGTAGGCAGTCCACTCCACGTGCGCCCAGGGGAGCGACGCGCTCCCGTACGCCACCACGTGCTCGTCCGCGTGCAGCAGCGCCCCGCGCACGGTGGCGTCGAGCCCCCTCACCGCCTCGTACTGCTGGACGGGCGCCTGCTGGTACTGCTGGACGGGCTGCCGCTCCCGCCGCGGCCCCGGGGGCTGCGGGTTGAGGTGCTCGGTCCAGTGCTGCCCGTTCCACCAGCGCAGGCTGCTACTGCCCTGGGGATCGGGATACCAGCCTGGCTGGGACAAGGCGCGCCTCCGCTTCGCATGGATTCGCCTCCCCGAGCGGCGAACCGCATCGTACCGAGCGATGTGACGGATCACCGTCCCGAAACGGTTCCGGAGGCTGTCCACATACGGCACGTTTCACCGGTCCAAGGGCGGCCGGCGCCGGCATGCGAAGATCGGGAGTCATGACGAATCCGAGGTTCGTGCCGCCCGGCACGGGCTGGCCCGAAGACCCGGCGGCCCCCGCCACCCCCGTGGCCCACGACCCGCAGGAGGTGGTGGACCTGGCCCGGGCCGCCCCGGACCTGGCGGACCTCTGCGCCCGCCAGTCCGTCTGCCGCGCCTGCGACCGCCTGGTCGAGTGGCGGGAACGGGTGGCGGTGGAGCGCCGCCGCGCGTTCGCCGGCGAGGACTACTGGGGCCGCCCGGTCGCCGGCTGGGGCGACCCGCAACCCAAGATCATGATCGTCGGCCTGGCGCCCGCCGCCCACGGCGGCAACCGCACCGGCCGCATCTTCACCGGCGACCGCTCCGGCGACTGGCTGTTCGCGTCCCTGCACCGCGTCGGCCTCGCCGCCCAGCCGACCAGCGTGCGCGCCGGCGACGGCCAGCGCCTCATCGGCGCCCGGATGGCCGCCGCCGTCCGCTGCGCCCCGCCCGCCAACAAGCCCACCCCGGCCGAACGCACCACCTGCCTCCCCTGGCTGGCCCGCGAGATCGCCGACGTGTCCCCGTACGTCCGCTGCGTGGTGACCCTCGGCGGCTTCGCCTGGCAGGCGGCCTGGCCCGCCCTCAAGCAGGCCGGCTACGAGCTTCCCCGCCCCCGCCCGCCGTTCGGCCACGCCGCCGAACTGGAGATCACCTCGCCCGCCGGCGAGAAGGTCACCATGCTCGGCTGCTACCACCCCAGCCAGCAGAACACCTTCACCGGCCGAGTGACGGAACGGATGCTCGACGACCTCTTCACCACGGCGAAGGCCCGCGCCGATATGTGATGTAGTTCACAGAACGCCGGGCTGACCGCCTCGGCCACGTGCTGAAGTGGTCGCGGTCCCGAGGCGTTGCGATCGCGTCCGAAGGCGGCTGCGAGCGAAGCGAGCATCTGATCGTCGAGCGAGCCCCTGGGCGAGTCGAGACGATGCAGCGATCGCTGCAGTGCCCGCCGAAGGAGGGCCTTCAAGGCCCGACGCCAAGGGCGATGCAATGAGTAAGGCAGAGTCAGGGCCTGGCCCAGCGGCCGTGCCGGTCGCGCTCCCCGCGGCGTTCCGGCGGTCCGGCCGCTGGGCGCCCCCGTCGGGCCCTGGCTCTGCCGTTCATCGGATACATCCTGTGTGATGCACCCTGGGACGGAGTTGTTCGCCTGATACGTGGGGTTTTTAGAGAAAGATCCCGATGGGTGATCTGTGGAGCTGAGCGGGTACCGCTCCGGACATGTCTGCTGCACGTTCCTCGGATTCCGCCAAGCGCATCGTGATCGTCGGCGGCGGTTACGTCGGCATGTACACCGCTCTGCGCCTCCAGAAGAAGCTGCGGCGCGAGCTGAGACGGGGCGAGGTCGTCGTCACCGTCATCGAGCCCCAGTCGTACATGACCTACCAGCCCTTCCTGCCGGAGGCGGCGGCGGGCAACCTGGAGCCGCGGCACGTCGTGGCGCCGATCCGGCGCGTGCTGCGCCGCTGCCAGATCCTGAACGGCCACGTCACCCGCCTCCGGACCGCCGACCGGAAGGTGCTGTTCTGCCCGGCCGGGGCGGAGCGGGCCGGCGGCACCCAGGAGATCCGGTACGACCACCTCGTGGTGGCGGCCGGGTCGGTCTCGCGGACGCTGCCGATCCCGGGCCTGGCCGAGTGCGGCATCGGCTTCAAGACCGTGGAGGAGGCGATCCACCTCCGCAACCACGTGATCCGGCAGCTCGACATCGCCTCCTCGCTCACCGCGCCCGGCAGCGGCACCGGTGATGCCGCGGCGGACGAGCGGGCCCGCCGGAAGGCGCTGACGTTCGTGTTCGTCGGGGCCGGGTTCGCCGGCATCGAGGCGCTCGGCGAGCTGGAGGACATGGCCAGGGACGCCTGCAAGTGGTACCCGAACATCGAGGCCGCCGACATGCGCTGGGTCATGGTCGAGGGCACCGGCCGCATCCTGCCCGAGGTCGGGCCGGAAATGGGCCGGTGGACGCTGGAGGCGCTGCGCCGCCGCGGCATCGAGATCAAGCTGAACACGCTGCTGAAGTCCGCGGAGGACCGGCACATCGTGCTGAGCGACGGCGAGGAGTTCGACGCCGGGACGCTGGTGTGGACGGCGGGCGTCAAGGCCCACCCGGTGGTCGGGCAGGGCGATCTGCCGCTGACCGACAAGGGGCAGATCAAGGCGACCGCCGAGCTCACCGTGGACGGGCTCGACCGGGTGTACGCGGCGGGCGACAACGCCGCCGTCCCCGACGTCACCTCCGAGGGCGACTACTGCGCGCCCAACGCCCAGCACGCCGTACGGCAGGCCAAGCGGCTGGCGGACAACATCGTGGCCGACCTGCGCGGGAAGCCCCGCAAGCAGTACGAGCACGCCTACGTCGGCTCGGTGGCCGGTCTCGGCCTGCACAAGGGCGTGGCCAACGTGTACGGCATCAAGCTGCGCGGATTCCCCGCCTGGTTCATGCACCGCACGTACCATCTGTCCAGGATGCCGACGACCAACCGTAAGATCCGGATCACGGCTGACTGGACGCTCGCCGCGTTCTTCCGGCGCGAGATCGTCTCGCTCGGCGAGATCGAGTCGCCGCACGAGGAGTTCGAGCTGGCGGCCGGCCGGCGGCAGCCCGGGTGACCGCGGCCGGAGGGGAGGTGCCGATGCCGGCGTACGACGGCGTCGCCTCCCGGCTGGCCCCGCTGCTGGTGAGGATCCTGCTGGGCGAGGAGGCCCCGGCGGGGGACGAGGGCGCCGCCGCCGGCCTGCCGATCCGCGTCCGCGCCTGGGACGGCAGCGTCGTCGGCCCGCCCGGCGCGCCCGAGTTCGTGCTGCGGCACCGCCGGGCGCTGCGCCGGCTGCTGTGGAAGCCCGGCGAGATGGGCCTGGTCCGCGCGTACGTGGCGGGCGAGCTCGACATCGAGGGCGACGTCTTCGCCGCCCTGGGCGCCGTCCAGCGGGTGATGCGCGGCGGCGACGAGCCGATCCGGCTGAGCAGCGACGACAAGCGCGAGATCGTCCGGACCGCGGTGATGCTCGGCGCCGTCGGGCCCGAGCCCAAGCCGCCGCCCGAGGAGTTCCCGGCCGGCCGCCGCGGCGAGCACGCGGGGCCGCTGGGGGAGTCCGCCGCGTTCTTCGACCGCATGCTCGGCCCGACCATGGCGCACTCCGGCGGCCTGTGGGACGAGGCCGTGGACCTCGACGAGGCGCAGCGGACCGCGCTCGCCGAGGCCGCCGAGCTGCTCGGCGCCGCGCCGGGCGCGCGGGTCCTCGACCTCAACGCCGGCTGGGGCGCGCTGGCCTGCCACCTCGCCGGACGGCACGGCGCCCGCGTCGTCGCGCTGGCCCGTACCGAGGGGCAGGCCGAGCACATCGCCGCCCGCGCCGAGGAGGCCGGGGTGGCCGACCGGGTCGAGGTGCGCGGCAGGGACCTGGACGGCGCCGGCGGCGGCCCGTACGACGCGGTCGCCGCCCTGGCCGGGCTCGCCGGGGCGGAGTCGCTGGACCGCGCCGTGCCCCGGCTGTACGAGCTGCTCGCGCCGGGCGGCCGGCTGCTGGTCCAGCAGCCCGTCCGGCGGCCCGGCCCGCACCATGTCCGGCGCACGTTCACCACGAGCTACGTGTTCCCCGAGGACGGCGAGCTGGTGACGCTCGGCGAGCTGGTCACCGCGCTGGAGGACGCCGGGCTGGAGGTCCGCGGCGTCGGGGCGCGGCGCGAGCACCACGCCCGCACGCTGCGCGCGTGGGCGGCCAACCTGACGCGGCACTGGGACGAATGCACCGAACTGGCCGGTCCCGGCCGGGCCCGCGTCTGGCTGCTCTATCTGGCGGCGTCGGCGCTGGCCTGCGAGAGCGGCCGGATCGGCGTCCACGAAATACGTGCCATTCGCCGGGACCGTGACGGTCGGGCCGGAACCACCCTGGTCGAGGGCCGGGCCGTCCAGGGATTCGCGGCGCCATGAACAGCGCGGACAGCCGTACCGGGCGAGCCTTTTTACGGTAGAACGCGCCGTGAACGGGAAATATCACTCCGTGCGCTGACCTGGACAGGCGGACCGGAGCCGCGCCGCGCCGCCCGCCATGGCACGAGTCGGCAGAAATGCGGTCTCGGTCGAATATCGCATGGCGTTACGTGCAATGGGTCCAGGTATGATTACGCCGCCCCTGTAGCCCAATGGCAGAGGCGGGCTCCCTAAAAGAGCCATTGTGTCGGTTCGAGTCCGACCGGGGGCACAGCAGCGCGCCGGCCGGCGCCCGGCCAGGGCGCCGGCCGCCCGCGACCGCACGCGGGGCCGGCCGATACCCGGCCGTCACGCTACAGGAACCTCTTCGCACCCTTACACGTCTACACTGATCAGAAAGCCACAGTGGAGGCAACCGATGGAGAGCAGAAACCCCGCCTTCAGGGGCAACGCCTTCGGGCGGCAGGGCGGCGGGTACGGTACGCCCCCGGCCGAGCAGCTCAACGAGATGTACAACGCCCCCTCCTACGCCCCGCCGGCCGTCCGGCCGATGACCATCGACGACGTCGTGGTCCGCGGGTTCCTGACCCTCGCCACGCTGATCGTCACGGCGGCGCTGTCCTGGGTGCTGATCCCGGCGTCGCTGACCATCCCGGTGCTGGCGGTCGCGATCATCGCCCAGCTCGGCGTCTGGGCGTTCATCACCTTCGGCCGGAAGGCCAACGCCGCGACGGTGATCACCTTCGCCGCCCTCTACGGCGTCATGGTCGGCATCGTCAGCCATGCCTATAACGACCTCTACCACGGTGTCGTCTTCCAGGCCGTGATCGGCACCGCGCTCGCGTTCGGCGCGATGCTCGCCGTCCATACGCTGCGGATCATCCGCGTCACGCCGAAGTTCACCCGGTTCGTCATCGCCGCCGGCTTCGGCCTGATGGGCCTGATGCTGGTCAACCTGCTCGTCCAGGTCTTCGGCCCGGACAGCGGCATCGGCATCCGCGACCCCAGCAACCCGATGGCGTACGTCTTCAGCGTCGTCGCCCTCCTGGTCGGCTGCTTCTTCCTCCTCCTCGACTTCGACTCGATCGAGCAGGGCGTGAAGCAGGGCGCCCCGGAGAAGTTCGCCTGGTACTGCGCGTTCGGCCTGGTGCTGAGCCTGGTGTGGATCTACCTGGAGATGCTGCGCCTGCTGTCGTACTTCAGCGGCCGCGACTGAGCGCCGCCCAACGAGCGATCAGCCCCTGCCGGTACGAGCGGCAGGGGCTGATCTGTATGTCGCGGGACGGGCTCGCGGCCAGGGCCGTACCGGCTCTGCGGACGGCGGCGGGGTGGAACCGCTGGCCGGCCGCGTCGCACGCGACACATCCGGGGTCGCAGGGCGCCTGCCCTGGTCCTCCGTGCGTCTGAGGTCGTCTTGCGTCAGTAATGACGGGCGCGGCGGGCGCGTTCGTGCTCGCGCACCAGGGCCGCGGCGTAACCATGCGAGAGGCCGTGCTCGTCGGCGAGCCAGTTGCTCCGCTCGTCGCAGCGGACGAAGCTCGGACCGGCCTCGATGGTGGTGAACCACTCGGGGATGTCACGTCCTGTGACTTGCGGAATGCGGGCGATGAGCTTGCTGTGCGTCTCCGGCGAGTGGTTCAGGGACAATTGGCACCTCCAGGTCGAGGGGCTGCTCTTCCTGCCGACTCTGCAACATGACCTGGGATGTGACAAGGCCCTAACGGGGACCTATCCGCGACGTTACGTGGATCATTCGGAACGTGACGGTCCGCGAGAACGCCCAGGTGGCCCGGACGGAGATCGTCCGGACCACCCGCGAAAGGATCGCCATCCGCTCGTTGCTGTTTCTAGCTGAGGCGCTCGGTGCCCGTGGTCGCGCCTCAGCTATCCGCTCGTCCCTGTTTCCAGCTGAGGCGCTCGGTGCTCATGGTCGCGCCTCAGCTATCCACTCGTCCCTGTTTCCAGCTGAGGCGCTCGGTGCTCATGGTCGCGCCTCAGCTATCCGCTCGTTCCTGTTTCCAGCTGAGGCGCTCGGTGCTCATGGTCGCGCCTCAGCTATCCGCTCGTTCCTCGCTCCTAGCTGAGGCGCTCCAAGACCATGGCCATGCCCTGGCCGCCGCCCACGCACATCGTCTCCAGACCGAACTGCTTGTCGTGGAACGCGAGGCCGTTGATCAGCGTCGAGGTGATCCGGGCGCCGGTCATGCCGAACGGGTGGCCGACCGCGATCGCGCCGCCGTTGACGTTCAGCTTGTCGAGGTCGATGCCGAGGTCCTCGGCCGAGGGCAGCACCTGCGCGGCGAACGCCTCGTTGATCTCGACCAGGTCGATGTCGTCGATCGTCATGCCGGCCTTGGCCAGCGCCTTGCGGGACGCCTCGACCGGACCCAGCCCCATGATCTCGGGGGACAGGCCGGTGACGCCGGTGGACACGATCCGGGCCAGCGGCGTGATGCCCAGCTCGGCGGCCTTGGTGTCGCTCATGACGACGACCGCGGCGGCGCCGTCGTTCAGCGGGCAGCAGTTGCCGGCGGTGACCGTCCCGTCCGGGCGGAACACCGGCTGGAGCTGCGACACCTTCTCGTACGAGGTGCCCGGCCGCGGGCCGTCGTCCTTGCTGACCACGGTGCCGTCGGGCAGCGTGACCGGCGTGATGTCCTTCTCCCAGAACCCGTTCTCCAGCGCCTTCTCGGCGAGGTTCTGCGAGCGGACGCCGAACTCGTCCTGCGCCTGCCGGGAGACGCCCCGGATCTGCGCCACGTTCTCGGCGGTCTGGCCCATCGCGATGTAGACGTCGGGCAGCGCGCCGTCCTCGCGCGGGTCCCGCCAGACCTCGGCGCCGCCCTCGGCGCGCTTGGCCGTACGGGCCGCGGCGTCCGCGAACAGCGGGTTCTGGGTGTCGGGCAGGCCGTCGCTGCTGCCCTTGGCGAACCGGCTGACGGTCTCCACGCCGGCGGACACGATCACGTCGGCCTCGCCAGCCTTGATCGCGTGCAGCGCCATCCGGGTGGTCTGCAGCGAGGACGAGCAGTAGCGGGTGACGGTCGCGCCGGGCACGCCGTCCCAGCCCAGCAGGGTCGCGACGACCCGGGCCTGGTTGTAGCCCTGCTCACCGCCCGGCAGGCCGCAGCCGAGCAGCAGGTCGTCGATCTGCGACGGGTCGAGCTGCGGGACCTTGGCCATCGCGGCCGTGACCATCTGCGCGGTGAGATCGTCGGGCCGCATGTCCTTCAGCGAGCCCTTGAACGCGCGCCCGATCGGCGACCGCGCGGTTGCGACGATGACTGCCTCGGCCATGGTGAGGATCTCCTGTCTGGGTGACCTGTTCTCGGCGATCTGACCGGGCGGGCGGGTGCCGTCCCGGCCTGGGTTACTCTCCGGTCACCTACGCAATCTAGCCGCTGCCCCGGGGCGCCGTACACGCCGCCCCGGGGCGGTGTTGACACAAGATCCACCGGGCGCGCCCGCGCTGTGCGCCCTCACAACCGGCTCAGGCGCCGTACATCCCCGGCGCGCTGCCCTTCGTGTCGCGCACGCCGTGCAGGGTGCCGCGCTCGTCGCGCCACACCCGCCAGCCGTCGGACGAGCCGGTGTACCAGGCGGGCGGCGCGCCCTGCCGCGCCGACCGCTTGCCGGTGGTGACGTCGTAGGCGCACAGCGGCGCGACCGGGTAGAAGCCGCGCCGCCCGGTGATCTTCAGCTCGGCGGGCTTCATCGTGCAGAACGACCAGGCGCGCAGGGAGTCGACCTTCGCGCCGTTCCGCAGGTCGTACGCGGCGCCCGGCTTGTCCTGGGAGACGAAGCCGAGCCTGCCGAGATCGTCGGGGAACGACAGCCGCCACATCGACTGGGGCGCCTTGTCGGCGCCGAGCCTCCCGACGGTCCGCCCGGTACGGGGGTCGAGCCGCTCGAACCCGCCGTGGCCCCGGTCGGTGACCTCCCGCGCGATCAGCGCGACCGCCGGGTTGGCGCTCGGGTAGACGCGCAGCAGCCGCTTGCGGGCCCAGACCTGCTTCCCGTCGGAGAGCCGCACGCCGAAGAACCCGTACGGCGACATCGGGGCGTTCTTGCGCGCCTGGTACGGGGCCATGTACCCGACGATCATGTCGTCGAGGGCGCCGTAGGCCCAGCCGCCGGACAGGTTGACGCCCCGGCCGACCGCCCGCTCGACGGGGAACGTCCACAGCGTCCGGCCGGTGCGCGGCTCGCGCGCCTCCAGCGCGGGCCGCCCGGACATCCGGAACAGCACGATCCTGGACGGGTCGGCGTGCTCCACCTCGGCGATCCCGGGCGTCTGCCACAGCGCCCGCCCCGTCGCCGGGTCGAGCGCGACGAACCGGGCCTTCTTCGTCGCGGTGAACTCCGACAGGCAGACGTTGCCGCCGCACGCCGCCGGGCCGAACGTCGAGTGCACCGGCCGCTTCCACTTCTCTGCGCCGGTACGGGCGTCACGGGCCACGAGCGTCGCGTTCCACCGCTGGTCACCGGCTCCGCCCTCGCGCGGCTCCAGGGCCGTCACCAGCCCCTTTCCGGGCGCACCGGTGACGGCGGGCGGCTGGACGCCCATGCCCGACAGCCGCCCGGCCATGGTCGCGGGCCGCGCCCACAGCCGCTTGCCGCCGGCCAGCTCGTACACGCCGGTCTCCAGCCCGCCGCCGGGGCGCAGGCCGGTCGCGGCGGCCACCCCCGCGCCGACGGCGGGCCGGCTCGCGATGCCGGTCTCGCGGCCGGTCCACGGCTGCGCGGCCTCGGCCTCGCCGTCCGCGGAGCATCCGGCGGCGGCGAGCAGGGACATGACGATGGGTGTTGCTATGACAGCGGACCGTAGTCGCCGGTGGGTGTGGTGAGCCATGGACGTTCCCCCTGGAGGTTCGGCGCCCTGGGACGGGCGCCGGGTGATCGTTTCCCCTGATCGACCGGAGCGGGGGCCGCCTCGCCTACGCCGCGCCGGGTGCGATCGCCTCGGAACCCTCGCCGGGAGCGGCCGGATCGACCTCGCGGCGGCGCAGCAGGGTCGCCCAGCGGCCCCGGGGACCGCGCTCGCGTCCGGCGACCCGGGCGCCGGCGACCTCCGTGCCCGGCTCCTCGGCGGCCTCGGCGGCCGCGAGATAGACGGGCAGGACCCCCTGGCCGTGCCGCGGGCCGGGCAGGACGTCGTCCGGCTCCAGCCCCAGCGCGGCCGCCATCGACGGTAGCACCGCGGCCGCCGCCGCGGCGTAACCTCGCGCAGACGGATGGTAACGATCGGCGCTGAACATCTCGCGGGGGTCGGCGGCGAACTCGCGTCCCAGAAGGTCGCCCAGGGACACCGAGCGGGCGCCCTGCTCGACGGTGACGATGGTCTGCGCCGCGGCGAGCTGGCGGCTGAGGCGGCGGGCGAACCAGCGCAGCGGCTGCATCAGCTGCCGGACGGAGCCCAGGTCGGGGCAGGTGCCGACGACGACCTCGCAGCCGGTGGCGCGGAGCCGCTCGGTGGCGGCGGCCAGGTGCCGGACGGACTCGCCCGGCGGGACGCGGCCCGTCACGTCGTTGGCGCCCACCATGATCACGACGATCTCGGGGCGGACCGCCAGCGCGCGGGTGACCTGGCCGGCCAGCACGGCCGAGCGGGCGCCGGAGCGGGCCACGTTCGTCAGCCGTACGGGACGTCCCGCGATCGAGGAGAGGCCGGCGGCGAGCAGCGCGGCCGGGGTCTCCTCGGGGGTGTGGACGCCGAGGCCGGCGGCGGTGGAGTCGCCGAGGACGGCGAACGAGAGCGGCTCGCCGGGCAGGCCGCCGCCGTACAGGCCGTCCGCGGGCGGCGGGCCGCCGGCCGGCGTCGCCATGATCAGTTTCCTGGCCATCAGCGCCTCGGCCACGATGAGCCCGAACGTCAGCCCGCCCACGGCGGTGACCCCGCCGCCCCCGTACGCCGCGGCGGTGGCGATGCGCCGCGCCGTGAATGCCCTCAGCCTCATCCTCGCTGACCCTCCGTCATCTCCCGGGCCGACCCCGGCATAGGGTTAGATGCCCGCGAGCGGCGATCTGGGCTACCGTCGGGAACGGGAATCTATCCGAATCCACATCCCTTTCGCCGCAGGACACACGCCTGTTCCTTCCGTCGAACGCGGATGTCACACCGACAAGGACGTCGCGGTGCGCGTACACGATTCACTGGTCGAGCTGATGGGAGACACCCCGCTCGTTCGGCTGCGCAAGGTGACCGGCGGGCTCGGCCCGCAGGTGCTCGCCAAGGTGGAGTACTTCAATCCCGGGGGGTCGGTGAAGGACCGCATCGCGGTCCGGATGATCGACGCCGCGGAGCGGTCCGGGGCGCTGCGGCCTGGCGGGACGATCGTCGAGCCGACCTCGGGCAACACCGGGGTGGGGCTGGCCATCGTCGCGCAGGAGCGCGGCTACAAGTGCGTCTTCGTCTGCCCGGACAAGGTCGCCAAGGACAAGATCGACGTCCTGCGGGCGTACGGGGCCGAGGTCGTGGTCTGCCCGACCGCGGTGTCGCCCGACCACCCGGACTCGTACTACTCGGTGTCGGACCGGCTGGCCGCCGAGATCCCGGACGCCTGGAAGCCCGACCAGTACCGCAACGAGAACAACCCGCGCTCCCACTACGAGACCACCGGCCCGGAGATCTGGACGCAGACCGAGGGCCGTGTCACGCACTTCGTGGCGGGCATCGGCACCGGCGGGACGATCAGCGGCGCCGGCCGCTACCTCAAGGAGGTCTCCGGCGGCCGGGTGAAGGTGGTCGGCGCCGACCCGGAGGGCTCGGTGTACTCGGGCGGCAGCGGCCGGCCGTACCTCACCGAGGGCGTCGGCGAGGACATCTGGCCGGAGACCTACGACCGGGAGATCTGCGACGAGGTGATCGCGGTCTCCGACAAGGACTCGTTCCTGATGACCCGCCGGCTGGCCCGCGAGGAGGGCCTGCTGGTCGGCGGCTCCTGCGGGATGGCCGTGGTGGCGGCCCTCCGGCTGGCCGCCCGCGCCGAGCCGGACGCGGTGATCGTCGTCCTCCTCCCGGACGGCGGCCGCGGCTACCTCAGCAAGATCTTCAGCGACGAGTGGATGAGCCAGCACGGGTTCAGCGACGACCGTTCCACCTCGGAGGCCACGGTGGGGGACGTCCTGAGACGGAAGGCGGAGGCGGAGTCCGGCGGCATCCCGAACTTCGTCCACATGCACCCCACCGAGACGGTGGAGGAGGCGGTGAAGGTCCTCAGGGAGTTCGGCGTCTCCCAGATGCCGGTGGTCTCCCCGGGGGCGGGCCACCCCGACGTGATGGCCGGCGAGGTCGTCGGCGCGGTCGAGGAACGCGACCTGCTCCACGCCCTGTACGCCGACCGGGCCCAGGCGGAGGACCCCCTGGAGAAGCACATGAGCCCGCCCCTCCCGGTCGTGGGGTCGGGCGAGCCGGTCTCGCGCATGATGACGGCCCTGGAAGGCCGGGACGCCGCCGTCGTCCTCGTCGACGGCAAGCCGACCGGCATCGTCACCCGCCAGGACCTCCTCGCCTTCCTCGCCCGCACCTGACCCCCCGAACCCACCGCGGTACGCGGAAGCGCCGGAGGCCGTGGGGCCTCCGGCGCTTCTTTCCGGGGAGTCGGGCCGCGGGGCCGCGGTCTCGTGGGCGGCTTTACCGACCGCGGTCCCGCGCCCCGACGTTCTGGTGCCTCAGGAGCGGACCCCCGAGGGTTCGCGGTCCTCCTTGGCCGGCTCCGGGCCCTTGGGGGCGGCGGGGCGGTCGGCGTGGCCGGGCCACCAGGCCCGGTGGCCGAGCAGCGCGGTCACCCCCGGGACCAGGAAGATCGACATCACGAAGGCCGACAGGGCGATCCCGATCGCGATGGAGAAGCCCATCTGCTGCAGCATCGAGACCTTGGCCAGCAGCATCACCGAGAAGGTGCCCGCCAGGATCAGGCCCGCCGCGGCGACGGTCGGGCCGCCGTGCTGGACGGCCAGGGCGGCGGCGCGGCGCGGCTCGTGGCCCGCCTTGGCCTCCTCCCGCAGCCGCGCGGTCATCAGGATGTTGTAGTCGGTCCCGATGGCCAGCACGAACAGGTACAGCATGATCGGCAGGTGGAAGATCTCCCCGGGCTGGTCCATGAGGCCCTGGAAGACGTACACCGCGGCGCCCATGGTGGCGGCGAACCCGAGCAGGACCGCCGGGACGAGGTAGAGCGGCGCCACCACCGACCGCAGCAGGAGCAGCAGGATCAGCGCGATCAGGACGCCGGCGACCGGCAGGATGACCGACAGGTCGCGGTTGACCACCTTGTTGATGTCGCCGTAGATGGCGGTCTCGCCGCCGACCAGCATCTTGGTGCCGTCCGGGGTGAGCTTGTGCACCGCGGGCCGCAGGTCGTCCTTGACGAAGCTGATCGACTCGTTGCTGACCGGGTTCTTCTCCAGCAGCAGGCCGACCCTGACCACCTGGCCGCCCGGCGCGGGCTGCGGCGGCTGGACGCTGCCGACGCCCTCCAGGCCCTTGGCCTGCTGGACGAACGTGTCGAGCGAAGCCTTGGCGATCGGCTGCCCGCCGGTGGACTGGAGGTAGACCTCGACCGGCTTGGTCAGGCCGGGCGGGAAGCCGCCCTCCATGTCCTTCATGGCCTGGGCGGACTCGGTGTCCTGCGGGAAGCTGGACTGGAAGTCGTAGTCGGACTTGAACCCGAACGCGCCGGCCGCCAGGGCGATGAGCAGGGCGCCGGAGCCGAGGGCGACCACGGCCGGGCGCCGCCCGACCAGCCGGCCGATCCCGCTGGAGACGCGGTCCTTGGGCTGCTTCTTCCACGACTTGGACGGCCAGAACACCGCCGGGCCCAGCAGGGAGACCAGCGCCGGGAACACCGTCAGCGAGGTGATGCCCATGACCAGCACCGCGATCGCCAGGGACGGGCCCCACGCCGCGAAGATCCCGAACGAGGCCAGCATCAGCACCAGGAACGTCACCGCGATGGCGGCCGCGGCGGAGGTGATGACCTCGCCCACCCGCTCCATCGCGACGATCATGGCGGTCTTCTTGTCGTCGCCGGCGCGCAGCCGCTCCCGGTAGCGGAACAGGACGAACAGGTAGTAGTCCGCGCCGATGCCGAACAGCACGATCGTCATGATGATCGCCAGGCTGTCGTCACCGGAGAAGCCGAGCACCTTGGACGCCACGCCGATCAGGCCCATCGACACCATCTCGGTGACGGCGATCACGATGATCGGCAGGATCGCCGCGATCGGCGCCCGGAAGATCAGCAGGATCAGCCCGATGATCAACGCGAAGGTGGCGATCGACACGATCGTCATCGACTCGGTGAACGAGTCCTCGTTGTCGGTGAACGCGGCGACCTCACCACCGACCTTGGCGGTCAGCGTGCCGCCCAGCGCACCCGGCAGGTCCTCGCGCAGCTGCTTGATCGCCTTGCTCTGCTCGACCGAGTCGGACTGGCTCATCCCCTTCATGGGGACGCTGACGATCTGCACCGACTTGTTGGGCGCGACCGCCTCCGGGCTGGTCAGGAAGCCCTGGACGGTCGGGTACTTCTTGGCCGTCAGCTGCTGGGCCACCTTCGTGACCTGCTGGCTGTCGGCCGGGGTGATCTGCCCGCCGTCCGCCCTCTTGACCACGATCAGCGCCGTCGTGTCGGCCTGCTGCGGGAAGGACTTCTGCGCGAGCTCGCCGGCCTGTACCGACTCATAGCTGGAGGGCAGGAACTCGCCCTGGTCGGACTCGGTCTCCAGGGAGGGGGAGAAGGCGATGATGGCGACCGCGGCCACCACCCACGTCAAGAGCGTCCACCACGGGTGTCTCACGACTATGCGCGCAAGCCCAGCGAACATGCGATTTCCTTCAGGTCATGGGGCAAGAGGAACAGAAGCGTTCCGGATACCCCCCAAACGGTAGAGACCGATTGCGCCGATTTGGTCAACCCGGGAGCCGAAATAGGGGGTGATACCTGCGGGGGATCGCCTCCTCCTCCAGGAGGGCGGACGGTGGGTAGCCTCGTCCTCATGGACAAGGACGTTCACCACGGATTCGACACCCTGGCGATCCACGCGGGGCAGGAGCCCGACCCGGCGACGGGCGCGGTCGTCCCGCCGATCTACCAGGTCTCCACATACAAGCAGGACGGCATCGGGGGGCTGCGCGGCGGCTACGAGTACTCCCGTTCGGCCAACCCGACGCGTACCGCGCTGGAGGTATGCCTCGCCGAGATCGAGGGGGGCGTGCGCGGGCTCGCGTTCGCGTCCGGGCTCGCCGCCGAGGACACGCTGCTGCGCGCGCTGTGCCGGCCCGGCGACCACGTGATCATCCCGGGGGACGCGTACGGCGGCACGTACCGGCTGTTCGCGAAGGTGGCCGAGCCCTGGGGGCTGGCGTTCGACCCGGCGCCGCTGGGTGACGTGGCCGCCGTCCGGGCCGCGGTCCGCCCCGAGACGAAGATCATTTGGGTGGAGACGCCGACGAACCCGCTGCTGGGCGTGGCCGACATCGCCGCGCTGGCGGGCGTCGCGCGGGACGCGGGCGCACTGCTGGTGGTCGACAACACGTTCGCCTCGCCGTACCTCCAGCGCCCGCTGGCGCTGGGCGCCGACGTGGTCGTGCACTCCACCACCAAGTACATCGGCGGCCACTCCGACGTGGTCGGCGGCGCGCTGATCACCTCGTCGGCCGAGCTGGGGGAGCGGCTGGCGTTCCACCAGAACTCCATGGGCGCGGTCGCCGGGCCGTTCGACGCATGGCTGACGCTCCGCGGGATCAAGACCCTCGGGGTCCGGATGGACCGGCACTGCTCGAACGCCGCCGCCGTGGTGAAGCTGCTCACCCGCCACGAGGCGGTGCGCGAGGTGCTCTACCCGGGGCTGCCCGCGCACCCGGGGCACGAGACCGCCGCCAAGCAGATGAAGGGGTTCGGCGGGATGGTGTCGTTCCGGATGGGGTCGGAGGAGGCCGCGGTACGGGTCTGCGAGAGCACCAAGCTGTTCACCCTGGGCGAGTCGCTGGGCGGCGTGGAGTCGCTGATCGAGCACCCGGGCCGGATGACGCACGCCTCGGCCGCCGGCTCGCCGCTGGAGGTCCCGGCCGACCTGGTCCGGCTGTCGGTCGGCATCGAGGACGCCGACGACCTGCTGCGCGACCTGGAGCGGGCGCTGGGGGCGGCCGCCATCGTGTGATCTTGATTGCCCGGCGGACGCGTTCGCCGAGGTGAGCTGGGTGATCCGGCGCTGTACGGGGTGATCTTTAAGGGGGATTTCGGGCGGCATTCCGGTAGGAAACTGATCAAGGCTCTATGATGTGCGCGCCAGGTTCCGCCGAGAAAGGGCACCGGAGTGCGCAAAGTACTGGTGTGCGGGGCGGCGTTCGCCGCGACGTGTATCGCTGCTGTGGCCGTTCCCGGGGGCGCGCAGGCCACCCCGCCGGACCCCGCGTCGTCCGCTCCCTCACTGACACCCGGCTCGCCCACCGGTTCCCCCTCGGAGTCCGGCGCCCCCGGCTCGCAGACCCCGTCCGCGCCCCCCGCGGCCGGGGGGCGGCAGCCGTCCGGCGGCGCCGACGCGGTCGCGTCCTCCAGCGCGGTCATGGTCACGCCCAAGCCGCCCAAGGCGTCCACCTACGCCTACGGCCGCCACCCCCGCCAGCGCCTCGACGCGTACTGGCGCCCCGGCACCGGCACGGGAACCGGTACGGGCACGGGAACCGGCACCGAGGGCCAGGAGGGCGCCCAGGAGCAGCAGGCGCGGCGCACCCCTCCCGGCCCGGCCGTCCTGCTGTTCCACGGCGGCTCCTGGGTCAGCGGCGACAAGTCGTCCTGGAAGTACTTCGCGCGGCGCCTCACCAACGAGGGCTACACGGTCTTCTCCGCCAACTACCGGCTGGCGCACCAGGCCGCCTGGCCCGCCCAGCGCGACGACGCCGTGGCGGCCCTCGACTTCGTCAAGCGCAACGCCGCCCGCTGGAACATCGACCCCGACCGGATCGTGGCGTTCGGCTCCTCGGCCGGCGGCCTGCTCGCGAGCCAGCTCGGCACGTACGGCCAGGGCGCCCAGCGGGTGCGCGGCGTCCTCGCGCTGTCGCCCGTCAACACCCCGTACCTGGCGTACCAGGACGGCCTCAAGGCCGACGCCACCGGCGGCCAGCGCTACCTGCGCCGCGCGGTCGTCAAGCTGGTCGGTTGCGTGCCGAACGAGGCCGACCCCGAGTGCTGGCAGCGGGTCGACGACTCCAACGCCACCACCCACGCCGGCTCCGGCGACGCCCCCGTGCTCCTCATGCACGCCGCCGACGAGCTGGTCCCGTCCACCCACAGCACGGCCCTGGCCTCCGCCCTGCGCGGCGGCGGCGTGGGCGCCACCGTCAAGGTGGTCCCCGGCGACGGCCACGCCTCCGAGCTGCTGGAGGACGCGACCGTCTACCCGGCCATCCGCAACTGGCTGAAGGCCCGGACCAAGTAGGCCGGGTAGGCCAAGTAGGCCAGGTAGGCCATGTAGGCGAGGCCGCCGGGGCGGGTCAGCCGTTCCAGACCATCAGGACGAGGATCACCAGCCACAGGAGCGCGACGACGCCCGAGATGGCGGCGATGCGGCCGCGCTGGACCTGGGCCACGTCGTCCGTGCGCGCGGCGGCGGCCGGCTTCTCCTCGCCGTCGCCGTCGCCGGTCCCTGCCGCGGCCGACTCCCCGGCGGCGGCGGTCTCCATCAGGTGGGCGGACTTGCGCTGGTCGTTCTCCACGATGAACAGCAGCACCAGCGACACGATGAACAGCGTCATCGACGCCGACAGCCAGACCTCGTCGAACCGGTCCCTGGCCAGGAACAGGCCGAACAGCAGCACGCCCAGCGTCGCCAGCCCGTAGACGCGGGTGGCGCGGTTGAGGTAGCGCACGACCGTCACGTTCCGGGCGCGGATGTAGCGCGGGGTGGCCATCGTGGCGGCGGTCAGCGGTCCCAGCGTGAAGATCGCGAAACCGATGTGCAGGAGGAGCAGCAGACGATCGGAAGTCGACATACCGCGACCCTAGCGGCCGCCTCCGCGGGCTCAGCGGCGGCCGCGCCGCACCCTCAGGTAGTCGCTGACCACGTACTGGCCCAGCCGCTCGGCGTCGGGCGCGAAGACCCGGCCGCCGTTGCGGCGGGCGACCTCCTCCACGAACGACACCAGCCGCCGGTCCTCGGCCAGCATGAAGAAGTTCATGCAGGCGCCGCGCCGGGTCATCTTGTCGACCTCCGCCAGCGTCAGCACGAGCGTGTCGGGGGACGGCGGGTAGTCGAACAGCGAGCGGCCGTTCGGCTGGAGGTGCGCGGTGGGCTCGCCGTCGGTGACGACCAGGACGATCGGCTCGAAGTCCGGGTGCCGGTCCAGATGGCGGCCGGCGATCATCAGCGCGTGGTGCAGGTTCGTGCCCTGGACCATGTCCCAGTCGAGCCCGGCCATCTCGGTCGGGTGCAGCGTGCGCGCGTAGTTCGAGAACCCGATGATCTGGATCGCGTCCTGCGGGAACTTGCTGGTCACCAGCGAGTGCAGCGCGAGCGTCGTCTGCTTGGCGGCGCCCCAGGTGCCGCGCAGCACCATCGAGTACGACAGGTCGACGAGCAGGCAGACGGCGGCGGCGCTGCGCCGCTCGGTCTCGTGGACCTCGAAGTCGTCCACGCTCAGCCGTACCGCGCGCGGGCGGGTGCCGTTCACCGGCGGGGACGGCTCGGCCGCGACGGTGAGGCCCGCCGCGGGCGCCTCCATGACGTTGCGGCGGATGGCGTTGCTCACGGTGCGGACCACGTCGAGCGGCTGCTCGTCGCCGAACCGCCACTCCCGGCTCGCCCCGGTCAGCTCGCCCGCCTGGCCGGCGTCGCGCTGGTCGTGGTCGCCCTGCCGGCCGGCCGTGAGCTGGGAGAACACCCGCCGCAGCGCGGTGTCGCCGAGGCGGCGGACGGCCTTGGGCGTCAGCTCCAGCGCGCCCTTCTTCCGCTGGAGGTAGCCCTGCCGCTCCAGCTCCTGCTCGATGCGGCGCAGCGCGTCGAGGTCGTCGACGGCGCGGCGGCCGAGCGCCCTCCGTACGGCCTCCTCGTCGATGTCGTCGAGGCGGGCGCCGGGGTAGTCCTGCGCGAGCGCCGCCTCCAGCTCGGCCAGGTCGGCGAGCTCGGCCAGCGCCGTGGTCGCGTCGCCCATGCCGAGGGGCCGGTCGCCGGACATCCGCTCCGGGGTGCCCCAGCCGAGGTCGGGACGGCGGGCGCGGAGCGCGTCGTTCAGCCGCGACATCTCCATCGCCAGCCCGGCGTCCTGCATGGCCTGCTCCATCAGCCCGGCCAGCTCGGCCTGCTGCTCGGGGCTGAGCGAGGCCATCAGCCGGTCCATCGCGGCGGCGCGGCGGGCGAGGGAGTCGACCAGCTCCTCCAGGTTCCGCGGACGGTCGGGGAAGAACTCCCCGTACTCCTCCATGAACCGGTCGAAGTCCTCCTGGGTGTGCTCGCCGCGCGCGTCCTTCTCCAGCATCTGGTTGAGCGCGGCCATCATGTCCTTGACCCGCGCCATCGTCTCCGGGTCCTGGCCCTCCAGCGCCTGCTTGATGCCCTGGAACTGGGCGTCCAGGACGTCGCGCCGCAGCAGGTCCTTCAGCCGCTCGAACGTCTCGCGCGCCGCGTCCGACCGCCACTGGTAGTCCGACAGCCGCCGGATGGCCTGCGAGGTGTCCTGCGGCAGCGTGTCCAGCTCCGCCTCGCGCAGCCGGGCGTCGTCGGACGGGTCGGGGAACAGCTCGGCCCGCTCCTGCCCGATCGCGGTGTCGAGCAGCGCGCGCGCCTGCTCCAGCGTGCCGTCCAGGCGGCCCCGGTCGCGCAGCTCGCGGCGCCGCTCGCGGACCTGCCGGAGCAGGTCGTCGAGCCCGCGGCGGCCGTCCGCGCCGGGCAGGCCGCGGCGCAGCAGCTCGCGCAGGGCCTCGTCCGGACGGGTGCCCTCAAGGACGGAGTCGCCCATCGCGTCCAGGGCGTGCCGGACGTCGTAGGGCGGGGCGAGCGGGTCGGGCCCGTCCTCGTAGGCGCCGTACCGGTAGCGGCTCATCGGACTCCCAACAGCGAAACGATGGATCAGGTGCGGTACGTGGCGGTGCCGTCGCCCTTCCCAGGGGACACGTCCTTGGACAGGCGGCGGCTCAGGAACAGGCCCTCCAGCGCGAACTCCAGCGCCGCGGCGGCCTGCCCGGGGGAGTCCCCGCTCAGGTCCAGCCGTTCCATGATCTTGGCCAGGCCGGGCACCGGGCCGATCCGGCGCAGCAGCTCGGCGGCGGGCACCAGCTCGCCCGACTCGACCATGTCGCCGGAGTCGAACTTCTCCAGCAGCCCGTTCAGGTCGGCCGCGCCCAGCGTGCGGCGGTACGTCTCGGCGGTGGCGCGGCGCAGCAGGTGCTCCAGCACCTCCTGCTCGCGGCCCTCCTCGCTGACCTCGAACTCGACCTTGCCCATCAGCGACGGCACCACGGCGGGCAGGTCGCAGACCCGCGCCACCGCGCGCTCCTCGCCGGCCAGCGCGGCCCGCCGCACCGCCCCGGCCGCGACCGTCTCCGCGCCCGCCAGCGCGAACCGCGCCGACACGCCGGAACGGGTGTCGACCGCCGTCGAGTCGCGCACCAGCCGGGTGAACCGGGCGATGATCTCGATCAGATGGTCGGGCACCTCGGCGGGCACGCCGCCCAGGTCGGCGAGCTCGGCCTCCTGGCGGATCAGGGCCAGCTCGGTGTCCAGTTCGAGCGGGTAGTGGGTCCGGATCTCGGCGCCGAAGCGGTCCTTCAGCGGCGTGATGATCCGGCCGCGGTTGGTGTAGTCCTCCGGGTTGGCGCTCGCGACGAGCAGCAGGTCCAGCGGCAGCCGCAGCGCGTACCCGCGGACCTGGACGTCGCGCTCCTCCAGCACGTTCAGCAGCGCCACCTGGATCCGCTCGGCCAGGTCGGGCAGCTCGTTGATGGAGAAGATCCCGCGGTTGGTGCGCGGCACCAGCCCGAAGTGGACGGTCTCGGGGTCGCCCAGCGTGCGGCCCTCGGCCACCTTGATCGGGTCGACGTCGCCGATGAGGTCGCCGACGCTGGTGTCGGGGGTGGCGAGCTTCTCGCCGTACCGGTCGTCGCGGTGCAGCCAGGCCACCGGCAGGTCGTCGCCCGCCTCCTCGGCCAGCCGGCGGCAGCGCACGCAGACCGGGCCGTACGGATGGTCGTTGATCTCGCAGCCCGCGACCACCGGGGTCCACTCGTCCAGCAGGCCCGCCAGGGTGCGGATCAGGCGGGTCTTGCCCTGCCCGCGCTCGCCGAGCAGCACCAGGTCGTGCCCCGCGAGCAGGGCGCGCTCCAGATGGGGGAGGACCGTGTCCTCGAACCCGACGATGCCGGGGAATCGGGGCTCGCCGGATCTCAGCCGGGTGAGCAGGTTGTGGCGGATCTCGGCCTTGACCGAGCGCTGGACGTGGCCACTGGTGCGCAGCCCGCCCAGTGTGCTCTCACGAGGTTCGGTTGGACGCACGCGAACGACATTACGTCGCCGTTCCGGAGAATCGCACCCTCGCGGCGGGATTCCTCGGGCGGTCCGGCGGGCGCGCTGTTTGGGCCCGGGAGACCGGAGGGGGAAGGATAGGGCCGTGAACGATCCCGCGAACCGTACGAGGGAGGCGCCGCCGATGACGCGGTTCGGAGACGGACTGGCTCTGGGACCCGATCTGGGCGCCGCCGCCCGCACCGCGGTGGAGAAGGCCCTCGCGCCGCTGACCGCGCCGCCCGACCTTGTGTGCGTCTTCGTCTCCGCCGAGGACCCGGCCGCCGTCGAGGAGGCGGGGCGGGCGGCGATGGCGGCCGCCGGCGGCGCCGTGGTGCTGGGGTGCAGCGCCGACGGCGTGATCGGCGGCGGTCACGGGATCGAGGAGGCCAGCGCCGTCAGCGCCTGGGCGGCGGTGCTGCCGGGCGCCCGGGTGGAGGCGTTCCGGCTGGAGACGCTCAAGGCCGAGGACCGGCTGATCGTCGTCGGCATGCCGGAGGGGTGGCCGGACGACGTGGTGGGCGTGCTGCTGGCCGACCCGTACACGTTCCCGGTCGACGCGTTCGTGGAGCGGTCGGGCGAGGCGATGCCGGGGCTGCCGCTGGTCGGCGGGATGGCGGGCGGGCCCGGCCAGGGCTCGGTCCGGCTGTTCGCGGACGGCGAGATGTTCGAGGACGGCGCGGTCGGCGTCGTGCTGGGCGGCAGCGTCGCCGCGACCACCGTCGTCAGCCAGGGCGCCCGCCCGGTCGGCCCGGACATGGTGGTGACGCGGGCCGAGGACAACGTCCTGTACGAGCTGGCCGGCACCCCCGCGCTGGAGAAGCTGGAGCACATCGTGCTCGGGCTCACGGAGGAGGAGCAGGACCTGGCCGGCCAGGGGCTCCTGATCGGCGTGGCGATGGACGAGTACGCCGACGAGCACGAGCGCGGCGACTTCCTGGTGCGCGGCGTGGTGGACGCCGACGCCGACACCGGCGCGCTGGTGATCGGCGACGTGGTCGAGGTGGGCCGCACGGTCCGGTTCCAGGTGCGGGACGCCGGAGCGGCCGAGGCGGACCTGACCGCGCTGCTGGAGCGGTTCGACCTGGCGCCGGTCGAGGGGGCGCTGCTGTTCTCGTGCAACGGGCGCGGCCGGGCGATGTTCGACGACTCCGACCATGACGCGCGGGTGGTGAACGGCGCGTTCGGCCCGGCGGGCGTCGGCGGGTTCTTCGCGGCGGGCGAGATCGGCCCGGTCGCGGGCCGCAACCACGTGCACGGCTTCACCGCCGCCATCCTCGCCTTCGGCCCCGAAGAAGGCGAAGCGGACGAATCAGGCGAAGCAGGCGAGGCGGACGAGGCGGGCACCGGCGGCGCGGAGGACGGCGCCCCGTGACCGGCCCCGCCCCGGTGCTGGCGATCGACATCGGCGGCACCAAGCTCGCCGCGGGCACCGTCGGCCCGGACGGGGAGATCGTCGCGTACGACCGCGCCCCGACCCCCGCGGGCGACGACCCCGAGATCCTCTGGAACGCCCTCGAAGCACTCCTGGACCGCATCCCGGCCGAGGGCGCCGCCGGGGTGGGCGTCGGCTGCGGCGGCCCGATGACCTGGCCCGCCGCCGAGGTCTCGCCCATCAACATCCCGTCCTGGCGCGGCTTCCCGCTCCGCGAACGGCTGCGCGCGCGGTACCCCGGGATGCCCGTGCGCGTCCACAACGACGCCGTCTGCGTCGCCGTCGCCGAGCACTGGCGGGGCGCCGCCCGCGGCCGCGGCAACGTGCTCGGCATGGTCGTGTCGACCGGTGTCGGCGGCGGGCTGATCCTCGGCGGCCGGCTGATCGACGGCGCCGGCGGCAACGCCGGCCACATCGGCCATGTCGTCGTCGACCCGGAGGGGCCGCCGTGCGGCTGCGGCGGCCGCGGCTGCCTGGAGGCGATCGCGCGCGGCCCCGGGCTGGCGGCCTGGGCGCGCGGGCAGGGCTGGCGGCACGACCAGGCCGACCCCACGGGCGCCGACCTCGCCGCGGACGCGCGGGAGGGCCACCCGGTCGCGGCCGCCGCGATGCGCCGCGCCGGCCGCGCCCTCGGCATCGCGATCGCGTCCGCGACGCACCTGTGCGACCTGGAGGTCGTCGCGATCGGCGGCGGCGTGTCGCAGGCGGGCCCGCTGCTGTTCGTCCCCCTGGAGGAGGCGCTGCGGGCGCACGCGCGGATGGACTTCGCGCGGCGCGTCCGGGTCGTTCCGGCGGCGCTCGGCCAGACCGCCGGCCTCGTCGGCGCCGCCGCCCTGATCCACGAGGGCGGGCGGTACTGGAATCGGCGCACCCGGAACGGAGCGCCAGCGGAGTGAGGATGTGGCCGTGACGGGGTCTGGGGTCGTCCCCAGGAAGAAAGCAGTGAAAAGATCGGGGGCATGGCCAGCGTCAACGCCGACGACATCCGGGCCGCCCGCGAGCTGTTGCGCGAGGTGGCCGTCCCGACTCCGCTGATGCACTCCCGGGTGCTGTCGGAGGCGATCGGCGGCCCGGTGTACCTCAAGTGCGAGAACCTCCAGCGCACCGGCTCGTTCAAGATCCGCGGCGCGTACGTGCGGATCGCGCGGCTCAGTGACGCCGAACGGGCCCGCGGCGTCGTCGCCGCCAGCGCCGGCAACCACGCGCAGGGGGTCGCGCTGGCGGCGTCCATGCTCGGCTGCAAGGCCACCGTGTTCATGCCGGAGGGCGCGCCGCTGCCCAAGGTCGCGGCGACCCGCGCGTACGGCGCCGAGGTCGTGTTCCCCGGCCCGAACGTCGACGACTGCCTCGTCGCGGCGCAGGAGTACGCCGACACGGAGGGCGCCGTCCTGATCCACCCGTTCGACCACCCGGACGTCGTGGCGGGGCAGGGCACCTTGGGATCGGAGATCCTGGAGCAATGCCCTGAGGCTCGTACTATCGTCGTCCCGGTGGGCGGCGGCGGCCTCGCGGCCGGCATCGCGGTGGCGGTCGCGAGTGGTCCCCGCGCAGGCGGGGGTGTTCCGGTCGTTGGCGCGCAGGCCAAGAACGCGGCCGCGTTTCCGCCGTCGCTCGCCAGCGGGCGTCCCGTTCGAGTACGGCTGGCGCCGACGATGGCGGACGGCATCGCCGTCGGTCGGCCGGGAGACCTCACGTACGACCTCATCAGGGAGCATCTCCAGAGCGTCGTCACCGTCACCGAGGAGTCGATCTCGCAGGCGCTGCTGCTGCTCCTCGAACGCGGCAAGCAGGTGGTCGAGCCGGCCGGCGCGGCCGGCGTGGCGGCGCTGCTGGAGCACTCGTACGCGGTCCGCACGCCCGTCGTGGCGGTCCTGTCGGGCGGCAACATCGATCCGGTGCTGCTCGCGAAGGTCCTCCGGCACGGCCTCGCCGGCGCGGGCCGCTACCTGGTCGTGCGCTGCCGGCTCAACGACCGTCCCGGCGCGCTGGTCACGCTGCTCAGCGAGCTGGCCGGGCTGGGCGTCAACGTCCTGGACGTGATGCACGAGCGGGTCGCCGCCCGCCTGCACGTCGAGGAGGCCGAGGTGCTGATGCACCTGGAGACGCGAGGGGCCGAGCACAGCGAGGAAGTGCTCGGCCGCCTGCGTGACAAGGGCTACACCATCACGATGAGCTGAGCGCTCACAGCGAGGGCTTGCCGGAGGTGTAGACCCACTTCTGGAAGAGGTCGTCCAGCTGCTCGCCGGACAGCTTCTCCGCGAACCGGATGAAGTCCCGCGTCGACACGTTGCCGTCGCGGTTCACGGCCGGCCACTGCTTGATGAGCCGGGCGAAGTCCTTCTCGCCGATCTCCTTGCGGAGGACGTGCAGCGTCATCGCGCCGCGGTCGTACACGGTGCTGTGGAAGATGTTGTCCCGGCCCGGGTCGGCGGTCTTCGGCTTCCACAGGCCGGCGTCGGCCGGGGTGGCGTAGACCTCGTCGAAGCTCTCCTGGACGGACTTGCCGTCCTGCTTCTCGGCCAGCATCCACTCGGAGTACGTGGCGAAGCCCTCGTTCAGCCAGATGTCGGCCCAGCGCTCCGGCGTGACGCTGTCGCCGTACCACTGGTGGGCCAGCTCGTGCGCGATCAGGCCCGGGCTCGGGATGGAGCCCGGCCGGTGCGCGAGGTCGTACATCGGGCGGCCCTGGGTCTCCAGCGCGTACCCGACGCCCGCCTTGGCGACGATGCCGCCGGTGGAGCCGAACGGGTAGCGGCCGAAGTTGCCCTGGAGGAACGCCTGGATGTCCTCGGTCTGCTGGTGGAACTTCTGCGCGTTCGCGGCGGAGATGCCGAGGCCCTGGTCGGTCGCCGTGATGTTCGGGACGCCGTCCTTCGTCCTCCCGCTGATCACGTCGTACCTGCCGATCGCGAGCATGCTCAGCTCGCTGGCCATCGGCTGCTTCATCCGCCAGTGCGAGACGGTCCAGCCGCCCCGGGTGGCCTTGCCGGCGAAGTCGCCGTTCGCGAGCGTGGTCAGGTCCTTGGGCGCCGTCAGCGTGATGGTGTACGTGGCCTTGTCGGTCGGGTGGTCGTTCACCGGGTAGACGGTGGCCGCGCCGAACGGCTGGTTGAGCATGACCGCGCCGTCGGCGGTCGGGATCCAGCCGGAGGTGCCCAGCGCCGGGTCGTTGATGGTCTGCGGCACGCCGGAGTAGGCCACCGTGACGGTGAACGTGCCGTTGGCGCGCAGGCCCTTGGGCGGGGTGATCTCCAGCTCCTGGGCGCCGGTCCGCTTGTAGGCGGCCTTGGCGCCGTTCACGCGCAGCGCCGAGATCTTCAGCGGGCCCAGGAAGTCCAGGTTGAAGCGCGACAGGTTCTGCGTGGCGCGCGCCTTGATGCTGGTCACGGCCTGGACGCCCTTGGTGGCCGGGTCGTACTTCAGCCCGATGTCGTAGTGGGCGACGTCGTATCCGCCGTTGCCCATGTCGGGGAAGTACGGGTCACCCACCCCCGGGGCGCCCGGGGTGAAGCGGGTGGGGGCCGCCCCCGCGGGCAGCGCCGAAGCCAGGAGACCCGCGGTGGCGGTCAGCGCCACGGCGGCCATAGCCGGGAAAGTTCTGCTCATCGACCTCGTCCTTGGGGTGACATAACATTCGCCCCAAAGTTTCAGCCGCCGTACCGCCTTTTCAAGCGCGATTCGGTTGCGATTCCGCCAGTGCCGTGGCCGGTCGAGGCCGGTCAGGGCCGGTCAGGGCCGGTTCTGGACGGTTGGCGCCACCTTCTTCGGCCGGCCCGGCTTGCCGGACGTGAAGAGCCACTCCTTGAACAGCGGCCGCAGCCTCCGCCCCGACAGCCGCTCGGAATGCCGGACGAACTCCTCGGTCGTGGCGTGGCCGTGCGCGTTCTCCGTCGCCCAGGACTTGATGATCCTGAAGAACGCGGGGTCGCCCACCGCCGTGCGCAGCGCGTGCAGCGTCATCGCGCCGCGCGTGTAGATGGCGAAGTAGTCGAACATCCCCTTGCGTCCGGGCGCGCCCGTGTGCCGCTTCCAGAGCTTGGAGCTCCCCGGCTGCTTGTACGCCTTCTCGAACATCTCCTTGGCCGTCGCACCGCGGTGCTGCTCGGTGTAGAGCCATTCCGCGTACGTCGCGAAGCCCTCGCTCAGCCAGATGTCCTTCCAGCGCTCGGGCGTCACGCTGTCGCCGAACCACTGGTGCGCCAGCTCGTGGACGAGCAGCGCCGTGTCCGCCTGCCCCGGGTAGACCGGCCGCGTCTGCGTCTCCAGCGCGTACCCGACCGTCACGTCGTCGACGATCCCGCCCGTGGAGCCGAACGGGTACGGCCCGAACATCCGGGTCCCCCAGTCGGTGACCGTGCCGGTCCGCCGCTGCAGCCAGCGCCGGTTCTGCTTGAGTGAGGAGTCCACCGCGGTGATCGTCCGGACGCCCTTCGGGGACGCGCCGTCCAGCACGCGGAACTTCCCGATCGCCACCATCGCCAGGTAGCTCGCCATCGGATGCCGCGACCGCCACCGGTACGTGCGGGTGGCGCCGCGGTCGGCCGGACGCAGCTCCCCGGTCGGCTCCCCGTTCGCGACCACGGTGAGGTTCCTGGGCACGGTGATCGTGTACGCGTGCGTGGCCTTGTCGCTGGGGTGGTCGTTCACCGGGAACCAGGTGGCCGTGCCCTGCGGCTGGGACAGCGTGACCGCTCCGTCGCGGGTGCGGATCCAGCCGGTCTTGCCGAGATCGGTGTTCCGGCCGTTGGCCGGCGCCCCGTCGTAGGTGACGGCCACGGTGAACCGAGTGCCGCTCGGCAGCCCGGCGGCCGGGGTGACGACCAGCTCCTGGCCGCTGCGCCGCCACGACGCCTCCACCCCGTCCACGACGACCTTCCGGACCCGGTTGCCGACGAAGTCGAGGTCGAACCGGGAGAGGTTCTGCGTCGCGGTCGCGCTGATCCGGGTGGTGCCCGAGATCTTGCGGCCGCGCGGCTCGTACGCCAGCTTCACGTCGTAGTGGGTGACGTCGTAGCCGCCGTTGCCGGCCTGCGGGAAGTACGGGTCGCCCGCGCCCGCCGCGCCGGGCGCGAACCCGCCGGCGGGCACGGTCTTGCCGCCGGGCGGCGGCCACGGGGAGCCGCCGGCGGGCAGGGCGGCGGCGGTCACGGCTGCCGCGGCCAGCGCCGCGGCCGGGATCAGGTAAGGCCGGTTCACCCGGCACACCCTGGAGGTTCCGCGGCCGCGCGCCGCGGCGACCGGCCGGGGCTTTGCCGAACCCTGGCCGGTCCTTCACCTACATGCGGGGCCGGCCCCGCTCGTACAGCCACGCCTTGAAGAAGTCGTCCAGCTGCTGCCCCGACACCCGCTCGGACGTGTCGATGAACTGCTGCGTCGTCGCGCTGCCGTGCCGGTGCTCGCGCGCCCACGTCTTGAGGATCTCGAAGAACCTCGCGTCGCCGACCCTGGTGCGCAGCGCGTGCAGCGTCATCGCGCCCCGGTCGTACACGGTGCGGCCGAACATGTTGGCCCGCCCCGGGTTGCCGGGCGGCACGTCCCACAGCTCGCGGCTGCCGCCGTCGCGGTACGCCTCGTCGAACTGGTCCTTGACGGTCTGCTGCCCGGACTTCTCGTTCCAGATCCACTCGGAGTAGGTGGCGAAGCCCTCGTTCAGCCAGATGTCCTGCCAGCGGGTCACCCCGACGCTGTCGCCGAACCACTGGTGCGCCAGCTCGTGCGCCACGATCGACTCGTCCGCGCCGAACGCCCCGTACACCGGGCGGGTCTGGGTCTCCAGCGCGAAGTTGACCGCGGCGTTGTCGACGGTGCCGCCGGTGGAACCGAACGGGTACGGCCCGAAGAGCCCGACGAAGTGGTCGGTGATCTCGGCGTTCTTGGCGTGGAACGCGTCCAGCGACAGGCCGCCGACCGTCGGGTCCACCGCGGTGATGTTGGTGATGCCGCCGGGCGTCCTGCCGGTCTTCACCTGGAACCGGCCGACCGACACCGACGCCAGGTAGGTCGACATCGGCTCCCTGACCTTCCAGGTGGACGTCGTGCGGGCCGCCTTCGCGCCGTTCGCGGCGGGCACGATGGCCGGGCCGGTCGGGTCGGTCTCGGGGGCCGTGGTCGGCGGCACGCCGCCGTCCGGCGGGACGGTGCCGCCGGAGCCGCCGCCCGTCCCGGGGACCGCGCCGTCCGGCTCGCCGTTCGCGATCGCCGTCAGGCCCTGCGGGACCGTGATCTGGAAGTCGAACGTGGCCTTGTCGCTCGGGTGGTCGTTGCTGGGGAACCAGGTGTGCGCGCCGCTGGGCTGGCAGGCCACGAACACGCCGTCGGGGGTGCGGATCCAGCCGTACCGGCCGAGGACCGGGTCCTGGACGGGCCGCGGCGTGCCCCCGTACCGCACCGCCACCGTGAATCTGGCGCCCTTGGCCAGCGGCTTCGCCGGGTTGACGATCAGCTCGTCGTCCTCGCGGCGGTGCTGCGCCGGCCGCCCGTCCACCGTGACGTTCGCGACCTCGAGCCCGGTCAGGTCAAGGTTGAAGCCCGCCAGCCGCTCGGTCGCGGTCGCGGTGAGCGTGGCGGTGCCGTCCACCTCCCGGCCGCCGCCGGGCGTGATGGACAGCTTCAGCGAGTAGTGCTGGACGTCGTACCCGCCGTTGCCGTTGCCCGGCACGTACGGGTCGCCCAGGCTCGCCTTCCCGGGCGGGCCGCCCTGGGACGGGGGCTCCGCGGACGGGCCGGCGTCGCCGGGCAGGGTGACCTGGCAGGCCGTCAGCGTGCCCGCGACGGCGAGGGCGGACAGCCCGGCGGCGCCCCTGCGGGCGAGGCTCGGGCCGCCGCGGCGGGGGGCGCTGGGGAGACTGGGCGTACTTCCGGCCGTATGCACCCGCCCAGCCTGCCCGGCGGCGGGCAGGCTGGGCAACTCGGATGAACCCGCTCTGGGGCGGCCCCAGAAACCCAGGGCTCGCGCCCGAGGGCGGTCAGAGGTTGCCGCGGCGCTCCTGCTCGCGCTCGATCGCCTCGAACAGGGCCTTGAAGTTGCCCTTGCCGAAGCCCAGCGAGCCGTGCCGCTCGATCAGCTCGAAGAACACCGTCGGCCGGTCCTGGACGGGCTTGGTGAAGATCTGCAGCAGGTAGCCGTCCTCGTCGCGGTCCACCAGGATCCGGCGCTTCTGCAGCTCCTCGACCGGGACGCGCACCTTGCCGATCCGCTCGCGCAGCTCGGGGTCCTCGTAGTACGAGTCCGGCGTCTCCAGGAACTCCACGCCGGCGGCCCGCATCCGGTCGACCGAGGACAGGATGTCGTTGGTCGCGAGCGCGACGTGCTGCACGCCGGGGCCGCCGTAGAACTCCAGGTACTCGTCGATCTGGGACTTCTTGCGGCTCTCGGCGGGCTCGTTCAGCGGGAACTTGACCTTGCGGGTGCCGTCGGCGACGACCTTGGACATCAGCGCCGAGTACTCGGTGGCGATGTCGTCGCCGACGAACTCGGCCATGTCGGTGAAGCCCATGACCCGGTGGTAGAAGCCCGCCCACTCGTCCATCCGCTCGACGTTGCCGACGCAGTGGTCGACCGCCTGGAAGTAGCGCTTCTCCGGCGGCTCCACGATCGGGCCGGCCGCCACGTACCCGGGCAGGTACGGGCCGGCGTAGTTGGAGCGGTCGACGAAGGTGTGCCGGGTCTCGCCGTACGTGGCGATGGAGGCCACGACGACCTTGCCGTGGTCGTCCTCCAGGACCTGCGGCTCCGCGACGCCCGTGGCGCCCTTGGCCAGCGCGTGCCGGTACGCGGCCTCGGCGTCGGGAACCTCGATGGCCAGGTCGACGACCCCGTCCCCGTGCTCGGCGACGTGCCGCCCGAGGTCGGTGCCCGCCCGTACCGGGCCGCGGAACACGAACCGCGCCCCGCCCGACTCCAGGACGTGCGCGGCCTCGTCCGGGCTGCCGTTCTCGGGCCCGCGGTAGGCCACCCGCCGCATCCCGAACGCGGTGGAGTAGTAGTGCGCCGCCTGCTTGGCGTTGCCGACGGCGAAGACGATGGCGTCCATGCCCTTGACCGGGAATTCATCCATGCACGTAATCTCTGAAATCCACGACAAGGTGCGCAAGAGTCACTCAGATTGCTGGGCAATCTGTACAGTCCCTGCTAGGAAGCGACGGTCGCTCTGTACAGGATGACCACGGAAGGGAGCGGGCGATGATCGACGAGCTGGACGGGCGGGTGATCGCGCTGTTCGCCGCCGAGCCCCGGATCGGCGTGCTGGAGGCGTCCCGCCGGCTCGGCGTCGCCCGCGGCACCGTGCAGGCCCGGCTGGACCGGCTGGCCAGGCAGGGCGTCGTCCGCGGCTTCGGCCCGGAGATCGACCCCGCCGCGCTCGGCTACACGGTCACCGCGTTCGTCACCCTCCAGATCAGGCAGCCCGGCGGCCACGACCCGGTCGCCGAACGCCTCGCCGCCGTCCCGGAGGTGATCGAGGCGCACACGATCACCGGCGCCGGCGACATGCTCCTGCGCGTGGTGGCCCGCAGCAACCAGGACCTGCAACGCGTCATCGACATGATCGTCGACGTCCGCGGCGTGGAGCGCGCGTCCTCGGTGATCTCCCTGGCCACCCAGATCCCCCAGCGCACCCTCCCCTTGGTCACCGCGGCCGCCCGCGCGGAGCATCGCTGAACAAATGTGACCACCTCAGCCGGCCTGCTGAGGTGGTCACTGGGCTCTAGCGTTGCGATCGCGTCCGAAGGCGGATTCGAGCGCGAGCGAGGATCCGATCGCGCAGCGAGCCGTCAAGGCGAGACGGAGCGATGCGGCGATCGCCGCGAAGCCCGCCGAAGGAAGGCCGTCAAGGCCTGACGCCAAGGGCTACGCAGACCCATACGGTGTGGCGTCGAGGATCTCTACCGTCATGCTGCGGCCGTTGGGCAGGGAGTAGGTGGCCTTGTCGCCGACCTTCTTGCCGTTGATCGCCGCGCCGAGCGGGGAGTTGGGGGAGTAGACGTCGATCGGGGCGCCGCTCTCCTCGCGCGAGGCGAGCAGGAACGTCACCTCCTCGTCGTCGCCCTCGAAGGAGATCGTGACGGTCATGCCGGGGCCGACGACCCCCTCGGTGCGCGGGGCCTCACCGACGCGCGCGTTCTCCAGGATGCCCTGCAGCTGGAGGATGCGCCCCTCGATCTTGCCCTGCTCCTCCTTGGCCGCGTGGTAGCCGCCGTTCTCGCGCAGGTCGCCCTCCTCCCGCGCCGCCTCGATCTTCTGAGCGATCTCGATGCGGCCCGGGCCCGACAGGTGGTCCAGCTCAGCCTTGAGCCGGTCGTACGCCTCCTGGGTGAGCCAGGTGACGTTGTCAGCGCGGGTCTCGGTCACGGGTACTCCTCATCCACATGTTGCGATCTCGCAGGTCCCGGCGGGACATGCGACACATCGACATGAAGCGCGGCCTGGTGAAACCTCTAGCCTATCCGGTGTGTGCGGGTAAAGGTTCCCTGAACGCGGCGCACGCAACCCGCCAAAAGCGGTCGGGCTTCCACCTGGCGATTCACACCTTGTGGCAGTCCTTGACGCGGGCTCCGGTGGCCCGCCGGGTCGTCTGGAGGGTGTCGGTACGGGAGAGGTTCTCGGTCCCGGCCGGAACGGTCACGGTGGACGTGGCGACGATCGCGAAATCGGTGTCGAACGCGTCCACCGTGCAGCGGACCACATCGGCCTCGGCCTTGGCGACCGCGTACCGGACCTGCACCGACGAGTCGTTCAGCACCTTGTAGGTGATCGTCTGGGCGGCGATGCCGGGGGTGTTGTTGGCATGCCCCATGATGATCGCCCAGCCGCCCGCGGCGACCGCGACCAGCAGCCCGATCAGGAGGTAGCCCAGCTTCCCGGCCTCGCGGGCCGGGCCGTCCCCCCCGGAACCGCCGGTGCCGCCGTCCTCCGCACCACCGCCACCGCCGGTGCCGCCGCCGGAGACGTTCCGGGGCCAGTCGGCCTGCGCTGCCGTACCTGGTGTGACGCTCGTGGACATGGCGGGAATCTCCGTGCGGGACGCGGACGTTGTCAGGGACAATTCTCTTCCGTCGGGAGGCGTGCTCCGCACCGGGGTCCCCCCTACACGGTACGTACTGGTTGCTGAGAGGGAGTTCCCCAGGTGTCCGAGCCCACCGATCACCCGAGCCCGCTGCGCCTGATGGCCGTGCACGCCCACCCGGACGACGAGTCGAGCAAGGGCGCGGCCACCATGGCGCGCTACGTGTCCGAGGGCGTCGAGGTCCTCGTGGTCACCTGCACCGGCGGCGAGCGCGGCAGCATCCTCAACCCGGCGATGGACCGCCCGGAGGTCAAGGCCGACATCGGCAAGGTCCGCGAGGCCGAGATGGCGCGGGCCCGCGAGATCCTCGGCGTCGAGCAGCGCTGGCTGGGCTTCGTCGACTCCGGCTTCCCCGAGGGGGACCCGCTCCCGCCGCTGCCCGAGGGCTGTTTCGCGCTCCAGCCGCTGGAGGTCGCCTCCGAGCCGCTCGTCCGCGCCGTCCGCGAGTTCCGCCCGCACGTGATGCTGACGTACGACGAGAAGGGCGGCTACCCGCACCCCGACCACGTCAAGACGCACGAGGTGTCGGTGGAGGCGTTCGAGGCGGCCGGCGACCCGGACCGCTACCCGGGCACCGGCGAGCCCTGGCAGCCGCTGAAGCTCTACTACCACATGACCTTCACCAAGGACCGCATGCTGGCGCTGCACACGGCCATGGAGAAGACCGGCGCCGAGTCCCCGTACAAGGACTGGATCAAGCGGTTCGACGACGAGGGCGCGCAGCAGCCGTGGGCGGTCACCACCCGCGTGCCGTGCGGCGAGTACTTCGAGACCCGCGACCGGGCGCTGCTGGCGCACGCCACCCAGATCGACCCCAACGGGTTCTGGTTCGTGTGCCCGCTGGACGTCCAGCGCGAGGCATGGCCGACCGAGGACTACCATTTGGCCAGGTCCCTGGTCGACACGGAGCTGCCGGAGGACGACCTGTTCGCCGGCGTCCGGGAGAAGGTGTGTTCGTAGTGCTCGCCCTCGATATTCCGCTCAACGACGACACGGTCACCCCGGGCTTCCTGGGGTTCGGGGTCTTCATCGCGCTGGCCGTCGCGACGTACTTCCTCATCCGCTCGATGAACAAGCAGATGAGGAAGATCCAGGCGCCGCGCGAGGCCGACATCAAGCAGGAGGCGTGGGAGCGCGAGCAGGCCGCCAAGGCGGGGAAGGCCGGAGCCGGCGAGAAGGCCGAGGCCAAGGCCGCGCCTTCCGACCCCAAGGACGGCTGACCCGGAGGACGGCCGGCCGTCACGCCTTGCGGTGGTCCCAGCTGACGACCCGGTCGGGCTCCATCACGATGATGACCCGCTTGGCGAGCGAGCGTTCCAGCCCCTCCTTGAAGGCGGGGTCCAGGGGGGCGCCCATCTCGGGCACCGGCAGCCCGGCCAGGCGGGCCCCGACCACCGCGCCGACCTGGAGGCGCACCTCCGGGTCGTCGACGATGCGGCCCTTGCCGTAGAGGGACACTCCGCGTAGCTCGCTGTACTCCGTGCCGTCCTCGACCAGGCACGTCATCGTGGGGTCGCGGCGCAGGTTCACGACCTTCTGCGAGGTCCGGTACGTGGAGAACGCGATCTTCCCGTCCAGCAGCGCGTAGAACATCGTGACCAGATGCGGCGCGCCGTCCTTGCCGAGGGTCGCGACCTGGACCTTGGAGGACTCCGCGAGGTAGGCGGCGACCTCCGCGTCCGTCATCCTGATCTGCTCACGCCTGCTGCCTGCCACGGGGCCTCCTCGGGGGCGGTACGCCGAACGCCGCCAGCATAATCAGGCGCTTATTCCGGAGTTCACCGGCACCATGGTGGGATGTCGGTCCGCGAACTGCTCGTGCTCGGCTCGTCGAGCGCCGTCCCCACCAAGACCCGCAACCACAACGGGTACCTGCTGCGCTGGGACGGCCTGGGCCTGCTGTTCGACCCCGGCGAGGGCACCCAGCGGCAGATGGCCTTCGCCGGCGTCGCCGCCGCCGACGTCCACTGGCTGTGCGTCACCCACTTCCACGGCGACCACTGCCTCGGCGTGCCCGGCATGGTGCAGCGCATCGCCCGTGACGGCGTCGAGCACGAGGTCACGGCCGTGTTCCCGGCGTCCGGGACGGAGTACTGGCGGCGGCTGCGGCACGCGACCGCGTTCCACGACACCGACGTGATCACCGAGCGGCCGGTGTCCGGCGCGGCGGCGCGGGTGGACGGCGGGACCGCCCCGTTCACCCTGACCGCCCGCCGGCTCGCCCACCCCGTCGAGGCGTACGGCTACCGGCTGGAGGAGCCCGACGGCGTCACGATGGTCCCCGCCGAGCTGGCCGCCCGCGGCGTCCGCGGCCCGCTCGTCCGGAGGCTCCAGGAGGAGGGCGAGGTCACCGCGCCGGACGGGCGGACGGTCACGCTCGGCGAGTGCAGCGTCCGGCGGCCCGGCCAGAAGGTCGCGTTCGTCATGGACACCGGCGTGTGCGACGCCGCGTACGAGCTGGCCCGGGACGCCGACATGCTGATCATCGAGTCGACCTACCTCGACGAGGACGCCGGCCTGGCGCACGACCGCGGGCACCTCACGGCCGGGGAGGCGGGCGGGATCGCGGCGGCCGCCGGCGTGCGGCTGCTCGTCCTCACCCACTTCTCCGAGCGCTACCGGGCCGAGGACGAGCCGGCCTTCCTCAAGCAGGCGGCGGTCCCGTTCAAGGGCGAGATCGTCCTGGCCCGCGACCTCGACCGGATCGGGCTGCCCCGCCGCCGCGCGGTATAGCCGCCGCGCCTTGGGCAGGACAGGGGACATGGCTGAGGAAGTCGATGTCGTCGTCATCGGGCTGGGCCCGGGAGGAGAGGACGCCGCCGGGCGCCTCGCGGAGGCCGGGCTGGCGGTGGTCGGCGTGGAGGCCCGCCTGGTCGGCGGCGAGTGCCCGTACTACGCGTGCGTCCCGACCAAGATGATGCTGCGCGCCGCGGACCTGCTGGCCGAGGGCCGCCGGATCCCGGGGATGGCGGGGGACTCCACGGTCCGTCCCGACTGGTCGCCGGTGGCCGCCCGGATCCGGGACGAGGCCACCGACGACTGGAACGACAAGGCCGCCGCCGACCGCCTCACCGGCAAGGGCGTCACGCTGGTCCGCGGCCGCGGCCGCCTCACCGGCCCCCGCGAGGTCACCGTGTCGCCTCTGGGGGCGGACCCCCAGTCCCCCCGAACGGCTTCGCCGCAGAGCGGGGGCGGCCGCACGTTCCGCGCCCGCCGAGGGATCCTGATCAACATCGGCACCGAGCCGTCCGAGCCGCCGGTCGACGGCCTGGCCGGGACCCCGTACTGGACCAACCGCGAGGCCGTCCGCGCCGAGCGCGCGCCCGCGTCCCTCCTCGTCCTCGGCGGCGGCGTGGTCGGTGTCGAGATGTCGCAGGCGTTCGCGCGCTTCGGCAGCGAGGTCACGATCGTCGAGATGGCCGGCCGCCTGCTGGCCGCCGAGGAGCCCGAGTCGTCCGAGCTGATCGCCAAGGTGCTCCGGAACGAGGGCGTCACCGTACGGACCGGCGCGCGGGTGACGGGCGTCCGCCACGCGGGCGGCACGTTCACCCTGGAACTCGACGGCGGCGAGGAGCTGGCCGCCGAGCGGCTCCTCGTCGCGACCGGCCGCCACAGCGACCTCGCGGGCCTCGGCGTCGGCGCCGCCGGACTCGACGAGAGCGCCAAGACCATCCCGGTGGACGGCACGATGCGCGCCGCCGACGGCGTCTGGGCGATCGGCGACGTGACCGGCAAGGGCCAGTTCACCCACATGTCGATGTACCAGAGCGCGATCGCCGTCCGCGACATCCTCGGCGAGCAGGGCTCTCCGGCCGCCTACCGCGCCGTCCCGCGGGTCACCTTCACCGATCCCGAGATCGGTGCCGTGGGCCTCACCGAGGCCCAGGCCCGCGACCAGAACCTCCCGGTCCGCACGGGATTCGCCCCCATCGAGGAGTCGGCCCGCGGCTGGATCCACAAGGCCGGGAACGAGGGCTTCATCAAGCTCGTCGAGCACGCCGGCCAGGGCGTCCTGATCGGCGCCACCGCCGCCGGCCCGTACGGCGGCGAGGTCCTCGGCGCCCTGGCGGTGGCCGTCCACGCCGAGGTCCCCACCGCCGTCCTCCGCGACATGATCTACGCCTACCCGACGTTCCACCGCACCATCGAAACCGCCGTCTCCTCCCTCCAGGAGTGACCCTCCGCCCCGATGGCGGCCGCGCCAGAGAGGCGCTCACGGCATGTCGAGAGGCATCTTGAGCACTGGCATGTAGGAGTCGTCACCTCGCCTTCGGGTGCCCTTGCCAGCCGGAAAGACCAGTACGTTCGTGAGAACGAGCGCGACGAGTGATCTCCTTTGGAGGAGGTCGTAGCCGCCGCCGTCCGGCCGCAGCGACCAGCGCCGCTGCCGAGTCTCAGCGCTGTCGGTCAGCGCCTCTTGCCGCGTATGCCACGCGCGGCGCTCGGCGCCGAGCCCGTCGATGAGCCCTTCTAGCGCGGCCGAGTTGCGGAAGAAGAAGTCGTCGCCCAACTCACCGCCGTGCCACCTCGCTTCGAGCCCGTCCCTTCTCGCCAACAGGGCGTCGAACTCCGCTTGACGTTCCCACGTGCATGGTTCCCACCGAGCGTGCCGGTCGTCGCCGTGGAGCGCGAGCGTGGCCAGGACGAGCGCGCCGATCTTCTGATCCATCCACTCACCGCTCACGGCCGTTCCGCCGCAGCCTCCATCGCTCTTGGAGCGGCAGGCGTAGCGGTAGGCGGACGCGCCCTGCTTGGTCGCGCAGGCCGCCATGACTGCATTGCAGAAGCGATCGTCGTGCTGCCTTCCGCACCGCAGAAAGCCGGACAGCAGGTACTTGCGGGGTGTGGGACGAGGATTTCCGGACCTTCCGCCGGGGAGCCGATCGCGAGGAGCACGGCGCAGCCTTAAGGCCTTCCAGTCGGACACCTCGATGATTGGCTCCCACCGCGCGACGACCATGGTGCCGTCCGGCGCCGTGACGACCTCACCGCCCAGGACGCGCAGGCCCGCGAGGCGCGGGCTCGAAATGATCTGCTTCACGGTCTGGGTGCGCCATGGTCCGCCGCCGGCCGTGGGGAGGCCCGAGCGCTGGAAGATCGTCGTGATCGCTCCCCAGGACTGGCCTTCCAAGCAGGCCGCTACCGCCGTCCGGATGACGGCGGCCTCCTCGGGCACGACCTCGATCTCGCCCCGCCTCCCGGGAACGGGCCGGTAGCCGAAGGCGCGGCCGCCGGTGTGCGGGGCGCCCCGTCTCGCCTGAGCCGCGTGCCATCTGCGGGTCCGGTCCCGCCGCCTGCGGTTCTCGCCCATCGTGATCGTGGTGTTGAGCCATCCCGCCTCTTCGGCCGCGTCGTCGTAGAGGTCGTACGCGCCGCGCTCGTCGGCGAAGAGCCGACCGGGACGCGCCCGGAAGGCCGTGAGGAACCGCTGCCACTGGGCAGGGGTCTTGTAGATCCGGTCGTCGTCCGCCGTGACGACTCCGTCGACCGGTCGGCCGGCGGAAGTGTGCCCGCGATGAAGGGCGACGAGCATCGCCTCGAAATCCGGGCGTTGATCGTCGCGGCTCGCCGACCGGTCGTTGTCGGTGTACCGGGCCGCCACTGCGCCGCCCAGACCGCGGGCGATCTCGTCACAGAGCGCCTGCTGGGCGTCAACGCCCATCACCCCGGCAGGACGTCCGCGCTTGCCGGTCAGGTCGCTGATCCGTGCGTACGCGAGCAGTGAGAGGGAGGAGGACTGAGCGATCGGCGAGTGCTCGGGCGGGCGGCACGGTTCTACGGGGTTCATGGCTCTCCAGAGGGGGAGGGAGGACTCTGAGATTACGCTCGGCGTCCGACAAGATGCGTAGAGTCGCCATGATCGAAGGCTCGGCGGGTACGTCCAGCCGATCAGGACAGGCGGGCGTGTGAGAGGGTGAGAGGGTGAATCGGCTGGCGGAATCCACATCGCCATACCTCCTTCAGCACTCCACCAATCCGGTCGATTGGTGGCCATGGGGAGAGGAGGCGATGGCGGAGGCAAGGCGGCGGGACGTGCCCATACTGCTCTCAGTTGGGTACGCATCCTGCCACTGGTAGCTCCGCTGACCTCACTGGTGCCATGTCATGGCGCACGAGTCCTTCGAGGACGAGGCGACGGCGCGGCTGATGAACGGGCTGTTCGTCAACGTGAAGGTCGACCGGGAGGAGCGGCCCGATGTCGACGCCGTCTACATGGAGGCCACGCAGGCGATGACCGGGCAGGGCGGCTGGCCCATGACGGTGCTGATGACGCCGGACGGGCATCCGTTCTACTGCGGGACGTACTTTCCCCGGCCGCAGTTCCAGGCGCTCCTGCAGGCCGTCCACAAGGCGTGGAACGAGCAGCGTGCCGACGTGATCGAGCAGGGGCAGCAGGTCGTCAGGGCGCTCACGGCGCGCGGGCCGCTCGCGGCGGGCGGGGCGGAGCCGCCGGGGACGGAGCGGCTGGACGGGGCCGTGCGGGCGCTCGCGCGGTCGTACGACGCGGCGCGCGGCGGCTTCGGGGGCGCGCCCAAGTTCCCGCCGTCGATGGCGCTGGAGTTCCTGCTGCGGCACCACGCGCGCACGGGGGACGCTGAGTCGCTCGCGATGGCGGGGCACACGCTGGAGGCGATGGCGCGCGGCGGGATGTACGACCAGCTCGGCGGCGGGTTCGCGCGCTACTCGGTGGACGACGCGTGGATCGTGCCGCACTTCGAGAAGATGCTGTACGACAACGCGCTGCTGGCGCGGGTGTACGCGCACTGGTGGCGGGCGACGGGGAATCCGTTCGCGCGGCGGATCGCGCTGGAGACGTGCGACTGGATGCTGCGCGATCTGCGCACGGAGGAGGGCGGGCTGGCGTCCGCGCTCGACGCCGACAGCGAGGGCGTGGAGGGCAGGTTCTACGTCTGGACGCCGGAGCAACTGGGGGAGGTCCTCGGCGAGGAGGACGGCGCGTACGCGGCGGAGCTGTTCGGCGTGACGCCGGGCGGGACGTTCGAGCACGGCTCCTCGGTGCTGCGGCTGCTGACGGATCCGGAGGACCTGGAGCGGTACGACCGGGTGCGGTCGGCGCTGCTGGAGGCGCGCGGGCGGCGGGTGCCGCCGGCGCGGGACGACAAGGTGGTGGCCGCCTGGAACGGGCTGGCCGTGGCGGCGCTGGCCGAGTGCGGGGCGCTGCTGGAACGGCCGGATCTGGTCACGGCGGCGGTGGACGTGGCCGCTCTGATCACGCGGCTGCACGTGCGGGACGGGCGGCTCGTGCGGACGTCGCGGGACGGCGCGGCGGGCTCCAACGCGGGCGTCCTGGAGGACTACGCGGACGTCGCGGAGGGCCTCATCGCCCTGCACGGGGTGACGGGGGAGCCGGAGTACGTGCGGCTGGCGGGCGAGCTGCTGGACACCGTGCTCGACCGGTTCGCGGACGGGTCGGGCGGGTTCTACGACACCGCCGACGACGCCGAGGCGCTGTTCCGGAGGCCGCAGGATCCGACCGACAACGCGACCCCCTCGGGGCAGTTCGCGGCGGCGGGCGCGCTGCTGTCGTACGCGGCGCTGACCGGCGGTGACAGGTACCGGGAGGCGGCCGCGGGGGCGCTGGCGCCGGCGGGTCTGCTGGCCGCCGAGCACGCGCGGTTCGCGGGCTGGGGGCTGGCGGTGGCGGAGGCGTTCGCGGCCGGGCCGCTGGAGGTGGCGGTGGTGGGCCCGCGCGGGGACGAGCTGACGCGGGCGCTGCACCGGACGGCGCTGATGGCGGTGGCGCCGGGCGCGGTGGTGAGTCTCGGGGAGCCGGGGAGTGCCGGGGTGCCGCTGCTGGAGGGGCGGGGGCTGGTGGACGGTTCTCCGGCGGCGTACGTGTGCCGCGGCTTCACGTGCAGGCTGCCCGTGACGACGACTCGTGATCTCGCTCGTGAGCTGCGTGATTGACCGGTCCGGTTGGTCAGTAGGTCCGTTTTGTGGCACTGTGACCTTGCTCTCGTTCCGGCTTGGTGTTACCAATGAGTAGCCAACGCGGTGCTGACGGAGCGCGGCCAATCCCCCGGGGTGGCCGGCGGCGCGCCGGGGTATCTGGACGGAGACCGTGCCCAGGGCCCAGAGTTGGCGGGGCAGGATCGTGGGCCGCGAGGCCGTGCAGTGAGGGAGTGTTGCCGTGCGCAAGCCGGACCGCCGGGTTCTACCGACGATCATCGGCGTTTCGGTGATGACCACGCTGGCCGCCAATGGAGCGGTCCTGGTCGCGCACGGGCAGGGCGGGCCCGACCCCCGTACCAACGCCGAGCACCAGAAGTTCGTGGCCGCCTCGGGCAGCTCGAAGATCTCGCCGGCCGCGGTCGCGCCGCTGGGCAAGCGGCTCGAACCGCACATCCTGATCGCGGCGCCGGGCACGCTGCCCGCCGAGACGGTGTCCCGGGTGCGCGGCACCAAGGGCGTGGCCGGCACCGAGGTCGTCGACGCCGTGCAGGCCGTCGTCGCGGGCAAGCGGGTGGGCGTGCTGGGCGTGGAGCCGTCCACGTTCCGCAACTTCACCCCCAAGCCGACCGCCCAGTCCGACGCGCTGTGGCGCAACGTCGCCGGCGGTGACGTCGCGATCTCGTTCACCATGGGCAGCGACGGCGGCGTGCAACTCGGCAGCCAGATCCCGGTGGGCGGCAAGCAGAGGCAGGCCCAGGTACGGGTCGGCGCGTACGCCACGATGGGCATCGGCGACGTCGACGCGGTGATCTCCCGCGCCACCGCCCGCACCCTGGGCGTGCCGACCGGGAACGCGATGCTGGTCAGCGTCCCGGAGAAGAAGGTCGACCGCTACGTCAAGCACATCCGCAAGATGCTGCCCAAGGGCGCCAAGGCGGTCGAGGTCAACCCGAAGGCCGACTACCCCGAGCCCGGCCGGATCCCGTCCGCGCGCGGCAAGGTGATGACCGCGCAGCAGGTGCAGACGGTGATCAAGGCCGCGTACACCCGGCTCGGCTGGCCGTACGTGTGGGGCGGCGAGTCCGAGGCCGAGGGCGGCTACGACTGCTCCGGGCTGATGCAGTTCGCGTTCGCCAGGGCCGGGATCCGGCTGCCCCGGGTGGCGGCCGACCAGGCGCGGGCCGGCTGGGTGATCCCGTACAGCAAGGCCGAGCCGGGCGACATGCTCATCTGGGCGAACGACCCGACCGCCCCGGGCTACATCTCGCACATCGCGCTCTACATCGGCAACGGCAAGATGATCGCCGCGCCGCGCCGGGGCACGGTCGTGCAGGTCCAGAACGTCTACACGCGCAACATGAAGGGCGCCGTGCGGGTCAACCCGGGGCACGCCGACCGGATCGCCGGTTGACGGCCGGCGGCGCTCAGAGCCGCAGGCCGGCGGCGAGGAAGGCCAGGTTCCGGTCCACGAGGCCGGGCAGGTCGAGCTCGCCGCCGCTGTCCAGCCAGGCGTACATCGCCGCCTGGAGCACTCCCAGCACCGCCCAGGCGAACGCCTGCACCTCGGGGTCGGACCGGTCGCGGCCGGTGCGCTCGGCGACGAACTCGTTGATCACCGCGAGCGTGCCCGTGCGCATCGAGTCGAACATCCTGGCCCGCAGCGCGGGCACCTCGACCATCATCCGGGTCCGCGCGAACAGCGCGGCGCGCTCCCGCTCGTAGACGACCGGGAAGACGTCGCGGAGCGTCGCGCGCAGCGCCTCGATCGGGGACAGCTCCGGCGGCTGCGCGCGGAACACCGCCGCCATGACGGGGTCGTACTCGTCCTCGATGACGACGTCTTCCTTGGTCGGGAAGTAGCGGAAGAACGTGCTGGGCGAGATCTCGGCCGCCGCGCTGATCTGCTCGACCGTGGTGGCCTCGTAGCCCTGCTCGGCGAAGAGCCGGAGGGCGTGCTCCTGGATCGCCCTCCGGGTCCGCAGCTTCTTGCGCTCGCGCAGCGGCAGCCCCCGCAGGCGGTCCTCGAACGTGTCCGCGGACGACTCAGGTGGCGGCGTGCTCATGCGTCGATTCTCGGCCATCGGCGGGCGGCTCCGCACGTTCCGGGGCGCGGACCGGCTGGAACGCGGCGACCAGCGCCGCCACGGCCAGCGCGGCGAGCGCGCAGGCCGCCAGCGCGGCGTTCATGCCGTGGACGTAGGCGTCGCGGGCCGAGGCGAGCAGCGCGGGGTCGCCCAGCCGCTCCGCGAGGGCCGCGGCGCCGCCGACCGAGTCGCGGGCGGTGGCCGCCGCCTCCGCGGGCAGGCCGCCGGGGTCGAGCCGGCCGCGGTAGACCGAGGCCACCAGGCTGCCCAGGAGGGCGATGCCGAGCGCCGCGCCGGTCTGCCGCAGCGCCTGGACCAGCCCCGAGCCGCGCCCGGCCCGGTCCTCGGGCAGCCGCGACAGCACCGTGTCCATCGCCGGGACCATGGTCAGGCCCATCCCGGTCCCGGCCACGGCCAGCCAGAACGCGGTGTACGGGTAGGTCCCGGCCGCGTCGGTGAGCGCGCCCGCGCCCAGCCCGGCGGCCAGCGCCAGCAGCCCGGCGACCATGATCGGCTTGGCTCCGGTACGGCCCGCGAGCCGGTCGGTGACCAGCCCGCCGAGCATCAGCCCGAGCAGCATCGGGATCAGCCGCAGCCCGGTGCCGAAGACGCCGTTCCCCTGCACGACCTGGAGGAACTGCGGCAGGACGAACAGCGCCCCGGCCATGACGAGCGTGGCGGTGGTGCCGGCGACCAGCGGCCACAGGAAGAGCCGGTCGCGGAACAGCCCGATGTCCATGATCGGCTCGCGGGCGCGGCGTTCCCACAGCGTGAACGCGGTCAGCAGGACGAGCCCGCCGGTGATCGCGCCGAGCGCGAGCGGGTCGGCCCAGCCGCGCACCGGGGCCTCGATGACCCCGTACACCAGGGCGACCAGCCCGGCCGCCGACAGCAGCGCGCCGGCCCAGTCGACGCGGGGGGCGGCGGGGTCGCGGGACTCGGGGAGCAGCAGCGCGATCGCGACCATGCCGATCACCGCGGGCGGCGCGTTGACCAGGAAGATCGAGCCCCACCAGAAGTTCTCCAGCAGCCAGCCGCCCACCAGCGGGCCGAGCGGCAGGCCGAGCGCCATCGAGGCGCTCCAGACGGCGACCGCGCGGGTGCGCTCCTCGGGCGGGAAGATCGCGGGCAGCATCGACATCGACAGCGGCATCACGATCGCCGCGCCGACGCCCATGAGCAGCCGGGCCGCGATCACCGCGGCGGTGCCGCCGGCGAACGCGCCCGCCAGGGACGCCGCCGCGAAGAGGGCGAGGCCGGCCAGCAGCAGCCGCCTGCGGCCGAAGCGGTCGCCGAGCAGGCCGGCCGGGAGCAGGAGCGCGGCGAACACCAGGACGTAGGAGTCCACGATCCACTGCAGGGCGCTCGTGCTCGCGTCCAGCTCCTCGGAGAGCGTGGCCAGCGCCACGTTCAGGATCGTCAGGTCGAAGCCCAGGGCCAGCAGGCTGAGCGCCAGCGCGCCCAGCCCCCACCAGCGGCGGGCCCGCGTGGGGGGCGCGGCGGGCGGAACGGTGGTCGTCATGGAAGTCACCTTCTATTGAGGCTGTCTACAAAATGACAGTAGCTCTCAAAAGATGGTGAGTGTCAATACGGTGCGGTACTCGACCCGCGTCCGAGCGAGGTGTAATTTTGATTACATGACTACGAACGAAGCCGCCGAGGAGCTGCGGGGCTGGTTCGCCGGGCGGCTGCCGGAAGGCTGGTTCGAGGGCGTGCCGGAGATCGTCCTGGACCGCGAGGAGGTCAGCGTGATCGGCCGCCTCCCCGCGCCCGCCGCGGCGGCCGAGGCCGGCGACGCCGAGCGCGCCGGGATGCTCGCCGGGCACATCAACCGGTTCCGCGAGGAGACCCGCGACCAGCGGATCGCGATCGCCCGCGAGGCCGAGCACCGGTTCGGCCACAAGGTCTCCTGGGGCGCCGCCTGCGGCGACGTGCGGGAGATGTTCACGACCCTGTCGGTGCCGGTGATGACCCGGCTGCGCCAGCCCGAGCGCCGCGTCCTGGACACCCTCGTGGACGCGGGCGTCGCGCGCAGCCGGAGCGACGCGCTGGCCTGGTGCGTCCGGCTGGTGGGCAAGAACACCGACGAGTGGCTGGCCGAGCTGCGCACCGCCCTGGAGTACGTCGAGCGCGCCCGCGCCGCCGGCCCCAGCGCCTGAGCCCGCATCCTTACGTGATCACGACGGCCGCTAGGTGTGATCATGGTGTTGACCTGGCCTAATGTGCCAATGGGAGGTACGGCCGGGGTAACGGGACACGGGCGGGGGCACGGGCATGGGCGGACTGCGCTGTCTGGACGGTTCGGCGCTGTCGGTGCTGCCGGTGGCGGCGCTGGACCGCGGCGGCACCCCGTTCGAGGTCACGCTGGAACTGCGCCGCGACGGCGACTCGTTCGGCGCGGTGGGGGAGCGGTGCGGGCACGCGCTCGCCGCGCTCGCCGCGCAGGTGGCCGCCGCCCGCGCCGAGGACTCCCCGCAGGCCGCCCGGTGGCCCGACCCCGACGACCGGTTCCCGGCGCGGCCGGCGTACGCCCCGTACGGGCACGCGCACGGCCCCGGCGGGCCGCCCGACCCCGACCGCGAGACGGAGCTGTTCGCCTTCCGCCACCGCGACCGCGGCGACGTGGCCAGCACGGGGGAGCTGCGGTGCACGCTGCGCACCTCGTCGGTCTGGGTGGGGCCGCAGGGCTCCCCGTACGGGCGGTGGCGGCGGGCCAGGAGGGCCGTGATCGAGGCGTGGGGCGCCGGCGGCCGGGGCGTGCGCGCGGTGCTCACGTCCGCCGAGCTGGCGCGGTTCCTGCGGGACCTGCTGGCCGAGGCCGAACGGGCCGGTGAGCGGGCCGGCGAGCGCGCCGGGCGGCGGGCCGGAGCGGGCCACGGCGCCCCGCACGGCCGCGCGGTCGGCTAACCTCCAGGTACCGCCCCGCACGTATCCGGTGTTGAGCGCGCGTTCATGCAAAGAGCGCGTTATGGCCGATGCGGTGCGATATATATCGCCCCGAGGTCATAATTGGGCATCGTCCTGGAATCAAGGACGGCCGCGCGAAGGGAAACCCGCATGGGGGTTCGGCGAGGTGACCGAGGTAGCAGGGACGTCCAGGGCATGCGGGGTGACGGGTTGCGTGGAGAAGCAGGGGCCGGCGAGTCCGGGCCGAAGGACAAGCTGAGCTCCGCCATCCGCCACAGCGGCCCGTACGGCAAGATCCGCAATGCCGTCTACCGCATGTACGAGCGGCGCGTGGAGTCCTCGCTGCGCACCGACATCATCCCCCGGCACGTCGGGGTGATCCTCGACGGCAACCGGCGGTGGGCCCGCTCGATGGGCCTGGCCGACGTGAACCGGGGCCACCAGAGCGGCGCCGAGAAGATCTTCGAGCTGCTCCAGTGGAGCACCGAGGCCGGCGTCGAGGTCGTCACGCTGTGGCTGCTGTCCACCGACAACCTCAACCGGCCGGCCCGCGAGCTGGACCCGCTGCTGGAGATCATCGAGAACACCGTCCGCAGGATCGCCGCCGACGGCTGGCACGTGAAGCCGGTCGGCGCGCTCGATCTGCTGCCCGACAAGACCGCCCGCGTCCTGAAAGATGCTCAGGAGGCCACATCCGACGCCCCCGGCCTGATTGTGAACGTCGCCGTTGGGTATGGAGGTAGGCGTGAGATCGCTGATGCGGTGCGCTCTCTGCTCATCGAGCAGGCGGCTAAGGGCACCAGCATCGAGGAACTCGCCGAGGGCCTTGATGTCGAGCACATCGCGGAGCATCTCTACACGCGCGGCCAGCCGGATCCCGACCTGGTCATCCGCACTTCGGGGGAGCAGCGTCTCTCCGGCTTCATGCTCTGGCAGAGCGCCCATTCGGAGTTCTACTTCTGCGAGGTCCACTGGCCGGACTTCCGCAAGGTCGACTTCCTGCGGGCGATCCGCTCGTACGCCGCGCGGCACAGGCGCTTCGGTTCCTAAGGGCCGGTCCCCTCTCCCGGGGCCACCCCCGGCCACCGTCCCGGGCCAGGGCCTCCCTGGCCGTACGGGGGCGGACTGTTGCGCCACCGGCAGTTCCCCTCTTCTCAGGGAGATCGAGTGGCCACAACCTCCGCGCGCCGTCCCGACTCCGGGATCCCCACCGGGACGACCCCCGTCCCGGACCGGCGCACGTACGTCCTCGACACCAGTGTCCTGCTCGCCGACCCGGGGGCGATGACCCGGTTCGCCGAGCACGAGGTCGTACTCCCCATCGTCGTCATCTCCGAACTCGAGGCCAAGCGGCACCACCCGGAGCTCGGCTACTTCGCCCGCCAGGCGCTGCGCACGCTGGACGACCTCCGGCTGGAGCACGGCCGCCTGGACGAGGCCATCCCGCTCGGCGAGCAGGGCGGCACCCTGCGGGTCGAGCTGAACCACTCCGACCCGAGCGTGCTGCCCGACGGGTTCCGGCTGGGCGACAACGACACCCGGATCCTGTCGGTGGCCGGCTGGCTGGCCCGCGAGGGCCGCGACGTCGTGCTGGTCTCCAAGGACCTGCCGATGCGGGTGAAGGCGTCCGCGGTCGGGCTGGCGGCCGAGGAGTACCGCGCCGAGCTGGCGGTGGTGGAGTCCGGCTGGACCGGGATGCGGGAGCTGGAGGTCCCGGCCGGGCAGGTGGAGGAGCTGTACGAGACCGGCCGGGCCGAGCTGGAGGAGGCGCGCGAGCTGCCGTGCCACACCGGGCTGCGGCTGCTGTCGGAGCGCGGCTCGGCGCTGGGCCGCGTCCAGCCCGACAAGTCCGTGCGGCTGGTGCGCGGCGACCGCGAGGTGTTCGGGCTGCGCGGGCGGTCGGCGGAGCAGCGGGTCGCGCTCGACCTGCTGATGGACGAGGACGTCGGCATCGTGTCGCTGGGCGGCCGGGCCGGCACCGGCAAGTCGGCGCTGGCGCTGTGCGCGGGCCTGGAGGCCGTGCTGGAGCGCCGCCGGCACCGCAAGGTCGTGGTCTTCCGGCCGCTGTACGCGGTCGGCGGCCAGGAGCTGGGCTACCTGCCCGGCAGCGAGAACGAGAAGATGTCGCCGTGGGCGCAGGCCGTCTACGACACGCTGTCGGCCGTGACGACCCCCGAGGTCATCGAGGAGGTCCTGGACCGCGGCATGCTGGAGGTCCTCCCGCTGACCCACATCCGGGGCCGCTCGCTGCACGACGCGTTCGTGATCGTGGACGAGGCGCAGTCGCTGGAGCGCGGCGTGCTGCTCACCGTGCTGTCGCGGATCGGCGCGGGCTCGCGGGTCGTGCTGACCCATGACGTCGCGCAGCGCGACAACCTGCGGGTCGGCCGGCACGACGGCGTCGCGGCCGTGGTGGAGCGCCTCAAGGGGCATCCGCTGTTCGCGCACGTGACGCTGACCCGGTCGGAACGGTCCCCGATCGCCGCGCTGGTCACCGACATGCTGGGCGACGTCACGGGCTGACCGCCCGCTCGACGGCACGTTCCGGGCCCCGGCGCCGCGCCGGGGCCCGGTCCCGTCTCCGGGGCCTCCCGCACGCGTACCGGAACGATCACCGTAAGTGATCGTTAAACCTCACTCCGTGTAACTGTGATGAAGGTCACACCTACGCCTCTGATCGCGAGGAATGCCAGCTCGCGAAGCGATTTCCGCGTTTCCCTACGGAGGTTGACAAGCGGCCCATCCCTAGCATTCGTCTCGTTCCGGTTGCAGAACATGCCCGCCGCTCAGGCATTGTGTGTCCCCGTAAGCACCCCCGAACGGTGCGTTCCCCCTCGCGTCCCCCGAATACCGCGAGGCGGGCACGGCGCCGTTCCGGGCCCGGGACCGCCGCGACGCGCGGCACGCCGCGGGCCGGGGGGTGGAAACAGTTCGTGCGCGTGTCCATGCGCGCACGACCGTCGGAAGGACCGCCTTGTACGGAGACCGCCCCGGGTCCCCTAGGCGAGACGAACGACAGAGCCCCGCTCCCCACGAACCCCTGGGCCCCCCGGCCGGCACCGCGCCCGACGACGTGAAGGTCGCCGGCGACCCGTTCGGCGGCACCCCCGGCGGCGACACCGCCGCGATGGGAGCGGTCGCGGACGGCCCCCACGCCCCCGGTGCCGCCGTCGGCCTCGCCGCGCCGCCCCCCGGCCCGATGGGCGCCCCCGGCCCCATGGAGGCGCCGCTGGGCCCCGGCGAGGAGCTGGCGGACGGCCCGCGCCACCCCGGCCGACGCCCCCAGCGCTCCGCAGGCCGGCGCACCGGCCTGAAGATCGCCGCGGTGGCCGCGGGCGCGGCCGTCGTGGTCGGCGCCGGCGCCGTGGGCGCGTTCGCGCTGACCGGTGACGACGGCACCACCAAGGTGGCCCCGGACGCGGCGGACGCCGCCGCGGCCGCCCCGGCCATCGACCCGAAGGTCCTGGAGGAGCAGCGCCGCGGCCTGGCCAAGGACCGCGCGTCTCGCGAGGCGCGCGAGGCGCCCGCCAAGGGCCCCAGGCTGATGCCGCGCGGCACGCCGATCCCGACCAAGAAGCCGAAGAAGGAGAGCGACGGCGGCGGGGTCCCGACCGAGGGCAACCCGGTCCCGGCCGGCGTGGCGCAGGCGTACGCCAAGTCCATCATGGACGACCCCAGCACCCAGTTCGGCTGCCTCCAGAAGCTCTGGAACAAGGAGAGCCACTGGAACTACAAGGCGCAGAACCCCAGCTCGGGCGCCTACGGCATCCCGCAGGCCCTCCCCGGCTCCAAGATGGCCAGCGCGGGCGCCGACTGGCGGACCAACTACAAGACCCAGATCAAGTGGGGCCTCGGCTACATCGACGACCGCTACGGCACGCCCTGCAAGGCGTGGCAGCACTCCCAGTCGGTCGGCTGGTACTAGGCGCGGGCCCGTACTAGGGCCGGCGGACCCCCGTCATCGAGAGGACGTCGAGGGCCGCGTCGAGCTGCTCCAGGGTGAGCTTCCCGCTCTCGACGTGGCCCCGCTCCAGCACGACCTCGCGGATCGTCCTGCGCTCGGCCAGGGCCTGCTTGGCGACCTTCGCGGCCTCCTCGTACCCGATGTAGCGGTTGAGCGGCGTCACGATCGACGGTGACGACTCGGCGTACTCGCGCATCCGGTCCGCGTCCGCCTCGATGCCCGCGACGCAGCGGTCGGCGAGCAGCCGCGAGACGTTCGCCAGCAGGGTGATCGACTCCAGCGTGTTGCGCGCCAGCATCGGCAGCTGGACGTTCAGCTCGAAGCTGCCGGACGCGCCGCCGAACGCGATCGCCGCGTCGTTCCCGATCACCTGCGCCGCCACCTGCGCGACCGCCTCCGGGATCACCGGGTTGACCTTGCCGGGCATGATCGACGACCCCGGCTGCAGGTCCGGCAGCCGGATCTCGGCGAGCCCCGCCCGCGGTCCGGAGCCCATCCAGCGCAGATCGTTCGCGATCTTGGTGAGTCCGACCGCGATGGTGCGGAACGCGCCGCTGGCCTCCACCAGGCCGTCCCGGGCGCCCTGCGCCTCGAAGTGGTCGCGCGCCTCGGTCAGCGGCAGCCCCGTGGCCCGCGCGATCTCCTCGATGACGCGCGCCGCGAAACCCTCCGGGGTGTTGATCCCGGTGCCGACCGCGGTGCCGCCCAGCGGCAGCTCGGCCAGCCGGGGGAGCACCGCCTCCAGCCGCTCGACCCCGTACCGCACCTGCGCGGCGTAGCCCCCGAACTCCTGGCCCAGCGTGACCGGCGTCGCGTCCATCAGGTGCGTGCGGCCCGACTTGACCGTGGTCGCGAACTCCTCCGCCTTCGCCGCCAGCGCGGCCTCCAGATACCGCAGCGCGGGGATGAGATCGTGCACCACGCCGCCGGTGGCCGCGATGTGGATCGAGGACGGGAACACGTCGTTGGACGACTGCGACGCGTTCACGTGGTCGTTGGGGTGCACCGGGCGGCCCAGCCGCTCCTCGGCCAGCGTGGCGACGACCTCGTTGGCGTTCATGTTCGAGGACGTGCCGGACCCGGTCTGGAACACGTCGATGGGGAACTGGTCGTTCCAGCGGCCCGCGGCGACCTCCAGCGCGGCCTCGTGCACGGCCGCCGCCACGTCCTCGTCCAGGACGCCCAGCTCGGCGTTCACCGTGGCCGCCGCCGCCTTGATCTGCCCGAGCGCGGCGATGTGCGCCGGTTCCAGCCCGCGGCCCGAGATCGGGAAGTTCTCCACCGCGCGCTGCGTCTGCGCGCGCCACTTCGCCGTGGCCGGGACCCGCACCTCCCCCATGGAGTCGTGCTCGATCCGGTACCCGTCCTGCTGCGGCGCGCGCTCGGTCATGGGAATGCCACCTCCGGAAGCGAATCTATCCCTGCCCTCGCGACAGCTCCGGAACCGACTCGATCATTCCCGCGGGAGACGGTGAGGTCAGCCGCCCGGCGTGTCCTTCCGCACCGTGTACGACTTGCGCTCGCCCGCCTTGCCGACGGGCTGCTGCCGCCCGTTCAGCCACACCTCGCACGCGGCGGCGTCGTGGATGACGGCGTTGAGGCTCTGCTGGTCGTACTGGCGGGCGTCGCCCTTGGCCAGGGTCTCGTCCGACAGCACGTTCAGCGTCGGCCCCGGCACCGAGACGAAGATCTTGCACGGGCCGCCGCGGGCCCGCACCATCAGCGTGCTGGAGCCGGCGCCGGGCGGGGCCGGCGCCTGGACCCCGGTGCCGCCGGGGGAGGCGGCCACCGGCGAGGTGGGGGACGGGCCGGGGCTCTCCTTCATCATCCCGACGATCAGCGCGGTGGCGCCGATCCCGCAGGACGCCACGGTCGCGCCGACGAGCGCGATCACGGCCATCACCCGCAGCCGCGGCGTCGGCGGGCGGCGGCGGCCGGCCCGGGGACCGGTCAGCGCGCGCTCCAGCCGGTCCACCGCGCGGGCGTGGCTGAGCCTGCGGGTCGGGTTCTTCTCCAGCAGGCCGGTGACGACGGGGGCGAGCGCCCCCGCGTTCTGCATGGGCGGCGTCGGCTCGTTGGCCAGCGCGCTGAGCGTGGCCATCACGTTCTCCCGCTCGAACGGCGGCCGGCCCTCCAGCGCCGCGAACAGGGTGGCGCCCAGCGACCACAGGTCCGAGCGCGGGGTGGCCTTCTCCCCGGCCGCGACCTCGGGCGCCACGTACGCCGGGGAGCCCATGAAATGTCCCGACCTGGTCAGGCTGACCGAGCCGGACGAGAACGCCAGCCCGAAGTCGGTCAGCACGACCCGGTCGCCGTCCAGCAGCACGTTGCTGGGCTTGAGGTCGCGGTGCACGATGCCCGCCTTGTGGGCGGCCGCCAGCGCCTCCAGGAGCTGCCGGCCGATGTGCCCCACCCGCTCGGGCGGCAGCGGCCCGGACCGGGCCACCAGCTCCTCGAGGTTGGGCGCCTCGATCAGCTCCATCACGATCCACGGCCGGCCCTGCTCGATCACGACGTCGTAGACCTCGACGATCGACGGGGTGCGCAGCTGCGCCGGCGCCCGCGCCTCGCGCAGCGTCCGGCGGTAGAAGACCACCCGGTCGTCCTCGGACAGGTCCTCGGGGAGCCGCAGCTCCTTGATCGCGACGGCGCGATCGAGGAGGTCGTCATGCCCTCGCCAGACGGTGCCGTTGGCGCCCTGACCTAACTCCGAGACCAGCCGGTAGCGCGTCGCGAGCACGAGGCGCTCTGACTGAGACATGGCGGAAAAGATACCGGAGTGGCCGTCCGGTCATTGTGGAGACTTCGGGACTAAGTTGGAAATAAGACCAATAGCGCCAGGAACTCCGCTCAGCGCCTGCCGATCGTGAGGACGGGGCCGGTGGTGTCGGCGAAGAAGTCGTTGCCCTTGTCGTCGACGACGACGAACGCCGGGAAGTCCTCGACCTCGATGCGCCAGACGGCCTCCATGCCCAGCTCGGCGTACTCCAGGACCTCGACCTTCTTGATGCAGTCCTGCGCCAGCCGCGCGGCCGGGCCGCCGATCGAGCCGAGGTAGAAGCCGCCGTGCTCCTTGCAGGCGTCGGTGACCTGCTGCGAGCGGTTGCCCTTGGCCAGCATCACCATGGAGCCGCCCGCCGCCTGGAACTGCTCGACGTAGGAGTCCATCCGGCCGGCCGTGGTCGGGCCGAACGACCCCGACGCGTACCCCTCCGGGGTCTTGGCCGGGCCGGCGTAGTAGACGGCGTGGTCGCGGAGGTACCGCGGCATCTCCTCGCCCGCGTCCAGTCGCTCCTTGATCTTGGCGTGCGCGATGTCGCGGGCCACCACCAGCGGGCCGGTCAGCGACAGCCGGGTCTTGACCGGGTAGCGGGTCAGCTCGGCGCGGATCTCGTCCATGGGGCGGTTCAGGTCGATCCGGACGACCTCGCCGTCGAGCTGGTCGTCGGTGGTGTCGGGCAGGTAGCGGGCCGGGTCGGTCTCCAGCCTCTCCAGGAACACGCCCTCGGCGGTGATCTTCGCGACGGCCTGCCGGTCGGCGCTGCACGACACCGCGATCGCCACCGGGCAGGACGCGCCGTGCCGCGGCAGCCGGATCACGCGCACGTCGTGGCAGAAGTACTTGCCGCCGAACTGCGCGCCGATCCCGAGCCTCTGCGTCAGCTCGAACACCTGCTGCTCCAGCTCCACGTCGCGGAAGCCGTGGCCCAGCGGCGAGCCCTGGACGGGCATCGTGTCGAGGTAGTGCGCGGACGCGTACTTGGCCGTCTTCAGCGCGTACTCGGCGGACGTGCCGCCCACCACGATCGCCAGGTGGTACGGCGGGCACGCCGCCGTCCCCAGCGAGCGGATCTTCTCCTCAAGGAACGTCAGCATCCGCTTGGGGTTCAGGACCGCCTTGGTCTCCTGGTAGAGGAACGACTTGTTCGCGCTCCCGCCGCCCTTGGCCATGAACAGGAACTTGTAGGCGTCGCCGTCCGTCGCGTACAGCTCGATCTGCGCGGGCAGGTTGGTGCCGGTGTTCTTCTCGTCCCACATCGACACCGGCGCCATCTGCGAGTAGCGCAGGTTCAGCTTCGTGTACGCGTCGTACACGCCGCGCGAGAGGTGCTCCTCGTCCCGGCCGTCGGTGAGGACGTGCTGGCCGCGCTTGCCCATCACGATCGCGGTGCCGGTGTCCTGGCACATCGGCAGGATCCCGCCGGACGCGATGCCCGCGTTCTTCAGCAGGTCCAGGGCCACGAACCGGTCGTTCGGCGACGCCTCCGGGTCGTCCAGGATCCTGCGCAGCTGGCTCAGGTGCGCGGGCCGCAGCAGGTGCGAGATGTCGCGCATCGCGGTCTCGGTGAGCAGCCGCAGCGCCTCCGGCTCGACCTGGAGGAACGTCCGCCCGCCCGCCTCGAACGTGGCGACGCCCTCGGAGGTGAGCAGCCGGTACTCGGTGTCGTCCGGGCCGGTCGGCAGGAGGTCGGTGTAGGAGAACTCAGGCATCGAGGTTCCTCGCGAGGGTGATCGAGTGGCTTCTGGGGGACGGGGCCGCCCTACAGGTTACGACCTGCCCCGGCCGGCGCGACCGCCGCCCGTTCCCGGGGCGCGGGCACGGTCCGCCGGGGCGGGCGCAGGCCGACCACGACGCCCGCCGCGACCAGGGCGGCGCCAGCGAGATCGGCCGGTGTCGGCTCGCCCAGGCCGAGCACCACGGTGGTGGCCACCGCGCTGACCGGGATCAGGCCCGCGAACAGCCCGGCCCGGTCGCTGCCGAGCCGGCCGAGCGCGTCGTACCAGAGGAAGAACGCGACCGTCGTCACGATCACCGACAGGTAGGCCAGCCCGGCAAGCTCGGCGCCGGTGGGCACCCGGAGCGCGTCCCGCCCGTCGGCGACCAGGCCCGCCGCCAGCAGCATCGGCGCCGCCAGCGCGGCCGACCACGCCGACACCCGCAGGGCGCCGAGCCGCGGCAGCAGCGGGACGGCGAGGAGCGAGAAGCACACCTCGCCCGCCAGCGCGCCCAGCGCCAGCAGCAGGCCGCGCAGCGTGCCGCTGCCGAGGCCGTTGGCCAGCGCGGCCCCGGCCGTGACGACGCAGGCCGACAGCACCACGGCGGGTGCCGGGCGGCGGCGCTCCAGCAGCGGCCCGGCCAGTGCCAGCGCGACCGGCACGGTGGCGATCACGGTGCCGATCGTGGCCGGGCTGGTGTCGTGGGTGGCGGCGACGATGCAGACGTTGAACGCGGCGAGCCCGGTCCCGGCGAGCAGGGCCAGCAGGGCGAGCTCGCGCGCGGTCGGCCGCGGCCCGGCGGCGCCGGTGAGCCGTACGGCCGCGAACAGGATCACGGCGGCGACCGCGTACCGCACGGCCTGGCCGCCGAAGACGGGGTAGTCGGCGATCGTCGCCGAGACGGCGGTCAGCGTGCCGACGAGGAACATCGCGGACCCGGCGCCGATCAGCCCGCGCATGCTGGTGGTTTCGCTCATGGCATGGGACGCTACGGGTGGTTTGGTCCTGACCCCAGGGCCAATCGGACCGATCGTTCCTGGACCAATACCGGATGGGTGACGCTTGGTCGGTCATCCGGCGCTGAAGGTGATGTGACCGACCTTCATCTGCCCCTCGACCGCTCCGCCGGCCGGCTCGCCGCGCAGATCGCCGCCGGCTTCCGCGGCGCGATCCGCGCCGGCCGGCTGACCGCCGGGACCCGGCTCCCCTCCAGCCGCGACCTCGCCCGCGACCTCGAGGTCTCCCGCGGCGTCGTGGTCACCGCGTACGAGCAGCTGATCGCCGAGGGCTTCCTGACGGCCAGGCGCGGCGACGGCACCCGCGTCGCCCGGCTCGCCCGTCCCGACGCGCCGCCCGCCGCCGGCCCGGAAACGGCCCCGGCCACGGCGCCGCCCGCGGCCCGCGCGCCCGAGCCCGGCGGTCCCGGCGAGCCGCCCGGCGGGGACGCCCGGCAGGGCTTCCCGTACGACCTGTGGCCCGGCACCCCCGACCTCGGGGCGTTCCCGCGCGACCGGTGGGTGGCGGCGGTCCGCGCGTCCCTGCGCGAGCTGCCCAACGAGGAGCTGACCTACCCCGACCACAGCGGCGCCGCCGCGCTGCGCGCCGAGCTGGCCGGCTACCTCGGCCGGGTCCGCGCCGCGCACACCGGCCCCGGCGGGGTCGTGGTCATGAGCGGCGTCGCGCACGGCATGTCGACCGTCGTGCGCGCACTGATGGCCGCGGGGCACGACACCCTCGCGGTCGAGGACCCCACCAGCGTCCGGCAGCTGCCGATGCTGGAGGCCACCGGCATCCGGCTCGTCCGGGTGCCCGTCGACCGGGACGGCCTGGACGTCGGCGCGCTGGCCCGTACCGGGGCGCGCGCCGTCCTCGTCACCCCGGCGCACCAGTACCCGACCGGCGTGGTGCTGTCCCCGGAGCGCCGCGCCGAGCTGATCGCCTGGGCCCGTGCCGCCGGCGGCCTGGTGATCGAGGACGACTACGACGCCGAGTTCCGCTACGATCGCGAGCCCGTGGGCTGCCTCCAGGGCGTCGACCCCGAGCGCGTCGTCCTGCTCGGCTCCGTCAGCAAGGCGCTGGCCCCCGCGCTGCGGCTGGGCTGGGCGGTGTGCCCGCCCGACCTCGCCGAACGGCTCCGTACCCACCGGGCGCACACCGACCTGGGCGCGCCCGTGCTGGAGCAGCACGCGCTGGCCCACCTCATCCGCAGCGGCGGCTACGACCGGCATCTGCGCACGATGCGCCGCCGCTACCGCGCGCGCCGCGACGCCCTCGTCGAGGCCCTTCGCGAACATGTTCCCGGCGTCGCGATTCGCGGCGTCTCAGCGGGCATCCACCTGTACGTGGAACTCCCCAGGGGATGCGACGAGGACGAGGTGGTGGCCGCCGCCGGACGGGCCGGCGTGGCCGTCGCCGGCGCCCGGCCCATGTGGTCGCGCGAGCGCGCGGCCGCGGCCCCGCCCGCCCTCGTGCTCGGGTACGCGCGCGTAGGTGAGAATCGCCTTGCCGAAGCCGCGCGACTCCTGGGGGTAGTGATTACCCAACGTGTCCAGGGGTAGTTAGTCGTTTCCCGGCTAAGGAGGGACGCATGAGTCTGGAAGAGGCCGCGCGGCAGCTGAAGATGGCGGTCCATGACGCGCAGGTGGCGTTCGACTGTGTAGGGCTCGGCGACCTGGAACGTGCCCAGGAGCACGCGCTCACCGCCCGCACGGCGAGCGACGCCGCCATGACCGCCCTCACGCGGGCCTTGGAGGACATGACGCCGGAAGAGGCCCAGACGGAGGGCGAGAAGGCCGTCACGGCCCTGGAGGATGTGAGCTGACGCCGGCGGGGGCGCCGGGTGACCGGCGCTCCCGCCCGTCAGTCGATCAGCCGCTTGCGCATGCCGCGCACCGCGATCAGCCACATCAGGGCGGCGAACAGCAGCAGCGCGCCGAGGTGCCCCAGGTCGGCCAGCGGCTCCAGGCCGAACACGGCGTGCCGCACCAGTTCCACCGTGTGGAACAGCGGGTTGGCCAGGGCGGCGTTCTGCGCCCATCCGGGAAGCGCGTCGACCGGGAAGAACGTGCCCGCGATCAGGAACAGCGGCGTCACCACGCCGGTGATCACGTAGTCGAACGAGTTGATCGACGGCACCACCGACGAGGTCCACATCCCGAACAGGCCGAAGCCCAGCGCGGTGACGAACACGATGAACGGCACCAGCAGCATCCCGGCCGAGGGGTCGAGCCCGAAGAACAGCGCCACCAGCAGCGGCGTGCACGCGTAGACCGACGACTTGGCCGCGATCCACAGCGCCTCCCCGGTCACCAGCTCGTGGACGTCGACCGGGGCGGCCAGCATCGCGTCGTACGTGTGCTGGAAGACCCGCCTGATGTAGCCGTTGAACATCCCCGGGAACACCGAGGTGAACAGCGCCGCCACGCCCACCACGCCGGTCGCGACGAAGTCCAGGTACCGATAGTCGCCGATCACGGCCACCATCGAGCCGAAGCCGTACCCGAAGGCCAGCAGGAAGAACGTCGGCTCCACCATGGACGCGAACGACTGCGACCCCCAGTAGCGCTTGTACAGCGCCAGCTCGTGCCGCCAGATCCCGCGCACGGGCGCCATCTCGAAGCGCCGCAGCGGCGCCTGCGCCGTCATTCCACCCGCTCCCCGGTCAGGACGACGAACACGTCCTCCAGATTGGCCGCCCGGCGCACCCCGTCCGGGCCCAGCTCGGCGTCCAGCGACGGCGCGATCGTCTCGGCCTTGAGCACCGACACCGACGGCCCGGTGCGGCGCGTCGGCAGCCCCGCGGCACGCGCCAGCCGCTCCACCTCGGCCAGCCGGTCCGGCGGGCCGTGGTGCTCGACGACCAGCGCGCCCGCGTGCTCGGCGATCAGCTCGGCCGGGCCGCCGCGCGCGACGACCCGGCCGTGCGACATCAGCGCGCACTCGTCGGCGAGCCGCTCCGCCTCCTCGATGTAGTGCGTGGACATCAGCACCGTGGTGCCGCCCGCGCGGAGACCGTCGATCAGTCCCCACAGCTCGGCCCGTACCTGCGGGTCCAGGCCGACGGTGGGCTCGTCCAGCAGCACCAGCGCGGGCCGGTGCACCAGGCCCCGGGCGATCAGCAGCCGGCGGCGCATCCCGCCGGACAGGTCGTCGACCTTGGTCCGCTGCCGCGCGGTCAGGTGGGCCAGCTCCAGCGCGTCGTCGACTGCGGCCCGCCGCCGCGCCCGCGGCACCCGGTACAGGTGGGCGAACACCTCCAGGTTCTCCCGGGCGGTGAGCTCCTCGTCCAGGTTGTCCTGCTGCGGTACGACCCCCATCGCGGCCCGCGCCCGCTTGGACTCGCGGGGGACGGCGAAGCCGAGCACCTCGATCGAGCCCGCGTCGGCGATGGCCTGGGCGGTGAGCAGCTTCATCGTGGTCGACTTGCCCGCGCCGTTCGGGCCGAGCAGGCCCAGGCAGGAGCCCGCCCGCACGTCCAGGTCGAGCCCGTCGACGGCGGTGAAGTCACCGAACCGCTTGACCACCCCGCGCAGCGCGATGGCGGGCCGCCGGCCCTCGGCGTCCGCCGGGTCCGCGGTTTCGTGACGCTGAACCGTCATACCCGCCACGGTAAGCACACGCGGCGACATTTCCCCAACGGTTTTCGCCCCGCGTGCCGCTAGTCTGGGAGCGTGGACACGCCCATCCGCCCCTCCCGGCCGCAGGCCGCGCAGACCACCCGCGTCCAGGATCTGCGCGCCTCCGACGCCGACCGCGAGCGCGTGGTCAGCGTCCTGGGCGAGGCCCTGGCCGACGGCCGCCTCACCATGGAGGAGCACAGCGAGCGCACCTCCCAGGCGTACGCCGCCCGCACGCTGGGCGAGCTGACCGGGATCACCGGCGACCTCAGCCCCGAGGAGGCCCAGCCGATCCTGGTGGACGACCGCCCGGTCTCGGCGTTCTTCGGCCGGATGCGCCGCGAGGGCCGCTGGGTCGTCCCGGTCAAGCTGCCCCTGCTGGCGATGTTCGGCACCGTCGAACTGGACCTGCGCGAGGCGGTGCTGCAGCGCCGCCACATCGTCCTGGACTCCATGGTGGTCGGCGGCCGGATCCGGCTGCTGGTCCCCGAGGGCGTCCAGGTGAACGTGACGGGCCGCACCATCCTCAGCACCCGCGAGCTGCGCACCCGCCCCGCCGCCGAGGGCCCCACGATCGAGATCGGCGGCACCCTGATCCTGGGCTCGATCAAGGCCAGGGCGCCCAAGCGGACGTTCAGGGAGCGGGTCCGGGGCCGGCTGGGCCGCCCCCGCTGAGAACGGCGGCGACGCGGCAACACAGGAAGCGCAGGCAACGCGGGCAACGCAGGCAACGCAGGATGCCGCCTTCCCGAGGGAAGGCGGCATCCGGGCGCGGCGGTGTCAGTTCGCCGTGTCGAAGTTGATGGTGCTGTACGCGCGGAGCTTGTCCAGGCGGTGCTCGCCCGCGACGGTGCGGATCGTGCCGCTGCGGGAGCGCATGACGAGCGAGTGGGTGAACGCGGAGTCGCGGCCGTAGCGGACGCCGCCGACGAGCTCGCCGTCGGTGATGCCGGTGGCGGCGAAGAAGACGTCGTCGGAGGTGACGAGGTCGTCGGTGGTGAGGACGCGGCCGAGGTCGTGCCCGGCGTCGATGGCCTTCTGCCGTTCGGCGTCGTCCTGGGGCCACAGGCGGCCCTGGATGACCCCGCCCAGCGCCTTGATGGCGCAGGCGGCGATGATGCCTTCGGGGGTGCCGCCGATGCCGAGCAGCAGGTCGGTGCCGGTGCCGGCGCGGGCCGCCATGATCGCGCCGGCGACGTCGCCGTCCGTGATGAGCTTCACCCGGGCGCCGGTCTCGCGGACCTCCTTGACCATGCCCTCGTGGCGGGGGCGGTCCAGGATGACGACGGTCACGTCGTGAGGTGAGGAGCCCTTGGCCTTGGCGATGGCGCGGATGTTGTCGGAGATGGGGCGTTCGATGTCGACCACGTCGGCCGCCTCGGGCCCGGTGACGAGCTTCTCCATGTAGAAGACGGCGGAGGGGTCGTACATGGAGCCGCGCGGCGCGACCGCCAGGACGGCGATGGCGTTGTTCATGCCGAGGGAGGTGAGCCGGGTGCCGTCGATGGGGTCGACCGCGACGTCGCACTCGGCTCCGCTGCCGTCGCCGACCTCCTCGCCGTTGAACAGCATCGGGGCGTTGTCCTTCTCGCCCTCGCCGATGACGACGACGCCCTTCATGGACACCGTGTTGATCAGCTGCCGCATGGCGTTGACCGCCGCGCCGTCGGCGCCGTTCTTGTCGCCGCGGCCCACCCAGCGGGCCGCCGCCATCGCGGCCGCCTCGGTCACCCGGACGAGTTCGAGGGCCAGGTTGCGGTCGGGAGCGGCCGGCTCGGTGGCGAGCGGGGAAAGGATAGTGTCATCGGACATGCGCGGCAGCCCTTTCGGTCAGTTGGTGACACGAATTCTCCGGGGGGCGGGCACCGCGCCACAAATTGGACCAGACCAGCGCTCGGCGCCCCACCCTGGCCTCCGGGCGGGGACCCGATTTGGGCTCCGCCCGCGTAAGGGATCGTTTCCCCGGTGTAAGAGGGCGTAATCTCAGCTTCCATGAGCAGCGACATCGACCTCTCGTCCAGCGGCCTCACCGCGGACGGGAGCGCGCCGCGCGAGGGCGGCCAGGCAGGCGCGGCGGGCGATCCTCCCGCCAGTGGCGCGTCCGCGCGGACCTCCGATCGAGGGGCGGCCACGCGCAGCGCGCTGCTCGCGGCGGCCGGCGAGGTGTTCTGCGAGTCCGGCTTCGCCCAGGCCGCGGTCACCGACATCGTCGCCAAGGCGGGCGCCAGCGTCGGCAGCCTCTACCACCATTTCAACGGCAAGGCCGACCTCTACCTCACGCTGTTCGACGAGTTCCAGGGCCGCCAGCAGGAGCGCACCCGGCAGGCGATCAACGCGGCGCGGGAGGCGGGGGAGAAGGACCCGATGGCGCTGTTCGTCGCCGGCGCGGGCGCCTACCTCAACGGCTGCCTCGCCGAACGCGACGTCGCCCGGCTGTTCGTCTCCGGCGACGGCCCGCCCGGGTTCGACCGGGTGATGCGCAAGCGCCTGAACAAGTGGGCCCGCCGCAACGCCGCGCTGTTCCACACCGCGGACGGCGGGGTGGACGAGGCGCTCGTCACGGTGCTGACCGGGGCCATGGCCGGCGCGGTGTCGGAGGTCTCGGCGGGCGACGACGTGGCCGCGGCGCGCCGGCTGGCCGACGACATCATGGCGATCATCGGCACGATCCGGCGCCCCGGTTCGGAGCATCGCTGACGGTGCGGGATCCTGGAGGCGTGAGCGACAAGACCTCCGCTTCCCCGTCTTCCCCGTCCAGCGAGACCGAGCCGGCGCCGGCCGCCGCGGAGACCGGCGGCCCTGGGACCGGCGGCCCGGAGACCGCGGCCGGCCCGGACGCCGCGGGCCGGGGGACCGTACAGGTGAGCCCGGGCGTCTACAAGCGGCTGACCACCGGCCTCGGCGGGTTCTCCCTGGCGATGGTCGCCTCGCTGGCGCTGGTGGGCGTGATCTACCTCATCACGCCGCGCAGCGACGAGGAGGTCCTGCCGAAGGTCGACTACAGCACGCAGCTGTGGGCGATGCGCAGCGACGCCCCGTACACGGTGTACGCCCCGGAGGGCCTGCCCGCGACGTGGCGCCCGACCAGCTCGCGGATGCACGGGCTCGGCGGCGGCGGCCCGGTCGCCTGGCACCTGGGCTTCCTCACCCCGCGCGAGGAGTACGCGGCGCTGGAGCAGAGCAACGAGAAGCCCGCCGCCTACATCCCGCGGATGACCAACATCAAGAAGTCGATCGGCACGCAGCAGGTGAACGGCGTCGCCTGGACGAAGCACCACCGCGAGGACAAGAACGCCCGCTCGCTGGTCCGCACGCTGCCGGAGGGGCCGACGCTGGTGGTGACGGGCACCGCCTCGTTCGAGGAGCTGGCCGTCCTGGCGGGGGCGCTCAAGCCGCAGCCGAAGCAGGGCGGCGGGCCGGTCCCGGCGAAGACCGGCTCCTGACCCCGTGCCCGGCGCGCGGCACGGGCAGGACGGGCCGGAACGGCGCCAGGCCGGGCCGGCACGGGCCCGAACCGGGTCAGAACGGCGCCGGGCCGCCGTCCTCCGCATCGCCGGGACGGGCCATCGCCGCGGCCAGCCGGGCCCGGGCACCCTCCAGCCACTCCTCGCAGATCGCGGCCAGCCGCTCGCCGCGCTCCCACAGGTTCAGCGACTCCTCCAGGGTGAGTCCGCCCGTCTCCAGGCGCTTGACCACCTCGGTCAGCTCGTCGCGGGCCCGCTCGTACGACATCGGCTCGCCGGACACTTCAGGGTTGGCATCGCTCACACGGCAACCCTACGGCCCGCCGGGACCCGATTCGGTGATCTCGTCCACGGTCACGGCGAGCCGCCCGTCGGCGAGGCGGACCAGGAGGCGGTCGCCCTTGGCAGTACCGGCCGCGTCGCGGACGACGGACGCGTCCGTGCGCTGGACGATCGCGTACCCGCGCTTCAGCGTCGAGGCGGGCGACAGCGCCAGCAGCCGGGCGCGGGTGTGCGACAGCTCGTCGCCGGCCCGGTCGAGGGCGCCCGACAGGCACCGCCTGGAGCGGTCGCGCAGCGCCATGACCTGCTCGGACTGCCGTTCGACCTCGCGTACGGGGTCGGCCAGCGCGGGCCGCGACCGGACCGCCTTCAGCCAGGCCAGCTCGCGCTCGACGCCGCCCGCCAGCACCCGGCGGCCGCGGTCGCGCAGCTGCCGGACGAGCTGGAGCTGCTCCCGCACGTCCGGGACGACCTTCTTGGCCGCGTCCGTCGGCGTGGACGCGCGCACGTCGGCCACCAGGTCGAGGAGCGGGGCGTCCTGCTCGTGCCCGATCGCGCTGACCACCGGTGTCCGGGCCGCCGCGACCGCGCGGACCAGCGCCTCGTCCGAGAACGGCAGCAGGTCCTCCATCGAGCCGCCGCCGCGGGAGATGATGATCACCTCGATCTCGGGGTCGGCGTCCAGCCGGCGCAGCGCCTCCATGACCTCGCCGACCGCGTACGTGCCCTGGACGGCGGTGTTCTCCACCCGGAACGCCACGGCGGGCCAGCGGCGCCGCCCGTTCTGCAGGACGTCGTGCTCGGCGTCGGAGTCGCGGCCGCAGATCAGCCCGACCTTGCCGGGCAGGAACGGCAGCGGCCGCTTGCGCTCGGGCCGGAAGAGTCCCTCGGCGGCCAGCACCTGCTTGAGCCGCTCCAGCCGGGCCAGCAGCTCGCCGACGCCGACCGGGCGCACCTCCAGCGCGCTGAGCGAGAACGTCCCGCGGTTGATCCAGAAGTCGGGCTTGGCGTGCACCACGACCCGGGCGCCGTCGGTCACGGCGGGCCCGGCGGCCTCGAACACCGCGCGCGGGCCGACGACCCGTACCGACATGTTGGCCACCGGGTCGCGCAGCGTCAGGTAGCAGGTGCCGCCGCGGGCGTTGAGGTCGGTGATCTGCCCTTCGACCCAGATGCGGCCCAGCCGCCCGATCCAGCCGCTCACCGCCTGCAGCACGGTGCGCACCGGAACGGGGGACTCCGCCGTGGTCTCCATCGCCATGGAACGCCAGCCTACGCAGGGTTCGGCGGGTGACGGGGCACACGTTGAAAGGTTAGCTCAGCTAAGTTAGAGTGGCTAAGTAATCGAGAGAGGCGATGGTGACGGCTCCCGAGACCAGCGGCGACCCCGGCAGGGAACTCGCCGAGCAGCTCAACCACCGGCTGCGGAACGTCGTTCTGCTGCTCCGCCAGGCCGCCGCCGACCAGCCCGTCACCAGCCAGCAGGCGTCGGTGCTCGGCTCCCTGGAAGGCGGCCCGCTGCGGATGACCGCGCTCGCGGCCGAGCACGGCGTCCGGCTGCCGACCATGACCGCGCAGGTCAACCGGCTGGAACGGGACGGCCTGGTCGTCCGGGGCCGCGACGGGCTGGACGCCCGCGTGGTCACCGTCGAGATGACCCCCGCCGGCCGGGCCCGGCTGCTGGCCGCCCGGGAGCGGCGCGTCGCCTTTCTCGCCGGACGGCTCGCGGAACTCGGCGAGGAGCAGCGCGCGGCGATCGCCGCGGCCCTGCCCGCGCTGGACATGATCTTCGAGCCGCCGGGCCGCTCCTGACGTTCCGCGCGGGACTCAGGACTTCCGGGAGGAGGATCTCGATGCACGCGCGCCCACCCGATCATGTGGATCGTTCCAAGGGTGGCATCCTGCGGCAGCCGCTCTCCGTCTGGGCCACGGCCTTCGCCGCCGTCGTCGCCTTCATGGGCATCGGGCTCGTCGACCCGATCCTGCCCGCGATCGCCGGCGGGCTGGACGCCTCGCCGAGCCAGGTCTCGCTGCTGTTCACCAGCTACTTCCTGATCACCGCGGTGGCGATGCTGGTCACCGGCTGGGTCTCCAGCCGCATCGGCGGCAAGCGCACGCTGCTCATCGGGCTCGCGCTGGTCGTGGTGTTCGCCGCGCTCGCCGGCACGTCCGGCACCGTCGGCGAGCTGATCGGCTTCCGCGCCGGCTGGGGCCTCGGCAACGCCCTCTTCGTCGCCACCGCGCTCGCCGTCATCGTCGGCGCGGCCAGCGGCGGCGCCGAATCCGCGATCATCCTGTACGAGGCCGCGCTCGGCCTCGGCATCTCGCTCGGCCCGCTCGCCGGCGCCCTCCTGGGCGACATGAACTGGCGGTTCCCGTTCTTCGGCACCGCCGCCCTGATGGCGGTCGGCTTCCTGCTCATCGCCACCCTGCTGCGGCCGACGCCCACGCCGGCCGTGCGGACGCGGCTGAGCGACCCCGTGCGTGCCCTGTCCCACGGCGGCCTGTCGACCACCGCGTTCACGGCGCTGTTCTACAACTACGCCTTCTTCACGGTGCTCGCGTTCACCCCGTTCGTCCTGGACATGGGCGCGCACGGCATCGGCGCGGTCTTCTTCGGCTGGGGCGTGCTGGTCGCGCTGTCCTCGGTCTTCGCCGCCCCCTACCTCCAGCGCCGGTACGGGACCGTCCGCGTCATGCACGCCGCCCTGGCGCTGCTGGCCGTCCTGCAGATCGGCGTGGTGCTGTCCGGGCACACCGGGATCATCGTGTTCGCGATCCTGACCGGGATCCCGATCGGGCTGAACAACACCGCGTTCACCGAGGCGGCCATGGAGGTCTCCGACCACCCGCGCCCGGTCGCGTCGGCGGGCTACAACTTCGTCCGCTGGATGGGCGGCGCGCTCGCCCCGTACATCGCGAGCCGGCTCGCCGAGGACGTCGACGCCGACGTGCCGTACCTGGTGGGCGCCGCCTGCTGCGTCGTGGCCATCGGCGTGCTGGCCGTCCGGCGGGGGCACCTGCGGGCGCTGGACCGCGTGGACATCGACCACACCTTCCAGGACGCGCCGCAAGCCGTCCGCTAAGGGGCGCGAACGAGAACGGCCCCCGGATCGGATCCGGGGGCCGTTATCCGTACGCGGAGGCCGTCAGCCGATGCCGTTCAGCTTGGCGATCCGGTTCTCGTACTTCCGCATTGTCGGGAAACGTGACCTGCGGCAATGCGGCCATTTGTGCTCTGACCTGCGAAAACGCTGTCACTGGGCGTCACTGCGTATCACCGGGTATCACTGACGCGTGTGCCCTCGATGTGCCCCCGGTGATACACAGTGATGTTGCGCCCGTGGGCACCCGCGAGGAGCGCGCCACCCGCGCCCGCGCGCTCCTGCGCGCCCAGCGCCTCGAGCGCCGCGCCGCCATGGACGAGGCCGGCGGCGACCCCGCCCTTTACCCCGCGATCGCCCAGGCGCGCATCGACGCGCGCCGCGCCGCCGGCCGCAGCCTCCTGGACGACCTCCCCGCCCTCGAGGCGTACCGGCGCCCCGGCCCGCGGCTGGCTGCCCGCCAGCGCGGCGGGCACTACTTCGCCAGCGGGGTGATCGCCGTCCTGATCGTCTTCGCCGGGCTCATCGTCATCAGCGACCAGTGGCCGCTGGCACCCCGCGTGGTGCACCTGCACGTGCATTCCACGCTCCGCTGACGCGAAGGCCCCGCCGCTGCGAAGACCTGCAACGGCGGGGCCCTGACGTGATGAGGCCCTGCGCCGTAGCCTGAGAGTGTCCAGTCACCCAGGAAGGAACAGGGCCTATGGAAGACGCTAGCATTTCCGACCGCATCCGGAGCCTGCGCACCCGGCGCGGAATGACCCAGGAAGAGCTGGCCGAGAGGTCAGGTCTGAGCCCGCAGGTCGTCCGCAAGCTGGAGCAGGGCGGGTCCGTCCGCATGGAGACCTGCCACCAGCTCGCCCGCGCGCTCGGAGTGAAGACGGTCTGGTTCGTTCACCCGCAGTCGCCTGAGCCGCGCGAGGACGGCAGGGACGACGTCGTGCTCTCCGAGATGCGCTCGGCGATCAATCCCCCGCTCGGCCTCAGCGGCAAGCCCCTGTACGGGACCGCCGATGGCGACGACCCGGACCTGTCCCGGCTCGAGCGGACCATCTCCGCGGTGGCGACCAAGTACCACGCCGACGCCTACGACGATCTCGCGGTGATGATGCCGGGGCTGATCAAGAGCGCGCATCACCACGTCGACGCCTACGACAGCGGCGACGCGCGCCGTACGGCGCTGCGGCTGCGCGCCGACATCACCGGGCTCACCGGCCGCTACCTCATCCAGATCCGCGCGCACGACCTCGCGCTCATCGCGCTGCACGCCTCCCTGCGCGACGCCCTGGAGATCGGGGACGTCCCGCTCGCGTCCGCCGCGGTGTCCAGTCAGGCATGGGCCATGCTCCGCCAGGGGCGCCTCACCGAGGTCGAGCGGCTGTGCGCGGACACCGCCGACGAGGTCGAGCCGCGGATGTCCAAGGCCACCCCCGACCAGCTGTCCGGCTGGGGCTACCTCCTGCTGCGCGCCGCGAGCGCGGCCGCCCGCAACAACCGTCCCGAGGAGGCCCGCGAGTACGTGTCGGTCGCGATGACCGCCGGCGCCCGGCTCCGTCACCAGCGCCAGGACCTCGCCGGTCACGTGGCGTTCGGGCCGCTCACCCCCGCGCTCATGGGGCCGGAGATCGAGCTGCTGGACGACCGCCCCGACCGGGCGCTGGAACTGGCGCGCGAGGTCCCTCGCGACGTCGGCGCCGGCAACACCTCCGGGTGGGACCGGCACCGTCTCGACGTGTCTCGGGCGCTGGTCAAGACGGGCCAGGCGGAGAAGGCGACGGAGCTGATGAACACGATCCGGCGGGAGCATCCGGCGTGGCTGCGGTACCAGCAGTACGGGCGGGACATCACCCGGGAGATCCTGGAGTCGCGGCCGCGGATGCCCTCCGAGGACATGATCAACTTGGCCGACTTCATGGACGTGGAACCCTGACTACCACGGAGCGTGGTACTTCTCGGCGGGGCGCGGTGAAACTACCGCGCCCCGTATCTGTTACTGGCGTGTGACGCTGCGTACCGTCACCGGCATCCCATCAGGTCATGGAGCCGGAGATGGACACGACAGTGGACAAACCACCCCGCCCGTCAGCTTCAGAACAGCTGATCGCGGACTACGGGCACGCCTGGGAGATCTGGCGCGAGCTGCTCCCTGAAGGCCGGCACGGCGACTGGATGGCGCGCGCGATCACGCCCGGCGCAGACGGGCAGCACCAGCAGCTGCGAGCCTCCACCATCCCCGCACTCCGTGACCTCCTCGAGGAGGTGACGAAGCAACCATGACCACTCCCTGCCGCGGCAGAGCGGAAACACCCACTACCGCTGACGACCTCGCAGCCCTCAAGGCCCTGCGCGCCGACTTCCCCCGCTGGCGCTTCTCCTACTTCCCCGACCGCCACCGCCCCTGGATCGCCCAGCGAACCCTCATCCTCGAGGAAGAGGGCGTCACGATGCTCGACGCAGCCAGCCCCGACCGCCTCCGCGTCCTCATCCCGGCCGCCCTCAAGCTCGACCAGCCGCAGCCATGAATCCCGCCGACGTGCGTGTCATCGCCCTCCTGGCCGGCGCGCCTGTGCAGGTCTACGACTGGACCCTGGAGCACAGCGCCGGCGTCAGCAGCGACGCGGGCAAGGCCGCTGAGGGGCTCCTGGACGCGCTCGGGTCCGCGCCTCACGGCTCCGAGGGCAGCGTGCGCAGGGTCACCCCGGACGGCGCCGGCGCCTACGTCGTAATGGAGGAGCTGGCGCGGGCGCGCCGCACGGAAGATGGCGACATCGTCTGGTGGCCGCGGTCATGAGCGACCTCCCCGAACTCCCCGATCACATGAAGCTCAGCACGCTGGGCGACGGCATCTATTTCGTGCTCGACCTCCGCGAGGACGAGCGAATCCTGTCGACGTTCTACGCCCGGCCGCAGCAGCGCGGCTGGTGGCGAGGACGCGACCGCAGCGGCAAGGTCCGCGAGGTCTACGTCGAGACCGGCACCGAGCACCCCGAAGTCGTCGTGGCCCGGCGGATGCTGCTGCTCACCTGACCTCCCGCGTCCCTGTGGACGACGCAACCACAGGGGCGCGGGGCCCAACGCCGCGCGGCGCCATGTCCTGCCTCCCCGGTGGGTAGGCGCCGCGCGGTCCCCCTTCAGGAGGCGATCATGCGAGATACCCCCCACGTGCTCGACCAGGTCCGTCCCGAGCTGGAGCAGCGCCGGGATGTGTTCGGGCCGGTGGACCGGCTGCACGCCGAGGTGCGCCGCCAGCTTCCCACCGTCCGGGCCCGGCCCATCGAGTACAGCCCGATGCACGAGCTGTGGCCTGTCCGGGAGCTGCCGCAGCGGTGGCTCGAGGTCCGGTACGGGCCGACCGGCCCGTTCGGCGTCGCCCCGGACGGCGACGCCTACCTCTGGCGCGACGGTCCCGAGGCAGGCCGGAGCCTCGGCCGGCTCGACGACCTTCCCACCGTCCTCGACTCCATCGCCCGCCTCCTCGGCACCCCGGGGACCGCGTCATGACCCCGCGGCACCGCACCAGGCCCATGCTCCGCGAGCCCTCGCACCCGATCGCCAGCCTGCGGTGGGAGCTGGAGCAGCAGTATCCCCAGCTGAGGATCATCGTCGAGTACGACGTCCCCGACCACCCCGGGGAGCGCCTGTGGATCAGCCGCCGCGGCGCGCTCCAGCGCCTTCGCCGGCGCCGCTGCGTGATCTGGAGCGACGACGGCGCCGGCTCCTACTGGTGGTGGCGCCGCGGCCGCGCACGTGCGGTGATCGGCGACGTCGACCAGGCCATGGCCGCAGTCCCCAAGTCGCTGGGGCTGCCGCCCGGGGCGTCGCGCCGCTACTGAGCCCGGCACACAACGAAGCGGCCCATCCCCCCCCCCGGATGGGCCGCATCGCGAACGCGCCGGGAACAGG
>NZ_JBGNUR010000001.1:217205-497880 GCF_041951345.1 Actinomadura sp. 21ATH | reverse complement strand
GCCCCCCCCCCGCTTCTCTACCGCGCCGGAAACTGGTCTACCGAGACATCAACCAGGCTACCTGGACAAACCCCGCCGCGTCAGCCAGGAGGCTCCACGTGATCGGCGAAATCATCCTCGCGCACCTGGTGGGCGACTACGTCCTGCAATCCGGCTGGATGGCGGAGCGCAAGAAGACACGGTGGTGGCCGGCGACCGTGCACGGCGTCACCTACACGCTCCCGTTCCTGGTGCTCACCCTCTCGCCGGCGGCGCTGGCGGTCATCTGCGTGACACACATCGTGATCGACCGCTACCAGCTCGCGCGGTACGTGCGGTGGGCCACCGAGCAGATGGCGCCGCCCGGCCAGCGTCCGGACCGTTCCGCCATCACCGCCAATCTCGGCTCCGGACCGGGCACGCCGCCCGGCATCGCGCACATGATGCGGATCGTCATCGACAACACCATGCACCTGCTCATCAACGCGGCCGCGCTCACATGGCTGGCATGAGCAGCCTGCCGCGCACGAGAACGGCCCGCCCTCCGCCTCAGCGGTAGAGCGGGCCGTTCCCGTGTGGGAGAGGTCGACCTCCGCAGAAGCCGACGCCAGGTCGCCAGGGACCCGTTCAGAGGCCCCCAGCCTACGGCCGGCCCCGGTCAGCCGGCCAGCCGGTTCCCGGGCGTCGGCTCATCGGGCGTGAGCGGCCGACCCGCCTTGTCGTGCGGGTCCGCGACCGGCGTCGCCTTCGCCCGCACGTACAGCCCGTACACCGCGACGACCGCGGCCACGATGACGTCCTGCTCGAGCACGCCGCCGCCGGATCGCCACCGCACGACCATCGCCACCGCGGCGTACACCGCGGCCGCGGCCGCACCGATCGCGGCTGGCTCCAGCTTCGGGTTCAGGATCTTCGGCACCTGCATGACTTGCTCCTTCACGCTGAAAAGCCCCGGGAGGATCCCGGAGCGCGTCAGACTCGGGGCGGCCAGCCCCAGGTGCCCGGCGGGAGCTCCTGGCCGGACTGGTGCTCGTGGGGCTCCCCGCTTGGCACGTTGAACTCCGGGAAGCCGCCTGCCTCGCCGGGGGTGAAGACCCAGAGGTGGACGTGGTACTCGCTGTCGAGCGGAGGGACGGTCCCGGCCTCTACGCCGCGCGGATCGAGGGTGCGGACGTCGGCGGTGACGATGGCCGCGCGCAGGGCGTGCAGGCCCTCCTTGCCGCGGTAGTGGACGATGCGGCCGAGGGTGGGCTGCTGGTTCACGTGTCTCCTCATTTCAGGTCGCGAAACAGGAAGTTCACGATTCGCGATTCGCGAATCGCCAGGTCACGTACGCCAGGCCAGCGCCTTCACCGATGCGGACACGACCCGGCCAGCCACCTCGCCGTACTGGATCACCTGCACCCGCACCCGCGCGCCCTTGCCGACCGCCGCGGCCGGCACCGGGTAGTGCACGAACGTCGCGCCGCCGCTCGCGACGTACTCCGCGATCGGGCCGCCCTCGACGTCGCCGCTGTCGTCGTCCCGCTCGATCGCGCGCGCCTGCAGCTCGGTGCCCGGCTCCAAGCCCTCGATCTTGAGATTGGCGGTCAGCGCGTAGCGGGCCGGGCCCTCGATCACCGAGGGCCCTCCCCGGTCCCAGTGATGGTGCGCCGCGTCGCTGTGCTCGTTGTCGAAGTCCAGCGTGACCCACTCGCCCGCCGGGAGCTCCTTCTCCTGGCTGGTGGAGACGCTGATGTAGTCGGGCATGTCGTCGTCCTCCTCGCTCGGCGCCTGGCCGAAGGTTCCGTCCTGGACCAGCCGGTACAGCCGGTCGCCCGGGCAGCTGGTGGAGATGAAGTCGCGGTGCCCCCGCACGGCGCCGTCGACGCCGTGCTCGTCCATCAGCCACGCGCGGAACTCCCGCACCGCCTGGATCTGCGCGTCCGTGGGATCCTCGTCCGGACCGCTCATCAAGGTGATCGAGTACCAGCTGGCGTTGCCGCCCGGCTGCGCCGCCTGCTCCTTGTTGAGGCCGCGGCCCTCCATCACATATCCGTGCACGCACGCTGCGGCCGTGTAGCCGATGTCCAGCCACCCGCGGGTGTTCATGTGGAACTGCCGCGTGCGCTTCCAGTACGAGACGCACGCCTCGTGCGACTTGCCCGCCAGGCCCTGGTTGGCGCTGTCGTAGTGGATCACGATCCCCGAGCGCGGGGTCGCGTAGGCGCCCCCGGACTCGCCCCACCCGAACGTGCCGCGGTCCTGAAACTTCATGCTGCTCCCTCCTCCACGCACACGACGATCTCCCGCGTGCCGCCCGTGGTGACCACGCTCAACCGGCCCATGCTCGAGCCGGTCGGGCAGTTGAGCGGGTTGGACTCCAGGTACGCCTGCACCACCGCGCGCACCTGTTCCTCCGAAGGCGGCGGCCCGTCCCGCCCGTCCCGGCCCGGGGCGCCGTCCTCGCCGTCCTCACCCGGCGGGCCGGACGGCCCGGCCGGCGGCGGGTTCGCGCGCAGGTACCCGGTCACCGCGGTGATGATCTCCGCCATCGTCGGCGCGCGGCCGCGCGGCGGCGGATGCTCGCGCAGATACCGCGCGACCGCCGCCGAGACCTGAGCAGTCGACGGCGTCCGCCCGTCCCGGCCGTCCCGCCCAGCCGCGCCCGAAGGCCCGGACGGGCCAGGCCGCGGAGACGTGCCCGGGCGGGACGGCGCCGGAGACACCAGCGGCACCCCGCCCAGCTCCCGCACCTGCCCCGACAGCACATCGATCTGGTCCTGCTGCCGCCACTGCATCCACGACAGCAGCCCCAGCACCAGCGACAGCACGACCGCGGCCATAAGCGCCTGACCGATCACGCGCCGCGAACTCGGCCCGGCCAGCGGCTCCCGATCCTTCACGGGGCGGCCCCCTTCGAGCGCAGGTACGAGGTCAGCAGCGGCGCCGCCACGGCCGTGAACAGCGCGATCACCGCCAACCGCCGATCAGCCGCACTGCGCTCCTGCCACCGCCGCAGCTGCTCACGAAGGTCGCTGTCCTCCTCGCGCAGCTCGTCCTTCTCGCGCTTGTCGGACTCCAGGTGCGCGTTGAACAGCTCCGTCGAGACCTTGCGGTCCATCCGCTGGGACAGGTCGCTGGACAGCGTGTCGATGCGCTTGTCCTTGGCCGCGTCGCGCTCGCGCAGGTCCTGCTTGAGTTCCTTGACGTTGCGGTACAGCTCACCGTTCGTTGGGCCGTTGGCATCGGGCATGTTGGCATCGGGCAACGGACCTCCTCTCAGGCCCGCCGGAGATGGAACACGCCGTCCAGCGGGTCGACGCGCACCACCGTCCACGTCTCGGAGTCCGGCCCGACCGTCACCACCAGCCCGGCCTGCAGCGCCTGCCCGCCCTGGTAGGACTCGATCGGCTCCGTGTGCCCCTGCGCGCTCATCACCGCAGGGTCCTTGTCGATGTCGGCCATGCTCACTCCTGCGGCGGCGCCGGCGGCCGCCAGTAGATCCCGGTCACGTTCGCCCTGTACATCAGCGCCGGCGCCGGGGCGTGCCAGTAGTCGCAGCGCAGCCACAGCCGCCGGCCGGCCGCGAGGTTCCCGCACCAGGTCCCGTTCAGGTGGGCGGTGTTGCCCTCCTTCTCTGCGATCTCCCACTCCCAGGCGTTGCGGCCGGCGACGACCTGGCCGTCCTGGTCGACGTCGGCCAGGCCGATGTGCGCCGAGGCCAGCGGCGTCGGGTCCATCAGCCCGATCTCCGCGGTGATCTGGAAGACCGCCGGCCCGTGCAGCAGCGTCCACCCGCCCACCGTGGGCGCCGGCGCGGCCGGATCCACGGGCCTGGTGACGTGGTTGTTCCACGGGATCGTCAGCCACCCGTCCGGGTTCGGGTATGCCGCGCTGACCTCGAGTTCCCGGCCATCGTCGGTGGGCGTGCGGTCGAAACGGTACGAGAAGTAGAACGGATCCGTGGTCAGCTGCATTGTGCCTTCCTTTCTAGAGCGCCATAACGCCGACTGAGCGGTCATAGAAAGTGCCCGTCCCCGACCCAACCCTGTATTGCAATTTGAAGGACTGCGTCCCCGGGGTGAGGCCGGAGAACAGATGCACTGTGCTCGCGCGAATGGCCTGATTGGCGCCCAGACCGTCGATGTACAGGTCCGCGGTGGTCTCCGGCGCGCGGGTGGTGGCGCCCGAGACGTCCACCGCGCACTGCGTCACCGCGGTCGCACCCGAGTTGGACATCTGCGCCGCGAACCAGACCAGCGCTATCGGCCCGGTCGCAGCGGTCGATACCGGGCCCACCGTGGTCAGGTCGGTGAACGACGTGCTGCCCGTGGTCTGCGACGTCGCCACGTTCTGCTGCGTGATCTCCCGCTCGACCAAGGAGTTGGCGCCGCCGGTCACCAGCAGCCGCCCTGCCGCGGTCGCCTTGGCCGGCCCCGTCTCCATGAGATTGTCGCGGGTGTTCTGGTTGTATTGCGCGGCGGTGTAAGCGGCGCCCGCCACCGCCGTCATCGGCGAACTCCACGCCATTACCGCACCCCGTGTTCTGCGTTCTCGGCCAGCAGATCCGCCACCGTCTGACCAGTCGGTGTCCCCGTCAAAACCGCCAGCTTCGCGCCCGCCGGCCACCAATTCCTCGTCATCGGATTCGGTCGCCTATCCAACACCGCAATGATCTCCTCGGCATCGGCCGGCCACTGGATCGGGCACCGGGCACCGCACACCGTGCAGACGAACTCGAGGAAAGGCAGCCAACGTGAGCCCGCCACTCCGCGCCGGCGCGGGTCCTTCTCCGACACAAACTCCGCGTTCTGGCAGTCCGGCGCGGGGCAGTCCGCGATCCACTCGCCCGCCTGCACTCGCGCGGCCACGAAGTTCGTGGGCTCCACCATCGTCAGCGACACGCGACCCTGCGCGATCAACTCCAGCGCGGCCTGCTGGCCCACCGCGACCAGCTCGGCGGCCTGCTGACGAGCCAGCTCGCGCCGCGCCCGCTCTACCAGCTGCGGCGCGTACAGCTCCAGCTCTCCCATCGTCGCCTCCTAACTCGCGAACAGACCGTCGCCGAAACCGCGGCCGGCCCGATCAAAGATGAACAGGGTCTGTGGGTCATCCAGACCGGTCGCGGCGAACACACCGCGGTCGAACCCGTGATCGGCATCGTCGAACCGGAAGACGTTCGCGGCCTGCGTCGCTGCCTTCTCCAGCGTGAAATCGGTGGTCAGCAACATTCCGCCATCGGAGATGCGCTGCTTGATCCGCTGGAGGTAGAAGCCGTAGTCCACACAGCTCTCGGGCTCGCGGATGTGGACGCGGTCCGACAGGTTCCGGCTCAGCTGCTGCAGCAGCAGCGGCGAGGACTCCCGCGTCCCGGAGATCAGCGTGATCGTCGCGGTCGGGAGCCGCTCGGCCCGCGCGCCCAGCACCAGCTCCGCGATGGCCTGCGCGTCGTGGACGCCCGCCCACGGCGCCTTGTGCTGGACGGGGTCGCGGTGCCCGTACTTGTCGATGGACGCCTGGTCGGCCAACTCGACCTGGAAGGACCGCGCGACCTCGACCGGCTGCCCGAACATCTGAATGTTCGAGATCACGCCCGCGCCGAAGAGCCCCGAAAAGGTGATCTTGTACGACTGGGCAGACATCTGCACGATCTCCGGCACCGGGTACTCGCCGGCCACCAGGACGTAGTCCAGCGTCGGGTAGTTGTAGCCGGGCACGGGATCCCACAGCGGATCGTTGAGCTCGACGGTCAGCTCGATCGTCTCGCCGGAGCCGATCGAGCGGGCGTCCTCGGACTCCCACACCACCTCGACGTTCTTGGCCGGCTCGCGCTCTTCGACCTTGATCGAGATCGCGTTGATGATGTCGCGCCACCCCAGGTCCAGCTCCATGTCCTCCGGGGTGAGGTCGGTGCCCGGCTCGAAGAACGCCTGCGGCAGCGTCGACGCCTCGTTCAGGAGCCGGTGGTGGCGGTCGCGGAAGACGTACCGGCCGGCCTCGTCTGCGTGGAGCGTCGCGCCGGGCCCCTCCGACTCGATCAGGTCCGAGATCGCGCTGAACGCGTCCCGATCGTGCTCCCACCACCAGCGGATCACCGTGGCGCCAGGGTCGAGGTCCCGCGCGTCCTCGGGGACACCGAGCGCGTCCAGGACGTACCCGATGGCCTCGCCCGTCCGGATGCCGCTGTACAGCCGCGTGGAGATGCTGGTGCCCTTGAGCATCGCGATCGGGTCCAGCACGGACATCTGCACGCTGCGCTGGTCCTGCCGAACGCGCAGCTTGTAGTCGTCGAATTGGCCGCGGAAGATCGTGAAGTTGACGCCGTTCAACCTGCCCTGGAACCGGAACGGGCGCGCCGGGAGGATCCTGTCGTGCAGCGGCGAGTCGACGTTGTCGGGGGAGTACCGGCGGGAGCGGTTGTCGATCTCGCCGTTCCCGCGGCCGGACGTCATCGGCGACAGCGAGCGCTCCTGGTCCCGACCGAACTCGAAGGTAGGGCTGGCGCGGTGCAGGAAATCGGCGGTGATGTCGTCCTCGGGGGTGGTCCCGAACCCGTCGCCGTCCCAGTCGACCTCCACCGTCCACACCACGCCCTGCACGGGACGCGTCCAGGTGCGGACCTGGGGGCGCCGCTGCCGCTGCTGGTAGGCCAGCCGGGACGGCTCCCGGTACACCCCACGGCGGGAGCTGCGCGACGGCGAGGAGAAACGGGCCATGGTCAGCCGCCCAGCTCCTCGAAGTAGATGACGCCGTTGGCGACGATCGCGTCGTTGGGGACGGTGTCCAGCTCGACCGTGAGCCGCTGCCCCGGGGACAGGTAGATCCGCAGCTCCGGCGGCGGCAGCCAAATGAACGGCGACCGGACGTTCCACGCCTCCGCGTGCAGCGTCGCGATCGTGCCGTCCTGCGCCTTGGTGGTGTTGTTGACCTCCACCGTGCTGCCCGCCAGCGACGACCCGGCCTGCAGCGACGCCGGCGTCGCGCTCGACCCGCCGCTCCCCGACGTCGTCGCGCCCCGCCGCAGGAGGATGTTCAGGCCCTCCTCCTGCGCGTCCCCGACGTCCGAACGCTGCGACAACACGATCTGATGCACGACCACGACCGCGTCGCTCGGCGCGACCAGCTCGAACAGATCCTGCTCGGCCGAGACCGAGACCTCGTTGAACTGCGCGGAATACAGCATGGGCTACCTCGTCAGCAGGGTTCGGAGCGATCGGGGAAGGCCGGGCGGCGGCGGAACCGCACCGGGAGCAGCAGCCGGCCGAAGCGCGATGATCCCGTTCACCGCGACCGAGGTCGACGCCGACGCCGTCGCCGAGCGGGACACCGACCCGGCCGCGACCGCCGCGGCCGAGTCGCACACCACCTGGCTCGCCGAGGTGGCCGGCACCCGCACCTCCGACCGCTCGGTGTCCGGGCCCGTCCAGGTGGAGCCGGAGCGGTCGGCGAAGTAGGAGACGACCCAGCAGCCGGACTCGCTGACGCTGATGCTCGGCGTCGACCTGGCCGTGGATCCTGCGACCTGCACGTCCACGGCCGAGACGTGGACCGGGGAGGAGGTGTTCACTCCCGAGTAGGACAGGATCGACCCGCACGCCTCGTTGCTGGTGCCGAAGGAGAAGGACGCGGCCCCCTCCGAGGAGCCCGCCGTCTTGCGGTAGGTGTTGCAGCGCACGCCGGGCGTACCGGCGTCGTAGCCGCCATCGATGAGCGACCAGCCACCCGGCGGGGTGATCGCGTTGTCCAACGAGTTGCCGGTCCGGACGGTGACGACCGCGAGCATGAGGTCGCCGGCGACAGTGCTCGCGTGCGGGGTGATCGCCAGGCTGGCCGCCGTCAGCGTGCTGTTGTCGCCCTTCCCGCGGAACGCGATCACGAGCCCACCGCCTGCTGCACGATGGTGTCCAGGCGGCCCTGGCGGACCAGCTCCTCCAGGACTCGCACGAACATGTTCTGCACGTCGACCTGGGACCCGATGACGCCGTGGTTGTCGATGTACACGTTGATGTGCAGCTCGCGCGGCAGCTGGTCGACCGGCCGCAGCTCCTCGAGCGTGCCGGTGCCGTTGTACAGCGGCTCGTTCCAGCCCGGCGAGAGCACAGCGCCGTTGTCGGCCTTGCCGCGGTACCCGAACCGCATGTTGAACAGGCCATCGTTCGCGCCGCGCGCCGCCCTGCCGACAACCACGCCCGCGCTCCCGCGGCTCTCCACGTTGACGCCGTTCAGCGTGCCCGCCATGTGGCCGACGCCCGCGTTCGTCACGCCCACCCGGAAGTCGGACGCGGCCCCGGGCACGAACCCCGCGGTGCCACGGTTCGGGGAGAAGGAGAAGGTCGTGAACAGCCGGCTGTACGGGTTGTCGCCGCGGATCACGTTGGTGATCGCCGACATGAACCCGCTGCAGTCGTAGCCCCCCGGGCCCACGCCGCCCCACACGTACGGCTTGCCAGCCTGGTTCTTCGCCCAAGCGAGCGCCTTGCCGAAGTCGCCGCCGCCCTGGAACAGGTCCTCCAGGTTCTTCTTCACCCAGCCGATGAACTCGCCGATCATCTTGCGGGGCAGCCGGCCGATCGCGCTGCCCCACCAGCCGCGGCCGCCCGGATCGCCCTTGCCCGGCTCGAGCACCTTGGACGCCCACGCGGTGATGCCCTTGTCGACCAGCAGCTTCGGTGCGCCCTTGGCCCAGTCGATGCCGCGGCCGATCGCGTCCTTGATCCCGCCGACGATCCCGCCGAACTGGAACCCGGGGATGCGGCCGCTGCGGGTGCCCGGGTCGCCGCCGAACATGAGGTCCTTCGCCCTGTGGCCGGCCTTGTTCGCGGCGTGGATGAACCCCGGGCCCAGCGACTGGACCGCTTCGGGCACCAGCACGCCCTCGCCGTCGCGGAACAGGCCGAGGCGGTTGTCGCGGGCGGAGAAGCCCGGGGCGACGCCTCCCTTTCGGACGTCGACTACGCCGCCGTCCTGGAATGAGAGCCGGTCGAGCTGCTTCATTCCGGCGATTCCGGCTACGAAATTCCACACTTTCCGAATTCCGTTATTGTATACCACGTCCACTACGAACTTAACGGGGTCGCGCGTTGCCGACTGAATTCCCCGCCAAATCGACTTAAGTGCAGCGACGCCATTCCGCCAAGCCTTCTTGGCTCGATCAAAGAAGCGATCAAAAACGCCGCTTAGCCAATTCATCGCCTTGGACGCGATTTCCTTCACATCGTCGAGGTAGCCCTTCACGATGCCGCCGATCAGCCGCCAGGTACCCCGGAAGGTAGCGACGATCAGGCCAAACGCGCCCTTGATCACGGACCAGATGGCCTCACCGAGCCCGGCCGCTATGTCCTTGATCCCCTCCCACATGCGCTCCCAGTCGCCCGTGAAGAGGCCAGCGAAAGTTTCGTATACGCCTTTCAGGGTGCGGAACAGGCCCCGCCACCAGCCGATCAGAGTTTCCGCTACGACCCCTACGACTTCCAAGATCGTCGGGCCGAACTTCTCCCACAATTCGAGCACGATATCGAGCCCGGCCTGCACCGCTTCCGCGATGTAGGTCACGATATCGGCGAGCTTCTCGCCCCAATCCTCGAACTCGTCGCGATTCTCCTCGATCCATTCCTTGATGTCATCGAAGATCTCGCCGAAGGTCTCGCCAAACTTCTCCCAGGTCGCCCGCAGCTCCTCCGACATCTCGGAGTTGCCGGAGAACCACTCCTCAAAGACCTCGCCGGCCTCGTCGGTGAACTCCTCCAGGCTGCCCAGCACGGTCCCGCCGAGGAAGTCGACCAGCTCGCCCTTGAGCGTGCGGGTGAAGGAGGTGATCCGGGTCTGGGCGGTGTCGTGCAGCCGGTCGCCGACCTTGCCCGCGGCGCCCTCGACGTCGCCGAGCCGGTCCTTGGTGTCGATCAGCCCGCGCAGGAACGCGGGGATGTCCTTGGTGTTGAGGTCCTCGAGCGGCGTGCCGAACAGCGCGATGGCCTGCTCCGCCCGCGCGCCCGGATCCTTGATCGCCAACAGGCCCTTGACGATCTTCTCGAACGCCCGGCGGCCCTCCTCGCCCCCCTTGGCGAAGGCGTCCTGCACCTGGGCCTGGGTCATGCCGATGCCGCGGAGGGCGGCATCCACGTCCGGCGCCGCCGAAGCGATCTTGAGCGTCAGCTCCTTGAACGCGTCGCCGGCCTTGTCGAGGCCGTACATGCCCTTGTCGGAGGCCGCGACCAGGATGTTGAAGGCGCGCTGCCCCTTGATCCCGATCTGCTCCATGAAGGGGCCGTACTCGTCGAGCGCGTCGACCAGGTCGTCGCGCAGTGCGGACGGGACGCGCTGAAGCGCCGCCGTCAGCAGGTCCATGCCCTCGTCGGCGTCCTTGACCAGGTTCGTCTTGACCAGCTGCCCGACGACCTGGACGGCGCGGGCGACCTCCACCCCGAACGCCTCGCCCAGGGCCATCGCCTTGGAGGTCATGTCCTCCACCGCGGACGCGTTCGCGCCACGCATCCCGCGGATCGAGGTGACCACGGCGACGATGGCCTCGTTCACCTCGCCGAGGCTCTCGCCGTAGGCGTCGCGGAACAGGTTGCCGGCGGACTTGGCCAGCCGCTCGCCCTCGGCGCCGAACTCGCCCAGCTGCGCCTGCAGGGAGGCCGTCGCGGTCTCGGCCTCCATCGCGCCCTGGATGCCCTCCAGGATCAGCGCGCCGACCGCCAGGCCGGCCGCGGCCCACGGCGCCGCGCGCAGCGTCGTCGCGAGGCTGCCGGCCAGCCCCCGCATCCGGCCGCGCCCCGAGTCCTCCGCGCCGTCCCCGAAGCCCTCGCCGGCGTCCTCACCCGCGGACACGAAGCGGCCGCGGGCGTCGCGCATCCGCTCGGTGGCGCCCCTCGTGAACGCCCTCCCCGCGTCCTGCCCGGCGTCCCGAGCGGCCTGCTCGGTCCGGTCCAGGGACTGCTCCAGCTCGCGCGTCAGCGCCCGGCCAGCCTCCTGCCCGCCCTCGCGGGCCTCCGAGGTCAGCTCGTTGAACGCCCGCCCGACCGCCTCCGAGACCTCCTGCCCGGCCCGGTGAGCCTCGGAGGTCATCGAGCCGAACGCCCGGCCCGCCTCCCGGGCAACGCCCTCTGCCATGGTCCGGGCGTCCCGGGTGACGTCGGCGAACCCCGGCTTCGAGGCGTTCGTGGAGGTGACACGGATCTCGATCTCATTCGCCAAATCCGCTCACCTCCTCGGCGTCTCCGTACGGGTCAGACTGTTCTTCCTCCAGCGGCCGGGCCACGGCCTCGATCTCCAGCAGCTGCAGCAGCTCGGAATCCTCGGCCAGCACCTGGCTGGGCAGGCACTTGAAGCGATCGCACAGGCCGAGGATCAGCTCGGCACGAGCGAGCTCTGGGGGCTTGGCGAGAGGGGTTCCATCGGCAGCGATGGCTCGGGGACCGAGGTCTCGCCAGAGGGCGAGTCTTTTCCCAGGTCATTCGAGATCCCGTTGACCGCTCTCATCCACGCCTTCAGGAGCTTGGTCGCCCAGGGCAGGTCGCACAGCAGCGCGTCGCGGGTGGGTTCCACGTCCACGGCGTTGCCCTCGTCGTCCTCCTCCTGCAGGTTCCAGGACACGAGGACATCCGCGAGAATCTCGAACGGCCGTTCGATGATGTCCCGGTCGGTGACGCCGTCCTCGCGGGCCTCCTTGAGCTGCACCAGCTCCAGTACCGTCTCGCTCGACAGCCGCTGGGTCCGCATCTCCAGGCCCGCCAGCGCGGGGTCCGTGGTCTCGTCGAACACGAACCGCAGGTACCGGCTCCGTACGTAGCCCATCAGGCCGCCGCCCAGGTCGGGACCGTGCCGTCCGCGAGGACGCCCGGCACCGCCCAGGTGAACTCTCCGCCGGCCGCGCGGGTCAGCGGGTAGTCGGTGTACAGGACCTCGTTCGCGAGCGTCTGCCCGGCGATCGTGAGCGTGGTCGTCCGGTTCACCGACGTGGACGGGACGGTCTTGAAGACGTCGTGACTGGCGTTGGCGGCCGGGTCGAAGACGCCGTTCAGCGTGATCGAGAAGTCCGCGAGGAGCAGGATCCGCTCGATCGCGCTCTTGTCGAGGCCGGTCACGTCCTGCACCGTCCGCGGCGTTGCGAACTGCAGGTTGGTGCATCCGTTTCTGATCTCCCGCGGGGTGCCGGAGGAGTCGTCCACCGCGCACGACGTCCACCCGATACCTGACTGCTTGGCCATGGTCAGCCCCTTTCTCTCTGGTCGACCAGCCGCTGCTGGTGCTCGCCGAAGTCCTCCACGAAGTCCGCCGCGTTCACGTGCTGGCGCAGCACGCCGAGGCTGCGGCGCCAGTCCCCGCGCCGGACCAGGTAGGTCTCCGGGCTCGTGTAGTGCTCGCGGAAACAGCGCTGGCCAGGCTCGAACGAGAACACCGTGATCCCGGCGCCGGTCCGCTGCTCACGGAACGTCCTGCCGGACCCGTAGCGGACGTACCGGGCCTGCTGGGCACCGAGCGGCGTGGACTCGTCGAACTCCGACCGCCACCCGTACCGCCATGCGAGGCATCCTGCGTCCTCGCAGGCGGTCTTGACCCGTGCGTCCGACCGCTGCCCTACCTGGTAGGTCTGGTAGGCCCCGACCGGCCCCTGCGGCGCGATCCTGAACGGCTGCCTCTGCATCAGAACTCCACCAGGGTGTCGTTGCGGACGGCGACCACCGCGAACACCAGCTCGCTGAACGTTCCCGAGGTGGCCACCCGCAGGTACCGCTCCACGGTCTGGTCGCGCGCGGTCTGGATTCGCTGCGCGCCCGGCCCCGACGTCACCTGCGCGAACGCGCCCCCGGTCACCGCCGCCCAGGAGTCGGCGGCGCCGTTGTCGCCGGACTCCTGGAGCGTGATCGTGGCGTCGGTGCCGGTGAAGGCGAACACGTGCAGCCACGCCTGCAGCCCGAACTCGGACGGCCCGGTGCCGCTCGAGCCGAGCCCGAAGTCCACGGAGGGGCCGTTCGTTGCCGCGGTGTCCGTCCGCGGGCCGGCCGTCAGCAGCCGTCCCCACTCCAGCCCGTAGCCGTTCGGGACGGACTGCACGGCGATCGTCAGCGACCCGTCCGCCGCCATCGTCGGGTCGTAGGACAGCTGCTTCCCGATCAGGGACGCCGCCGGCGAGCCCAGCGCCGTGCCGCGGCAGTAGGTGATCGTCCGGTCCGTCGTCGGCAGCGTGGACAGCACCGCGTGCGCCCGGTCCTCGGTGTTCGGCGGGTCGTCGCTGGCGCGCTCGGGGTTGAAGAACGAGGTCCAGTCGATGCCGCCGTCGCGGCGCAGACCCGTCCGCTCGAACGCGTGCGCGTTGATCCCGGTCACGTCCTGCGTGCCGGCCAGCCCGCCCGCGATCCGGCCGAGCGCGCCGACGTCGCCGGACAGGTCGTAGCCGCCCAGGTAGAAGTTGTCTCCGAGTCCGCTCTGCTTGGCCACGTCAGCCCTCCTTCTTCTTGATCGGCTCGAGCGGCCCCGACCGGAACCCGGTGACCTCGCGCTGCTGGTGAGTCGCCCAGCCGGTCATGTTCGCCCGGCGGTCCCGGCGCAGCTCCTCGTGCGCGCGCCGGGCGTCGGCGACCCACGTGTCCGCGATGTCGGTGAGGTACGGGGCGTGGACGCTCACGCCGTGCCGGGACGCGGCCAGGACGGGCTGCTGCAGCTCCGCCTCGCCCAGGTTGCGGAACCACCGCACGACCGTGCCGTCCATGATCGTGCTGGTCACGGTGATCACCGGCGGATCGATCATGGCGCCTGCTCCCAGAGGTCGTTGACGATGCAAGGGATCGTGAGGTCCATGACCCGCATGAGCTGCCGGTCGATGCTGATGTAGCCGGCCTGCGCCGACAGCGACTCGCCGCTCGCCCCGAGCAGGTCGACGTTGCGGATCAGGCCGTCCAGCGTGAAGTCGTTGGAGTAGGCGCCCGCGAGATGATCGATCGCGGAGAGGATCGTCGGGTCGATCGCGTCCTGCGGCTCGGCCAGCATGTTCTGGTAGATCCGCAGCATGAACGTCACCACCCCGCTCGTGGCGTCCAGACCAGATGCGGCCGCCCAGGGCCGGATCTTCTGGACCCACAGCGCCGCGGTCAGCCCCGGGCCCGGCGCGCTCTTGGCCTCGTGGAGGTTCACGCGCTCGAACCGGCCGGACGCCATGGCGTGCGACTCCAGCGCGGCGAGGATCGGGACGACGTCCATCGCTCAGTCCTCCAGCCGCTGCAGGAGCTGGCGGAGCTGGTGGGCGACCAGCTGCGGGACCTGCCGGTCGACGCTGTCTCGGGCGCGCCGGAAGGCGGCGTAGCCCTTGAAGCGGGTCGTGCGGTTGCGTGACGAGGTCCCTTCGAGCCAGGGCCCGTACACGATCCCGCGGTCGTGGACGACCACGTCCGGCTCAAGCCGCTGCACGATCAGCTGCGTCTCGTAGTACGGCGTCGGGTTGCGGATGGAGGCGTCCAGGATCTGGTGGACGTCGGCCAGCGCCTGGTTCGCGACGGTCTGCTGGGCGTCGGCCAGGAACGCATCCACGTCCCGCTCAGGGGCGCCGGTCAGCAGCGGCCCGCGCAGGCGCACGTCGATGTCCAGCATCAGCCCGTCACCCCCAGGCCCAGCCCCTCGCGTGCGGCCAGCTCAGAGAGCGCCTGACCCCACGACTCGAACCGGATGCCCCGGTCATCGACATACGCGACCGCCGGCAACTTCCGGTTCGTGACGAGCACCTGGCCCTGCTCGTTCCAGAACGTCAGCAGGCCCGAGCCCCTGCAGCCCTGGCAGGGATCCTCGAAGAAGTAGCCGCCCGGAACCGGTTCGCTGTCGTCCGGGGCGGAGATGCCGCCCATGCCCTGGCAGCGCCCGCAGCGCTCGTCGATCGTGACGTCGAGCCCGAGGCCCTCGAGCCACGGCATGACCTGCTCCGGCTCGCGAGTCGTGTGCACGAACACGGCGCACTGCTCCATGAGCTGCCGGAGGGCATCCACCGCGCCGGGGACCGGCCCGTCGTAGATGCTGCCGTCCTGCCACCCGCGCGAGTACGCGTGGATCACGCCGTCGAAGTCCACCGCCACGGTCGGCATCAGACCGTCACCTCCGGATCCACCAGCGCGCACGCGCCCGCAGGCAGCGGCTCTCCCTCGACGTAGGGCACGACCCGGGACATGGAGCCGTCGACCTCCACCAGGGCACCGAACTCCCACCGCGCAGGCGTCAGCGCCTGGCCTTCCGGCACCGCCAGGCGCTCGAGGTTCTGATCGATCAGGACAGCGCCGCACCATGAGCAGCGCTGACGCATGTGCCCCGGGGGGACGACGAGGGCCTGCCCGGCAATGTGGATCATCAGACGGCCCGCTTCCGCGCCTTGCGGCCGTACGCCGCGTACGCCAGCTCCCGGATCGCGGCCAGCCCCGCGCCGGTCGCCTCCCGCTCGCCCTCACCCGACCCGACCGTCCGCGCGTACCCCGACTGCCGCTGCAGCAGCGTGTTCAGCGCCTCCGCGGTCGCCAGCTCCTGCACCAGCGCCGGCCACACCTGCCGGGACACGCCCGCGCCGGAGGAGTGCGCGGCCGCGGTCGTGCCGAGCGCGCCGCGGGTCACCGTCAGCGTCCGCGGCGCGTACACGTCGGCGCCGGTGGTGTGCGCGGCCAGCACGCTCCCGTCCCAGCCCCGCTTGACGATCAGCGTGTTGCCGGCGATGTCGACGATTAGCATCCGCTCGGCGTCCAGCAGGATCGTCTCCCCGACGCCGAACGCGGCACCATCGCTCACGGCGACCGCGACCGCCGCAGTGGAGACGGCGAGATCGGCCGCGAGGTCCTGGCCCGTGTCGACCATGGCCTTGTCGGTGACCAGCATCCGCTCGCCGCCGGTCAGCACGACGTCGCCCACACCGACCGCGGCCGAGTCGCTCACCGGCACGCTGGTCTGCACCGCGTCGACCCCGGCGGTCAGCGTCCCGGCCGGCGCGGTGATGGACGAGAAGCCGTACAGGCCCGTGATCGCCACGGAGCGCTGGTGGGAGTCGCCGCTCTGGAAGGACCCGGGGCCGCCGAGGTCGATCTCGACGTGCGTGAACGGCGGCCCGTCGTCGGGGCGGAGGAAGTACTCGCCGGCGTTCAGCGTGAGGTCGCCGGAGGTGATCGACTCGACGGAGATGATCTCGTGCTGGTTGAGCCACAGCCGCCACGACCAGCTTCTGTTGCGGTCGGGCCAGTCGAAGGTCATGACACGGCGCTCGGGGTAGAACCGCCGTTTGAGCAGCCCGCCGATGCGGTCGACGCCGCCGTCGATCGAGTCGCTGGCGGACTCGATCGCGCGGTCGACCTGCCCGTCCGTGCGGGCGGTCTGCTTGACGTCAAGAGCAGCCTTGACGTCCTCCCTGCTGGTGTAGCAGGGACGGCTGATTCCCATCGCCGTGTCCTTCGCCTTCTGCTTTCTGAGGCCAGCCCCCGGCAGGGGGCAGGATCAGGGCTCGTTCAGTTGTCCGCGGCCGCGGGCCTACTCGCTATCTGCGCTGGTCTGCGACGTAGCGTCCGTCTGGTCGCCACCCGCAGAAGGGGCAGAAGAGCTGTCCGTCGTGGCCGGTGCGGAGCGGCTCGCCGTCGTCCGGGCACGCTTCGGGCGGCTGGCCTTGCTCGGTTCGGGCTTCGTCTGCGGCTTCTCGGAGGATGTCTCCGAGCTGCTCCCAGCTGATGACTCCTCCTCCCGCTCCGGCTTGTCGGCCGGCTTCTCCGCGGGCTCGCCGGTCGACGGCTCGGCCGGCGGCTGGTCGCGCGGCTCGTCGTGCTCCTCGGCCGGCGCGTCCGGCGCCGGGACGGGGTCGATCGCCGTGAGGTTCCCGGCGTCGCTCGGCCCACCGTGCTTGCTGATCTTCGGCATCTCTCCCGCTCCTCCCGGAGGCACCGCGCCCCCGGCCTCGACCTCGGCTGGTGGCTCGTCGGCGACGGGCGCGGGCGGCGCCTCCCCGTCCACCCGGCCCCGCTCGGACCTACAGTGCGGACACCGCGGCAGATCCACCGCGTACCGCGTCGTGCAGTCCATGCAGACCCTGATCACAGCTGCGACCCGAGCAGCTCGGGGGCGCGCTGCACGTGCAGGTCGTGGACGATCGCGATCACCACGCCGAGCTTCCCGGCGGTCGTGCCGGAGTCGGTGGTGTTCACGCTCACCCACTCGAACCCGTCCGCCAGCTGCGCCGCGTTCACGTGCACGGCCGCGATGACCTGGTTCTCGCCCTCGTCGGCGCCCAGGTCGATCTCCGACCCGGCGGCCTGCTCGTGCACGACCCACACCTCGTCGTTGTCGAGGGTCGTGGCCCGCTTGGAGTACCAGCGGGTGACCACGTCCAGGTCCTGCGACGTGCCGGCCGAGGCCGCGTTGTGCTGCTGGACGTCCAGGTCGACGTCCTCGCCGGCGGTGCCGGCGTCCGCGACGTACACGAACGTGACCCCGCTGCCCTGCCGGAGCCGGACGCGGGCGCCGGTCTGCGCCCCGCCCGACAGGTCGACCGGGGGCACCACTGCCGCGATGTTGAACAGCCGTCCGAGCGCTTCCATCTGGTCGTTCTCCTCTCCTCTCCCAGGACGGGAGGATCAGCGCTCAGGCCGCGGCGGTGAGCTTGACGATCGGGGACAGGGTGTCGCCCGCGTTCGCGGGGGTGATCGCCGACTGCAGCCACGGGCGGCCGTCCACGCGCTCGATCACGCGGAACGCGACCTCGTCGGTCTCGAAGTACCTCTCCTCGCTCTGGCGGGCCTGCATCGCCTGCCGGTCGCCGATCAGGTAGAAGCCCCAGTCGACGAAGCTGATGTCGCCCGAGGCGCCGCTCGAGGGAACCTTCTCGGTGAAGATCACCGGGCGGCCCAGCAGCGTCAGCGGCGGCGCACCGATCGCCTGCCCGCCGGTCATCCACATCGCCGGCGACGCAATGCCGTCCGTGCCGCGGGTCAGCGCCATCTTCGCCAGCGACGGGAACGTGTCGATGGAGGCCATCCACACCGCGCGGGAGATCGACTGCGGCAGCATCCGCGAGTACATGTTGACGACGTCGTCGAACTCGACGTCGTTGCCGCTGGCGGTCCGGGTCACGTTGATCGCGGCGTTGCCGTTGAGCATGCCCAGCGGCTGCCCGACGCCGTTGCCCGACAGGAACGCCATGTCCTCGAAGAAGGCGAGCGCCTCCGGGAACATCTGGTCGATGAACGCCGTCAGGCTGATGATCGAGTCCGCGAGCAGCTCGGACGGGACGCGGGTGAACGCGGTCAGCTTCCTCGCTTCGAGGACGATCCGCGAGAACTTCGCGGCGGACTCGGTGAGGGTCGCGCCCTCCTCGGTCCAGTAGCCGACGATGCCGCCGTACACGCTGTCGACGTTGCTGCTGGTGTCGATCGCCGGGAACGGGACCCGCAGCGTCTCCATCGGGATGACGCGGGCGCGCGGCCGCACGATCGCGGACTCCAGCGCGACCTTGAGCAGTTCGCTGCGGAGCCGCTCGGGGATCAAGAACCCGCCGTCCGAGGGGATGTCGCTGCCGAAGTTGCGGAGCTTCTCCAGCTTCGCGGAGACGTCCGCGGAGTCCTTGTTCGGGTTGCCGCGCCAGATCGCCCGGAACATCTCGCCCGACGTGTCGAACATGTCGTCGAACTTCGCGCCGACCGCGCCCTTGTTGTACAGGCCCTGCTTCTGCAGGCTCTTCGCCGCGACCGCGGAGTATGGGTCCAGGCCGGGCGCCTTGTCGCGCAGGTCCAGCCGCTCGATGCCGCCCTCGCGCAGGAAGTTCGCCATCTCCCGCTGCGTCTGCTCGGCGACCAGCTGCTGCAGCTTGGTGCCGTCGCCCTGGAGCTTGTTGGCGTACTCGCGGATGAACGCCTCGAGGGTGTCCTTGCTGGCCAGGACGGGCTTGTACTTGCCGGGGTCGCCCATGAACTCGGCCAGCCCCTCGGGCGAGTCCGGAACGGTGATGTCCTTGGGCAGGACCGGCGCCCGGCGGTTGTAGATGCGGCCGGCCCGGGCCGGGTCGATGCCCATGCGGAGCAGGTGCTCGCGCTGCCCGCGGCTGAGGCGGATCCTCGTGCTGGTCACTGCATGGCCTCCCGTAGGCGTGCGAACTCGTCCTCGTCGCTGCTGGCGTCAAGGTGGGCGGTGAGCGCCGCCCAGTCGTCGGTGGGCGCGGCCGGCTGCTCGTGCCGGACGTCGGGGATCAGCCGCGTGGCGCGCGCGGCCAGCGGCGCGGGCGCGTGCTCGCGGCCCGGGTACTTGAAGATCGACAGGTCGAACTCGGCGGCCGGCGGCTTGGCCTTCTTCTTCGCCTTCGCCGGCGGCTTCTTCTCCTCGTCTTCCTCGTCGTCTTCGTCCGGAGCGTCCTCTTCGGGCGCGTCCTCGTCCTCGTCGTCGCCGGGCTTCGGCTTGCCCGGGGCTTCCTTCTTCGGCGGGCCGTCCTTCTTGCCGGGCGCCTGCTCCCCGGGCTCCTCTTCCTCTTCCTCGGGGAAGGCGTTCTCCGGCTCCTCCTCGGGAGTGACCTCCTCGCCGGTGCGGCGCTTGGGCGGGGTGGCGACCTTGTCGGCCAGGCCCGCCTCGACGGCCTCCTGCGCGGTGTACCAGGTCTCGGCGCGCATCTTCTTGCGCCAGGAGTCCTTGCGGCCGCCGGCCTTCTCCGCGTACACCGCGGCGATGTTGTCGCTCTGCCGGTCCAGGAGGTCGGCCATCTCGCGCATCTCCTGCGCGTTCCCGATGGCCACGCCCATGCCGTCGTGGATCATCATCTGGGAGTGCGGGGCCATCTCGACCTCGTCGCCGGCCATCGCGATGACGGAGGCGATGCTCGCGGCGATGCCCTCCACCCGCACGTTCACCTTCGCCTGGTGGCTGCGGAGCGCGTTGTGGATCGCGATGCCGTCGAAGATTTCCCCGCCCGGGCTGTTGATCCGCACGTTGATCTGCGGGGTGTCCAGCGCGGAGAGCTGGTCGACCAGGCTGCCGGCCGTGAGACCGAAGAACCCGATCTCGTCGAAAATCATCAGCTCGGCGAATCCCTCGTCGACGAGATTCGTCAGCCGGTACCACTCGCGGTTGGTCTGGAGGAGCGCGCGGGGGCGCTTGTCGCGGAGGCCGGTGCGGTTGAGAAGCTTTCCGAAGCGGGCGTTCTTCGGCACTTCGCGCCTCCATTCCAGGGGTGGTCTCACCTCGGAGGATACGCCGGGCGATCACATTTCCGTGAGCGCTCCCGTTGATGCGGTGTGGCGATTAACCTGTCGATTCCTTTCAATTCCTTACAGTGGTTTCGGATAGCTTTCTGAGTCGTTCAATATCTGACAGAATGCGGGCATGAACGAGGCTGACGGGGAGTGGCTGACCGCGCCGGAGGTCGTCGCGCGCTACAAGCTGCGGTCGCTGGGCGCGCTGTACGCGATGCGGACCCGTGGCAAGGGCCCGCGGGGGCACAGGTTCGGGCGGGAGCTGCGGTTCCGCGAGGACGACCTGCGCGCATGGGAAGCCCAGCGCGCCGAGCGGACCAGGGTGAGAGCGTGAACGGCACCGGTCTCTCCTCGCCCGACATCTACAGCACCCTCCGCGTGCTGCTGATGCCCGGCCGCCACGCCTACGGCGACCAGATCTGGGCCTGGGCCGTCTACGACCCCCGCCGCCCCGAGAACCAACGCTGGCTCATGTCCGGCGCATGGTACTCAACGTGGGACCAGGCGCGCCGGAAGGGGCTGGCCGAGCGCGCCGAGTATGCCAGCGGCCGTCGCCGGCACGAGTACACGCAGCACAGGGACGCGAACGTCCGGGTTTGCTACTGCGGCCTGTGGCCGGACCATCACGTCCACACCGGGGACCGGTCGGTGTGCGGCTGTGACGCATGCCGGAGTGTGCCGAGGAGGAGCGTGTGAGGGGACTGCGGTCCAGGCTGCCCTGGTCCAAGCAGGCCAGGCAGCGACGCGAAGCCGTACGGGCGCGCCAGTGGGAGCACGTGGGCTGGGACATCGAGTGCGCGACGGGCTGGGCGCGCGTGGGCTGGGATGGGAAGGTCACGTTCGAGCGGTCCTTCATCTCCCGGCCGAGGGGTGAGAGCGGCCGGCGCAGAAGGCGGCGGGCGTCTTGAGCGGGGAGCGCTCCTGGACGATCGACACCGAGGTAGGCCGGATCAAGGTCACCGAGGAACCGGCCGACGCCAGTGCGCCTGCCGCTCTGGACTGGAGGGCGTTCATCACCGCCCGCCTGGATGAGCGCCAGGAGCAGGCCGAGACCGTTCACGACCTGGGCTGCGGAGTGATCCGCCGCGACGGGACGTGCGACTGCGGCGAGCCTGCGCGGATCCGGCTCGAGGTCGCGTTCCTGTGCGAGGTGCTGGCCGACCATGATGAGAACGACGGGTCCTGCGACGCCTGCGGCAACTACGACCCGTCCGGGCTGCACGATCACCGGGAGCCGTTCCCGTGCCGGACGGTCCGCGCGCTGGCCAAGCTGTACGCGAGCCACCCGGAGCACCCGGACAAGCTGGAGGGAAGAGGATGAGCGAGTCGCTCGAGGAGAACGTCTACGACTTCGTGCCGCCGGCGGGCCGCGACCTCCCGAAAGGAGCGCTGGACTCCGCCACCCTGGGCGCCAGCAGGCTCAATGCAGTCGCGATCTCCCGGAACGGCCGGAACCTGCTGGCTCACGCGCTGATACAACTCAGCCGGGACGGGTGGCTGCGTCAGGAACCGGAGCCGGTGTGGGCCGCCGCGCCGAGGAGGCTACTGTCCAGGCTTCCCTGGTCGAAGGAAGCCCGCGCCCGGCGCGCAGAAGCGCGCGTGCCGGCTCTGGTGCGCGCGGCGCGGGAGATGGAGGGCCAGCCGTACCGCTGGCCGGTGACGGGGCAGGACTCGTTCCGCTGGGACGTCCGATGGGTGCCGCGCGCCGGGCGTGACCAGTGAACGAGATCGACCTGGCGTTCGACCGGATGCGTGAGCGGTTCGCCCGCGAAGGCGTCGCGCAGATCGTCGAGCTCGAGGATGGCGACGAGCAGGACATGCTCGCGCGGTACGGCAGGTGCACGTGCGGCCGCGCCTACCGGGGCAGGAGCACCTGGACCCTGCGCTCGGACGCGTACGACACGATCGCGGTGGACTACGACGCGGCGTGCGGGAACGGGCATCCGATGGGCGTCACGCTCGTCGAGCGCACCGAGGACGGGTGGGCCGTGTACGAGCGGGCGGGCGCGGTCAGTCCTTCTTGACCTGCTTCGGGCGCCACCGCGACACGTACGTCCCGCGGCACCGGTCCCTGCCCTCGCACCGCACGTACCCGCCGGTCGGGTACTCGGCCAGGGCCTCCGCCAGGCTGTTACCCAGCCACTTCCCGTCGATCTTCCGGCACGGCTTGCAGGTGTTCTTGTCGTTCTTCTCGCTCGCGTAGTACGCCACGGTCGGCGCGGCCTTCTGCCCCTTGTGCTTCTCCTCCGCCGCGGCGAACGTGGCCGCGCGGCCCTTGTTCTGCGCGGTCGTCAGCGACGCCCCCAGCCGCTGCCGGGGCTGCGCGTCCGTCAGCGACCCGAGGTGCTCCCGCACGGCGTCGGCGATCTGCTTCGGCGTCGCCTCCCCGGACGAGACCCGCAGCGCCTCGCTCGAGGCGGACGCCGCCAGCGCGCCGGCCAGCAGCGCGGCCGTCGCCGCGGCGACCGCGGCCAGCTCCTCCTCGTCCGGCTCCCCGACCGGGATCTCGACGTCCTGGTCGGCTGCCTCGTCCGCGGCCTGCTGCGCGGCCTCGCCGGCGAGCGCGACCAGCGCGGCCGTGAGCGCCTCCTCGGCCTCGTCGGTCGGCGGGGCCAGGTCCTTGAGGTCGGACAGGTCCCCGTCCGCGGACATCTCCAGGACCTGGTCGACGAGGGCGTCCTGCTGGGCTTCGCTGATCGGGCCCCACGCCTCCAGGAGATCCTCGAGCGCGCGCTCCCAGGAGTCCTGCAGGTGCGCGACGTCGGGCAGCTCCTGCTCGCCCTCCTCGTCCTCGTCCGCTTCGGCGGCGGCGCGGGGCAGCGCGATCGCGGGCCGGGCGCGGCGGGCCTGCGCGCGGGCGAGGTCGAACACGCTGAGCGTCTCGACGTCAACCGGCTGCCCGTTGCCGTTCCCTGCAACGGGGAGCGGGTTCCCTGGGCCGGGGAAGTGGTGGTGGACGTCCAGCCGCGCGGCCGCCGGGAGCGCGGGCGGTTCCTCCTGCTGCTCCTGGTCGTCGTCGCCGGGCTCGAGCTCCGGTTGCCCTGGCCCGGGCGGCGCGGCTCCGGGCGCGGGCGGGGGTGCGATCTCCTTTACCCGCATCGGGGGAAGGCCCACGACCTCCGCGGCGTCCTCGGGGTCGACGCCGGCGTCGATGTAGGTCTTGAAGGCGGTCGCCTTCGAGGTGCGCTCGGCGTCCTCGGCGGCGCGGTCGGCCGGCACCGGCGAGACGAAGTCGAACTCCACGCCCTGGCCGGCCGTCCCGAACATGGGCAGGAACTGGCTGTTGAGCGCGTCCTTGATCCGCTCGGCGCGGGGGACGGTCATCTGCTCGGCGAACCACGCCTTCGACGCTTCGGCGGTCGCGCGATTGACATCCTCCACGTCACCGACCGCGAACTTCGGGATGCCGAACGCCTCCCGGATCACGCTCGACGACACGGACCGCATCTCGGTGAACTGCATGTCCCGGCGGCTGTAGGAGCGGTCGACCCACTTCGCGCCGCCCTCGAGCATCGCGACGCGGTGCGCGTTCGCGGTGCCCTGGTGCTGCTCGCGCCACCGCGCGACCATCTCGTCGTACTCGTCGTCGGACAGGCGCCGTTCGATCTCCACGATCCCGCCGGGCTCGGCCGAGTTGAGGAAGAAGTTGCGGTTCCACTCCGCGGACAGTCGTACGCCTTCGAGGTCGGACAGGATCGTCTGCACCGGCCCGATCCCGCGGTACGGGTCGATGGGGTTGGGGCGGCGCAGGTGGATGACCTCGTCCAGGCGCAGCGGGATCTGCTGCCCGTCCGGGCCGATGTACATGTAGCCGGCGAGGTACTCGTCCGGGTCGGGGATCGGGTGGATGCGGTGCGGCATGACCGGCCACAGCTCGAGCGGGACGGACCGCACGAGGCTGCTGCGGGCGATGACCCACCATGCCTCGCCGACCAGCTCGTAATGCTGGTCGAAGGTCTCGACGAACAGGCTGCTGGTGAAGAACGGGTTCGGGCGGTTCCAGATGTCGAGCGCCAGGTGCCGGGTGACCGGCTCGCGGTCTTCGGGGCCCTCGCCGGGCTGCGCGGTGCGGAACAGTGCCCACTCCACCGCGGCCTGGCTGGAGGCGAGGCGGTCAACGATGGAGAACAGCGTCCCCACCGACCCCATGGCGCGCATCTGCGACTCGGTGCCGCCCGAGCGGTACCACGGCAGGCCGCCGCCGGCGCCGCGGGAGACGTAGGGGATGGGGGCCTTGTCGACCAGCTCGGTGATCCGCGGCCGCGACCGGGGGATCAGGCTGAGAGGGTTCCTCATCGCGGTCCGCCCTTCGCGTCATCGCTGGTCTCGGTGTCCATGATGGACCAGTGGACGATCAAGCAGGAGAGGCCGGCCGCGGCGAGGCCGGCGGGGCGGGCCAGGTCCCATGCGGCGGCCGAGAGCAGGCCGAGCCCGGTGATGATCAGGAGGGGTGGCCAGAGGGTCGTGATCGCGCGCCGCACCATAAGGGCAGTATGACCTGCGTGGCCACGGAAAACGCCCCGCTACGGGGGTCGCAAGCGGGGCGTTTCCTCATGGATCCTCAGTGGGGCGGCCGGGGGGACCGCAAGGCTTCACGGTAGCAAGCATGTTCGATTAGCGGGAAGGATTCGGTGTCAGCCGCCCGCGGCCGGTTCGGGCTCGGGCCGGTACACCGCGAACCCGGTGGCGCCTTCGACCAGCGCGACCCGGATGCCGAGCTGCTCCTGGAAGTGCGTGCCGATGCTGTCGATCTCCGCGTTGCTCAGCCTGCGGTCGAAGGCGATGATCAGTGTGTCGCCCGGTCGGGCGACCGCCGCGTTCACGATCTGCACGGCGATCTGGTCTTTGAGGTGCTCGGCCTGCTCGCTCATCCCATGCTCCTCACTCTCGGGGCTCCGATCTCACGCTCGGCAACGATGTATCTCATGGCGTCGCAGCCGTGGTTGTCCTCGTCGAGCGGGTCTTCTTTCGGTGCCTGCGACGCCGCGGCGGCGCCCGGCTTCAGCCACACGTAGCCGGGGATCTCTTCCTCGGTGCACGTCGGCTTCTTGGCGTCCAGCAGCTCGGGATCGCGGCGGACGACGCAGCCCCGCATGATGAAGATGCGCGGCTTGCCGTCCCCGGCGATCTTCATGCGCTGCTGGACGGCCTGGATGCCGTCCGTCTTCCCCTTCTTCGCGGGGATGGTGCCGATGCCGACCTCCTGCGACAGCACGACGCGGCCTTCGGCGTCGTGGTCGCAGATGATCCCGCGCGGCTTGCGCTCCCGCCAGTGCCACCGACCGGGCCGCGCCGGGTCTTCGTCGGCCACCTGGAGCATGATCGCGCGGGCGTGCTCGGGCACGGTGCGCTTGGTCTGGTAGGTCTCCCGGTACAGGTACAGGCGGCCGTCGCCGTCCTCGGCCCAGTTCTGGATCACCATGGGGTTGGTGTAGCCGAAGTCCACGGCCCACCAGCGCGTCCACTCGTCCGGGATCGGGAACGGGTCGATGAGGTGGACGGCCTCGTCCCACTCCTCGTAGATGATCCCCTCGGCGGCCGCCCAGATCCCGTCCCGCAGCCGCAGCTTGCGGACGCCGGTGAGCGCGTCGAGCTTGCCGAGGTAGGCGGCGCCCTCGGGCGTGTAGGTGCCGTCCGCGTTGACGTACCGGGGGTTGTCGCGGTGGCGGGAGACGAGCCGGCGCATCGCTCCGGAGCGGGCGCGGGCGTTGAGCCAGTGGGTGCGGTGCGCGGGGTTGCACGCGGCGATGAGCTGCTGCCACGGCAGGACGCCGTTGCGGAGCCGGGTGGTGATCGCCTCGAGGTCGTCCACGGTGAGTTCGGTGGCCTCGTCGGCGAACGCCAGGTCGTACTCCGAGGACATGATCTTCATGGGCTGGTCCATGCCGCCGACCACGATCCTGCTGCCGTTGCTGTACTTGTACGACGCGGGCTCGCGGCGGGATCCGCCGTACCAGCGGACCACCCCGGAGGCCAGGGCGTGCACGGCTACGGTCTCGTCGAAGGTGCGCAGGGTGGTGGAGCTGAGCGACATCGCGGTCTTGCGGACGATCAGGATCTTGATCCCGGGATGCTTCAGCGCGGCGAAGTGGAGCCGGTACAGCGCCGCGAGGCTCTTGCCGGTGCCGGCCGGGCCGTCCAGGAGGACCTCGTCATCGCGGACGGAGAACAGCTCGCGGGCGGCGCCGCGGGGCTCGTACCGGACGGCCCGGTCCGCAGCGAGCGTCACGGCTCGGCCGGCGGGGCGGGCGGGCACAGGACGAAGTCGTCGGCGCTCGGCTCGGTGACCAGCGCCAGCATGTGCTGGGCGACGGCGTCCCAATCCACCGACGAAGCCGCCGTCCTCCGGCGGCGGGCCCGCAGCAGCTCGGCCTCCCAGTCGCCGAGCGCCTGGTCGTGCTGGCCGGCCTCCACCTCGCTGATGAACTTCGCGCTGTCGTCGGTCATAGCAGCTCCGGGTCAACGCCGATGATCTCGTACGACAGCTTCCCGCCGATGTCGGCCTTCACCGGCGCGTCCAGCCCGTCCAGCGCAGCACGCCGCGCCTGGATCTTCAGCAGCGTCTCGATCGCCTTCAACTTCGGGCCGTCGTCCAAGATCGGCTTCTCCTTGAAGATCGGCCGGTCGTCTGCGTCACGGTCCAGGACGATCAGATTGCCGTTCTCGTCGGTCTCGTACACCGTCACGACGTTCCCGCCGGACACGTGGACGTGCTCGGTCTCCAGGACGGCCAGGGCCTGCTGCCACAGGTAGTCGAGCCGCTCACGCTCGAGCTGGCGGACCTCCTCGGCCGGCTCCTGGACGGCGGCCTTGAGCGCACGCTGGACGGCGTAGTAGGCGCCGGTGTGGTCGGCGTACCCGAGCTGCTCGGCGATGCGGGGGTAGCTGAGGCCGCGGGCGCGGAGGCGGGCGGCTTCGGCATCGCGTTCGGCGGTTTCGATGCTGCGCGTGAAGCGGCCGTTCCCGCCGCGTTCGCGGTCTCGATGTGATGGCGCCTTGGTGTGATCTGGTTCGTGCTGGTCGTCCATGGTCACCCCCTGGATCTATTGTCCCCTGTGGTGACCGGGTTCGGCCCTGTTGCGCGGGTACCGGGTGATCGTGGCGGTGGGGTGCTTAGGGTGCGCGGTCATGAGGGATCTTGTGGTGGTCGGGGTGTTGGTGGTGGCGCTGGCGGGGTGCGGGGGCGTGGGTGCGGGTGGGGAGGCGTCGCCTTCGCCTTCGCGTTCGTCCGGCCTGGAGAGGTCGACGGAGCCGGAGCCGTTCGAGCATGTGCCGGTCCGCGACCGTGAGGCGTTCTTGGCGGAGCTGGGGCGCGCGGATCCGGGGCTGGTCGACGGGGAGCCCCAGCGGAAGCGGGGGCTGCGGCGCGCGGTGTACACGTGCCGGGACATGGGGCGCGAGTCTCTGTCGGATACGCGGCTGGCGATCCTGATTTCGCAGCGGTTCACGGGCGGGCACGGCGAGGTGAGCATCGCGGAGGGGCGGCGGCTCGGGCCGGTGATCCAGGAGCGGATCTGCCCGCATCTGTGATCACTCGTCGGCTGGTGGCGTTTCGCCGGCGGCCTGCTTCTGCTGGTGCCGTTCGATCTTGGCGCGCATGTGGGCGCGGAGGTCCTCGGCATTGCTGATGCCCTCGGCTTCACATGCTGCGGTGTAGGCGTCCCAGAGCGCGTCATCTGCGCGCACGGTGCGTTTGGGCGTTCCGGAACTCGGCACGTCGATCAGCGTAACCACCTCCTGTGATTGGTGCCATGACACCGTCATGGCGTCCGGGTGGGTACCCACCGTGATCGGATCCTAGTACTCTCGTTCCATGGGTGGGTACCCACCCGGTGATCTGGGGCGGCCCGTGCCCCGCGCGGGCCGCCCTCCACGACCACGAGGAGCGGCGATGGAGACGCAGGCTGAGGCGCCCGCCACGGCCTCCGAGACGCCCCCGACCAGCGCGCCCGAATCCTTCTACGACGACGAGCCTCGAGCCGGACAGCCGGAAAAGGCACCCGGTGCCGACCCGGACGCGGCGACCGCGTCCCCGCTGGTCGTGCGCGCCGTTCCCGGCGCGGCGATGGCGGTGGAGTCGATGGCGGCCGCGGGCGCCGGGCTGTGGCACGCCGGCGGCTGGGCGGGCGTGGCGCTGGGCGCGGCGGCGGCCGGTGGCGCGGGCGCCGCGCTGGTGCGGCGCCGCCGGTCCGGGAGGTGGCGGTCGCGCAGCGGCTCGACGCCGCGGCCGAGGTCGGGCGGCTCGAGCGGGCGGCCGCGGACCGGGAGCTCGACGGGCCGCCGGTCGAGCACGCGGATGCCGTCGCTGGGCGCGGGCCGGTCCGGTTCGCGCCGGAGCGGGTCGGGCATGCCGGGCGCGGGGCGCCGAGCCGGTGGGGCGGGATCACCGCGGCGCGGTGCGGCGGCGGCCGGGCGCGGCCGGGCGGCGGCGTTCAGGTCGACGCCGGCGCGGCGCGGTACGGCCGCGCTGCGGAGCACGGGCCGCGGGACCGGCCGGGCGCTGAAGGCGACCCGGCGCGCCGGCGGCCAGGCGCTGGACCGCGCGGCCGGTACGGCGGCGCGGAACCGGAAGGCGGCGCGGGCGGCGCACCGCGCGATGCGCGAGGGCGGCAGCAGCCGCGGCGCGGCGCGGGCGGCCCGCAAGGCGCTGCGCAAGTCGCACAAGAAGGACGGGACGCAGGGCCGCCGGTGGCGCCGGATGGCCGGAGCCGGTGCGTGGGGAGCGGCCGGCTGGTTGTACGGGACCGCGTTCACCTGGAACAAGGCGATGAACGGCGGCGCGGCCGCGGCCGTCGAGCGGATCCGCGCGCACTTCGCCGGGCGCCGCCCGGGCGCCGCGGAGGTCGTGCGGCCGGCGCGGCGGCGGATCGATACGAAGGTCGACCGGCCAGCCGCTCGCGCGGCCGCCGGGGGAGGCTACGGAGGTAGGGCTATGAGCAGGGCATCGTTCGTGGAGACGGCGTGGCAACTCGCCGATGACTTCCGCCGCTACCAGCCGCCGGACGGCGACGAGGGCATGTACGAGTTCTACCAGCACGTCGCGCAGCTGCCGGAGGTGCTGCGCGAGGTCGCGAACGGGATGCGGGTGTTCGAGCAGAACGCCGGCGAGGACTGGCCGCTGCACCCGGCGATCGTGGAGTTCATCGGCGCGATGCGCCAAGCGCAGCAGCACCTGGCGCAGGCGGCCGAGGAGATCCGCCCGGCGATCCAGCGGCATCACGCGCCGGAGCTGGAGCGGATCGAGGCGCCGCGCCCGGGCGAGCACATGTGGAACAAGGCGAGGCACTGATGGTCGCGATCGATTGGCGCTGGCGGCACGGGCCGGTCTCGGGGCCGCTGCACGGCGCGACGGCGTTGACGGCGGCCGCGGCGGTCGGGGCGCTGCCGGTGGTGGACCTGCCGCCGGGGTGGGTGCTGGCCGGCGGGATGTTCGCTACCGGAGGCGCGGTGCTGCGGTCGCGGTACACGGGGCTGTCGTGGCCGGGGCTGGGCTACCGGGTGGGTGGGCTGCTGGGCGGGACGGTGTGGCTGGAGCACGTGCTCGCGCACGGCTGGTCGCTGGGGTCGGTGGCGGCGCTGGCCGGCGGCGCGGTCGGCGGCGGGGTGCTGTGGCCGGCGGTCCGGCGCCGTGACCGTGTGGTCATGGCGCGGCGTGAGGGCGAGCGGCAGCGCGTGGAAGCGGCGGCGGCCGATGCCGCCGAGCAGGAGATGCTGCACGGCCTCGCGGAGCAGTGGACACACCTGATCGAGCGCGCCGCGAACATCCGCGTGCGCATCACGGGCATCGAGCACTGGCGGTTCCCTGGCCCGGACGGCGCGCTGCGCGAGACCGGGTACACGCTGCAGGCCGTGCTGCCGCGCTCGGGCGTGACGGTGGAGCAGCTGCGCGGGCACATGGACGGGCTGGCGTCGGCCGCGCGGCTGCCGCTGGGCTGCGGCGTGGAGGTCCTGCCCGGCAGCGATCGGGGGACGGCGCTGATCGACGTGTCGACCCACGACGCCCTGCAGGACGAGATCCCGCTGCCGGTGGCGACCTCGCCCCGCGCGATCCGCGACGGCCTGGACATCGGCGTGCGCCGCAACGGCGCGCCGGCGCCGGCGCAGCTGCTGTGGGAGTCGGGCGCGCTGGTCGGTGAGACCGGGTCGGGCAAGTCCAACCAGCTCTTGGCGATCCTGGCCCGGTACCTGGAGTGCCACGACACGCTCGCGCTGGTCATCGACCACAACGGCGGCGCCATCGCGCTGCCGTGGCTGCGGCCGTGGGTGCAGGGCGAGATCGACAAGCCCCCGATCCTGTGGGTGGCCGACAAGCCGGCGGAGTCGGAGCTGGTCTGCGACTGGCTGATCGCGGTGATCGAGCACCGCAAGCGCGCGTATTTCGAGGTGCAGCAGGCCGGCGACACCGACAAGCTGGACCCGTCGCCGAAGGTCCCGCACCTGCTGCTGGTCATCGACGAGTTCGCGAGCCTGCCGCACCGCATCCAGGACAAGGTGATCGACATCAACAACCGTGGCCGGGGCGCTGCGGTGCGGGTGCAGGCGTGCGGGCTGCGCGGGACCCATGACGGGCTGCCGACCGTGCTGACCAAGCAGACCCGCACGAAGATCGCGATGCAGACGGCCGACGATGACGAGCTGCGGTACTTCTTCGCTCAGTCGGCGGGCCGGTTGAAGGCCGCGGATGCGCCGCTGCCCGGGTACGGGTTCATCGCGGTGGACAAGCAGCCGGCGACGGTGTTCAAGGGCTACCGGATGCTGCCGTCCACGATCCGGGAGGTCGCCCGCCGGTCGGATGCGTGGCGGCCTGACCTGGACGAGGTCACCCTGGGGATGACGCCGGAGTGGCGCCGGGTGTTCGAGGAGCGGTGGACGCGGTCTCGGCACCTGGTCGCGGCGATGCGCGGTCACGGCACCGGCGGCGGTGGGGACGAGCTGGAGGGGCCGGAGGAGCCGCTGCCGAGCGAGGGCGCCGGCGGCCGCGACGAGCCGCCGCCTCCGCCCGGTGGGACGGCGGGAATTCTCGACGCGCTGGGCGAGGCGGTGGAGAAGTTGCGGGACTCCACCAACCAGGCGCCCGGCCCGGGCCGGTCCCTGCCGGAGCCGGGCGCTCCGGACGAGGCGTTCGAGGCGATCGTGGCCGGGCAGACGGTGGTGCCGGAGCTGGTCGCGCTGATCCTGGCGGTGATGGGCGACCAGCCGCGGATGCACACCGCCGATATTGCGCGCAGGATCGGCGCGCGGCAGGAGACGCTGGGGAGCCTGCTGTCGACGATGGACATCCGGCCGCTGCCGAACGCGTTCGCGATCGGCGGGAGCGAGCGGGCGCGCGGCTATCGGCGCGTGGACGTGGAGGCGGCCGCGGCGCGGATCCGCGCGGGGGAGCTGGAGCCGCCGGCCGAAGTCGTCGCCTGGCGCCCGGACGCGCCGCCCGAGCCGGAATGACGTGCACACCCCCGCCACGCCCCGGGTGTGGCGGGGGTGTGGCGGCCGCACACCCCGGCCACACCCCCGCACATCCTCTGACCTGCGAATTACACACCCCCACACCCTGCACACCCCTCCACCGGGGGCCCTGCTCGAGCCGTTTTCCCGGACCGGGAGAACCTCTCCAGGCAGGGTGAGGGGGTGTGGGACCGGACTCTGCGAGGACCTGATGAAGATCACCGACGTGCGCCGCCGGAGGCGCAAGGACCGCCCGCCCGCGCCGAGCGTGGTGGACGACGTCGCGCGGCAGACCGGCGAGGCCGCGCGGCTGGCCGAGATTGTCGGCCAGGAGCGCCTGGCCGACCCGCGTACGAATCCGGCCGTGCGGCGGGTCGCGGACCGGCTCCGCGACGACCAGCAGCGCAGCGCGCTGGATGCCGCGCATCGCCGGGTGCTGCGCGGGCTGCGGGTGGAGGACCGGCGCGCGGCGGACGCCGAGCGGGGGCTGCTGGCGCTGCAGCAGGCGCGGGAGGCGTCGTCGCCGGCGCGGTCGCTGCTGGCGCTGCATGTGGGCCGGACGCGGTTCATGGGGACCGTGCTGGGGGCGTCTGTGCTGCTCAGCTGTGGTGCGGCGACCGGTGTCGCGAAGTACGCCGAGAGTGTCGAGGCGCCGTGGCAGGCCGGCTACCTGGCCGAGGTCGGGTTCACCGGGACGGTCACGCTGGTGATCCTGTACCGGTCGCACCTGGCGCGGCACAGCGACAAGGACACGAAGCTGCCGACCTGGCAGCAGATCGTGCTGTGGCTGCTGGTCGGGGTGCCGCTGGCGGCGAGCGTGCTGGCGAACCTGGCGGGCGCCGGGCCGGTGGGGATGGCCTGCTCGATCGGCGCCGCGGCCCTGAGCCTGTTCTCGTACGTGATCGCGGACGCCAGCGCCGCGGCGATCCAGGGACAGGCGCAGAAGGTGACCGGGGCCGACGAGGACCAGCTGCGCGCGGCCGCGATGGGACGGGAGCTGTTCGGGGCGCCGGACGTGCTCGAGCCGGCCGTACGGGAGGAGCCGGCGGCGGCCGCTGGGGTCCGTACGGAGGGCGGGCCGGACGCCGTGGAGGCTGCGCAGGTGCAGGAGTACCTCGCTGGGCTTGGGCTGGAGCTGTCGGAGCAGGAGGTCGCGTACGGGCTGGGTGAGGCGCCGCCGGCGGCGCGTACGGAGCCCGTACGGGGCGGGGCTGTACGGCGCGAGCCTGCCCGTACGGAGCCCGTACGGCTGGTGGCTGTACGGGACGAGCCGGCGACCGCCGGGCCCGTACGGAACGAGCCCGTACGGGGGGAGGGACCTGCGGATACGGATTCCGTACGGGGCCCGCTCGAGCCGGTCCGTACGGATGAGCAGGCGCCCCGTACGGGCGGCCGTACGGGGCAGCAGCCGACCGGTGCGGACGCTGCCCGTACGGAGGAGCCGGACGGGCCGGGGCCGCGGCGTACGGGCCGTACGGTCGCGTCCCGTACGGCCCGTACGGAGGTGACGATCGACGTACGGCCGTCCCGTACGGAGTGGGTCGAGATCCTCGCCGAGGAGATCCGTACGGAGCGCGCGGCGGGACGTACGTGGCGGCCGGCGTACGGCGCGCTGGAGGAGCGGACGGGCTACAAGCGGTCCTGGTGCGAGAAGGTCGTCGCGGACGCCCGGAAGCGCGCGGCCGCGGCGCCGGTGGAGCGTCCGGAGGCGGCCGCCGGGTAGCGCGCTGCGGACGCCCGCGGACAAGAGCGGACAGGGCCGGTCACCGATGGACGGTGGTCGGCCCTGCCTATGTCCGGCTACCAGCCGGCGTCGCCCATGCTGACGTCCTTCACGGCGCCGTTGATGGTGGCGCAAGGCCAGTGGTTTCCACAGCCTCTGCAGTCCGTGTTGCCCTCGGGCGGAGGAGCGTGCTTGGTGAGGATGCTGTGGACGACGCCCCAGTGGGTGGCCTTGTCCCCGCGGTTGGCTCGGCGTTCGTTGGCCTGGTGCAGGGCCAGCTGGTATTGCGCTCGGGTGACGGGTTCGGCTGGTGGGCGCTGGCTCATGAGTCTCCCTGGCGGGCGGCCTGCCGGCGGGCCTTGACCGCCGCGCGGACTTCGGGGTTGAGCGCTTGGCGGATGGCCTCGCGGCTCATGCCGGTGACGCGTACGAGGTCGGCCTGGCGGCGGCCGCTGTCGAGGGCGGCGCGAAGGCGGGTGTCGCGTTCTTCCATGGCGCGTTCGCACGCCTGTTCGTAGTCGGTGACGATCTGGCGGATCTCGTCGTCGGTCGCGGGTCTGGTCATCGTCCCATGATGACCGTCAGGGTTGGCCATGTCCAGTTGGCCAAACGTGCTTGACGTGCCCAACAGGGTTGGCCTAACATGATGGGCATGGCGAAGACGATGACCCCCAAGACCGCGAACTGCCGCGGCTGGGGCGACCGCTGCTGGCGCAACAAGCTCCGCCAGGAGGCCGCCCGCGCGGCCGCCATCACCGCCGCCGTCGCCCAGGTCGACGTCACCGCCTTCAAGGACCCCGCCCCCGTCATCGCCAAGGCCGAGCAGCTGCTCCTGGACGACGCGCTGATCGCGACCCGCGTGCCGGGCCAGTACCTGGCGAACGGCTCGGACGGCGTCTCGACCTACCTGACCGACACGGTCGAGCGGTCGTGCACCTGCAAGGCGGGCGCCCGGCACGGCCGGTGCAACCACCTGGTCGCGGGGCACGCGAAGAACCTGCTCGACCAGGTCGAGTTCACCCTCGCCCTCGTCGCCTGACCATCTACGAAAGGAACCTCCTGCCATGACAGAGCCCACCGTCGCCGAGTCGCTCCTGCTGAAGATCCGCGCTCTGCTGGCCAAGGCCGAGAGCACCGACAGCCCCGCCGAAGCGCAGGCCCTTACCGGCAAGGCTGCCGACCTCATGGCCAAGTACGGCATCGAACGCGCGATGCTCGCCGACGTCGCCCCCCAGGACGACCCGATCGGTGGCCGGGAGATCTTCATCCCGGCTCCGTACGCCCGCGACAAGCGCGAGATCCTCATGCGCATCGCGCAGGCGTTGGGCTGCAAGTTCATCCTCCGGCAGAAGGGCAACCGGATCTTCGGTGTCCCGTTCGGCTACGACAGCGACATCGAGCGCATCGAGATGCTGTTCACCTCCGTGCTCGTCCAGGCCGCCCACGAGCTGGCGGTCACGGAGGTCCCGTGGCGGGAGGACCCGAAGGCGTTCCGGCGCTCCTGGTACCAGGGCTACGCCATCGCGATCGGCGCGCGTCTGCGTGAGGCCGAGGCGCGGGCCCGCAACCGGGCGGAGGCCGAGCAGCAGACGACCGCCGGGGGCCGGTCGGCGGCGCTGGTCCTGGTGGACCGGGCGACGAAGTTGGAGCGCGCGTACGAGGACCAGTTCGCAGGCATCAAGAAGGCCCGTACGCGGCAGTTGTCGGGCGGTGGACGCCGGGCTGGTTACCAGGCGGGGCAGCGCGCGGACCTCGGCGGTCACAAGGTGACGCGGTCGAACCGCAAGGAGTTGGGGCGCTGACGCTCTGCCTCGGGCCGGTCTCGCACCGGCCCGGGACAGGACGCCAGACCCCACCACCCGAAGGAGCCCAGATGCTGATCACCCTGCCGGAGCCGTACGACGTGCAGGTCGCCACGCGGTGGCCAGCCGTGGACGCCTACCGCCGCGGCTACTCGCTCGTCACCGTGCTGCAGCTGCGCGCCGACCGGCTCGGCGACGCCCTGATGGACACCATCCGGTCCTACCCGCCGGGCGAGCCGGCCTATGACCGGATCAGGCAGACGGCGTACGACCGTTACCAGGAGGCGGCGGCCGCGCTGACGGCGGCGCGGGAGGTTCTGCCGGACCTGGCGCAGGCCGCGGACCGTGCGTGCGGGGTCGCGGCGGAGCGGGCGCGGCTGTCGGTGGAGCGGCGGGTGGTGGATCGGGTGGAGGCGGTGGAGCGGTACGAGCGGGATCACGAGGCGCGGCGGCGCTGACGCCGGTCAGGGCGCTCCGCTGCCCCGTGGCGGAGCGCCCCGCCTGACGCCAGACCCCATCGACGCACGACGAAGGAGAGGCGCACATGGAGATCACTCGTGAGCTGGTGGACGGGTACATCACCGCCGTCGCGGACGCGCTCGAGGCGGCCGGGCACAAGGTGAAGGTGCCGGCCCCCGACCAGCCGGAGGAGCTGACGGCCGAGATCCTCATCCCGGACGCCTGGACCGACGAGCAGGCCCGCTCCGGCATCGCCCTGCGGTGGGGCCACGACGACTCTGAGGAGCCGGGCTGGATCGTGGCCTGCTACAACCCGGAGACCAGTAAGCAGATCCTCCACACGGACCTGCGGCTGGGCATCGTTCCGGTGCCTGAGGTCATCGTCCGCGCGGTCGCGGCGATCGTGGCGGACGGCGGGTTCGGGGCGGGCCGGGTCGTGCCGGGCACGGCCGAGATGCTCGCCCGGTACGAGGGCGGCACGGCGCCGGAGAGCGTGCGCCTGGACCTGATCGCGGAGTCCGAAAAGCACGGGTCGTTCGGCTACTGCATCGGCTGCGGGTCGACCGACGTGGTGCACCGCGCGTTGTACATCCGGTCCACGGTCCGTACCACTGCGCTGCGGATGGCGTGGTGCTCGGCGGACGAGTGTCAGGAGGACCGGGTGCAGTCGGCGGTGCTGTCGGTGCCGGTGGAGGCTGGGCCGGGAGGCTTCTACCGGGTGGTCGCTGCCTGGTAGTGCCAGACAGGTGAAGGGCCCGCACCGTTCTGGTGCGGGCCCTTCGTGTTGCGGTCGGGCGCCAGCCGTGCCACGGCGCCCGTTCGGATCCTTCTAGCAGGCACCAAGGGCCCCACCCCGGACGAGATCGCGACTCCTACCGGACGGAGGTCCAGGCTACTGCTGTTCGCCGCTGTGCTGTTCGCGGAGAACCTGCTTGAACTCGCGGATCGCGGCCACGTCGACTTCGGACAGGGGCCTGCCCGTGCCCTGGACCAGGATGGGCTCGTCGTCGATCTCAACGACCTGGCATGGGCCGCCCGCCGTAGGCGCCTCGTGCTCCTGGGCGGCGCGGACGGCGCTGACGATGTCGCGCAGCTTCCGAGCCTCCCGCCGCACCGCGGTTCGGGTGTAGGGCTCGGTGCTAGGGATGTCCATGTGGTCGAGCCGGGACGCGACGGTGGAGACGTGCTGCAGGAGCTGCTCGAGCAGCTCCGCGGTGGGCGTGGGGTCGGTCATGGTGGTCCTTCCTGCGGCAGGCCGGCCCGTCCCCCGGGGAGCGAGGGGACGGGCCGGCCGGGTCATGGCGCGGTGGCGAAGAGGTCCAGCTGCTGGGGGCCGGCGGGCGCGGTGTGGCAGTCGCACGGGCAGATCCACCGGCAGACGCGGTCGGCCAGCCAGACCTGCGCGAGGTTGGTGTGCTGAGGGACGGTCGCGGAGCAGTCGGTCTTGTGCGCGTACGGCTCCCGGAACGTGGCGGGGTGGTCGCCGCCGCGGGAGCAGATGTAGGTCGCGACCGAGCGGAGGGGCTCGCCGCGGCCGCACCGGTCGTGCCGGCCGGTCTCGCACCAGGTGGAGGGGCCGGACTGGCAGGGGCATCCGGTGTAGATGCCGGGGGTGTCCCCGTACGTGCGGCGCATGGCGGCGGGCCATGCGTGCTCGCGGATCCATGCGGCGCGGTCGTCGGTGAACGGCGGCGGTCCGGCCGCGGCCAGATGGGCGGTGCTGTCCTTGCCCGCGAGGCGGACCGCCTCGCGTTCCTTCCAGTGCGCGAGCATGTGCGCGCCCAGCTCCGTGAGGACAGGGCCAGGGGAGGCGTCGACGAGCAGGCCGCGCCAGAGCGCGTCGATTGCGTTGTTCGGCAGAGCGTGGATCTTGTACTGGCCAAGGTCGTAGCGCAGGTGGCCCTTTTCGGCGGCCAGCAGCCACGGAGCGTGGAAGTGGCCGACCTTCTCGGGCGGCGCGAGGAAGGTGTGCTCCAGGCGCGTGGAAAGGTCGGTGCCGCAGTCGCAGCGGACTCGCTCGGCGAGGCCGTGTCGGGTGACCTGGGTGACCGTGAGGGAACCGATGCGCTGCCCGAGGGTGAAGCCCCCGGTCACTCGGTGCCGTCCTTGGGCTCGAAGTGCACGCACGCCGGCCACCAGGCGCGGTTGTCGCTCGCTGCGCTGTAGGACGACCCGGCGCGGGTGCACTTGCCGTACGAGCGGATCGGGCGGGAGGCGATCTCGCGGAACCGGCAGCCGCCGCAGCGGAGCCCCTCGGCCTTCCGGTCGGTGGCCGGGGCCGCGTCTTCGTGCAGCTGGACGCGGCGGCGGAGGATGAGCCCGATGGGGTGGTTGCCGGCGGCGAGGGTGTCGGCCTGGCGGATGGTGCGGCGCCGGTCGGGGGACAGGTCTTCGGGCGGCGGTGGTGCGTGCTTGAGCTGGGGGAGGTCGGGGAGGTCGAACAGCGCGTTGCTCACTGGCCGTTCGCCTCCTCGCTGCTGAGCGCGCGCTGGTAGGCGGCGGGGTCCGGGTCGGCCATGGGGCCGCCGTAGGGGTGGCACCACAGGCTGTGGGTCCGCCAGCAGCCGGGGCAGAGCTGGGCGACGTCGGCTATGGCCTCGCTGAGAGCGAGCGGGTCGACGGTGGTCTCGGCTTCGTTGGCGAGCGTGTCGGCGCGGTCGACGGCCATTCGCGCCTGGTCGCGCTGCTTGCGGAAGCGGTCCCGCTCGGCCTCGGCCTCGCTGCGCTCACGGGCCCGCTGCACTGCGAGGGTCTGCGCGCTGACCAGCGCGCGGCGCTGCTCGTCAGCCTTGGCGAGCAGCTCGCCCCACGGCTCGCCAGGGACGGCGTGGAGCCGCTCGCCGAGGTCGTGGCGGCGCTGCTCCAGCTCACCGCGCGCCTCGTCCCGCTCGGCCTCGGTCTTGAGGAGGCGCTGCTCCAGCTCGTGCAGCTTGTCGTCGAAGTACCCGGCGCGGTCCTGAGCCTGCTTCGCCAGCTCCTTACCGCTCGGCCGCTGGGCCTCGGCCAGCCCGGCGCGGAGCCGCTCCACCTCGCGGTCCGCCGACCGCTCCCCGCCCTCGGCCGACGCCATCCGGTCGCGGAGCAGGGCCCACACCGCTGCGACCACCGGCCGCGCGTGATCGACCTGCCACGTCGCCGGACGGCTGTGCTCGACCGGCCGGTTCCCGGCCAGCCGTGCCGCCCGGACGGTCAGCGTGTGCGCCCCAGCCTCCACCAGGGCGGGCACGCCCGGCTCGTACGCGGCCAATTCTTCCGGCCCGTGCACGACCGGCCCGGAGTCCTCCCGCGGCCGCCCAGCCTTCAGACCGTCCTCTCGGACGATTCGGCCGACGGCCAGCCCCACCTCCCATGGCGGCGGAGCCACGTCCAGCTCCAGCGCGGTCAGCGCGTCCGTACCGCCACCCTCGCGCGGGTACCCGGCGTGCCAGCCGGACCGCTCGTCCCAGATCAGCCGCAGGTCCCCGGCGTCGGACAGGACTTTGGGGAGGTCGATCGTGCCGCCGAGGTGCTCGTCCGGGTCGAACACGTATGGACGGTCGGGGCGGACGCGGCCCTGTTCAGCGAGGTGTTCGGCGACGGCGGCGAGGTAGCCTTCCGCGGCCTCGGGGGTGATCTCGATGTCAGCCATCGGAGGCGTCTCCGTCCAGGTCAGTGCAGGTTTCCGGGGCGACAGGGCGCGGGGACCAGTCGCGGTCCCAGCAGGTGTTGGCCGGGTCGGACAGCGAGTCGACCAGGTCGCTCTGGCTGTGGACCCGGACGAGGAAGCCGGCGGCCGCGAGGCAGCCGAGGGCGAGGAGCCACCACATCAGCCGGCCCCCGTCCCGCCGGTGCCGCGGAGCTGGTCGCGGATCGCGGTGAGCGCGTCGTGCGGGGCGAGGTCGCCGGACTCCCAGCCGGCGATCGCGGTCTCGATCGACCGGCAGCTGCCGGTCGTGCGCGGGGCGCCGGCGGTCTGCTGGTCTTGGCCGGTCTGCTCGGCGAGGCGGTCCCGCTCGTCCCGGACCTCCTCGAGCCGCACCGCGAGGCGGTCGCGGTCCCGCCGCACACCGGACCAGCTGCGCTTGTAGACGTCGGTCTCGCCGCGGGCGAGGCGGACGTCGCGGGCCAGCTCGTGGATCCGCTTGATGTACCGGGCGCCCTTGGTCTCGGCCTGCTCGGCGCGGCGCTCGGCGGCGGCCAGGGCGCGCTCGGTGTCGATGAGCCGGATGCCGAGCTCGTCGGCGCGCTCGGATTCGGCGCCGGCCCGGTCCGCCAGCTCCTCCACGGTGATCGAGCAGATGTCGACGGTCTGGTCCATCCCGCCGCGGAGGCTGCGCAGGGCCGCTCGGACCTCACGGCGGCCGCGGGCCGCGGCGTACCACGCCATCCGAACGCGGACCAGCTGCCGCATGAGGTAGACGATCGACTGGCCGCACTGCATCCGCGTGCGGGCGAGGTCGGCCTGCAGCAGCTCGACCTGGCGCTCGAGCGGCACCGGCGCCGGCGGGGCGCCGAGGGTGGTCTTCTTCGTGGTCATGATCGGGTCGTCTCCTGGGGGTCGTCGGTCAGGTCCAGCGGGGTGGTGCCGCCGTGCAGGTCGCGGTCGTACGCCTCGGTGGCGATCTGCATGAGGGCGTCGCGGCGGGGGCAGGTGTTGAGCTGCTGGCCGTAGGTCGCGGCCGGGATGTAGCCGTTCCACTGGTCGGGGCGGGCGTAGCCGATGAGCGGGTCGCACAGCTTCGCGGCGAGGTCGGGGTATCGCAGGACGCGGGCCTTGTCGACGCTGGGGAACGCGCCGGGCTTGGGGTGGCCTTCCACGCGCAGCGGCTTGCGGGGGACGCGGCGCGTTCGGCGGTCGCGGGTCATATCAGCTCCAGCTGGAGGGGCTCAGGGGCGAGCCGGGCGGGCGCGGGAGCGGCGGGGCGTCGGCGGGACGGCCGGGCGCCGGGGGACGGGATGGGCCGGGCGGACACGCGGGCGATGCGCTCCGCGCGGCGGGCCTCGTACGACTCGGCGCGGATCTCGCGGAGGATCCGCGCGGCCGCGCGCCACGGGTCGGCCTCGAGCCGGCACTGCCCGCACGCTCCGATGCGGGACTCGTGCCTGCACAGCTGGACCGCGTTGGCGTCGCCGGCGGCGCGGGCGTTGGCGTTGTTGATCCGGCCCTGCACCGACATGGGGCGCGGCGCGGGGATGTGGAAGGGGTCGGCCACCGTCTGCGCGTAGGCGCGCATCGCCTCGAGCCGTTCCGGGGTGATCCGCTGGGCGCAGCAGTCACCGATGAACGTTTCCTGGGAGGCGCGCAGCTGGCGGCCGCAGCGCAGGCAGTGGTCGATCCCCCGGAAGCTCATGACGACCGCGCCGCCAGCGTGCACGCCGCGATGTGCAGCAGGCTGCCCAAGTACTGCTGCTGCACCTCCGGGTCGGCCGGCAGCGCGAAGACCAGCGCCGAGTACCCATCGACGTCGTTCGCCGCGCGGGCCGCGACCAGCTGCCACGGCCACAGCTCCGGGCCGGGCACCTGTGAGGCGTCGAGCGGGTTGCCGTCCGCGTCCGCGAACACGAGCTGGGGCCGCCAGGTCTGGCCTTGGGGGAGATCGGCGAGGACCGTGTCGCACCAGACGGTGGCCATCGGGAACAGCGCCGGGTAGCCGAGGCGGTGGAGGACGCGCTGGATGTTGCGGTGGCCGCGGCCGCAGTCGCCGGCGGCGGCCTTGCGGACGTCGCGGACGGCGATGCGCTGGACGTGGCGGATGACGAGGTGGGCGGTGATTCGCTTGATCACTGCTGGCTCCGGGTGAGGGCAGAAGGGGCGTCGCAGGTGAGGCAGGTGCCGTCCGGGTCGAGCGCGGTCCCGCAGCCCGGGCAGGGCGTTGCATTGGCCCACGGCGGGGCCGGCTGGTCCTGCGGCTCGTCCGGCTCGAGCAGGTCCGCGGTCGGCTGGACGGGGTGCGCCGCGGCGTAGATGACGAGGGCCTCGTAATCGGCGTCGGCCATGCCGGGCGCGAGCGCCGCGGCGTCGAGCGCCGCGATCCCGAGGTCGGGCAGCGTCGTCAGCTCCCGAACCGCCGCGGCATAGGCCGGGGAGGCCTGAGGTGCCCCTTGGGGCTCCAGGGGCCTGCGGTAGTCCGCACGGAACGACCGCAGGAACGGGCGCTCCCTGCGGCGCGGTGAGACGCGCGGAGCGGGCTTGTGGCGGGCCCAGGCCAGGTACTCGGCGGTGTCGTCTGCGGCCGCGCCCGGTGCCTGGAGGGCGGCGGCGAGCCTGCGGGCGTTGAGGTCGATGATCTCGGCGTTGTGCTGGTCGGACACGTCAGCCTCCTCGCTGCGTGCGGTATCGCTGCCGGAAGGGCGCCAGGAGCGCCTCGCGCTCGGCGCGCAGGGCCTCGCGCTCGGCCTCGGTCAGCTCGGGCGTCTCGGCGGGGTGCTCGGGGGTCTCGTCGGGGACGGCCTGGAGGAACAGCGGCAGCGGGCGCGCGACGTCGTCGCTCGAGGCGACCTGTCCAGGGATGGCCTGCAGCGACGGAGGCTGCTGCTCGGCCTCGAGCCGGTCGAAGTGATCGAACGCGGCGCCGACGTAGGCCGCCAGGTCGCCGGCCTTCTGCATCCGCTCGAGGTAGCGGACCATGTGTTGGATCGGGATCTGCCGGGCCGCGGCCTCGTCGCGGAGTCGCCCGATGACGTGAGCAGCGACCTGCTCGTCGACTCCGGGCCAGTGCTGCGTCAGCCAGGTCGCGCCCTTGCGGTTCTGGATCTCGTCGCGCTCGGCGTCTGTCTGGCCGTTACGCGTCACGCCGCGTTCGGGCCCTCCCCCCGGACCCCCCACCCGACCGGACTGACTGCTCTCGTCGTCATCTGCGGGGGGTTCCGTGGTGCTGCGGGAAGACTGATTCAGTCCCGTCCCGGAGTTACGCGTAACGGAATCGGTGTTACGCGCAACCTCGCTCGAGCCGGGCGGCGGCTGCGGCGGCCCGGCGTGCGGGCAGTTCTGCGGCAGGCAGAGGTGATGTTCTCCCCGGTCGTGGGCCCTTTTCCGCTGCATGCGGATCTTGGAGGCGGGCGCGTTGTTGCGCATCCCTTTGGGCGGGATGTGCTCGTCGATCCGCGGGAGGGTGACGGTCTCGGGCGTCACATGTGACGCGTTTTGTGACGTCACATGTGACGTGACGTTACGCGTAACATCGGCGTCCGAGCCGGGGTTATCCACAGGGGGGTTACGCGTAACGATCGCGTACCCGATCGCCTCGAGTTCCGCGATGCACCGATCAGGGTCCGGCACGTCCGACACCCGCCGGGCCCGCTCCAGCGGCAGCCGGCCGTCCCAGCGTCTGCTCCGGGAGCAGAACTCCAGCATGCACCGGTAGTGCCAGCGCGCCTCGTACGAGACGCCGTCCCACTCCGGCCTCTGGGTGTAGTCGTCGGAATCGCGCAGCCAGGCCACTCAACGTCCCCCTGCGTCGATCACTTGCTCGGTCATTCGGTGGCTCCCCCTCGGGTCTTGCGCCCCTACCTGTGCGGTCAGGTCTCCACTATGCCACATTGCTATGTGGCCTTACAGTCATGCGGCCTTACATTCGAGTTGCCATCGCGTAGAGTTGCATTCCAGGGGCAGGCCACACGTCGTGTCACAATGCGGAGGTGACCGATCCGATGACCGCACTCGATGCCGCCTGGAACGCGATCGACGACGCCGAGAAGAAGGCGGCCGCGATCGTCGAAGCCGCGCGCCTGGAGTTCGGCCGGGAGATCCGCCGGCAGCGCGCCAACGGGCTCAAGCAAGCCGAGATCGCACGCCACTACGGCGTGGAACGCGAGACGATCCGCCGCTACCAGGAGGCGGCCGACATCGCAGACGGACTCAAGCCCGCCAGGAAGTGACCGCGCCGGCGGCCTGGTCATAGCGAGCAGCAGCCGGTCGACAGGTGCGCCACCAGCCACACCCCGAACGACAACTGCGCGACCAGCAGCACGACCTTCCCCGGCCACGGCACCTGCCGCTGCACCCGGAACACCGACCACCAGTGCTCGCTGAACGTGTCCCCGGGCCCCTTCCTCACCAGCGCCGCAGCCTCCACCACCACGAAGAACGCGATCCACACCGCCCACGCGACCGACCAGCCGCTGAACCGCAACGTCCTGCTGGCCGGCGGGACCGCCTTGTCCACCCGTACGGGCTGGACGTCCGACATGACGACCTCCTTGTAGGCATGCCGAGGGCCCGGCCGGACGACGCTGTCCGGCCGGGCCTTCCGTGAGGGCGCCCGGCTCGAGCCGGACACCGGAACCATCACGAACCGAGCGCTCCCTTCCGGCAGTGCACGCACGAGGAGCTCCGCACACCCGTCCTCACGTGGTGCTGGAGATGAGCACCGAGCCGGCCGTAGTCGCTCGGGTCCCGGTTGAACGGCTGCGAGTCCCGCACCGGCGGGCTCGGCAGGCCGAACCGGTCGCGCAGCAACTGGACGTACTTCTCGTAACCGGTCTTGGAGCCCTGCTGGACTCCGGCCTCGTTACAGGCGTCAGAGGGGCGCTGGCCGGCGTACCGCGCGGTGACGTAGGCGGCGATCCGCTCGGCCTTGTCGCGGCGGATCGGGACGATCTGGAGCACCATCTCGGCGGTGATCTCCGGGGCCTCGCCCTCGGCCGTCACCACGGGTCCCGCCTCGAGCGCACCGGAATCGAACGCCGTTCCGGCCCGCGCCGCGCGCTGCCCAGCCACCGCATCAGCGGTCACCCTCACCGCGCTGGCCCTCGCCGGCGGCGCGCTCGGCCGTGACCGCCTGGACGAACTCCTCCACCCGCTCCGCAGTCCGGTCGTCCATCCGCGTCTGCGCCGCGTCCCCCTGCGGCTCGGCCACCGGGCTGTCCGCCTCGTCCCGCCGGCACGCCCGCGTCATCGTCTTCGGGTGCACCCACGGCGCGTCCGGCCCGTACTGGTGGACCGCCTGGCCGCAGTGCGCGCACGCCGCCCGCAGCACCTCACGCGGCGTCTGCAGCGACGCCGGCGACGCGACCGGGCCCGTGATGTTGCCGGTCTCGCACTGCGCCTGGCCGGTCTCGACGTGCTCCCAGCCGTGCAGGCCGTGCCGGATCGGCTGCCGGCAGAACCCGCACGCGTCCGCCGCGTGGACCGGGACGGGGTGCCGGTCCTGCGCGGTGTCCAGCGCCTGCCCGGGCTCGCGCCGCGGCAACGGCTCCTCCACGGGGGCGGGGGCGACCTGCCGGTCCGGCGCCGGCGGGAACTGCACGATCGGGTGACCGCCCGACATCTGTGACGGCGGCACCGTCAGCGGGTCCGGCTGCGGCCGGTCCTCCGGCGCCAGCTCGCCCGTCTGCAGCGACGCCTGCATGCCGCGCAGCACGTTCGCGGCCCGGGTCGCCTCCGACAGCGACACCTCGTTCAGCCGCTGCATCGCCACCTGGTACGCCCTCATCTGCTCCGGCGTCTCCGCCAGCGGCGCGATCAGCGCCCGCCCGACGTACAGGCCCGGCCCGCCCGGGGCCGAAGCGATCGCCTCCGGCGCGGGCAGCTCCGGCACCCCCAACACCCGGTCGATCTCGACCCGGTAGATCTCGGCCATCGCCGCGCAGTGCTCGCTCCACAGGTCCGCGGCCTGCGCCGCCAGCCGGTGCCAGAGCGCCTGCGAGTGGCGCGTCTCCGCCGCCTCCTGCAGCGTCGCGATCCGCTGCGCCATCTCCTCCATCACGTGCCGGCGGGGGTCGATGTGCGGGCCCCTCGGCTGCTCCTGGTGGTCCATGAGGTTCTCCTTCGTTCCGGCCTGCAGGCCGGTGATCTGTGGGAAGAGGTGCCGCCCCGGGAGCAGGGGCCGGGGCGGCACCAGGTCAGGTCAGGCCGCGGTCGCGGCGCTGGCGGGAGTAGGAGCCGCCGGGCCACAGCGGCCCGGGGCAGCCGTCCAGCCCGCACCGCGGGAGCCCACCCGCGCGCCGCGCCGCACGCTGCGCCCGGTTCAGACGGCGGTGGGGCTGGCTGCAGCGCGGGCACTCCCACGGCTCCCGGAACCGGCCCGGCGGGACGAGACGCGCGGCCGCGCGCACCAGCGCCCTCACGACAGGACTCCCTGCTGCTCGGTCACCGGCAGCACCGGCCACGCGCCCGCGCCCGCCTCGAGCTGCTGCGCGCGCTCATGGAGGTCGATCTGCTCGTCCCCGGCCCGCGACCGCATCGCCTCCCGGCGGCAGGCCGCCGCGTGCACCAGCGCCTGCGCCCGGTGCCACTCGACCTGCCGGGCGTGCAGCTCCGGCAGCTCCAGCCGGGCGATCTCGCGGTGCCCCTGCGCGATCCGCACCACGACGCCGGCCGCCGCCCACGCCGCCGCGGCGACGTCGTGGCCGGGCTCGAGCCGGATGCCGTACCGCTCGCAGCACTCGCCCAGCGAGCTGGGCCCGAACGGGCGCCGCCCGGCGTGGCCGTCGAGGACCTGGCCGCACAGCACCGGCCCGATGCCGTCCACCAGCTCATCGAGCGTGGGGATGCCCCAGCGGCGGCACTCGCGGTCCAGCACCGTCAGGGCGTGCATCGCGTCGAACGCGGCGATCGGCAGGCCCGCGTGCAGGGCGCGCATCAGCATCGCGACCAGCTGCGGCAGCGCGTCCACGGGGTGCTCGGCGCCGCGGCGGGGCTTCTCGTCGAACTGCCAGGTCGCGGTGCGGGGCTCGTCGTGCCCGGTCGCGTCCACGCGCATCACGCACGCGGCCACGATCCGGGCCGACTCCACCGACCGGCCCCGGGTCTGCACCGCGAACGCGGCCAGCCTCCCGGTGTGCCAGCTCATCGGCTACCGCCCGCGCGCTCCTTGCCGATCCGGTCGATCAGCGCGCCGATCTGCTCGTCCTCGCCGGTCTCGTTCTCGGTCAGCTCCGTCAGCCGCCTCTGGTCCCGCAGCTCGGTGCGGATCTGGCGGAGCCGCGCGGCCGAGGTCCGCGAGTTGAGCACCTCGTCGCGGTAACTGGCGACCGACCGCAGCGGCGCCTCGCCCCGCTCGATGTTCCGCGACTCGGGGTCGGCGTCCTCGGTCGGGACCACGCCGCCCACCAGGAACAGCACGCGCTCGGCGATCGTCTGCGCCTTGGTGGTCGACCGGCCGCCGGTGTCCAGGCCCTCACCGGCGGTCTGCGCCTCGATGAAGTCGCCGCGCGGCCCGTAGATCCTCCAGGTGACCGTGATGTCGCACTGGCGCATGGTGGCGCCGCCGCTGGTCGTGATGTCCCGGTAGGTCGGTTCGACCTTGTGCGGCATCACCACCACGCCGTGGCGGCGCAGGGCCGGGCCGAAGTGGTAGACGACGCGGTCGATACCGCGGAAGTCGAAGGTCCCGGCGCGGCCGCCCTGGAACTTGTCGCCCTTGTCGATCGCGCGGACCTCGCGCATGACGCGTGCCCACGCCACCACGGCGGGGACATCGGCGACGGGCTCGTCGACGCCGGGCTCGTCGATCTCGGGCAGCTGCTCGGCCGGGCGGTCGCTCATCATCGGCGCGTCCGCCGCCGGCGCGGGCGGCGGGGACGCCTCGGGCGAGGTTCCGACCTGCGGGCCGTCCCCGTTCCGGCCGGCCAGCTTCGCGGCGTTCTCAGCGAGGGACATCAGCGTCGTCCTCCTTGGTGTAGCGGTCCAGGTCGCCCTCGGTGAGGCGGCGGAACTTGGCGAGGTTGAATCGCCGCTGCGGCTTGCTGCGCAGGCAGTCGGCGTAGGCGTCCGGGTGGCGGTCGGCCAGCCGGTTCATGTCGATCGACTCCTTGACCAGCGGCGTGCCGTCCTGGGTCGTGGAGTCCCACCCGTATGCGGGCATGTCCTGGTCGTGCAGGAAGGCCGCTTCGTTGTCGCCGAGCAGCTCGATCAGCCGCGCCTTCGCCGCGCCCTTGGCCTTCTTCGCGCGGCTCTCGATGAGGCGCTGCAGCTCATACTCGATCAGCAGCTCGTTGGCCTCTACGGCCTCCAGGCCCTCGAGCTTCTTCACGCCGGACCGGTTCGGGTACAGGTCCTCGAACAGATCGAGGACGCGGTCGACGTTCTCGTCTCCGGTCAGCGGCGGCACCCGGCGCGCGAGGACGTTGCCGACCCAGAAGTTCGTGACCGCGGTGACGGCGTCGTCCAGCAGCTGCCGGTGGTCTCGGCGCAGCACCGTCAGCTGCCGGTAGTCGTTACCGCCGATCCGGACCGCGACGTGCAGGTGGTCGAAGCCCGTGACGTGCATCTGCCAGAGCACCTGCGCCAGCACGTCGTCCGGAACCGTGCGCTTCCATTTCCCGGCCAGCCAGGCACTGCGGTGCTTGACCTCGAGCGCGCATCGCTCGCGGCCGCCGCTGGCCATCGGGCACTCGGTGATCAGGCGGTCCAGGGTGCACATCTGCCACTCGGCGTCCTTGCGGGCGATCAGCCCGATCCGCCGCCCGACCGAGCGGTTCCGGCGGGCCCACTCGCGCGCTGTGGTCTCCTCATCGAGGGAGCCCCACAGCGCGGCCTCGCCGGCGTCGTCCTCCAACGGCAGCCGCCCGACCTTGTCGTAGAAGACGCGCTGGGCGGAGGAGCCGCCGACGCCGAGGATGTTCGCGACGTCGCTCGAGCCGATCCCGCCCCGGCGGGCCGCGAGCCAGGGCCCGCGGTCCGTCGAGGCGGGAAGCAGCACCTTGTAGGGCAGGCTCACGCGCGGCCCCCGTCCGCCTGGTGGGGGCCGGCCGCGCGGGCGCGCTCGAGCAGCGAGCACACCGTCACCGCGACGGGCGCGTCCTGCCGGGCGAGCCAGTCCACGATGGCCACGTCCCAGTCGCCGAGGACGACGCCGTCGAGCGCGTGGGCGACCTCGGCGCCGGTGGGCATCTCGCCGAAGGGCGGCGGGTTGTCGATCGGTCCGGTCGGGATGCTCACCGCGAACCCCCGTCCGGCTGGTCGACGTCGGCGGGGTGGCTCACGGACGGGCCCTGCGAGGGCCCGCCCGCCGACCGCCAGGCCGCGCCCAGGGCGCCGCCCGCCGCGAGGTAGTCGTGCGCCACGCAGTCCTCGGACTGGCAGGCGTACATCTCGTCCTCGGTGCGGTCGGGCTCCCCGCAACGGCACTTCACGGGCGCCTTGCTGTCGGGCGCGGGACTGACCGTCGTCGGCAGGTCGGGGCCGCCGATGTCGCCGTCGATCTCGTCCACGGCCTTCGCCACGACACCGGCCAAGCGGTCGTATCCGCCCCGCTCGTCCGGGGTGTAGGCGAGCGGGTTGTCCACGGGCAGGTCCCGGATGAGCTTGGCGGCCTGCGCCAGGTCGGACGCACCGGTCCGCAGCAGCTCCAGCTGGGTCATCACGCTGATGACGCGGTCGCGCTGCTGGTGCAGCCATGTCAGCCTGTCGGCGCTGTAGCGGTCCGGGATCGGCATGTCCAGCGCCTCGCGGATCGCCTCGGCCAGCGCGCGCACGTCGTCGGGCAGCGGGGCGGGCGCCTCGGTGCCGACCGGCCGGACGAGCGTCAGCGGCCCGTACACCCGTTCCGCCTTCTCGCGCGGCACACGGGTCCCTCGGTTGGTGACGAACTCGATCTCGGCGCCCGGCAGGACGACGTACAGCAGATCGCCTTCCCGGCCCTTGTACAGCTGGCCGGGCCTGTAGGAGCCGCTCATCGCGCACCCCCGCTCAGGAGCGCCTCCAGGCACTCCATGGCCTTCTCGACCGAGTCGTCCACCAGCCGCTGCTCGTCCCGCGCCTCCGGCTCCACCGAGATCAGCTCGAACCCGGGGCCGCGGCGCTCCTGGAGCTCCAGGAGCGCGCCCTGCAGGCACTCGAGCCAGCACGCCGCGTCCTGCGCGGTCAGGCCCGGCAGCAGCGCGGCCAGCATCCGCGCGGTGAACTCCTCGTCGACCTCGCCGTTCGTGTCCCAGCGCGCCCACGACAGCAGCAGCTGGGGCAGCTCGTCCCGCGTGGGCAGCCGCACCGCGCGGCCCTGCGTGAGGGCGTGGAAGCACGCTCCGCAGGTCTGGACCAGCTCCCCGCCGGCGATGCGGCGGTCGGAGGTCGTGGCGAGGTCGCGGCGGGGCTGGAAGCAGGTCCAGCAGAGCGCGGCCGGGCCGGGCCCGGTCGGGTACAGCACCCGCTCCGGGTCGATGTCGATAACCTTGGTCGACATGCCCTTCCTTTCGTGAGGGATGGATGGATGGGCTAGGGGCTCGGCGGCTGTGACAGAGCTGCCGGGCCTCGCTTTGGTTCAGGGGCGCTTGCGCTCGCGCATCCAGCGCTCGACGTCGTCCCACGCGTAGCGGACGCCGGCGCCTCGGCCGGTGAACTCCGGGCCTCCACCGCGCCAGCGCCAGTTGCGGAGCGTGCCGACCTTGAAGCCCGTGTACTCGGCCACCTCCGCCGTGGTGCCGTAGCCCTCGCGCACCGGCGCGGTCTCGGCCTTGGCCTTGGTTCTGGTGGCCATCAGGCGTCCTGCTTCGCGGGCTGGTCGTCCGGCTCGGGGTGGGCGAACAGCTCGTCGACCCGCTCACCGAGGCCCGTGGCGACGCGGACGCGCATCTCGTCGGAGAGGCGCTGCAGCCCGCGCTCGACGCGCGAGAGGTTCCCGGCGTCGATCTCCAGCATTCGAGCCATGGCGTTCAGGGACAGCTCCCGCTTCTGGCGGGCCATCCGGATCCGCTTGCCCCAGTGGACGGTCAGGGGGGTTGCTTCGATCTGCGGCATGCCCGAAAGATATGCGCATTGCGCAATGCGCGTCAAGCTTGCGCGCAACGCGTCGAGGTTAGGTGCCTGTCTCTAGCTGCGCAATGCGCTCTGCGCAATACTGTTGGGTCATGACCGCCAAGAAGGAGCCCGTCAGCAAGGAGCAGGCAGGGCGCTGGCTACGTGAGCAGCGCCGCCGGCGGGGGTACGAGACCGCCGGCGCCTTCGCTCGAGCGCTGGGGGTCGACACCTCCCGCGTCACCGTCTACGAGCGCGGCCAGGCCCGCGTCCCCGACGACCGCGCCGACGACATCGCGGAACTGCTGCAGCTGGACATCATCTACGTCCGCCGTAGCCTCGGCCTGTGGACGCCGCCGGAGGGCTCCCACTCCGTGCGGCCGTCGCCGGCCGAATCGCTTGCGGCCGCCGAGGCAGAGCGCGACCGCTGGGTGGAGGAGATGCGCCGAAACCCCGAGTTGGCGCGCTCGTTCGCGAACTTGGTGGCGTACGCGGTTACCAGCCTCAGTGTCGATGGTCCCGTTGAGCAGGACTCGAACGATGAAACCAGTGAGCCAGAAGGTAGTCCGAATTCGGACAGCACATCTGACTTGATTGCGGACCGTAACAAAACGGGTTGAGTGGCCTGACATTTCGGACACTCTCAGTCAGGTAAGGGTCTTGTCACCTGTTAGTGATCGTCGCCGTCTGTGCCCTATGAACCACTATGTGACAACCACCGGGGAGGACAGAGAGTACGAAACGACGCCGAAAGAAAGATCATTGTGGATTTTTCGCAACTGATCATGCGGCGTCATGGGCAGAAGGGGCACAGTCAGTGGGCTACGACGAAGATGTCACCAAAGTCCGGAGGGGGAGGCGTAGCGACCGAACCGAAAAGCAGCTCCGCTATGTACTCGGAGTCGTCAGCCTCGCGCTGACCGCATTCGCTGGCGCGGGCGCCACACTCGCCCTGACCCATGGACCCGGGCTCGGGGCGGGGGCCGCCTACAACGCCGGCCTGGTCTGCGTCATCATCGCAGGACAGGCCGCGATCATCGCCGCCGTCTTCATCGTCGGTCTGATCATCTACCGCGCGATCCGGGACCTCAAGCGCAGGTCCTACGACATGGAAGACAACCTCGTCGGACACATGGACGACGAAACCCGCGCGCTCAACACCGTGGCCGCCCTCGCCAGCAAAGACCTGACACCGCTGCACCGAAAGCACGGCTGACAGGTCAACACGCCGGCCCCGGGTCCCCGCTCCCGGGGTCGGTTCCCCTGTCTCCGCACACCACGGAAACCGGAATGCTGGTCTATGACCGATGGCACAAAACCCACCCGCAACCTGATCACCCCGACCCCCGCAAACGCGACAGGCCGTGCAAATGCGGCCGCGGTAAGAACCGCCTCTACCCGACCGCCGTCCACGGCGTCGGCATGCGCTGGCAGGTCCGCTGGGACACCATCGGCGCCGATGGGAAGCGCCGCCAGGAGAAGCGCAACTTCGAGCACCGCGGCGGCGGCCGGGACGAAACCGACCCCGACGTCTATGCCGAAGCCTTCGCCGCGAAGACCGCCGTCGAGCTGGCCGAGGACACCTATATCTCGCGCGAGGCCGGCGAGATCACCCTCGAGCAGTTCGCCAAGCAGTGGCGCCGGGACCACGTCGCCGACCCTGCCTCGCTCGAGACGATCGACAAGCACCTGGCGCACATCTACGACGTGCCACGCACCGAGCGGACCCGCCGGGCCGAGGGCACCTCACCGATCGGGCACCGCAAGCTCCGCGACCTGGCCAAGTCACCGAGCCTGATGCGCCGGTGGATCAAGAGCCTGGAGGCCAAAGGGCTCTCGCCCGGCTACATCCACCAGATCGGCACCACGCTCGCCTCCATCCTGAACGTGGCGGTCGAGGACGGCCGGATGCTGCGCAACCCGATGCACGCCAAGTCGGTGAAGCTGCCGGACGCCCCGGAGCGGATCATCGTGCCGTGGACGCTGCAGATGGTGACCGCCGCCCGGGACGAGGTCGACCGGCGCCACCAGCAGCCGGCCATCGTCGACCTGGGCGCCGGCGCGGGCATGCGCGAGAGCGAGGTGTTCGCCTTCGCCCTGGAGGACATCGTCTTCCTCGGCGCCGACCGCAAGATCCTCGTCCGCCGCCAGATCAAGCGGGTCAAGGACGACCAGGGCAGGTACCACCTGGTGTACGACCTGCCCAAGGGCGGCAAGGAGCGCGAGGTCCCGCTGAGCGATGCGCTCGCGCGCCGGCTGACCGAGCAGATCAAGAAGCGCAAGCCCGTCGAGGTGAAGCTGCCGTGGCAGCGCCCGGGCGGCAAGATGCGCACCTACACGCTGCTGTTCGTCGGGCCGGGCGGGCAGCCGTGGTACCGGCAGAGCTTCCAGCACACCTGGACCGCGGCCCGGAAGGCGGCGGGCGCGCCGCCGCCCCCGGACGAGAACGGCCGGTTCCACGGGCTGAGGCATACGTTCGCGAGCCTGGAGGTGGCGGCCGGCGCCGACATCCTGAAAGTCGCGGCGTGGCTCGGCCACACCGACCCCGGATTCACGCTGCGGACCTATGGTCATTTCATGCCGGACACCCGCGACATCGGGCGCAAGGCGGTCGATGAATTCTTCGAGCCGGAGCAGTCCAGCGAGAGCGCGAGTGCCCCCGATGTGCCCTCGGAGGGAGAATCATGATCGACCGCCCACAGAATCGCCAGGTCAGCCCTGCCCATTCAGTTTCGCAATTCGGTTCTCGTACATGCGCAGGACGTCCTCGCGGGCGGCGTGCTTGCTCTCGTACTCGCGCAGCAGCTTCACCTGCTCCACCGACAGGCCGCGCAGCCGGGCGCGCAGCTGCGGCAGCGTGGCCGCGTCGTAGTCGGGCACGGGCAGCTCGGCGGCGATCTTCTCGGCCTCGGCGGGCGCGGCGGGCTTCGCCTCGGGCCGCGGCTCGAACGGAGCGTCCTCCGCCTTGGGGGCGGGCTCGGGCTTCACGGCGGGCGCGGGCTTCGGAGCGGGCTCGGCCTTCGCCTCGGGCTTCGGAGCCGGCTTGGCCTCGGGCTTCGGCGCGGGCTCCGCCTTCACCTTGGCCTCGGGCTCCGCCTTCGCCTTGGCCTCGGGCTCGGCCTTCGGCTTGGGCGCGGGGGCCGCGGCGGGCTTGGGCTTGCCGACCGAGATCTCCGCGTCGGGCTTCGCCGCCGCCTCAGGCGCCGCCTTCGCCGCCGTCCTGGCGGCGGACGGGCGGCCGAACGCCCGCTCCGGCGCGGGCTCCGGCTCGGAGTCGCCGCCGCGGACGCGCTCGACGACCGTCCCGACGACCTTCTCCGCCGTGTGCTGGACGTCGTCGCGCAGCCGCCCGATCACCGGCTTCACGCCGCCGCCCTCGGTGATCTCCTTGTAGTCCTTGGTCACCCGGTCGCTCAGCAGCAGCGCCCGGCCCACCCCGAACATCGCCAGCCGGACCGCGTGCAGCGGGAGGTCACGAACCTGCTCGCCCACCGTGTCGCGGACCTGCTCCTTGAGGCGGCGCGGCGATTTCGTCATCGTCTCCATCTCCCTGCTCCGGACCGGTTCCCCCGGGTTCCATCAGGCCGTCTGTCGAATATCACTCTGCCCCATGCGTTCGGGGACGGTCACCCCGGGCTACTGGATTTCTAGTCAACAGCGTCGTGGAGTGAGTCACATCTGCCCCTCCCGCACGCACTCGTACTGTGCGGGGCTCCTGGCACGGCTCGTACGATAGGGGCATGACCTCCAACAGCCAGCGCCGTGTCCTGCTCGCAAAGCCGCGTGGTTACTGCGCGGGCGTGGACCGGGCCGTGCAGACGGTCGAGATCGCCCTGGAGAAGTACGGGGCGCCCATCTACGTGCGGAAGCAGATCGTGCACAACGTGCACGTCGTGAAGACCCTGGAAGAGCGCGGCGCGATCTTCGTGGACGAGACCGAGGAGGTGCCCGAGGGCGCCATCGTGGTCTTCTCCGCCCACGGCGTCGCCCCGGTGGTGCACGAGGAGGCCCAGGGGCTGAACCTGCGCACCATCGACGCCACCTGCCCGCTGGTGACCAAGGTCCACAAGGAGGCCGTCCGGTTCGCCAAGGACGACTACGACATCCTGCTGATCGGGCACGAGGGCCACGAGGAGGTCATCGGCACCACCGGCGAGGCCCCCGACCACATCCACCTGGTCGACGGCCCCGACGACGTCGCCAACGTCCAGGTCCGCGACCCCGGCAAGGTCGCCTGGCTGTCGCAGACCACCCTGTCGGTGGACGAGACGATCGCGACCGTGGAGAAGCTGCGCGAGCGGTTCCCGAACCTGATGGACCCGCCGTCGGACGACATCTGCTACGCCACCCAGAACCGCCAGGTCGCGGTCAAGGAGATGGCCGCCCAGTCCCAGCTGGTGATCGTGGTCGGCTCGACGAACTCGTCCAACTCGGTGCGCCTGGTCGAGGTCGCCAAGGAGCACGGCGCCGACGACGCGCACCTGGTCGACTACGCCGAGCAGATCGACGAGTCCTGGCTGGACGGCGTCGGCACGGTCGGCGTCACCAGCGGCGCCTCCGTCCCGGACGAGCTGGTCCAGGGCGTGCTCGCCTGGCTGGCCGAGCGCGGCTACGGCGACGTCCAGGAGATCGAGTCCGTGCCGGAGAGCATGCGCTTCGCCCTCCCGCACGAGCTCCGCAAGGACCTGCGCGCGCTGCCGATCACGCCGGTCGGCTGAGCCCCGCGCCCCCGGGCCGGGTCCCGAGGCCGTGCCCGGGGACGGTCAGCTCGCGTCCTCGGTGCGCTCGCGCGGGGCGGCGCGGCGGCCGCGCGGCGCCGGGGGCTCCTCCCAGCGGACCGGGTTCTCGTTCTCCTCGGTCTCGAACAGCCGCCCCCCGGCGAGCCGGCCGCGCAGGTCGCGGACGGCGGCCGGCAGCCCGCGCGGAACGCTGATCGCCAGCAGCAGCAGCGTCCCGCCGAACAGCCACGGCGCGGTGGAGGCCAGCGACGCCAGCACGCCCAGCGTGACACCCCGCAGCAGCGACCCCTCGCCGATCGAGGTCACGAACTCGGCGATCAGCGTGACGGCCAGGAAGACCGCCGGCGGGCTCACCGCCAGCGTCAGCAGGTCGGCCGGCCGGGTGGCCAGCGCGGCCAGCGCGCAGCCGATCGCGAACGCGGCGCCCGCCAGCAGCGGCGCGTCGAACCAGCGGGCGGGCAGCGCGCCGAGCAGGCCGGCCGCGAAGAGCACGACGACGCCGCCGCGCCCGGTCAGGGTGATCGCCGCCCCGGTACGGGCGGCGCCGGAGCGGCCGCGCTGACCTCGCACTCGACCCCCAGCCTCCGGCGAGCCGCCCGCGGGCACCTCGCGTACCGTCGTCGAACTCATGGCCACCTCTCCCGCCGGTCGTTCTGGTCAGGGACGGCCCGTCCGCCGAAACCTACCGGTTCGCCGGCGGCCGCGCCGTCGGTCAGCTCGGCCGCCGACAGCGCGCGGGGGCTCTCCTCGACCGGGTCCGGCCCGTCCAGCGGGCCGTCCACCACGCCGAGCTCGTTCAGCCGGCGGGCGCTGACCAGGACGCGCGTCTCCAGGGAGCCCACCGTGCGGTTGTAGGTCTTGACGGCGTTGGTCAGCGAGCGGCCCAGCTCGTCCATGTGGCCGCCCATCGTGCCGAGCCGCTCGTACAGCTCCTTGCCGAGGTCGAACACCGCCCGGGCGTTGCGCGACAGCGCCGCCTGCTGCCACGCGTACGACGCGGTGCGCAGCATCGTGACCAGCGTCGTCGGCGTCGCGATGTGGACGCGGCGGCGCATCGCGTACTCCAGCAGGGCCGGGTCGCGGTCCAGCGCGGGCGCCAGGAACGCCTCGCCCGGGATGAACAGCACCACGAACTCCGGGGCCGGGCTGAACGCCTGCCAGTACGACTTGGCCGCGAGCCGGTCGACGTGGTCGCGCAGGTGCCGGGCGTGCGCGTCGAGCCGTACCGGGTCGCCGGACTCGGCGGCCTCCAGGTACGCGGCGAGCGAGACCTTGGAGTCGACGACGATGTTCTTGCCGCCGGCGAGCCGGACGACCATGTCGGGCCGTACGGTGCCGTCCTCGGTCGCGGCGGTGGCCTGCTCGTCGAAGTCGCAGTGGTGGGCCATCCCGGCCAGCTCGACGACCCGGCGCAGCTGGAGCTCGCCCCACCGGCCGCGGGCCTCGGGGCGCTGGAGGGCCCGGACGAGCGCGTGCGTCTCGCCGCGCAGCTGCTCGGAGCTCTGCCGGACGAACTCGACCTGCTTGGCCAGCATGGCGTGCGACTCGCGGCGGCCGGTCTCCAGCTCGCGCAGCTGCTCCTCGACCTTGCCGAGGGTCTCGCGGAGCGGGGCGACGAGGTGCTCGACGGCCTGCTTGCGGCGTTCCAGCTCGCCCGCGGCCTCGGCGCCGGCGGTCCGGAGGCGGGCGTCGGCCAGCTCCAGGAACCGCTGGTTGCTGGCGTCCAGGGCCTTGGCCGAGAGGTTCTCGAAGTGCTCGGCCATCCGCTCCTCGGCGTACGCGAGCTTCTCCTCCGCGGCGCGGGCGCGGGCGATCAGCGTGCCCTGCCGGCCGGTCGCCAGCGCGAACCCGACAACCGCGCCGAGCGCGGCCCCGAGGGCGAGTCCGGCGAACAGCGCGAGATCCATCCGTTCATCGTGACAGCGGATCAGGGCGGCGCCGGTGCGACGCGCCGGGACACGCGTCGCATCGGACATTAGACTCAGCGCTCACTTACATCCTCATACCGGAAGAGAACGGTGCACCCCCGGCATCGTTCGGCACCCCCGCCGTTGCGAGGAGGACGCCTTGACCACCAGCACGGAGCAGACCGCGGTGAGGCCCGTGGCACGGACGGCAGCGGAGCGGCGGGTGATGGCCGCGCTCGCCCTCGAACCCGGCGGCCCGCCCAGCCTCCAGGCCCGGATCGTTGGCCGGATCCTGCGTTCCGCGATCATGACCGCCTGGAACTCGCTGCCCGACACCGACGCCGGGCTCCGCCGCTTCCAGCGCGGCAACGACCTGTTCGCCCGCGTCCAGAGCGTCCCGCGCGGCGTCGCCGTCGCCCGCACCGACCTCGGGACCTGCGAGGCCGAGTGGGTCCGGGCCGGCGCGCCCGACGAGCGCAAGGTCTTCCTCTACCTGCACGGCGGCGGCTACTTCTTCGGCAGCGCCCGCCTCTACCGCCCGTCCAGCTGGCGGCTGTCGGCGGCCACCGGCCGTCCCGTCCTGGTGCCGGACTACCGGCTCGTCCCCGACCACACGCCCGCCGACGCGCTGGAGGACGCGGTCGGCGCGTACGACTTCCTCCTGCGCAGCGGGTACGCGCCCGACGACATCGTGGTCGGCGGCGACTCGGCGGGCGGCCACCTGGCCCTCGCCCTCCTGCTGAAGCTCAAGGAGCGCGGCACCGGCCTCCCCGCGGCCGCCGTCTGCCTGTCCCCATGGGTCGACCTGCTCTGCGAGTCCGACTCGCACCGGCTCAACGCGCGCAGCGAATCGATCATCCCGGCCCGCAAGCTCGCCTGGCTCGGCCGCCGCTTCTGCGCCGGCAAGGCCAAGGAGGACCCGGTCTTCGCGCCGCTGCACGGCGACCTGTCCGGCCTGCCGCCGCTGCTGCTGGTCGCCAGCGGCTCGGAGATCCTCCGGGACGAGACCCGCGACCTGGCCGAGCGCGCCCGCGCCGCCGGCGTCCGGGCCGTCTACCAGGAGTGGGACGGGCTGATGCACGTCTTCACGGTGTTCGCCGACTTCGTCCCGGAGGGGAAGGCGGCGTTCCGGCACATCGCCGAGTTCCTGCGCGGCGCCGAAGCCTGACCGAAGGTCTCCGTTCACCCGGGCGTCGTCCCGCCGTGGTCCGCGCGGCCCATAAACTTGTCCGCCGTGAGCCTCTCCATCGGAATCGTCGGGCTGCCCAACGTCGGCAAGTCCACGCTGTTCAACGCGCTGACCAAGAACGACGCGCTGGCCGCGAACTACCCGTTCGCGACCATCGAGCCCAACGTCGGCGTCGTCGGCGTGCCCGATCCCCGGCTGGACCGGCTGGCGGAGATCTTCGGCTCGGCCAGGATCCTGCCGGCGACGATGGAGTTCGTCGACATCGCCGGCATCGTCAAGGGCGCCTCCGAGGGGCAGGGCCTGGGCAACAAGTTCCTGGCCAACATCCGCGAGACGAACGCGATCTGCCAGGTCATCCGCGCGTTCGACGACCCGGACGTCACCCATGTGGACGGCGACACCGACCCGCTGCGCGACATCGAGACGATCAACACCGAGCTGATCCTGGCCGACCTCCAGACGATCGAGAAGGCCCTGCCGCGCCTGGAGAAGGAGGCGCGCACCAAGAAGGACAAGGACCAGCTCGCCGTCGTCGAGGCCGTCACCGCCGCGCAGAAGCTGCTGAACGACGGCACCACGCTCTTCGCCGGCGCCGAGCGCGCCGGGATCGACCTGGCCCTCCTGCGCGAGCTGCACCTGCTCACCGCCAAGCCGTTCCTGTACGTGTTCAACCTGGACGAGGAAGAGCTCACCGACGAGGCCCTGCGGTCCCGGCTGCGCGACATGGTCGCCCCGGCGGAGGCGATCTTCCTGGACGCCAAGATCGAGGCCGAGCTGATCGAGCTGCCGGACGACGAGGCCCTCGAACTCCTCCAGGGGATGGGCCAGGAGGAGTCCGGCCTGTCGCAGCTCGTCCGGATCGGCTTCGACACCCTCGGCCTCCAGACTTACCTGACCGCCGGGCCCAAGGAGGCCCGCGCCTGGACGATCCGCAAGGGCGACACCGCCCCCGAGGCCGCCGGCGTCATCCACACCGACTTCCAACGCGGCTTCATCAAGGCCGAGATCGTCTCGTACGACGACCTGGTCGCCGAGGGGTCGATGGCCGCCGCCCGTACCGCCGGCAAGGTCCGCATGGAGGGCAAGGACTACGTCATGCGCGATGGCGACGTGGTGGAGTTCCGTTTCAACGTGTAAGTTGCGCCGGTCGCGAGTGTCGAAGGGGCAGCCCGGAGGCCAGATTCTCATGGCCCGCCGGTCGGCGTGTCGCGTGGTGTTTTGTCGCAAAAAAGGCACGATGTCGGATTTGACGGGAAGAGATTGCGCTCCGGCGCGCCACGCGGTGACCAAGCACCCATCCGGTCCGGGGTGCTTGTCCGGAACCGCCTTTCGCACGTCGTTCGGAGTCCTGGATAGGAGATCGTCACCGTTTGGCAATCCATCCCGGCACGACCGAGGTGGATCGCCTTATCCACAACCGCGTGCCGGGGCTGTGCTTCGCCCCGATGCGCTGGAAGAATTGACGCTCGTGGTTACGCTGGGCCGAAGTGGGTTCGCGAAACCGCACCCCGTTACACGACCAGTTGCACAGATGACCGCGCCGACCGGGGGCGAGGCGCGAGCGGAGGCAGGATGGCTCGCAGGTCGGCCGTGGCACACGGCCGGGAGACCGCCGTGGAGCAGGAGCGCGCACTCCCGCCCGCCGACGATCGGCGGGCGAACGGCGCCGCCCGGGGCGGCGACCGCTCGCGCGCGGGCCGCTGGGGCGGCTCCGGCGGCCGCTGGTGGGTCTGGCTCGGCCGCGCCATCCTGTGGGCGGTCATCATCGTCATCCTCGTCAACGGCATCCGCGCCCCGTTCGAGCGCTTCACGTCCGACACCGCGGCCTCCGGCGGCGGCGCGTCGCCCCAGAAGGGCGCCGGCTTCCCCGCCAGCGCCGGCGGCGCCTTCGCGCTCCAGTTCGCCAGCGTCTACCTGAACTACGACCAGAAGAGCGCCGCCGCCCGCGAGGCGCAGCTGCGCGCGTTCATCCCCGAGGGCGCCGACGGGCAGTTCGGCTGGAACGGCGTCGGCCAGTCCCAGGTCCAGTCCGTCCAGGTCGCCGGGGTCGACGCGCGCGACGCCAACAACGCGGTCGTCACCGTCCTCGCCCGCAGCGCGGACAAGTGGTTCCGGCTGGCCGTCCCCGTCTACAGCAGCAACGGCGCGTTCGTCATCTCCGCCCGTCCCGCGCTGCTGCCCCCGCCCGCCAAGGCCGCGCTGCCGCAGCAGGGCGTACGGGAACGCGACAGCGCGCTGGAGACCGAGCTGAGCCCCGTCCTCACCACGTTCTTCCAGGCTTACGCGCGCAACGACCAGGCCGCGCTGGCGCGCTTCGCCACCGGCGCCCCGATCACCGGGCTGACCCCCGACTCGGTCACGTTCGTCCAGGTGCGCGAGGTCAACGCGCCCCGCGGCGGCGCCGGCGACCGCACGGTCACCGCCACCGTCGCCTGGCAGATCCCCGGCGCCGCCGCGGGCGGCGAGCTGGAGCAGACCTACGAGCTGGCGATGGTCAAGAAGGACAACGCCTGGTACGTCAAGGAAATCCGCGGCACCACAGAGCCGGGTGCGTCATGACGGGACCGCGGCGTGACCGCACGCCGTCCCCCCGGGGCACCCGCCGACCCAGGAAGGTAGTCAGTCGATGCTGCACCACTTGATGGCGTCGATTCCGTTCGAGGTCCTGGCGGCGCCGAACGACGATCTGCAAACCGACCAGCTCGCCGACTGGCTGCGGCAGATATTCGGCCCGCTGTTCCTCGTGATCGTGTCCATCGTGGCGATCTTCTTTCTCTTCACCCGCGAGATCACGCGGTTCGTCCAGTTCATCCTGCTCGCGATCGGAATCGGGGTGATCTTCTACGTACCGAACATCATCGAAGTCACGGCCAGGGCGATCGCCCGGGCCCTGGGAGTGGACTTGACCTGACCCTCGGCCGGGGTCAGGCGGCACTGTGCTCGCACAGTTAGGGGAGTAGGGGCGTGGATCTACCCACGTACACGAACATCTGGCGCATCGAGAAGAGGCTGTACAAGCTGTACGACCTGCGGCTGCCGATGCCGCTGCCACTCGTCCAGATCGGCGTGTTCGCCGGCGTGTTCGTCCCCTGGATCCTGCTACTCAAGATCGTCGGCATCCCGTTCGAGTCGCCGTGGCACGTCCTCTACATCGTCCCGCCGGGCGTCCTCACCTGGCTGGCGACCCGCCCCGTCATCGAGGGCAAGCGCCTCACCGAACTGCTCCTCTCCCAGACCCGCTACCTCGCCGAACCCCGCACCTGGTGCCGGCTGACCCCCATCCGCGAGCCCCGCGAGGTCGTCATCGTGGCCCGCGTCTGGCGCCGCCCGCAGGCCCCCGCCCCCGCCGCGGCCCCCGAACGCGCCGCCCTCAAGACCCGCCGCAAGGCCCGCAAGAGAGGGCGCGCCGAGGAGATCCCCGCGTTCACGCCCACGGCCGCGCTCCCGCCGACCCCCGCCATCGCCTCCGAGCCCCGTCCCCTCGCCGAGCACGCCGCCCAGCGCGACTGGGGCACCCTGGGCACCGAGGACGACGTCCACGTCGCCGGCACCCCCACCACACCCGCGCCCGCCACCGTCGCTCCCGCCGCCGGACCTCCGGCCGCCTCCGCGCCCGCCGCGCCGGCGGCCAAGCCCTGGCGCCGCTCCACCCGCGACATCGCCCACGAGGAAGAGGCCCGCCCCGACCTCGAACGCCCGCCCGCGACCCCCCAGCTCGAGTTCGGCGCCTCCGGCAAGCGCGCCTTCGCCTCCGGCATCCGCCGCGCGGGCAGCCCCCCGGAATTCTGGAAGACCCCCACCCCCGCCGACGCGTCCGCCACCCCGCCGCGGGCATCGGACGCCCAGCACGCGGCCGAGCCCACGCCGCCCACCGAGCAGCCCCCGGCCTCCGCTGCGAACACGGCCACCGACCTGCCCGCCTCCCCGCCAGGCGCGCCCGCCACCCGGCCGCAGACGCCGGACGCCCAGCACGCCGCCGAGTCCACGTCGGGCGCTGAGCAGGCTCGCGCTGCGGCCGCGGACACGGTCACCGACCTGCCCGCCTCCCCGCCAGGCGGCGCCCCCGGCGACGGCTCGTCCGGCGACGCGCCCGCCATGCGGCCGCATGGGGCGGGCGATGAGGTCGCCGCCGAGTCCACGTCGGCCACGGGGCAGGCCCCCGCCTCGGCCGCGGACACGGTCACCGACCTGCCCGCATCTCCGCAAGGCGGCGCCCCCGGCGATGATCCGCACGCGGCCGGCGGGTCGGGAGCGGGTTCGGAGGGCGAGGGCGTGCCCGCCGCGCTGGAGCAGCTGGAGCGTGAGGACGCGCCTGCGGCGGCCGGTGAGCCGGCGGCCGATGGGGACGCGTTCGGTACGCGGCCCGAGTCGGTGGCTCGCAGCGAGGCCGAGCGCACGGGCACGGTGGAACGCGACGAGAGCATCGAAGCGGCCAGGGCGTCCGACGGCCAGGCCGCGCCCGCGGACACCGCGGAGGAGTCGGCGGGCGACGTGCGGCCCGCCGCCACGCGTCCGGACATCCCGCAGCGGGCACCGGAGACGCGGCCGGACATTCCCCAGGTCGCGCAGGCGAAGCCGACGCGTCCGGACATCCCGATGGTCCCCGGCGCGTTCGGGGCGGCGGAACGGAACGACGCGGAGGCCCCCCGGCGGGAGCCGCCCAAGCCGTGGTCCGAGGAGCTGTCCAATCCGCTGCGCGCGGCCACCACGGACGCCCTTGTGTGGCCCCCTGTGCCCGCGCCGCGAGGCGAGCGTCCCGCTGGGGCCCCCAACGAGGCGCAGCCGCCTGCGGAGGCGGAGCGGCCCGCAGGGGACCTTCCTGCCGAGGAGCTGCCCGTCGAGGAGCCGCCCGCGTACGCGGAACGGCCTGGTCGGGCGGAGTCGCCCTCGGAGGTCGCGCCGTCCGCTCAGGACGAGTGGGCCGGGCGGGCGCGGTGGCCCGTTCAGGAGGAGTCGCAGGATCAGGTGGAACGGGCCGTCGGGGGGCATGCGAGCCGGGCGCCGATGTCCGGGGCCGCGGCCGGGTACGTGCAGGAGGAGCCGCCGCGGGAGGTGCGGTCGGGACCCGCGTCGCCGGTGCGGCCGCGGCCGCTGCCGCCGCCTCCGCCCGCGCCGCCGTCCGAGCCGGCGATCACGCCGCCCGACCCGGAGCAGGAGACGCACGGCGGCGGCGGGCTGCGCAGGCTCATCCACGCGGTCGGCGGCGGGCACGGCGAGGCGGACGCCGAGTACCAGCAGCGCCTCCAGCAGCCGTTCCAGGGGACGCGGCACATCGTGGTCCTCGGGTGCACGGGCGGCGCGGGCCAGACCGTGACCGCGCTGATGCTGGGGCACACGTTCGCGCAGCACAACGGGGAACCGGTCGTGGCGATCGACGTCAACCCCGGGCCGGGCGCGCTGGCGCGGCGCACGCGGAGCGAGACCAACGAGACGCTCACCGGGCTCATCACGCGCGCCGACCAGGTCAACAGCCTGACCGCGATGCGCAGGTACACGTCGCAGGCCAAGTCGGGCCTGGAGGTCGTCGCCGCGGGCAAGAACCCGCTCCAGGCGCTCGACGACCGCGACTACGCGCTGGCGATGCGGACGATCGACCGCTTCTACTCGGTCACGCTGCTGGACGCGGCGGCGGCCGTGGTCGCGCGGGTGCTGCCGTACGCCGACCAGGTCGTGCTGGTGGCCCCGGCGAGCGCCGACGCGCCGCGCGCGGTGGCGATGACGTACGAGTGGCTCGACGGCCACGGGTACGAGGAGCTGCGCTCGCGCGCCGTGACCGTCATCAACGGGGTGAGCCGCCGCAGCATGGACGACGTCGAGCAGGCCGAGTCCGTGGCGCGCGGCCGTTGCCGGGCGCTGGTGCGGATCCCGTGGGACGATCATCTGAGCATGGATCGCGCGCCCCGCAACGAGCTCAGATCCCTGCGCGCACCGACCCGGCGCGCCTACCTGGCCCTCGCCGGCGTCGTCGCCGGGGGGTTCGCCGAGGTGCCCGAGCGTTACCAGGAGCGTCAGCAGGAGCAGGAGGCCACTCGATGAGCCCCGCGAGCAGTCGCGTGCCGGCTGGACCGAGGAGCGGCGGGAGCTTGCGACCAGAGCGACGAGGGAAGCCGGTGCGTGAGCACGGCTGCGAGCCGCTGAGCGGAGCGAAGCGATGAGCAGGGCGTCGAAGGCGCGGTCGACGCGGCTGGGCGTGCGGTACTTCGACGACCGGGTGCTGCTCACCGACACCGCCGCCTGGGCGTACTTCCGGCTGCCGACGGTGTCGTACGAGTTCACCACCGGCGAGGAGCGCGAGGCGCTCGCCACCAACATCACGATCGCGCTGGCCGGCATCCGGATGCAGGACGCCGAGATCCACCTGCGGATCGCGCACCGCACGTATCCGGCGGCCGACTGGGCGCTGGCGCTGGACAGGACCTCGGACGGGGGGCCGGGCTGGCGCGAGTACCTGGAGGAGACCTACGCCCACGTGTGGGCCAAGGACTTCTGGACCAAGGAGGTCTACCTCGGCGTACGGCTCGGGCCGCGCGGGGTGGGCGCGCAGTTCTCCGGCGGGGTGCTGGCGCAGTGGCTGGGCTTCTACAAGCGCAGCGAGCAGGTCCTCGGCATCACCGACGACGCGATCGACAAGAAGGAGATCGCGCGCTGGACCGACCAGGCCGAACGGGTCGGCCGCGCGCTGGCGGGGTCCGCCCTGTACGCGCGGCACGCCGCCTCGACCGAGGTCGCGTGGATGTTCCAGCACGCGGTGACGGCGTCGCTCGCCGATCCGCCGCCGTCGGCCGTGCCGCGGCGGACCTGGGGCAAGGGCGAGATCGAGTCGCTGGTGGAGGGCGCCATCCACAACGGCCGCTCCTACCTGCGCGTCGAGCAGCCCAACTTCAACGGTGTCGGGCCGGGCGCGACGGCGCAGTCGTACGTGGCGTACCTGTCGTTCGCCCGGTTCCCGGACATGATGCCGTTCCCGGACGGGGAGCCCTGGTTCCACTACGCGGACGCGCTGCCGTTCCCGGTGGAGATCAGCTCGCGGATGAAGCTGATCCCGCCGGCGAAGGCGTCCAAGGACGTCTCCCGCAAGCTCGCGCACGCGCGGGACATGGACCAGCACATCCGTGAGGCGGGCGTGGAGGCGCCGATCGCGCTGGCCGAGCAGATCGACGCGGCGCGGCTGCTGGAGCACGGCATCACCAAGGAGCGGCTGCCGTTCGTGTACGGCTGGCACCGGCTGATCGTGTCGGCGCCCACCGAGGAGCTGCTGGCCCAGCGGGTGGACGCGGTCGTCGAGCACTACCGCGACATCGGCATCGACGTCGTGAACTCGACCGGCGACCAGTTCTCGCTGTTCATGGAGACGCTGCCGGGCGACCGGCTGCGGCTCAACGCGTACGCGCAGCGCCAGCCGTTGCGCACGATCGCGGGCGGGATGCCGGTGGCGACGGTCGACCTCGGCGACCGCACCGACGACAACGGCGAGGGCTGGATCGGCCCGTACATCGGCGAGACGCTCGGCCGGGCGCGGTCGATCGTGCACTTCGACCCGCTGGTCGCCGCGGCCCGCAACCGGCCGACCGCGGTGGCGATCACCGGTGAGCCGGGCGGCGGCAAGACCACCCTCGCGCTGCTGCTGATCTATCAGATGGCGCTGCGCGGGGTGACGATCGCGGCGATCGACCCCAAGGGCGACGCCGAGTCGCTGGTCGAGCTGCTGCAGGCGCGCGGCCGGAAGGCGCGGACGCTGCCGCTGGGCTCGGCCGCGCCGGGGCTGCTGGACCCGTTCTCGTTCGGCGACGACCTCGCGGCGAAGAAGACGATGGCCACCGAGACGCTGCGGCTGCTGCTGCCGCGGATGTCGGAGGAGCGCGAGTCCGCGATGATCCAGGCCGTCGGCGCCGTCGCCAACGGCGACCGGCCGTCGCTCGGCAAGGTCGTGGACCATCTGGAGGGCTCGGCCGACCCGGCGTCCAAGAACCTCGGCGCCGTGCTCCGCTCCATGTCGGAGATGCGGCTCGCGCGGCTGTGCTTCGACCCGTCCGGCGGCGAGCGCATCGACACCGCCGGCTGGACGACCGTGTTCACGCTCGGCGGGCTGACCCTGCCGGACGTGGCGATCTCCCGGGAGGACTACTCGTACGAGCAGCGCCTGTCGGTCGCCCTGATGTACCTGGTCTCCCAGTTCGCCCGGAGGCTGATGCACGGGCTCGACCGGCGCATGCCCAAGGCGATCTTCCTGGACGAGGCGTGGGCGATCACCTCGACCCCGGAGGGCGCCAAGCTCATCCCCGAGGTGTCGCGGATGGGCCGTTCCCGCAACACGGCGCTGATCCTGGTGTCGCAGAACGCCGGGGACCTCTTGAACGAGCAGGTGACCAACTGCCTCTCGTCGGTGTTCTCGTTCCGCTCCTCCGAACGCGTGGAGGTCGGGAACGTCATGTCTCTGCTGGGGGTGGAGACGTCCGACGAGCACAAGGCCGTGCTGCGCAACCTCGGCAACGGTGAGTGCATCTTCCGTGACCTGGACGGGCGCGCCGGCCGGATCGGCGTCGACCTGATCTCCGAGGAGCTGCGGCACTGGCTGGACACCAACCCGACCCGGTCCCGCCCGGGTCAGGCCGAACTCACGACCTCGGGGGCCGAAGCCGCTCAGGGGCAAGGTGGAGCCGGGTGAACACGAGAGGTCAGTCGATGAGCCGTCCCCGCATGCCGGATCGTCAACTGGGCCGCGCGACCGCGCGCGGGCTGCAACGTTCGCCAGCGGCGGGACTCGACCGCGCGGCGCTGCGGAGCTCCCGCCGGAGGACAAGGCGCGCCGCCAGGCCGAGGACGCGCCGCTCGGCGGTCCTGCTGATCCTCATGTCCCTGTTCCTCCTCAGCCCGATCTCGCCCGCGGTCGCCGACATCCCGCTGCCCGGCGTGGGCGACGCCTGCCGCCCGGCCGACAATCCCGCGCCGGAGCAGTACGGCTCGGGTACGGACGGGCTGATCAAGCCGCCGGACTATCCGAACGAGCAGCTGAAGAAGACGCCGGTCGAGCAGCTCACGTACTACGACCGGTACGGGACGGCCGGGCAGCACTGGTACGCGGTCGACATGGGCTGTTCCGACGCGATGGCCATGATGGGCAACGCGCTCGCGAACACCACGTTCACGCTGGTCAGGGCGATCGACCGGACGACGATCAGCGTCTACCAGGCGGCGGCGTCCGAGTCGCTGCTGGGCTGGCTGAAGGACACCGTCGACGGTGTGATCAGCGACATCGGCAAGACGTTCAACGCCCGGTACTGGTCGTGGGTGGTCATCCTCGGCGCGATGTGGCTGGCCTGGTGGGGGCTGGTGCGGAAGCGGGCCAGCAAGGTCACCGAGGGCGCGATCTGGATGGTCGCGGCGATGGTGGCGCTGATCTGGCTGGTGGCGCGGCCCGCCGACTTCACCACGCTGGGCACCAAGGTGTCGGAGGCGACGAGCGCGGCGTTCAACGCGGCGCTGCCGCAGAGCGACGCGAAGGGCTCCACCTGCATCCCGCCGCCCGAGGGCCGCGCGGATCCGGCGAGCGCCGCCAACGTGGACGCGACCTCGCGCAACGCCAACGGGCTGTGGGTGGCGCTGGTCTGCAAGCCGTGGCTGATGGGGCAGTTCGGCACGACCGACCCGAACGCCAAGGTGGTCAAGGACAACGCCGACAAGCTGCTGTGGTCGCAGGCCGTCGACCTGCCGGAGACGCACGGCGGGCAGAAGGTCGACCTGGCCAAGAAGGCGGACGCGTACAAGGACGTCGCGAGCAACGTCAAGGAGGAGCACGCCGGGGTCTACCCGCTGTTCCAGGGCAAGAACTGGACGAGCCGGCTGGCGGTGGCGTTCGGCGGGCTGTTCGCGGCGCTGGTGGCCGGGCTGCTGATCCTGGTGATCGCGATCGCGCTGATCGTCGTGAAGATCGCCTTCCTGCTGCTGCTGGTGGCCGGGCCGATCTTCCTGGGCATCGGGATCCATCCGGGCATCGGCCGGGTGATCGCCATCAGATGGCTGGAACTGCTGCTGTCGATGCTGCTGAAACAGGCGGCGCTGATCGGCGTGCTGTCGCTGCTGCTGTGGGCGTACGGGCTGATCCTCGGCGAGACGCTGCCGTGGGGCCTGCAGATCCTGATGATCGCGCTGGTGACGGGCGCGGCGTTCATCTACCGGAAGCCGTTCCAGCATCTGTTCTCGGCGGTCGGGTACTCGGCGGTCGGTTCCCGGGAGAAGAGCGACGCCTCGCTGGAGAAGTCGATCGTGGAGGCGCGCAAGAACACCACGGCCGTCGCGGCCGCGGTCGTGCCGGGGGCGGCGGGCTACCGGCTCGCGCGCTACGGCAAGTCGGACGGTACGGGCGAGGCGGGCACGGCCGGTGCCGACGGCGGCGTCACGGCGGCCGGTACGGCGAACGACCGGCGCAGCGGCGCGGCCGGGGCGGGCGAGGGCCCGTCGCCGGAGGCGGCGCCGGTGCTGGCGGCCAAGCCGCGCGGCGGCGGCGTGGCGGCGGCCCAGGGGCGGTCGCGGCGCGGCGCGCCCCCGCTCAACCTGCCGTCCCGCGCGGGCGCGCTCGGTGACGCCCGTACCGACGGCGGCGCCGCGGCCGGTGCCGCGGCCGGTGCCGCGGGCGCCGGTGCGGGCGGTGCGTCCGGGGGTGGCGGCGCGCTGGCCGGGGCCGTCGTGCGCGGCGGGAGAGGCGACTCGGGGACCGGCGGGGGCAAGTCCGCCGGTGGCGCCGGTACGGGCGGGGGCACGGCACGTCCGACCTCGTGGGCCCGGCCGGGCGCCGGCTCCGCGGGCGGCGGCTCGTCCGTCACGGGCGGCGGCAACGGGAACGGCAGAGGCACCGGCGGCAACGGCGGCGCCGGACGCGGCTCCGGCGGCTCCGGCGGGGCCGGGGCCGGTGCGGGCGGTGCTTCCGGTGGCGGCGGCTGGTTCGGTGGCAGCGGGAGCGGGCGCGCGTCCGGTGGCTCCGCCGCGTCCTCCGGGCGGGGACGCGGGCGCGCCGGCGGCGGGTCCGGAAGCGGCGGCTCGGCGGGGTCCGGCGGCGGCAGGGGCGGCAACGGCTCGTCCGGCGGCGGGGCCCCGGCGAAGGGCGGCGGCTCCGACCCCGCGTCGAACGTGCCGAAGCCCCGTACGGGCGCGTCCGGCGCGGCGCCCGCGGGCGGTTCCGGCGGGCGGCCGGCGCCCCCGCCGCTGTGGGGACGCCGCGACTCGGGCGGCGGCCACGAGCCGCCGATCCCGTTCTGGCTGCGTCCGGTCGACGGTGATGCGGAGCGGGACGACTAGATGAACCTGACGGACCGTCAGCGCAAGTGGCTGTTCGCGGGACTGGTGCTGGTGCTGGCCGCGGTCGGTGTCTACCTGACCGTGGCGGCGCCGAGCGGCGACCCGGGCGGCGAGGAGAGCGCGAGCCCCCCGCCCGCCGCGACCGCGGGCCCCACCGGGCCCGCGTCCCCGCCGCCGGGGATCTCCGGCACGGTCTCGGCTCAGAACTTCGACCTGTACCGCCTCCTGCCGTTCTCGCAGCAGGAGTTCGCGACGGCGGCGGACCTGGCGCAGCGGTTCACCGCGGCGTACGGGACGTACCGCTACGACGAGGACCCCAAGGTCTACACCGACCGCCTCGCCGGGATGGTCACCGAGCAGCTGCGCGGCGAGCTGCAGCGCGGCGCCGCCTCGCCGGGCCTGCTGGAGGAACGGCGGCGGCAGCAGATCGTCGCCCAGAGCACGGCCACCCTCGACCGCGTCCGCGACATCGAGGACAACTCCGTGATCTTCCTGGTGACCGGCAAGCAGCGGGTGACCAAGGGCGGCAAGGAGGGCCAGGAGAGCCAGCAGTACGCGGTGACGGTCGCGCGCGACGGTTCGGCGCTGCGCGTGTACGCGTTCGGTCCCGCCGACGCGGGCCAGGCCGGTGACACCGCCGGCACCGGTGACACCGAATGAACCGGCGCAGGCTGCTGACCGCGGCGGCGCTGGGCGCGGTGGCGACGGTGTTCGGCGCGCTGATGATCGTTCCGGTGCTGTTCGGGGCGAGCCAGTTCATGTTCGGCGGCGGGGGCGCGGGCGCGGCCTGCGTGGACGTGTCGCAGGCGGGGTCGCAGCCCTCCGAGGCGAACGACGCCCGCGCCATCCCGGCGAACTACCTCGACCTCTACAAGAAGGCGGGCAAGGACTACGGCATCCCGTGGAACGTCCTCGCCGGCATCGGCAAGGTCGAGACCAGCCACGGGACGTCCCGGCTGCCCGGCGTGCAGAGCGGCGAGAACTACGCGGGCGCGGGCGGCCCGATGCAGTTCCTCGCGGCGACGTTCAAGTCGTTCGCCGTCGACGGCGACAAGGACGGCAAGAAGGACCGCTACGACCCCGACGACGCGATCCCGTCCGCGGCCCGCTACCTCAAGCACAACGGCGCCCCGGAGCGGATGCGGACGGCCCTGTTCATGTACAACCACTCGTGGGACTACGTGAACCTCGTCCTCGACTGGGCCAAGAAGTACGTGGGCGGCGACTTCAAGATCGTGCAGTCGAACGGCGTCGAGTGCCAGGACAACCAGCTCCCCGGCAACGCGGGCGAGCTGGTCCAGCGCATCATCGCGTTCGCGATGGCGCAGCGCGGGAAGCGGTACATCTTCGGCGCGAACGGCCCGGACGCGTGGGACTGCTCCAGCCTGCTCCAGGGCGCGTACCGTTCGGTCGGGCTCAGCATCCCGCGCACCACGTTCCAGCAGTGGCCCTGGGGCGTGAAGATCGAAAAGGGCAAGGAGCAGCCCGGTGACCTGGTCTTCTTCAACTCGGGTCCGGGGACGTCCGCCAACAATCCCGGCCATGTCGGCATGGTGATCAGCGAGGGCAAGATGATCGTGGCGAGCTGCTCGACCTGCACGCCGAACATCGGCGTCAAGTCGTACAAGCGCTCGGACTGGATCGGCACGACCCGCCCGCTGGCCCGCCCGGAGATGAAGCGCCGGGTCGCCGAGCTGGCCGCCCAGCCGCAGCAGGACTGACCGGCCGGACGGCCGCGCCGGCGGCCCGGCCGCGCCGGCCGTCCGGCGGCTCAGCAGGCGAAGTCGATGTCGGAGAAGCTCTCGTAGTGGTCGTCGGTGTAGTACATGCCGTCGTGCCCCTGGTCGCCCGAGGTGACGATGCGGCGGGCGCCGCGGTGGTCGGTGCCGGGCGTCTCGACCGTGTACTCGCGGTAGAAGCCGGCGGGCTCGTCCGGGAGGAGGCCCTCGCGGTTGTGGAAGACGGTGCCGTCCTGGGGATAGGGGTACGGGCCGCCCCGGTCGATGAGGCGGACGGTGGTGCCGGCCTCGGGCGGCAGGTCGGTCGCGCAGATCGGCGGGACGTCGGCGGCGATGACGGCCGCGAGCGCGGGCGGCCCGGCGAGCGGCCGGTCGCCGGTGCCGGGCGGGCCGGCGGGGACGAGGAAGGCGGCGGCGACGAACGGGAGCAGGAGCGGCAGCAGATGGCGGGGGAACCTCATGTGACCGAGTGTGCGGGCGCGACCCCGGAACCGGTCAAGGCGGGCGCGGCGGTTTCAGGGGAAGTTGCCGTCCGCGTTACCCGCGCTTCGGCGCCCACGGCCCGGATCAATTCGGTCGACAACGCGGCGCCGCGTGGCATGCTGGCCGCGTGGAGCCCGCGACGACGATCTCGATCGACGACGAACTGCTGATGTTCCTGCCCTCGGCGCGCCGCCGGGCGCGGCAGGAGGTGGCGCACGACGGTACCTCGACGCTGGGGCACATCGTGGAGTCCCTGGGCGTGCCGCTGCCGGAGGCCGGGCGGCTGCTGGTGGACGGTGTCCCGGTCGAGCCCGGGCACCTGCCGGCCGCGGGCGAGGAGGTACGGGTCGAGGCCGTGTCCCGGCCGCAGCACGTACCGCTGGAGCCCGGCCAGACCGCGCCGCGGTTCCTGCTGGACGTCCACCTGGGCACGCTGGCGCGCCGGATGCGGCTGCTCGGCCTGGACACGGCGTACCACAACGACATGGACGACCCCGCGCTGGTCGTCCAGGCGAACGCGGAGCGCCGGGTGCTGCTGACGCAGGACCGCGGGCTGCTGCGGCGCCGGGCGCTGTGGTTCGGCGCGTACGCGCGCGGCTCGCGCCCCGACGACCAGCTGCGCGACCTGCTGGAGCGCTTCGCGCCCGAGCTGTCGCCGTGGACCCGCTGCACCGCCTGCAACGGCGTGCTGGCCGCGGTGGACAAGGAGGAGGTCGAGCGGCAGCTGGCCGACGGCACCCGCCGCAGCTACGACGTGTACGGGCGCTGCACCGACTGCGGCCAGGTCTACTGGCGCGGCGCGCACGGCGGCCATCTGGAGCGGATCGTCGAGGACGCGACGGCCGTGGTGGCGGCGGCGCGGGCGGCCGGCTCTGCGCCCGGTTCCGCGCCCGGCCCGGCCGCCGGATCGGCGCGCAGCGCGGCCTCCTGAGACGCCCGGCCCGCCCGTCCGGCATGATGCCGGGCAGAGAGGGGCTGGTCACGATCAACGTAGTGGTGGGCGCGGCGATCATTTCCGGGGGACGGCTGCTGGCCGCGCAGCGGGCCGAGCCGCCGGCGCTGGCCGGCGGCTGGGAGTTTCCCGGCGGCAAGGTCGATCCCGGCGAGACGGACGAGGACGCCCTCGTCCGCGAGTGCCACGAGGAGCTGGGCGTCAAGATCGCCCTGGCCGAGCGGATCGGCGGCGACTGGCCGCTGGTCCTGGGCGGCGTGCTGCGGGTGTGGACCGCCGCGATCGTCGAGGGCGAGGCGCGCGCGCTGGAGCACCTCGCGCTGCGGTGGCTGGGCCCGGCGGAGCTGTACGACGTGGCGTGGCTCCCCGCGGACCTGCCCATCGTCGAGGCCGTACGGCCGCACCTGAGCGGCTGAGGCCGCGTACGGGCGGCCGGCTGCCGGCGGGGCGCGGGTGGACCGGCGGGCCCGCGCCGGCCCGCCGGCCGGTCTCAGGAGATCCGGTTGGCGCCCGCGTAGTCGGAGCGGTCCGACATCTTCGAGATCTTCACCACATCGCCGGTCTGCGGGGCGTGCAGGTACTTGCCGTCGCTGAGGTAGATCCCCATGTGGTGCAGGCTGGAGCCGAAGTAGACCAGGTCGCCGGACCGCAGCTCGCCCCTGCTCACCTTCCGGCCCTCGCCGTACAGGGCGCCGGTGTAGTGGGGGAGGCCGGGCTTGCCGACCTTCCCGTACGCCCAGACCACCAGGCCGGAGCAGTCGAAGCTGTTCGGTCCCGCGGCGGCCCACACGTACGGGCTGCCGATCTTGGTGAGCGCCTTGCGGGCCATCTTGGCGGGCAGGTCGGAGCCCTTCACGGTGGCCTTGAGCCCGGTCTTGGGGTCCCTGACCCGGGTGGTGGTCAGCTTGTCCAGCTGCCTGACGACCTCGGCGACCTTGGAACGGGCCGTCTCGCGGGCCTGCGCGGCCTTGGTCGCGGCCTGCTGGACCTTGGCGGTCTCGGCCCTGGCGGCGTTCTGCGCCCGGGTGGCCTGGTCGATCTGCGCCTGGAGGCGGTTCACGGCGGCGGCGCGGCTCTGCGCCAGGTACGCGGAGGCCGACAGCCCGGAGGTGTCGGTGCCGGCGCCGTAGAACATGTCCGAGCCGCCCGCCATGTAGTTGGCGGCGGCGAGCCGGCCCAGCTCCTCGCGGGCGGGCGCGGCCTGCTGCTGGAGGCGCGCGGCGGTCTGGGCGGCGGTCCGCTCGGCCCGCTGCGCGGCCTTCAGGTCGACGCGGGTCTTGTTGTACGCCTCGGTCAGCCTCTCGGCCTCGGTGTTCAGCGCGTCCAGGCGCTTGCGCAGCTCGCTCTCGGACGGCTTGGGCTGCGCGGCGGGGGTGGCAGCGGCCCGTACGGCCGGGGGCGCGAGCGTGGGCGCGGCCGCCGGGTGCACGGCGGCCTCCGCGGCGATCGGGGTCAGCGCGCCGAACGCGACGATCGAGGCAGCGGTGAGGGAGGGCACGGCGAAGCCGCGCCGTTCGCGAGCCGGTGACAAACCGGTGAACTCCTCTCCTTGGCCGCCTACCGGGTTAGCTGACGGGTTCGGGCCAGGAGTCGCCCTACGGCGCGCGGGAGTGCGCGCCGATTCACCCCAGGGGGCCTGGGTCCCCGGTTCCCCCGAGGGGGATTCGGCGGTGTCCGGCCGTCGTCCCGGGGGGCGGGACTCGGAACGACCGGATTACGGGAGAGTACAAAGTCCGGGCAAAGTTGGCCAAATAGCAAGATGTGCGGCGCTCGGGAAGACGGGAGCGGGCCGTCGACGTTGTACGGCCAGTAGAATCGAAAGAGTCGCAGTCTGCGGCGGAACCCCACACTCTCACCCAAGGCGAGACCGCATGCCCATCTCCACGCGTGACGACCTCCGGAACGTCGCGATCGTCGCCCACGTCGACCACGGGAAGACGACGCTGGTCGACGCCATGCTCTGGCAGTCCGGGGCGTTCCGCGACAACCAGGACGTGGACGACCGCGTCATGGACTCCGGCGACCTGGAGCGTGAGAAGGGCATCACGATCCTGGCCAAGAACACCGCCGTCCGGCACGCCGGGATGACGATCAACATCATCGACACGCCCGGCCACGCCGACTTCGGCGGCGAGGTCGAGCGCGGCCTGTCCATGGTCGACGGCGTCGTGCTCCTGGTGGACGCCAGCGAGGGCCCGCTCCCGCAGACCCGGTTCGTGCTGCGCAAGGCGCTGGCCGCGAAGCTGCCGGTGATCCTCGTGGTCAACAAGACCGACCGGCCGGACGCCCGCATCGACGAGGTCGTCGACGAGACGTACGAGCTGTTCATGGACCTCGACGCCGAAGAGGACCAGATCGACTTCCCGATCGTCTACGCCTCCGGCCGGGCCGGCCGCGCGTCCCTCGCCAAGCCCGAGAACGGCGGGATGCCCGACAGCGAGGACCTCGAGCCGCTGTTCGACATCATCAAGCAGACGATCCCGGCCCCCTCGTACGACCCCGACGCCCCGCTCCAGGCGCACGTCACCAACCTGGACGCCTCCAGCTACCTCGGCCGGATCGCGCTCTGCCGGGTGCACTCGGGAGTCATCAAGAAGGGCCAGTCCGTCGCCTGGTGCAAGCGCGACGGCAGCGTCGAGCGCGTCCGGATCAGCGAGCTGATGATGACCGAGGCGCTCACCCGCAAGCCCGCCGACGAGGCCGGGCCCGGCGACATCATCGCGCTGGCCGGCATCGACGACATCATGATCGGCGAGACCCTCGCCGACCCCGACGACCCGCGCCCGCTGCCGCTGATCACGGTGGACGAGCCGGCGATCTCGATGACGATCGGCACCAACACCAGCCCGCTCGCCGGCCGCGAGAAGGGCACCAAGGTCACCGCCCGGCTGGTCAAGGACCGCCTGGACCGCGAGCTGATCGGCAACGTCTCGATCCGGGTGCTGCCCACCGAGCGTCCCGACGCCTGGGAGGTCCAGGGCCGCGGCGAGCTGGCGCTGGCCATCCTCGTCGAGAACATGCGCCGCGAGGGCTACGAGCTCACCGTCGGCAAGCCGCAGGTCGTCGCCCGCGAGATCGACGGCAAGAAGCACGAGCCCGTCGAGCGGCTCACCGTCGACCTCCCCGAGGAGCACCTCGGCGCGGTCACGCAGCTCATGGCCGTCCGCAAGGGCCGCATGGAGCACATGACCAACCACGGCACCGGCTGGATCCGGATGGAGTTCCTGGTCCCCGCCCGCGGCCTGATCGGCTTCCGCACCGAGTTCCTCACCGAGACCCGCGGCACCGGGATGGCGCACCACGTCTTCGAGGGCTACGAGCCCTGGTTCGGCGAGCTGCGCACCCGCCCGTCCGGGTCCCTGGTCGCCGACCGCACCGGCGCCGCCACCGCGTACGCGATCACCAACCTCCAGGAGCGCGGGACCTTCTTCGTCGGCCCCACCACGCAGGTGTACGAGGGCATGATCGTCGGCGAGAACTCGCGCTCCGACGACATGGACGTCAACATCTGCAAGGAGAAGCAGAAGACCAACATCCGCTCCTCCACGGCCGAGAGCACCGAGACCCTCACCCCGCCCCGCCTGCTCACCCTTGAGGAGGCCCTGGAGTTCGTCCGCGAGGACGAGTGCGTCGAGGTCACCCCGACCGCCGTACGGCTCCGCAAGGTCGTCCTGGACGCCAAGGAGCGCGAGCGCACCCGCGCCCGCGCCAAGCGCGCGAGCTGACGCCCTGGAAAGCCCGAGGGCCGCTCCGTCGTACGGAGCGGCCCTCGGGCTTTCTGCGGTGCTGCCGCTTACTTCAGCTGGACGGTGCCGGTCACGTCGGCGGCCAGGCGGAGCTGGTCGCCGTCGCGGAGGGGGGCCTCGACGCCGCGCGGGAGGCGCTCGCCGTTGACGAAGGTGCCGTTGGTGGAGCCCTCGTCGCGGACCCAGGCCGTCCCGGACGGGTCGAGCCAGACGGTCGAGTGGCGCCGCGACACGTTGTCGTACTGCGTGAACGTGGCCGCCACCGGCGACTGGCCCGCGTCCCGGCCCAGGACCAGGTGCTGGCCGACCGAGACCTTGAGCTCGCCCGTGGGGAACAGGACCCGCAGCACCGGCGTGCCCTGCTGCGGCAGCGGCCGCAGGCAGGAGTCGCACTGCGCGGCGCTCGGGTTGCTCAGCACGGCCTCGCAGTAGGGGCACATCAGGCCCGTGCTGTCGGGACCCGGACGGTGCTGCCCTTGCTGGTCCTGCGGGAGCAGGGTGGCCTCGCGGCCGTGCGGCGGGGGCTGGAGGCCCTGCTGGGGCGCCTGCCCGTACGGGTTGTCGGCCGGGCCGGGCTGCTGCGGCTGGCCGTACTGGCCGCCGCCCTGCGGCTGCCCCCACTGGTCCTGCTGCGGGGGAGCGCCCCACTGGTCCTGCTGGGGCTGGCCCTGATGCTGCTGGTGCTGCGGCGGCGGGGGCTGGTGCTGGTGCTGGCCGCCTCCGTGCTGCGGCTGCGGTGGCTGCTGCTGCGGCTGGCCCCACTGGTCCGGTGAGGGCGGCGGGGGAGCGCCCCACTGGTTCTGGTCCTGCTGGGGCTGGCCCTGCTGGCCCTGCTGGGGCGAGCCCCACGGGTCGTTCGGGACCGGCGGCTGCTGCTGCGGCTCGCCGTACTGGGGCTGCGGCTGGCCGTACTGGTCATGCTGGCCGCCGCCCTGCTGGTACTGGGGCGGGCCGGGCGGCTGGTGCGGGTTCTGCGCCGGGGGCTGCTGCTGGCCCTGCTGGCCGTACGGGGCGCCGAACTGGGCGTCGCCGCCACCGCCGCCGTACGGGTTGTCGCCCGGGCCGGGTTGCTGCGGCTGGCCGTACTGGCCGCCGCCCTGCTGGTGCTGGCCGCCCTGCTGCTGGTGGTGCTGGGGAGCCTGCTGGTGGCCGCCGTACGGGTCCTGCCCGTACTGGTCCTGCTGCCCGTAGGCGGGCTGCTGGTCCTGGCCGTAGGCGGGCTGCTGCCCGTAGCCCTGCTGGGGGCCGGGCGGGGGCGGAATCCGCGGTGGCTGCTGGTCGTCGTACGCCGGTCCCTGCCGGCGGCCGCCCCCGGCGCGCGCCAGATTGGCCCCGCAGCTCAGGCAGAGCAGATCGCCCTGCTGGAAGGGCTCGTCACAGACAGGGCAATTCAAGGTCGCCATGACACTTCCCCCGCTCGTACCCCGGCGCGCTCCAGCGTCGATGTGAGGTGATCCATGTCACCTCTCCGCGGGATCCCGATGTAGTACACCCGCCTTCCCTCCGGCCCTTCGTCCACGGACACCTGAACTCGGGGCCCTGCGTCCTGTTCTTCCTCAACCTGGTCGGCGCCGCTCAGGGCCCCGTATCTCGCCTGTCCCAGGGGGGACAGTGGTACGACGCGCTGGTTGGCCGACCCCCTCCAGAGTAGAGAGCCGCTCTGGGCGTGTCGCCCCCTCGGGTTGAGCCGATCGATGTACGGCCCCGTGATGACGGCGTCACACGACTCCAGGATCTCGCGCGCCTCCGGGGAACGCGAGAGCCGAGAGTAGACATATCCGCTGTAAACGAGAATGTCCAATGGAATCGTCTCATGGTGGGACTCGTCCCGCCACCTGCGGATACCGCGCACGAGCGCCGCCAGCGCCGCGGGCTGCTGGAACGGTTCACCGCCCGAGATCGTCACCCCCTCCACCGGCCCGGGCAGGCTCTTCAGCCACCCCAGCACCGTCTCCACCGGCACGTTCCTGGCCGGATCCGCGTCCCACGTGTCCCGCGAGAGGCAGCCCTTGCAATGGAGCGTGCAGCCCTGCGTCCAGATACCCGCGCGGACCCCGGGGCCGAGAGTGGTCACCGGATAGTGCGCCTTCGCCAGCAGCAGCCCGGTCACAGCAGGTCCAGATGGACGATGCTGCCCTCCCGCCGGATGCCGGACACGGTGATCCGCTCGTCGGGCACCAGCTCCCGGTCGAACAGCGCCCGGGCGAGGGGGTTCACGAAGTACGACTCCAGCGCCATCCCGATGCCCCGGCCGCCCTTGTCCAGCTCGGCCGTGCACCACTCGCGCAGCGTGTTCAGCGCGTCGCCCTTCACCGCCAGGATGAGCCGGTGCTCGTCGGTCACCCGCCGGCAGATGTTGGCGAACTGGAGATCGAAGATCTTGTTGGCGGCCTCGGTGCCGATGAAGTCGAACACCACGATGTTGTCGCCGAACCGGTTGAGCAGCTCCGGCCGGTTCAGCACCTCGGTGAAGTGGTCGGCGACCGCGCCCTTGATGCGGTGCTCCACCTCGTCGTACGACATCCCCGGCGTGATGTTCTGGATCCGCGGTGCCGGCGGCGACGCCACGTCCGACCGGGCCGTGATGTCGCGGCCCTGCACGTACATCCCCAGGTTCGACGTGAAGATCAGGATCGACTCGGAGAAGTGCACGGTGTTGCCGCGGCCGTCGGTCAGCCGGCCGTCCTCCAGGATCTGCAAGAACTTGTCCAGGATGCGCGGATGCGCCTTCTCGATCTCGTCGAACAGGATCACCCGGAACGGGTCCTCCCGCACCGCGTTGGTCAGCTCGCCGCCCGCCTCGTGCCCCACGTACCCGGGCGGCGACCCGATCAGCCGGTCCCCGGAGCCCTCCCCGGAGAACTCGCTCATGTCGAACCGCAGGTACGCCGACTCGTCCCCGAACACCAGCTCGGTGATCGCCTTCGCCAGCTCCGTCTTGCCCGTACCGGTCGGCCCGGCGAAGAACAGCACCCCCCGCGGCCGGCTCCCGGACCGCGTCGCCTGCGCGCCCGACAGCCCCAGCACCGCCCGCTTGAGGATGTCGAGCGTCTTGGTCACCGCCTGCGTCTGGCCGATCACCCGTTCCGGGACCTTGCGCTCGCCGTCCAGCACCCGCCGCCGCAGATGGCCGCGGCTCCACGGGTTGTCGAGCACGCCCAGCTTGTACGTGCGCACCGCGTCCGGCAGGTCGGCCAGATCGACGTTGCGCTCCTTGGCCAGCCGGGTCACCTCGATCATCGACTGGAGCGTCAGCCCGTCGGCCTGCTCCGCGAACGCGTCGCACGCCGCCGCCGCGACCTGGTCGTCCTCCACGTTGCTCACGCCGAACGCCCGCGCCAGCAGCCGCGCCGTCTCCTGCCGGTCGCCCAGATGCGGCCGCGGGATCGTGATCTCGCGGATCGTCTCGTTGTCGGCGGTCAGCCACGGCGGCAGATCACCCGGCCGCTCCACCAGCCAGATGATCGGGTTGTAGAGCGGCTTGGGCCGCGCGCCCACCACCCGCACCGGCCGCGCCGACCGCGACAGCTTCGCGCAGAACCGGAAGAAGTCCCGCTCGGCCGGCTCCAGATCCGTCGGCGTCCGCGCGATCCGGGACGCCGAGTCGATCACGAACGCGGCGCGCAGGTTCTCCGACGGCCGCGCGATCGACGCCAGATGCCCCGTCAGCGCCTCCAGCGACGGCTTGCCGTCCTTGCGCTTCCCCAGCAGCTGGTCGGCCGCCCGGTGCGCCTCCTCGGAGATCTCGTCACCGGTGTCGGGATGCACCTGCAGCCCGTCCACCGGGTCGTACACCACCATGCAGGAGAACCCGCTCGACCGCAGCGACTCCCACAGCAGCTCCCGCAGCGGCAGCAGCCGCCCCGCCCCGGCACCGTCCAGGGGCGGCGCCAGAAAGCTGTCGTAGAGATTCCCCGACAGCACGTACTGGGAGTGCACGGAAAGCGTCGCGTCCAACTCCCTGATGAACGGCGGCCACCCCGGCAACCGCCCACCCAACGTCGGCGACTCGATGCTCATTGCCTCGCCTCCGCTCGGCGGCGAGCGGCCGCTTCACGCGGCGGCTTCCCTCGTCGCTCCAGTCGCAGGCTCCCTGCGCTCCTCAGTCCAGCCGCCACGCGGCCACTCGCGCTCATTGCCTCGCCTCCGCTCGGCGGTGGGCGGCTCGGGGCCGCTCACGTACGGACGGGGCCTTGCAGGCAGTCACTTCTCACGCTCCCGGCGGCGCTCGCGTTGGGCGGGTCGGGTCCCAGTCTGCCGTGCCGCGCCGGACACCGGCAGTTCCTGGACCCCCGGGGCGAGCCGCCAGGTGATCTGGGAGCGCACGCCGGCGGCCGCCAGCCGCTCCCTGGCGGCCTCGAACGCCTCGCACCACTCCCGCTCGCGCTCCACGTCCAGCCGCCGGTCGTCCTCGCTGCGGGCCGGGCTCGTCCGCACCATCTTGGCCCGCACGTGCGCCGCGTCGTCGACCCGCATCCGGATGCTGTGGTCCGGCCACGAGCCCCGCGACAGCACGACCGTGCCGTCACCGGCGGGGGCCAGCGTCTCGAAGCCGCCCTCGACGTCGTACCCCATCTCCTCGAACGCCGAGGTGATCGAGCCGAGCACGTACCGCCGCTCGGCCTCCGCCTGCTCCGCCGCGTCGCGCTCCGCCGCCCGCCGGCGTTCCTCCGCGCGCACCTCTTCCGTACGGCGGTTGGCCGCGCCGACGCGCAGCCGCACCTCGGTCAGCACGCCCTCGGCCTCCTCCGGCGAGGCCGCCTCGGCGAGCAGCCGTGCCGCCTCCGCCACCGCCCGCCGGTCGGCCTCCGTCGTGTCCGGCAGGAGGCGCGCGAGGACGCGCTCCAGCGTCCGGTGGACGTCCGCGCTCTCGGCGTGAGGCGGCGGCGCCGGCGTGCCGAGGTCGGCGCTCAGGCCCTCACCGGCCGGTACGGCGAAGATCTCCGCCGCGACCTGGCCCGCGAGATGCTCCGACAGTGCCCGCTCGGCCGCGTCCAGCTCCGGGTCGACGGCGGCGCACCAGGCCGTCAGCTCCTCTGCGGGCTGCTCGGCCGGGCGCAGCGGGCGCGGCAGCGCCACGTCGGCGCCGAGCTTCTCGCGCGTCTCCGCCAGCGCCGCCATCCGGGCGTTGCGCTCCAGGACCTGGCGCAGCGCCTGGTCGTACGACTCGGCCTCCGCCAGCGCCGCCGCCCGCGCCTCGGCCTTTCCCGCCGCCAGCGCGGCCAGCGCCTCCGCGCCGCGCCCCGCCAGCCCCGCCGTGCGCCCGAGCACGCGGTTCATCCCCAGGCTGAGGACGACGGCCGCGTCCAGCGCGATGTCGGCCTCGAGTCCGCTGCTCATGCCACCCCTGTCATGTGAGAGCCTTCCGCTCCGCCGCCGCGTGCGCCTGCCGCCACCGGTGCAGCCTGATCCCGGCGGCCACCCCGTGCGCGGCCGCGCCGGCCACCATCACCAGCACCCACAGCGGGCTCGGGATGGAGAGGACCATGCCGATCAGCATCAGGAACAGCAGCAGCGGCACCGTCCCGGCGAGCAGCATCAGGCCGCATCCGCGCCCGGACGTCCGCCGGGCCGCGCCCGACATCGTCTGGGACGCCTTGGCCAGCCCGCGGCCGCCCGCGCCCAGGAAGCCCGACAGCGCCGACCACGGGCCGTACGGCAGGTAGTCGCCGCCCTGCGTGCGCGCCAGCATAACCTCGCTGCCGCACTGCACCCCCCACGCGAGCAGGGAGAACGCGGCCAGCACCCCGAGCGGCAGGCCCGGCGGCAGCTGGAAGCCTCCCTGGCTCCGCGTACCGCCCTCCTCGCCGCTGAGGACCGTCCCGACGAACAGGCTGCCGAGCAGCCACACCGCGAGCAGCGGCAGGGACCAGGCCACCGCCCGGCGCACCGCCGCCGGCCGGCCCGCCAGGCGGCGCCGCTCCCGGTCCGCCCAGCGCTCGCGCAGCTCGCCGGTGCGCCGCTCGGCCGCGCGCCGGTCCCGTTCCGCGGCCTCGTTCTCCAGTACGGCCTCGGGCGCGGCCCGCGCCACCGCCAGCAGCCGCAGCGGATCGTCGCCCGCGCCGTCCGCCATCCAGCCGAACCAGCCGACAGGCTCGCGCACCGACGCCCGCGCCCGTTCCGCCGCCCGCGCGATCCGCTCCCGCGCCTCGCCCGGCCGCGCCGCCAGCGCCAGCAGCGTCAGCCGCAGCACCGGCGGATCCTCCGACTCCGCCGCCGGCAGCCTGGCCGCCGCCCCCGGCGGCACGTGCCGCCGCAGCCCGGCCGTCAGCTCGTTCCACGCCGCCACGTGCGACCGCCAGCGGTCGTCGATCGCGGCCAGCTCCCGGCCGCCCTCGAAGCCCGCCAGGACACGTAGCAGGTGCCGTTCCCACAGCTCCGTGCCGAGCAGGCACGCCACCCGGTGGTCCGGATGCTCGAAATCACCCGCGAGCCCCGCCAGGCCCGGCAGATCGTCCGCCGTCACCCGCCGCCCCAGATAGTGCGGCGGCAGCCCCGGCTCCAGCCACCGCACCAGATGCAGCAGCTTCACGTCGGGCGGCAGATCCGTCGTCAGGTAGCCGTCGATCAGCCCGATCCGGCTGTCGTCGGGCAGCCCGTTCAGCCACTCCCGCAGCGAACGCCACGCCTCCCCGGCCTCGCCCCGGCCGAAGAAATAGGAGGCGGCGAAGTCCCACTTCGCGACCAGTGCCCGCGCGAGCTCCGCCCGGTCGTCGTAGCGCCGCCCGTCGAACGGCACCCCCGTACCCGGCGGCGGCGTGCGCGGCTCCTCGACGACCTCCGGCGACCCGCCGGCCAGCCACCGCCCGACCTCCGCGCCGCCCCACCGGCGCCGCGGATCCCGGGTGAGCAGGCCCTGGCACAGCAGCCGCAACCGCGGATCGTCCACATCGCCGGCCGGCACCGCCCGCGTCGCCAGATGGTCGACCACGGCCGTCTCGCTCAGCCCGGAGAACGGCGCCCGCCCCGTCACCAGCTCCCGCACGATCATCCCGAGCGACCACCAGTCGCGCGCCGGCGACACCTGCCCCGACAGCGACTCCGGCGCCGCGTACGCCAGCGTCCGCGACGACGACGCGAACACCACGCTCTGCTCGATGACCCTGCTCAGCCCGAAGTCCGTGATCGCCACCCGGAGCGGGTCGGCGGCCAGCACCAGCACGTTCTCCGGCTTGAGATCGCGGTGGACGATCCCCGCCCCGTGCAGCGCCTCCAGCCCCCGCGCCAGCTGCTCCACGATCCGGTCGACCGCCGCCCTCGGCAGCGGCCCGCCCATCAGCGCCCGCAGGTTGCCGTCCGGCGCGTACTCCGAGACCTCGTAGTCCCGGCCCTCGGCCTGCCCGGTCTCCAGGATCCGCACCACATGCGGCGACCCCAGCGCCGGCAGCTTCGCCCACACCTCCCGGTCGGCGTGGTAGCCCCGCCGGAACAGCTTGACGACGTACTCGCCGCCCTGATCCCGTACGAGCAGCAGATCCGACTCGGCCCCCTGGACGGGCAGCTCCGCGACCACCTCGAACCGCCGCGCCAGCTCCCCGGGCAGCCGCAGCAGCGGCTCCTGCGCTCCCGCCGCCCCGCCGCCGTCCCGCCGCGTCGCCCGCGGCCCCGGAACGTACGGATCCCTATGAGTGACCCCCGGATCCCGGCGGGTCGCCCGCGGCGGACCCTCGCCCTCCGGCTCCTCGAAGTCGCCCACCTGCATGCCCCGTCCATGTCCCCGCGCGCCTGCACGCGAGCCTAACGCGCCCTTTCAGATCTTGTCCTTGATCACCCGAAGGTGCTCGGCCGTCTTGAACCGCACCACCACGGCCTCCAGGAACACCCTGGCCAGCACCGCCTGGAAGACCCAGACGACCGGGGAGGCTCCGATGACCAGCAGCCCGACGAGCCAGCCGTCATGGATCTGCATGAGCCAGATCCCGCACGCCAGCACGATGAGCGAGGAGAACGTCACGAACAGCAGCGAGAAGACGTAGAGCAGCTTGATCAGCTTGGGTGTCACCAGGTGGTTGAAGTTGGCGTCCAGCAGCGCCCCCAGCAGCCCCTTGTCCGTCCGCTCCGGCGGCACCCACCCCTGAGGCGTTTGCTGCTGCGGCGCACCCGTGGCCTGCTGTGCCTCCGGACCTTGGTTCCAGTCCTGCCGCTGACCGGGAACGGGCCCGGACTGCCGCGGCAGAGGCGGCGGCCCGTACGGGCCGGGTGCCTGCCGATGGGGCTGCTCCGAAGGATTCGTCATCGCCGACTCCCGAGTGTCACGAGGCTGCTGCACCGAACTCTAGAGCGTGCCGCCGTCCCGTCCACTCCGCACGAGTGGGGACGGTCCGGCGGTCACAGCCACGGGATCGTGACGGGACGTCTGTACCAGCGCTCGCTGAGCGGCACGTTTTCCCGCAGGGCCTTCGCGTAAGTGCGCAGTGCCGCGCCGTCGTCGGGCAGCGTCCGTTCCAGGAATCGCCGGTCGAGACGGGCCAGCAGGTCCGTGACGAGTCCTGTGGCGAGGACGGGATGGGCTCGCAGGATGTCGTCGATGCGGTCCCTCGACTCGAGGTCGTTGATGTACTCGTCCACGATGTAGCGGCCGCGGGGGGCCCAGTCGTTCTCCATCAGGGTCACGAGGCGTTCCCAGTACCGGAACCGGGAGCGGACGGAGTAGGTGGGCTCCACGAGCCGCTCCGCCGCCGCGGCGGGCAGCCGCGAGCGTTCCAGTTCCAGCCTTTCCCCGTCCACGGCGGCCACCGCGGCGAGTTGCGCCGCGGGCAGCCGCTCCCATGTGGAGTCCGTGGCCGGTGTCCCCGTCATGCCGGTGCGCCCCATCACTCGTTGATCTGTTCCAGGAAGTACTGGTAGCCGCGGTCCGGCTGCATGAAGGTCCCGTCGTTCCCTTCCCGGATGACCATTGTCCCGGTGTTGGAGTCCCACCAGGCCCAGCGGGGGGTGCCGGACGGCGTCGGCCGCATCTTGATGCCCGGCGTGCCGCGCATGATGTTCTCCAGATATTCGGCCAGCTGATCGTCCGGCACCCCGGGGATGCTGCGGTGGTTGGCGTGCAGGGCCAGTTTGTCGGCGATCAGGTCCACGTCGCCGGCCTGGCTCGCCGGGTCAGGCTGGCCCTTCCCCGGGGTGCCGGAGGGGCTCGGGGACGGGCTCGCGGAGGGGGTCGCCGACGGTTCGGGGGACGCGTCCGGGCCGTCGGCGTCGCACGCCTCGCCGGGGCCGGGGGTGGGGTCGTTGTGGACGAGCATGTCCACGCCGCCGACCGAGATGTAGTAGGTGTGCGGGCCGTCGACGGTGAGGTTGTGGACCCGTTCGGTACGGGTGTACTCGCGGGTGTCGACCACCAGCACCGAGCGTCCCCCGGGGGTGGCCGGCGCGTCGCCGGGCATCAGGTCGCCGGCATCGGTCCAGCCGCCCGACGGCAGCCAGAACGGGTGGTTGGCGGTGGCCGTGATCCGCGCGGTCGGGCCGCCGACCTGCCCGTCGGGATCGACGGTGATCTCGGCCAGGTGCTTCACTCCGGTACCGGTGATCAGTGCGGTCACCGGGTACGGCCCGGCACGGCCCGTGCGGGGATCGGAGGCCCACACCAGGTCACCGACCGCGACGTCCTCGATGGGTCTCCGGGTCCCGTCGGCCAGCAGCACCCGGGTGCCGGGCACGAAGCTGTTGCCGCCCCTGCGGTTCCTGCAGGCTTCCAGCGCGTCGTCGAGACGGTCCCTGGCGTCACCGCGGGCCCTGCGGGCCCTGTCCAGCCGGCGCTTGAGGTCCAGGAACCGGTCGATCAGCCTGATGACCTTGGGGATCGACTTCAGCAGCTTGCCGATCTTCCCCCATGGCACCAGCCCCACCAGCGCCCACAGGCAGTCGCCCAGGTTCGGGTTCTCGACGCAGGCGATGATGTCCCCGGCGATGAAGTCCAGCCCGAGCTTCCCGATCTCCTCAAGGAGATCGAACGCCTCCCACTCGTCCTCTAGGGCGCCCAGATCCTCCTCGGCCGCCGCCAGCGCCTCCCGCGCCTCCCGCAGCTCACGCTCCTCCGGAGACTCCGACCCCGACGGACTCGGTGACGGGCCCGTGGACGCAGGCGATCCCGAAGGCGACGGCGACCCGCTCGGCGACGGCGACCCGCTCGGCGACGGCGACCCGCTCGGCGACGCCGAGCCCTGGCCGTCGCAGTCCTCACCACCGCCGACGACGCACACGGCCGCACGGATCTTGGCCACCACCGACTCGGGCAGCGCCACGACCGCGGTCGCCGCCACGATCGTCCCCACCAGCAGAACGATCGCGACATAGGAGAGCGACCCCTCGCCCCGATCCGCCCGCCGTCTGAGCATGCCGCCCGTGCTCCATTCCCCCATAACAGCCCTCAGAAGAGGCAATAACAGGTTCTGTCGACTCGCACGGGTCTCAGGACCCAATCAGGGCCCAAATACGGCCGGCGCACTGCTCGTTCCGCGCAGCTGCCCTTAGGGTTCTGCGATATGAGGTGTCTCTCGGCGGCCGTTGTGCTCGCGATGTGCCTGGCCGGGACCGCGGCATGTACGGGGGACGAGAGCGGCTCCCGGCCCAAGGCCGCCCGCACTCCGTCGAAGCCCGTCCCCGCCGCGCAGCTCGCCGATGTCGACCTGCCCGGTGCCCCGGCCGCCCTGGTCGATGTGATCACGCGTCAGGCGGGCAGGGCGGGAAGCGTCCGCGCCGAGCACGCGGCGACGAGCGCCGAGGGCGGAAAGAAGATCGAGCAGAAGATCACCGCGCAGCTGCGGACGGGGGTGCGGCCGCCGAGCGCGCAGATGACGATCGTGGACATGGACCCCGCCGATCCCGGGACCACGGAGGCTGTGGTGCTCGACGGGGTCATCTACACCCGCGTCGCCGGGGAGGAACAGGCTCCCGGGAAGCCCTGGGGGCGGCTGAGCCGGCAGGACGCGAAGAATCCCGAACTCGGGCCGTTCACGACGCTGCTGACCGGTCTCATGGACCAGGTCGATCAGGCCCTTTCCCAGATGACAGCCGACACCGGGCTCGCGCTGGTGCGCAACGGCACGTTCAAGGGGGCTCCGGCCCCGGAGACGCTCGGCGGTGTTCAGGTGCGGCGCTATTCCGGTTCCACGCCGGCCGCGAAGATCGCCGGTACGGATCCCGCTTACAGGGCGCTCGCCAAGGTCGGTCTCAAGGACGTCACCTGGACTCTGTGGGTGGACGGCAAGGGGCTTCCACAGAAATTCCAGGTCGATTACACGACGTCGCAGGATCTGCGCGGAGTGCAGACGGTGACCTATAGCCGATGGGGTGAGCCCGTCCTCATCCAGGCTCCCCCGGCGGGGCAGGTGCACAAGATCGGTGGATGACGGCGGCTCGCCGTCCGGCCGCCACGGTGACGCGACCGGACACAAAGGGAGAACGATGAAGCCTTCGGCGATGGCGGCCCTCGCCGTGGCCGCTCCGCTGCTGCTCGCCTGCTGCGGCGATTCAGGAGCCGGTGAACGGTCGGCGGCCTCGCCGGTGGTCACCCCGACGGCCGCCGCGTCGCAGGCGCCACCGGCGACGTCGGCTCCCACGAAGACGGGGGCGCCCACCGGGGAGGGCGGCCGCATCGGCGGCGGGAGCAGCGGGGTCACGCTGCGGCTCCCCGCGGGATGGAAGGGGGTGGACCCGCTCAACGACTCTTCCGCGGTCGTGCGCACCACCTTCGGCCTGGACGGCGACACCGGGCCTCTGATCAGAAGCCTGATGGAGCGGCAGGTGAAGCAGGGAACCGTGTTCGCGATCGACACGTCGGTCGCCTCCGGCCTCGCGCCGCACCTGCAGGCCGGATGCGACCGCGGCGGCATGGTCGGTGCCTCGCTGGAGCAGCTCAAGCGCAAGCAGCAGGCGCTGGCGCCGGGTTCGAAGATCACCGATCTGACGGTCGGCGGCAAGCCCGGCTTCAAGGCCACCTACGACTCGCAGAAGAGAAGCGGCCCGGTCAGCGGCCTGACCGTGCGCGTGCCGGTGGCCGCCGACCGCTTCTGCTTCGTGGACATCGAGGCCAGGCAAGGAGGCCTGCCCGCCGAAGCGGAGAAGATCGCGGCCTCGTTCGAACCGACCTGACCCGTTCCGCGACTCCGATTGAGGTCCCCGGTTAGGTCCCGGGGCCTATGTGCCCGCGAGTGACACTTGGTTTGCTGACCACTTCGGCCGCTCACTGCCGCGGGGGTGTCTCGGTGCTCAGCCGAAGGGGAGATCGCGGAGAAGGGGCGCTCTCCTACGTCGCGATCGTCCTGCTCGTCGGGACGATCGTCGCCGCGACCGTGGTGGTCGCACTCCCCGACACGGTCGTCGCCAGGATCCGCGCCAGCGTCTGCCATGCCGCCGGTGGGGAGAACTGCGACCGCGGCGACGGCGGGGCCTCTCCCAGCGCAACGCCGTCGAGTTCGCCGCAGCCTTCGCCAGGGGTCACGAACACACCGGCCGGGAACGGCGAGACACCGGAGGAGCGCGAGTACCGCGCGGCCCGTGACGCCGCCACCCAGGCCGACCAGGAGGCGCAGCGGCTCGAGAACGAGTGGAACGACTTCAGTCTGCTGAAGGAGATCGGGAAGCTCGGCCTGGACTTCATCGCCGGGGACATCATCGCCTGTATCGAGAACCCGAATCTGGGCGACTGCCTGTGGGCCCTGGTGGGGCTGGTGCCATGGGGAAAGATCGGCAAGCTGCTGAAATCGATCCCCAAGGTCATCAAGCTCATCGACCGGTTCCTGGACCTCAAGCGCCGGCTCGACAAGGCCCGCAAGGCCCGCAAGGACGCCAGGGACCGGCTGGACCGGGCCGAGGAGGCGTGCGAGCTCAGCAATCGGCAGCCCAACAGCTTCGTGCCCGGCACCCGGGTGCTCATGGCGGACGGGACCCGAAGACCCATCGAGGACGTGGACGTCGGGGACACGATCTGGGCGAGCGATCCCGAGAGCGGCAGGAGCGGTCCCAGAAGGGTGATCCGCCACATCGTCGGGTCCGGGCCCAAGGAACTGGTGGACCTGACCGTCGATCTGGACGGACGGCTGGGCGGCGCGACCGCCCGCATCACGGCGACGGCGAACCATCCCTTCTGGGTGGACGGCGGCACCGATGACTGGATCGACGGCGGCCGGCTGGTCTTCGGGGACACTCTCGTCACTCCGGACGGGCGGCGCGCCATGGTGGTCGGCCACCGCCGCCACAGCCGTGCGCAACGGGTGCACAACCTGACGGTCGACGGTATACCGACGTTCTTCGTCGCGGCCGGCGAGCGAGACGTCCTCGTCCACAACTGCCGCGATCTGGATCTGCACGAGGAGCCGACGAACCGGCCGCCCGGTCATCGGCCGGATCCGCTCAAGCTGGGGCACACGCTGCAAGATCACGTGGATGCGTCACCGGAACGCCTGCGCGCGCATGCACAGGACCCGAGGAACACCAGGGGCGTGGCGGGGAAATGGGCCGACCGTGCGACGGCGGAGTCGGCGATCAACGCCGCTCTCGATGATCCGAAGAACGCGAAGAAGATACAGAACTGGCTCCAGCGCAAGGGACCGCACGGAAGCAGTGATAGGTTCCCCATCAGCTATCAAATAGGACCGAATGGTGCTCCGCCACTCGGAAAGGTGATGTATCGCAACGGTGATTTCGTCGATTCGAGTAACCGTTTCACGGTCATCCTGCAGAGGTCCAAGGGACACTCGCCGGGCTGGTACGTCTACACGGCCTACCCCGAGCCCTGACCGGCACGTGGCCGGAGGGAGCGGAGGTGAATATGCATGATCGGAGCGATGACTTCGGGCTGACGGTTCTGGCGATCGGGTGGTTCACGCCGACTTGGTGGACGCGCTACCCGTCCGCTCCGGCCGTGCTCGAGGACATCGCGCGCAACGAGTCGGCGCCGAGCCTGCAGCAGTACGTCTGCGACGCACGCTTGCTGGCGGGCTCGTCCCTCACACCCCGGCAGCTCGAGGAGATATGGCGTTCGGCCACCGCCGGGCACCATGCCCCGTCCACCGAAGGAATCGACGGACGGGAATGGTTCGAGCGGCTGATCTCGATCATGGAGCCGGCGGTCCTGAAGGCAGGCCTGTCCACGGCCGTCGAGGACGAGATCGAGCGCGACGACGCGGTGGTACGGGCCGTGCGGAAAATCGTCGACCGGCTCTCGATCCGGCAGAACTTCGAGCGGGACCCGGTGGAGGAGCCGTCCCTGCGTACCGCGCTCTCGGATCTGGCCGCGGACGGACGACCCGAACTCGCCCTGCGGTTCCTCGTCAGGATCGCGATCAATCACTACGCGCGGCTGGACGCCGCCCTGGAAGCCCAGATCAGGCAGGCCGGGCGGCGGTTCGGCTATGGAGAGTTCTTCTTCGAACAGCTTGACCACCTCAAAGGGTGAGTCCTCCGCGCCCACCTCCGCCGGAGAGGGAGCCGGGCGGTGCCGGTGGGGAGCCCGTGGCCGGCGCGGACACCGAAATGGCCGAATGTGGCCAATCGGGGACGAGTGTGGTCCCGTCCGGGGAACGGCAGCGTCTCAGAGGTTGATTTCGCCGGAGGGTGTGGCTGATGTGAGACGGACGCGATGGCTAGGGCCGATGGGCCCCATTGTCGGAACTTTGTCGAGTATTGCTCAGTCGTCGCCATGCCGACGCTCGGTAATGTGTTTCGCGGACCGTGCGAAGGTGCGCGAGAGCCCCGCAAAGCGGCCCCCGCGCGCACTGCGGGCGACGGCGGCCGAGCGCGTCGTCCCGCGCCTTGCGGGCGGGTGCCGGGGCGGCGGCCAGGGCCTGGCGGTGTCGCGTAACTCTGCCGTAAAGCAGAATTCACCCGCCCGTGCGGCGGTTCTGGTGGAAGGCCGTCCTTGCCCCGGTATCCGCAGGTCGAGCCCATATTCGAATGATCATTGCGGCCGGGGTGGCGGGGCAGAGGGCGGGGCTCTCGCGCCCGGAGCGCTGAGATCATCTTCGGTGTGCGGGCCGGGCGGGGTGAAATGCCGGTCTCGATGGTCCCGGGGCGCCCAGTTGGCGCCCAAACCTCTTGAATCATGCTTGGTCGCGCGGCTAAGGTCTTTTTGGATTTATATGAATTCGTCTCGACCGCATGTTCGTTCAATTAACGGAGAGTCACGAAAGAGGGAACGGCTCGTGATGCCCCAGAAGGCACGGAAGATCGCATGACCGCGGTGGTGCTCGTGGGTGAGCTCCCCAGCACGGGCATCATTCCGGAGCCGGTGGCATGGCGCGTCGCCGACTCCGCGGTGCCGGAGGCGACGCTCGCGTTCGTCCAGCAGACGGCCGGGGCGTTGCGGCAAGACGGCGCGGTGCTGGTCATCTACCCGGCCTGGCGTCCTCAGGCGGCCGTCCGGCTGGTGCGGCAGGCGCGCGCGTACCTGGCGACGGACCGGATCGCCGCCGTCCCGCTGGATCTGCCGCCCCTGGCCCTCTCCCTCGTCGCCGACCAGCTCGCGTTCATGGCTCCCCACGTACGGCCGGGACTCCTGGCGAGTCTCGCCCAGGTGCTGGCCGACCGGCTGTTCGCCGGTGCCTGGGTCGGCAGCGTCGCGAAGCTCGAGCATGTCCGGACCAGCCTGGGGCAGCACATGGTGTCGCTCATGCCGGGCAGCGGTTTCATGGTCGCCGCGGGGAACCGGCCCGGGGTGCACCGGGTGACGTCCGGCAAGCCGACCCTGGAGATCGGCCACCGGCCGCTCGACCCGGTCCTCATGCTGGCCGCGCACGAGCACGGTGACGTGGATTGGCTCCAGAACAAGCTCAAGCCCGAGCTGCGCGTGGTGTCGCTCACCTTCGTCGCCGGCCAGCCGCTGGGCCCGCGTTTCTGGGGAACCAAGAAGTACGCGGAGTTCGTCGCCTTCAGCGGTCATCCGAGAGACCTCCATCTGGCGCTGCAGTCGGTGGACTGCGAGCCGTGTCCCTGGTGCGGGGAGCCGACGGCGCTCGGCATCTGCCCGTTCTGCGCCCGGGTGCAGTACCGTCCGGTCGCCGGGCACCATCAGCAGGCGCGGCCGCCTGCCGGGACGGGGGCCGGCACGGCCCGTCCGGGCACGCCGGCTCCGCCTCCCCCTGCCGCGCCCTCCGTCACGCCGCCCGCGGCCCCGGCTCCAGCCCCGGCACCGTCCGTGGCGCAACAGCCACAGCCACCACCGCCCATGGCGCAGGCACCACCGCCACCACCACCGCCGGCTTCGTCCGGTCAGGCGCGGGCGCCGGAACCGGTGCCGTTGGCGGCTCCCGTCCCCGACCCGCCCGCTCAAACGCCGAGTCCGCCGCGGTCCTTCGGCGGTCCCACGCCTGCCGCCACCGCGCCGCAACCGGACCGTCCCCCCGAACCCGGTCAACGGAAGGCGCCGGCTCCGGGCCCGGACGCCGCCCAGCCCGGCGGCGGGAGCCGGCACGCCGTGCCGGCACGGAACAGTCCGGCGGGCGGCGCGGGCGCGACGTCCAACGGGGCCGTGCGGCCGGCCGCTCCGCCGGAACCACCGCGGACCCCGGAACCTCCCGCGCCCTCGGCGCAGCCCTCCGCAGGCTCGGACGAGGCCACTCGTACCGACACCATCGAGTTTCGACCGCTCCGAAACCGCTAACACCGCACCTCTGTAGGAAACGGAGTGACATGAACCCCCGCCAGCGACGTGGTGTGCTGTTGATGATCTTGGCCGCGCTGGGCGCCGTCTTCGTCTTCATCACGGTGCTCGGATATGTCGGCAAGGTCCGGGCCGACGCCGACGCCGCGGTCGGTGAGATGACGACGGTGCTGCAGGTGCAGTCCAAGGTCGACGCATTCCAGCCGATCAGTGCATCGCAGATGAAGCAGACGCAGGTGCCCAAGAAGTGGACGACACCCGCCTTCATCACGAACCTGGCCGACCTTCAGGGGAAGGTGGCGGCCGGTGCGATCCCTCAGGGCGCCTACCTGCAGCAGGGGATGCTGCTGGAGGCGCCGGCCCTGCAGCCGGGCCAGCGGGAGATCGCCATCATGATCGATGCGGAGACCGGGGTGGCCGGCAAGGTGATGAACGGCTCCATCGTGGACGTCTACGCCACCTTCGACTCGACGCAGAACGGCCGGCAGACGACCGCCGCCTGCGCGGTGCGCATCCTCAACCGGGTGCAGGTCATCAACGTGGGCAAGGTGCAGGCCGCGTCGCCCGATGCGGGGAAGCAGCCGAACACCGCGCAGGCGAGCCAGAACAGCGGATCGGTGCTGCCCGTGACGTTCGCGCTGAACTCCAACGACACGCTGGGGCTCACCTACGCCGAGAGCTTCGCCCGCAAGGTACGGCTCGCGCTGGTCGGGGGAACGCAGGACGCCAAGCCGCCGTTCAACCGGCTGTGTGAGACCCCGCAGGCGGGCCGATGAGCATCCAGGTCCTCATCGGCACGTCCGACCCGGAGCTCGCGGCCGGCCTGCGTACGAAGATCGCCGAACTGGCCGACACGCAGGTGATCGGGGTCGAGAACAACTCAGGCAACGTGCTGGGGATCGTCGGCTCCCATCAGGAGCTCGACATCGTCCTGCTGGATGAGGGGATCGGTCCGCAGCTGGGGCACGATCTGATCCGCGAGATCGCGCTGCGAAGCCCGCATGTCGCCGTGGTCCTGCTGAGCGAGCAGCTCGACGAGGAGGTTCTGAGTCGCGCGCTGGAGACGGGTGCGCGCGGGGTGCTCGGGCGCAACCCGACGCTGGAGGAGCTCAGCTCCCGGCTGGACGTGGTGGCGGAGTGGTCGCAGCGGATGCGGCAGCTGCTCGGCACGGGGCGGGCCGAGGGACCGGAACTGGGGGGCCGCCGCGGCCGCATCGTGGCACTGGCCGGCGCGAAGGGCGGGACGGGCGCGACGACCATCGCGGTCCAGCTGGCCCTGGCCGCCTCCCGCGCGGGCCGTTCGGTGTGCCTGGTCGACATGGACCTGCAGACCGGCGACGTGGCGACGTACCTCGACATGGTGCACCGGCGCAGCGTCGCCGACCTCGTCAGCGTCGCCAACGAGATCACCGGTGCGGTGCTGGCTGATGTGCTGTTCATCCACGAGGCGGGCCCCCACGTGCTGCTGGCCCCACAGGACGGGGAACGGGCGGAGGACGTCAGCTCCTCGGCGGCCCGGCAGATCCTCGCGGTCCTCCGCTCCCGGTACGAGGTGATCATCGTCGACTGCGGCGCGTTCATGACCGAGGGGTCGGTGACGGCGATCGAGGTCGCCGACCGCGCGGTCATCGCCGTCACGCCGGATCTGCCTTGCCTGCGCGCGGCGAAACGGCTGAGCCATCTCTGGAAACGCCTTGACGTGCGAAAGCCCGAGGACGTGTCGATCGTGCTGACCCGGCAGTCCCGCAAGGACGAGATCCAGCCGGACTTCGCCGCCCGGATCCTCGGCATGACCCCGCTGAAGACCGCCGTGCCCCCGGCGTTCCGCGCGCTCGAGAAGGCCATCAACAACGGCGCGCCCGTCCGGATCGACCACGACGGGTTCCGTAACGCGATGAGACAGCTGGGGGAGGAGCTCGGTGTCCTTCCCGTCATCGCCGCCGCCGAGCCGCGCGGCGGTGCCAGACGGCCGAAGGCGGAGGCGATATGACGCGAAGCCCACGCGGTGCCGGCCTGCGGAAGGACGCCGGAATGGTGGAGTTCACCGGCATGGTTCCGCTGATCCTCGTCACGGTGCTGCTCGTCTGGGAGGGGTTCCTCCTCGGGATGTCGGCGACCTATGCCGGCCACGCCGCCAACGAGGGTGCCCGGATCGCGGCGGTGCACGGCGACTACGGCCAGGTGAAGTCGGCCGCCGTCGAACGCATCTTCGGAGTGTGGGCCGACGAGGAGAACATCGAGGTGCACTACCCCACGGGCCGGGTGTGCGACCCCGATCAGGTGCCTCAGGTGGACAAGGACTGCGGGTACGTCCGGGTCACCATCGAGCCGCCGCTGCTGTTCCCCGGAGTGCTGCTGCCCATGGAGGTCAGTTCCCGGACCCGCGTCGTGTACGAGGGGGAGCAGTGAACAGGGATCGCGGTTCGGCCGCCACGGAGTACATGGCCACCATCGGGCTGTTCCTGTTCGCGCTCATGGTGTGCTTCGAGGCCTACGTCGCGTTCAGCACGATCGAGAAGGTGGAGGAGGCGGCGCGTACCGGCGCCCGGGTCGGCAGCATGCAGGGTGCCGGAGCGGGCGAGGCGGCCGCCGAACGGGTGATGCCCGCATGGCTCAATCAGCACCGGGTCGAGGTGCGGGAGGTCGGCGACGACGTGGAGTGCGTGATCTGGGCCCAGGTCCCGATTCTGGCCAAGGGCGTCCCCGTGGACATGTCGGTGACCCGCCGGGTCCATATGCCGGTCGGAGGGTGAGGCATGGGACTGCGTAACCGCTTGGACGCCGACCAGAACGGCGCCCGCCCGACCACGGGAGCGAACCTCGCCCACTGGCGGAAGCGGCTCCTGGAAGAGATCAACCTCGACGACCTGGCCATGCTGGACCTGGCGCAGCGGCGCGCCCGGCTGGAACGGGTGGTCGGGCACATCCTGACCCGCGAGGGCCCGGTCTTGTCGACCCGCGAGCGCACGACGCTCATCCGGCGGATCGTCGACGAGGCTCTGGGCCTGGGCGTGCTGGAGCCGCTGCTCGCCGACCCGTCGGTCACCGAGATCATGGTCAACGGCCCCGACGACGTGTACGTCGAGCGTGCCGGCCGGCTCACCCGGATCGATCTGGGCTTCGCCAACGAGGCTCAGCTGTACCAGACCATCGACAGGATCGTGGCACAGGTCAACAGGCGCGTGGACGAGTCGAGCCCCATGGTCGACGCGCGGCTCCCCACCGGTGAGCGGGTCAACGTCATCGTTCCCCCACTCTCGCTGGTGGGCCCGGTGATGACGATCCGGCGGTTCCCGCGGGCGTACTCCATGCAGGAACTGGTGCAGATGGGGTCGCTGGACCAGCCGACCGCACTGCTGCTCGCCGCGCTGGTCCGGGCACGGCTCAATGTCGTCGTCACCGGCGGTACGGGCACGGGGAAGACGACCTTCCTCAACGCGCTGTCGGGGTTCGTCCCGCCGCACGAGCGCATCGTCACCATCGAGGACTCCGCCGAGCTGCAGCTCCAGCAGGACCACGTGATCCGGCTGGAGTCCCGGCCGCCCAACATCGAGGGCGAGGGCGCCATCACGATCCGCGACCTGGTGCGCAACTCCCTGCGTATGCGCCCGGACCGCATCATCGTCGGTGAGGTCCGCGGCGCCGAGACGCTCGACATGCTCCAGGCGATGAACACCGGTCACGACGGCTCGCTGGTGACCGTGCACGCCAACTCGGCCGAGGATGCGATCTACCGGCTGGAGACGCTGGCCTCGATGAGCGAGGTCAAGATCCCCTACGACGCGATCCGGTCCCAGATCGCCAACGCCTTGCACGTGGTCGTGTACCTGGAGCGCGGGCCCGACGGCTCACGCCGGGTGCGGGAGGTCGGAGCGATCGTCTCCGAGCGCGGCGAGGCGATCAAGCTCGGCCGGATCGCCGAGTTCGTGCCGGAGCCGATCGGGCTGGACCGGGTAGTTCGGGGCCGCTTCGTGCACGGGCGGCTCCCGCAGACCCTGGTGAGCCGGCTCATGTTCGCAGGGGAGGCGATCCCGCCCGCCTTCGCACCGAGCGCGGCAGGTGGCGACGCGCCCTGGCCCGAGCAGCCGGTGGCGTTCAGCAAGCAGGCGCCGCCACCGTCGGCGCCGCCACCGGCTCCGGGGGACGCACCGACCAGGAACGAGCACCATGGCCCGTCGGCACCGGCGAGCGGGCCGGGCGACGCAGTACCACCCGCGGCCGGCGGTCCGGCCGGGAACGGGAGCTGAGATGAACTATCCGATGATCGTGCTGGCGCTGATCGCCGTACTGCTCCTGGTCGTCTGGGCGGCCTGGGAGATCGGGCGCGGCCTCGACCAGCGGAGGGAACTGGTCGTCCGCGGCGCCCGCGGCTACGACGAGCGGCGCATGGCGACGATGCTGGACCGCTGGGACGCCCGGCTGCGCCGTACGACCATGGGCCGCCAGGTGTCCCGGCGCCTCCTCAGCTCGGGGCTGCGGATCCGCCTCTCGGTCTTCATGGGCGGCATGGTCGCGGGCGGTCTCGTCGTCGTGGTCGTGATGGGCCGGTTCTTGTCGCCCTTCCTTGGCATCATCATCGCCGCCGGTGTCGGGTTCGGCGTCTTCGCCTACCTGCGGCACCAGGAGGATCGGCGCCGCGAGGAGTTCGTGAGCCAGCTGCCCGAGCTGGCCCGGGTGCTGGGCAATGCGGCGGCGGCGGGGCTGGCGATCCGCACGTCCATCGAGATGGCGGCCGAAGAACTGGACGAGCCCGCACGGACCGAGCTCAGCCGGACGGCCGAGGCGCTCCGGCTGGGGCAGTCTTTCGACGACGCGATGATCGACCTGCGCAGCCGGCTGCCCTCCCGGGAGCTGGCAGTGCTGGTCAGCACCCTTGTGGTCGCGGGCCGGTCCGGAGGTTCGCTCATCACCTCGCTCCGCAAGATCTCCACCACGCTGGAGGAACGCAAGGAGACCCGGCGCGAGGTCAAAACGATTCTCGGCCAGTCGGTGGTCGCCGGGTGGGCGATCGGCGGCATGGGCTTCGCGATGTTCGTGGGCATCGGCGTCATGCAGCCCGAGACCATGGACCGGATGACCTCGTCGCTGGGCGGCCAGCTGGTCCTGGTCGTGGTCCTGGGGTTGTTCACCGCCGCACTGCTGCTGATCCGCAGGATGACAAGGATCGATGTCTGATGCCTCTGCTCCTCGCCCTGGCGGCCGGCCTCACCGTGCCGCTGTTCATCTGGGGCTACCAGCTCAGGACCGCGGGACGCCCCGCACCCACCGACCTGGCGGAACCGGCCGCGAAGGCGGCCAAGCCCGAGGAGTTCGGGCCGTTCGGCGGCGTCATCAACCCGATCGGACGTCCCTTCGCCCCTCTGGTCGCCGCCACCCTGAGCGGTGCCGGCCGCAGCCGCCTGCGGCGGCGCATCGACCGCGCGGGCCGCCCGGCGGGACTGACCGTGGAAGGCTACGCGGCCAACAAGGCGGGCAACATCCTCATCTACGGCTCGGTCGGAGTTCTCGGCATCCTGGCCGGTCAGAGCATGGTCGGCGGCGCCCTCTTCATCATCGGGCTGGTGCAGACCGACATCGTGCTGTGGAATCTGAGCCGCGAACGCCAGGAGGAGATCCAGAAGAGCCTGCCGGACTTCCTCGACGTGCTCACCGTCACCGTCTCGGCCGGCCTCGGTTTCCGGCACGCGCTGGCCCGGGTGGCGGACAGCATGCCCGGCGCCCTGTCCGACGAGATGAAGACCGCGCTGCGGCAGATGGACCTGGGAACGCCGCTGCGCGAGGCGTTCGAGGGGCTACGGCAGCGCAACGACAGCGAGGCCCTCGCCAGCTTCGTGACCGCCATCCTGCAGGCCGAGGAGCTGGGCTCGCCGCTGGCCCGCGCGTTGAGCGAGATCAGCACCGACATGCGCCGGGACGCCTTCCAGAACGCGCGGCGGCGGGCGCAGCGCGCCGACCCGCAGATCACGCTCATCGTCACCTTTCTCATGCTGCCCGCGATGATGGCGCTGGTCATCTCGATCATGTACTTCGGAACGAACGGGTCGTTCTTCTGATGTCCTGGGACGATCCGATCACCGTCGAGCGCATGGGTGCCACGTTCCGCCTGCTGATGCAGGTACGGATCCTGGTCGCCGCCCTCACCATCGCCTTGGTGCCCGGCCATCGGATGACGTTGGAAACCTTGCTGCTGCTGAGCGGTGTAGGGCTGCTTTCCGCGCTCGTCCTGTTCTCGTGGCAGCAGATCGTGCCGTCCCTGCTGAAGTACCCGGTGCTGATCGGCTTCGATGTCTTCGCCGCCTACGCGGTGCTGCAGATCGGCGGAGTGACCGGACCGTTCTTTCTGTTCACCGTGGTGACCTCAACGGTGGCGGGGCTGCTGTACGGCAGGCGGGGCTTGCTGGCCTGCGGCCTGCAGATCCTGCTGTACTTCACCGCCGCGGTCTCCTTCGGCGAGGGCCGGGAGCTGAACAGCTTCCAGTCCGTGGTCGCGATGCCGCTGTTCTACCTGGTGGCGGGCTTCGTCGGTGCCGGGCTGCGGCGCCTGTACGCCCAGCAGGGCGTGCTGGAGGCGGCGCGGCGCTCGGCGGAGGTGGCCGCCGCGGCGGCGGAGGAGCGCAATCGCCTGGCGCGGGAGATGCACGATTCCATTGCCAAGACGCTACGCGGGATCGCGATGTCGGCCCAGGCCCTGCCCGCTTGGGTGGAGCGGTCGCCGGCGCGGGCCCGCGAGGAGGCCCGCGGCATCGCGGCCGCGGCCGAGGTCGCCTCGCGCGAGGCCCGGCAGCTGATCCAGGACCTGCGCGACGACGTCTTCCAGCAGCCGCTCGGGGAGGGGGCCGCTGGGGTGGCCGAGGCTTGGGCACGCGAGACCGGTACCGCGCTGAAGCTGGATATCGAGGACAGGATCGACCTACCGGTGCGGTCGCGGTACGAGGTGATCGCCATCCTCAGGGAGGCGCTGGAGAACGTCCGGCGGCATGCCGCCGCGACGGCCGTGGAGGTCGGTCTGACGAGCGACGGCGACCATGTCCTCCTGCGGGTGCACGACGACGGCCGGGGCTTCGAGAGCGACGACGACCTGACCCGGTTCGTCCGGGGCGGGCACTACGGGCTGGTCGGGATGCGGGAACGGACGCGCACCGCCGGAGCGTCCCTCAGCGTGGACTCCGCGCCCGGCGCCGGTACGACGATCAGTGTCGCGGTGCCCTGCTCAGTGGTGGAACCGGCCTCGCCGGCGGATCTGGAGGTGGCCTGAATGCCAGAGGAGAGCGCAGACGTGATCACCGTCGTGGTCGCCGACGATAATCCGGTCGTCCGCACGGGCCTGGCCTCCCTGCTGGAGTCGACCGGAGAGGCCCGGGTGGTGGGCCAGGCGGCGGACGGCCGGCACGCGATCGAACTCACCGAACGGCTGGCTCCGGACCTGGTCCTGCTGGACGTGCGAATGCCGCTCGTCGACGGCATCACCGCGCTGCGAGATCTGAGCCGTCTCACCAAGGTGCTGATGCTGACCTACACCGAGGACGACGAGGTGATACGCACCGCGATCCGCAACGGCGCCAGCGGCTACCTGGTGCATGGCTCCTTCACGGTGGATGAGCTGGCCGTGGCGGTCCGCGACACCGTCGCGGGCACGGCCAATCCGCTGTCGCCCGTCGCGGTCACCGCGCTGATGGCGGCCGTCCAGCAGCGCGTCGACCCGCCCGCGCCGCCGGCCGCGGCCACGGTCGGCCGCGCGGTCGACCGTGCGAGGCACGGGTTGTCGGGGCGGGAGGCCGAGGTGATGGATCTGATCGCCCAGGGACGCACCAACCGCGAGATCGCCGAGCAGCTCTTCCTCACCGAGAAGACCGTCAAGAACCATGTCAACCGCATCTTCGCGAAACTGGGCGTGGGCAACCGCGCCGCCGCGATCGCCCGCTGGCTCGGTACGGCGGTGGAGCCCCGATGATGGGTCCGGGCATGGGTCTGCGGAATGGGTCCAGGTTGGGTCTGCGGACCCTGGGGCGGGCGTCGGCGATTCCGTACCTTCTGTTTACGAAGGCGGAGTCGAAAACGCGGGAGAAAAACCATGACGCCTCTCCGGAATGCAGGCATCCGGCTTGTTTCGAGCATTATCGCACTCAGCGCCCGGGGCGACAGGGACCGCGGCGAAGGCCCCGTTTCCTACATCGCGGTGGTGCTGCTGATCTCCGTGATCGTGATCGCGGTCGTGGCCAGCGGCGTGGGCGACACGATCGTGGGCTACATCGAGAGCGCCGTGGCCGAGGTCTGGAACAACCGGAACGACGGCGCCAGCTCCTGATCCGCCTCGTTCCCTCCGAAGAAGTCGTCGCCTGTACGGGGGTCAGAAACTCTGACCCCCGTACAGGCATTTCGCGTGTGGTCTAATCCTCCGACCGAGTGTGCATGGTGAAGGGAGACCGGCCAGTGAACAGAGCCGCGGAAGGCATCCGGCGCCGGGGTGTGGCGGGCGTGGTCGCGATGGCGCTCGCGCTGACTTCCTGCAGTTCTTCCGGTGACCCGAAGGCGGCGCCGTCGACCCCGGCCCGGCCGTCGGCCGCGACTCCCGGGAAGGGCGGAGTGCTCCAGTCGCAGCCCCTCCTGCACAACGGGGCCGTGCGGTTCGACCTGACGGCGCTGGACCGCGTGTCGAACGACGTCGTCGTCGCCAAGATGACCGCGCGCAACAACTCCCAGACGGAGGCCTCGCTCGGCCTGATCATGCGGCCGGTCACCCGCAGCGTCGCGAACGTGAACAGCTTCCAGCGGAACTCGATCGGCGGCATGGCGCTGCTCGACGGCGCTGGGGCGCGCCTCTACCACCCGCTCGTCGAGCCCGGCCGCAAGTGCCTGTGCTCGCGTTCCGCGGGATTCCCCACGGTGCCGGCCGGGGGGACCCTCGAGTTCCACGCCGCCTTCCCCGCGCCCCCGGCAGGTGTGTCGAAGCTCGGGGTGCTCGTTCCCGGTGTGCTCCCGTTCACCGACATCCCCGTGGGGAACCGGCCCGGCACCAGGATCGACCTCGACGACGGGAACCGGGGCGTCGATCCGGTCGCGGCGAAGAAGGGACCGGAACGGATCCTGCCCGTGACCGCCATCACCGAGAGCGATGTCGGCGCGGAGGAGGACGACGGCACCAATCTCAACGTGCGCATCTCCACCGACGTGCTGTTCGCGGTGAACAAGGCCGATCTCACCCCTGCCGCGCAGCAGACCCTGCGCGAGGTCGCCGGGAAGATCCAGAACTCGCCGGGCGGCTCGGTCAAGGTCGAGGGGCACGCCGACAGCAGCGGGAATGACGCCATCAACCAGCCGCTCTCGGAACGGCGCGCCCAGAGCGTCGTGGAGGCGCTCAAGAAGCTCGTGACGCGTTCGGGTGTCACCTACGAGTCCCAGGGATTCGGCTCCTCCAAGCCGATCGCCTCGAACGACACCGAGGAAGGCAAGAAGAAGAACCGGCGGGTCGTCGTCTCCTTCGCCAGGCCGAAGCCGGCCGGGAGCGGATCCCCCGGGCAGGGGGCGGGGGCGCCGGCCAAGGGGCGCGTGCTGAAGCCCACCACCGGCCCGAAGGGCACCTCCATCCATGTGGACGAGGTGCGCCGCGACGGCAACGGCTACACCACCGTGGCCTGGACCCTCCGCAACGAGGCGGGCGAGCAGGTGCCGGTGAACGGCATGTTCGACGCGCCCTCGGCCGACGGCTACATCGACGGCAGTACTTCCGGGGTGTTCCTAGGCTCGGGCGGCAAGAGGTATCGGGCCGTACGTGACGGTGAGCGCTACGCTTTCGGGCCGAAGTTCGCGTCTCTCGGCCTCGACGTGAACACCCTCGAGAAGGGGGAGCAGATCGGGCTGTACACCATGGTCAGGCTCCCCCCCGAGGTCACGACGGTCACGCTGGACATCCCGGGCTACGGGAAGGCCGAGAATGTCGCGGTGGGCTGACGCCCTTCCCGCGCTGCCGGCGTCGGCGGCCTCACCATGGCCTCGGTAGACGAGTCCGCCGCGGCCGTGCCACGGCGGGACACGTCCCCGGGCGCCGATGCCGGCGGCCCGGCGACCGCGAGGAGGCCTCGCTCTCCCGGGCTCGGCATTGTGGTCACCGTCGCCGTCGGGGTGTGCGCATGGACGCTCGCCCTGCGGCCGCTGGGCGACAACTCGTTCCTGTGGCATCTGCGGACCGGGCACTGGATCCTCGACCACGGTGTGCCGCGGGCGGACCTCTACTCGTTCACGGCCGCGGGCCGGCCGTGGACGGCGCAGTCCTGGCTTGCCGAAGTGCTCTACGCGCTGCTGGACGATCTGGTCGGCCCCGGCGGGATCCGGATGCTCCAGGCGCTCGTCGGTGCGCTGCTCGCGATGCTGGCCCACCGGCTGGCGCTGCGGCTGGTCCGGCATAACGGGCGGGCGGCGTTCCTCGCGGTCGCGGCGCTCACGGCGTCGCTGCCGTTCTGGTCGAGCCGTCCGCTGTTCCTCGGCCTCCTGGCCATGGCCGCGCTGGTCTGGATCGTTGAGCTTCCCGACTCGTGGGCGGGCTCGCGGCCGGTTCTCCTCGTTCCGCTGCTGATGTGGGCGTGGGCGAACGTGCACGGCGGGTTCGTCCTGGGTTTCGGCTACCTCGGGTTGCACCTGGCGGGCCGGTGGCTGGAGGGGCACCGGCCCGTCCGGGGCAGGGAGCGCCGGCTGCTCGTCGCGGCGTCGGCGGGCGCCGCGCTGTGTCTCGCCAATCCCTACGGCATCGGCCTGCTGACGTTCCCCTTCCGGCTCGCCCTCCGGGGCGGCGCGCTCGCCGACGTCGAGGAGTGGCGGTCGCCGGACTTCGGGTCCCTGGCGGGCATCCTGTTCGCGGTGTGGCTCGCGGTCCTCGTGGCCGCCCTGGCGGTCGCCCGGCGCCGCGTCCGGCCGGGCGAGCTGGTGGTGGCCGTGCCGTTCCTCCTGCTGGCATTCTGGGCGCAGCGCAATATCGCGGTGGCGGTGCTGGTGAGCCTGCCGCTCGCCGCCCGTGCTCTCGCCGTGCCGGTCTCCCGGGATCGCGGCAGGCTGCCGAACGCGCTGCTCCTGGCCGTCCTGCTGGTGCTCCCGGTGCAGGTCGCGGTGAAGGAACTGCGCGGCCCGCACTACGACCTCGGACGCTACCCGGTGGCGTCGATGCGCGCGCTGGAGGAACACGGCCTTGCCGGGCGGCGGCTGCTGACCAGCGACCGGTGGGCCGGCTACGTCATCCACGCGCACTGGCCGCGGCAGCGCGTCTTCATCGACGACCGCTATGACATGTATCCCATGGAGGTCGTCCGTGACCACCGCCGGATGATGAACGCCGAGGCCGGTTGGGACGCGGCACTGCGGCGATGGCGGATCGAAGTGGCGCTGCTGCCCAGAGCGGCGCCGCTGGCGCGGAGACTCGGCACCACGACGGACTGGCGAGTGATAGATGAGAACTCCCAAGCGTTCATCTTCGTACGGCGCTGACCGAACAGCGGCTCCGGAGCCGGGGATGGGCGCGGCGCCGGGTGGCTGGAGCGGAGTGCTGCTGGGCGCCGTGGTATTCACGGTCGCCCTGGCGGCCCTCATCAGGTTCGTCCTGGGGTACCGCGAGCGGCTGTGGACGATGCAGGACCTCGACGTCTACCTGGCGGCGGGCCGTCTCGTGCGGTCGTCGGGCGACGTGTACGGGTGGGTGTCGCCCGAGGGGCTGCCCTTCACCTACCCGCCGGCGGCGGCCGTGTTCTTCGTCTGGACGTCGTTCCTCCCGGCCGAGGCGATGCGCTGGATCAGCGCGCTCGCCGGCCTGGCCGCGCTGCTGGCGATCTGCTGGATCACCTGGGGCATGCTCGGGTACGGCCGCGACCGGCAGCGGCTGGGGGCCACGCTGATGGTGGCGGGTGCCGCGCTGTGGACGGAGCCGGTGCTGCGCAACCTGTTCTACGGCCAGGTCAACCTCCTCATCGTCGTCCTCGTGATGGCGGACATGGCCAGGCCGGACGACCGCAGGAGCAAGGGCGTCCTGATCGGCCTGGCGGCCGGGGTGAAGGTCGTGCCCGGGGTGTTCATCGCCTACCTCCTGCTGACCCGCAGGTTCCGCGCGGCCGCGGTGGCGGCGGGCTCGTTCGCCGCGACGGTGCTGGCCGGGGCGGTCGTGCTGCCGGGCGACACCGCCCGGTTCTGGTTCCACGACCTGTTCGGCAACTCGGCGCGCCTGGAGCCGGAGTTCGCGCCCAACCAGTCGCTGGGCGGCATGCTGATCCGGCTGGCGGGCGACCCGTCGGCCGCCCGGCCGTACTGGTGGGTGGCTGTCGTGCTGGTCGGCGCGGCCGGGTTCGCGCTCGCCGTCGTGGCCGGGCGTCGCGGCGACGACATCCTGGGCATGCTGACGTGCGCCTTCACCGCTCTGCTGGTGTCGCCCATCGCCTGGTCGCACCACTGGGTGTGGATCGTGCCCGTCCTGGTGATCGCGGTCTTCCACTTCCGGCCCGGTGCCGGGGCGGCCCGGCTGTTGGCGCTGCCGTTGCTCTACCTGCCGTTCAGCGGCGGGTTGGACCTCATCTGGAGGGTGCCGCTGGACCATCGGCGGGAGTACGCCTGGAACGGCGTCCAGTTCGCCATCGGGAACCTCTACGTGTGGATCGGGCTGGTGCTGCTGCTCGCGGTGGCCGTCCGGACGTTCCGGACCCGGGCGGAACTTGGGGCCGGGAATGGGCCCGCGGGCTCATAACAGGAGGTGTGACCGCTTGTATACGTGAAGGCGTGCGATACTTCCCCCGCTTCGCCGTACTCGTCGCCGTCGTCGCCGGCCTGCTCTGGTGGGCCCCTTGGCGCGACCGGATCGACGCTCTCATGACGGCCGACGACCTCCGCCTGCACCGGGTCGACGGCTACCGTCTCGCCTACCCGGAAAGCTGGCAGGTCCGTTCCGGAACGAATCAGGACGGGCTCGGCTACGTCGAGTTCAACGGCCCCGCGACCAGCGACGGGGCCCACTCGGGCCAGGTCCGCGTCGTTCGCCAGGACGCGTGGGGCCACCGGCTGCAGGACAAGCTGGCGCAGTTCCGCGTCGCCGCCTCCGCGACCGGCCGTGACGTCACCAGGGACGAGCCCGTCTCGGTACAGGGTGCGCAGGCCGCGCACCGGTTCGACATGGTCACGCGCGAGACGACCCCCAAGGGCGTCTCGGTCCGCCTGCACGAGACCGAGATGTTCGTCCTCTCCGATGAGGCGATGCTGCTCGACATCACCGCGCGGGCTCCCCTGGAGGGGACGGAGCCGGACTGGCTACCGCGCGTCCTGGAGAGCCTGCGCGTCGACCGGCAGGGTTGGTTCCTCCTCCGCTGACCGCCTGGAACGGTCCGCGCGTTCCCGGCGGGCCGTTCCGCTAGGCGGTCCCCCAGAGAGCCCCTCTGGAGGCGTCAGCCGAAGCGGATCGCGCCGTAGAAGCCGCGGCCGGCGAGCTCGGATTCCTTGACGACGTCACCCGTCTGCGGTGCCTCGATGAACTTCCCGCCGCCGGAGTAGATGCCGATGTGGCCCGAGTTCGGCAGCACCAGGTCGCCCGGCTGGAGATCGTTCTGCGAGACCCGCACGCCGCGCGGGTCGTTTAGCTGCGACACCGTGTAGTGCGGGAGTGAGATCTTGCCGCCGGAGGCCTGGTAGACCGCGTAGAGGGTGAGGCCGCTGCAGTCGAAGCCGTACGTGCGCTCACCGCTGTGGCCGCCGGGGGAGCAGCAGATGCCGTAGCTAGGCCCGGACGGGCGCCCGCCGCCCCAGGAGTAGGGGGTCCCGTACCAGCACCTGGCCCAGGCGACGACGCGGAGGCCGAACGGCATGTCGGGTGTGGGCCGCTGCTCCTTGGCGCACTTGGTGGCGACAGCGGGGCCGGAGCCGTAGAGGCCGTTCTCGGGGATGCCGGTGTACTTCACCGGGTCTTCCTCGGCGACCAGCCGGATCTTGAACAGCCGGATGACCTCGTCGCGCGGGGCGACGCCCATGCCCCGCGCCTGCCAGACCACCTTGCGGTCGCAGATGAGCGTGTCGAAGAACGGGGCGGACTCGCTGCCGCCCCCCGTGGTGATGTAGCGGCACTCGGGGAGTCTGAGCTCGGCGATGGCCGTGGCGGTTCCCCGGCCCTTGACGATGCCGGTCCGGCCGCGGTTGTCGGTGCAGAGGTTGCGCCTGGCCGCCAGGTCCTCGCGGTCCTTGGCGGTGAGCTCCTCCGGCTTCTTGATGACGCAGTCCTTGGTGTGCACCGAGACCTTCATCGTGTGCCCGAGTGCCCCAGACGGCTTCGCGTTGCCCTGGAGGACCGCTTCGTTCCGGTCGGCGTACCGGCGCGCGGACACGGAGAAGGCGGCGTCCGCGTCGGTGATGTCGTCGGCGATCGACCACAGGCCGGTGCCGTCGGGGAGCTGGCCCTGGCGGGCCGCCTCCATCGCGGCGTCGCGGAGCGGAGTCACGGCCGCGATGGCCGTGGCGTCCGCGGCCGTCTGGCCGCGCGAGCGCAGGTCATTGGCGCGCGCCACCTGTACGGCCAGCAGCGTGAGCGCGAAGGCGCAGATCATCGCCATCAGCAGAACGATCTGCGTCGAGCCCTCGTCCCTGCCGACCGCGCGCCACCGTCCAGCTCGCACAGCGCCCCCCACCGAGGAGTCCAGATCACAAGAGACCGGAAAGGACTCTAGAGATCTGCAGTGATGATCGACAGGGCCTGTGGGCCCAATCTTCCGCGCTCGCGTGACGTTCCGATCCGGGCCGGTGCGGCGTTCTGGGCACTGGCGGCCGTGTACGGAGGGCGCGCCGGTCGCGTTCAGGAAGCGCGAATGAATGCCCGGACAACGGTAGAAGAATTGTTGATGGCTTGCCGATTTCGCGTTTTATGTTGGGTCCTCAATGGGGTCCGTAGGCTCAATGTAAAAAGCCTTTCGAATGGCACCGTTGACGCTCGTGCGAGAGTCGAACAAGGCGGTGCTCCGGCGGGCACGGGCCCGCGATGCCGGCGAGGGGCCGGTCAGCTACCTGCTCATCGTGCTGCTGTGCGCGGTGCTGGTCGTCGCGGTCGTGCTTTCGGGCATCGGCGGGCAGGCCGCCCAGACCATCGCCGCCGCTGTGTGCCAGGTGGGCAAGGCCGCGGGGCTGGTCGCCGAATGCGAGCCGCCCCGGCCGCCCCGGGACGACCTGACCCAGCGCGACCCGGACGAGCCGACGCGCGGCTGCGTGCCGTTCATGGAGAGCCACTACCTCGAGGAGACGGTGGGGATCCCGCTCCGGTATGTCGACGTCCGGACCAACAGCCGCGGAACGCTCCAGCTCGTCGAGCGGGTGGGGCCGGACGGCAAGCGCACCTGGGAGGTCGTGGACTTCACCTGGGGCGAGGGCGGCGTCGGGTCGCCCGACGGCCTGCGCACCGGTCCGGTCTCCGGCAGCGTCTGGGGCGGGCTGACGATCACCAACGGGAAGGTGTACGGGGGCTTCACCAGCGAGGCGGAGGCCCGCCGCTTCTTCGACGAGCTGCGCGATCACCGGATCGGCAGCGACATCAGGTTCACCCTGCGGACCAATCCCGTCACCGGGGGGTTCGTCTGGCTGGGCAGCAGGCTGCCGTGGGTGGGCGACGACATCGATCGCTACATGGGCGGCAGCGAGCCGGACCGCGCGCCGACCGAGGAGTACATGGACGGCGGGCTCACCGGCGGGTTCCGCGCGGACGTGGACCTCAGCCTGGGGCCCGCGAACCTCCGCCTCCCGTTCAAGGGGCGCGGCTGGCTGCTCGTCGGGTCCCGCCGCAACAACACCAACGGCCAGACGACCGAGTACTACACGCAGCGCGGGGAGGTGGAGGCGGCGGTCCAGCTGGACGTGGGCGACATCGTCCGGCGCCTGCCCGCCGGCGTGCGCCGCCAGGTGCAGGACGGCCTGGAGGTCGGCCTTGACGCCGTCCTCGACGTCATCGAGGGCAAGCTCAGGAACGAGTACGGCCGCGACTTCAGCCTGCTGCCCCAGCACCGCGAGCAGATGAAGGCGCAGATCAAGATCAACCCCAGTGTCGGGTTCAACTACAAGCACCGCGGCGGCACGCAGTGGGGCGTGACGTACGACCGGAACGGCAACGTCGTCGGCGTCAGCCAGATCCAGAACGGCCAGGACATCCTGTACGTCAGGGCCGACGGCAGGGCCGTCGGAGAGAACACCGACCGGGACCGGGGGCAGATCACGGCGGGCGGCCAGTGGATCCTGTTCGCGCAGCGGACCGTGACCGAGAAGCATCTGGACTACAGCTCGGCCGAGGACCGCGCGGTCATCGACCGCTACCTCCGGGACGGTGACACCGACGCGGTCGAGGAGGCCTGGCGGAACGGGGCCGGGACCATGAGCAGGATGACCTACGACAACACCGGCGACACCACCAAGCTGGAGGGCAAGGGGAACACGCCCAGGCGGCGGCTGGGGTTCATCGAGATCGGCCGGGAGCACGAGCGCCACACGCTGCAGAGCGCGCAGTACTGGCGCGAGGGAGAGGGATGGGTGACGTGGCCCAGCTGCCGTTGAGAGGGATCGCCGTACTCGCCGCCCTGCTCGCGTGCCTGGCGGGCGTCACCGGCTGCGGAGGGGAGGGGCGCCCAGAGGTGCCCGCGGGCTTCACCGAGTACCGGGACGGCACGTACTCGTTCGCCCATCCCTCCGGCTGGCAGCGCAGGGAGGGTAAGGACGAGCGCGGGCGTCCCACGCTGATGTTCGTGGGCCCGCGGCTGCCGTCCGGGGAACTCGACGGGCAGCTGCACGTCGGCCGGATCGCCGGCTACGGGCATGACCTCGATGTCCAGCTCGGCCAGTTCCGGGGGCTCGCCGTCATGCACCGGTACCGGCTGACCGCCGACCGGCCGATGAGGATCGATGGTGCCGCCGAGGCCCACCGTTTCGAGGCCGCCTATGAAGTCCAGGACAAGAACGGTGCGCGGATCCCGTTCACTTTGCTGGGCCTGTACGCGCTCACGGATGACGGAATTCTCCTTGAGTTCATGCTGCGTTCGCCCCGGCGCGGTTCCGCGCATTCCCAACTGCCGGTGATATTCGACTCGTTCCATCTGAACGACTGACCCGGACCGGAACGGAGCGGCTACTTGGGCGCACGAAGCGGCGCGGGCGCGTTCCTGGCCGGCGCCCTGGTGACGCTGGCCGGATCGGCGGCCGCCGCCGTCGTCGTCGCGGTCGTCACCGTCGCGGCACCGGGCACCGTGCTCGGAGCCGGGTTCTTCTGGACGTCGGCGGCGTTCTCCGTGGTGCTGCACGGAGCGCTCGGCCTGTCGGGCGCCCGGGTCGCCGTCCGGCGGCTGCGGGACGGGGCGCCACGGCGCCTCCGGACGGCGGCCTGCGCCGGCCCCGTCGTGACGACCTGCGTGATCCAGCTGGGCGTGCTCGCCGAGGGCGAGGCGGCGGTCGCGCTGGCGGCGATCGGCGTCGCCTGCGCGGGGGCGGCGTTGGGGGCGTGGACGGGCGGCCGCCGGGCACGCCGGGCCGTGTGACGGGCTCCTTCCCTTGAAGAACACGGGGCCGCTGAAGAACACGGGTCCGCGAGGAAGGCGGCGGCCGGTCCTGATCGTCGTCGCCTGCGCCGTCCTGGCGTTCCTGTGGCTCGACGCCCTGTCCGGAACGCTCTCGTCGGTACCGGACGGGTGGGCGAGGGCGGCGGTGCTGATCGCCGCCGGTCCGGGGCTGGTCCTCTCGGCCCCGCTGATGCTCGCGGCCGCGTACCGCTTCCGCGGCCGGGCCGTGACCGGGACGGGCGTCGTCGTCGCCTGCGAGGACGGCTACCTGCGGGACACGGGATACGACCTGACCGTCCGCTTCACCGCACCGGACGGCCGGGAACGCTCGTTCACCGCGCACAGCGGCCGCCGCCGGGAGGTCGGCGGGCGGGTCCGCATCCGGTACGACCCGGGCGACCCCGCGGAGGCGAGGCTCTATACGCACCCGGCGGCGGATCTCGCCGGCGCCCTGCTGTCGCTGGTGGTCGGCGGGGTGGGCTGCATCCTGCTCTGGCTTCACTACCGGGGCGGCTGACGCACTCGGCGGATTGGGCCCGAGCTTGGGTCCGGAGGCTCACGCAATTTCGCGAAGGGAGCCGTTTCCTGTTCATCGGGTGAATGCATCGTGAACACGAAACGATCTCTTCGGGAAATCGGCGAAGGAAGTGTCAGCTACTTCGTCGTGGTCCTCCTGATCGCCTCCGTCACGGCCGCCGTCCTCCTGACCGGCGTCGGCGGGCAGATCATGGAGCGCATCAAGTACGCGATCTGCGTCACCGCCAACGTCGGCGACGAGAGCAAGTGCGAATCGCCCGAAGACCTGGCGATGCGCCCTGCCTGCACCACCAACCTCAACTACGACAGCTACTCGGGCACCGTCGAGGTGCTGATCTTCGATGTCGGCCGCGACTACTCGTTCATGCGCACCACCACGATCGATCCGCAGACGGGCGAACGGAAGATCCGGATCACCGCCATCAAGGGCGGCTCCGCCGGGGTCGGGACCGGACTGGGCGTCGGTGTCAACGCTGGCAACCTGTTCAACGCGGGCATCGACGCCAGCGCCGACGCCCGCGTACGGCTCGGGATCGGCGACGCCTGGGAGTTCACCGGGCCGAACGCCGATGCCGAGGCGGACGCGTTCGAGGCCGACATCCGCGAGCAGTACGGCATCGACGCGGTCAAGGAGAACGGCGGCGTCCTCGGCTGGCTCGGCGGGAGCGTGTACGACGCGGTGGCCGGTCCCGACATCCCCGACCCGCACATCAACCGGTACGAGGCCGAGCTGGACCTGTCCGCCTCGCTCACCGCGGGGCTCGGGGTGGGCCCGCCCGATCCCACCGGCCGGCACCGCGCGCCCGACCGGCACACCGAGTACGAGGGGCGGCACCGCCGGCCCACCACCCAGGACCGGCTGCCCGACTCGCGCGGCAGCGACAGCATCTCGCCCAACGCCTCGGCCTGGGTGGGCGTCGACGGCAACGAGAAGGTCGTCATCGAGGAGAACGAGCGGTCCGGGGACACCACGGTGACGCTGATGCTCAAGGGGGAGGTCAACTACGGCGAGCAGCACGTGGTGGACGGGAACCAGGGGCAGCGCACAGCGATGGGGGCGCTCTCGATGACCACCGACAGGAACGGCAGACTCACCAAGATCACTTTGGCTCAGACGCACATCGTCGACGGGCGGGCCACCGTCGTCACCACCGAGGTGCCCATCACGACGGATCAGCAGCGGGCGGACGCGGCGGAGTACCTGCTCAACCCGCTGGAGTCCGGTGGGCCGCAGGGCCAGACGCTCGCTCTCACCTGGGACGACATGGCGCCGACCGAGGACCCCGGGCCGGATGCGCACCCGTTCCTCCGGCAGATCTTCCAGAACGGCCGCACGTCGCGCGTCGACTACGACTACGACCAGAATGACGAGAACTACGGGGCCAGTGTGAAGCTGGGCCTCAAACTCGGCGCCAACTTCGGGATCTCCAACTCCAGCCGCGACGTCAGAAGTGCGGAGTACCTCGGTGCGCCCACCGCCGACGGCAGGCGCATCTACAAGGAATTGGACGAGTGCCGGTGACGGCGGGCCGGCCGGACGGGGAGGTTCTATGGTCAAGGCACTGATCGGAACGCTGTTCGGCCTCATCGTCTGCGGGGCCGGCCTGTGGACGCTGGCCGAGCGCGTGCGGATGCACCTGCGCGGGGCGCGGGCCGCGGGCACGATCGTCGGCCGCGCTGACGTGATGGGGCGCGGTCCCGGCATCGCGAACCGCTCCGGGGTCTTCCGCTTCCGGACGCCGGACGGGCGGGAGTTCGAGGCGACCAGCGCCGTGTACTCCTTCCCCGGGCCCAAGCCGGGCAAGCGGATCACGGTGCTCTACGACCCGGACCGGCCCTTCCACGGTGCCGAGCGCGCGGGGGTCCATCTGATCCTCATGCTGTTCGCGTACCCGCTGGTGATCGCCGTCGGCGCGGCCATCGCCGTCGCGTCCATCTTGGACCTGTGATGGGGCCGGGGACGACCGGAGGCGGCCGCCGGCGCGGCGCGCCGGTGCCCGCCGCCGCCCTTGTGGCCTGCGCGCTCGCGGCCGGCTGCGGTTCGGACGCCCGCGAGCCCGCGGCGGCCCCGAGGAGCACGCCCGCGGGGTACACCCCCGCGTCCGGGGGGCAGGTGACGTTCGCCCGCCCCAGTGACTGGCTCGAGGTGAAGCCGCCCCAGGGCTGGGTCTTCGCGGCCGAGTCACGGAAGGGCGCCTCGGTCGACGCGCGGGCCGGGGTGGTCGGCAACGTTCCCCAGGTGCACGACGCGGACGCCGTCGCGGCCGGTTCCGACGCCGCGCTGCGGCTGACGGCCGTACGGTTCGAACGCGGACCGAAACGGGCGCTCAAGGTGCCGGGCGCACGCGCGGCGGTCCGGATCGACTACACCTACGTGAACGACTCCGCGGCGGCGGAGCCGGCGTTGGGCACCGATGTCAGCCTGGTCTACGGGACGGGGAAGGCCGTGGTCGTACGGATCAACGGCCGGCGTGACCGGCTCTCCCCGCGGACCATCGACCAGATCGTCGCCACCATCGCGGTGGTGCCCGGACCGGCCGGCTGAGCGCGGCGCCACAGGAAGGAGAGACGGTGGATCTCGTTCGTGCCTGGGGGACGGCCGTAGCCGTCTATCTGGTGGCCAGCCTGGTCACCACGATCGCCGCCGTCGGATCGGACGCGGCCGCCGACGGGCTCACCGCCACCGGGGACCGCGTCGTCTGGAACGCGGTGCCCATGGCGCTCACCTTCGCGGCCATGACGGTGCTGGCGGGACTCGCACATCCTGGCCCCCGGCGGTCGTCATCGTCCCGGCACGCTCTGGCGGTCTTCGCGGTGCCCGCGGTCCTCGGAGTCCTCGGCGTGGTCTTCGGCCTGGCCACCGGGCCGGCGGTGTCGGCGTGGAGCGGCGGGGCCGGCGCGCTGGTGGGGACCGCGGCGGGCTGGGGCGTCCTCGTCGCCCTGGGGCGGCTGCGTCCCGCCACCTGACTTGGGCCCCCGGGCCCTGGAAGAGCAGGCGGCGGCGCCGCTAGGGTCCGGTCGGGACGGACGAGGCCATGTTCCCATGTCTCCTTGCCCGCCCGCAGAGTTCACATCTTCTCGACAGGCGAACGCGACAGGTGAGCACCTCTTACACGCGCGAGCGGAGCCGGCCGGACGGGCGGGAGGACGCGCCCGCAGGGCGGTCCGAGACGGGGGGCCGCCCGCGTTCCGCGCGCGTTCGCACAGCCCTCGTCTGGGCCGCTCTCGGCTGGATCATCGGGATCGAGCGGCTCGACGACAACTCGTTCCTCACCCATCTGCGGACCGGGCGCTGGATCCTCGAGCACGGTGTCCCGCACGCCGACATCTACTCCTACACGGTGCCGGGAACGACTTGGATCGCCCAGTCCTGGCTGGTCGAGGTGGTCTACGCGGCCATCGCCGAGCTCGCCGGCCCGACCGGGATCCGGGTGCTGGGCGGATGTTTCGGCGCGGCGTGCGCGTATCTCGCCTGCCGGCTGGCCGACCGGGCCGGCGGTGGTCGCACGGTGGCGCTGCTGCTGCCCGCTCTGTTCGTCTCGTCCCTGTACTGGGTGGAGCGGCCGCTGTTCGTCGGGATCCTGGCGCTCCTGGCACTGCTGTGGATCGTGGAGGTACCGGACTCGGCGGCGGGGCGTTGGCCGCTGGCGACGATCCCCTCTCTGATGTTTCTGTGGGCCAACTCCCACGGCACGTTCGCGCTGGGCTTCGGATATCTCGCCCTGCATCTGCTCGGTCGATGGGCGGACGGAGCCGTACCGTGGCGGGATCGGGAGCTGCGGCTGCTGCAGGCGTCCGGCCTGGCCCTGCTGGCGTGCCTGATCAACCCGTACGGGGCGAGGCTCGTGCTCTTCCCGCTCGACCTGCTGGCGCGCGGCGACGCCCTCCGCCATGTGAGCGAATGGAAGTCGCCGAACTTCCACACCATGACCGGCATCGCCTTCGCGGTGTGGATCGCGGTGTTCGTGGTCGTGATCGCGCTCGCGCGGACGAGGCCGTCCAGGCGTGACGTTCTGGTCTCCGTCCCGTTCCTGCTGCTGGGGCTCTGGGCCATGCGCAACGCGGCGATCGCCCCCTTGGTGGCCCTGCCGGTCCTGGCGCGGCTGCTGCCCGGCGCGCGGCCCGCGGTGCCGCGCCCCCGCGCCGACATGGTGATCGTCGTGGTGGTTCTGGTCTTCATGGCCCTGTTGACCAGGGCGGGCCTCTCCGATCCGCCGTTCGACCTCCGCCACTATCCGGTGGCCGCGATGCGGGCCGTCGAGCAGCAGGGCCTGCTGGGGCGCCGCCTGTTCACGCAGCACGCGTGGAGCGCGTACGTCATCCACGCCTACTGGCCGCGCCAGCGCGTCTTCATGGACGACCGCTTCGACATGTATCCGGTCGCGTTCACCGAGAACTACATGAAGGTCCGGGACGGTGACGCGCGCTGGCGGCCGACGTTCGAACGCTACGGGGTCGACGTCGTCGTCTGGAGGACCGGCGCCGCCCTCACCGAGATCGTCTCGCGCGAACCCGGCTGGCGGGTCGTGCACCGGGACGCCATGGCGACCGTCCTGGCCAGACGCTGAGACGATGGGCCCACAGGCCCACCGGCCCACCGGGTTTGCGGGCTCCAGGGCCCTCCGTTCCGCCGTCCGCCATCGCTACCGTTGCACGGTATGGGGACAGTGCTCGGGCCGGACGCCGATCCCGGAGACCGGGACGCCCCGGTCGTACCGGACGGCCCGCCTTCCACAGCGGCGGCACTGCGGTCCGAGGACTCCACGGAGGCGAGGGCGCCGGTAACAGCGGACACGGGAAGGCGGGCGAGAAGCCGGTGGTCGCTCCTGTGGCCGTGGACGGCGTCGCGCATCCTGATGTTGGTCATCTGCTTCGCCCCCGGGTATCCGCGTAACCCCGTCGTGGGCGAGACCATCATCTACGAAGGGTGGAGCAGGGTCCTCGCAGACGGCGCGTTCCCCGGCGACGACGTTCGCTGGCAGTACCCGCCGCTGGCCGCGTTCCCCATGCTGCTGCCGCGTCTGCTGGGCGGCATGTACGGGATCGCCTTCATGCTCTGCGCGATCGCCGCCGACCTTCTCGTTCTGTGCCTTCTGCTGAAGAAGGGCGAGTCGAAGGCGGGCGCCTGGTGCTGGATCGGCGGCGTCCTCCTGCTCGGCCCCGTCTGCTTCTTCCGTTACGACCTATTCGTCGCGGCTCCCGTCGTCGCGGCGCTCCTGTGGCTCGGGCGCGACCGGACCTTCGGCGCGCTCGTCGCGGTGGGCGTGCTGATGAAGGTATGGCCGGGACTGCTGCTGCTGGCGCTCGGCCGGGGGCGCGCGGCGGTCCGGGCGGCCGCCGCGTCCGCCGTGACGTCCCTCGCCGTTCTCGTCTCCATGTCGGTGGCGGGGGACGGGGCCTGGGGCTTCCTGCGAGCCCAGCGCGACCGGGGGGTGGAGGTGGAGGCGCTGGTCGCCACACCGATCCAGGTGGCACGGTGGTTCGGCTGGCCGGGAGACGTGCAATACCGCTACGGGTCCTGGGAGCTGGTCGGCCCGGGCGTCGCCGCCGCGGGTACGGTCAGCGTCCTCGCCACGGTCCTCGGCCTGACCATGGTGACGTGGGCGGTGGCGCGCCGGGACCCCCGGGAGTGGACGCCGGCGGCGGGTGCGGACGCGGCTCTGGCGGCGGTGCTCGTGCTGATCGTGTGCGGCCGCGTGCTGTCGCCGCAGTACCTGCTCTGGGCGCTGGGGATCGCCGTGGTCTGCCTGGCGTCGGCGCGTACCCGGCAACGGCCGGCCGTGACGGCGGTCCTGGTGGCGACGGCGCTGACCCACGCCGAGTTCCCGTTGCTCTGGAAGGACGTTCTCGAAGGACAAGCGCTCGCCGTCGGGGTGCTGGCCCTGCGCAACGTCCTGCTCGTGGTCGCCGCGGTCCTCGCCGTCGTGACCGTGTGGAAGGCGGAGACGCGGCAGGCGCGACCTGGAGGGGAGGACGCCGTGCACGGCACGGACCGGGTCACGGAGAGGCGAGGCGCCGGTAGAGGACGACTCCGTCTCGCTCGGCGACCTTCGTGAACCCCTGGTCCGGCAGCGTTCGCAGGGCCGCCCGCTGCTGCTCGACGGTCGGTGGCCACAGACCCGACCGGACGGCCCCCTGACGGTCGGGCACCTTGAACGACTTGGTGCTCAGCGTCGTGTCCACCACGACCCAGTCGACCCGTTCCCCATGGGACTGGGGAAAGATCACCACCCGGCACCGCCCGGTGAGCTGCGGCGCGAGGTTGTTGCCAGCCGCGACGAGCGCGTCATCGGGGATGAGGGCGAGCACGCGGTGGGCGGCCACGGCATGGGGCCTTTCCCGATAGCCCGCGGGATTCGTTACCGCCCACAGGACCGGATGCAGAAGGAGGACGAAGAGCATCGGAATAATGATGGCGCACTTCCGCCAGACCGCGTTGGCCCGGGAGGGACGTGCGAGCAGGGGAAGGACCTGGAGCAGCGCGATGAAGATGACCGGCATCAGCGCCGCGTTGTAGTGCACCCGCCCTATCTCCCAATGCAGCGGATTGGTGGAGGCCAGCCGGGAGAGCAGCGACGGAACGGCGATGAGGATAATGGGGCTGCGCAGCGCGACCCCGCCCGTGAGCAGTACGAGGAACGAGATGAGCACGAGTTTTCGAGGTTCCTCGACGAGCCCGACCGGCATCGACAGTGCCTGTGAGAGAAGGCCGCCTTCGCCGCCGAGATAGGCGCTGTAGTTGAACTGCCCGGAGTTGAAGAACGGGAGGACGACTTTGATCGTCAGTACGACGGCGGCGAGTCCGGTGACGATCAGGGCGATCCCGGGCCGGCGTCGCCCGCGCCATGCCATGTACGCGCCGATCGCCGCCACGAACAGGCCCATGTCCTCCTTGACCAGCAGCATGGGCAGCGTCCACGCCACGGCCGCCCGCCAGCGTTCCTCGACCAGTGCGGCCAAGGCGAAGGCGAGCAGCGGTACGGCGAACGCGATCTCGTGGAAGTCGAACGACAGCGCTCCTTGGAGTCCCCAGGAGAGCGCGTAGGCCACCGACAGCCACGTGCCCGTGACCGGTCCGAGCCGGGTGATCGCCAGCCTGGCGACGGGAACGATCGAAACAGCGATGAGCGCCGCCTGCGCGATGAGGAGGGTGTGCGCCGTCGGCCATATCCGGTAGAGGGGCGCCAGCGTGATCAGAATTGGATGGAAGTGGTCGCCCAGAATATTGCTTTCAGGACCTTTGATCGGAACGAGCGGCGTCTCGAGACGGGAGTACGCTCCGACCGCCTGCTCGAAAATACCGAGATCGTACGCGCTGGTCCCCAGTCGCTGATGCCGCTTCAGTGCGTGTATGGAGTAGAGGACGAAGAACGCCGCCGCAAGCACGAAATGCAGGCGTCCCTGCAGGAGGTTCGAGCGCTTCCCGGTCACCGGGCCGGTGTCTGCCGATGTGCCGCCAGAAGGCTTGGCAGTGGCGTCATCCTGATCGTTGCCGGAATTTTCGTCCACATTCTTCGTCTGCACTCGACGACTTTATCGAGTGGGCGGAGTGAGGGACAAGGAGGAGCCGGGCCCGCCCTGGACCGGACGACGCGGCAGGCATTGGGCCCCCGGACCCATGCATGGCATGGGTTCGGGGCGCTTCAATTGGGCCCATCATGCATCTCCCTGATGAAGATGATGACGAGCGGCTGACGTCCGCGGACGGCGTCTCCGAGCAGAAGCTGATGGCGGAGCTGAAGGAGGAGAACGACCCGGCGCGGCCCGTCCAGGTGATCGGGCCGGCGTTCGGGCCGGACGTCGACCTGCCCGCGCTGCGGCGCATCGCCACGGCGACCGGGGGCGCCGCGTATCTGATCCGGGATCCGCGGCAGATCCGCGAGCTGTTCCGGCGGTCGGCGGCGCTGAAGATCTGCGACGACCCGCGCCGCTGCCCGGCGGGATGAGCGTCGATCCGCGCCCGGTGGCGAACGGTACAGGGCGCCGTTACCTTGAGATCCGCGGCGCGAGGAGGGGAGCGGGCGGGTGAGTGCGGAGGCGGCCGCTGAGAAGCCGGTGGTGTGGTCGTGGCGGGCGGACTGGATGGAGCCGGTCCGGGCGCGGCCGGTGCCGGTCGCCGTCGTGGCCGTGCTGGTCTGCGGGGTGCTCGGATGGCGGGTCGGGGTGCGGGCCGAGCTGGCGGCGTTCCTCTATCTCGGGCTCGTCGGTACGGCGCTCGGGTTCGTCGACGCGGCCCTGCGGAGGTTGCCGGATCCGCTGACGCTGACCTCCTATCCGGTCGGGCTCGTGCTGCTGGGGGCCGCGGTGCCGTTCACGGAGGCCGGAGGGCAGCGCTACGTGGGGGCGCTGGTTGGGATGGCCGTTCTGTGGGTGTTCTTCGCGGTCCAGTGGTTCATGCTGCCGAACGCCCTCGGGCTCGGGGACGTGAAGCTGTCCGGCGTTCTCGGGCTCTATCTCGGGTGGCTGGGGTCCGGGGCCTGGGTGCTGGGGGTCTTCGCGATGTTCGTCACCGGCGGGCTGTACTCGATCGGGCTGCTCGTGCTGCGGCGGGCCGGGCGGAAGGAGTCGATTCCGTTCGGGCCGTTCATGCTGCTCGGGGCGTTCGTGGGCATCGTGGCGTACGCGTGATCATTTGCAGAGGTTCTGGCCGGGCTTGACGCCGCCGTTGATGTTGTTGATGGCGGCGGGGGTGAGCCGGACGCCGGGCTTGCCGATGACGAGGCGTACGCCGTCCTGCGGGGCGCCGGTGTCGGCGGTGAGCAGGGCGTTCGGCACGACCTTGGCCAGCGCGGACGCCTGCGCCTCGGCGGCGGCGGAGTGGACGATGCGGCTCTCGGCGGCGCCGGCGGCCTTCTCGGTCTTCTTCCCGACCTTGAAGCCGCGCCGTTTTAGCTGGTCGGTGATGCGCTTGACGAGCTTGTCGTCGGCACCGGCGTCGACCACGGTGACCTTCACCTTGGACGGGGCGGGGAGGGCCGGCCGCGGCTTGGCGGGGGCGGCCGCGGGCAGGTCGTTGTCGTGCTTGATGGCCTCGAAGAGCGGGCCGGCGGCGTCCTGGTCCCACTGGACGCGGTTGGCGTCGGGCGCGTACCGCTCCACCGGGACGGTCACGAACCGGACCTGGCCGGCGCTCATGCCGCGCAGGCCCTCGGCCAGCTTCCGCATGGCGGCGAGGTCGAGGTCGTCGTCGGTGGTCATCGACTTCGTGGCGGCCTTGAGGAACTTGTACGTCTTGGCGGGGTCGGTGAGGATCTCGCTGCTGGTGGCCTTGTCGACCACCGAGGCCATGAACTTCTGCTGGCGCTCGATGCGTTCCAGGTCGGAGCCGTTGCCGAGGGAGTAGCGGGCGCGGACGTAGCCGAGGGCGTCCTCGCCCTTGACGGTCTGCTTCCCGGCCTTGAGGTGGAGTTCGGCGCGGGGGTCGTGCACCGGCCGCTCGACGCAGATCTCGACGCCGTCGAGGGCGTCGACCACCCGCTTGAAGCCGGCGAAGTCGATCTGGACGAAGTGGTCGATGTGGATGCCGGTGAGCGACTCCAGCGTCTTCCACGTGCAGGTGGGGCCCGCGAACGCGAACGCGGTGTTCAGCATCCCGAACCGGCCCGGGACCGTTCCGCCCTTGTCCTTCCGGCAGGACGGGATCCTCACCATGGAGTCGCGGGGGAAGCTGACGCCGACGGCCTGGTCGCGGTTGGGGGACAGGTGCAGCAGGATCGCGGTGTCCGAGCGCGCCCCGGTCATCCCGGCGGCGGCGCCGTAGCGGGCGTTGTCGCCCTCGCGGCTGTCGGAGCCGAGGAGCAGGATGTTGAGCGACTTGTTGAGCTTCTTCGGACGGTCGTCGCCCAGCTGCCGGTCGGCGTCCCGCTGGTCGATCCCGCCCATGATGTCGTGGTAGAGCCCCGCCGCCCCGGCCCCGGTGACGAGCAGGAGCGCCGCGGCGCCGAGCGCCGTGCGGCGCAGGATCTTCCGCTTCCGCGTGCGCGCCTTCCGCCCGCTCTTGGCCGGCGCCTCGCCGCCCGGCTCGCCGTCAGTCTCGTCGCCCGGCCTGCCGGCCGGCCCGTCACCCAGCGTGTCCGCCGTGTCGTTCGCCGCCTCGTCCGCCGTCTCGCGGGCCGTCCGGTCGTCGTCGCCGGGGGTGCCGGTGTCCTCGTCGCGGCGGGGCTCGTTCTCGCTCATCGGGTCCCGTCTCGGGCAGGCCCTGTCCAGGGCGGATGCTTTGGGTGTTTCGTCAGTTTAGAGCTGAGGTGGAGGCGATGTCCGTTCATGACCATCCACATGTTGGATGCACGGCGGGCCCTCCGCGTTGTCATCGTCGGCACCGAACGTCCGATTCGGGCGATGCCGCATCCGGCCGCTTCCGTACGATCTGTCCCGTGGATGCGGGGTGGCCGGACGCGGAGTGGGTGATCGGCGGGCGGTTCGCCATGCTCGACCGGATCGGCGCGGGCGGCACGGGCCGCGTGTGGCGCGCCTACGACCGGCAGCGGGGTGACTACTGCGCCGCCAAGCTGGTCCGCCAGACCGGCACCTCCGTACGGCTGCGCGTGGTGCGCGAGCGCGCGCTCAGGCTGGCCCATCCGCACGTGGTGACGCCGTACGCCTGGTATCCGGCGGACGAGGACGTGCTCCTGGCGATGAACCTCGTGCGGGGCGGCTCGCTGGAGACGCTGCTCGGCGACTACGGCGGCCTGCCGCCCGCGTTCGCCGCCGAGCTGCTGGACCAGCTGCTCGCCGCGCTCGGCCACGTCCACGCCGCCGGCATCGTGCACCGGGACGTGAAGCCGGCCAACCTGCTCCTGGAGCCGAGCCCGGTCGGGGCGCCGCACCTCCGCGTGGCCGATTTCGGCATCGCGCTCGGCGGCGACGGCATGCGGTTCACGACGACGGGCTTCACCGTCGGGACGCCGGGCTACCTGGCGCCGGAGGTGCTCGACTGGAACCGTCCCGGGCCGGCCCAGGACCTGTACGCCGCCGGGATGGTCTGCTGGCGGATGCTGACCGGCGCGGGCGACCCGGAGCCCCGGCAGCGGGTCGGCCCGCCGCCGCCCGGTGTCCCGGCGGCGCTGTGGAGCGCCGTCCGCCGCCTGTGCGCGCCCGCGCCGCAGGACCGTCCCGCCTCCGCCGAGGCCGCCCGCGCGGAGCTGGCCGCCTGCGCCCCGCGCCTGGACCTGCCCGCCCGCACGAGGGACGGCGAGCCGCTGCAGATCTTCGACCACCTGCCGCCCCTGGACCCTCCGGGAAGTGGCGGCCGGCAGGGGCCGCACGGTGTCAGCTCTTCTGGAAGGTGATGTCGACGCGGCGGTTCTTGGCGCGGCCCTCGGGGTCGTCCTTGCCGCCGCTGGTGTTGGGCGCGACGGGCTTGGTCTCGCCGAACCCCTTGGCCTCGACGCGGGCGCCCGAGCCGGTCATGAGGCGTTCCAGCTCGGTCTTGACCGCCTCGGCGCGCCGGGTCGAGAGGGCCTGGTTGTACGCGGCGTCGCCGACGCTGTCGGAGTGGCCGGAGACCTCGATCGTTCCGGTGGCCTGCCGGAGCCGGGCGGCGAGCCGGGCGATGCGGCGGCGCGCCGCGTCGGTCAGGGTGGCCTTGTTGAAGTCGAACAGCACGTCGGCGGAGATGCGCACGGTGACCCGGTCGCCGCTGACCTCCTCGGACTCCAGCGGGAGCACGTACCTGGAGAGGTCGATGTCCCGGACGTGGTCGCCGGTGTTGACGTCGCGCACGGACTGCCCGACGTTGACGTCCGGGACGCCCGGGTCGGCGACCGCGGCGCCGGGCGTCCCGACGGCCACGAGCAGGGCGGCCGAGGCCGCGGCCGCGGCGACGGCGGAACGGCGCGCGGTCATCGCTGGACCGGGATGTCGCGGAACGTGGGCCATGAGCCGTACTGCACGTCGACCGACTTCACCTTCTCCGGCGGCGCGGCGAACGTGTAGGTGTGCAGGCTCGGCTGGTTGTTGCGCGTGTTGGTGGTGATGTAGTTGGTCTGAAGCTCGCTCCCGCGCGAGTCCTTGACGACGACGTAGCGCTTGAGGTTGACCGGGTCGATCAGCGCGGTGTCGAGGCCGTCCCTGCCGTTGAGCTCGTACGGGCTGGGCTCCTGGTCGGCGGTGGCCGGCAGCCGCGGGGTGAGCCGTACCGTGAGGGTGGCGAGGTTGCCCTTGACCCGCAGGCCCATCACGGCGATCTCGACCTTGGCGCCCTCGGCGAGCGGCGAGTCGAAGGTGCCGCCGATCACGGGCTCGCCGGTGGCGTCGACGCTGGGCCTGCCGCCGCCGGAGGCGACCCCGGAGTCGCCCGACTCCTTCGAGGAGCCGTTCGAGGAGCCGTCCCCCGAGTCGCCGCCGGAGTCGCCGGAGCATCCGGCCAGCAGTGCCGTGAGCGCCGCCAGTGCCGCCACGTGACCGGCCGTACGCCGTCTGATCGTCATCTCGTTCCGTTCCATCGGTCGCATATGCAAATGTGCTGGGGCGGTGCCACCATGGCAGGACGCCCGTGCGCTCGGCGAAGATAATGTTTGCAGATGCGAATCGTCAAGGGGGTCGAGGCTTGAGCGACGTCGTCGCCCGTAACCGGGCGCTCCAGGCCGAGTGGTACGGCGAGCCGCTCGGTGACCGTTTCCGCAGGCTGCTCGACCGGCTGGGGCTCTCGCAGTCGGGGCTGGCCGGGGTGCTCGGGCTGTCGCCGCCGATGCTGTCCCAGCTCATGTCCGGGCAGCGCGCGAAGATCAGCAACCCGGCGGTGCTGCACCGCCTCGCCGCGGCCGAGGAGCTGGCCGCCGAGCCGGGCTTCGGCGACCTGCCGGCGGGCGAGGTCGCCGCGCGCCTCGACCGCATCCGGGCCGAGACGGCGGCCACGACGGCCGGCCTGCGGGTGACGCCGGAACGGGTGCCGGAGCGGTCGCCCGCCCGCGCGTTGCAGGCGCTGCTGCGCTCGGTCGCGTCCGCGCAGGAGATCGAGGACGCGGCGGCGCTCATCGACGCCTCCCATCCGGAGCTCGCCCGCGTCCTCCGGGTGTACGGCAACGGCCGCACCGGCGAGGCCGAGGAGCACCTGGCCCGCACGCTCGGCGCCTAGCATCTCGTTGATCATGCTTTCCGGCACTGGTGTCGATTCCCGGCGGCCATAACGACTGGTTATGGGGCGGGGGCCCGCCGTCCGGGGCTCGCGAATGCCATAGCCTGTGGTCAGGCTCACACGGGGCCCTGGCTGTTATGTATGTCACAGGCCAGTTCAAAGGGCGTATGGTCGCCTCGCTGGAGACGCACACGCGGCGTTACCGCCCGCGTGCGGCCGGGGCGCGACGGCGGCATATGTGCGTTCGACCGTGGTACGGGGAACCGATGACCCGAGCTCAGGAGAGCGATCGATGAGCACTGTGGAGGCGCCGGGCAAGGCGCGCGCCCAGATCAAGGAACGTACGCTCCGCAAGGACAACTGGCGGATCTATCCGATCACCACCTTCGTGATCTTCACGGCGTGGGTGGTGTACGCGACCGTCCGGGCCTTCTGGGGCTCCGCGTTCTACGTGCCGGAGTTCCACTACCTCACGCCGTTCTACTCGCCCTGCCTGAACGACATCTGCAACGACGTGACGGTGAACGGCCACACGGGCAGCGCCGCGGAGTTCGGGACGTTCCTGCCGGAGGGGACGCGGGGCTGGATCCCGTTCGCGGCGATCTCGCTGCCGTTCCTGCTGCTGTTCCGGCTGACCTGCTACTACTACCGCAAGGCGTACTACCGGTCGTTCTGGGCGTCCCCGAGCGCCTGCGCCGTGCGCGAGCCGCACAAGAAGTACACCGGCGAGCGGCGCTTCCCCCTGATCGGGCAGAACCTGCACCGCTACTTCTGGCTGGCGGCGGTGCTCATCTCCCTCGTCAACACCTACGACGCGATCCTGGCGTACCACGGCAAGGACGGCGGCTTCGGCATCGGCCTGGGCAGCCTGATCCTGACCGCGAACGTGATCCTGCTGTGGCTGTACACGCTGTCCTGCCACTCCTGCCGGCACATCGTGGGCGGGCGGCTCAAGAACTTCTCCAAGCACCCGGTCAGGTACTGGATGTGGGGCCAGGTCTCCAAGATGAACGAGCGGCACGGCCAGTACGCGCTGATCACCCTGGGCTCGCTGGTGGTGGCCGACCTCTACGTGATGCTCGTGGCCAGCGAGACCATTTCCGACCTGCGAATCTTCAACTGAGGGGGCCTGAGATCATGACCGAGATCGAGAGGCACTCGTACGACGTCGTGGTGATCGGCGCGGGCGGCGCCGGGCTGCGGGCCGCGATCGAGGCGCGGCTCCAGGGCAAGAAGACCGCGATCATCTCCAAGTCGCTGTTCGGCAAGGCGCACACGGTGATGGCCGAGGGCGGCGCCGCCGCGGCGATGGGGAACGTCAACCCCAACGACAACTGGCAGGTGCACTTCCGCGACACCATGCGCGGCGGCAAGTTCCTCAACAACTGGCGGATGGCGGAGCTGCACGCCAAGGAGGCCCCGGACCGCGTCTGGGAGCTGGAGCACTGGGGCGCGCTGTTCGACCGCACCAAGGACGGCAAGATCAGCCAGCGCAACTTCGGCGGGCACGAGTACCCGCGGCTGGCGCACGTCGGCGACCGCACCGGCCTGGAGCTGATCCGCACCGCGCAGCAGAAGATCGTCGCGCTCCAGCAGGAGGACCACCGCGAGCACGGCGACTACGACGCGCGGATCAAGGTGTGGGCCGAGACCACGGTGACCCGGCTGCTGCTGGACGAGTCGGGCGCGATCGCGGGCGCGTTCGCGTACGTCCGCGAGACCGGCAGGTTCGTGGTGTTCGAGGCGCCGGCGGTGGTGCTGGCGACCGGCGGCATCGGCAAGGCGTTCAAGGTCACGTCCAACTCGTGGGAGTACACCGGGGACGGGCACGCGCTGGCGCTGCTGGCCGGCGGGACGCTGCTGAACATGGAGTTCGTGCAGTTCCACCCGACCGGGATGGTCTGGCCGCCGTCGGTGAAGGGGATCCTGGTCACCGAGTCGGTGCGCGGTGACCGCGGGGTGCTGAAGAACTCCGAGGGCAAGCGGTTCATGTTCGACTACATCCCCGAGGTGTTCAAGGCGCAGTACGCCACCACCGAGGAGGAGGGCGACCGCTGGTACGACGACCCCGACAACAACCGGCGCCCGCCCGAGCTGCTGCCGCGCGACGAGGTGGCGCGGGCGATCAACAGTGAGGTGAAGGCGGGCCGCGGCTCACCGGCCGGCGGCGTCTACCTCACGGTCGTGGGCCGGATGCCGGGCGGCGCCGAGGAGATCAAGCGGCGGCTGCCGGCGATGCACCACCAGTTCAAGGAGCTGGCGGACGTCGACATCACCAAGGAGGCGATGGAGGTCGGCCCGACCTGCCACTACGTGATGGGCGGCGTGGAGGTCGACCCCGACACGGGCGCGGCGCTGGTGCCCGGCCTGTTCGCGGCCGGGGAGTGCTCGGGCGGCATGCACGGCTCCAACCGGCTGGGCGGCAACTCGCTGACCGACCTGCTGGTGTTCGGCCGCCGGGCCGGGCTGGGCGCGGCCGAGTACGTGGACGCGCTGGCGGCGCGGCCGGCGCTGCCGGAGGCCGAGATCGAGTCGGCGGCGGCCGAGGCGCTGGCGCCGTTCGAGCGCGAGGGCGGCGAGAACCCGTACGCCGTGCACGCCGAGCTCCAGCAGACGATGAACGACCTGGTCGGCATCATCCGCAAGGAGGGCGAGATCCAGCAGGCCCTCGCGGCGCTGGAGAAGCTGCGCGAGCGGGTCGCGAACGTCAGCGTCGAGCCGGTCGCGGTGAACGACGGCCGCGGCTACCACCCGGGCTGGCACCTGGCGCTGGACCTGCGCAACATGCTGCTGGTCTCGGAGGCGATCGCGCGGGCCGCGCTGGAGCGGCAGGAGAGCCGCGGCGGCCACACCCGCGAGGACTATCCGGGGATGTCGGCGGAGTGGCGGAAGGTCAACCTCGTCTGCCGGCTGGCGGGCGACCCCGACGCCCCGCACGTGGAGCTGAAGCGCCAGCCGATGGAGCCGATGCGCGCCGACCTGCTGGAGCTGTTCGAGACCGACGAGCTGAAGAAGTACCTCACCGCCGCGGAGCTGCCGGGCGCGGCCGGTGCCGCCGGGCCGGCCGGCGACGCCGCGCCCGCAGGCGCGACCGCCGCCGGCGCCGACGAGACCGAGGAGACCGACTGATGAGCTACGACGCCAAGTTCCGGGTCTGGCGCGGCGACGAGGGCGAGGGCGAGCTGGTCGACTACAGCGTGGAGGTGAACGAGGGCGAGGTCGTCCTCGACATCATCCACCGGCTGCAGGCGACGCAGGCCCCCGACCTGGCCGTCCGGTGGAACTGCAAGGCCGGCAAGTGCGGGTCGTGCTCGGCCGAGGTGAACGGCATGCCGCGGCTGATGTGCATGACCCGGATGTCGACGTTCGAGCCGGACGAGACCATCACCGTCACCCCGATCCGCACGTTCCCGGTGATCCGCGACCTGGTCACCGACGTGTCGTTCAACTACGAGAAGGCGCGGGAGATCCCGTCGTTCGACCCGGGGGACACGAAGCCGGGCGAGTTCCGGATGCAGCAGGTGGACGTCGAGCGCTCGCAGGAGTTCCGCAAGTGCATCGAGTGCTTCCTGTGCAACAACGTCTGCCACGTCATCCGCGACCACGAGGAGAACAAGCCCGACTTCGCCGGGCCGCGCTTCCTCATGCGGATCGGTGAGCTGGAGATGCACCCGGCGGACGCGGCCGACCGGCGCAACATCGCGCAGGAGGACCACGGGCTGGGCTTCTGCAACATCACCAAGTGCTGCACCGAGGTGTGCCCCGAGCACATCAAGATCACCGACAACGCGCTGATCCCGATGAAGGAACGGGTCGTCGGCCGCAAGTACGACCCGGTGGTCTGGCTCGGGAGCAAGCTCGGCATCGTCAAGAAGGGACAGGACACTCCCTCCGCGTAACGGAGCGGGCGGGGCGACGGCGGGCGGCGTGCCCCCGTCGCCGCCGCCCGCCGTACCCGCCGTTCCCCATGAACGCCGCAGCCCCAGGGGGCGACCTCGCGGTCGCACACGCCGGGACCCACTCTTGTCCCGAAAAACCGCCACGAATAGGGAGAAGTTCACACAACGCGTGACGGTTTCGTGATTTCGCTGCCAGTCCCGTGAAGTGGTCCTCTCGTTTAGCGTGGATCCATGACCGCCTTCGAGCCTGGCTCCTTCCTTGCCGAGCTCACCCCTGAGGAACGCGCGGATCTGGAGGCGCGGGGCCGGTTCCGCGACCTGCCGCGCGGCGAGGTGCTCTTCCACGAGGGCGAGACGACCACCTCGGTCGCGGTCATCTACGGCGGCCGGGTGAAGGCGTTCTCGTACCGCGAGCACGGCGGCGAGGCGCTGCTGGACGTGCGCGGCCCCGGCGCGCTGGTCGGCGAGGTCGCCGCGATCGACCACCTGCCCCGGTCGGCCACCGTCGCCACGCTGGAGCCGGCCCGGGTGCTGACGCTCACCGAGGACCAGTTCACGGCGTTCCTCAGCCGGCACGGCCGGGTGTCGATCATCGTGATGCGGATGCTGTGCCGGCGCTGGCGGGAGGCCGACCGCAAGCGCGTCGAGTTCGGCATGTACGACGCGACCGGCCGCGTCGCGCAGCGCCTGGTCGAGCTGGCCGAGCGGTTCGGCGAGCCGTACGACCCCGACGGCCGCGCCAAGGGACCCACCGCCCCCGGCGGCCGTGCCCCGCATGTGCCCGCGCCCCGCCGCGCGCCCAACGGCGAGGCGGTCCCGGACGGCGCCGACGGCCGCGACCGCGGCCGGACGAGCGTGCAGATCACCCTGCACCTGTCGCAGGAGGAGCTGGCCGGCTGGGTCGGCGCGTCCCGGGAGGCCGTCAGCAAGGCGCTGGGCACGCTGCGCCGACACGGCTGGATCGAGACCGGCCGCCGCCGCGTGATCGTGCACGACCTGCAGGCCCTCCGCAGGCACGCCCGCTGACCGGCCGCCGGCCCCGGAGGAACCACCCGCCACGGTGGCGTTCCCGCGTCCCGTGCGGCCCTTCCCCAGCGGGGCTGGCCGGGGTCGCTGACCAGGATGGTCGTACCCTGTGCAGGATGCAGTTGCAGCAGCTCGCCTACTTCGTCGCGGTCGCCGAGGTCCGGCACTTCACCCAGGCGGCCGAGATCCTGCGTGTGGCGCAGCCTTCGCTGTCCAAGCAGATCCGCGCGCTGGAGGCGGAGCTGGGCGCGTCGCTGTTCAGCCGCGCCCGCGGGAACATCACCCTCACCCCGGCGGGCGAGGCGCTGCTGCCGCTGGCCAAGCGCATCCTCGCCGACGTCGACACGGCCCGGCTGGAGGTGCAGGAACTGGCCGGCCTGCGCCGCGGCCGGGTCCGGCTGGGCGCCACGCCGTCGCTGTGCGCGGGCCTGCTCGCCGACGTGCTGCGCCGCTTCCACGACACCTATCCGGGCATCCGGCTGATCGTGGAGGAGGGCGGCTCCCGCGACCTGGTCCGCGACCTGACCCGGGGGCTGCTCGACCTGGCGCTGGTCATCCTGCCGCTGGCCGGGGACCCGCCGCTGGAGACGACCTCGATCCTGCGCGAGAACCTGGTGGTGGCCTCGCCCGCCGAGCCGTCCCAGCTCACGCGCCGCCCGTACCTGCGGATCGAGGACCTGCGCAACCGGCCGCTGGTGATGTTCCGTTCCGGGTACGACCTGCGCGAGGCGACGATCGGCGCCTGCCGGGCCGCCGGGTTCGAGCCGCGCTTCGCGGTCGAGGGCGGCGAGATGGACGCGGTGCTGCGGTTCGTCGAGGCGGGGCTGGGGATCGCCGTCGTGCCGAGCATGGTGCTGGCCGGGCGGCCCGGCCTGCGCGGGACGCCGCTGGTCATCGCCGAGGAGCACGATCCGGCGACGGGCGTCCGCACGGTGCGTCCCACCGAGCCCGGCGGCCGGGCCCGCCCCGTCCGGCGCGGCTCGCCCGGCCCCGGCCTCCAGCGGACGATCGCCCTCGCGCACCGCAAGGACGTCGACCTGACGCACGCCGCCCGCGCGTTCCAGGAGACCCTGGAGACCTACCTGGTGGAGGCCGCCCTGGGCGGCAGCCTCCCCGCGGGAGTGGAGGCCCTAGGAACGATCATGGGCAAGCGTTCCTAGGGCCGCGCCCCTGCTTCCCTACTTCTTCTTGCCGCCGGCGGTCGCCTTCAGGTAGTCGTGGTTGAGGCGGCCGATCACGTCCAGCGGGATGCCCTTCGGGCAGGCGACGGTGCACTCGCCGGTGTTGGTGCAGCCGCCGAACCCCTCCTCGTCGTGGGTGTCGAGCATCCCGACGACGCGGTCCCAGCGCTCGGGCTGGCCCTGCGGCATCAGGCCGAGGTGGGTGACCTTGGCGCCGAGGAACAGCGCGGCCGAGCCGTTCGGGCAGGCCGCGACGCAGGCGCCGCAGCCGATGCACTCGGCGGCCTCGAACGCCTTGTCGGCGTCCGGCTTGGGCACCGGCGTCGAGTGCGCCTCGGGGGCGGTACCGGTCGGCGCCGAGATGAACCCGCCGGAGGAGATGATCCGGTCGAACGCCGAGCGGTCGACGACCAGGTCCTTGACGACCGGGAAGGCCTTGGCGCGCCACGGCTCGACGTCGATGACCTCGCCGTCCTTGAACTTGCGCATGTGCAGCTGGCACGTCGTGGTGGCCCGCTCGGGGCCGTGCGGCGTGCCGTTGATGACCAGCGAGCACATGCCGCAGATGCCCTCGCGGCAGTCGTGGTCGAACGCGACCGGCTCCTCGCCCTCGGCGATGAGCTTCTCGTTCAGGACGTCCAGCATCTCCAGGAACGAGGCGTCGGGCGAGATGTCGTCGAGCTTGTACTCGACCATCTTCCCCTTGCTCTCGGGGCCCGTCTGGCGCCAGACGCGCAGTGTCAGCTTCATTACTTGTACGACCTCTGGCTCGGCTTGACGTAATCGAACTCGAGGGCCTCCTTGTGGAGGACGGGCGGCGCGTCCTTCCCGGCCCATTCCCAGGCGGCGACGTAGGCGAAGTTCTCGTCGTCGCGCTTGGCCTCGCCCTCCTCGTCCTGGCTCTCGGCGCGGAAGTGGCCGCCGCAGGACTCGGCGCGGTGCAGCGCGTCGATGACCATCAGCTCGCCCAGCTCCAGGAAGTCGGCGACGCGGCCGGCCTTCTCCAGCTGCTGGTTGAGCTCCTCGCCCTTGCCGGTGACCTTGACGCGGGTCCAGAACTCCTCGCGCAGCGCCGGGATGAGCTCCAGAGCCTTCCGCAGGCCCTCCTCGGTGCGCTCCATGCCGCAGTACTCCCACATGATGTGGCCGAGCTCGCGGTGGAAGGAGTCCACGGAACGGTCCCCGTCGATCGACAGCAGCGTGTCGATCTGGTCCTTGACGCGCTTCTCCGCCTCGGCGACGGCGGTCTCCTTCACCGGCGGGAGGTCGGTGCGGGCGATGTAGTCGCCGACGGTGTTCGGCAGGACGAAGTAGCCGTCCGCCAGGCCCTGCATCAGCGCGGACGCGCCGAGCCGGTTGGCGCCGTGGTCGGAGAAGTTGGCCTCGCCGATCACGAACAGGCCGGGGATGTTGGACCGCAGGTCGTAGTCGACCCACAGGCCGCCCATCGTGTAGTGCACGGCGGGGTAGATGCGCATCGGCGTTTCGTACGGGTTCTCGCCGGTGATGCGCTCGTACATCTCGAAGAGGTTGCCGTACTTGGCCTCGACGGCCTTGCGGCCGAGCCGCTCGATGGCGTCGGCGAAGTCGAGGTAGACGCCGAGGCCGCCGGGGCCGACGCCGCGGCCCTCGTCGCAGACGTTCTTGGCGGCGCGGGAGGCGATGTCGCGGGGGACGAGGTTGCCGAACGAGGGGTAGATGCGCTCCAGGTAGTAGTCGCGCTCGTCCTCGGGGATGTCGTACGGCCTGCGCTCGTCGCCGGCCTTCTTCGGCACCCACACCCGGCCGTCGTTGCGCAGCGACTCCGACATCAGCGTCAGCTTGGACTGGTGGTCGCCGCTGACGGGGATGCAGGTCGGGTGGATCTGCGTGTAGCAGGGGTTGGCGAAGTACGCGCCGTGCTTGTGCGCCCGCCAGGAGGCGGTGACGTTGGAGCCCATGGCGTTGGTGGACAGGAAGTAGACGTTCCCGTACCCGCCGCTGGCCAGGACGACGGCGTCGGCGGTGTGGTGCGAGATCTCGCCGGTGATCAGGTTGCGGACGACGACGCCGCGGGCGCGGCCGTCCTCCATGATCAGGTCGAGCATCTCGTGCCGCGCGTGCAGCTCCACGTTGCCGGCGTCGACCTGGCGCATCAGCGCTTGGTACGCGCCGAGCAGGAGCTGCTGGCCCGTCTGGCCGCGGGCGTAGAACGTCCGGGACACCTGGGTGCCGCCGAACGAGCGGTTGTCGAGCAGGCCGCCGTACTCGCGGGCGAACGGGACGCCCTGCGCGACGCACTGGTCGATGATCTGCGTGGAGATCTCGGCGAGGCGGTGCACGTTGGACTCGCGGGCGCGGAAGTCGCCGCCCTTGACCGTGTCGTAGAACAGCCGGTAGACGCTGTCGCCGTCGTTGCGGTAGTTCTTCGCCGCGTTGATGCCGCCCTGGGCGGCGATCGAGTGGGCGCGCCGCGGGCTGTCCTGGAAGCAGAACTGGACGACGTGGTAGCCGGCCTCGCCGAGCGTGGCGCCGGCCGAGCCGCCGGCCAGCCCGGTGCCGATGATGATGATCTTCTTCTTCCGGCGGTTGGCCGGGTTGACCAGCTTGGCCTCGAACTTGCGCGTGGTCCAGCGGTTCTCGATCGGGCCCTTGGGGGCCTTCTCGTCGGCGATCGGCTCGCCCGACTTGTAGAAGGTGTCGGTCATGTTCAGCTCACCCATCCGGCGGTGACAGAGAGGGGCACGGCGAGGAAGCCGACGACGATCAGCGCGGCCACCGTGATCGCCAGCGCCCGCAGGGCCTTCTCGTTGCGCGGGTTGCGCAGGCCGAGGGTCTGGAACGCGCTCCAGATCCCGTGCCACAGGTGCAGGCCCACCAGCAGGAGGGCGATGACGTAGAAGGCGGTGACGGGCCAGCGGGAGGGGGCGAAGCCCTCGACGACCCGCTCGTACGGGGTGGCGTCGGGGCCGCCGCCGTTGACGACCAGGAACGTCATGTCCAGCAGGTGCCAGATGATGTACAGCGCGATGATGACGCCGCCGTACCGCATGGTGTGGGTGGCGTAGCCCTGCGCGTGCGACTTCTTCTTGGAGCGGTACTTCTCCGGGCGCGCCTGGGCGGCGCGGCGGGCCAGCGAGATCGCCGACCACATGTGCAGGATCACCGACACGGCCAGCACGACCTCGATGAGGGTCAGGACCGTGCGGTGGGGGACGGCGGGCTCGCCGATCGTGCGCAGCCAGTGCGCGTAGTGATTGAAGCTCTCCGCCCCATAGAAGATCTTGAGGTTCCCGACCATGTGCGCGATCAGGTACAGCACCAGGACGCCGCCGGTGACGGCCATCACGGCCTTCTTGCCGACGGTCGATCGGTAGATCGCAGGTATCGCTATAGCCACGGCCCGCACGTTATGTCTGCGCTGGTCATCCAATCCAAGTCATCGCAGCACTGGTTTCCATAGCCTCAGGCTATGAACCAAGCAGGCCAGGCGAACCGGTCACCCGGGGACGTACATCGAGGTGAGCGACCTCACAGCAAGATCAGGAACTACGAACGGTAGTACTTCTCCGTCGCGGCGCCGTCACGGGAGAGCAGCACGACCGCCAGGTCGTCGGTGAGGGCGTCGCCGTTCAGGTCCTCGACCTCGCCGACGAGCGCGTCGATCAGCCCCCGGCCCGCCGCCCCCCGGCCGCGCGCCTTGCGGGCCAGGTCCACCAGCCCGTCGGTGCCCAGCCGCGCCGGGCCGGCCCCGATCCGGCCCTCGATCAGCCCGTCGGTGTAGAGCATCAGGCTCCACGACGGGCCCAGGTCGATCTCGGTGGTCGGCCACTCGGCGCCCGGCACCAGGCCCAGCGCCGGGCCGTGCGCGTACTCCGGCAGCGCGGTCACCTCGGTCCCGCCGTCCGCGCCGTGCTCGCGGAACAGCAGCGGCGCCGGGTGCCCGGCCAGATGCATCCGGGCGGTGCGCAGCGACGGCGCGATCGTGATCATGCACAGCGTGGTGAAGATCTCCTCGCTGCGCCGCTCGTGCCCCAGCACCGTGTCCAGCGTGCCGAGCAGCTGCTCGCCGGTGTGCCCGGCCAGCACCAGCGTCCGCCACGCCATCCGCAGCTGGACGCCCAGCGCCGCCTCGTCGGGGCCGTGCCCGCAGACGTCGCCGATCATCACGTGCACGGTGCCGTCGCCGGTCTGCACCGTGTCGTAGAAGTCGCCGCCCAGCAGCGCCCGGCGGCGGCCCGGCCGGTAGCGGGCGTAGTGCCGCACCGCCCGCTCGTCGATCAGCGGCACGGGCAGCAGCCCGCGCTCCAGCCGGGCGTTCTCGCGGCCCAGGATCCGCGCCTCGACCAGCCGGCGCTCGGTCTCCTCGGCCCGCTTGCGCTCGATCGCGTACCGGATCGCGCGGGCCAGCAGCGGCCCGTCCACCTCCTGCTTGACCAGGTAGTCCTCGGCGCCGGCGGCGACCGCGCGGACGCCGAGCCGGGTGTCCTCGAAGCCGGTCAGGACGATCACGGCGGCGTTGCGCGAGATGTCCAGGACCTCGCGGAGCCGCTCGATCGGATCGTGGTCGTCCGGCGCGGACAGGTCCACGATGATGCACTGGGTACGGCGGGTGACCGAGCGGCGGGCGGCCGGGAGGCTCTCGGCGACCGTCATCCTGATCTCCAGGCCGCTGTCGCCCAGCATCTTCTCGACCAGGAAGACGTCGGCGGGGTCGTCGCCGATGAGGAGCAGGTCGATCCTGTCCTCGCCGCCGAGTGCGACGGCATGCGAACGGTGGCTGGTTGTGCTCACAAGGCTTCCGGAGTGTCGGTCGGGCGGCGGCACTGGCAACGGCCGGGCGGCGGATCCGGACGGCGGGCGCTGGTGCGCCGGTACGCCGTTCGCGGGCCCGCGGAACCGGTCCGCGCCGGGGCAGCGGCCTCTGCCCAGCCGCCGGGTTCCCGGCTCATGGAGCGACGGCGCAAAGCTGAGATGCGGCGCTCCGTACCATCCGACCTTATCGCCTCCGATCACGATCGTGCATCCAGGGTGGCGGCCGCGCCGCGCCGGAGGCCGCCGGAAAACCTGTCGAGATCGGGCTCGCCGCCTGTCTAACCTTCGGTCCGTGAAACCGTTGCCGGTCGAAGATCCCGGCGAACCCGACCATCGCTCACCGGCGCGCTACCTGCTGTGGCTGGCCCGTACCCAGGCCGGCAGCCTGGCCGCCGGAGCGCTGCTCGGGGTCGTCTGGATGCTCAGCCAGGCGGTGATGCCCGCCGCGATCGGCCGCGCCATCGACGCGGGCGTGGCGGCGAAGGACTCCGGCGCGCTGCTCGCCTGGACCGGGGTGCTGCTCGGGCTGGGCGCCGTCCAGGCGGCCTCCGCGGTGACCCGGCACCGGTTCGCGGTGTTCAACTGGATGGCGGCCACGTACCGGACGGTCCAGGTCGTCACCCGGCAGGCGACGCGGCTCGGCGGCACGCTCCCCACGCGCCTCAGCGCGGGCGAGGTGGTGACCGTCGGAGTGGCCGATGTCGCACACATCGGTCACGGGATGGACATCGTGGCGCGGGGCACGGGAGCCGTGGTGGCCATCGTCGCCGTCGCGGCGATCCTGCTGGCCTCCTCGCCGCCGCTGGGCCTGATCGTGCTGGTCGGCGTGCCGGTGATCCTGGCGCTGGCGGCGCCGCTGCTGCGGCCGTACCGCGAGCGCGAGCAGGTCGCCCGGGAGCTGTCCGGCGAGCTGACCGCGCAGGCGACCGACCTGGTCGAGGGCCTGCGGGTGCTGCGCGGCGCCGGCGGCGAGCGGATGTTCGCCGGCCGCTACCGGGCCGAGTCGCAGCGCGTCCGCGCCGCGGGGGTCGCGGTCGCGCGGGCCGAGTCGAAGCTGAGCGGCGCCGAGGTGCTGCTGCCCGGCCTGCTGGTGGCGCTGGTCACCTGGCTCGGCGCGCGGTTCGCCGCCGCCGGGACGATCAGCGTGGGCGAGCTGGTCGCCTTCTACGGGTACGCGGTGTTCCTCATCCACCCCCTCAAGACCATCGGCGAGGCCGCCGGGAAGCTGACCAAGGCGCACGTGGCGGCGGCCCGGGTGACCGCGGTGCTCGCGCTGCGGCCCGGCGTCGCGCTGGACGGCACCGCCCGGCCGGAGCCCGGCGGCGAGCTGGTGGACGCGGCGTCCGGCCTGGTCGTGCGGCCGGGACGGCTGACCGCGATCGCGGCGGCCGACCCGCGCGACGCGCAGGCGATCGCCGACCGGCTCGGCCGGTACGCCGACGGCGACGTCGCCTACGGCGGCCGGCCGCTGCGCGAGCTGGCGGATCCGCGCGGCCGCGTCCTGGTGGCGATCAACGACGACCGGCTGTTCTCCGGCCCCCTGATGGACGGCCTGGCCGGCCCCCGGACGGACCCCGACGAGCTGGAACGCGCCGTCGAGACGGCCGGTGCCGCGGACATCGTCGCCGCGGCCGGCCGGGACGCGCACGTCGCCGAGGCCGGGCGGGAGTTCTCCGGCGGCCAGCGGCAGCGGCTCCGGCTGGCGCGGGCGCTGGCCGCGGGCCACGAGGTGCTGGTCCTGGTCGAGCCGACCAGCGCGGTCGACGCCCACACCGAGGCGCGGATCGCCGCGCGGCTGGCCGCCGGCCGCCCGGGCCGCACGACCGTGGTGTGCACGACCAGCCCGCTGATGCTCGACCGCGCCGACCACGTCGCCTACGTCGAGAACGGGACGGTCGCCGCCGAGGGCACGCACCGCGGCCTGCTGGAGACCGAGCCCCGCTACGCCGCCACCGTGACCCGCGGCGAGCCCGCCCCAGAGAACGCACCAGAGAACGCACCAGAGAACGCGCCCGAGGACGTACCGGAGGAGGTGCGCAGCCCGTGAGCGCCGAGATCCTGCCGGTCGCCACGCCCCGCGAGGTCCGGGTGTACGCGCGCCGCCTCATGCTGCGCCACCCCCGCGAGCTGGCGGCCGCGGTGGGCCTGCACGCCCTCGCGGCCGCGGCCGGGCTGGTCACGCCGCGGCTGCTCGGCGGCCTGGTCGAGGGCGTGCAGCGCGGCGACGCGCGGATCGACGCCACGGGGGCGGCGATCGCGGCGTTCGTGATCGTCCAGGGCGTCCTGCTGCGGTACGCCTACCTGGCCTCGGCGCGGCTGGCCGAGAAGGTGCTGGCCGGGCTGCGCGAGGAGTTCGTCGAGCGGGTCCTGGCGCTGCCGCTGACCACGGTCGAGCGGGCCGGCACGGGCGACCTGGTCAGCCGCACCTCCCGGGACGTGGCCAACCTCGGCGACAGCGTCCGGTACGCGGTGCCCGAGACGCTGATCGGGATCGTCGTGACCGTGCTGACGGTCGGCGCGCTGTTCCTGAACGGGCCGCTGGTCGCGCTGCCCTGCCTGGTCGCCGTGCCGCCGCTGGTCATCGCGATGCGCTGGTACCTGCGCCGCGCCCGGGACGGCTACCTGCGGGAGAACGCCACCTGGGCGGACCTGACCGAGGGCCTGGCCGAGACCGTGCAGGGCGCCCGCACCGCCGAGGCGTTCGGCCTCCAGGACCGCCGCGCCCGCCGCGCCGACGACGACATCGCCCGCGCGTACGCCGCCGAGCGCTACACGCTGCGGCTGCGCACGATCCTGTACCCGGTGGTCGACCTGAGCCACGTGCTGCCGGTCGCCGTCACCCTGCTGATCGGCGGCCTGCTGTACGCGGAGGGCGCGGCCACGCTGGCGCAGGTGACGGCCGCCACCCTGTACGTCCAGCAGCTGATCATCCCGATCGACATGATCCTGGTCCGGCTGGACGAGTTCCAGGTCGCGTCGGCCTCGCTGGCGCGGCTGCTGGGCGTGGGTGCCGGCCCGTCCCCGAAGGAGCCCGCGAGCCCGCCCGCCGCGCCCGCGGGAGAGGAGCGGATCACCGCGCGCGGCGTCCGCTACGCCTACCGGCCCGGCCGGGACGTCCTGCACGGCGTCGACCTGGAGCTGCGGCCCGGCGAGCGGCTGGCGATCGTGGGCCCGTCCGGCGCCGGGAAGTCCACGCTGGGCCGGCTGCTGGCCGGGATCGACGCGCCGCGCGCCGGGTCGGTGACCGTCGCGCCGGACGGCCCGCCGCTGGCGGGGCTCCCGCCGGCCGAGTTGCGCGGCCATGTCGCGCTGGTCACCCAGGAGCACCACGTCTTCCGCGGCACGCTCCGCGACAACCTCGTGATGGCCCGCGCGGACGCCACCGCCGCCGACATCGACGCGGCCCTGCGCGCGGTCGACTGGGACGGCCCCGGCCCGGACGCCGCCGTCGGCACCGGCGGCGAGCCGCTCACGCCCGCGCAGTCCCAGCAGCTCGCGCTGGCCCGGCTGATCCTGGCCGACCCGCACACCCTCGTCCTGGACGAGGCCACCTCGCTGCTGGACCCGCGCGCGGCCCGCCGCCTGGAGCGCTCGCTCGCCGCCGTCCTCGACGGCCGGACCGTCGTCGCCATCGCGCACCGGCTGCACACCGCGCACGACGCCGACCGCGTCGCGGTCGTCGAGGACGGCCGCATCACCGAACTGGGCACCCACGACGAGCTCCTCGCCCAGAACGGCTCCTACGCCGCCCTCTGGCGCAGCTGGCACGGCTCCTAGAGGTTGCGCCTGAGGAAATCCACCTGGAAGTGGAGGAGGTTCTCGGCGACGACCTCCTGCGGGGTCATGTGGGTGACGCCCGACAGCGGCAGGACGGTGTGGGGGCGGCCGCCGGCCAGGAGGGCGCCGGACAGGCGGAGGGTGTGGGCGGCCACCACGTTGTCGTCGGCCAGGCCGTGGATGAGCAGCAGCGGGCGCTCCAGGCGGCCGGCGTCCTGGATGAGGGAGTTGGCGGTGTAGTTCGCCGGCTCCTCGTCGGGGTGGCCCAGGTAGCGCTCGGTGTAGTGGGTGTCGTACAGCGCCCAGTCGGTCACCGGCGCGCCCGCCACCGCGGCGTGGAAGACGTCGGGGCGGCGCAGGACGGCCAGGGCCGCGAGGTAGCCGCCGTACGACCAGCCGCGGATCGCGACGCGGTCCAGGTCGAGCGCGCCGGGGTGCCGGCGGGCGGCGTCCTCCAGGGCGGTGACCTGGTCCTCCAGGACGGGGGTCGCCATGTCGTGGTGGATCGAGCGCTCCCAGGCCGGGCCGCGCGAGGGCGTGCCGCGGCCGTCGGCGATCACGACGGCGAAGCCCTGGTCGGCGAGCCACTGGGCCTCGTAGTACGCGCGGCGCACGGCCAGGACGCGCTGGGCGTGGGGCCCGCCGTACGGGTCCATGAGGACGGGCAGCCGGCCGTCGCTGGGCTTCCAGCCGGTCGGCAGCAGGACGGCGGTGCGGATCTCGCTCTTCCCGGCCCGCAGCAGCTCGACGCGGGGCGTGAGGTCGGGGGTCTCGGCCCGGGACGCGATCTCCCGTACGCCGGCGGGGCCGCGGACCTCGACCGCCGTGCCGGGACGGTCGAGCCGGGAGCCGGTGATCACGGTGACCTCGCCGGAGCGGGCGCCGCCGAAGACGCCCTGGCCCTCGGTGAGCCGCTCGGTGCGGCCGGTGGCGCCGTCGTAGGACCACACGTGCTGCTCGGTGGGCTCCTCCGCGCCGGTGAAGAGGATCCGGCTCCCCTCCACGCCGAGGACGGCGCGGACCTGGAGGCCGCCGGGCGTGACCGGCTCGCCGCCGACGGTGATCCGGCGGGTGTCGGTCCCGGCGTCCTCCACGTGCCAGACCAGCGCGCCGTCGCCGGTGCGGGCGGGCACGCCGGGGACGATCTCGGTCCAGACCGGGTCGTGCAGGGTGTGCAGGAGGGAGGTCGCGCCGTTGGACGGGTCGACGGAGAGGGCCCGCTGCGCGCGCTGGTCGCGGGACTGCGTGACGATCACCAGGCCGTGCCGGTCCCAGGCCGCGGTGACCACGTACGGGAACTCGCCGCGGTCCCAGGCGACCCCGACCTTGCCGGAGCCGTCGGCCTTGGCGAGCACCAGGGAGACGATCGCGTTGGGCGTCCCGGCGGCCGGGTAGGCGATCTCGTGCGCGCCGCGGTCGGGGTTGGCGGGGTCGGCGATCGTCCAGCGCTGGACGGGCGTCTCGTCCACCCGGGCGACCAGCAGGGCGGCGCCGTCGGGGGACCACCAGTAGCCGCGCATGCGGCCCATCTCCTCGGCCGCGATGAACTCCGCGAGCCCGTAGGAGACCTGGTCGCTCTCCGGCGTGATCAGCTCCCGGTCGGCGTCGTCGCCCGTTTCCTGGAGGGACAGGACGCGGATCGTGCGGCCGGAGACGTAGGCGACCCGGCGCCCGGCCGGGTCGAGCCGCGGGTCGAACACCGGCGTCCTCGCGGGTAGCGCCCGGACCTCGCCGGAACGCAGGTCCGTGAGGAACAGCTGCCCGGCGAGGGTGAAGACCGCCTTCCGGACCTCGCGGTCCACCGCGTACCCGACGATGCCGCCGGCCTGCTCCCGGGCCCGCTCGCGGCGGGCCTTCTCCTCGGGGGGCAGGTCCTCCTCGCCCGGGACGTCCAGCGCGGCCGGGTCGGCGATCAGGCGCTCCTCGCCGGAGGCGAGGTCGAGCGTCCACAGGCAGGTGACCGGGTCGTCGCCGGCCTTGGTCCGCAGGAAGGCCACGAACGACCCGTCCGGCGCGATCTGGAAGGCGCGCGGGACACCGAGGGTGAACCGCCGGGTACGGGCGCTCTGCCGCGGATAGCTGATGCTCATGGCATCCGAGTCTGCCAGCATGGGTCCGGCGGTGGCGGCGACGTCCCGCCTTTACGCCTGACCGCCGCGGGGCGGGCGCTGTAGTGTGCCCGATCGGGATTCGCCGGAGATCGCGGCCGGGCTCGCGTAAGCTCGAAAACTCTCCCCAATCATCACATCACCGTCATCGCGGGTACGAAGGAGTGGTCCATGCCGGAGCTGCAGCCGGGAGATCCCCGGCGGCTGGGTTCGTACGAACTGCTCGAACGGCTTGGCGAGGGCGGGCAGGGCGTGGTCTACCTGGGGAGGGACGCCTCGGGGGCACAGGCCGCGATCAAGCTGCTGCGCGCCGACCTGGCGGCGGACGCCTCGGCCCGCAACCGCTTCGTCCGCGAGGCGCAGGCGGCCAAGCAGGTCGCGCGGTTCTGCACCGCGCAGGTGCTGGAGGCCGACGTCGCCGGCGACCAGCCGTACATCGCGAGCGAGTACGTGCCGGGCAAGTCGCTGCACCGGCAGGTGCTGGAGGACGGCCCGATCACCGGCGCCGCGCTGGAGCGCCTCGGGATCGGCACGCTGACCGCGCTGGTGGCCATCCATCAGGCCGGGATCGTGCACCGCGACTTCAAGCCGCACAACGTGATCATGGCGCCGGACGGGCCGCGCGTGATCGACTTCGGTATCGCGCGGGCGCTGGACACCAGCCAGACCGGCGCCACCAAGGCGATCGGCACGCCCTCGTACATGGCGCCCGAGCAGGTGGCCGGGTCCACGCTGACCGAGGCCGTGGACGTGTGGGCGTGGGCGACCACGATGGCGTTCGCCGCGACCGGGCACCCGCCGTTCGGCGACGACACCGTGGTCGCGGTGATCAACCGGGTGATGAACGAGCCGCCGTCGCTGGAGGGCCTGCCGCCCGACCTGCACCGGCTGATCTCGGCCGCGCTGGTCAAGGAGCCCGAGCGGCGGCCGACCGCGCAGCAGCTGATGATGACGCTGATCGGCGCCGGGCCCGCCGCGCAGACGCAGATGGACGACCCGACGCAGGCCACCGCGATGCTGGGCCAGGGCGCGAACCTGGCCGCCGGGCCGACCCGGGCGACCGGCGGGACCCAGCCGGTCGACCGCACCCGCGCGATGGGCCCGGTCGGGATGCCGCCCGGGCCGCCGATGCCGCCCGCGCATTACGGCCGGCCGGACCCGCGCCGGAGCGGCGGCTACCAGGACTGGGAGCCGGAGAAGAAGTCGCGCTGGCCGATCGTGGCGGCGGTCGGGGCGATCGCCGCGCTGGCGCTGGTGGTCGGCCTGGTGATGTTCAACACCGGCAACGACGAGCCGGGCGGGGACGTCACGCCGCCGCCGGCCAGCACCTCGGTGTCGCCGACCGACGAGGAGACCGAGGAGAACGATCCGACGCCGGAGACGACCCGGACGCGGCAGCGGGAGACCGAGCCGGAGTTCACGCCGACCCGGCCCACGCGGCCGACGGCGCCGACCACGGAGCCGTCCGAGCCCGACGACACGCCCACGACGCCGACCGAGCCCACCACCCCGCCCGACGGCGAGACCCCGCCCGCCGGCGGCGGTGGAGGCGGCGGCGGTGGCGGCCGCGACGAGGAGTAGCGCGCCGCCCCGGTTCCGCGGGGTCCGGCCGCGGGGCGGGAGGGCGGTTTCCCGGCCGCCGTTCCGCCCTGAGTAGGCTCGGACCATGAAGGAGCCGCGGATCCTGTTCGTCCACGCCCATCCGGACGACGAGTCCATCGGGACCGGGGCCACCATGGCCAAATATGCGGCCGAGGGCGCCCATGTCTGCCTCGTCACCTGCACGCTGGGCGAAGAGGGCGAGGTCATCCCCGATGAGCTGCGCCATCTCGCCTCCGACAAGGAGGACCGCCTCGGCGAGTACCGGGTGGGCGAGCTGGCCGAGGCGTGCGCCGCGCTCGGCGTGACCGACCACCGCTACCTCGGCGGCCCGGGCCGCTGGCGGGACTCGGGCATGATGGGCGCCCCGACCAACGACGATCCGCGCTGCTTCTGGCGGGCCGATCTCGACGAGGCCGCCGGCGAGCTGGTGAAGGTCATCCGCGAGGTGCGCCCGCAGGTGCTCGTCACCTACGACGACCGCGGCAACTACGGCCACCCCGACCACATCCAGGCGCACCGGGTGGCGTGGCGGGCGTACGAGCTGGCCGCCGACCCCGCCCACGGGGACGGCGAGCCGTGGAGGATCGGCAAGTTCTACGCGTACGCGACCCCGCGGACCGTCCTGGCACGCGCCATCGCGGTGATGCGCGAGGCGCGGCTGCCGTTCGGCCGGGTCGCGGGCCTGGACGAGCTGGGCTCGGGCGTGCCGGACGACCAGGTGACCACGGTGGTCGACTCCCGCGCCCACCTGCCGGCCAAGCTCGCCGCGCTGCGCGCCCACCGGACCCAGATCGTGGTGGCGCCGGACGAGGTGGGGCCGTTCTTCGCCCTCTCCAACAACCTCGGCCAGCAGGCGTTCGGCACCGAGTACTTCATCCTGCTCGCGGGCGAGCGCGGCCCGGCCCCCGCGGGCGGCCGGGAGAACGGGCTGTTCGCCGAGCCCGCCGTCCCGCCCCGGCCGTGATCGGGCACGCTCCGGTATCGGTACGCTGACCGCCGTGATGGACCACCACGAGCCCCAGGACCTCACCGGCGACCCGGACGACGCCGCCGAAGGTCCCCTGGACGCCTTCGTCTCCGGGGCCGCGTACGCGGCGCTGGGCGTGCTGGGAGCGGTCGTCGGCGTGGTGGGCGCGTACGCGCACTCGTGGACGGCCGGGCCGGTCCCGGTCGCCGGGGTCGCGGTGATCCTGGTCAATCTCGGCATGGTCCGGCTGGCGGGCTGGGCGCTGGGCGGCCGGATCGGCGCGTCGGTGCCCGCGCTGCTGTGGACGGCCGCCGCGGTCGCGCTGGCGGTGCCGCGCGGCGAGGGCGACCTGATCGTTCCGGGTACCTGGACGGGCTACCTGTTCATCATCGGCGGGCTGGTTGCGGCGGTGATCGGAGTGTCGCTCGTCCCGGCCAGGCATCCCCCCGGCGCCTGGCTGACCGGCGGCGTGCCGCTCGCCCGCGGATGAGGCCGGTGCCCGGAGTGGACGCGCCGTGAGCCCCGATCCCGGACCGGACGCCGGAGCGCTGCTCCGGCGCGTCGCCGGCCGCTTCGCCACCGGCGTCACGGTGGTGACGACCGTCGTGGACGGCACCGACCACGCGATGACGGTGAACGCGTTCACGTCGGTGTCCCTGGACCCGCTGCTCGTGCTGTTCTGCGCCGAGAAGTCCGGGCGGTTCCATGACGTGGTGACCGACCCGGGCGCGTGCGGCGTGTGGGGCGTGTCCGTGCTGGCGGAGAGCATGCGGGACGCCGCGGACCGGTTCGCCACCCGCGGGCGCGTCCTGGAGGGGCAGCTGGAGGGCTGGGACCACCACCGGGGGCCCGCGACCGGGGTGGCGCTGTTCACGGGCGCGGTGGCGACGCTGGAGTGCCGGACGTACGCCGTCCACGAGGCCGGGGACCACAGCATCGTGGTCGGCGAGGTCGTCGGGCTGGACGTCCCCGACCCCGGCGGCCGCCCCCTGGTCTTCTACGAGGGCGGCTACCGCACGATCTCCAGCCCTGGTCCCTGAGCTAGTCCTTGAGCGCGATCTCCAGCTGGTCCAGCGCCCAGTCGAGGTCCGTCCCGTCGATCACCAGCGGCGGCGCCAGCCGGATCGTGGTCGCGTGCGTCTCCTTGGCCAGCACGCCCAGCCCCATCAGCCGCTCGCTCACCGGCCGGGCCGGGCCGTGCAGCTCGATCCCGGCCCACAGGCCGCGGCCGCGCACGTCCCGGACCAGGTCGGACGACAGCGCGCCGAGCCGCTCGTGCATGTGCGCGCCGAGCGTCCGGGAGCGTTCCTGGAACTCGCCCGTCTTCAGCATCGCCACGACCTCGCGCCCGATCGCGCAGGCGAGCGGGTTGCCGCCGAACGTGGAGCCGTGCTGGCCCGGCCTGAACACCCCGAGCACGTCGCGGTCGGCGACCACGGCCGACACCGGCATGATCCCGCCGCCGAGGGCCTTGCCGAGGATGTAGACGTCGGGGACGACGCCCTCGTGCTCGACCGCGAACGTGGTGCCGGTGCGGCCCAGCCCCGACTGGATCTCGTCGGCGAGCATGAGGGCGCCGGCCTCCGTGCACAGTTCCCGTACGGCCGTCAGGAAGCCGCTGGGCGGCACGTTGACGCCGGCCTCGCCCTGGATCGGCTCGATCAGCACGCCGACCGTGTGCTCGTCCACGGCGGCCCGGAGCGCGGCGGCGTCGCCGTACGGGACGGTCCTGAACCCGGGCGTGTACGGCCCGTAGGAGTCCTTGGCGTCGGGGTCGGTGGAGAAGCTCACGATCGTGGTCGTGCGGCCGTGGAAGTTGCCCTCGAACGTGACGATGTTCGCCCGGTCCGCGGGGACGCCCTTGACCTCGTACCCCCACTTGCGGGCGGTCTTCAGCGCGGTCTCGACGGCCTCGGCGCCGCTGTTCATCGGCAGCACCATGTCCTTGCCGCACAGCTCCGCCAGCTCGGCCGCGAACGGGCCGAACGCGTCGTGGTCGAAGGCCCGGCTGACCAGCGTCACCCGGTCCAGCTGGCGCCGCGCGGCCTCGATCAGCCGCGGGTTGCGGTGGCCGAAGTTGACCGCGGAGTACGCGGCCAGCATGTCGAGGTAGCGCCGGCCCTCGACGTCGGTGACCCAGGCCCCCTCGGCCTCGGCGATCACGATGGGCAGGGGGTGGTAGTTGTGCGCGCTGTGCTCCCCTGACAGGGCCCGCAGCCGATCGGTAGTGCTCGCGACGTTCACGGGATCAGCGTATGTTCGGGATCGGCGGCCGACCAACGGCCAAAACGGACTCGGGGGGAGCGATCCATTGCGTCTTGACGACCTCGACCGGCGAATCGTTGCGCAGCTCCTGGAGCACGGCCGCGCCTCGTACGCGCAGGTCGGAGACAAGGTCGGGCTGTCGGCGCCGGCGGTGAAGCGGCGCGTGGACCGGCTCCGTGCGGACGGCGTCATCACCGGTTTCGCGGCGATCGTGGACCCGGCCGCGCTGGGCTGGACGACCGAGGCGTTCATCGAGATCTTCTGCACGGGCGCGACCTCGCCGGACGAGATCTACTCCAGCATCCGCAAGCATCCGGAGGTGGTCGCCGCGTACACCGTCAGCGGCGACGCCAGCGCGCTGGTGCACGTGCGGGTCCGCGACATCCAGCACCTGGAGCAGTCGCTGGAACGGCTGCGCCGCGAGGACAACATCACCGCCACCAAGACCGCGATCGTGCTGTCCCGGCTGATCGGCCGCCCGATCGACACCCCCGCCTAGCGGCCCCGGCGGCCCCGGCGGCCTAGAGCATGAAGGCGAACAGCAGCACCAGGACGAGCGCGCCGAAGACGGCGCCGCCGATGCCGAGCGCGATGGCGAGGTCGTGCCGGTAGGGGCCCATCACCGGCTGCCCCTGGGGGAGCATCGCGGGCGGCGGCCCCGGGGGCGGGACCGGCGGCGCGGGCGGCAGCGGCACCGCGAAGTTGGGCCGGCCCGGCTTCGGCTTCGGAGCGGTCGCCGCCTCGGACTTCGGCGCCGGTTCGGGCCTCGGCCCGGGCTGGGGCGCCGGCTCGGGCTTCGGTTCGGGCTTCGGCTCGGGGGCGGGCTCGATCGCGTACGCGGGGAGCAGCTCGGCGAACGCGGGCGGCAGCCAGCCGGGACCGGGCGGCTCCTCCTCCAGCTCCGCGATGATCGAGGCGGGCGCCGGCCGGCCCTCGGGCGCGCCGAGGCAGCGTTCGATGAGGTCGCGCAGCTCGTCCGGGCATCCGGTGAGGTCCGGCGGCCCGTCCTGGGACGGCCGCGGGAGCGGGGAGCGCCCGGTCGCCGCGTGCAGGGCGACGGCGCCGAGCCCGAACACGTCGTCGGGCGGCGCGGCGGGGTGTTCGAGCGAGGAATGGTCGGCCAGGCGCGGCCCGTCGGCGGCGAGCAGCACGCTGGAGGCCCTCAGGTCACCGTGGACGAGATCGGCCTCGTGCAGCGTCCGGAGCCCCTCGGCGAGCGCGACGATCAGCGCCCGTACCGCCGGGACGGGCAGCGGGCCGGCCTCGGCGACCGCGTCCGGCAGCGCCGGGCCGGGCACGTACTCCGCGGCGACCCACGGGACGGGCGCCTCCGCGTGCCCGTCGACGACCTGCACCAGGTAGCGGCCGCGGGCGCGCTGCGCGCCGGCGATCTCCTGCTTGAACCGCCGCCGGAACGCCGCGTCCCGCGCGGCCTCCTCCCCGGCGACCTTGATCGCCAGGGCCCGGCCGCTCTGCGTGGTGGCCAGCAGCACGGGACCGGTGCGGCCGGCGCCGATCCGGGCCAGCACGCGGTAGCCGCCGACCAGCGGCGGATCGTCGCCCCGGAGCGGCTCGAACACCGCGCCGGGACGGATGGGGGGCTGCATGACGGACCTCCTGGTTGAGAAGAACGTTGTACCGAAGATCAACCGCCGTCGCCACGCGTACGGCCGCCCCTGGCCCCGCCACCTCGGTTACCTGCCAGTAGGCTCAGGTTCCATGGAATTCGCGACCGCCGACCTGATCGACGAGTTCGGGACCGAGCTGCAGAGCTGCGAGACGCAGTTCCGGTCGTACGGGGCGCGCGGCCGGTTCGCCGGCCCGATCGCGACCGTGCGCTGCCTGCGCGACAACGGCCTGGTGAAGAAGCTGCTCAACACGCCGGGCGGCGGCAGGGTGCTGGTCGTCGACGGCGGCGGCTCCCTCGGCTCGGCGCTGATGGGCGACCTCATCGCCGCCGCCGCGGTCCGGAACGGCTGGGCCGGGGTCGTGATCTACGGCGCCGTCCGGGACGTCGCCGCGCTCGGCACCCTCGACCTCGGCGTCAAGGCGCTGGGCTCCAACCCGCGCAAGAGCGCGAAGGACGCGGCCGGCGAGGTCGACGTCCCGGTGGCGTTCGGCGGCGTCGAGTTCCGGCCCGGCGACTTCCTCTACAGCGACGAGGACGGCATCGTCACCGCCGTGCGCGCCCTCGTCTGAACCCGGCCCTACGGGGCCGGCCTGGGAGTCCGGGGGAGGGCTGTCGGGAGATGCCAGCGGCGTCCTAACAAGATCGTCTAAGTCGGCCATTGCCCGGCGGGACGGACTTATCTAGCGTCGCAGCAACCCCCCGAAGCAGGTGAGACATGCGCGTCAAGAAGACTCTCCTGGTGCCCCTCGCCGCAACGCTCACGCTCTCCATGGGCCTGGCGGCCGCTCCCGCCGCCGCGCTGCAGCGCACCCCCGTCCCCGAACCCACCGAGAACGCCTGGCAGATGCGGCACTGGCCGCAGACGCAGCCCTGGCAGCGCCCCCAGCAGGCGAGGACGTACGCGCGGGCGCCCCCAGGCCGGTGGACCCCCAGAACTACGAGCTCCCCGACACCATGACCTGGGACGACTACAAGCCCGTCCCGGGCACCTCGTGGGCCGACCCGGCCCGCAAGGGCTCGATCAGGAACTTCAAGGGCGCGGTCGTCCTCGTCGACTACCCCGACCAGGAGTTCGTGATCACCAGGGCGAAGAACTCGACGCTCTTCGGCAACCCCAGCGAGGTCGGGAACGTCCCGCGCGACCGGGTCGCGCGGTTCTACCAGGACTTCCTCAACAAGCCGCAGAAGCTCAACAACGGGCACACGCTGCACGAGTACTGGATGGAGGACTCCGGCGGCCGGTACGGCGTCGACCTGACGGCGTTCGGCGCGTACCGGATGCCCGCCAAGGACCACGAGTACGGCGTGGAGGCCCGCTGGCAGGGCGACATGGGCTGCCCGGCCGGGGACACCTGCAACCGCAACATCCGGACCGACGCGCGGGCCGCGTGGATCGCCGACGTGGGCGAGGCGAAGGCGGCCGAGTTCGACTTCGTCTTCTTCCTCTCCGCCGGACAGGACGAGAGCAGCACCTGGCAGGAGTTCGGCCAGATGAAGTTCGCCTCCCCGGAGGCCGTGCCGCCCGAGTGGGGCCCGCAGGACCCGGCGCTGCCGAACTGGGTGCGGACCCGGTACGTCCCGTGGTCGTCGTGGGCGGCGGGCTCCACCATCTGGCCCAACGCGACCGGCGACAGCTCGACGCAGGCCGAGAGCAGCGGGATGGGCGTGTTCGCGCACGAGTTCAGCCACATCCTCGGGATCGGCGACAACTACAACAACCCGTACGCGAACCCGCCGCGCCGCGCGTTCTCCGGCCCCTGGGAGATGCTGAGCCGCGGCAGCTTCAACGGGCCGGGCGGGCCGCACAGCCGGTGGACGATCCCGGCGACGGGCGGCGGCTCGATGGGCGCGCAGCACATGCTGCGCAACAAGCTCAAGCTGGGCATCGTGAACCCGGACCACGTGCTCCAGGCCGACCGGGACGCGCTCGCCGCGTCCGGCACCCTGGTCGCGAAGATCACCGCGCGTGCCGCCGACCCCGGGAAGGGCGGCCTGACCGGCATCAACCTCAAGCTCGGCGCGGGCGGGGACGCCAGCCCGGAGTGCGACGAGGCGAAGGATCCGCTGTGCGACGGCGGCGAGTACGACAACTACACGCTCGAGGTCGTCGACCGGATGGGCTTCGACTCGTTCACGCCGGACTCGGGCGTGCTGCTCGCCAAGACCAAGGACGAGGACGACGCCCCGTTCATCTGGGTGAAGGACGCCAACCCGCAGGACATCGACAAGGTCGACTTCGTCCTGCCGGACGGCACCCCGCAGAAGATGACGATCGGCGACTACCGGCAGCTCTCGGACGCGCTGTTCCACGCGGGCACCGGCTCGGGCAGCGAGTTCGAGTACGTCGACGAGGGCAACCGCCTGCACTTCTACGTTCTGGACCTCGAGCGCGACCGCAAGGGGATCCTGTCGTACACGGTGGCGATCCGCTCGCTGGACGGCGCGGGCCCGCAGCGGCGCGGCGTCAAGGTGGACAACGGCCGCACGGCGCCGGCCGGATCGGGCTGGGTGAAGTGCACGGTGCCGCTGCGCAACTCCGGGAAGGGCGGCAGCGGGCACCACGCGTCGGACGTCTACCGGCTGTCGGCGTCGGTGACCGGCAGGGGCTGGCGGACCTGGGTGCCGAACGAGCTGGCGACCGCCGCGGCGGGACGGCGCACCACGGCCGAGGTGTGGGCCAAGCCCGGCGCGGGTGCGGAGCACGGTGCGAGACTCCAGGTGAAGGCGGTCTCGGAGAGCGATCCGAGCAGGTCCGACACGGGCGCCTGCCGGCTCGGCTGACCTGACGGGCGGCACGACGAGACGGCCGGCACGACCGGAGTGAAAGGGGCGACCCCCGCCGCGGTCCGCGCGGCGGGGGGCGTTTCGTGACGCCCGAGCGGTCCAACGGTTTACCTGCGTTATCGGATCGTTATGCGGAGTCGTTTCCGCCGGTGGTCGTGGCGTGTCGGGCGCGGCCGCACTGACCTCTGCCGATCTCCTCTAGCGATTATGTCGCTGCAAAGCGTGATCTTGGGTGAAAAGTCCCATGATGTTAGGTTCCTTGATCGCCTGGGAGGTGATCAGTGAACGTCCGCCACCTGCTGGCCCTCGCCGCGCCGCTGCTGGTGGTGGCGGTGGGCACGCCCATGTACACCTACTACTCGGCCGGGCCCACGGCCAGCGTGGACACCTCCGCCGCCGCGCAGACGCCCGCCAAGGACCCGTACGCCCTCCAGGTGGGCACCGGGCCCGACGCCGCCGCGCTCGCCGGACTGGCCGGGCGGCTGGAGACCACCGGGCTCCCGGCCCTGCTCGCCGCCGGAGGCGGCGGCAGGGGCGAGTGGGACGGCGACTGCGGCGGCGCGGCCGGCGTCCCCCAGGGGGCGCGGGTCTTCTGCTTCGGCGCCGCCGGCGGCGCCGCATCCGGATGGCGTCCTCACGGCGTCACCGGTGCCTCCGACGCCCGCGCGGACGGGCGGTGGGGCGCGTACCGGCCGCTCTTGGTCGCCTGGTCCGACGAGGACGGGAAGAGCCCGCACAGGAGCGTGCGGGTGACGTTCGTGAACGACAGGAACGGCGCCTACCACCACGCCCTGCTCGTGTGGCCGTACCGCGACTCGCGCGGGCGCCCCACGTACGAGCCCATCGGCACGCGCGGGAAGGGCGCCGCCGGCACGAGCGCCGGCGGCATCGCCTGGTACGGCAACCGCCTCTACCTGGCCGACGGCGGCACCGGCATCCGCGTCTTCGACATGCGCCGGATCCTCGACCTCGGCAAGAGCCGCGCCGGCGCCACCGCCAGGCCCGGCCTGGTGGGCCTGAACGGCCGCAAGTACTACGGGCACGGCCACCGCTACGTGATGCCGCAGGTGTACTCGTACGTTCCCGCCAAGAAGTCCGGCGCGTCCTGCACGGGCGAGGGCACCCCGAACCACTCGTGGCTGGCCGTCGACCGTACCGGCGGGGACCGGCTGGTGACGGGGGAGCGGTGCGGGAACGGCGAGGGGCGGGTGGCGGCGTTCCCCCTCGCGGACGGTTCGAGCGACCTCGCGACCGACGGCGGGGGCCTGGCCACGCCCTCGACGGTGGCCAGGCTCCCCGCCTCGCACGTCCAGGGCGGCGCGGTGTCCGGCGGCACCTGGTGGTTCGCGCGCGGCGCCGGGCAGCGGGGGGAGCTGATCCAGGCCCGGCTGACCGGCCGCGGCTTCGAGCGGACCGGCGGGCGGGCCGCCGCGTCCGGCGCGGCGGACCTGTACTGCGGGCGCGGCACCGGCCGCCTCTGGACGGTCGCGGGACATGCCGGGCGGCACGTCCTGTACGGGACGGCGCGGTCAGAGTGCTGACGGGCTGAACTCCGCCTCCCGGGCTCCCGCCGCCGCGGCACCCGCCGCACCCCGCCTGCGCCGTTCCATCCCGGCCCCCAGCGCCACGGTGCCGAGCGCCGCGACCGCCATCCCGGCGCCGACCCAGGCCGCCGACCGGTAGCCGAACCCGGCGCCGATCACGAGCCCGCCCAGCCACGGCGCGAGCGTGTTGCCGATGTTGATGGTGGACGAGGTCGTCGCCACGGCCAGCGTCTGCGCGCGGCCCAGGTTCGCGTACACGCGCACGGTCACCGCCGGGTTCGTCGCCAGCCCGAACCCGCCGAGCAGCGGCACCAGCGCGATCACCACCACCGGCTCGGCCGCCCCGAGCGCGATCCCGGCCGACGCCAGCGCGACGCCCGCCATGCCGACGGTCAGCGTGCGGAACGGGTACGCGTCCGCGACCCGCCCGCCGACCGTGATGCCGATCAGCGACCCGACGCCGAACAGCGCCAGCACGGCCGGCACCCACGCCTCGGGCACGCCCGTCGTCTCGGTGAGCAACGCCCCCAGGTAGCTGAAGGTGGCCATCATGGAGCTGAAGGTCAGCGCGCTCGTCGCGTACACGACCAGCAGGCCGGGGTTGGCGAGGCTGCGCAGCTCGTCGCGCACGCCCGGCGCGTCGACCGCGTCCTGCCGGCCGCGGGGGAGGACCCACGCCACGCCGGCCATGGCCACCGCCGACAGGGCGGTCACCGTCCAGAACGCGGCGCGCCAGCCCAGGGCGTTGCCGACGAACGTCCCGCCGGGGACGCCGAGGATCGTCGACACGGTGATCCCGCCGAGCACGATGGCGATGGCCCGCCCCTTCGCGTTCGCCGGGACGAGACCGATGGCCGCGACGATCGCGACGCCGAAGAACCCGGCGCTCACGAACGCGCCCACCAGCCGGGTCGCGAACAGCACCTCGTAGCTGGACGTCAGCGCGCCCACCGCGTGCACCAGCGCGAACGCGCCGAGGAAGCCCAGCAGGGCCGTGCGGCGCGGCACCCGCAGCGTGGCCATCGCCAGGACCGGCGCGCCGACCACCATCCCGATCGCGTACGCCGAGATCAGCAGTCCCGCCGCCGGCACGGACACGCCCAGGTCGGCGGCCATCGCGGGCAGCAGCCCCGCGAGCATGAACTCCGACGTGCCCTGCGCGAATATCGCGAACCCCAGCACGTAGATCGCCACTGGCATGGATATCGACTCCTGTTCTGTATTGATCGGTCCAAAACATGCGCAAAAAAATAAGGCGGCCGGCTCACAGCGCGCGCAGCGCCGTCTCCGCCACCGCCTCCAGCGCCTCGCGCCCGGCGCCGGCCCGGGCCGCCACCCGGAGCCCGCTGATCGTCGCGATCACGAAGTGCGCCAGCCCGCGCGCGTCCCGTTCCGCGTCGATCTCCCCGTTCCGCTGCGCCTCCTCGATCGCCGCCCGCAGCGCCTCCAGCCGCCGCCCGTAGTTGCGCCGCAGCAGCTCCGCGATCACCGGATCGCGCGGCGCCAGCTCGATCTCGCTGTTGACCACCAGGCAGCCGATGCCGTCCCGGCAGTCCTCCTCGATCATTCCGCGCAGCAGGACGGCGATCCGCTCCCGGAACGTCCCCTCTCCCTTCAGGGCCTCCAGCGTGGCCGCGTCCTTGATCTCCATGTACCGGCGCAGCGCCCGCTCGAACAGGTCGTGCTTGCTCCGGAACGTGTTGTAGATGCTGCTGCGCCCCAGCCCGGTCGCCGCGCACAGGTCCTGGGTGGACGTCGCCTCGTACCCGGCGGTCCAGAAGGCGCGCATCGCCGCCTCGACCGCCCGGTCCTCGTCGAAGTTCCTCGGCCGTGCCATGCGACGTACCGTAGCACGTTCTGGAACGGACAGTTCAATACCTGGGGCGCAGTAGGTTCGACCCATGAAGATCGGCGTGATCGGCCTCGGGGACATCGCACAGAAGGCGTACCTGCCCGTACTGGCGGCCCAGCCCGGCCTGCACCTCCACCTGCACACCCGCACCCGCGCCACCCTGGACCGCGTCGGCGACGCCTACCGCCTGCCCGACCGGCACGCCACCCTGGACGACCTCCTCGCGCAGGACCTCGACGCCGCGTTCGTCCACGCCCCGACCGACACCCACCGCGCCATCACCGAGCGCCTCATCGCCGCGGGCGTCCCGACGTACGTGGACAAGCCCCTCGCCGCGAACCTCGCCGACGCGACGTACCTCACCGAACTGGCGAAAGAGCACCGCACCGGCCTGATGGTCGGCTTCAACCGCCGCCACGCCCCCGGCTACCGCGCCCTGCTCGACCGCCCGCGCGACCTGATCGTCCTCCAGAAGAACCGCACCGGCCTTCCCGCCGCCCCGCGCGCGGTCGTCTTCGACGACTTCATCCACGTCGCCGACACCCTGCGCTTCCTGGCCCCCGGCCCGATCGACCACGTCGGCGTCCGCACCCGCCTCGTCGCCGGAGAGCTGCACCACATCGTCCTGCAGCTCTCCGGCGACGGCTTCACCGCGCTCGGCATCATGAACCGCTCGAACGGCTCCACCGAGGAGGTCCTCGAGGTCATGGGCCGCGACACCAAGCGCCAGGTCCTCAACCTCGCCGACGTCGTCGACCACCGGGACGGCACGACCCTCCACCGCCGCGGCGACTGGACCCCGGTCGCCCGCCAGCGCGGCATCGAGCAGATCACCCTCGCCTTCCTGGACGCCGTCCGCGCCGGCACGCCCCTCCCCGCCGACGATGCCCTGGAGACCCACCGCCTCTGCGAACGCATCGTCGAACACGCCTGACCACCTGGCGCCAAGCTACGAACGCGCCTTTCGCACCGTGATCGGCGGACCGTCCTCCGTGCGGACGGGCCGCCCGCCGAGCGGGGCCTCCAGCGTCACCGTCACGGAGTCGCGGAGCAGGTCGAGCGCGACGTCGACGTCCGCCCGGAACCGGCCGCGCAAGGTGACGATCAGCTGGTCGGGAAGCTCGGCCACCCGCGTCTCGACGGTCTCGTCACGCCCTCGCCCGAAGAACAGCGTGAGGCTCCTGCCGTCGGCCGACACGAGCGCCTCGTACGGCTCGATCCGCGACGTCGCGTACCTGGGGCCGCACCCGGCCGCCCCGAGCAGGACGATCAGCGCGAGCGAGACCGACACACCTCGCCGGCGCCACCGCGACCTCGGCGGTCTCGGCGGTCTCGGCGGTAGGGACACGCACTCTGCGCCCATCGGCCGGTCTCCGCTGCCTGGGCCGTCCGGAAGGAACGGGCTGGACCCTCGATGCTAACCCCGGGGCGCGGGCGCGGTCCCCGCCTCCGAGGCGGTCCGTCGCAGGGTGAACCAGAAGGTGGGGACCGGGTTGGTGCCGGGCGCGGTGCCGGTCAGCTCCCAGCCGGTGAACCTGGCGCGCAGCTCGCCGGCGGTGACGCCGGAGATCGGGTCGTCGAACGCCTCGGGGCCGTACCCGAACATCAGCAGCCGCGCGCCGGGGGCGGCGCGGCGGGTGAGGCCGGCGGCGTACGCGTCGCGGCGGTGCGGCGGGATGCCGCAGAAGCAGCTCAGGTCGAAGAACAGGTCGTACGGGCCCGGCGCGTCGAGGTCGTCGAGCCGGGTCGCGTCCCCGTGCAGCAGCCGTACCGGAACCCCGGCCGCGGCGGCCTTGGCGCGGGCCTGCCGGACGGCGTTCTCGATGAGGTCGACGGCCGTCACGTCCCAGCCGTGCCGGGCCAGGTACGTGGCGTTGGTCCCGGTGCCGCAGCCGAGTTCGAGCGCGCGGCCGGGCGGCGCCGCGCCGGGGCCCTCGACGAGGGCGACCAGTTCGGGCGGCGTCACGCCGCTGTCCCACGGGGGCTTGCCTGAGCCGTAGTAGCGCTCCAGCTCGCGGCGGACGGCCTCCTCCTGGTCGCGTTGAACGGCGTCGGCGGTTCGCGGGTCGGGCATCCGTGCCTCCAAGAAGCTAGAGCTGAACTCTAGTGGTGTTCTCTAGATATAAGCTCTAGCGATGGAGGCGGTCAAGCGGGCCGCGTGCCGGGACCGAGGAGGCCGCTCTCGTAGGCGATGATCACGAGCTGGACGCGGTCGCGGGCGTCGAGCCTGGTGAGCAGCCGCGCCACGTACGTCTTGACCGTGGCCATGCTGAGATGCAGCTCGGCGGCGATCTCGGCGTTGGTCAGGCCGCGTCCCACGAGGGTCAGCACCTCGCGCTCGCGCGCGGTGACGCCGGCGAGCCCGTGCGGCGGGACGGCGGGCGCCGGGTGCGGCCCGCCGCCGGCCAGGCGCGCGATCAGGCGGCGGATGACGCCGGGGGGATGAGTCCGTCCCCGGCGGCGACGACGCGGCACCGGCATGATCCGTACGACGTTCACCGCCGTGCCCGCGCGCAACGCGGTGCTGGCGGCCAAGGTCGCCGCCGTCACGGCGGTCACCGCGGCGTTCGGCGCGGTCGTGGCGGGCGCCTCGTTCGGGCTGACCCAGGCGATCCTGTCCGGGCGCGGCGCGGGCGTGTCGATCACGGAGCCCGCCGCGTTCCGCCTGGTGGCGGCGTCGGCCCTGCTCGCCCCCGTGTCCGCGCTGGCCGGCATGGCCGTGGGGGCGGTCGTCCGGCACACCGCGCCCACCCTCGTCACCGTGTTCGTGATCCTGCTGGTGCCGCCCGCCGCGTTCGGCGCCGACCGGCACTGGTCGGCCCTCGTCGCCCACGCCCTGCCCCTCAACGCCTGGCAGCGCCTGGGCCAGGCCGTCCCGGACCCGGTCCCGTACCCGTGGACGACCGCCGGCGCGTGGACCGTCTACGCCGCCTGGGCCCTGGCCGCCGCCGCCGTCACCGTGATCGGAACCTCCCGCCGGGACCTCTGAACCGCCACCGGCGGGGAAAACCGATGGCGCGGGTCGTCGAATTCGCGCGGGCCCGTTCGCCGTCATGGGAGAGGGCGCCGGACAGCGGCGCCCCGCCCCGGACGGAGGAGAAGGCATGCGGAAGCTGAAGGTCACCACGTTCCTGTCACTGGACGGCGTCATGCAGGGCCCCGGCGGCCCGGACGAGGACCGCGACGGCGGCTTCGAGCACGGCGGCTGGGCCGCGCCGCACATCGGCGAGCGGCTCGTGGCGGCGATGGCGGACCTGACCGGCAGGGCGGGCGCGCTCCTGCTCGGCCGCAGGACGTACGAGGAGTTCGCCGCCACCTGGCCCCTCGCCGAGGACGGCGACCCGATCGGGGCGAAGCTCAACGGAATGCCCAAGTACGTCGCGTCGCGGACGCTGGACAGCGTGTCGTGGCGGAACTCCACGCTGCTCACCGGCGATGTCCCCGAGGCGGTACGGAGGCTCAAGGAGGGCGACGGCGGCGAGATCCAGGTGCACGGCAGCGGCGGCCTCGTCCAGACGCTCATCGCGCACGACCTGGTGGACGAGTACCACCTCGTGGTGTTCCCGGTGCTGATCGGGAGCGGCAAGCGGCTGTTCGCGGAGGGGACCGTACCGGCCGGGCTCCGGCTGGTCGCGAGCACGGTCCACGCCACCGGCGCCGTGGTCGGCACCTACGCCCGCGACGGCGGGGTCGAATACGGTGCGATGGGTCCGGAGACCGGTAACTGGTGACTCCAGGAGGGGGACGCGCCATGCCGCAGTACGCGATTCTGATCTACGAGAGGGAACTGCCCGGAGGAGCCGCCGACATCCCGCCCGACGTCATGGAGGCCAACCTGCGCGCCGGCGAGAAGATCGCCGCGATGGGGGCGCGGGTCGTCCACGAGCAGGGCCTCCAGCCGAGCGCGACCGCGCGGACGATCCGCAAGGGCGGCGTGGTCACCGACGGGCCGTTCCTGGAGACCAAGGAGGTGATCGCCGGGTTCTTCGTGGTCGAGGCCGCGGACCTGGACCAGGCGATCGAGATCGGCCGGCTGCTCCCGATCATGGACGGGGCCGTCGAGGTGCGGCCGCTGCTCGCCGGGTGACGCCGTCCCCGGCCGTCCGGCGGGCGGTCGCCGACGCGCACCGCCGCGAGTGGGCCCGGGTGCTCGCCGCGACGGTGCGCGTCACGCGCGACCTCGACCTCGCCGAGGAATGCGTCCAGGACGCGTACGCCGCCGCGCTCGGCGACTGGACGCGCGGCGGCGTACCGGACCGGCCGGGCGCCTGGCTGACCACCGCCGCCCGGCACAACGCGCTGGACGTCCTGCGCAGAGCGGCCAACCTGCGGTCGAAGCAGCACCTGCTGGTGGAACCCCTACCGGAACCGGAACCGCCCGCTCCGGTCGTGCGCGACGACCGGCTGCGGCTGGTGTTCCTGTGCTGCCACCCCGCGCTGGCCGCGGAGGCGCGGATCGCGCTCACGCTGCGGCTGGTGTGCGGAGTGGCGACGGCGGACATCGCGAAGGCGCTGCTGGTCCCCGTACCGACGGTGGCGGCGCGGATCACCCGCGCCAAGAAGAAGATCGCTTCGGTCGGGGTCCCGTTCCGGCTGCCGCCCGCCGCGGACCTCCCGGACCGGCTGGACGCGGTCCTCACCGTCGTCCACCTCCTCTACACCACCGGCCACACCGCGCCCTCCGGACCCGCGCTGACCAGGGACGACCTCGCCGCACGCGCCCTGGACCTGGCCAGGCTGCTCCGCGACCTCATGCCGGACGAGCCCGAGGCCAGGGGGCTGCTCGCCCTCCTCCTCGCCGACCATGCCCGCCGCGCCACCCGTACCGCGGCGGACGGGCGGCTGCTCACGCTGGAGGAACAGGACCGTTCCGCCTGGGACCGGCAGGCCATCGCCGAAGCGCACGACCTGGTCGTGAGCGCGCTCCGCGGCGGCCCGGGCCGCTTCGCCCTGCAGGCCGCCATCGCCGCCCTGCACGCGACCGCGCCCTCCTACGCCGACACGGACTGGGAGCAGATCCTGGTGCTCTACGACGAACTGCTGAAGGTCTGGCCGTCCCCGGTGGTCGCGCTCAACCGTTCCGTGGCGGTCGCGATGGTCCACGGCCCGGCCGCCGCACTGCCCGAGATCGAGACCCTCGAACGCGACGAACGGCTCGCCGCCTACCACTACCTCCCTGCCGTCAAGGCCGACCTCCTCCGCCGCCTGGACCGCGCGGCCGAGGCGGCGGCCGCGTACGAGCGAGCGATCTCCCTCACCGCCAACGACGCCGAACGCGCCTACCTCACCCGCCGCCTCGCCGACCTGGACGATCCCTGACCGAGCCCGTCGGGACGACCGCCGTCCCGGCCGAGGGCCCGCCGGATCGCCGTCTCGACGGCCGAGCCGGAGCGGCCGGGCCGGTTCGAGCTTCGGCTGGCCCAGGAAGCGCGGGCTCGTCCCGCGGTGCGGCTGTCCCGCATGCGCCAGGAACGGGTAGACGTCGCCCGCGCGGCCCGCGGCGTACGCGACACGACGGTGCCCTGCGGCCGCACCGGCGCGCGCGACCAGCTCCCGCGCCGCGTCCGCGTGGGACCCGACCCGGACGCGGGCGGGCGCGTCGTCCTCTCCCACGTCCGAGAACAGGAAGAACATGCGCAGCGCGTAGTCCTTGGACGCCACGTTCACGCGCCAGCTCATGTAGTCGCCGGGGAAGCTCGCGTCGACGTGGCACCCGTCCACGATGGCCGGCCCGCCGCCCGGAACCGGACGACGATCCCGTCCAGATCGTCACGCGGCCTCCACCGCCCGCGGCCCACCAGCACATCGAACGCGGCGTGCGGCTGCGGCGCGTTAACCGCGGCCCTAAACGGCTCGTCCGCGTATCCGGGAAGACCGTTCCGGGAAGGCCGGCTGCATGGGATGACACAGTCGAACGAGAGCCGCGAAGTAGAACACGACCGCCTTGCCTACGGATGGCCCTGCGGCCGTAGTTCATTTAGTTCCCATACCGAATACGAACGTGCTTAGGCCGGGACAGAATCAACTTTCACCTTATTCTCCGATAGGACGGATTGCTGCTGTTAACGTGCTTTCTTCTTAGATTTCAGGGATATTTGCCAGCAGTCCGGTCTTTCTGGAACGTGGGCAGCGTGATCTTGTGGGTGTGCCTCATTATTGAGGTTCATGCGGGGTGGCGACGGGTGGAGTGCGCGGATTTTCTACGCGTCCTGGAACGAGAGCACGCAGATCGTCGGGGTCGGTATCGAGGGTTCGACCACGCGGTTCGTGCATCCGTTCGCGGCGGCGGTCACGGTGCATGCGCCCGGCAGGGCCGTGGGGTGGGATACGGCTGCCAATGTCGTCAATGCGGAGATCCGTCCCCTGCTGGACGCGGAGTTGCAGCGGACGTTCAGCATGTCCGAGTGCCTTCTCGACGTCACCAATTCCCGGTCTGAGATGGAGGCGGCACGGAAAGGCGTTCAGTCATGGATTGACGTGGTCGTGGGTGAGAGGTTGCACGTTGCAGGGGTTTATGTGGTGGCGTCAGCGATTTGTTTGATTCATGACGCGTTCCTGCCGCCGGAGCGGTGTCGAAGACGTGGCGCCGACACCTAGGCCAGCAGGCCAGAGGTCGTAAGGCACTGAGCTCCTGAGCCCCCTTGTATGGGGAGGGTCGCTGACTTCCCGCTCAGGCGAATCTCTGCAGCTGCCTGGTCAGTACCTCGGTCGCTCGTTTCGCGATCGGGTCGCCCGACTTCTTGGGCTCGGTCCGCTCGTAATACATCGTCGCGACGATCAGGTTTCCCTGAACGGCGTAGTCATAAAAGACGTGGAAGATGTTGTACTTCGTGGTCGACGCAGAGTATTTCTGTTGCTCGGTGCCGCGAATCCTTCGCCAGTCGAGGATTCGGTCTTCGTTGAGCTTCCATGTGTCGTCGTGAGCATAAACAGTGAAGTTCTCACGAACTTTCCGTGGGGCGACATGCTGTTTGGGTGGGCAAGACTCGGCTTTTGTCTTCAAAGCCTCGAAGGCGGCGGTGGCATTGCTGGGCGTGTCGTAACGGGCGATGACTTGGGTGTACTTGACCTCGTCCTTTGCGTCGGCCTTGTTGCTGAACTGGCGGCTGGTGACTTGCGGGCTTCCATCCAGTTTTCCTGCCGACAGAGAGCAGATGGGGACGCCTCCATTCTTGAGGACATCGGCGACCGTGCGGATCTGCTCGACACCGGAACCGATTTCGGCCGGTGCCAGTAGGCCGCGCTCTACCTGAGCTGCCGTGTACGTCGGTGGCGGCTTCGAGGTGGGCGTGGAGGCGCTTGGCTTGGGGGCGCTCTTACCGTCGCTGCTTCCGCATCCGGTCAAGACGAGTGCGGATATGAGCAGCAGTGCGCCGGACAGCTTGGTAGGGGTCATACTGGGCCGGTCGCCTTCATTGCCGGGTATTGGTCTGTATCTCGCTCACGACCAGCGGACTCGGGGCCGAGGTCGAACTGAGATCGGCGAGAGTGCCACTTGGCGCGTCACATTCCGATCCTTCGCAGGTCCAGGTGACCCCCCACGTGATCGTTGCTGTGATCTTGTAGGCGCCGCCTGGAACACTGGCGGACGACCGGTTGTAGGTGTGGCTGCACTCGGTGCCGTTCTCGTTGCCCGGACCATTGCACGTGATGGTCGTCTCACCGAGATTCCAGGACACGGAACGGGGTGCCGCGGTCGCTTGGACGATCTGGTCTCCAGCGGAGACGGGCGGGGTTTGCACCGTCTCAAAGCCGTCTACCCACAGGCCGGTTTTCACCTTGACGTACGTCTTGCCGTCTGGCGCGGTGTGGACGGTCGGCACCGGCATGGGCGCCGATGCGCGGGCGCTCTCAGCCAGGTCGATCGTGGCGGGCGCCGGTGCTTCTGGAGCGGGTTCCGGGTCGCCCCCAGGGCCGAGCCCTTCATCATCGGCGTTGAGGCCGGGAATCGGGGCGTTACCGCCGCCTCCTGAGCCGCCGGTGCCGCCGCCTCCGCCGCCGGTCTGGCTGCCGTCGCTCTCGGGGAAGCAGACAGGCTGGCCGGAGCCGATGCCGCAGGGGGCGGCGTTGGCGGGGAGGGCGGTCAGGAAGGGGGCCGTCAGGGCGGCTGTCAGGGAGGCGGCGGCCAAGGGGGTCAGGCGCGGGCGTCGGGGCATCGCGGGTCCTTCTTCGGGGGCCGCCTTCGGTGCGGTACGGCGGGTCAGCATTTGTCGTCCCGGACGGTCTCGGAGACCTTCCACGTGCCGGCGTCGTAGCGGACGGCGGTGCGGTGGAGGTAGGAGCCGCCCTCGCCGCCGCCGGTGCGCTTGCCGGTCCTGGCGGAGAAGCGGTAGCTGGCGAGGGTGCGGACGCAGTCGACGACGTAGACGGTGAGGCCGTCCTTCGCGCGGGCGTAGACCTTCGCGTTGGAGATGTTCGTGAAGCGCCAGATCTCGCCCTGCGCCCTGGTCTTCTCGACGTCCCGGGTGATCTGGGTGAGCAGGGGGTCCATGGCGACCGTGCTCAGCTCCGACGGGTCGTTGGACTCGTACACCCGCTTGTAGACGCGCTGGTACTCGCGGTAGCGGGTGAGGACGGTCTGGTTCACCTGGGCTGTGGGGAGGGCCGAGGGGGACGCGGACGGCGCGGAGGTGGCGGGGGTGTTGCGGGAGAGGGTGCCGTTGGGGTTGAAGTCGCCTGAGGACGGCTGCTGGCCGCAGGCGGCGGCCAAGGCCGCGAGGGCGGTCAGCGTCAGTGCGGGTCGTGCGCAGGAACGCCCGTGGGGGGAGGAACGTACCAACCGGGCGTGCATCGCCATCCCTGATCGTCCGGTCTCGACAACGGGGCGGAGTACGCGCGAAAGCTTACAGAGGAGTGTGGGGCGGGAAAAGAGCTTCGTTGCGGAAAGGTTCGTGTCCGGAGGGACCGAACTTTCCGTGACGGGAGGCGATCACACCGTGCGTGCCTCATGATCAGAGGTAGGAGGGTGTGCGGTGGACGTGTGGCGGATCGACGGGTTTCACGAAGTTCGGGAGCTGGGGGCCGGTGCCCAGGGACGGGTGGTGCTGGCCCGGCACGCGACGGCCGGGACGCCGGTCGCGATCAAATACCTGGTACGCGGCGCCGGGACCGAGCTGGAGCGGCTGCGGCATGAGGCGGTGCTGCTGGGGCGGGTACGGGACCCGCACGTCGCGCGGCTCTACCGGCTGGTGGAGAGCGAGCACGGCGCCGCGATCGTCATGGAGGCGGTCAACGGGGTCCCGCTGAAGCGGGTGCTGTCGGAGCACGGGGCGCTGGGGGCCGAGGCGTCGCTGACGGTGCTGAAGGGGTCGCTGCGGGGGCTGGCGGCCGCGCATGCGGTGGGGGTCGTCCACCGGGACTACAAGCCCGCGAACGTGGTGGTGCAGGCCGACGGGCTGAGCAAGCTCATCGACTTCGGGATCGCGGTGCCGGAGGGGGAGGACGGGCGTTCGGGGACGCCCGCGTACATGCCGCCGGAGCAGTGGCGCGGGGAGCCCGCGACGCCGGCGGCGGACGTGTACGCGGCGACGTGCGTCTTCTACGAGTGCGTCACCGGGCGGCGGCCGTTCACGGGGTCGGGGCCCGAGCTGATGGCGAAGCACCTGAACGCGGACGTCCCGGTGGACGAGTTGCCGGAGGCGTTGCGGGAGTTCGTCGCCAGGGGGATGGCGAAGGAGCCGGGCGGGCGTCCCGCGGGGGCGGCGGCGTTCGTGGAGGAGCTGGAGCGGGCGGCGGCCGCGGCCTACGGGGCGGACTGGGAGCAGCGGGGCGTCCGGGCGCTGGCCGGTACGGCCGTCGCGCTGGCGGCGCTGTTCCCGCTGGTGGCGGCGGGGATCGGTTCGGCGGCGCCGGTCGCGGCGGGGGCCGCGGCCGCCACCGGCGCGGCGGCGGGAACGGGCGCGGGCGCCGGTGCCGGCGGTGCCGTCGTCGGCGGGGGCGTGGCGACGAGCAGTACGGGCGTGTTCGCGACGGTCGGCGGTAAGGCGGCGCTGGTCGTGGCGGGTACGGCCGTGGTGGCGGGTACGGGCGGGGTCGTCGCGTACACGACGGCCGACGACGGGGAGGCGACGCCCCGTACGCAGCCGGTTGCGGCGACGGTGGCCGTCCAGAACCAGGCGTACACCGAGGCGCGGCTGGTGGTGCAGAACGCGCAGTACGCGCGGATCACCGGGCTCCGGGACGCGGCGGCGCAGGAGCGCGTCAACAGGGCGCTGCGCGAGCCGCTGGACTGGACCATCGGCTATCTCCGCAGGGCGGGCACGGACGCGGGGACCCAGTGCACCCAGGACGCGCGGCTGAGCACGACCGCGCGGGTGGGGCTGCGCGGGCCGTCGCTGGTCTCGGCGGTCTACAAGACGAACGCGCGGTACTGCGCGCCCGCGGACGGGGAGATGCCGGGATGGGCGGTCACGGTCGATCTGAAGACCGGGCGGGCGCTGAAGGCGGACGACGTGTTCAAGCCGGGGACGCTGACGGCGAGCGGGCTGGCGACGCTGTGGGGGCGGCTGAAGAGCGAGTCCGACACGGGGCGCAGGCCGTGGGGGCAGGTGATGTGGGGGCCGCGGGGCTGCGTGCACGGCGGGCCGGAGCGTAAGGACTTCTTCCCGCGGCAGGACGTGACGGGCCCGTGGCCGGCGGTGGCGACGCCGTTCTTCGCGCCCGGCCAGTTCGAGATCAACTGGTCGGCCGGCGGGAGCAGCTGCATGTACGACCGGCTGACGGCGCCGTACGCGAAGGTGCGCGACCTGCTGAAGCCGGAGATCGTGGCGATGCTGCCGAAGTAGCGGTCAGGGGCGCGGGGCGTACATGATGACGGCGACGCCGGCGAGGCAGATCAGGGCGCCGATGACGTCGTACCGGTCGGGGCGGAAGCCGTCGAGCGCCATGCCCCAGGCGAGGGAGCCGGCGACGAAGACGCCGCCGTACGCGGCGAGGATGCGGCCGAAGTTCGCGTCGGGCTGGAGGGTGGCGACGAAGCCGTAGGCGCCGAGGGCGAGCACGCCGGCGCCGGTCCAGGCGAGGCCGCGGTGCTCGCGGACGCCCTGCCAGACCAGCCAGGCGCCGCCGATCTCGGCGAGGGCGGCCAGGGCGAAGAGCAGCAGGGACCGGGCGATCGTCATGATCGTGAGGGTAGCGGGTTGACCTCAAGTCAGGTCGAGGTTGCACGCTTGACCCATGAGAGCGGTGTGGTTGAGGGAGTTCGGCGGGCCGGAGGTGCTCGTCGCGGGTGACGCGCCCGATCCGGTGCCGGGCCCGGGGCAGGTCTTGGTGGACGTGGCGTACGCGAACATCACGTTCGTGGAGACGCAGTTCCGGTCGGGCGCGCCGTCGCCGTTCAAGCCGGACCTGCCGGTGATACCGGGGAACGGGGTCGGCGGTGTCGTCGCGGCGGTCGGCGAAGGCGCGGACCCGGAGCTGGCCGGGAAGCGGATCGTCAGCGGCATGGGCGGTTCCGGCGGATACGCCGAACGGGCCGACGTCGACGCGGCCGGCCTGTTCGCCGTTCCGGACGGGCTGGAGCTGGACGCCGCGGTCGCGCTGCTCGCCGACGGGCGTACGGCGACGATGATGCTGCGGGCGGCGGCGCCTGGCCCCGGGGAGCGGGTGCTGGTGGAGGCGGCGGCCGGCGGGGTCGGCACGCTGCTGGTGCAGCTCGCCAAGGCGGCGGGGGCGACGGTGGTCGCGGCCGCCGGAGGCGAGCGGAAGCTGGCGCTGGCGCGGGAGCTGGGCGCGGACGAGGCGGTCGACTACGGGCGGCCGGGGTGGGCCGAGGCCGTCCGGGGCGTGGACGTGGTATTCGACGGCGTCGGCGGTGACATCGGGCGGGCCGCGTTCGGGCTGCTCGGCAAGGGCGGCCGGATGGTCAGCTACGGGCTGTCGAGCGGCGAGTGGGCGGGCGTGCCGGAGGAGCGGGCCGCCGAACGCGGCGTCGTCCTCGTGAAGCCGGATCCGGATCCGGCGCTGAGGCGCTCGTACACCGAGAGCGCCCTTCGGGAGGCGGCCGCGGGACGGCTGCGCCCGGTGATCGGGCAGCGCTTCCCGCTGGAACGGGCCGCCGACGCGCACCGGGCCATCGAGACGCGCGCGACCGTCGGCAAGACCCTGCTGGAGGTCGGCCGGTGAACGTCGGGGTGTACCTTCCGTCGGGCGGCCTGGAGCAGGCGGCGGGAGTGGCCGTGTACGCCAGGGGCGCCGAGGACGCCGGGCTGGAGTCGGTGTGGGTGGGCGACCACCTGATCGCCAGGGACCGGCCGTTCCTGGACAGCACGCTGCGGATGGCGACCGCCGCCGCCGTCACCGAACGGGTGCGGATCGGGTTCGGTGTGATGATCCTGGCGCTGCGGCCGGTCGCGTGGGCCGCCAAGCAGATCGCCAGCCTCCAGCACCTGTCCGGCGGCCGGGTCCTGCTGGGCGTCGGCACGGGCGGGGCCGTCCACGGCGACGCGGGCTGGCGCGCGGCGGGCGTCCCGTACGCGGAGCGCGGCGCGCGGACCGACGCGGCGCTGGCGGTCCTGCCCGGCCTGGTGAGGGGCGAGGCCGTGGAGCTGGCGGACGGGGAGGTCACGCTGTCGCCGGGCGCGCCGATGCCGCCGGTCCTCATCGGCGGCGGGCCCGCGGCGATGCGGCGGGCCGCGCGGTTCGGGGACGAGTGGTACCCGGCGTTCTCGGATCCGGCGCGGATCGGGCCCGCCGCCGAGAAGCTGGCGGCGCTCGCGGCCGAGTACGGCCGGCCCGCGCCCCGGCTGACGGTCAGCGTGAGCGTCGGGCTCGGCGACGTCCCGGCGGAACGGATCGACGCGCAGGTCCGCGGCCTCACCGAGTACGGCATGACGGCGGACGAGGCCCGCGCCGCGCTGGTCACCGGCACGCCGGAGCGGGCGGCCGAACGGTTCGCGGCGCTGGCGGAGGCGGGCGCCCACCGCGTGATCGCGATGCCGTTCCCGGGGGACCACCTGCGCCAGATCGAGCTGGTCGGCGAGGCCGCCGCCCTGCTCAGGCGCTGAGCGCGTCCCGGGCGTCCATCAGGGCGAACCCGAGGAGGTTCAGGCCGCGCCATTGCGACGGCCTCAGCGCTTCAGGCTGGTGCTCGTCGAGTCCGATGCCCCAGACCCGGTCGTGCGGGCTGGCCTCGACGAGCACCTTGCCGGACGTGGAGAACAGGTAGTTCCGCAGCCGGTCGTCGGAGTCGAACTTGGCGATGCTGCCGCGCACGACGATCTCGTACCGCGCGGCCGTCCAGGCGTCCTCGTCGAAGCCCTGCACGCGGCGGCCGAGGGCCTTGGCGCGGCCCGGGTCGGGATCGGCGAGGATCTTCCCGACGGCGGCAGTGTCGCCGAAGAGGCGCGCCTTCTCGGCCATCATGTAGTGCTCGGCCGTCGGGTACTCGACGCCGTCGACCGTGAACGGCGACGGGTACCACTGGCTGAGCCGGCCCTTCTCCTTCCTGCCGCCCCAGAACAGCACGAACTCCGGCAGCCGGCCGCGTTCCTCCAGGTCGAGCAGCTCCTCCATGCGCATCCTCCGAGCGTGGCGCAGCGGGCAGTGCGGTCGCAAACGGTTTCGTGCCCCAAACCAGATCAATCGGTAGCCTGCCGGGCATTCGCCTTGATCGGAGTGGGGGACGGGTTCGTGAGCGGGCAGAAGGAGCGCATCGCCGAGGTGCAGCGGCGGGTCATCGACTTCCTGGCGGGCATCGCGCCGCCCGGCAGCCGCCGGGTGGACGTGCACTGCATCGCGACCGTCGCGGTGAACGACATGGCGGTGACCGTGCTCACCGAGGACGGCAAGACGCTCCGCCCGGAGGGGATGCCGTCCGAGCTGACGGACCTGATGCTGGAGCTGCGCCGCGCGCACTACCTGCCCGAGCAGGGCACCTGGTTCTCCGCCCGGTTCATGCTGGAGCCGGGCGCGCCGATCCGCCCGATCTTCAACTACGACCACGACCCCAACTGGGACCCGCCCATCCCCGTGGACTGCTGGCGGCGCGACCAGATCGTGATGCCGCGCGACGGCGCCCACCTGCCGGGATGGCTCCAGGCCCGGCTGGAGGGCCGCGAGCCGTCGTACCCGCGCGCCGAGCCGGGCGAGGCGCTCAACCCGATGGAGCAGATCGAGCTGCTGTCGAACGAGCTGGGCGTCCTGGTCGGCGACCAGGCCCCCGCCCTGTGGGACCAGGTCTTCGGCTACTACCAGGCGGCCGGCGACCATGTCGAGCACCCGCCCGCCATGGTGCAGCTCGCCGACCGCACGATGCTGACCTGGGCGCTGCCCCCGGCGGCGGACGCCCTGTTCGACCGGCTCCGCGCCGGTACGTACGGGTTCCAGCGGAGCACCTGGGGGCGGATCGACTACCGGGTGACGTTCGAGGAGGGGACGGTACGCGTCCAGGCGAAGTTCACCAACGACGAGGAGCCCGCCTGGAACTCCGCGCCGTCCGTCGGCGACCTGCGGCTGGAGGTGGAGCGCTTCCCCGAGCACGCCGGACGCGAGTGGATCAGGCGCCGCCTGGACGCCGCCGGCCCGCCCCCGGCCGCCGCCACGGTCGTCCAGCGGATCGAGCCCGACCCCGAGCCTGAGCCCGGGCCCGGGTCCAGCGGGAGCGGCGGCCTGCGGCGGGCGCGGGTGTTCGACCACGTGGAGCCGGACGGCGGGCGGCCCTCGGTGTCGCGTCCCGCCGTACCGGACGGCGAGGTCGCGCGGCTGGCCGGATACCTGAAGGGGGCGCCGGTCGTGATGGCGGCGCGCTCCGCCGCCCCCGACCAGATCGACCCCGCGCGCGGCGACCGGGTGCCGCTGACGTTCCACACCGACGGCGCGTGGGTGTGGGCGGGCGCGGTGGGCTACTACCTGGAGGAGCACGGGATCCCGCCCGAGCCCGACCTGGTCGCGCACGCGCGGGCGCGCGGCTTCCGGATCCCCGAGGTGGACGACGCCGCCATGGACGCCGCGAGCGCCGCCGTCACCGGCCGCCCGGCACCCCCGCGCACCCCCGCCCCCGACCCCGCTTCAGCGCCGCCCGCCTCCGCTTCCCAGCAGCAGCCCGCCGCCCCGGCCCCCGCCGACCCGGTCCCCGCCGCCCCGGTCCCCGCTTCGCGGCCGCCCGGTCGCGAGCCGGCCGGCGCCGAGCCGTCGGCGGGCGGGGCGGAGGTCCTTGAGAAGCGGCTGCGCGAGCTCGGCGTGCCGGCGTCGGCGTACCGGGTCGGGGAGGTCGCCGAGGGCGCGTGGTGCCTGCTGCGCGAGGACGGGCGCTGGACGGTCTTCCAGGCCGGGGAGCGCGGCCGCCGCGACCACGAGTCGGTGTTCGCGGCGGAGCGGCAGGCGGCCGCCTACCTGCTCGGATCGGTCCTGCTCGACGGCCCGCCGCCGGAACGCCCGATCACGCCGCTGGCGGGCGAGCCGCCGCTGACGCTGTTCCGCGACCGGAAGATCATCGAGGTGCCGGCCGGGACGACCGTCGACCGGTACGGGGGCGACGGCGGCAACCTCACCTACGCGGTGCGGACGCCGTTCACCGAACGGTCGCTGCCGCCCGACTGGGCCGGCCGCCCGTACCAGGCGTTCCGCCTCCAGCGCCCGCTGCGCGCGCTGACCGGGATCGCGGTGCCGTGGTTCGACCAGCCCGGCGGCGGCACCGCCTACCTGTTCGAACGGTCCGTCGCCGACCTCGTCGCCGAGGGCGCGCTGGTCACCGTCCAGGACGGCTGACGCCGCCGCGCGGGGCGCGGTCAGGCGCGGCCGATGGCGGCGACCAGGTCCAGGCCCAGGATCAGGTCCAGATGGATCACGGTCTCCAGCTTGGCGCCCGGCTCGACCCGCGGGTCGGCGGTGAGCTCGTCGAGGACGGCGAGCGCGGTGGGGCTGTCCAGGTCGTCCCACAGCGCCGCCTCGGCCTCGGCCGCGTACGCGCGGTCCATCGGCCGGCCCGGCTGCGTCGCCCACTCGGCCACCGCGTCCCGCCAGTGCGCCAGGTCGCGGCCCGCGCCGACGACGAGGTCGCCGTCCATCACGTCCGGTTCGAAGTAGCGCTCGCGGAGGATCGCCAGGCGGACGCACAGCGGGTCCGCGCTGGCGCTCTCCACCAGCTTGTCCCACTCGTAGCGTTCCGGCGGCACGACCAGGCAGCGGCGGCCGGGGACCGCCTCCGAGCCGATCCACAGCGTGCCGTCCGGCGGCCCGGCCGGATCGGCGACCTCCACCTCGGGCATGCTGAGCTCGGCGAAGTCGGCGTGCGGGCGGACGGCCGCGGAACGGGTGAGGACGACGCGGCGGCGGGACCGCTCGGCGACCCGCCGCAGCAGGTCGGCGGTCACGAGCGCGCGCTCGTTCCCCTCGTGCACGTGTACCCGCAGCCCGTACGGCGGGAGCTCCAGCTCCTGTCCGGTGCGATGATCGCGCAGGCGCAGCATGCCTCAACCCTACGTTCGCGACCGCCCCGAACCCAGGAGGAACCGGCCGCGCCGCCAAGATCAGAGACCGCTGAACGGCGGCCCCTCGGGCATCGGGGCGCTGCTGTCCGCCTTGCGGACGGCCGCGAAGCGGAGCCGAACGTAGTCGGCGACCCAGCCGGACTCGCGGCGCAGCGCCGGCGCGGCCAGGTCGTTGATGCGGTGCAGCAGCGGCTCGACCATCTCCGGCGGCACGTCGGCCAGCGCGCGCGGCGCGTACACGCGCACCCAGTCGGCGGCGCCGTTGGGGCCCTCGGTCATCCGGGACGGGCGGTCGGCGTGCTCCAGCAGCCGGATCGTGAACCCGCCGTCCTCCAGGCGCCGCGCGTACTCGGCGGGGGTGGGGAAGTACCAGGGCAGCTCGGGCTCGCCGAGGCCGAACACCCGCCACGCGGTCTGCATCGCGACGATCAGCTCGGCGCAGTTGCCGGCGCCGCCGAGCTCGCCGACGAACCGGCCGCCGGGCCGCAGCGCCGCGTGCACCCGGGCGATCACGGCGTCCGGGTCGCGGACCATCCAGTGCAGGGCGGCGTTGGACGCGACCGCGTCGAACGGCTCGGTGGTGGTGAAGTCGTGCGCGTCGCCGATCGTGAACGACAGCCCGGGGTGCAGCCGGCCGGCCTGGGCGACCATCTCCGGCGAGCCGTCGATGCCGAGCACCTCGGCGCCGCGCTCGGCGATCTCCGCGGCGAACGTGCCGGTGCCGCACCCGAGGTCGATGATCCGCTCGCCGGGCTGCGGGTCGAGCAGATCGACCAGGGGCGCGCCATGTGCGGAGACGTACCCGAAGGCGGAGTCGTACGTCGCGACGGCCCAATTCACCGTCGTAATTTATCCGATCGGTCATGAGCATGTAGCGGCCTTGCCGATGCCGGACGGCGTAGGGTGATCAGTTTCACGGGGGGCGTTGACCGGCCCCCCTTTCCCGTACGGTCAGGACATGGGCGAGCACGGCGGCACGGGCGCCGAGATACGGATCATCGGCGCGGAACTGGCGGACGGCCTGGAGCTGCGCACCCGCGGCCTGGCCGCCCGCGGCCGGCCGGAGCTGCGGGTGTCGGGCCTGCCGCCGTACCTCGGGCAGGGCTGGGCCCGCGTCCTGGGCCTCCTCGCCCAGCGCCTCGCCGCGCTGGACCCCGCGGCGCCCGTACCGGCCGAGCTGGCCCTCGGCTCCGGGGTGACGATCGTCCTGGACGCCGAGGACGGCGAGCTGGTCCCCGCCCCGCCCGTCGCGGCGCCCGACTGGCACCGCGACGTCCTCCTCGCCCTGTTCCCCTCGGCCCAGTCCTGAGCGGACCGGCCGGAAGGCGGGCGCCGGGGCGGGTGCGGTTCGCGTGGGCGGCCTTCCTAGAATGCGGTTCTGGTCACGCCGGTGGCCGGGAGGCGCGCGAGAAGGGACCGCAGTGTCGTACAGCGAGATCGAGTACGAGGTCCGGGACGGGATCGCCACGATCACCCTGAACCGTCCGGACCGGATGAACGCGTACACGTGGACGATGCGGGCGGAGATGCTCGACGCCTTCGACCGCGTCGACGCCGACGACGACGTGCGCGTGGTGGTCGTGACCGGCGCCGGCCGCGCCTTCTGCGCCGGCGCCGACCTCGGCGGGGGCGGCGACACGTTCGACAAGGACAAGTCGCAGGACATGTTCGCCGGGGAGGACGACGTCCTGGAGGACGGCACCCCGCGCGACGGCGGCGGCACGGTCGCGCTGCGAATCGCGCGCTGCCTGAAGCCGGTCATCGGCGCGTTCAACGGCGCGGCCGTCGGCGTCGGGGTCACGATGACGCTGCCCATGGACGTCCGGCTGGCCAGCGAGAAGGCCAAGTTCGGGTTCGTGTTCGCGCGCCGCGGCATTGTCACCGAGGCCGCGTCGAGCTGGTTCCTGCCGCGCCTGGTCGGCGTCGCGCAGGCGATGGAGTGGGCCGCGACCGGCCGCGTCTTCGGCGCCCAGGAGGCTCGGGACGGCGGCCTGGTGTCGCGCCTGTACGCCCCGGACGAGCTGCTGCCCGCCGCGTACGCGCTCGCCCGCGAGATCGCCGACAACACCTCGGCCGTGTCGGTCGCCGCGATCCGCCGCCTCATCTGGTCGGGCCTGTCGGCGCCGTCCCCGTGGGACGCCCACGTCGCCGACTCCCGCCTGATGGCCGCGATGGGCGGTGCCCCGGACGCGATCGAGGGCGTGACCTCGTTCCTGGAGAAGCGCGAGGCCGCCTTCCCCATGAAGGTCAGCAAGGACCTCCCGCCCGAGGTCCCGGACTGGCCCGTGCGCTAGTGCGCTGACCGCCGAAAAGCCTCATGGTGGGCTGTGTGCGGCGGTCAGGAGTAATCACTATGTGTATGACTATCGGGACGGAGGGTATGTAGCGCGCCAGGCAACACGTTTCGGGGGTGCGTGGTGCGAATACGTACTTATCTCATTCCTCTGGCGGCGGGGTCGCTGCTCGCGGCCGGGTGCGCCGGGCAGGGCGGCGAGGAGCGCCGGGCCGCGGCCGTGCGGCAGCAGGTCGCGCTGAAGAAGAAGGCGGCGCCCAAACCGCCGCCGCCGCGGCGGATCGACTGCGTCCGGGTGAAGTGCCTGGCGCTGACGTTCGACGACGGGCCGGGGGAGTACACCGGGCAGGTGCTGGACGACCTGCGCGGGCATGGCGTGCGGGCCACGTTCTACATGCTCGGGCAGAACGTCGGGGCGCATCGGGGACTGGTGCGGCGGATGGCCCTGGAAGGGCACGAGGTCGCCAACCACAGCTGGTCGCATGCCGACATGACCGGGCTGTCCAGCGGCGCGGTGCGGTCGGAGGTGAAGCGCACGCAGGACGCCATCAAGCAGGCGTCGGGGGTGGCGCCCACGTCGTTCCGGCCGCCGTACGGGTCCACGGACGCGCGGGTGGGCAAGGCCGTCGGGATGCCGCAGATCCTGTGGAGCGTCGACAGCCTGGACTGGCTGCACCGGAACGTGCGCAAGAACGTGCGGGCCGGGGTGAGCGAGCCGGAGAAGGGCGGTGTCGTGCTCTTCCACGACATCCACAAGCCGACGGTCACCGCCGTGCCGGAGATCCTGGCCGGGTTGAAGAAGCGAGGGTTCACCCTCGTGACGGTGACGGAACTCTTCCAGGGCCAGCGGCTCAAGCCCGGGGGCAAGTACACCGAACTCGGCGCGACCGGCCCCACGCTGGCGCAGTAGGAGTCACTCCTGCCTGCGGCGGCGGCGCGGCGGCGGCATCGGCGGGACGACCTTGCCCGCCACCATGATGGCCTCGGGAACCTCGACGATCTCGTCGGTGCGGCGGCGCACCCGGAGGAGCCCGTCCGACCACGATTCGAGGACGCCCACCACGTCGCTGTACTCTCCCGTAGGCAGACGGCGACGCAGCGAGATCCGCTGGCCGACGTCCGCCGGCGTGATGGACACGACCAGCCGCGCGGCGAAGTGGCCGGACATGTGAGGACCCCCGGTGTCGAATCGTCTGAGCCGTGGTGGCAATACTATTCACAGCGAGCGTGCGGTGAGCCGTGACGTGCGGCGGGGCCGGTAACCCGAGAGGAGTCACTGACGTGACCTACGTCATCGCGCAGCCCTGCGTGGACCTGCTCGACAAGGCATGCATTGAGGAATGCCCGGTCGACTGCATCTACGAAGGGAAGCGCCAGCTCTACATCCACCCGGACGAGTGCGTCGACTGTGGTGCGTGCGAGCCGGTCTGCCCGGTGGAGGCCATCTACTACGAGGACGACGTCCCCGAGCAGTGGAAGGACTTCTACAAGGTCAACGTGGAGTTCTTCGACGACCTCGGCTCGCCGGGCGGTGCCTCCAAGGTGGGGAAGATCGACAAGGACCACCCGATCGTCGCCGCGCTGCCTCCCCAGGAGCACGACGAGTAAGACCGGGAGCGTTCCCGGAACCAAGGGTTGCGCACCCTAAGGGCCGCGGTCTCCGCAGACGTGGAGGCCGCGGCCCTCAGGGCTTTTCGCAGGAGGAGAGCGAGTTGCAGACGCTGCCGGACTTCCCGTGGGACCGGCTCACGCCGTACAGGGAGCGGGCCGCCCGGCACCCCGGCGGCGTGGTCGACCTGTCGGTGGGCACGCCCGTCGACCCGACCCCCGAACCGGTACGGGCCGCGCTCGCCGCCGCCTCCGACGCCCCCGGCTACCCGCAGACGTACGGGACGCCACGGCTGCGCGAGGCCGTCGCCGGCTGGATGCGCCGCCGCCTCGGCGTGCCGGGCGCCGACCCGGCCGCGGTGCTGCCGGTGATCGGCAGCAAGGAGCTGGTGGCCTGGCTGCCGACGCTGCTCGGCGCCGGTCCCGGTGACAAGGTCGTCTTCCCCGAGCTGGCGTACCCGACGTACGACGTGGGCGCGCGGCTGGCGGGCGCCGACCCGGTCGCCGCCGACTCGCTGCTGGCCCTCGGCCCGGCCGTACCGAAGATCTTCTGGCTGAACTCGCCGTCCAACCCCAGCGGCAAGGTGCTCCCCGCCGAGCACCTGCGCAAGGTCGTCGCCTGGGCGCGGGAGCGCGGCGTGACCGTGGTCAGCGACGAGTGCTACCTGGAGTTCGGCTGGGACGACGAGCGCCGGCCGATCTCGGTGCTGCACCCGGACGTGTGCGGCGGCTCGCACGAGGGCCTGCTCGCGGTGAACTCGCTGTCCAAGCGGTCCAACCTGGCCGGGTACCGCGCCGGCGTCGTGATGGGCGACCCGGCGCTGGTCAAGCGGCTGCTGGAGGTCCGCAAGCACGCCGGGATGATCGTTCCGGCGCCGGTGCAGGCGGCGATGACGGTGGCGTTCGACGACGACGCCCACGTGGAGGAGCAGCGCGCCCGGTACGCGCGGCGCCGCGAGATCCTGCGCCCCGCGTTCGAGAAGCACGGGTTCCGGATCGACCACTCCGAGGCCGGCCTGTACCTGTGGGCGACCCGGGACGAGCCGTGCTGGGACACCGTCGGCCATCTCGCCGACCTCGGCATCATCGTCGGCCCCGGCGACTTCTACGGCCCGGCGGGCGGCCGGCACGTCCGGATCGCCCTCACGGCGACCGACGAGCGGGTCGAGGAGGGCGCCGCCCGCCTCTGAGGGAACCGGTCACGCTTCCGTGACGTCCGAGACGCGGATAGTCATTTGGGGTCATTGTCGGTAGGATCCCGCGCGTTGCCCGGATTCTGTATTTTCGCTGGAGGTGCCCGTGGACGGGCGAGTGATTGCCGTCCTGCTGGCGCTCATCCTGTGCGCTCTGCTCGTCATCATCGTCCTGATGGTGCGGCGGCGTTCGGCCGGGCCCGCCCCCGAGGCGGCGCCGCCGGCGCCGCGCGACCCGTTCGCCGCCGAGGACCAGGTGGGCGGGGACCCGCGGACGCTCAAGGCGGGCGACATGGTCGAGTACCTAGGCGTCCGCTACTTCGTGCGCGGCTCGCTGCGGCTCCGCGAGGGCGGCTTCACCTGGAGCGAGCACCTGCTGGACGCCGACACCATCGAAGGGACCAAGGTCTGGATCTCCGTCGAGGAGGACCCGGACCTGGAGGTCGTCTGGTGGACCGAGCAGGACGTCGGCGACCTCACCCCCGACCGCAAGACGCTGACGCTGGACGGCGTCGAGTACCGCCGCGACGAGCACGGCACCGCCGACTACGCGAGCGAGGGCACGACCGGCGCCGGTGACAAGGGCCGGGTCGAGTACGTCGACTACGAGGCCCCCGGCGGCCGCTACCTGTCGTTCGAGCGGTTCGGCGGCGGCGCCTGGGAGGCCGGCACCGGCGAGCGGGTGCCGAACGGCACGCTGACGATCTACCCCGGAAGCTGATCGTTGCTCGCCTCCCTCGACACCCCCTACGCGGACACGCGCGCCGACGCGCTGTCGTTCGCGCTCGGCCTGCCCCCGCTGGACGCGCTCGCCGTGCTGCCCGTGCGGAGCGGCGGCCTGGCGCTGGAGCTGCGCCTGCTCGGCGCCTCCCACCAGGTGCTCGTCGAGCCCGGGTTCAGCGAGACGGTGGCGTGCCTGCCCGGCGACCCCGAGCCGCTGCCCGAGCGGTTCCGCGGCGACCGCGGCGGATGGGCGTACGACTTCACCGCCGCCACCGCCACCCACGACGGCGACGCGGCTTTCGGGCGGGCCGTGGACGAGCTGCTCGCGCGGCTCGAGGGGCGCGCGGACGCGCTGACGGGAACGTTCCCGGGCTCGCCGCACGCCGTCACCGCCCTCGCCCTGACCACCGACCCCAGCCCGGCCGGGCGGACCGGCTGGCACACCTGGCACGCCTACCCCCAGACCAGGGAGATCGTCATGACGCGCAGCCGTCTGGTGAGGACGCGATGAGCGCCGCGCGCCGCGGTGCCATGAAGGGACACGTGATCGGGGCGGGGCTGGTCGCCCTGTTCGGCGTGATCGTCCTGCTGATCGCGCTGCTCGGCGGCAAGACCTCGCCGCGCGGCTACATCGCGAAGAACTACAAGAAGGTGTCGGCCGGGACGTACTCGTCCCCGAAGGCGCCGCTGGCGGTCGCCAGGGAGATCGTCCGCAGGAACCGCACCAAGGACCGCGTGTACACGCCGACCGGGGTGTTCCTGCGCTACCACAACGCCGTCGTCGGGATCCTGCCCGAGGGCCGCGGCTCCAAGATCACGCTGGACGCGCCGGCGCGCGGCTACGCCCGCTACCACTCCCACGTGGGCGGCAGCTGGGGCGGCAGCGGCGGGCGCGCCACGTCCTTCCGCGGCGGCGGCCCCGGGGAGGGCAAGTGAGCGGCGGCGGCCAGAACCAGAACCAGAACAAGAAGAACAACAAGAACAACGGCGCGCAGAACAAGAAGAAGAACGCGCAGAACAAGAACGCGCAGACCAAGGGGGGCAACGCGGCGGGATGCGGCTGCCTGGTCGCGATCGTCCTCGTCGTGTTCGTCCTGCCGGTCCTGTGGAGCCTGTACGACGAGGGCGTGTTCGACGGCCACGACAAGGCCATGGAGACCGCTCCCGTCTTCGGCCCCAAGGACGCCGGGCGGCTGGTCGAGCGGCTCTCGCACGCGTCCAAGGCGCAGGGCGTCTGCTACGGCTGGGTCATCGACTCCGGCCGGTCCCGGCAGATCCCGAAGGTGACGCCGTCGTACAGCGGAACGTTCCGCCCGGAGGCAGTCCAGCCCACCACGCGGCCCACGACTCGACCCACCACGCGGCAGCCGTCCGCCCGGCCGACCGCGCCCGCCACCACCCGGCCGCAGGCCCAGCCGACCGCGCGCACCACCGCCACGGCCCGCCCGACCGTCCCGGGCCAGGGCGCCACGCCGGCGCCGCGGCGCCCGCGCACGTCGCCGGCGCCCGCGCCGTCCAGCACGATGTCGGAGTACGAGCGCGCCGAGATGGAGAGGGACCTGGAGAACCTCCAGGACACCGGTGTCGAGTACGGCTCCAACCTCGGCATCGGCATCGACCCGCGCCAGGTCCCCGACCGCTGCCCGAAGTGGGTGGTGCTGGAGGCCGACTACCTCTACTCCTACAAGTACCAGGAGTGGTCGTCCGGCACCACGGCGATCGACGGCAACCTCGGCGACCTGGACGTGTCGATCACGGACTTCGAGCGGATGCTTGGCCAGGACCTCGGCAGCAGCGAGGACACCGACGACATCAACGGCGAGCAGGGCATCGCGCGGCTCGCCGACCAGATCGGCGCGGTGCCGATGCTGGTGGCCCAGGAGGGCCTGGCCCCGCCGGTCCCGGCGCAGGCCGAACGGGTGGCGCCGCCGCCGCCCGGTGACCGGATCTCCGAGTCGAAGTTCACCGCGCGCAACATCTTCACCGGCGTCGGGATCGCGCTGATCGCGCTCGGCGCTGTCTGGGTCACCGTCGCCGCCGTCCGGAACCGGAGGAGCACCAGCTCATGATCGACGACATCCTTCAGGGCAGCGGTGCCACGCTGGCGTACGGCGCCGTCGGGATCGCCCTGCTCGCCCTGGGCTACCTGCTGGTCGAGGTGACCACGCCCGGCAAGCTGGGGCAGCAGATCTGGACCGAGCGCAACCGCGGCGCCGCCCTGATCCTGGCGGCGAAGCTGCTGGGCGTCGGGGCGATCGTCACCACCGCCATCGCCACCAGCGAGGACGACCTGGCGGCCGGGATCCTCAGCACCGTCGTGTACGCGCTGATCGGCATGGTCCTGATGACCGTCGCGTTCTACCTGCTCGACCTCCTCACGCCGGGCAAGCTCGGCGCGACGGTGGTCGACGAGCGCGAGCTGCACCCGTCCTGCTGGGTGGTGGCCGCGGCCGACCTGGCGACCGCCGCGATCGTGGCGGCGGCCATCTCCTGAGCGACGCCTCGGGACCGTACCGGGGGAGGTCCCTTTGCAGGAAACGACCGAAACGGCCGAGCCCGAGGCCGCGGAGGCCACCGGCACCGCGGAGGCCCCCGCGGCGCTGCGGCTGCCGGCGCGGGCGGCGCGCGCACTGGTGCTCGCGGCCGTGTTCACCTGCGCCGCGTGCGGCCTGGTGTACGAGCTGGCGCTCGTCGCGCTCGGCAGCTACCTGATGGGCAACTCGGTCACCCAGGCGTCGATCGTGCTGTCGGTCATGGTCTTCGCGATGGGCGTCGGGTCGCTGGCCGCCAAGCCGCTGCAGCGCTACCCGGTGGCCGCGTTCGCGATCGTGGAGGGCGCGCTGGCGCTGCTGGGCGGCCTGTCGGTGCTGGCGCTGTACGCGGCGTTCGCCTGGCTCGACCTGTACGTCCCGGCGCTGGTCGTCGCTGCGTTCGGCGTCGGCGCGCTGATCGGCGCGGAGATCCCGCTGCTGATGACGCTGCTGCAGCGGATCCGGCGGCAGGACGCGGGCAGCGCGGTCGCGGACCTGTTCGCCGCCGACTACGTGGGCGGGCTGATCGGCGGGCTGGCGTTCCCGTTCTTCCTGCTGCCGCTGTTCGGGCACATCAAGGGCACGCTGCTGGTCGGCGCGGTGAACGCGGTCGCCGGCATCGCGGTGGTGCTGTGGCTGTTCCGCCGGCAGATCGGCCGCGGCCTGCGGATCGGGCTGTGGGCCGGGATGGCGGCGGTGCTGGCCGTGCTCGGCGGCACGTACGCGCTGGCAGACCGCTTCGAGATCTCGGCCCGCCAGGTCCTCTACCGGGACCCGATCGCGCTGGCCGAGCGCACCCCCTACCAGGAGATCGTCGTCACCCGGAAGGTCGCGCTGTCGGGCCGTCCCGACCTGCGGCTCTTCCTGAACGGGGACCTCCAGTTCTCGTCCGTCGACGAGTACCGGTACCACGAGTCGCTCGTCCATCCGGCGATGGCGGGGGCGCGCGGCGACGTGCTGATCCTCGGCGGCGGCGACGGGCTGGCGCTGCGCGAGGTGCTGCGCTACGAGGACGTGCGGAGCGCGACGCTGGTCGAGCTGGACCCGAAGATGATCGAACTGGCGCGGACGTACCCGGAGATCGCCCGGCTGAACGGGCGCGCGTTCGAGGACTCACGCGTCCGCACGGTCACCGCCGACGCCTTCTCCTGGCTGCGTTCCCTCGACCGGCGCTACGACTCGGTCATCGTGGACATGCCGGACCCGGACGACGTCGCCACCGCCAAGCTGTACTCGGTCGAGTTCTACGGCCTGGTCAAGCAGGCGCTCAAGCCGGGCGGGCGGATGGTCGTCCAGTCCGGCTCGCCGTTCTTCGCGCCCAAGTCGTTCTGGTGCATCGAGAAGACGATCGGCGAGGCGGGGTTCGCGACCGTTCCGTACCACGTGGACGTGCCGAGCTTCGGCGACTGGGGGTACGTGCTGGCCACCCCGACCGCCGGGCCGCCGAAGCTGGAACTGCCCGCCGCGCTCCCCGGCGGGCTCCGCTTCCTGGACGCCGACGTGCTCCGCTCGGCCGCCGTCTTCGGCAAGGACCTGCGCCATCGCGACGTCGAGCCGAACACGCTCGTCCACCCGCGCCTGGTCGAGTACGAGGGCGACGAATGGAAGGACGCTTAGCGGCGCCCTGGGCTCTCCCAGGCGGCGGCACGCCTTCGGAAGTGACTATTCACTCAGTACATACACTGAGTGTATAGTCGCGCCATGTCCACACCGCAGATCCTGCTGGCCCTGCTCGCGGAGCGGCCCAAGCACGGGTACGAGCTCAAGCGGGAGCACGACGACCGCCTGCCGGGCGCCAAGCCGCTGCCGTACGGGCAGGTGTACTCGACGCTGCAGCGGCTGGAGCGCGACGGGTACGTGACCGTCGCCGGGGTGGACCGGGAGGGCGGCCCCGACCGCACGATGTACGAGCTGACCCCGGAGGGCGCGGAGCGGATGCGCGCCTGGCTCGCCGGGACCGAGCCGCCCGCGCCGTTCGTCACGGGCGCGCTGTTCGCGCGGGCGCTCATGACGCTGGCCGTCGGGGACGACCCCCGCGCCGGCCTGGAGCGGCAGCGCGCGGCCCACCTGGAACGGATGCGGGAACTGACGCGCGCCAAGACGGCCTCCGGGGCGTCCGCCGCCGAGGTCCTCGCCGCCGAGTACGCACTGCTCCACCTGGACGCCGACCTGCGGTGGATGGAACTCGCCACGCGCCGCCTGGCCGACCTGACTAGGAGATCAGCCGATGAGTCCCCTGCTTGAAGCGCGTGATGTCAGCAAGTCGTTCGGCCGTACCCGGGCGCTGCGCGGCGCGTCCCTGGAGATCGGCGCCGGTGAGGTGGTGGCGGTCTCGGGCCCGAGCGGCTCGGGGAAGAGCACGCTGCTGCACTGCCTCGCGGGCATCCTCGTCCCCGACGCCGGCGAGATCCGCTACGGCGGGACGCGCGTCGACGAGCTGGACGAGGACACCCGGACCCGGCTGCGCCGCGAGGCGTTCGGCGTCGTCTTCCAGTTCGGCGGGCTGGTCCCGGAGCTGACCGCCCAGGAGAACGTGGCCGTCGCGCTCATGTTCGGCGGCGCCCGCCGCGCCGAGGCGTCGAGGGCCGCGATGGAGTGGCTCGGCCGCGTGGGCGCGGACGATTGCGCGCCGCTGCGGCCGGGCGACCTGTCCGGCGGCCAGGCGCAGCGGGTCGCCATGGCCCGGGCGCTGGCCACCGGCCCGAAGGTGGTCTTCGCGGACGAGCCCACCGGCGCGCTCGACAGCGTGGCGGGCGAGGAGGTGCTCGGGCTGCTGCTCTCGACCGCCCGGGAGCACGGCACGACCGTGGTCCTGGTCACCCATGACAACCGGATCGCGGCCTTCGCCGACCGCGAGATCGTGGTCCGCGACGGCGCCACGACCGGGTCCCCGGCGGTGGCCCGATGAACGGGCGGGGCCGTGTTCTCGCGGCCGTCGTCGCGATGCTGGCGCGCGGGGCCTCGCGGGCCGAACGGCGGCGGCGCCGGCTGATGACCGCCGCCGCGGCCATGGCCACGTTCTTCCTGCTCGCCGCGGGGAACGTGCTGCTGATCCGGGGCAGCACCACCTCCCGCTACGCGGGCCTGGTCACGGAGCCGGGGCTGCGGCCGGGCACCGCGCTGGCGCTCGCGCTGCTCGTCGTCCCGGCGCTGGCGCTGCTGCACCAGGCCGGGCGGGTCGCGCAGGCCACCCAGGAGCGGTGGCTGGCGGCGCTGCGGCTGGCCGGCGCGACGCCGCGGGACGTCCGCCTGCTCGGCATGGCCGAGGCCGTCCGGATCGGCGCGCTCGGCGCCGCCGCCGCGTGCGTCCTGTACGTGCCCGCGCAGCGCGCGGCGATGGCCTGGCTCGACGTGGGGAATCCGGCGCGGTTCGCGATCCCGCTCTGGACGCTGCCGGCCGCCGTCCTGCTGGTGGCGGCCGCGGCGGTGGGCGTCGGCCTCCGGGTGTCCCGCCATGTCGTCACCTCGCCGCTGCACGTGGCCCGGCGCGCATCCCGGACCCGGCCGTCCCCGTACACGCTGGTCCCGCTCGCCGCGGGCGTGCTGCTGATGGTCGCGGGCACGTCCACGGAGCCCGCCGACAAGGTCGGGGTGCCGCTGTACTTCGCGGGCGGGGCCCTCACGGTCGTCGGCGTGATGGCGGCGGCCGGCCGCCTGGTGCTGGAGTCGGCCCGGCTGGCGGGGCGCTGGGCCCGTTCGCCCGAGACGCTCCTGGCGGCGCGGGCGCTGGAGGACGACCCCCGCGCCTGGGGGCGGACGATGGCGGTGGTCGGCCTGGTGGTCGCGTTCGGGACGGGCACCGGCGCGGTCCAGGGGGACGTGGTCCACAACGCCAACGCCGGCGACGTGCCCGTCGACCTCTTCTGGCTGGTGAGTTTCGGCCTCACCCACCTCGCGCTGCTGGTCGCCCTGCTGGTGGCGGTCACCGCGCTGGTCGTCCACCGCGCCGAGTCGCTGCTGGAGGGCGGCCGTTCCATGGCGGTCCTGGCCGCGGGCGGCGCCCCGCTCGCGGCCCTGCGCCGCTCGGCCCGGCGCCAGGCGGTCATCGCGGCGGCCCCGGTGTGCGTGGTCTCCGCGCTGGCGGCGGTCGTCGGGATGGGCCCGGGCGTCTTCGTCACCGAGAAGTCCGTGGCGGCGGTCGCGTGGTCGGCCGGGGAGGCGGTGGTGATGACCGTCCTCGCGGTGGCGGCGGCGGTCGCCGTCACGGCCGCGTCCGGGCGGCTGCTCGCCCGCGCGGCCTCGCCCGTGCGGCTGCGTACCCAGTGAGCCGGTGAGCGCGGCGGCCGGCGCGGCTAGTCGTCGGGGACGGAGCGGCGGATGGCGCGGTCGACGGCGCGCTGGAACGAGCCGACCAGGGACTGGATCATCAGCGGCTTGAGCTTGGCGGCGAGGTCGAGGAGCCGCTCGCGGTCCTCGGGCGGTCGGCCGCGCTCGCGGTAGGGGCGGACGACCGTCTCCTGGAAGACGGCCTGGAGCTCGGCGGCCAGCTCGGTGGTGTGGCGCTCGACCGCCGCGTGCGCGGCCACCAGGGCGTCCAGGGGCATCGCCGACAGCTCGGCGCCCATCTGCAGGAGCGCCGGGCTGATCACCCGTACCGTGCCGGCCCGGGTGCGCTCGGCGATGCCGAGGGCCTCCAGCTTGGCGAGGGCACCGTCGTCGAGGTGGCGGCCCGCGCGGCGGTCCAGCTCGTGCCGGTCGAGCTCCTCGGTCTCCTCGGGGGCCCAGGGGGAGAGCAGGGCGCGGCGCAGGGCCAGGTCGTCGGGCGGGGCGTCGGCGGGGATCCGTTCCAGCTGCTTCTCGATCGCGGCGAGGGTGAGGCCGAGCGACTGGAGTTCGCGGACGAGTTCGAGGCGCGCCAGGTGGTCCGGCCCGTACAGGCCCGTGCGGCCCTTCAGCCGGGGCGGGGGGAGCAGGCCGCGGCCGGCGTAGAACCGCACCGTGCGGACGGTGAAGCCGGTACGGGCGGCGAGCTCGTCGACCGTCATCTCCTCGCCCATGCCCCGCCCCTCCGCTATGTGACAGTCTCAGTGTTACATTAATCCTGTATCAGCATGCACTTACTCCAAGGAGCCGGCGGATGGCACGCGAGATCTTCACGGCGGAGCACGAGGCGTTCCGGGACATGGTCCGGTCCTTCATCGAGAAGGAGATCGCCCCCCACCACGAGCAGTGGGAGCGGGACGGCGTCGTGTCGCGCGAGGTGTGGCTGGCCGCCGGCCGGCAGGGCCTGCTGGGCATCGACATGCCCGAGGAGTACGGGGGCGGCGGCGACGACGACTACCGCTACTACGTGATCATGAACGAGGAGTTCGCGAAGGCCGGCGTGCACGGCCCCGGCTTCTCGGTGCACAACGACATCAACGGCGCGTACCTCCGCAGCCTGTGCAACGACGAGCAGAAGGCCCGCTGGTTCCCCGGCTACTGCTCCGGCGAGCTGATCACCGGCATCGCGATGACCGAGCCCGCCGCGGGCTCCGACCTCCAGGGCATCAAGAGCACCGCGGTCAAGGACGGCGACGACTACGTCCTGAACGGCTCCAAGACGTTCATCTCCAACGGCATCCTGGCCGACCTCGTGATCGTCGTCGCCAAGACCGACCCGTCCGCCGGCGCCCGCGGCGTCAGCCTGCTGGCCGTCGAGCGCGGCATGGCCGGCTTCGAGCGCGGCCGCAACCTCGACAAGGTCGGCATGCACGCCCAGGACACCGCCGAGCTGTTCTTCGACAACGTCCGGGTGCCCGCGAAGAACCTCCTCGGCGAGGAGGGCATGGGCTTCATCTACCTCATGCAGAACCTCGCCCGCGAGCGCCTGTCCATCGGCGCCACCGCCATGGCGGGCGCGGAGTCGGCGTTCGAGCAGACCCTGGAGTACTGCAAGACGCGCGAGGCGTTCGGCCGCCCGATCGGCAAGTTCCAGCACAACCGCTTCACGCTCGCCGAGATGAAGACCGAGCTGACCGTGAGCCGCTCGTTCACCGACGAGTGCATCGTCAAGGAGAGCAAGGGCGAGCTGACCGCCGAAGAGGCGTCGATGCTCAAGTACTGGAACACCGAGCTGCTCAAGCGCGTCGTCGACCGCTGCGTCCAGCTCCACGGCGGGTACGGCTACATGACCGAGTACCCGATCGCCAAGGCGTACCAGGACGCCCGCATCCAGACCATCTTCGGCGGCACCACCGAGATCATGAAGGAGATCATCGGCCGTTCGCTCGGCGTCTGACGTCAGGGCTTGCGCGCGACGCCCCCGTAGGCATGGGCCTTCGGGGGCGGCCCGAGCGGGCTGGGGTCCGGCTTCCAGTGCGGCAGCGAGACGATCCCCGGCTCCAGCGGGTCGAGCCCCTCGAAGAAGCGGGCGATCCGCTCGGGGCTGCGCAGCCGGTACGGGACGGCGCCGGTGTCGTCGTAGCCCTTCTGGGCCTCCAGGAACGCCTCGTCGGTGTCGGTGCCGTCCTCCAGGACCAGGTAGCCGCCGGACGGCAGCTCCGCGACGAGCCGGCGCACGATCGACAGCGCCTCCGCGTCGTCGGCGACATGCCCCATGATCCCCATCAGCATCAGCGCCACCGGCCGCCCGAAGTCGAGATGCCGCCGGGCCTGGCGGATGATGTCCTCGGGATCGTGCAGGTCGGCGTCCACGTAGTGGGTGGCGCCCTCGGGACGGCTGGTGAGCAGCGCGCGGGCGTGCACGAGGACGAGCGGATCGTTGTCGACGTAGACGATGTGCGATTCGGGCGCGACCCGCTGCGCGACCTGGTGGGTGTTGTCCTCGGTGGGGAGCCCGGTGCCGATGTCGAGGAACTGCCGCACGCCCTCCTCGGCGGCCAGATGGCGGACGGCCCGTCCCAGGAACTCCCGGGAGACCCGGGCGACCTGCACGATTCCCGGGAACACCTCCGTATAGCGGTCCCCGGCCTCCTGGTCGACCGGGAAATTGTCCTTGCCGCCCAGCCAGTAGTTCCAGATCCGCGCCGAATGCGGCACGCTGGTGTCGATTCCGGCCATCAGATCCTTCTCGGCCGAGTTCCAGAATTCCGGGTCGTCACTGCTCATGATCGCCTTCCGGGGGGTCGTGACGGCGTCGCTCCATGAGAACAGACGACCCGCCCGTCACCCAACCCGATGGATCATTCCGGCCAATCCGCGCGCAGCACTTCCAGGAATCCGATGCTCTCCTCGGGCGGCATGGCCTCTATCGCCAGCCGGACCAGTACCTCCCGGTAGTGGCTGACGTCGCCGCTCTTATGCGGGTACAGGCCGCGATCATGCTGCTCGACGAAGACGATGTCGGGAAGCCCGCGTTCCGGGAAGCGCAGGAGCGTGAGCGGCCCGCCGGTGGCGTCGTGGCCGTGCGCGTGGAGCGGCATCACCTGGACGGTGACGTTCGGCCGCCCGGAGAGCGCGATGAGGTGGCCGAGCTGGTCGCGCATCACCCTGGGGCCGCAGAACCCGTTCCGCAGCACGCTCTCGTCGATCACCGCCCAGAGCCGCAGCGCGTCCGGCCGCCGCAGCGGCTCCTGGCGCCGCATGCGCAGGTGGACCAGGGCGGCCAGATCCCGTGCGTTCGTCCCCGGGCGCTCGCGGCGGTACGCCTCGTAGGCGTAGTCGGGGGTCTGCAGCAGCCCTGGCAGGGAATGCGGCGCGTAGGCGCGGACCTCCTCGGCCTCGGGTTCGAGCGTCAGGTAGGTCCCGAGCCACTCGGGTACGAGCGCCGCGCCGCGTGGCCACCAGGACGGCGCCGCCTCGGCGGCGTCGAGCAGCCACTGGCGCTGGGCGTCCTCGTCATCGCCCCCGGGTGGCCTGCCGAACGGGTGGAGCGCCGCATGCGGACCGGCGCCCGTGCCGTGGCCGCCCGCGGGCCCGCCGGAGGTCGCCGGCCCTTCGGAGGCGGCGGGCGGGGGAGCGGCCGCCGCCCGTTCCGGCAGATTGATCGCTTCGAGCCGCCGACGCAGTGTGTCCAGACTGAGCAGGGACTCCGGCCGGTCGGGAGTCCTGCCGCGCTCGGCGGCGATATGGAGCAGCACGGCCCATATCGATTCGACGAGTTCGGGCCGGAGGGAGTGGCTGCGGGCGCGGCGGAGCAGATCGTGCACCGTGGACCTGGGCAGCGCGGCGACTCGCACGCCGAAGACCCGGTCTCCCGAATTCTTGAGCTTTTCCGCGCGCTTTTCGATGGCGGACAGCGACGGCTGCCCGGCCGACGACCGAAGTAGGTGAAGATCGCCGATCAGGTCGGCGATCATTCGTTTCCGGTCGGCCGGCGGACCCGAAGGCCGACCGTCTCGGCCGAACTGCTCCATCATGGTCCTCCACGGTAGCCGTGAGCCTCGGGTGCCGCGGCTAATATCCACATTTCTGAGGCTCCGTGCAAGCCTTCCGGTGGAGATGAATTATCGAACGAGATTCGATACTGAAAGGTACGGGGTCTCCTCGGCGGAGGCCTCGGTGGCCGGCGATGGGGAGGGAGGCGTCCGGGTTTGTCCGGGCACTTCTGTTTCCGGGACGATGATGTTCTTTTAAGGCATTTTGTGCACTATGAAGTTCCTTGTCGTTCCGCCGCCGGGCAACCGCGGTCCCTCACAGCCACGCTTCCTCGTCCGCGCTCGCGGGCACGTGGCCGGGGACGTACAGCCGGGCGTCCTCGGCGAAGCCCTTGCCGGGCAACTCGCAGCGGACCCGCCGGAACTCCTCCGGGCGCAGGCCGCGGAAGCCGTGCCTGACCACGTCGCGGTAGAGGTCGGTGGAGACGATCACCGCCAGGTCGGCGTCCGTGCCGTCGCCGAGAGCGCGCTTGACGGGCGGGCCGTCGAGCAGCCGGAAGCAGGAGATGACCGCGTCGCCGCCGAATCCGGCCGGGCCCGGCACCACCGGCCCGCGGGTGAGGGCGAGCCGGAGCCTCAGCCTGGCGGACGGGACGAGCGGCCGGTTGTTCGCGCGCAGGGCGACGCGCATCCCGTACAGCAGGTCGGGGATCACGGCGCTCTCGTCGATGCCGCTGGGCGCGATGATCAGGACGCTGTCCCCGGCGGTCTGCTCGATCCGTTCCGGCAGCCGCGCGAGCCGCAGCGCCGCGCGCGTCACCTCGACGAGGTCCTGCTGGGCGCGGATCTGCTCCGGAACGCTCCGGGAACTCCACCCCTTGATGTCCGCCGCCACGCACAGCGCGGTCCGCGCGACGCCCTGCGCCCCCGCGTGCCCGGCGCCGGACGCCGGGTCGCCGAGACCACCGGACCCGTGCAGCCACGCCTTCGCGCCGCCCGCGTCGACGGGCTCGAAGTCCTCCGGGAGGAGGTCGGCGCGGAACTCCGGCACGACGTATCCCTCGTACAGCGCGCCCGACAGCACGGTCGTGAACGGCGTGGGCGTGCCCGGGGCGGCGGTGCGGCTCAGCGCCTCGGCCTCGTCCGGGCCGGGACCGAGCGGCCCGAACGGCCCTTCGGCGGCCGGCCCGATCGCGAACGCCGCCGTGATCCGGAGCCGGGCCGCGGGGATCCGGCGCTCGTTGTGACCGGCGAGCAGGAGCCGCCCCCGCCGGGGCGCCTCGGCCAGGACCAGGCCGCGTCGGCGCCGGCGGGAAGGGCGGCCGACCAGCCGGAGGCGCCGCCGCGCGGGTGCGCCTCGTCCGGCCGCACGCCCGACTCCTCCAGCGCGGCGCGCATGACCGCCTCCGTCTCCGCGAGGGCCGCGATCCGCCGCCGCAGGGTCGGCGCGGGAACGGAGAACCGCCAGAACGTGTGCAGGCGGTGCACAAGAGATGTCATATTTGGCACGTTAACCGGGAGAATCCGGGCGGGTGGCGGCGTACCGCGCCGTATGCCCTGCCCGGGGCACTCACTCCGCGCGGCGACCAGTCCGCGCGTTCTGCTCCTCCTTCTGCTCCTCGTGCTGGCGAGGCCGGACGGCCCGCCGTCATTCTCGGGACGCACAGTGATCGACAACGATGACGCCCGGAGCCTCCTCGCGCGGTACAGCGAGGAATGGCGGGCCGACAGCTTCCTCGCCGGGATCGGCAACCTCGACGTGGAGGCCATGCTGAGCCTCGGTGTACCGCGCCGGTGCGGCGAGGACGAGGTGCTGATGAGGCAGGGGGACCGGGGCCATTCGGTGTTCCTCCTGCTCGAAGCGGTCGTCAAGGTCTCCACCGGCGAGGGCGCCGTCCCGCCGCGGGGCAAGCCCGTTCTGCACGCCATCCGCTCCAGCGGCGACATCGTCGGGGAGTTCGCCTTCCTCGACGGCGGGGCGCGGTGCGCGACGGTGCTCACGGCCAAGCGCGACGGCGTCGTCATGGAGCTGCCGTTCGACCGGCTGGCCGCGCTGGTGACGGCGCGGCCGCGGATCGAGAGAGGTATCCGCGCGTCCGCGATGGAGAAGACGCGGGCCCAGGTGAGGCGCCGGTCGGAGGCCTCGCTTCCCGCCGAGGTCCGCGTGGCGCGGGCCCTGGTCGAGCTGGTCGAGCGGCACGGCCGTGAGGCCGCCGGCAGGTGGGAGTTGGACGTCGGCATGAAGCAGGAGGAGCTCGGCTCCCTGGTCAACGCCAGCCGGAACGCCGCCAGCTCCGCCCTCTCCGCGCTGCGCGACGAGGGCGTCATCGACACCAGGCGAGCAGTGATCTTCGTGCTCGACATGGACCGCCTGCGCGTGCACGCGCGGCTGTGACCGTTGTGTCCTGTACGGGGCACAACGTCGTCCCAGGCGCCCCTGGCCTTAGGGAGATCGCGGCATGCTTCCGCCATGTTCGATTCGCCTGGGCGACGTGGCCCAGTCAGCATGCTGCATGTTCTGGTGACGTTCGGCCCTGCCGATGGCTGCCCGGTGCATGCGCGCAGAGAGCGGGCACGCCTGCTCGACGAGTTCATCGACCATGCCCTGCGTGCCACCGGGAACCGCCCGGAGGAGGCGGAGCGGTTCTCCGAGGGCGACGGCCTGCTCTGTGCGATGCCCGTCGAGACGCCCGTGGACGAGGCCGTCGAGGGGCTGCCCGGGTCGCTGGCCAGGAAGCTGGCCCGCCACAACCGTGCCTCCGCCGAGGCGGCCCGGCTCAAGGCGATCCTGTCGTTCTCCTGCGGCCCCAGCGAGAGCACTCTGGGCCGCCTCATCGGGCCGGGGCGCGACTGCGCCGTGGCCATGGCCGACGGCGAGAGGATCCGGGCCGAACTGGCGAAGGCCCCGCCGGGCATGGTGCTCACGGTGGTCGACACCGCCATCTTCAAGGGCTATGTGGAACCCGAGTTCGGCCAGAACCTCAGCCCTGATGACTTCACGGAGATGCCGGGTGACCCGCCCGCCTGGCTCAGCCGGACGCACGCCCCCGTCCGTTCCGACCCTGCCGCGGGCTCCGTGCCCGAGCCCGCGCGCCCGGACGGGGCCGGGCGAACGCGCAGAGTCGCGGCCCTCGCGCTCCTGGTGCTGGCCGTCGTGGTGCTGCTTGCGGCGGGCGTTCTCTGGCTGGTGCTGGGCGGCGGCGTGCCGGCGCGTGCCTGAGCGCGCGCCGGCACGTTCGCGGGGCCCGCGACGCCGTCCGGGGGCCGGTCCGGGCGGCGTCGCGGGCCGGCTTCCTCAGGCGGTCAGCGGAGGTCGGTGGCGATGATGCGCTCGATGTTGCGCTCCGCCAGGGCGGTGATCGTGACGAACGGGTTGACGCTGGTGTTGCCCGGGATCAGCGCGCCGTCGATCACGTACAGGCCCGGGTGGCCGTGCAGGCGGCCGTGGTTGTCGGTGGCCTTGCCGAGGACGGCGCCCCCGAGCGGGTGGTACGTGAGGTGGTCGCCCCAGATCTTGTAGACGCCGAAGAGGTCGGTCCGGTAGATCGTCCCCTCCTTGCTGTTGATCTTGTCGAAGATCGTCTTGGCGGCGTTGATCGAGGGCTGCTTCCAGGCCGTCTGCCAGTTCAGGTCGACCGCGCCCGTGCCGCTGTTGTACGTGAACTGGGCGCGGTTCGGGTTCTTGGTGATCGACAGGTAGAACGAGGCGTACGTCTCGATCCCGGTCGGCAGCGGCGCCACCTCGGCGAACGCGCCGCCCGCGTCCCAGTTGTCGATGCCGCCGGTGGGCATGGACGACTGGAGCGTTCCGGTCGGGTCCCACATGTGGTTGGCGCGGCCGCACATGACGTTGCCGTTGTCGCCCCAGCCCTTGCCGACCTCGGCGTTCAGGTTGGGGAGGGCCCCGGTCGCCTTGAGCCTGACCAGCAGCTTGCTCGTGCCGACGCTGCCCGCCGCGAAGAACACCCGGTCGGCGATCACGCTCTTGGTGGACGTGACGTTCCCGCTCGTGTCGATCACCTCGATGGCCACGGTGTAGCCGCCGCCGGCCGCCGGGGCGACCGAGGTGACCCTGTGCTGCGGCGAGATCGTGACGCGGCCGGTCGCCTTGGCCTGGGCGAGGTACGTCTTCTGCAGCGACTTCTTGCCCGCGTTGTTGCCGTACAGGACCTCGGCGTTCAGGGCGGACTTGGGGACCGTTCCAGCCGCCTCCTGCTTCATGTAGTCGAAGTCGTACACGTTGGGGACGAACACGAACGGGAACCCGGAGCGCTGCGCGTGCTTACGGCCGACGCGCGCGTACTGGTAGCAGTCGGTGCTGTCGAACCAGGCCGGGTCGATGTGGTTGACGCCGAGGCCCGCGTTGGCGCGCGGGTAGTAGGTGCTGTACATCTCGTTCGCGTCCACCGTCGGGAGGATCGCGCTGAAGCGCTCCCGGAGGGGCGTGACCGCCATGCCGCCGTTCACCAGCGATCCGCCGCCGACGCCGCGGCCCTGGTAGACGGTGATGCCGCTGAAGTCCTCGGCGTCCAGGATCCCGGTGTAGCGGGGGACGTTCTTGTCGAGCGGGAAGCCGAGGAAGTTGCTGAGCGGCTGCTTGGTCCGGGTGCGGAGCCAGTACGAGCGCACGTCCGGGCTGCGGGTATTGGCGAAGATCTTGCCGTCGCTCCCGGGGGTTTCCCACGCCTGGCCCATCTCGATCATGTGCACGTGGACGCCCGCCTGCGCGAGGCGGAGGGCGGCGACGGAGCCGCCGTACCCGGTACCGATGATGAGGACGGGGACGCGGGCCCCGTCGCCGATCGGGCCGGCGACGGCACGGGCGGTGCCGCCCATGATCCCCAACCCCAAGATAGAACCGGTTCCAACCATGAACCCGCGGCGTGTGATGCGCGCGGATCCCTTGCCATGCACGGACGAATCGCCCATGTGACGTCCCTCACTCTCGGCGGATTGAAACGAGTTCTACATCGCTTTCAGTGCACAGTCACTATGTACTGGTTAGTAACTTATGTCCGAAAACTCCTGGTCACGGTGCCGCCACCAAAAGCAACCAAGCACTTGCTATGTACGCCGGAGCGCGCCCCTGTTAGCGTCCAGCCCATGATCTCGACGATCGTCTGGGGCACCGGCAACGTCGGCCGTCTGGCCGTCCGCGCCGTCGACGCCCACCCGGCGCTGGACCTCACCGGCGTGATCGTGCACGACCCCGCCAAGGTCGGCCGCGACGCCGGCGACCTCGGCGGCCTCGGCCGCGACCTCGGCGTGGCGGCCACCGACGACATCGACGCCGTGCTCGCCGCCCGGCCGCAGGCCGTGGTGTACGCCGCGTCCGGCGACATCCGCCCCGACGACGCCCTCGCCGACATCGTCCGCGCGATCCGGGCCGGCGCGGTCGTCGTCAGCCCCGCCCTCTACGCCCTCTACGACCAGCGCAACGCGCCGCCCGAGATGCGCGAGCCGGTCCTGGCGGCGATCAAGGAGGGCGGCGGCTCCCTCTTCGTCTCGGGCGTCGACCCCGGCTGGGGCAACGACGTCCTGCCGCTGCTGATCAGCGGCCTCGGCAGCGTCGTCGACGTGATCCGCTGCCAGGAGATCTTCGACTACTCCACCTACGACCAGCCGGACTCCGTCCGCTACCTGGTCGGCATGGGCCAGCCGATGGACTACGAGCCGCCCATGATCGCGCCGACCGTGCCGACGATGGTCTGGGGCGGCCAGGTCCGCCTCATGGCCCGCGCCCTCGGCGTCGAGCTGGACGAGATCCGCGAGACCCTCGACCGCCGCCCCCTGGAGAAGACCGTCACCACCGCGACCATGGGCGACTTCGAGGAGGGCACCCAGGGCGCCATCCGCTTCGAGGTCCAGGGCATCGTGGCCGGCGAGCCGCTCATCGTCATCGAGCACGTCACCCGCATCCACCCGTCCTGCGCCCCCGACTGGCCCACGCCCCCCGACGGCGGCGACGGCGCCCACCGCGTCATCATCGAGGGCCGCCCCCGCATCGAGGTCTCCGTCGAGGCCACCGACGAGGGCGGCAACCGCGCCGCCGGCGGCAACGCCACCGCGGTCGGCCGCCTGGTGAGCGCCATCGACTGGCTCCTGGACGCCGAACCCGGCCTCTACGACGCCCTCGACGTCCCCCTGCGCCCCGCCGTCGGACGCCTCGGCGCGACCCGGAAAGGCAAGCCGTGAACATCGACGTCCCCGAGGGCAAGGACCCGATCACCTACGTCTGGGGCGAGATGGTCCCCGGCATCGGCCCCGCCGCGTCCCACCTCTCCCTGGCCGTGTACGAGCACACCACCCTCGGCCTGCGCGAGTTCGAGGCCGCCCGGCTCCGCATCGCCCAGATCAACGGCTGCGTCTTCTGCCTCGACTGGCGCACCGAACGCGACGGCGAGAAGGTCGAGGAGGAGTTCGCCGCCGCCGTCGCCGAATGGCGCACCACCGACCGCTTCGACGACCGCACCCGCCTGGCCGCCGAATACGCCGAACGGTACGCCGAGGACCACCACAACCTCGACGACGGGTTCTGGACGCGGATGTCGGCCCACTACACCCAGCGGGAGATCGTCGAACTGTCGATGAGCATCGGCTCCTGGCTGGCCTTCGGCCGCCTCAACCGCGTCCTCGGCCTCGACACCATGTGCATGCTGCCGCGCCCCTGACCGTCCCGGCCACCGCTAGCCGGGATCCTCGATCAGGGCGGGGCGGCGCGGGTCGTCCACCTTGACGGCCACGTCCGCCGCCCTCCTCGGATCGGCCTCCGCCTCGTACCGCGCGTACGCGGGCAGCGTCCAGGCGTCCGCGGCACGCGTCCGGCGGGCCAGCGCGGACTCCGACATCGCCAGGTGAACGGTCACCTCGAACGGCAGCCACCGCCCCAGCAGCAGCGCCCCGTCCAGCAGCAGGACGGCGCCGGGCGGCACGTCCACGTAGTCGGCCCGCGTCGCGCGGTCCCGTTCCGCGTCCCAGAGGCTCGGCAGGACCTTGCCCGTACCGCCCGGGTCCAGCGGCGCGAGCACCTCCCGCAGCAGGCCGCCCGTGTCCAGCCAGTCGTCGTGGAACGCGTCCGGGTCGTCCCTGCCGAACTCGAAGCGCAGCGAGGCCGGCCGCAGGAAGTCGCGCGCCGAGACCCGCAGGACGTCCCGCCCCCGCTCCCGCAGCGGCCCCACCAGCGAATCCGCCAGCTCCCCGGGCGCCGCCGGCGGCGGCCCGTCGACCGCGACCCGCACCCACTCCCCGGGCGAGGCGGCCGCCAGCCGGTCGCTCAGCTCCGCGACCAGCAGCTCAGGCGTTATCGGACGTACCCGCACACCGTCCATCCTGCCCGCCGAATGTCGGAGGCGGGTGGTTGCATCGGGTGCATGGGTGTCGAGACGTTCCTGGAGACCGTCCTCGCGCTGCCCGAGGTCGAGCAGCGCGAGGGATGGTCGGAGGAGATGAGCGGCTTCCGGGTGCGCGGCAAGGGGTTCGCCTACCTGAACGAGGCCGAGGCGACGGCCATGCTCAAGGCCACCAGGGAGGAGCAGGCGGCCCTCACGGCGGAGGACCCGGACGTCTTCACCGTGTCCTGGACGTCCGGCCGCTTCGGCTGGGTAGCCGTCCGGCTGGACCGCGTCGACGCCGAGGAGCTGGCCGAGCTGGTCACCGACGCCTGGCGCCTGTCGGCCCCCAAACGCCTCGCCGCCTCGTACCTCGCCGGAACGGCACGCGGGCCGGGCGACTGACCCGCCGCCCCGGCCGCGCCCGGTCGGCCCGCGGTCTCGGAACGCGCGAAGCACGGGCCGCGGCCCTCGTCCCGGTTCGGGCAGGGAGTGCTCAGCGTAGAAATCCGCCCTATCTGTGGATCCTTATCGATCAAGAAGCGCTGGAGAACGTCGTGGGCGGGTCTGACGTCATGGCGGGCCAGTTGCGCTTCCTGCTTGAACTGGCAGAAAGAGACCGGGTCTGCATCAGGGTCGTACCACGAACGGCCGGCTGGCACTCCGGTCATGAGGGCAACTTCCAGGTCATGACGGTGGGAGGTAAGGGGGTCTCCTACGCTGCGGCCCAACTGGCCGGAAGGCTTGTCGAAGCCAGTGACGAAAGCGCCGTCCTTCAAGTGCGTTTCGATGAGATTGGGGCACTTGCCCTACCTCGGGCTGATTCCAAGGCCCTGATCAAAGAGACCTTGAGGATGTACGAGTGATCGAGTGGCGTAAAAGCTCCCGTAGTGGCGGTGGGCATGATGACGCGTGTGTGGAGTTGGCGGCGGCGGCCAGTGAGGTCTGGGTACGGGATTCCAAGGATCCGGACGGTGATCGCCTGGTGTTCGGGCGTCCGGCGTTCGCGGGGCTGCTCGTGCGAGTGAAGCGCGGTGAGCTTGAGTCCTAGCGCGGTGACCGAGAACGTTCACCGTGTTCACCTGCCGGCCCGCCGTGTTGACTCGTGGCGTGTCCGCCTTTCGCGGCGCTCTTGGAGAGAGACACGCCACGAGTCAACGTCTTGAGGCGACCCCCGGCGAGGGTGAGTGGTCACCGCGCCAGCCGGTGGACGGTCTTGTGTTAGGAGTGCTGCACAGGCGGGGCGGGCTGATGGAAACCCCGGCCCGGTCGGGGTGGCGTTACGGCCGGGCCGGGGTGGTTCGGGGTGCGCGTTGCCGGTGGGACCGGGGTGTGCGTGGTCCTGCGGCCGGTCAGCGGGGCGAGGTGGTGGTGATTCCGCAGGGGCGGGTCTCGCCGGGGCCGACCTGGAGCCAGGGGTCCTGGCGGAAGGCGGGCGGGATGGAGCCGCGGCCCGCGCACAGGACCATGGACGCGGTGCGGTTGGACAGGACCACCTGGCAGCCCGGCGGCGGGGCGTTGGTGAAGCTCGTGAAGACGCCGTTCGTGCGGGTCTGCCCCAGATCTTCGCAGGTGGTGTAGGTGACCGTCACCACCGCCGGGCTTCCGTGCAGAGTCACTCGTCCGGACGCTATGGGGCCGGCCTGGGCGGCCGTCGCCGTGCTCGCGCCGGCCGCCATGAAGACCAGACCGGCGAGCAGGACCTTTCTGCCGCGCATATCGGACGCTCCCTTCTGACGCCTTGCTGACGGGACGAGCCAAGCAGCCGGCGCATTCAGATCCCTGTCAGATCGGCTTCAGGCTGTTTCCACGCTGTACCGTTTGGCCGGCGCCCTCAGATTTTGATCACCGTGACGCGGGGGCCGCACAGATGGACGATGTCGTCCGGATCGGAGGTCAGCACGGTGACCGGGCCCGCGGACGCCAGGGCGGTGGCCGAGAGCATGGCGTCGATGGCGTGCTTGTGGCCGTGCCGGGCTCCGTCGGCCAGGAGCGCGGCGGCCTGCCGTGCGATGGTGTCGGTGACCGGCTCGATGACGATGCGGGACAGCGTCCATTCGAGGGCCGCGCGGTTGATGCCGGGGTGCATGACCTCGACCAGCGTCGCGGCGCTGGTGATGACCCGCAGGTCGTCGGCCAGGGCCAGGGCCAGCCAGCCGGTCACCTCACGGTCGCGCAGGACGGCCTTGGCCAGGCCTTCGCCGTCGAGGACGAGCGTTCCCGCCGGGGTGGCTCCCGCGCGGTTCATGCCGCGCTGGAGCCGCTCTGCTCGTCACGGGCGTGCTGGAGCGCGTCCCGCTTGGCCTGGATCTCCTCGTCGCCGATCGGGCCGTGTTCCGCCTCCGCGACCATGATCAGCTCGTTGAGCTGGTCTCGTTCCAGCTGGCGGGCAACGGCTGCGGCGACGTAGGAGGACAGGCCGGAGCGCCCACCGCGAGCACGCGCCGCTTCGGCGATGTCGCGAGGCAGAGTGATCGAGTACTTCTGGGTGGGCTCGCTCATGCTCTTTATCCTACCTCGGAGGCTACCGATGCGCCGGGTCAGCGGATGAGGACTCGGTCGGTGGGGGCGGTCTTGTCGGGGGTCCAGCCGTCGTGGCCGGCGGCGGCGAGCCAGCGCTTGCCGCCGTGGCGGACCTCGGTGAGGCCGTACGCCTGGGCGTGCGTCATGGCCCAGTGGGCGACGGCCCAGCCGGTACGGGCGGTGGTGACCTTCACGGCGTCGTGGCCGGGGGAGGACGCCGGGCTGATGGCCTGGTTTTCGGTTCGGGTGAGGGAGGCTTGTGGCGTGTCCACTTGGAGCCTTCCACCGAAGGCGCGGCGCATCTCCCGCAGGGCCTCGGCGCGGCGCGGGGCGGTCTTCTCGCCCGGCGGGAACCAGCAGCGGACGGAGGCGGCCTCGCGGCCGGTGAAGGCACGGGCGAGGATCTTGCCCTGGGGCTCGTGCTGGGCGTAGGCGTCGCCGTCGGCGCTGCGCTGGACGATCTGCGCGGCGTCGTGCAGGTCGCGGTCCAGGTAGTCCTTCACCTTGACCAGGGCGTCGAAGAACTTGCTGGTGGCCTGGACGGGATCGCGCAGTTTCTCGGGGCTGCCCCACCCCTGGGACGGGCGCTGCTGGAACATCCCGACCGAGTCGCGGTCGCCGCCGGGCAGGTTGCGGATGTGCGACTCCTGGATCGCGGTCGCGTACGCGATCACCGAGGCGCGTTCGGGGAGGCGCTTGCGGAACGCCACGGCCGCGATGGTGGAGGCGTTGGCGGCCTGTTCGAGGTCCAGCGGCATCTTGCCGTTCGTGGTCCGTACCTCGCAGTTGGATCCGTGCAGGTAGGGGCGGGCGCGGTGGAACGCCGCGTAGCCGCCGGCGCCCAGCGCGATGACGATCACCACCGCCACGCCGGTCCAGCGCCACGGGTGGCGGCGCCCGGACCCGGCGCGTGCCTTCAACTTCGCCCATGCACCCACGCGAAGACCGTACCGGGAGATGGCCCCCGGTAAGCTCAGGGTCCATGACCGAAACGTTCACCAGCCCGATCTCCGGCACCATCGACGAGCTGTGGGAGCGGCGCGCCGACCTGACGCCGGACGACACCGACGCCCGCGCGGCCATCGTCGCGGCCGTCGACCAGATCGACTCCGGCGAGGCCCGGGTCGCGCAGGTCGACCCGGCGACCGACCAGGTCGTGGTGGACGAGCGGGCCAAGCGGGCCATCCTGATGAGCTTCAAGGTGCTCGGCATGGCGCGCTCGCAGGTCGGCGACTTCCAGTACCACGACCGCATCCCGCTCAAGACCCGGCTGGACGGCGTCCGCGTGGTCCCGGGCGCGATCGCCCGCTGGGGCGCGCACCTGGCGCCGGGCGTCGTGCTGATGCCCTCGTTCACCAACATCGGCGCGTACGTGGACTCCGGCACCATGGTCGACACGTGGGCGACCGTGGGGTCGTGCGCGCAGATCGGCAAGAACGTCCACCTGTCCGGCGGCGTCGGCATCGGCGGCGTGCTGGAGCCCCCGAACGCGGTCCCCGTGATCATCGAGGACGAGGCCATGATCGGCAGCCGTTCCATGATCGTCGAGGGTGCCCGGGTGGGCAAGGGCGCCGTGGTGGGCTCCGGGACGAACCTGTCCGCCTCGATGCCGGTGATCGACGTGGAGACCGGCGAGGAGATCAGCCGCGGCCGCATCCCCGACTGGTGCGTGGCCGTCGGCGGCACCCGCTACAAGGAGTTCAAGGGCGGCACGTTCGGCCTGCCGGCCGTGCTGATCCTCAAGCGCCTCGAAGAGGGCCGGCGGCACGACAAGGCGGAGCTGAACGACATCCTCCGCGACCACGGCATCAACACCTGACCTGGACGAGCGAAGGGCCCGCGGCGCACGGCGCCGCGGGCCTTTCCTGTGGGAACCGGCGGCGGGCGTTGTGGGGTTCCCCAGCGGAGCCGGAGATCTCTTGACCGCGGCGGCGGGTGATCGGAGGCTGTGGACGGGTCATCGGGGGCCGGCTGCGGAGAGAGGTCACGCGATGTTCCGACGGTTCGCCACCCTGGTGTCCGCGTTCCTGCTGGTGCTCACCGCGGTGGCGCCCGTCGCGGCCGCGCCGCCGGGCCGGGTACGGCCGGTGGTCTTCGTGCACGGGTTCAGCGGGTCGGGCCAGCAGTTCGAGACGCAGGCGCGGCGGCTGGCGAGCAACGGCTTCCCGGCCGGGCTGATCGAGGCCCACGAGTACGACTCGCTGTTCGTGGAGAACACCCGCGACGAGGTCTACGCGTCCCTGGACCGGCGCATCGCCCGGCTCCGCGCGAAGGCCCGCACGGACAGGGTGGACCTGCTGGCGCACTCGCTCGGAACCGGCCTCATGCAGGCGTACCTGCGGAGTTCCCCCGAGCGCGCCGCGACCGTGGCGCACTACGTCAACCTGGACGGTGCCACCTCGCCCGACCGGCCGGGCGGCGTGCCGACGCTGGCGGTCTGGGGCGAGGGGTCCACCGAGCGCGCGGTCGGCGGGGCGACCAACGTCTACCTGTCCGACCAGGCCCACACGCAGGTGGTGACGTCGGCCGAGACGTTCCGGCACTTCTACGCGTTCTTCAACGGCGGGCGGGCGCCGCGCACCACCGCGATCGTCCCGCAGAGGCACGCGCTGCTGTCCGGCCGCGCCGTGCTGTTCCCCGCGAACACCGGCGCCGCGGGCGCCCGCCTGGAGATCTACCGGGTGGACCCGCGTACGGGCGAGCGCCTGGCCCGGCGGCCCGACGCGGCGTACCGGCTGTCCGGCGACGGATCGTGGGGGCCGTTCAGGGCGCACGGCGGCGCGCACTACGAGTTCGCGGTGGTGTGGAACGGCACGTCCGTCCACCACACGTACTTCCAGCCGTTCCTCCGCAGCGACAACCTCGTCCGGGTGCTGACGAGCCGGCCCGGGGAGGGGCTCGCGGCCCGGATGGAGGTCGGTGACGGCCACTCCGCGCTGACGTTCAGCCGCCAGAAGGAGTGGTGGGGCGACCAGGGCGCGGCGGGCGACTCGCTCCGCGTCAACGGCCGCGAGGTGCTGAACGCCGCCAACGCGCCGCGGGCCAAGCGGGCGATCGGCGTCTTCGCGTACGACGCGGGCAAGGACGGCGCCACTGATCTGACCGCCCCGATCCCGGACTTCTTCGCGCAGCCGTTCATGACCGGCATCGACCTCTTCATGCCCGCGGGCGAGCGCCGGACGATCTCGGTGGTGTCGCGCCCGCGGGGCGGCGCGGGCCACGCCGACGTCCTCAACGTCCCGGCGCGGCCGTCGAGCGTCCACCGGATCTCCGTCCAGCTGAACGACCACGTGCCGGTGCGGCGCTGACCCGCCGGCCTCACGAGCGCTTGGCGTACTCGGCGATCTCCCCGAAGTCGAGCAGGACGCAGGGCTCGTCGCCGACGACCTCGGCGTCGTGGCCGGGCGGGATGGCGACGACGTCGCCGGCCCCGACCTCCTCCTGCGCGCCGTCGGACATCCGCACCCGCATCCGGCCGGAGAGGCAGTAGCCGAGGTGCGACACCTCGCACAGGTCGGTCCCCGCGATCGGCCGGACGTTGTCCGACCAGCGCCAGCCCGGCTCGAACGTGCCGCGCGCGACCGGCCGGCCGGCCATCGTCACCACGTCGGCCTGCCCGTTCCCCTCGAACTTCCGGGTCTCGTCCGGCTGCCGGAAGCTCTTGATCTCGATGGTGGCCATCTTTGCCTCCCGTTTACTAACTGTGGTCTTCGGTGACTTTGCGTAACTTGCCGTCGGATCGACGGTAACTCCGTTCGGTGCGGCCGGAGCGCATACTTTTGGCAATGTCCTGCCGGGGTCCCGCGGGCGCGGCCGGGGTGCGTACGCTTGCTGACCATGCTCGACTTGTACGCGGACGTGGTGGAACTGACGGCGGCGATCGTCGACGTCGAGTCGGTGAGCGGGAACGAGAAGGCGCTCGCCGACGCCGTCGAGGAGGCGCTGGCGCCGCTGCCGCACCTGGACGTGGTGCGCGACGGTGACACCGTGGTGGCGCGGACGGAACTGGGCCGTTCCGAGCGCGTCGTCCTGGCGGGCCACCTCGACACCGTCCCGCTGAACGGCAACCTGCCGTCCCGCGTGGAGGGCGACCGGCTCTACGGATGCGGGACGACCGACATGAAGAGCGGCGTCGCGGTCGCGCTGAAGCTGGCCGCCGCGCTCACCGCGCCGAGCCGCGACATCACGTACGTGTTCTACGAGTGCGAGGAGGTCGAGGCCGAGCGGAACGGGCTGAAGCGGCTCGTCCGTACCCGGCCCGAGCTGCTCGCCGGCGACTTCGCCGTGCTGATGGAGCCGACCGGCGCGCTGATCGAGGGCGGCTGCCAGGGGACGCTCCGCGCCGAGATCACCGCCCGCGGCGAGCGCGCCCACAGCGCCCGCGCCTGGATGGGGTCGAACGCGATCCACTCGGCGGCCGCGATCCTGGACGTCCTGCGCGCGTACGAGCCCACCCGCCCGGTCGTGGACGGCCTGGAGTACCACGAGGGCCTCAACGCCGTGTTCGTCCGCGGCGGCGTGGCCGGGAACGTGATCCCGGACGAGTGCGTCGTCACCGTCAACTACCGCTTCGCCCCGGACAAGTCCCTGGCCGAGGCCGAGGCGTACGTCCGCGAAACGTTCGCCGGCTTCGAGGTGAAGATCGTCGACGCGGCCGCCGCCGCCCGGCCGGGCCTGGACCACCCGGCCGCCGCCGCGTTCGTCGCGGCGACGGGCGCCGAGGTCCGCGCCAAGCTCGGCTGGACGGACGTCGCCCGCTTCTCCGAACTGGGCGTCCCGGCCGTCAACTACGGCCCCGGCGAGCCCACCCTGGCCCACACCAAGGACGAGTACGTCGAGACGCCCCTGATCACCGACTGCGAGCGCCGCATGCTCGCCTGGCTCGGCTGACTCCGTCCCGGTGGACGGGTGAACGCGGGGTTCCGCGCGCGGAAATGCGGGGCCGGTGACCTGCGGGCTTGGCTACGGTGATGGGCATGACATCCGAATCGAGTCCGCGCGCCCGCCGCCAGGGGCCCGCGATGCTGCGCGGCCAGGCCGTCCCCCCGACCACGACCGACCAGCGGCTGCTCGACAGCCGCGGCCCGTCCGACTGGCTGCACGCCGATCCGTGGCGGGTGCTGCGGATCCAGGCGGAGTTCGTGGAGGGGTTCGGACTGCTGGCCGAGCTGCCGAAGGCGGTCAGCGTGTTCGGCAGCGCCCGGACCAAGCCCGGGTCGGAGGAGTACGAGCTGGGCATGGAGATCGGCGCCCGGCTGCACGAGGCCGGGTACGCGGTGATCACCGGCGGCGGGCCCGGGATCATGGAGGCGGCGAACAAGGGCTGCGACGACGCCGGCGGGCTGTCGGTCGGGCTGGGCATCGAGCTGCCGTTCGAGCAGAAGCTGAACGATTACCTCGACATCGGGATGGAGTTCCGCTACTTCTTCGTGCGGAAGACGATGTTCGTGAAGTACTCGCAGGCGTTCGTGGTGCTCCCGGGCGGGTTCGGGACGCTGGACGAGCTGTTCGAGGCGATCACGCTCGTCCAGACCGGGAAGATCACCCGGTTCCCGATCGTGCTGATGGGCACCGAGTTCTGGGGCCCGCTGCTGGACTGGATCAAGGGCACGCTGCTGCCCAAGGGGACGATCTCGCCGGAGGACCCGGACCTGTTCCACCTGACCGACGACCCGGAGGACGCCGTCCGGTACATCGTGGAGGGACACACCCGGGCCGAGCAGGAGCTGATCGAGCGGCGCGCCCAGGCGGCCGCCGCCGAGGAGGCCCAGGACTGACCTCCCCGGCGTAGATACGATCAGGTCGGTACGGCCGCCGTCCGGGGCGCCGTCCCGCCGGTCTCGGCCAGGCCGCCCTGCGCGGGCCTGCGGCCGTGCCTCATCAGCAGGGCGACGGCCAGGCCGACCGTGCCCACGATCGCCGCGTACAGGTAGCCGCTGGTGAACGCGCTCGGGTCGTGCACCACGGCGTGCGTCTCCGGGTCGGTGGCGACCACGTGGCCGGCATGACGACGCCGGTCAGGGTGCTGCCCATGGACGCGGCCGGCAGCGAGTTCATGGCGCCGACCCCCACCTGGTCCGCGGGCAGCCCGGCGCCCAGGTACATCGTCAGGAGGAAGAACGCGGCGGCGGCGACCGGGACCCGCCGGGCGTCGATCCGCCTGGCCAGGAAGCCGCCGAGCGGGCCGGCGAACATCGGCACGAGGCCGAGCGGCGCCGTCCACAGCGAGTACTCGGTCGCCGTCAGCCCGGCGCCGCCGGGGGATTGAGATCGAGCGCCATGGGATCCTACGTTCGGGGTGGGAATTCGATGGCCGCTGATTGCTCGGAGCCGGTCGGCGCTCTTTGAAACCAATGCGCGGTGCGGGCTGTATAGGGCGCGTCCCGTTCAGGGGGACGGGACGTATTGTCCACGCAGGCGATGGGAAAAGGAGATTGCGCGGCCGGTCGACGGCATTGTTAAGAAGCGTTACTTAACCGTGTGGCGCGGCCGGGGGCCTGAGGTGTGCCCGGGTGGGGTCAGGCGGCGGGGTACGGGGCGCGCAGGAGGGCGACCAGCATCGCGTTCAGGTCCGACACGACCTGGGCGGCGGCGGGGCCGCCGCCGGGCGCCGCCGCGGCGCGGTGCCGCTCGTAGTCGGCGAGCACCCGGAACGTGATCATCACCTGCCAGCGCATCCGCCGCTCGAACTCCTCGTCCGGCAGGCCGGGCAGCAGCCGCCTCAGCTCCCTGCGCATGTAGCGCAGGCCGGGCGGGTCCGGCGGGTCGGGCAGGGACGGCGCGGCGCCCGGCCCGGAGGGCGCGGTACGGGCCGCGTGCCAGGGCGCGTCGGCCATGGGGTGGTCCATCACGTTGGCCAGGAAGCGCAGGTACCAGGTGCGCCCGCTGGAGCTGCCGATCGTCTCCATCAGGGGGAGCACCAGCAGGTTGACCAGCTCGGTGAGGGTGGCGGGCGTGCCGGAGCGGCGCAGCGCGTCGACCAGGTCCGCGCGGCGCGCGTCCACGGCCCGCGAGCGATTGGTGATGATCGCGTTGACCAGGCCCTCCTTGGACCCGAAGTGGTACTGCGCCGCGGAGTTGTTGCGCTGGCCCGCCTCGATGCCGACCTGGCGCAGCGACACCGGCTCGATCCCGTACTCGGCGAACAGCCGCTCGGCGACGTCGATGAGCCTGGCGCGCGTGTCCTGCGCGGCCGCCGTCCGCTCGCCGCCCGGCGCCGGCGCCGTCTCGCCCCTGCTCACGGCGACCACCCTACTCAGTCCGTTCCGATGATCGTGGAGGCACTCCTTGACCACTTAAGACATGCGTCTTAGGCTTCATGGAACTTCGTTCTGGAGCGGCGCGCCGCCGACGAGCCGTCGCTCATGGCGCAGGTGAACTTCCGTATCAGCCGGATGTGGGTCGCCCAGGCCCGCGAGGAGGCCCGCCGATGACCGCGACCGGAACCGGGGCCGGGACCCCGCGCAGGCGGCCGAACGTGGTCGTCGTGCTCCTGGACGACGTCGGCTGGGGAGCGGCCGGAACGTTCGGCGGCCCCATCCGCACCCCGACGCTGGACGCGATGCGCGCCGAGGGCCTGGCGTACAACCGCTTCCACACCACGGCGATCTGCTCGCCGACCCGCGCGGCGCTGCTGACCGGCCGGGACGCCCACGCGGCCGGCGTCGGGACCGTCCTCAACAGCGCCAACGCCCACCCCGGGTACGAGGGCGTGCTGCGCCCCGAGTGCGCGACCGTCGCCGAGATCCTGCGGCAGCACGGCTACAGCACCGCCTGCGTCGGCAAGTGGCACCTCGCGCCGCCGTGGGAGTCGTCCCAGGCGGGGCCGTTCGACCGCTGGCCGACCGGGCAGGGGTTCGAGAAGTTCTACGGCTTCCTCGGCGGGGAGACGCACCAGTACCAGCCGACGCTGTACGAGGGCACCGCGCCCGTCGAGCCGCCGGACACCCCCGGCTACCACCTGACCGAGGACCTGGTCGACCAGTCGATCCGCTGGATCCGGATGCAGCACGCGATGACGCCGGACCGCCCCTTCTTCCTCTACCTCGCGCCCGGCGCGACCCACGCGCCGCTGCACGTGCCGGCCGAGTGGAGCGAGCGCTACCGGGGCAGGTTCGCGCACGGCTGGGACGCCGAGCGGGACGCCATCCTCGCCCGCCAGATCGAGCGCGGCGTCGTACCGGAGGGGACGCGGACGACCCCGCGCCCCGAGGAGATCCCGAGCTGGGAGAGCCTGCCCGACGCGAGCGCGGCGTCGCCGAGCGCCTCATGGAGGTGTACGCCGGCTTCCTGGAGCACACCGACGTCCAGGTCGGGCGGCTGATCGACGAGCTGAGGCGCGGCGGCCTGCACGACGACACGCTCTTCGTCTACATCGTCGGCGACAACGGCAGCAGCGCCGAGGGCGGCCTGCCCGGCAGCATCAACTACATGGGCGCCCTCCAGGGCATGAACGAGTCCCCGGCGGGCACCCTCGCCCGGCTCGACGAGATCGGCACGGCGGAGTCGTACCCGCAGTACCCGGCGGGCTGGGCCTGGGCGATGACGGCGCCGTACCAGTGGGTCAAGCAGATCGCCTCGCACCTCGGCGGCACCCGCAACCCGATGGCGGTGACCTGGCCGAACGGCATCTCCGGCAGCGGCCTGCGCACCCAGTTCTCGCACGTGAACGACATCGCGCCGACGATCCTGGAGGCGGCCGGGCTGGCGATGCCCGAGGCCGTGAACGGCGTCGTCCAGGAGCCGATGCACGGCACGAGCCTCGTCTACAGCTTCGACGACCCGGACGCGCCGGAGCGGCACACCACCCAGTACTTCGAGGTGTACGGCCACCGGTCGCTGTACCACGAGGGCTGGATGGCCTCCGCGCACCACGGCGGCGTCCCGTGGGGCGTCGGCCTCCCCGGGAAGGACCGGCCGTTCGAGGACGACGTCTGGGAGCTGTACGACCTGGAGGCGGACTTCAGCCAGGCGAACGACCTCGCCGAGGCGGAGCCCGGACGGCTCGCCGAACTCCAGCGGCTCTTCGAGCGCGAGGCCGGCCGGGTCGGGATCCTCCCGCTCCGCGACGCCCGCGTGTCCCGCACGCGCATGCCCAACCTCGCCCGGGGCCGCAAGAGCTTCACGTACTACCCCGGCGCCGTCGGCATCCCGGAGAGCAACGCGCCCCGCATGCTCGGCAGGTCGTGGACGCTCACGGCGGCGCTGGAGACCGGCGACCGGCCGCGCGGCGTCATCGCCACGATGGGCGGGCGGGCCGCGGGCTGGTCGCTGTACGTCGACACCGCCGCCCGGCCCGTCTTCGTCTACCGGACGTTCGAGCTGGCCGTCGCCGAGCTGGCGCCCGGCCTCGCGCTGGAGCCCGGGCGGCACGTGCTCCGGGTGGACTTCACCGCTGACAGCGACGGCATCGGGCGCGGCGGGACGCTCGTCCTCACCGCGGACGGGACGCGGGTCGCGGGCGCTCACCTCGCCGCGACCCCGCCCGCGATCTTCTCGATCGACGAGACCTTCGACATCGGCCTGAACACCGGCTCGCCGGTGGGCGACCACCCGCCCGCGTTCCCCTTCGCGGGCGGCGAGATCGAACGGGTCGACATCGTCCTGGACTGAGCCGGGCCGGGGCGCCCTTCAATAGAGTGGAGGTCCCTGCTCTCGTCCCGGTGAAGGTGGCTGTGGCCTTGGAACGTCCGTCCCTCGCGGTCTGCGTGTTCTGCGCGTCCTCCAGCAAGATCGACAAGCGGCATGTGGAGCTGGCGGCGGAGGCCGGCGCCGAGCTGGCCCGCCGCGGCCACAGCCTGGTCAGCGGCGGCGCCCAGGTCTCCTGCATGGGCGCCGTCGCGCGGGCCGCCCGCGCCGGCGGCGCCCGCACCGTCGGAGTGATCCCCGAGGGCCTGGTCAGCGTGGAGATCTCCGACGAGGCCAACGACGAGCTGATCGTCACCCCGGACATGCGTACCCGCAAGGGCCAGATGGACGAGCGCAGCGACGCGTTCCTGGTGCTGCCCGGCGGCATCGGCACATTGGAGGAGCTGTTCGAGATCTGGACGGCGCGGGTCCTCGGCATGCACACCAAGCCGGTGGTCATCCTCGACCCGACCGGCGTGTACGACCCGCTGCGCGAGCTGATGGTCTCGCTCGCCGACCAGGGCTTCGCCCGCGCGAAGATCTTCGACGCGATCGGCTGGACGGACTCGGTCACCGAGGCGTTCGACCTCCTGGAGCGCTCCCAGCCCCGCATCGAGGCGACCCCCGAGGACTACGCCGAAGCCGAGCTCTGACCACGGGCTCTGACCACGGGCTCTGATCACACCGCGTGACGAGCCCATCGGGTCATGTCCGCATTGCGGAACTGTGTCCTGGGGGTTTGTCCATGGGACCTGGCTCGTTCACCGCCGGTTCAGGGCGGCGGACCAGGCTCCTCGCTGATCGCAATGATGTGAAGGAGTCTCCATGTCCGTGTCCCGTCGCGGGGTCGTGAAGGGCGGCGCCGCGGGCGCCCTGTCCATCGCCCTGGCCGGCAGCCTCGACACCGTCTTCCAGACCTCGGCCGGCGCCGAGGTCGGGGAGGCCTACGGTTACGGCCCGCTGGTCCCCGACCCCAAGGGGGTCCTGGACCTGCCCAAGGGGTTCTCGTACAAGGCCATCTCCGCCGAGGGCGACGCCATGCCCGGCGGCGGCAAGGTCCCCGGCAAGCACGACGGCACCGCCATGTTCCCCGGCGGCCGCCGCGACACGATCCGGATGGTCCGCAACCACGAGCAGACCGCCAGCGGCGTCAAGCCGACCGCGCCCGAGCGCCTGGTGTACGACCCGGCCGCGTACGGCGGCACCACCACGCTGGAGCTGGACCGGCACGGCAACGTGCTGGACCAGGAGGTCAGCATCGCCGGCACCGCCACCAACTGCGCCGGCGGCAGCACCCCGTGGGGCACCTGGCTCACCTGCGAGGAGACCGAGGGCTTCGGCGCGCAGACCAAGTCGCACGGCTGGGTGTTCGAGGTCGACCCGACCGGCCGCCGGACCCGGCCCGAGCCGATCACCGCCATGGGCCGCTTCGCGCACGAGGCCGTCGCCATCGACCCGCACAGCCACGTCGCGTACCTGACCGAGGACGCGTCCGGGCCGTTCGGGCTGTTCTACCGGTTCTCGCCGCGCTCGCACCGCGGCCAGTACGGCACGTACCTGCACGGCGGCCGCCTGGAGGCCATGTACGTGCCCGGCCTGCCGGACCTGTCGGTCGTGCAGGAGCCGGGCGAGCGGTTCCGCGTCAAGTGGGTGCGGGTGCCCGACCCGTCGGCGGCGCGGACCTCGATCCGCAAGCAGTTCGAGGACGAGAAGATCACCCGCAGCCAGAAGCTCGAAGGCGCCTGGTGGGGCCACGGCAAGGCGTACTTCGTCGCCAGCTTCTCCGACACCGGCGACGGCGCCGCCGCCGACCACGCCGGCCAGGTCTGGGCGTACGACCCGCGCAGGCAGACCATCGAGCTGGAGCTGGTCTTCAAGCCGGGCGGGCGGTTCGACGGCCCCGACAACATCACCGTCTCCCCGTACGGCGGCGGCGTGATCCTGGCCGAGGACGGCGACGGCGAGCAGTACCTCGTCGGCACCACCCGCAAGGGCGAGCCGTTCGCGTTCGCGCGCAACGCGTTCAACGACAGCGAGATGACGGGCGTCACGTTCTCCCCGGACGGGCGGACGCTGTTCGCCAACCGGCAGACGCCGGGCATCACGTTCGCGATCACCGGCCCCTGGCACCGCGTCCGCTACTGACGCGGCCACGCGCCCCCGCGCGGCCCGGCCCGGTCCCGCCGGGATCAGGCCAGGCCGCGGCGGGCCAGCGCGGGCGGGCGGGCGCCCTGGATGGCGGCGACCATGTCCAGGACCTGCCGCAGCGCGGGCAGCGCGCTCTCGGGCGCGCGGAACGCCCGCACCCCCAGCCAGGCGTACACGGAGGCGGCGGCGAGCATCCCGGGATCGGGCTCGCCGCCGCCTCCGTTCGCGTTCCCGTCTCCGTCTCCGCCGCCGTCCGCGGGGGCCAGCGTCACCAGCACCGGGCGTCCGGCGGCGACCAGCTCCTCCACCAGCGCGGCCGGAGGCGCGGTTCCGGCATCGGCCGTACCTGCCGGAACGGGCGCGCCGTACGGCAGGACCCAAGGCTCATGCGACTCCATGCGTCCAAGCGTGGCACGATCGTCCTACGGACACGTAGACAGATCGGAGCATGATCGTGGTTGTGGTCCTCGTCCTGGCCGGCCTGGCCGTGCTGGGCGCCGTCGTGGCGCTGGCCCTGGGCCGGGGCGGCGAGCTGACCTGGCCGCGGCCCGATCATCCGCCGCTGCCGTCCGCGGAGGACGGGCTGCTCCCGCGGCCCGGCGGCGCGCCGCCGCGGCTGCCGCGGGCGATGTTCGGCTACCAGACCGACGTCACCGACCATGCGATCGGGCAGCTCCGGCAGGCGGTCTGGGAGCGCGACGCCCGGCTCGCCGCCCTGGAGGAGCAGGTCGCGGACCTGCACCGCAGGCTGAACGAGCGGTCCGGGCCGCCGGCCCCCGACGCCGGCTGGCCGCCCATCGACCTGACGAAGGACGAGCGCGACCGCCGCGACGAGGACGAGTTCGGGGACGACGACGCGTTCCTGGAGGAGCCCGAGCACGACGCGGCCCGGGAGGCGCGCTCGTGAGCGGCATCGCCGTGCACGCCGACGCCGAGTCCGCCGCGCCCGCCGAGAAGGTCTTCGCCCTGCTCACCGACTGGCCGCGGCACGCGGAGTGGATGCCGTTCACCGAGGCGCGCGGCGGCCACGGCGTCGGCGCCGAGCTGGAGGGCTGGACCGGTGTCGGCCCCCTCGGCTTCACCGACACGATGGTGATCACCGGCTGGCGGTCCGGCCGCCGGGTGGCCGTCCGGCACACCGGGCGGCTGGTGCGCGGCGAGGCGTTCTTCGACGTGGCGCCGCTGCCCGGCGCCGGCAGCCGGATCCGCTGGGCCGAGCGCCTCGACCTGCCGCTCGGGCCGCTCGGCCGGGCCGGCTGGATCGCCGCCGGGCCGGCGTTCCGCGCGTTCATGGCCCTCGGCCTGCGCCGGCTGGCCCGGCTCGCCGAGGCGGACGGAACTGTCGTACCGCTGAGGTAGAACGGGGCGGTGACCACCGCGATCCTCGGCGAGGACGGGCTGGCCCGCTGCCCCTGGGGGGTGTCGGCGCCCGACTACATCGCCTACCACGACGACGAATGGGGCCGTCCGGTCCGCGACGACCAGGGGCTCTACGAGCGGCTGTGCCTGGAGGCGTTCCAGTCGGGGCTGTCCTGGCTGACGATCCTGCGCAAGCGGGAGGGGTTCCGCGCCGCGTTCGCCGGGTTCGACCCCGAGAAGGTCGCGGCGTACGGGCCCGCCGACGTGGAGCGGCTGATGGGCGACGCGGCCATCGTCCGCAACCGGGCCAAGATCGAGGCCGCGGTCGCCAACGCCCGCGCCGCCCTCGACCTGCCCGGCGGCCTCGCCGCCACCGCCTGGCGGTACGCCGACCCCGGCGCCCCCGCGCACGCGGACGCGGACGACGTCCCGGCGTTCACCGAGGGCTCCAAGGCCCTGGCCAAGGAGCTGAAGCGGAACGGCTTCCGCTTCGTCGGCCCGACCACCGCGTACGCCCTGATGCAGGCGTGCGGCCTGGTCGACGACCACCTGACCGGCTGCCACCGCCGCGGCGCCTACACCTCCTGAGACCGGTTACTCCGCTTTGGCGGCCTCCAGGACGGGGACGTCCGATGCGCGGCGGGCCGGGAAAGCCGTGGTGGCGAGGGTGACGGCGGCGGCGCCGGCCGCGATGGCGATCGGCAGCCACCAGGGCGGGACCGGGTCGAGGAACGAGCTGCCCGTCGCCGCCTGGATCAGCGCGACCGTGCCGATCGCCGTGCCGAGGCCGAGGAGCGTGCCGAGCAGCACGACCGTGGCCGCCTCCCATCGGACGATCGCGCGGATCTGGGCGACGGTCGCACCGACCGCGCCGAGCAGGCCGAACTCCTTCGTCCGCTCGCCGACGCTCATCGAGACGGTGGTGGCCATGCCGAACAGCGACAGCAGCAGCGACATGCCGATGAAGCCGTACACGACGGTGAGCCCGCTGGTGTACGCGCCGGCGGCCAGGTCGACGTAGGCGGGGCGGTCCAGGATCCGCACGCCCGGCAGGTCCGCCACCGCCGCGGCGAGCGCGGCCCGGTCGCCGCCCTTGACCAGGACGGCCTGCGCCGGCGCGGCCGGGTCGAGGCGGTCCATCGTCGCGGGCGCCACGAGCGCCTGGTCGGCGAACAGGTGGGACGGGTCGTGGTAGGCGCCGGCCACGGTGAGCTCCGCGCGGCCCTGGGCGCCGCGTACGACGATCTTCTGGCCCGGCCTCACCCGCGCGGTCTCCATGACGCCGGAGGAGAGCCCGATCTCGCCGGGGCCCAGGGCGCGGAGCCGGCCGCCGAGGTCGAGGACGTGCGGCAGCGCCGCCTGGTCGATGCCGCTGACCGTGAACGAGACCGGGGTCGTGTCCTCGGAGCCGTAAATGCGCGGCCGCGGGCTGACGAGGTTCACCGGCGTCTGGGTGAGGGCGGCGGCCCGTTCCACGCCCGGCACGGCTCCGGCGCGGCCGGCGACGTCGCGGGGGAGCGGGACGTTCTCCGCGGCGGCGACGGCGCGGTCGGCCTTCATGACCTGCCGTCCCGCCTCGTCGAACCGGTCCTGCACCGACAGCATGATCAGCGCGGTGGCGGCGGCCAGCGCCACGCCCAGCATCAGCGACGAGGCCGCCGCGGACACCCGGCGCGGGCTGCGGGTGATCGTCGCGCGGGCCAGCCGCCCGGCCTCGCCGCTGAGCAGCATCCCGGCCCGGCCGACGAGGCCGCCCAGCGGGCCGACGAAGAACGGCGCCAGCACGGCCAGCGCGGCGACCGTGACCATCGCGCCGATCGTCAGGACGGCCGCGAGCCCGATGGTCCGCTCGGGCCCGGGCGGCTCCTCGTTGCCGATCGCGAACGCGGGGCCGAAGAACATCCAGGCGCAGCCGAAGACGGCGAGGGCGCCCAGCAGCCGCGGCCAGCGCCGCTTGGCGGACTCGGCGGAGGACGACCGGATCGCCTCCATGGGGGAGACGCGGGCGGCCTGGCGGGCCGCGCGCCAGGCGGCCAGCTGGGTCACCGCGATTCCGGCGGCGGCCGGGACGGCGAGCGGGATCCAGCCGAACTGCGCGTCCGCCGCCGAGATGTCGAAGCCGTCCGCGGCGAAGAGCCGGGTGAGCAGGGCCGAGACCGGGTAGCCGACGGCGACGCCGGCGACCGCGCCGACCGCGCCCAGCACCAGCGCCTCGAACCGGATCAGCCGCTTGATCTGGCGGGGCGTGGCGCCGATCGCGCCGAGCAGCGCCAGCCGCCGGGTGCGCTGCCGGACGAGGGTGCCGAACGTGTTCGCCACCACGAACAGCCCGACGAAGACCGCGACGGACGCCAGCATCCCGATCGCGCCGCCGACCGACACTCCCACGGTCCGCATCTCGCTCGCCTGCGCGTTCCGGAGCGAGGCGGCGGTCCGTACGGTGACCTCGCCGCCCAGGTCGCGGGCCAGGTCGGCGCGGAGGCGGGCCGCGCTCGTGCCGGGCGCGGCCTTCACCCACACGCTCTGCCACGTGCCGGCGGGCAGCCCGGCGGCCGCCCGGACGGCCGCGGGCGGCGCCAGCACCAGGTCCCCGGCCGCGACCGCGTCCCGGCCCTGGACGGTCACCACGCCGACGATCTTGGCGCGGACGGTCGAGCGGGGCAGCGCCATCGTCAGGTCCGACCCGGTACGGAGGCCGCCGGCGCGCGCCACGTGCCGGACCACCGCGACCTCGCCGGCCGCCGCCGGGGCCCGCCCGGACACGAGCGTGTACGGGCTGAGCCGCGCGTCGTCCACCCAGGGGCGCAGCAGCGTGCGGCCGCCGGCGGGCGCGAGGATCGGCTTCCCGTCCGGGCCGGACACCGCCGCCTCGACCATGGCGTCCCCGGTGGCGGCGGCGACCCCGGGGCGTCCCGCGACCCGCTCGGGCCGGACGCGGCCGGAGGGCGGCGCGTACAGGTCGTCGGGTTCCGCCTGCCCGCCCTGCACGAGCACGTCGGCGCGCGCGTACTCGCTGGCGTCGCTGCCCGACACGGCCGCCTGCGCCCGCATCGCGAACTGGATCGACCCGGCGATCAGCCCGATGGCGAACGCGGCCGCCAGCATGGTCGCGATCAGCCGTACCCAGCCCTCGGCGAACGACCGGCGGGCGATGAGCCACATCGTCGTCAGCCCTCCAGCCGGCGCATCGCGGCGTGCACGGCGTCGGTGGTGGGGGCGTCGAGCTCGTGCACGATGCGGCCGTCGGCCAGGAACAGCACCCGGTCGGCGTGCGCGGCGGCCGCCGGATCGTGCGTCACCATGATCACCGTCTGCCCGAAGTCGTCCACCGCGGTCCGCAGGAAGCCCAGCACCTCGGCGCCCGAGCGGGAGTCGAGGTTGCCGGTGGGCTCGTCCGCGAACAGCACCTCGGGCCGGCCGAGCAGCGCCCGCGCGACAGCGACCCGCTGCTGCTGCCCGCCCGACAGCTCCGCGGGCCGGTGCCCGAGCCGCTCGCTCAGGCCCAGCGCGTCCACCAGCGTCCCGAACCACTCCCGGTCGGCGCGGCGGCCCGCCAGCCGGCCGGTGAGCCGGATGTTCTCCTCGGCGGTCAGCATCGGCAGCAGGTTGAACGACTGGAACACGAAGCCGAGCCGGTCCCGGCGCAGCCTCGCCAGCCGGGTCCGCGACAGCCGGGTGAGGTCCACGTCGCCGACCAGCACCCGCCCCGAGGTGACCTGGTCGAGCCCCGCCAGGCAGTGCAGGAGCGTGGACTTGCCGGACCCGGACGGGCCCATGATCGCGGTGAACCGGCCGCGCGCGAACGCCACGGAGACGCCGCGCAGCGCCGTGACCGCGCCGTCCCCGGAGCCGTAGGTGCGGACGAGGTCGACGGCGGCCGCTACCCGGTCCTCGTGGACGTGCGCGAGCGGCGGTGCGGAGGGTGTGGGTGCCATGCCGTACAGCCAATCCCGGACCGGGGTCCCGGCACATTGGCGTGATCCCGAAAGCCCGTCCTGGGGTCTTCCCTACCGTCGGCTCCCGTCAGGTCGAGCGCGGGGGTAGGGCCAGGTCTACCGCGAGGTCGGCGGTCAGGTCCAATGATCTCCGGGGTGCTCCGGCGGTTCCCTGGGTGGTGCGAGAAAGCCCAGCTCACCGACCCGCCGGAGCGAATCCGATGCCGCTGTCCCCTGCCCATGCACCCGCCCACGGCCCTGCCCGCGCGCGTGCCGCCGCCGCGCGGCCGTGGCCGCGGTCCGTCCCGATACCCGCCGTCTACCTGGCGTGCGCGGTGTTCGCCGCCGCGACGGCGGCCGTGACCGCGCTGGCGCCGCACCGCACGTGGGGCGCGGTCGCCGCCGCCGCGTACGCCCTCGGCGCGCTCGCCGCCCTGAGCCGCCGGGGCCGGGAGCGCCCGGCCTCGGTCGCGGGCGCCGTCCTCGCGGGAGCGGTCGTCCTGCCGCTGGCCGTCCTCGCCGCCCTCGGCCAGGCCCAGCCCGAGGTGGACGTCGTCCACCGCTCCGCCGCGCACCTGCTGGAGCACGACACCCCCTACCTGAGCCCCGGTGAGGCGGCGGCGCACGGCGGGTACGAGGCGTTCAACCCGTACCTGCCCGGCATGGCCCTGCTCGGCCTGCCGCACGCGCTCGCCGGGATCGACGCCCGCGCCGTCTTCGGCCTGCTCTTCCTCGGCCTGCTGGCCGCGAGCGCCGCCCGCCGGGACGCCCGCCTGCTCCTCATCACCGCCTCGCCCCTGGTGGCCCTGCCCCTGGCGGTCGGCGGCGACGACCTCCCGGTCATCGCCCTCGCCTGCCTCGGCCTGGCCCTGGCCGTACGGGACCGTCCGGCCGCGGCCGGCCTGGCGATGGGCTTCGCCGCCGCGCTCAAGGCCACCGCCTGGCCCGCGCTGGCCGTCTGCCTCGTCCTGGTCGCCGCCCGCCACCGCTCCGCCGGGCCGCCGGCGGTGTTCGCGGCGGCGGCGGGGGCCGTCGTCGCGGCCGGGGTGCTGGTGCCCGCGGCGATCGACCCGCAGGGGTTCTTCCTGAACGTGGTGCGCTTCCCGCTGGGGCTGGCGGGGGTCGACTCGCCGGCCGCCAGCCCGCTGCCGGGACGGCTGCTCGCCGACCTCGGCGCGTACGGGCACGCCGCCGCGCTGGCGCTGCTCGGCCTGGCGGCACTGGGGATGGCCGTCTCGCTGGCCGTACGGCCGCCGCGGGACGCCCGTTCCGCCGCGCTGAGGCTGTCGCTGGGGCTGCTGCTGGCCATGGCGCTGATGCCCGCCACCCGCTGGGGCTACCTCGTCTACCCGGCCGTCCTCGCCCTCTGGGCGCACCTGGCCGCGCCCGCACCCACCCAGAAGCAGGAGGACGAGCTGTGCCTGGTTGCCTGATCGTCACCAACGACTTCCCGCCCAGGCGGGGCGGCATCGAGACCTTCGTGTACGAGCTGGCCCGCCGGTTCCCGCCCGGCGAGGTGGTCGTCTACACCTCGGACGAGCCGGGCGCGGCCGCGTTCGACGCGGCGCTGCCGTTCCCCGTGTTCCGGGACCGGTCGCGGACCCTGCTGCCGACGCCGCGGGTGGCGCGGAACGCGCGGCGGCTGGCGGCGGCGCACGGCTGCGACGGCGTGTGGTTCGGGGCCGCCGCGCCGCTCGGGCTGCTGGCGGACGCCATCGGGCTGCCGTCGGTCGCCACGACGCACGGCCACGAGATCTGGTGGGCGGGCGTTCCCGGGTTCCGGCGGGTGCTGCGGCGGATCGGGTCGCGGGCCGGTGTGGTGACGTACCTCACCGAGCACACCCGGGCGCGGATCGCGCCGGCGCTGGGGCCGCGCGCCCGCACGGCACGGCTCGTCCCGGGCGTGGACGCCGAGGCGTTCCGGCCGGACCCGCGCGCCCGCGCGGAGATCCGGCGGCGCCACCGGCTGGGGGACGCACCGGTGGTGCTGAGCGTCGCCCGGCTCGTCCCGCGCAAGGGGAACGACCGGCTCATCCGCGCGATGCCGGCCGTGCGCGAGGCCGTGCCGGACGCCCGGCTGCTGATCGTCGGGTCGGGGCCGCAGGACTTCTGGCTGCACGGGATGGCGGGGGAGGGCGTGGTGTTCGCCGGCGGGCACGCGCACACCGAGATCCCGCCGTTCTACGCCGCCGCCGACGTGTTCGCGATGCCGTGCCGGTCGCGCCGCCTCGGGCTGGAGACGGAGGGGCTCGGCATCGTCTACCTGGAGGCGGCCGCGGCCGGGCTCCCGGTCATCGCCGGGAACGCGGGCGGCGCCCCGGACGCGGTGCGGGACGGCGAGACGGGGCACGTCGTCGACGGCGACTCCGTGCCCGAGATCGCCGGCCGCCTGATCCGGCTGCTGGAGGACGGCGGCACCCGCCGGGCGATGGGCGAGCGGGGCCGGGCGTGGGTCCGGGAGGAGTGGAGCTGGGACGCCTCGTACGAGCGCCTCCGAGATCTCCTGCTCCGCGCATCGAATACGGTCGGCACGTGACGAACGGGACGGTCTGGCGGGCGATGGCGGGCAACCCGCTGCGCTTCCTGTTCTCGCCCTGGCCCTGGCGTTCGGTCCTCTTCCTGGTGGCCGGCTATCCGCTGTCGGCCGGCTGGCTGGCCGTGGTGGCGGGCCTGGTCGTCGTCGGGACGCTCACAGCGCCGTTCGTCGTCGGGCTGGTGCTGCTGGCGCTGGTCCCGCCGTCGGCGGCCGGGTACGCCGCGGTCGAGCGGCGGCGCCTGCGCCTGGTGGACCCGCGCCCCGCGCCCTCCCCGCACCGCCCGCCCCCGCGCCCCGGCCTCCGGCCCTGGCTCGGCTTCCGGCTGCGGGAGACCGCGACCTGGCGGGAGCTGGGGTACGCGCTGCTGTCGACGCTGCTGGCGGTCATCGACGTCATCGTCCCGTTCGTGGTGTTCGTGGGGTCCACGGTGTCCGCCGGGGCGCCCATGATGGCCGGGAAGGGCGACCCGCTCGTGTTCGGCCCGGAGGCCACCGCGGACACCCCGGCGGAGTCGTGGACGGTCGCGGTGGCCGGGGTCGCGCTCCTCGTCCTCGGCCTGTACGCGATGACGGCGCTGGCGGGGGCGCGGGCCGCGCTGGCGCGGGCGCTGCTCGTCCGGCCGGTGGAGGAGGAGCTGGTCGAGGTGCGGGCGTCGCGGGCCCGGATGGCGGACGCGTTCGAGGCCGAGCGCCGCCGGATCGAGCGCGACCTGCACGACGGCGCCCAGCAGCGGCTGACCGGTCTGATCATGACGCTCGGGCTGGCGAGGCTGGACGCCGCCGACCCCGCGCTGATCGAGAAGGCGCGCGGCGAGGCCAGGGCCGCCCTGGAGGAGCTGCGCGACCTGGTCCGCGGCATCCACCCCTCGGTGCTGACCGACCGCGGCCTGGCGGCGGCCGTGGAGTCGCTGGCCGAGCGGTCGGCCGTACCGGTCGAGGTGGACGCCGACCTGCCCGCGCGGCCGCCGGAGAGCGTCGAGTCCGCCGCGTACTTCGTGGTCGCGGAGGCGCTGGCGAACGTGGCCAAGCACAGCGGCGCGAGCCGGGCCCGGGTCGTCCTGCGGACGGCCGGGAACGCGCTGGTCGTCGAGGTCCGCGACGACGGCGCGGGCGGCGCGGACGCCGCCAAGGGAAGCGGCCTGCAAGGGCTGGCCGACCGGGTCGCCGTCCATGACGGGACGCTGCGGGTGTCCAGCCCGCCCGGCGGCCCTACGATCCTGCGAGTGGAGATTCCGTGCGCGTCGTGATCGCCGAGGACTCGGTGCTGCTCAGGGAGGGCCTGAGCCAGATCCTCGCCCGCTTCGACCACGAGGTCGTGGCGGCGGTGGCCGATGCCCCCGGCCTGGCCGCCGCGGTCGCCGAGCAGGAGCCGGACATCGTCGTGACCGACGTCCGGATGCCGCCCAGCTTCCGCGACGAGGGGCTGCGCGCCGCGCTGGCGCTGCGCGGCGAGCGGCCCGGCCTGCCGGTGCTGGTGCTGTCGCAGTACGTCGAGCAGTCGTACGCCGCCGACCTGCTCCAGACCGGCGGCGCGGTCGGCTACCTGCTCAAGGACCGGGTCGGCGAGGTCGCCGAGTTCGTCGAGGCGCTGGTCGAGGTGGCCGGCGGCGGCACGGTGATCGACCCGGACGTGGTCCGCGGGCTGCTGGCCCGGCGCGCCGGGGACGCCCCGATCGAACGGCTCACGGCGCGCGAGCGCGAGGTCCTCGCCCTGATGGCCGAGGGCCGCTCCAACGGGGCGATCGCCCGCGCGCTGGTGGTCTCCGAGGCGGCCGTGATCAAGCATGTCGGCTCGATCTTCACCAAGCTCGACCTGCACCAGACCCCCGACGACCACCGCCGGGTCCTGGCCGTCCTCACCCACCTGCGGGCCGGCTGACGCCGCCGGGCCTCAGCGGCCCTGGAAGACCGGCTGCTCCTTCTTCAGGAACGCCTCCGTGGCGTTGCGGTGGTCCTCGGTCCTCTCGCACCGGTCCTGGAGGACGGCCTCCGTCTCCAGCGACGAGGTCAGGTCGTGGCTCGCCGCGTGGCTCAGCGCCTCCTTCACCGCGGCGTACGAGCGGGTCGGGCCGGCGGCCAGCCGGCGGGCCAGCTCCACGGCGGCCGGCGCCAGCTCGCCGGCCGGGACGAGCCGGGAGACCAGCCCCAGTTCCAGCGCCTCGGGCGCCTTCACGGGCTCGGCGAGCAGCAGCAGCTCGGCGGCCTTCGCGCGGCCCACCAGCCGCTGGAGCGTCCACGACATCCCGCTGTCCGGCGCCAGCCCGATCTTCGTGAACGCCGTCGCGAACGACGCCTTCTCCGAGGCGATCACCAGGTCGCAGGCGAACGCCAGCGCCGCGCCCGCCCCGGCCGCGACGCCGTTCACGGCCGCGACCACCGGCTTCGGCATCCCCGCCAGCCCCTCGACGACCGGGTTGTAGTGCTTGCGGACGGTGTCGTCCAGGCCCTTGCCGGCCGCCAGGTTCGCGGCGTGCTCGCGCAGGTCCTGGCCGGCGCAGAAGGCCCGCCCGGCGCCGGTGAGCAGGACGGCCCGCACGGCGTCGTCGCCCGCCGCGCGCCGCACCGCCTCGCCCAAGGCCTCCTTCATCTCGACCGTCAGCGAGTTCATCGCGTCCGGACGGTTGAGCGTGATCGTGGCCACACCGTCGGTCAGGTCGTACAGCACCGTGTCAGACACCGTCGTCCTCGCAATCTCCACGTGGATCCTCCAGGCAACCATCGACGAACCGCCTGGCCGCGGGCAAGAGCCGGGCCGCCGCGTCGTCGAAGAACCGTGCCGCCAGCATGCCCGGCCAGCCGTCCGGCAGCAGCTCCGGGGGCAGCCCCGGATCCTGGAAGAGGAACTTGCGCCACTCGTGGACGAGCCGGCTCCGTACCGCGAACGCCTGCTCGTCGGTCTCCGCCGGCGCCTCGGCCAGCAGCTCCTCCGCGTCGGCCAGCCAGCGCTCGTACGCGCGGGCCAGGCCGTCCAGGTCCCAGGCCCGCGCGACCAGGCCGTGCGCGTCCCCCTCGTAGCAGGAGCCGAAGCGCTCCGCCCGGACGGACTCGGCGGCCAGCAGCGGGTCCAGCTCCGGGTTGGCGCGCGGGCCGATCCACGTGGTCTCGTCCAGCCGCGCGTAGCCGAGGTAGGACAGCCCCGCCGCGAGCCGGTCCCGGCGGGCGCGCTCGCGGACCCGCTCGACCACCAGCAGGTGCCACCGGCCGTCCCAGGGCCCCAGATCGCGGTAGATGCGGTGAGCGGCCTCGTCCAGGCGCCGGACGGCCCGCGGGGTGAGCCGGTAGCCGGGCCCGCGCGGCAGCCGCACCGGCTCCAGCCACTCCTGCCGGACCATCCGCGAGACCGCCGTGCGGACGGCGGGAGCGGCCACCCCCAGCGGGGCCAGCAGCCTGACCAGCGCGGCGATCGGCGCCCTTCCGCCGCGCTCCCGGAGATGGTCGCCGTACAGATCGAACAGCGCCGAACGAGCGTTCATGGAGCCAGTCTCCAGGCCCCCGCTCGCTGATCGTTACCACTTCGCGCTCCGAACACGGGATAATGAACCATTACTGATGACGCGGATGCGACAGGCGGCCACGCGGCCAACGGTGCCCGGAGGCCCCACGCGGCCCTAGGCAGGAAGGGGATGCACGCATGGCGGCGATGAAGCCGCGGACGGGAGACGGTCCGCTCGAAGTGACCAAGGAGGGACGCGGAATCGTCATGCGGGTCCCTCTCGAAGGCGGCGGTCGCCTCGTGGTCGAGCTCTCCGCCGACGAGGCCAAGGAACTCGGCGACGCGCTCAAGGAAGTCGTGGGCTGAGCCCGCTGCACGCAGGAACGCCGGTCGATCTCGCCGGGGGACCGGGGGCCGCTCCCCGGCCAGAGCCCGACCGGGATTCCTGAACGGTCACGGGTCCCGGCACGCGCGCCGGGACCCCCGCCGTTCCGCAGGACCCTTTCCGTACGACCAGAGCCCAGGGGGGAACACCGCCATGCCCATCGAGACCCGGATCCAGGCCGCCGGGACGGACGTCCTGGAGGCGGCCGGCCGGCTGGCGGCCGAGGCGGTGGCCGTACCCGTTCGCCCTGGCCGGCAGGCGCCCGAGCCGGCGGTGGCCGGGCCGCTCAAGGGGACCCTGGAAGGGGCGCTGGGGGAGGCGCTGCCCTGCACGCTGGACGAGCTGCTCGCCCTGCACCGCGCCAAGGGCGAGCCCGGCGAGCTGACCTCCACCACCGCGCGGATCGGCGACCGGCCGTGCGAGCTGCTGCTGTACGGCGTCGGCGACGCCTCCCCGGCCGCGCTGCGCCGGGCGGGCGCCGCGCTCGCCCGCCGCGGCAAGGGCCGCGAGACGCTGGTCGCGGCGGTCCCGGACGGCGACCTGGCGGCGTTCGCCGAGGGCGCGCTGCTGGGCTCGTACGGCTTCCGGATCGGCGCCGCGCCGCCGCGGCCCGCCCTGCGCACCCTCGCGCTGGCCGGGCCCGACACCGCCGCGATCGACGCGGCCGCCGGGCGCGGCGGCCGGATCGCGCGCGCCGCCGCGCTGGCCCGCGACCTGGCCAACACCCCCGCCCGCGAGAAGGACCCGTCCTGGCTGGCCGCCAGGGCCGGCGAGATCGCCGCCGAGTCCGGTCTGACGGTCCGCGTCCGGGACGAGAAGGACCTCGTCGAGGGCGGCTTCGGCGGGCTGCTGGCGGTCGGCGCCGGGTCGTCCCGGCCGCCCCGGCTGATCGAGATGTCGTACGAGCCCGAGGGCGGCGGCAGCGGGCGGCACGTCGTGCTCGTCGGCAAGGGCATCACGTTCGATACCGGCGGACTCTCGCTCAAGCCCAACGAGGGCATGAAGACGATGAAGACCGACATGGCCGGCGGTGCCGTGATCATGGCGGTGCTGGGCGCGCTGCGCGACCTCGGCGTCCGGGACCGGGTGACCGGCCTGGTGGCCGCCGCGGAGAACATGCCGTCCGGGTCGGCCATGCGGCCCGGCGACGTGATCACCCACTTCGGCGGCACCACCTCCGAGGTCCTCAACACCGACGCCGAGGGACGGCTCGTCCTCGCGGACGCGCTGGCCTACGCCGACGCCGAGCTCGACCCCGACGTGGTCGTCGACGTCGCCACCCTGACCGGCGCCGCCAAGGTCGCCCTCGGGCTGCGGCACGGCGCGCTGTTCGCCAACGACGACGCCCTCGCCGGCGCGCTGACCGGGGCGGGGACCGCCGCCGGGGAGCCCGTCTGGCGGCTCCCGATGGTCGAGGAGTACCGGCAGGGCATCGAGTCCGAGGTCGCCGACGTCGCCAACATCGAGCGGCGCGGCTTCGGCGGCGGCTCGATCATGGCCGCGCTGTTCCTGCGCGAGTTCGTCGGCGACCGGACGTGGGCGCACCTCGACGTGGCCGGTCCCGGCCGCTCGACCGCCGACGACGGCGATCTGAGCAAGGGCGCCACCGGCTTCGGCACCCGCCTCCTGCTCTCCTGGCTGACCGCCTGACGGACCCAGGGGCGGCCCGTCAGCGGCGGCGGCGGTCGATCACCGGGATCTCGGCGCGGCGGCGGGCCTGGGAGACGACCTCCTTGAGGGAGGCGTCCCAGGCCGCGTCGACCGCGAAGCACCAGGCGGCCGCCGGCGCCGTCGCGGGCACGTCGGTGAGGGTGAGCGCCACCAGCCTCGGCCGCTCCGCCGTGCGGGCCAGCTCGACCAGCTCGGCGGACGGCAGGAAGACCAGGTAGTCCTGCTCGCCGCGGCGCGTGCCCGGGACCCCGCGGCGCAGCGCGGTCATCGCCGCCACCTCCGACCACGGCAGCGTACGGTCGGCGCGGCGGGGGAGCGGCCAGCGGGCCGGGCGCAGGACCCCCTCCGAGGTCAGCTCCAGCACGGGCCGCCGCCCGAACACGCGGCCGGCGGCGGAGAGCAGGCCCGTACCGAAAAGCGCGGCACCGAGCGCGCCGAGCACGACGAACACCGCCGCGGCCGTGCCGGATCCCGCCAGCCCGCCCGCGACGAAACCGGCCGAGGCCAGCACCAGGACCAGGAACGCGAACACCTGCCCGCCCCCGCGCCAGGTCGCCTTTACCCGCACCTGAAAAGGCGTTGCCGCGCCATTATCCGCGGGCACGTCCCGCGCGGATGCGGGGGGCTTGGTTCCGTCCATATGGGGGCTCACTCGCTCCGGGAGGCGTCAATCGCGTTTGACCGCGCACAATAGGCCGTCGCCCACCGGGAGGAGAAGGGGCACCAGCCGCTCGTCCTCGCGGATCGTGGCGTGCACCTCGCGGATCGCCATGGTGTCGGGGTCGCGCACGGAACGGTCGGCGACCCGGTCGTGCCACAGCGCGTTGTCGAACGCCACCACGCCGCCCGGCCGCAGCAGCCGCAGCGCCGCCGTCAGATACTCCGGGTACTCGTGCTTGAGCGCGTCGCAGAAGACCATGTCGTACGCGCCGTCGGTGAGGCGCGGCAGCACCTCCAGCGCCCGGCCGGTGATCATGCGGGTGCGGGAGGCGCCCAGCCCGGCCTCGGCGTACGCCTGCTTGGCCAGCCGCTGGTGCTCGGGCTCGACGTCCACGCTGGTCAGCACCGCGTCCTTGGCCATGCCGCGCAGCAGCCAGATCCCCGAGACGCCGCAGCCGGAGCCGACCTCCACCACCGTCCGGGCGCTGATCAGGGTCGCCAGGAAACGCAAAGCCGCCCCGCCGGCCGCTCCGATCGGCGCGGCGCCGACCTCCTGGCCGCGCCGGCGCGCGTTCAGCAATGGCTCGTCTTCGGGGAGGAACTCCTCCACGTAGGCCAGGGTGGCCTGACTGGCGTTGATGGCTGCCTCCTCGCGGGACCCCCGCCTGGCTCATGCTGGAAAGACCATATCGCTGGTCGGGAACCAACTGGCCTTTCATGACGTTCTACTTGACGTCGGTCCACAACCGCCCCAGCCCAGGCGCGACCGTGTCGTTCCAAAGCGACAGCGTTGGCCATCAGAGAGGAACAACCCGGCACCATGGGAGTGGCAGCACTTACATTTAAGGGCGCTGTGGGGGTAGGCCCCCGGCAGAGCGGCGGCCTGTCCGCCGCCGCCGGGCGCGGCCGGGAGGCCGCGGCGGCGCGGGAGAACGCACCCGAGGCGGAATGGGCGCCTCCGTCCTGGGACGAGGTGGTCCGCGAGCATTCGGGGCGGGTCTACCGCCTCGCCTACCGGCTGACCGGCAACCAGCACGACGCCGAGGACCTCACCCAGGAGGTCTTCGTCCGAGTGTTCCGGTCGCTGTCCAACTACACGCCCGGCACGTTCGAGGGCTGGCTGCACCGGATCACCACCAACCTGTTCCTCGACATGGCCCGCCGCCGCCAGCGCATCCGCTTCGAGGGCCTGGCCGACGACGCCGCCGAGCGGCTCCAGGGCCGCGAGCCCACGCCGGCGCAGGCGTTCGACGACGCCAACTTCGACGCCGACGTCCAGGCGGCGCTGGACGCCCTGGCCCCCGAGTACCGCGCGGCCGTGGTGCTGTGCGACATCGAGGGCCTGTCGTACGAAGAGATCTCGGCGACGCTGGGTGTCAAACTGGGTACGGTGCGCAGCCGTATCCACCGGGGCCGCGCGCAGCTGCGGGCCGCCCTGGAGCACCGGGCGCCGCTCCGCCGCCGCGGGCCCGCGGCCGCCGGCACCGGGACGGGCGAGCTCGCCGGTGCCACCGCCGCCGGCGCCGTGGAGGCGGTGGCAGGGCCGGCCGTGACGGGCGGGCCCGGGGGCGCGTAGCGAGACCGGCGCGCGAGAGACTGCGCGAGACCATCTGATCGACAAGGGAGCCGCGTGAGTTGTCTGGGGGAGCGTCTGACCGCTCTGGTCGACGGTGAGCTGGGGCATGAGGAGCGCGACCGCGCGCTGGCCCATCTCGCGTTGTGCGAGCGCTGCCGCTCGGAGGCCGACGCGCTGCGCAGCCTGAAGGGCCGGCTCCGGGGGCTGGGCGGCCTGCCCGCGTCCGACGGCGCCGATGATCTTCCCACGCCCGACTTCATGGCCAGGCTGCGCGGCATGGGCGCGCCCGGCGGCCCCGCGGCCGGCCCGGACGGCCCCGACGGCCCGCCGCCGCCCGCCCGGCCCGCACGATCACGGGTCCCGGCCGGGCCCGTGTCCTCGGGCACCGTGCCGGCCCGGTCCGCGGCCCCGCAGGCCAGGCCCGCCGCGTCCCGGCCCCGCGACAACCGGCCGGCCGGCCGCGCCACCCGCCCGGGCGGCCGTGGCGCCGGCGCCACCGCGGCCCTCCACCGGCCCTCCCGCCGCTACCTCGCCGTCGGCGCCGCGACCCTCGTCCTCGGGCTCGGCGCCGCCTCGTACGCCGCCGGCGGCCAGCGGGAGATCCCCACGGTCACCCCGGCGTTCGACCGGTTCGCCGTGGAGCACGCGCTCACCTCCGGAGACGTGCCGATGACCGAGCCGGTCGACGACCGCACCTCCGTACCGCCCGCGCCCGGGCCGTGATCGGGCGCTCCCCGGCCCGCGGGCCGGGGCGCCGCCGGCCGCCCCGGCCAGGGCGGCTGCGCACCGTACTGGCGTGCGGCCTCGCCGCGGCGCTCGCGCTCGGCCTCGCGCCGGCGGCCGAGCCGCCCGTCCGCCGCCGCGGCGGCGGCGACCCCGAGGCCGAGCGGCTGCTGCGGGCCTCGGCCGACGCGGCGCGCCGGGTGCGCTACGAGGGCCTCCAGTCCGTCACGGCCTGGACCGGCACCGCCGCCGCGTCCCGGCGCGTCCGGGTCGAGCACGTGCCCGGCGACGGCACCTACTTCACCCCCGAGCCGCCCGCGGGCGCCACCGGCGGCGCGGCCGTCCAGGTGGGCGCCGCGTCCCGGAGCCGGACGTACGAGCCGGACACCCTCCCCGTGTGGACCGGCGGCGTCGGCTTCACCGCGGAGACCCTGCGGCTCCTGGTCCGCAACTACACGCTCGTCCGGCGCCCCGACGGCGCGGTCTGCGGCCGCACGGCCCGGATCGTGGAGGCGCGGCGCGCGGACGGCTCCGCCGCCGGCCGGTTCTGGCTCGACGCCGAGACCGGCCTGATGATGCGCCGCGAGCTGCTCGACGCCGCCGGCCGGCGGGTCTCCGCCACGGGCTTCACCGAGATGCGCGTCCACGACCCGGCCGCCCCCGCCGCGACCACCCCCGCCGCGACCGCCGCCGGGGCCTCACAGGCCGCCGTGCCGTGGCCGGACCGGCTCGACGGGCGAGAGCTGGCGGCGCTGCGCGGGCGGGGCTGGCCGGTTCCGGGCGCGCTGCCGGGCCGCCTGGCGCTGTACGACGCGCGCCGCACCACCACCGGCGAGGCGGGCGAGGCCGTCCACCTCAGCTATTCCGACGGGCTCACCGGCGTGTCGGTCTTCGTCCAGCGCGGCCGGCTCGACGAGAGCCGCCTCGCCGGCTGGCGGCGCACCGGGAGCGGCGGCCGTACCGTGTTCCGCCGGGACGCGATCGAGCACTGGGCCGTCCGGGCGCGCGACGGGTACGTGTTCACGGTGCTCACCGACGCCCCGCCCGGCACCGCCGACGCCGTCGCGGCGGCGCTGCCCGGGAGGGAGGGGGCGATCCGGACGCGAGTGGCGCGGGGCTTCCGGCGGCTGCTTTCCTGGATCGATCCGGCCGGCTGATGGCGCGGGGCCGATCCCGGGAATGATGTCATGGAACCTGGTACGCCGTTTTAGCGCCATACATAGCAAGATGGGCTCCCGCGAACGGGGTTGAGGGCCTTTTATGCTCATCACATGCCCCGCTGGGCACGATGAGCGCGATGACGAGAACCATGCTCGGTAGGAGAGATGGGGATGACGGAAGACAGCCGCGGGCCGGTCAGGTCGTCACTGGACGATGACGACCTGGACCAGGAGGCCGGGCGGGCCCGGGAGGACGCGGCCGGCGCCGGTGGCGCGCAGGAGGCCGTGGACGATCCCCAGGACGATCGCGGGGCCGCCGCGGTCCCGGACGACCGCGACGATGCCGACGAGCTCCGGGACCCGGGCGCTCCGGTGACGGAGAAGCCGGTCGCGCTGGGCAAGGAGTCCCCGGGGATCTCCGACCGGCTGGTGGCGGGCTTCGCCCCGCCCGACTCGTACGGCCGCGACGACGACATCCCGGCCCCGCCGTCCCCGACGGCGGTGGACCAGCCCGTGCCGCAGGGGTCCGTCCCCGGCGACCCCGGCGCCGTCCCCGGCCCGGGCGAGGCGCCCGTGCAGGGCGTCGTGCCGGACGGGGTCGTGCCGGACGGGCCGGTTCCGGACGGACCCGCGATGGGGAGCCCCGCGGTGGGCAACCCCATGGCGGGGAACGCGGCGGGCGGCGAGGCGGCCGCCGCCGCGATGCCGCCCGGCGGGGACCCGGCCCGGCAGCGGCCCGGATTCGTCCCGCACGGGTACGACCAGGACCCCCGGATGGCCGCGCACCAGCAGCCAGGGCAGCCCGGGCAGCCCGGCCAGGGCACGCCGTACGGGTGGCCGCCCCACCAGTCGCAGCGGCCGCCGCACGGCGCCCCGCCGCTGGCCGGCCCGCCGCCCGGCGCGCCGCCCGGGGCGGTGCCGATGGGCCCGCCCGGAGCCCGCCCGATGGGGCAGCCCGGTCTTCCCGGGCAGCCGCCCGGCGGGCCCAACTGGGCGCCGGTGCCCTCGCTGCCGTCCGCCTCGCGGGGCGGGCCCGGCCTGGGCGTGCTGGCCGTGGTCGCGCTGGTCGTGGCGCTGGTGGCCGGCGGCCTCGGCGCCGGGATCGGCGTGCTGGCGACCGGCGACGGCGACGACCCGGGCAGCGTCAGCCTGGGCGGGAGTTCGAGCGGCGGCCAGGCCAAGAACCGGCCGCCGGACTCGGTCGCCGGCATCGCGCAGAAGGTGCTGCCGAGCGTCGTGATGATCCGGGTGGCCTCGGCCGGCGGCGAGGGCTCCGGCGGCACCGGCTTCATCGTCAACGGCGGCTACATCATCACCAACAACCACGTGGTGTCGGCCGGCGGCTCCGGCGGCGAGATCCAGGTGGTCTTCAACGACAAGAAGACGCTGCCCGCCACGATCAAGGGCCGCGACCCCAGCTCGGACATCGCCGTGCTCAAGCCCGAGGGCGCCCACCAGCTGCCCGCGCTGCAGCTCGGAAACTCCGACGACCTGGCGGTCGGCGACCCGGTGATCGCGATCGGCTCGCCGCTGGGCCTCCAGGGCTCGGTGACCACCGGCATCGTCAGCTCGATGAACCGCGCCGTGCCGACCGGCGGCGAGGGCGGCGGGGACGCCTCGGTCCTCAACGCCATCCAGACGGACGCGGCCATCAACCCCGGCAACTCCGGCGGCCCGCTGGTCGACGGCCGGGGCCGGGTGATCGGCATCAACACCGCCATCGCCACCCTCGGCGGCCGCGGGCTGGGCGGGGAGAGCCAGAGCGGCAGCATCGGGCTCGGCTTCGCGATCCCGATCAACCAGGGCAAGCGGGTCGCCCAGGAGATCATCAACACCGGCGGCGCCCGCCGCGCCCAGCTCGGCATCGGGATGGACCAGCAGTACTCGGGCCCGGGCGTGAAGATCGCCACGCAGGCCCAGCAGGGCGTGCAGCCGATCGTCAAGGGCAGCGCGGCCGACAAGGCCGGGCTGCGCCCCGGCGACGTGATCACCAAGCTGGGCGACCAGCCGATCGAGGGGCCGGCCGACCTGTCGGCCCAGATCAGCAGCCGCGGTCCCGGCGACAAGGTGAAGGTCACGTATCAGCGGGACGGCAAGGAGACGACGGTAGAGGTGACGCTGGGCCAGGCCAACTGACGGCCTGCCGAGGCGGGGGTCCGGTTCGTCCGGACCGGGGATACGCTGGGGGGACCGGACCGCGGGGTCCGGCCCCCTTGGCGCGTGGAGGTCGGGTTGTTCGACGTCGGACTGGGCGAGATGCTGGTACTCGTCGTGCTCGCCCTGGTCATCTTCGGGGACAAGCTCCCCCAGGCGGCCGGTCAGGCGGGCCGCGCGCTGCGGCAGCTGCGGCAGATGGCCAACAGCGCCAAGGCGGATCTGCAGGAGGGGCTCGGCCCGGAGTTCAAGGATTTCGACGTCGCCGACCTCAACCCCAAGACGTTCGTCCGCAAGCACCTGCTGGAAGACCACGACGACGACCTGCGGGCCAACGGCAGCAGCGGTTCCGGCGGCCTGTTCGACGACGAGCCGTCGTACGCGGCGGCCGCGGCCGGCGGCCTGGAGTACGGCGAGCGCCCGCCCTTCGACAACGAGGCCACCTGAGGCCGATCCGAGGTCACTGTGGCCACCCGAGGCAGCCCGCGGCCGCTTGAGGTCGCCTGAGAGCACTCGACGCGAACGGCCCCGTCCAGGACTCCTGGACGGGGCCGTTCGCGTGCGGCCTCTGTTCTGCCGGGGACGGCTAGCGGCGCTTGGGGGAGATGCCGAGGGACATGCCGGCCAGGCCGCGGGAGCGGCCGCCCAGCGAATCGGCGATCTTGCGCAGCTCCTTGGCCGCCTCGGCGTCGGGGTCCGACAGCACCAGCGGCCTGCCCGCGTCGCCGCCCTCGCGCAGCCGCGGGTCGATCGCCACCTGGCCGAGCAGCGGCACCCGGGTGCCCAGCGTCTGGGTCAGCGCGTCGGAGACCGTCTGGCCGCCGCCCGCGCCGAAGATGTCCTGGCGCTCGCCGCAGTGCGCGCAGGTGAGGTACGACATGTTCTCGATCACGCCGACGACCTGCTGGTGCGTCTGCGCCGCGATGGCGCCGGCCCGCTCGGCCACCTCGGCGGCGGCCTGCTGCGGCGTGGTGACCACCAGGATCTCCGCGGACGGCAGCAGCTGCGCCACCGAGATCGCGATGTCGCCGGTGCCGGGCGGCAGGTCCATCAGCAGGATGTCCAGGTCGCCCCAGTAGACGTCGGCGAGGAACTGCTGGAGGGCGCGGTGCAGCATCGGGCCGCGCCAGACGACCGGCTGGTTCCCGGCGGTGAACATGCCGACGGAGATCACCTTCACGTCGTGCGCCGACGGCGGCATGATCATGTCGGCGACCTTGGTCGGCGGGGCGTCCACGCCCAGCATCCGCGGCACCGAGTGGCCGTAGATGTCGGCGTCGACCACGCCCACCTTGCGGCCCTGGGCGGCCAGCGCGGCGGCCAGGTTGACGGTCACCGACGACTTGCCGACGCCGCCCTTGCCGCTGGCCACGGCGTACACCTTGGTCAGCGAGTTGGGCTTGGCGAACGGGATCTCCTTGGCGGGCTCGCCGCCGCGCAGCTTGGTCTGCAGCGCCTTGCGCTGCTCCTCGCTCATCACGTCCAGCTCGACGGAGACGGACGCGACGCCGTCCAGCCGTTCGACGGCCTCGGTGACGGTCCTGGTCAGCGTGTCCTTCATCGGACACCCGGCCACCGTCAGGTAGATGCCGACGCGGACCGCGCCGTCCGGCGCGATGTCGACGTTCTTGACCATGTCGAGCTCGGTGATGGGCTTGCGGATCTCAGGATCGTTCACCGTGGCGAGCGCCTCGGTCACCTGCTCGATCGTCAACTGGGAGGCCATGTACCCATGGTATGAACTCCGCGGGGGTGCCCGCGCACCGCCCCGCGCGCGCGTACCATTCGGGTCGTGACAACGCCGTCCGGCACCCTCGTCTCGGCCGCCGAGCTGACCGTCTGGCGCGCCATGCTGCGCGGCCAGGTACGGATCTCGCGCCGCCTCCAGGCCGATCTGCTGGCGGGGCACGACCTGGCGCTGGCCGCCTACGACGTGCTCGTCCACCTGGGGGAGCAGCCGGGCGGCCGGCTGCGGATGAACGATCTCGCCGACCGGGTGCTGCTGTCGCGCAGCGGGCTGACCCGGCTGATCGACCGGATGCAGCGCGAGGGCCTGGTGGTCCGCGAGTCCTGCCCCAGCGACGCGCGGGGCCTGTACGCGGTCCTCACCGGCCCGGGCCGGGAGCGCCTGGACGCCGCGACGCCCACGTACCAGCGGGGCGTGCGGGAGTACGTGCTGAGCCGCCTGGACGACACCGACCTGCGGACGCTGGCGGGCGTCCTGGCCAAGCTGTCGGACGAGGCGTGAGGCCCCGCCACCGCAAGGCCCGCCGCCTCAGGGTCCGGCACTAGGAGAGCGTCGAGTGCGATTCCTTGCGCTCCCCGTCCAGCTCCCTGACCATCTGCTGGAGCTCCGAGCGCAGGAAGTCCCGGGTGGCCACCTCGCTGATCGCCAGCCGCAGCCCGGCGATCTCCCGGGTGAGGTACTCGGTGTCGGCGATCGTGCGCTCGTTGCGGGCCCGGTCCTGCTCGTACTGCACCCGGTCGCGGTCGTCCTGGCGGTTCTGCGCCAGCAGGATCAGCGGCGCCGCGTACGACGCCTGGAGCGACAGCATCAGCGTCAGGAAGATGAACGGGTACTCGTCGAAGCGCAGCGCGGGCGGCGCCAGCAGGTTCCAGCCGATCCAGACCGCGACGAAGACCGTCATGTAGACCAGGAACCGGGCGGTGCCCAGGAACCGGGCGATCCGCTCCGACAGCCGGCCGAACGACTCGGGGTCGTAGTGCGGGCGGGGCAGCAGGCTGCGGCGCAGCTCCCGCGGCTGGTCCAGGCGTGGCGTCGTCATGGTGGCGTCCCCCGATCGGTCGGTCTCGGCTCGCCCGGGCCGGCCCGGCCGCCGCGCAGGGCCTCCTCCTCGGGATCGCCGGTCAGCTCGGCGGAGGCGTCCATGACGGCCTCCCGCCAGTCGCCCGGCAGCAGGTGGTCGAGCACGTCGTCGATGGTGACGCCGCCGAGCAGGTGGCCGTTGTCGTCCACCACGGCGCCCGCCACCAGGTTGTAGGTGGCCAGGTAGATCGCCACGTCCTGCAGCGGCATCGTCGGCCGCAGCGGGTCCAGGTCGCTGTCCACGATCCCGGCGACCAGGGTCGGCGGGGGCTCGCGCAGCAGCCGCTGGAAGTGCACGGTGCCCAGGTAGCGGCCGGTGGGCGTGGCGGTCGGCGGCCGGCACACGTACACCTGGGCGGCCAGCGCCGGGTTGAGGTCCGGGTTGCGGATGTGGGCCAGCGCGTCGGCCACGGTCGCGTCCGGCGGGACGATCACCGGGTCGGTGGTCATCAGGCCGCCCGCGGTGTTCTCGGCGTACGTCAGCAGCCGCCGCACCGGGGCCGCGTCCTGCGGCTCCATCAGCGTCAGCAGCCGCTCCCGCTGCTCGGTGGGCAGCTCGCCCAGCAGGTCGGCGGCGTCGTCGGCCTCCATCGCCTCCAGGACGTCGGCGGCCCGGTCCGCCTCCAGCCGGCCCAGGATCTCGATCTGGTCGTCCTGCGGCAGCTCCTCCAGGACGTCGGCCAGCCGCTCGTCGTCCAGGGCCGCGGCGACCTCCCCGCGCCGCTTCTCCGGCAGCTCGTGCACGATGCCGGCCAGGTCGGCGGGGCGCATCTTCTCGAACGCGGCGAGCAGCCCGGCGGCGCCCTGGCCGTGCTCGACGGACGAGAAGCCGTGCACGGCGTCCCAGTCGACCACGAACGTCTCGCCGCCGCGGCGCAGGCCGGGCCCGCGCATCCGGCCGGGCCGCCCGTTCCGCCCGGCCCGGCCGCGGCCCCGGCGCACCGCCACCTTGGAGACCAGCCAGTCGCGGGTCCGGGTCGGCTCCATCGCCACGTCCACCACGCCGACCGCCTCGCCGGTCTCGGTCAGCTCCACGGTCCGGTCCAGCATCTCGGCGAGGATCAGCGTCTCGGACTCGCGCTGGTGGAAGCGGCGCACGTTCAGCCGGCCGTCGAAGACGATCGCGTCCGCCTCGATCACGGTCACCCGGGTGATCGGCAGGAACACCGGGCGGCGCGGCGACACCTCCACCACCAGGCCGAGGACCCGCGGCGGCCTGCTGCCCAGGCGCAGCGCCACCACGACGTCGCGGACCCGGCCCACCTGGTCGCCGGACGGGTCGAACACGGCGATGCCGGCGAGCCGCGCGACGAACACCCGCGTCGGAGTCCCGGTCATGGGAGGGACATTACCCACGATCTTGGACCTCACCCGGAACCGGAAGGTGAACGGAGGGCATGTCACATCCGTACGGGGGCGCCCGTCCTTGGGGTGACAGCGACGGAACGGAGGACCGACATGTCCCGCATCTCCCTCGACCCGCCACGTACCCTGCGTTACCGGTTCGCGAACTGGCTGGTGCGCCGCAAGTTCGGCGCCGAGCTGGACCCGGCCCGCGCCATGGGGCACCACATGGGGGTTGCCACCGCGTACGCCATCCTGGAGGCTCAGGCGCTGGGCTGGAAGGCGGTGCCGCACCGGCTGAAGGACCTGGCGGTCATGGCCACCGCCGTCCGGGTCGGCTGCTCCTGGTGCGTCGACTTCGGCAGCTGGGAGTCGACGACCCGCGGCGTGCCGCTGGAGAAGCTGGAGGCGGTGCCGCACTGGCGCGACAGCGATCTGTTCGACGAGGAGGAGCGTCTGGTCATGGAGTACGCCGAGGCGATGACCGCCGACCCGCCCGAGGTCACCGACGAGCTGACGGCCGCGCTGCGCCGGTTCCTGTCCGAGCGGCAGCTGGTCGAGCTGACCATGATGATCGCCCTGGAGAACCTGCGCTCGCGCTTCAACGGTGCCGCCGGCCTCACCGGGCAGGGCTTCAAGGACCGCTGCGAGATCCCGGCCCGCCCGGCGGAGGGAACCGTGGCACGGTGACATCAGGGCAGGACCGCGCATCATGAGGGAGCCGGAGGGGCCCCGGGAGGCGCCCGGGAGGCGGCTGGAGGACTTCGAGGAGCATCGAAGGCTGCTGTTCGCGGTGGCGTACCGGATGCTGGGGACCGCCGCCGACGCCGAGGACACCGTCCAGGACGCCTGGCTGCGCTGGTCGGCGGCGGACCGGGCGGGCGTGGACGACCCGCAGGCGTACCTGGTGCGGATCACCACCAACCTGGCGCTGGACCGGCTGCGCTCCGCCCGCGCGCAGCGCGAGACGTACGTCGGCCCGTGGCTGCCGGAGCCGATGCTGACCTCGCCGGACGTGGCCGAGGACGCCGAGCTGTCGGAGTCGGTGTCGATGGCGATGCTGGTGGTCCTGGAGACGCTCAGCCCGCTGGAGCGCGCGGTGTTCCTCCTCAAGGAGGTCTTCGGCTTCCCGTACGCGGAGATCGCCGCGGCGGTCGACCGGTCCGAGGCGGCCGTCCGGCAGCTCGGCACCCGGGCCCGCAAGCACGTGGAGGCGCGCCGGCCCCGGTTCGGGACGGACCGGGCCGAGCGCCGGGCCGTCACCGAGCGGTTCCTGGAGGCGACGCTGGGCGGCGACCTCAACGCGCTCATGGAGGCGCTGGCGCCCGACGTGACGCTGTGGACCGACGGCGGCGGCAAGGTCAGGGCGGCGCTGCGGACGGTCCACGGCGCGGACAAGGTGGCGCGCTGGCTGGCGGCCGTGGTGAAGCGGTCGTACGCGGGCGTCAAGCCCGAGGACATGCGGATCCGGCGGGCCGACATCAACGGCGTCCCCGGCGTGGTCGTGGACGGCCCGGCGGGCCCCATCGGCACGATCACCCTGGACGTCGGCGGCGACGGCCTGGTGCACGCCGTCCACATGGTGGCCAACCCCGACAAGCTGGGTGCGATCGGCGACCGCAGGGAGCTGCCGATGTGAGCCGCGGCTAGCGGTCCGCCTTCCGGCGCCTGCCGCCGATCATGCGCGGCGGCGGCCCGGCGGTCGTCGCCGGGGTCGGCACGGGCCGCACGCTCGCGTAGTCCTCCCCGTACTCGCCGGGCCCCTCGACGACCTCGTCGGTCGGGGTGAGCCGCACGACGTACGACTCCTCGGCCCACCGCTCGGTCTGCCCCTCGTGCGAGGCCGCGTTCAGCCGGTCCTTGGCCAGCAGCGGCGTGACCTCGTCCCACAGCGGGGTGCCGGGCTCGACGCGCTCGCAGGCCGCGACGAACGAGACCAGCCGGCCGCCCTTGTCCTTGCCGCGCAGCGTGACCCGCAGCCGCTCGGCCTCCGGCAGGCCGGGCAGCGGCTGCTCGCCCTCGCCGCCGGTCAGCACGTACGCGGCGCCGTCGTGCCACAGGTGCCAGGCCGCCCGCGGCTGCGGCAGGCCGGGCAGGTGCAGCCAGAGCAGCCCGGACTTCCTGGCCGCCTCCGCGATCAGCGCGCTGGAGTCCGTCATAGCCGCCAGACTCCCATAACGCGCCGGTCGATAACATCCGCAGCATGCGCTCGCGACGTACCACCCTTGCGGTCCCCGGCAGCAACCCCCGCTTCATCGAGAAGGCGCAGGGCCTCCCCGCCGACGAGATCTTCCTGGACCTGGAGGACGCGGTCGCGCCGGACGTGAAGGAGCGGGCGCGGGAGAACGTCGTCGCCGCGCTGAACGACGGCGACTGGACGGGCAGGACCCGGGTCGTCCGGATCAACGACCTGGAGACGCGCTGGGCGTACCGCGACGTGATCGAGGTCGTGGAGGGCGCCGGCCGCAACCTGGACTGCGTGATGCTGCCCAAGGCGCAGGACGCCTCCCACGTCCAGTGGCTGGACCGGCTGCTCACCCAGATCGAGCGGGCGATGGGGTACGAGGAGGGCCGGATCGGGATCGAGGCCCAGATCGAGGACGCCCGCGGCATGGTCAACATCGACGCGATCGCCGCGTCGTCGCCGCGGCTGGAGACCCTGGTGTTCGGGCCCGGCGACTTCATGGCCTCGATCAACATGCGGACGCTGGTGGTGGGGGAGCAGCCGCCCGGCTACACGGAGGGCGACGCCTACCACTACATCCTGATGCGCATCCTGCTGGCGGCCCGCGCGCACGGCCTCCAGGCCATCGACGGGCCGTACTTCAACGTCCGGGACGTGGAGGCGTTCACGCGGGTGGCGCGGCGGTCGGCGGCGCTGGGCTTCGACGGCAAGTGGGTCCTGCACCCGTCGCAGGTGGACGCGGGCAACGAGGTCTTCTCCCCGTCCCAGGACGACTACGACCACGCCGAGCTGATCCTGGACGCGTACGACCACTCCACCCGGGTCGAGGGGCGCGGCGCCGCGATGCTGGGCGACGAGATGATCGACGAGGCGTCCCGGAAGATGGCGCTGGTGATCGCCGCCAAGGGGCGGGCCGCCGGGCTGGCGCGGACCAGGTCGTTCGAGCCGCCGGAGAAGTGAGCCGCGGGGCCTGACCGCGCCGGGCGGCGCCGCCCGGCACGTACGATTCGTCGCAGGGCCAGGAATTTCCGTGAGCAGCTCCAGGAGGTCGCGCGTGTCGGATCCGGCGGACAACGGCTGGGCTCCGCCCGATCCGGGGCGGGACCCGTCCCGAGAGCGGCCAGAGCGGCACGAGGGCCTTGAGCGGCCCGGGAGCGACCCGGCTCCGGAGCCGCCGGCTCCCCAGGGCTGGCCGGACCCGGGGCAGTACGGGCAGGCGCCGCAGCCGTACGCGCAGGCACCGCAGGCTCAGCAGTACCCGCAGCCGCAGCAGTACCCGCAAGCGCAGCCCCAGCCGTACTCCTACCAGTACGGGCAGCCGTACGGGGCGCAGCAGCCCTACGGGCAGCCGCAGCCGGAGCCGTACGGGGCCGCGCCGTTCGTCCCCGGGTACGGCTACACGCCGCCCGCCAAGCGCCCCTGGACGGTGCCGCCGCGGCCGGGCGCCAAGTACCACCACATGGCGCGGACCGACGTGCACCGCTGGTGGCGGCCCCTGGTCGGGTCGCTGGTCATCGTGGCCGCCGGCATGGCGCTGGTGATGGCGGCCGGAATCGTCGCGATGGTCGTCGCGGCGCTGGTCGCGGGAGAGTTCCCCACCGAGGCGGGCGAGGGCGGCACGATCCTCGGCGACCAGGTCGCCGACCTGGCGCTCAACCTGGCCGCGCTGGGGCTCTTCCTGCCGATCGTGCTGCTGGTCCCGTGGTGGATCCAGCGGCGGCGGCCCGGCACGCTGTCGTCGGTGGCGGGGCGGCTGCGGTGGCGCTGGCTGCTGGCCTGCGCCGGGGTGGCGGTGCTGTTCTGCGTGGTGTCGTTCGGCCTGTCGCTGCTGGCGAGCACGAGCGTGGACGAGCCGGTCGTCGAGGACGAGAACTTCGTCGGCTGGGGCCGGTTCCTGCTCGCCGCCGCGGTGATCCTCGCGCTGGTGCCGTTCCAGGCGTCCGCCGAGGAGTACGTGTTCCGCGGCTGGCTGCTCCAGGGCATCGGCGCGTGCACGCTGGAGAACGCGCGGAGCCGCGTCGGGCAGGCGTTCGGCAGGGTGTTCCGGACGCCGTGGCCGGGCATCGCGGCCGGCTCGGCGGTCTTCATGTCGCTGCACGGCTACACCGGCTTCGGGATGCTGGACGTCTTCCTCTTCGGTGCCGCCGCCGGCTGGCTGACCGTGCGCACCGGGGGCCTGGAGGCGGCGATCGCGCTGCACGTCCTGAACAACATCATGGCGTTCATGTTCCCGGCGGCCGTGGGCGAGCTGACGATCGAGCAGGGCGCGGTGGCCTGGCAGTACGTGGCCGCCGACGTGGTGTCGATGGCCCTGTACGCGGCGGCCGTGGCCTGGCTGGCCCGGCGGCTGCGGGTCCGGACGACCGTCGCGGACCCGGCGGCCGCCGCCGTCCCGGCCGGGGCGGCGCCCGCGGACGCGGTGGACGCCCCGCCGGGGACGCCGCCGTTCAGCGCGGGGCAGGAAGCCGCCGAGCGCTGAACCACTCGTAGCGCGCGGTCGCGGCGACGGTGGAGCCCGCCTGGGCGGACGCCGCCACCCCGACCGCGCCGGGCCCGTACGGTGCCGCCACGTCGTCGTACGCGGCGACCTGGCGGCCGTTCACCAGCATCCGGAGGCGGGTGCGGCCGTTCTCGAAGCGGCACTCGGCCTCGATCCGGTTCTCACCGCCGGCGTCGACGTCCGCCACGGCCGCGAGCGGGACGAGGTCGTGCCGCGCGCCGCCGCGGGCCTCCTTGACGATCCCGGCCTCGCCGGTCGTGGTGATCGTGAACGAGTAGCGGTTCTGGGCGTCGGCGACGGGGTTGCCGCCGCACCAGACGCCGTACTGCCCGCCGCCGGTCTGCATCCGGGCGGCCGTGGCGACCCGGACGCCGCGCATCCGTACCGCGTCGACCGGCGCGGTGGCCGCCATCCCCTGCTCGGGCAGGAGCTGGAGCAGGTAGCCGTTCTGGTGGTAGCGCGCGGTGCCGAGCGGGGTCTCCTGCCGCGGCCAGTCGCCGGTCTTTCCGAAGCCGTCGTGGAACGCGGCGCCGCCCGCCCGGGAGGCCGCGTCCAGCACCTGGAAGACGGCGTACGCGGTCAGCGCGCCCGCCGCCGTGGCCAGCGCCGCCAGCGCGACCGTCCCGCGCCGGAACGGGCGCCGCCGCACCGCCGAGGGGCCCGGCTCGGTCACCGGCTCGGCCGCACGGGCCGTTTCCGGCGCGCGCCCCTCGCCCTTCGCGGCTTCCGTGCCCTCCGTGACCTCTGACGGCGCGGGCGCCGGCCGGCGGGTGCGGGTGAGTCCGGCGGCCTCGGCGTCCCCGACGGGGTGGCCGGTCAGCTCGTCGATGAGGTCGCGGGCGGCCGGGCGCCGGTCCGGGTCCTTGTCCATGGCCCGCGCGACGAGCGCGGCCAGCCGCTCCGGCACGCCGCCCAGGTCGGGCTCCTCGTGCAGCAGCCGGTAGAAGACCTCGGGCCCGGTGACGCGGCCGAACGGCGGCTGCCCGGTCGCGGCGAACGCCACCACGGCGCCCCAGGAGAAGACGTCGGCCGCCGGGGTGACCTCCTCGCCGCGCGCCTGCTCGGGGGCCATGAACGCGGGCGTCCCTATCGCCACGTTCCCGGTGATGGGGGTGGACCCGGCGAGCTTGGCCACCCCGAAGTCGATCACCCGGGTGCCCTCGGGGGACAGGATGACGTTCCCCGGCTTGAGGTCGCGGTGCACGATCCCGGCGCGGTGCACGGCGGTCAGCGCGAGCGCCGTGCCGACCGCGACCGACTCCAGCCGCGCCCCGGCCAGCGGCCCGCCGGCCTTGACGGTGTCCCAGAGCGTGCGGCCCTCGACGTACTCGGTGACGATGTAGGCGGCCTCGTCGGTGACGGCGGCGTCCAGGACGGGCGCCGTGCAGAACGGCGCGACCCGCCGGATGGCCTCCACCTCGCGCTCGAAGCGCAGCGGGAAGCCGGGCTCGGCGACCCAGGCGGAGTGCATGACCTTCACGGCCACGGGGACGCCGTCCGGCCCGCGGGCGAGGTAGACCACGCCCATCCCGCCCGCGCCGAGCCGCCTTACCACTTCGTACGGGCCGACCTGGTGAGCGCCGGTCCCGGTGAGATTGGTCAGGGTTCCGCTCCGTTCCGTCCGTTCCGGTACGCCGGTGCAGCCCGGTCAGGGCCCGGCGGGGTCGGCGGGGGCGACCGGGACCCGCACGCCGTCGACGGTGACGGCTCCGGCGGCGGGATCGAGCAGGGGGCGGGGCGCGGTGTCCGGGCGAGGCTGACGATGCCGACCTGGCGCCCGCCGGGCAGGACGATCCAGCCGCCGACCAGCCGCGAGTTCCGTACGGCCGAGGTCGCCCGGTACAGGCCCGAGGGCGCCTTGACGGCGGGCGCCCGGAAGGCGAACAGGCCCTCCTCCTTGAGGCTTGGCGATGAGGGCCAGGACGCCTGCGAGCAGCGCCAGGAGCGGCCCGGTCTTACGCATGATGAGGTCCCCGAATGTCGCTTTCCCCTACCACAGCAAGCAGGGTGAAAACAGACAAGAAGGACAAGTGGCCATAAGCGGGCACGGAATCCTGTATCCGCGTTGAACCCCCGGCGAACGCCCTGCGTGCAGACCTAGAGGAGGCCCCAGCCGGTGAGGGCCGTGATGACCCCGGGAGCCGTGGGAAGGGAGCGGAGCTCGCCGGGCGTGAGCCAGCGGGCGTCTGCGGCGTCGTCCCCGGCCGCCAGGACGCCCCCCTCGGCCGTGACCGCGTAGTCGTGGATCTCGTACACGACCCCGCCGGGGCCGGGCCGTTCCACGGTGCCCACGAGCGCGCCCACCGCGACGTCCAGCCCGGTCTCCTCGCGCATCTCGCGGACCACCGCGGCCGCGTCGCTCTCGCCCGGCTCCACCCGGCCGCCCGGGATCGACCACAGCCCGGCCGCCGGGGCGTGCCCGCGCCTGATCATCAGCAGCCGGCCCGACCCGTCCACGGCGATCCCGCCCACGCAGCGCACCCTCGGCATGCTCACCACACTATTTTGTGCCCCTTTTCCGCCGCGTTGAGCTGGGAGATCTTGACGGGACGGCGCCCCACCACGCACTGTTGGTAGCCATGAGGGCGGAGCCCACGTGCCCACGCTGCGGTGGGCGGCTGCGCGCGCCCAGCCTCTGGTCGAGCGACTGGAACTGCGGCGTGCACGGCGTCGTACTGCCGAGACAGCCGCCCAAGCGGCCGAGCGCCGAGGGGCTCGCGGCGGTCCTGCGCGACGCCCGGGTCCCGGTCTGGGTCCCCTGGCCGCTGCCCAAGGGCTGGCTGGTCACCGGGTTCTGCGCGGTCGGCGACGACCGCAGCGGCGCCCGCGCCTGCACGGTCGCGCTGTCCGGCCCCGGCCTGCTCGGCGGCCCCGCCGACCTGCTGATCGTCGCCGAGGAGCCGGGCATCGGGCTCGGCGCGTTCTACGCCGGCCTGGAGTCCACCGACCCCGGGGACGTGTGCGACGGCAGCCCGCCGCACGGCAAGCTCGACGTCCGGGGCCCCACCGCCACCAGCGGCCACTCGGTGCCCATGTGGGCGGTGCCGTCCGCGCCCGACCGCGCCGCGTACGTGGGCGAGGCCATGGGCGACTGGCTCTGGATGATCCTCTGGCCCGCCGAGGCCGGGGTGTTCCTGCTGGACCGCCCCCACCTGCTCGACCTGCGCGAACCCGGGATGGAGCCGGACCTGCCGTACGGCGCGTTCAGCCCCCGCCTCCAGGACTGAGCGCCCGCCCGCGCCCCTCCCTGGTAGGAACGGGGCATGCGGATCGACCTGCACAGCCACAGCGCCGCCTCCGACGGCACCCGGCCGCCCGCCGAGGTCGTCCGGAGGGCCCGGGACGCCGGCCTGGACGTCCTCGCGCTCACCGACCACGACACGGTCGCGGGCTGGGCCGCCGCCCGGGACGCGCTCCCGGAGGGGCTGGCGCTGGTCCCGGGCATCGAGCTGTCCTGCCGGTACGACGGCCGCAGCCTCCACCTGCTCGGCTACCTGTTCGACCCGGACGAGCCCGGCCTGGCCGCCGAGCTGGCCCGGATCCGGGAGCACCGGCTCGGCCGGGCGCGCGGCATGGTCGACCGGCTGCGCGACCTGGGCGCCGAGGTCACCTGGGAGCGGGTACGGGAGCTGGCCGGCGGCGAGTCGGTCGGCCGGCCGCACGTCGCCCGCGCGATGGTCGAGGCAGGGGTGGTCGCGACCATGGACGAGGCGTTCACCCGCGACTGGATCGGCGCCGGCGGCCGCGCGCACATCGGGCCGTACCCGCTGGACCCGGTACGCGCCGTACGGCTGCTCAGGGAGGCCGGCGGCGCCGCCGTGCTGGCCCATCCGCGGGCCCGCCGGCGCGGCTACGTCTTCGGCGACGAGGTGATCGAGGAGCTGGCCGCGGCCGGGCTCGCCGGCGTCGAGGCCGACCATCCCGACCACGCCCCCGAGGACCGCGCCCGGCTGCGCTCGGTGGCCGCCGCCCTGGGCCTGCTCACCACCGGCTCCAGCGACGACCACGGCGCCATGACCGGCGACCGGCTCGGCTGCGAGACCACGGCCCGCGAGGACTACGAGGCCCTCCTCGACGCGGCCGGCGCGCGGGCGGCGTTCTCCTGAACGCGGCGGCGCGGCCGGGGGCGCTGCGGCTACGATCCTGCCGTCGACGGCGGAAGGACCGGAATGTCAGACGTGGCGTCACTGCTGCCCGAGGACCCCCGGCGGATCGGCCCGTACGAGGTGCGCGGCCGGCTCGGGCAGGGCGGCCAAGGCGTGGTCTACCTCGGCGCCGGCGCGTCCGGCGATCCCGTGGCGATCAAGCTGCTGCAGGCGTCGCTGCGCGGCGACGACCCGGCCCGCGCGCGCTTCGTCCGGGAGCTGTCGGTGGCGCGCCGGGTGGCCCGGTTCTGCACCGCCCAGGTCCTGGACGCCGACATCGACGGCGACCGCCCGTACATCGTCAGCGAGTACGTCGAGGGGCTCTCGCTGGCCGAGGTCGTCGCGGCGAAGGGCCCGCTGCCCGGCGCCCAGCTGGAACGCCTCGCCATCGGCACCGCGACCGCGCTCGCCGCCATCCACCAGGCCGGCATCGTGCACCGCGACTTCAAGCCCGCCAACGTGCTGCTCGGCCAGGACGGCCCGCGCGTGATCGACTTCGGGGTGGCCAAGGCGCTGGACCCCGGCTCCACCGGCTCCAGCGCGGTCGTGGGGACGCCGTCGTACATGGCGCCCGAGCAGGTGGGCGCCGAGTCCGTCGGGCCGCGCGCCGACGTGTGGGCCTGGGCCGCGACGGTCGTGTACGCCGCCACCGGCCGGCCGCCGTTCGGCAACGACACGATCCCGGCCGTGATGGGCCGCATCCTGAACGCCGAGCCCGCCCTGGGCGACACCCCCGAGCCGCTCCGCGAGCTCGTCCGGCTCGCCCTGAGCAAGGACCCCGAGGCCCGGCCCGCGGCGGCCGACCTGCTGATGCGCCTGATCGGGCACGGCGGCGAGCCCACCGAGATCATGGCCGAGGGCCGCACCCTCGCGGCCACCCGCCCCGACGGCACCCGCCTCCTCGCTCCCGGGGCTCCCGGGGCTCCCGGGGCTCCCGGGGCTCACACGGCTCCCGCGGAGCCGCCGGTCGCGCCGCCCACCGTCCCGCGGGCGCCGTCCGGCGCGAGTCGCTGGCTGCCCATGGCGATCTCCGCCGTCGCCGTCCTCGTCGCGATCGGCGCGGTCTTCTGGGCCCTCACGAAGGATTCCGGGACCGAGCGGGAGAGCCCCGGCGCGGCGGGCACGTCGCAGCGGAGCGCGGCGGCGGGGACCTCGTCGTCCAAGCCCGCCGGCCCGCGCCTCCTGGTCAGCCCGGTCGGCGACATCAGGGCGGACGCGAACAGGCAGGCGACCGTGACGCTCACCGCCGAGGGCGGCACGGTGGACTGGCGCGCGAGCGTGAACGGCGTGTCCCTCAGCCGGTCCAACGGCCTGCTCCAGGCGGGCCAGAGCCAGCAGATCAAGCTCACCCTCAGCGATGCCATCCACGGGACCGCGGTCTTCGAGGCCGAGGGGTCCCCCCAGCAGAAGGTGATCATGCGGCCCGCGTGACGCCCCGGCGCGACGGCGCCCATCCGGTCCGGGGCGCGCGATAGGGTGCGGGCGTGGACGCGCGCATCGAACAGGTTGTGACGTCGGGGACGCTGACCCTGGACGACACCGAGTACGACGTCGAGAGCAACACCTACATCGTCGGCGACGACGACGAGGTCATCGTGATCGACCCGGCCTACGACGCCGACGCCATCCTCAAGGAGGTCGGTGACCGGGAGGTCATGGCCGTCATCCTGACCGACGGCAACGAGCACCACCTCGGCGTGGTGCTGGAGGTCGCCGCCGCCGGCGAGGAGGACGAGGAGAACTGGGCGCCGATCGCGCTGCACCGCGCCGACCGGCTGCTGTGGCGCGACTACTTCGGCCGCCTCGCCAAGGACGAGGAGGACGAGGACGACGCCAAGGCGCTGCGGTCGCTGGAGCCCGATATCTGGCTGGAGGACGGCGGCGTCTTCGAGATCGCCGACGCCCAGCTGGAGATCGTGCACACCCCCGGGCACACCCCGGGCGCGGTCTGCGTGATCAGCGAGCAGCTCGGGCTGCTGTTCTCCGGCGACACGCTGCACCGCGGCCGGCCCGGCTCGATCGGCGGCGTCTTCGAGGACCTGCGCCGGCAGCTCAACTCGATCGGGGCCCTGCTCACCCCGCTGCCCAAGGACCTGCGGGTGCTGCCGGGCCAGGGCGAGGAGACCACGGTCGGCGACGAGGACGCCCGCTGGGAGAGCTGGGGCGAGCTGGCCCGCGAGAGCGACGACGGCTGATCCATGGTCGCCGAGCAGCTGGGCCTCGACGGGATGCCCCAGCGGCTTTACTCCTGCACGCCCTCGCGGCTGAACGCCTGGCTCGACTGCCCGCGGCGGTACCGGATGACCTACCTGGACCGGCCGTCGCCGCCCAAGGGCGCGCCGTGGGCGCACAACAGCGTCGGCTCCAGCGTGCACAACGCGCTGGCGGCCTGGTGGCGGCTGCCCGAGGAGGAGCGCTCGGTCGGGTCGGCCGGGGCGCTGCTGGTCCGCGGCTGGCTCACCGACGGCTTCCGGGACGCCGAGCAGTCCGCCGAGTGGCGGGAGCGGGCCCGCGAGATGGTCGAGCGGTACGTCGCCCGCCTCGACCCGGCCGACGAGCCGATCGGCGTCGAGCGCACGGTCGCGACCCGTACCGACCGGATCGCGGTGTCGGGCCGCATCGACCGGCTGGACGCGCGCGGCTCGGAGCTCGTCGTCGTCGACTACAAGACCGGGCGGCACGTGCTGACGTCCGACGACGCCCGCGGCTCGCTCCAGCTGGCGATCTACGCGATGGCGGCCGCGCGGGTGCTGCGCCGCCCGTGCCGCCGCGTCGAGCTGCACCACCTGCCGTCCGGTGAGGTGGCGGTGTGGGAGCACACCGACGAGTCGTTGCGGCGGCACCTGCGGCGGGCCGAGCAGATCGCGGCGGAGGCGGCGGCGGCCGACGAGGCGTACCGGAGCCGGCCCCGCGTGCCGCGGCCGCGTCCCGGCGAGGGCCCGGCGGCGGTCGACCACGCGCCGTACGACGACGTCTTCCCGCCGCGGACGAGCAACCTGTGCTCCTGGTGCGACTTCGCCCGCCACTGCCCCGAGGGCCTCCAGGCCGCCCCGCGCAAGGACCCCTGGGCGGCCCTCCCCACCGACTGACCCGCCGCGCCGACTCGTGGCGTGTCCGCCCTTCTCGCGCGTCCCCGGAGGGGAACACGCCACGAGTCAACGCCGGGGGGCGACCCGGCGGTCGGCGGGCCAGCGGCGGGGGTCGCGCAGGCCGTACAGGCCGTGGCGGGTGTCGTAGCCCTCGGCGGCGAGGCGCTGGCGGGACCGCTCCAGCATCTCGCGGGTGTTCTTGGCGAACGCGAAGTCGTGGAGCCGCTCCGGGACCGAGTTCATCGCGAGCCGGAACGAGCGCAGCGCGGCGGTGACGGCGGGCTGCGGCACCTCGGGCAGCGCCCCGTACATCTGCCGGGCCCAGCCGGGCAGCGAGTAGTAGCAGAGCGCACCGAACGGGAACCAGCCCGGCTTGCCCGGTGCCAGGAACCTCAGGTTCTCCGGCATCGTCGGCCACATCAGGAACCGCACGGTCGAGGCGGCCTCCTCCGTCACCCGCAGCCGCGGGCGCATGGCGGCCATGTACTCCTCCATCTCGGCCACGCTGCCCGGGACGTCCTCCGCGTGCAGGCCCACGTGCGTCGCGGACTCGCGCTGCTCGTCCAGGTAGCGGTCGGCCATGGCGTCGGTGAGGGGGAGCCCGGCGCGGCGCGCGACCGTCAGGTACGAGTAGACCTCCGCGCAGTGCACCCACAGGAGCAGCTCCGGCTGGTCCAGCCGCTCCCGCCTGCCGGTGTCGTGGTTGAGGATGCGCAGGCTGCGGTGGATGTCGCGGACCCGCCTGGACGCGACCTCGACCTCCTCGGCGCTCCCGAACGTGCAGAGCCCGACGAAGTCGGAGGTGCGCTGGAGCCGCCCGAACGGGTCCTCCTGGAAGTTGCTGTTCTGCCAGACGCCCCACATGGCCACCGGGTGCAGCGCCTGCAGCATCAGGCTGCGGACGCCGCCGACCCACATGGACCGGTCGATGTGGACGCGCCAGGTGACACTCTCGGGGGGCTGGACCGTCGCCGACATGCACGCACCTCGCACTCGTGAGACAAACTTCAGTAAGTGTGTCATTACATGGGCGCGCGCGCATCACCGGCCCCACGTGAGCGGCGTCACGCGAGGCGCGCAGGGACGTACAGGGACGTACAGGGACGTACAGGGCCGTATAGAGGCGTACGGGACGCGGCGCGCCCCGTCAGCGGGTGCAGCGCTCGGCGTGGTTCCAGAAGTCGGTGAGCGCGCTGGCGACGGTCTCCGGCGCGTCGACGGCGGGGGAGTGCGCGGCGCTCGGGATCACGACCTTGGCGGCGTCCAGCCGCTCGGCCATCGCCGCCTGGACGCGCGGGTCCCACACGTCGTCGTCCTCGCCGTACAGGACGAGGGTCCGCAGCCCGGTGTCGCCGGTCAGCTTGGCCAGCTCGTCCACCCGGTCGGGCGCCGACAGCAGCTCCTGCGCCATCGTCACCAGCCCGGTCTCGCAGTTGCCCATCGTGCGGGCCTTGAGGAAGTCGACGATCTCCGGGGGGACGCCGCGGCCCACCGCGTCCGGCTCCAGGCTCAGCGTCCAGATCTGCGCCATGCCCAGCTGCGGGATCGCGTCCCGCAGCGCCTGCGCCTTGGCCGCCGACTGGCCGGTGACGCCCGCCGGGCCGGAGCTCATCGCCGTGTACGAGGCGGGGTGGAACCGTTCCGTCAGCACCGCCTCCCGGGTGACCAGGCCGCCGAACGAGTGCCCGACCACGTGCACCGGATCGGGGCCGAGGGCCTCGGCCAGCGCCACGATGTCGTCGCCCAGGGCCGCCCGCGTGTACTCGGCCGGGTCGCCGCCGCCGGGGGTCTGGTACTGGCCGCGCATGTCGATCGCCACCACCCGGCGCCCGGCCTGGGCGAGCGGGTGCAGGACCGCGATGAAGTCCTCCTTGCTGCCGGTGTAGCCCGGGACGAGGAGGGCGGGACAGCGTTCGGGTACGCCCGAGCCGGGAAGGGCCTCCAGCGCGGCGAAGGGGCCGCGGGAGGTCTCGACCGTCGTCCGGCGGACGCCGGGGGGCAGGGTCAGGAACCGGGGCGTACTCACAGGTGGCCAGCCTACCGAAAATACGGACGAAGGCACCGGTCACGATGCCGCGCTGATAGCGTCACGGGACGTGGGACGAAGGGTGGCGGTCTCGGCGCACCGCCGGGATTCGGCGGGCGTGTCCGGGCTGCGCGACGCGGTCGCCTCGGGCGCCGAGTACGTGGAGATCGACATCCGGCGGACGGCCGACGGGGCGCTGGTCGTCCACCATGACCGCACGGTCGCGGGCGTGCCGCTCAACCGCTGCACCTACCCGCGGCTGCGGGAGCTGGCGGCGCAGCCGGTGCCGCTCGTCACCGAGGCGCTGGAGATCATCGGCGGCCGGGCGCGCTTGCAGCTGGACCTCAAGGAGCACGGCTGCGAGCACGAGAGCGTCGCGCTGGCGCTGGAGGCGTCCGGGCCGGACGGGGTCGTCGTCACCACCCGCGAGCCGGCCTCGATCGCGCAGATCAAGCGGCGCTTCCCCGACGTCACCACCGCGCTGTCGGTGGGCCGCGGGTTGTGGGAGCGCGGCGTGGCCACCCGCGACTACGCCCCGCTGCGCGCGATCCGCGCGTGCGGGGCGGACATGGTGGCGATCAACCACCGGCTGGCGCGCGCCGGCGTGCTGGGCCGGTGCGCGCGGGCCGGCTTCCCCGCCCTGGTCTGGACGGTCAACGCGGAGCCGCTGATGCGGCGCTTCCTGGCCGATCCGCGGGTCGCGGTGCTCATCACCGACCGGCCGGAGACGGCGCTGCGGCTGCGCCCATAGGCGCCCCTAGGCGCCGCCGGGCGGCCCCGGAACGGGCGCCGCTCGCGTCCACTGCGAGATCACGCGGACGTGATCTCGCAGCGTGCGGTCGGGATCAGCTGTTCTCGGGGTCCGTCGCCCGGCCGGCGCGGGTGCGGCGGCGGGTCCGTGCGGGCTTGCGCTCGGTGGCCACGGCCCCGCCGTCCTCGGCCGCCTTCACGGCCTTCGCCGTCTTCCGGGCCGTCTTGGGCGCCGCCTTCGGAGCCGCCTCGGCGGCGGCCGGGGCGGGCTCGGCGTCGGCGGCCGCGGTGGCGCCCGCCTCGACCGGCTTGCCCCCGCGGGTGCGGGTCCGGCTGCGCTTGCGCCGCTGGCGGGGGCGCTCGCGCTCGTGGTCGTGGTCACGGTCGCGGTCGTGCTCCCGGGCGCGGGGCGTCCGGGTCTTGCCGGTCTCGCCGATGTCCTCCAGCTCCTCCGCGTCCAGCCCGGCGCGCTCGCCGCGCTGGTCCTTGGGGAGCTTGCCGGTGGTGCCCGCCGGGATCCCGAGCGCCGCGTAGAAGTGCTCGGAGGTGGAGTAGGTCTCCTCCGGCGCCGCGAACGGCAGGTCGAGCGTCCCGTTGATCAGCTTCCACCGGCTCAGGTCGGACCAGTCGACCAGGGTGACCGCCACGCCCTCCTTGCCGGCCCGGCCGGTGCGGCCGATCCGGTGGACGTAGGTGTCGGCGCTGTCGGGGCACTCGAAGTTGACCACGTGGGTGACGTCGTCGACGTCCAGCCCGCGGGCCGCCACGTCGGTGGCCACCAGCACGTCGATCTTGCCGTTGCGGAACGCGCGCAGCGCCCGCTCGCGCTGGCCCTGGCCGAGGTCGCCGTGCACGGCCGCGGCGGCGAAGCCGCGCCCGGCCAGGTCGGCGGCGACCCGGTCGCAGGCCCGCTTGGTCTGGCAGAACACCATGGTCAGCCCGCGGCCCTCGGCCTGCAGCAGCCGCGCGACCATCTCGGGCTTGTCCATCTGGTGGGCCTGCCAGACGTGCTGGACCACCTGCGGCGTCGCCTCGGACTCGGTGTGCGCCTCGGCCCGCACGTTCGTGGGCCGGGTCAGGTAGCGCCGGGAGAGCCCGACGATCTCGCCCGGCATCGTCGCCGAGAAGAGCATCGTCTGCCGCTTCTCAGGGATCCGCTCGATGATCCGCTCGATGTCGGGCAGGAAGCCCAGGTCGAGCATCCGGTCGGCCTCGTCCAGCACCAGGACGCCGACCTCGGAGAGGTTGAGGTGCTTCTGCTTGACCAGGTCGAGCAGCCGCCCGGGCGTGCCGACGACGACGTCGACGCCCTCGCGCAGCGCCTCGATCTGCGGCTCGTACGCGCGGCCGCCGTACACCGACAGCACGCGGGTGCCCAGCTTGCCGCCGGCGACCAGCAGGTCGTCGGTGACCTGGAGGGCCAGCTCGCGGGTCGGGGCGACGACCAGGGCCTGGGGCCGCTTGCCGCCGTGCTCGATCCGCTGCAGCAGCGCCACGCCGAAGGCGAGCGTCTTGCCGGTGCCGGTACGGGCCTGGCCGATGATGTCGTGGCCGCCCAGCGCGATCGGCAGGGCGAGCTCCTGGATGGGGAACGCTTCCACGATGCCCTCGGTCTCGAGTGCATCGGCTATCTCGGGGACGACCCCGAGTTCACGAAAGGTAGTCAGGGCTTTCAGCCTCCAATATGCGGGGTCCTCGCTCCCGGGCGGCGGCGCTCGTGGCCCCGGTGCCGCGGGGTTCGCGGCACGCCGGGTCGAGTGGCCGCGCGCTCGCGCGGGAGGGACCAGCCGTCGATCAAGATTCCTTCGGCGACCGCAGTCAGGGGTCGAAAGCAGTCACGCGCTGTGGCTGCGTGCGGTCACACTCCGCAACGCAGTGTACCGACCAGGGCCTGAGTTCACCAATGGCCGATCTCCTGTGAGAACGCTTTGGCCCGGACCGGCTATTCCCCGTGCCCGCGGAAGTGGTGTATATGAGGCTGCCGGGGCTCCTGGGACGAGGGATGCGGCGGGCGGCACGGTGGCGGTTGGCCCGTACAGGGGGAGATGCCGCCGGAAACCCGCGCGACCACAGTCGGCCAATGATCGCCCAAGATCATGACATCCTGGGATCCGCCGGAATCGTTGCCGTGACGGCCGTTGCGCGGAGGTGGGGCAGCTATGCGGTCCGAGGACTCAGCGGACTCCGAGAAGGCGGGCAGGTGGCGGATCGGTGGCTTCACCGAGGTCGGCGAGCTGGGGGCGGGCGCGCAGGGGCGCGTCGTGCTGGCCCGGCACGACGAGGGCGGCGGCCCCGTCGCGATCAAGTACCTGACCCGTACGGAGGGCGACGCCGGGGCCGTCGAGCGGCTGCGCGACGAGGCGGCCATGCTCGCCCGCGTCAGCGACCCGCACGTCGTGCGGGTCTACCGGTTCGTGACCAGCGACCGCGGGGCGGCGCTGGTGATGGAGGCCGTGGACGGCGTCTCGCTCAAGCGGATGCTCGCCGAGAACGCCCCCCTCGGGCCGGAGGCGGCCCTGGCCGTCCTCAAGGGCTCGCTGCTGGGCCTGGCGGCGGCGCACGCGGTCGGGGTCGTCCACCGCGACTACAAGCCCGCGAACGTGGTCGTGCGGGGCGACGGGCTGAGCAAGCTGATCGACTTCGGGATCGCGGCGCTGGCGGGGGAGGGGTCGCGGTCGGGGACGCCCGCGTACATGGCGCCCGAGCAGTGGAACGGCGATCCCGCGTCGCCGGCGACCGACGTGTATGCGGCGACGTGCGTGTTCTTCGAGTGCGTGACGGGGCGCCGCCCGTACACTGCCGAGGCCGCGGCGGGCCTGATGAACCGGCACCTGAACGACCCGGTCCCGGCCGGCGACGTGCCGGAGGCGGTGCGGGGCCTGGTGGAGCGCGGCATGGCCAAGGACCCGGCCGCCCGGCCGCAGGGCGCCGCCGCGTTCGTCGCGGAGCTGGAGTCGGCGGCGACGGCGGCGTACGGCCCGGACTGGGAGCGCCGCGGAGTGGGCGCCCTGGCCGTGGCGGCGGTCGCGTTCGCCGCCCTGTTCCCCATCGCCGCGACGCTCGGCGCGGGCGGCGCCGCGGGCCTGGCGAGCGCTGCGAGCGCGGGCGCCGGTGGGGCGGCCGGAGCGGGCGCGGCGGCCGGTGCCGGTGGCGCGGGTGCGGCGGGCGCCGGGGCGGGCGCGGCCGGGGCCGGTGCGGCGGGCGGGGGCGTGCTGGCGGCGACCGGGGCCAAGGTCGCGGTCGCGGTCGGGACGGCGACCGTGGTGGCGGCCGGGGGCGGTACGGCGGCGTACGTCGCGGCCGGCGACGACGACCCGCCGCCCGTACGGCCGGTCGCGGCCGTCTCCACCGTGCGGTCGTCCAGCCCGATCCCGGGGCGGCCCACGCTCCAGGTCCAGAACGCCCAGATCGTACGGGTGAGCGGCCTCCCGGACGGCCCCGTGCTCCAGCGGGCCAACGCCGCGCTCCGGGCGCCGCTCGACCGCCAGGTCGCCGCGTTCCGCAGGTACATCGCGGGCACCCACAACGGCGCCAACGTGCCGCGGTGCGCGACCGTGGGCAGCAAGGCCGCCGTCCACTACAGCGGCCCCCGGCTGGTCTCGGTCTTCTACAGCTTCCAGACCCGGAGCTGCTCGGTCGCCGACGAGACGCCGGGCCTGATGGACACCGTGACCGTCGACCTGCGCACCGGGCGGGCGCTCGGCCCGGCCGACATCCTCCGCGACTACAGCGCGGCCGGGATCGCGGCGGTCGCCCGCGCCATGCCCCCGTCCACCGAGGAGAACCGCTACTGCCTGAACGGCCCGCTGGCGCGCGCCCACTTCGAGCCGGACCCGCGCGGCCTGCCGGCCGTCGCCCCGATGCAGATCACCTTCACCCCGAACTCGCTGCGGCTCAACTACGTCGTACCGCAGGTCGAGTGCTGGAGCGGCGGTACGTGGAACGTGCCGTACGCCCGCGCCGGCGAGCTGATCAAACCCGATGTGGCGGCGCTGCTGCCGTCCGCACCGAGTCCGGAGAGAACATGAGGGACAGCGGGAACTGGCGGATCGACGGCTTCACGGAGGTACGGGAGCTGGGGGCCGGCGCGCAGGGCCGGGTGGTGCTGGCCCGGCACGCCACCGCCGGGACGCCGGTGGCGATCAAGTACCTGAGCCGGCGGGACGGGGACGGCACCGAGATCGAGCGCCTCCGCGACGAGGCGGTCATGCTCGGCCGGGTCACCGACCCGCACGTGGTGCGCCTCTACCAGTTCGTCGCGGGCGAGCACGGCGCCGCGCTGGTGATGGAGGCGGTGGACGGGGTCTCGCTCAAGGAGCTGCTGGCCCGGCACGGGGCGCTGGGCCCCGAGGCCGCGCTGACCGTGCTGAAGGGCTCGCTGCTGGGCCTGGCCGCGGCGCACGAGGTCGGCGTCGTGCACCGCGACTACAAGCCCGCGAACGTGGTGGTGCGGGCCGACGGGCTGAGCAAGCTGATCGACTTCGGGATCGCGGGCTTCTGGGGCGAGGGGTCGCGATCGGGGACGCCCGCGTACATGGCGCCCGAGCAGTGGAACGGCGATCCCGCGTCCCCCGCGACCGACGTGTACGCGGCGACGTGCGTGTTCTTCGAGTGCGTGACGGGGCGCCGCCCGTTCGGGGGCGGGGAGCTGGCCACGCTGCGCCAGGGTCATCTCGGGACGGCGCCGCCGGTGGAGGCCGTGCCGGGGCCGCTGCGCGGGCTCGTCGCGCGGGGCATGGCCAAGGCCGCGGCGGAGCGCCCACACGGGGCGGCGGAGTTCGTCGCGGAGCTGGAGCGGGCGGCGGCCGACGCGTACGGGCCGGGCTGGGAGCAGCGCGGCGTCCGCGCGATGGCGGGCGCGGCGGTGGCGCTGGCCGCCCTCTTCCCGCTGGTCGCGGCGGGCCTGGTCCCCTCGGCCGGCGTGGCGGGGACGGCCGCGGCCGGGACTGCCGCCGCGGGCGGCGCGGGCGCGGCGGGCGCGGGCGCGGCCGGCGGAGCCGGTGCGGTGAGCGGCCTCGGCGCGGGCGGTATGGGCGCCGGCGGTGCCGGTGCCGGGGCCGTGGGCGCCGGCGGCGGGGGCGCCGCGGGCACGGCGGCGGGCGTGTCCGGCGGCGGGTTCTTCGCCGCGGCCGGTACGAAGATCGCGGTGACGGTGGCCGCGACCGCGCTGGCGGCGGGCGGTGCCGGCGCGGTCGTCGTGGGCACCCAGGGCGGCGACGACGGGCCGCGCGCGCAGGCGTCGCCCCGGCTCGTCCCGGTGGCGGCCAGGGTGGTGACCGCGAACCAGCCGGCCGGCGGGAGCGGGGCGGCGGCGACCCAGCGGTACGTGACGATCAGCGGGCACTCCGACCCGGCCCTGGAGAAGAAGATCAACGCGGCGCTGCGCGCGGCGTCCGACCGGGGGCTCGCGGCCTACCGCAGGGAGTACGCGGGGCGCGACGACGTCCAGGAGGTCCACTCGACCGCCGAGGTCACGTTCAACACCAAGCGGTACCTCTCGGTCGCCTACGGCTTCGGCGTCACCCCCGCGCCGGGCAGCTTCGGCAACTGGGTCAAGAACTTCACCAGCGACAGCACGGTCGTCGTCGACCTGTCCAGCGGCCGGACGCTCGGCGTGGGCGACATCTTCACCGCGGCCACGCTCCAGCCGGCCGGGCTGGCCAGGCTCGCCGGCGTGCTGAAGCAGGGCAACGACTGCCTGAACCCCGACGGGGCGTACCAGACGGAGCCGCTCAAGCCGTTCCGGATCAGGGCGTCGGACCTGCACCGGCCGGGGTCGGCGATCCAGGTGACGCTGCGCCCGCGCGCCCTCGCGTTCACGATCTCCGTGGAGGGGCTGGACATGACCATGAGCAGCCAGGCGTGCCAGATCACGAGCGCGACGCTGGCGGCGGACCAGGCCGCGCAGTTCCTGAACCCGGACGTGGCCGGGGAACTGCGGGCGGCGACGCCGACGCCGTCGCCGTCCACCACCCCCTGATCGTCCGCGGGCAGGGGAAGGCCCCCGCGTGCAGGGCGCGGGGGCCTTCCGGTCCGGCTTCACGTCGGGCGGTGTGCCCGGCGGCGTCAGTGCGTGTGCCGCCTGGCGCCCCAGCTCCGCCGCCCGCCGCCGCGGGTGTTGAACGAGGTGAGCAGTGCCACCCCGATCGCCGCGATGACGACGGCGAAGACGATCGCGACGAGCGTGCCGGCGCCCAGCGCGTCGGACACCACGCCGCCGAGCAGCGCGCCGGCGATCCCGACGAGGATCGTCAGCAGGATCCCGATGGGGTTGCGGCCGGGGAGTATCAGACGAGCCAGCGCCCCGACGACGGCCCCGACGACGATGAACCAGAGGATCGTCCCGAGCATTGGTCGATCACCATCCGTTCCAGGGGGTCGCTTTCCCTTCTTTCCAACGACCCGTGGTCGGCGATCGGTATGCCCGTTGTGTCGGATTCAAACGCGAGGCAGGTCAGACGGTGGGTCCTGGCGCGGGCGTCAGGCGTACTGGCTGCCGCCGAATCCGACCGTGCGGCCCTCCTCCTCGGCGATCTCCAGGTAGCCGACCCGGTCGGCCGGAACGACCACCCGGCCGCCGCGCTGGTCCTTCAGCACCAGGACCCCGCGGTCCTCGGCCAGCGCGTCGGCCAGCGCGCGCTGCACCTCGTCGGCGGACTGCGACGTCTCGACGACGAGCTCCTTGGGCACGAACTGGACCCCGATGCGAACCTGCACGCGATGCTCCCTGTGTCCCGGCGGCCCCCGCCGTCGGCGGCGGGGCGTCCCGCCTCCGATGGTCGCACGGAGATCGCCGCGCTCGCCGCCCGGCGCCTTCGCTGCGAGTGAACGCCGCCGGCCGCCCGGGTACGCCGGTGAACGCGCGCGGAACGGTCAGGCGTTCATCGGGAAGCCGGAGATGCCCCGCCACGCGAGCCGGGCGATGATCTTCTCGGCGGTGTCCTTGGGGATCGCGCGGTGCTGGGACAGCCAGTACCGGGCGCTCACCTCGGCCATGCCGACCAGGCCCATGCCGAGCAGGTGCGCCTCGTCGCTGGGGGCGTCGGTGTCCTCGGCGATCACCCGGGCGATCATCTCGGCGCACTGCTGGTTGGCCCGCTCGACCCGGGCCCGCACCGGCGCCACGTTGCGCAGGTCGGACTCGAACACGAGCCGGTACGCCTCGCCGTCACCGGCCACGAAGTCGTAGAAGGCCCGCATGCTGGCCTGCACCCGCAGCTTGTTGTCCGAAGTGGACTCAAGCGCGTCGCGCACGGTCTTCACGAGGGCCTCGGCGTGCTCGTCCAGCAGCGCCAGGTACAGCTCCAGCTTGCCCGGGAAGTGCTGGTAGAGCACGGGCTTGCTGACGCCGGCGCGCTCGGCGATCTCGTCCATCGCCGCGGCGTGATAGCCCTGGGCGACGAACACCTCCTGGGCCGCGCCGAGCAGTTGCCTGCGGCGCGCCAGTCGCGGCAGTCGCGTGCCACGAGGGCGGGCGTCCGGGGTCGCGGTCACCACACTCTCCGATCACCGAATAACGCGACGGAAAGGGGTACCCGCCGCTGGGAACCGATCACCTCATCCTACGCGCCGGTAACCTCGCGGGTAACCACAACACCGAGGTGGATCGGTACGAGTCGGCCGCGCGGCGGCCCGGCCGGTCAGCGGTAGTCGTCCTCGTCGAGTTCGACCACCCGGCCCTGCTCGGCCGCATCGGCCTCGTCCGCGTCGAAGGGTACCTGCTGCGGCCACTCTCCGTCGCCCGTGCGCTCCTCCTCGTCCTGGACCGCGATCCGCTGCTCGGCCGCGTCGGCTTCGGGGGCCTCCTCGCTCAGCCCGTCCCCGGTGGGGGCGGGGTCCCGATCGGCCGGATTCATCTCGCTCATCTCCGTCATCCTCCCCAGGTCGGCGCCGCCGGCGCTCACCGGCGGAGCAGGGACGCGCGCGGCCAGCTCCCGCAGCGGCGCCTCCAGCGCCTCCCCGTACGTCGGGAACGCGTGCACGACGTCGGTGAGCACGCTCAGCGGCGTCCCCGCGCGCACGGCCAGCGCGATCTCGCCCATCCACTCCTCCGCGTACGGCCCGGCCGCGGCGGCGCCGGCGAGCACGCCGCGGGCACGGTCGGCGTACAGCTCCACGCGGCCCCGGTCGTCGGCCCGCACCGCCGCGCGGGCGGTGGCGGCGAGGTCGTACCCGGCGGTGACCAGGTCTATGCCGCGCTCGGCGGCCCGAATGGGGGACAGGCCGACCGCGTAGACGGCGGGCGAGGTGTGCACCACGCGCGGGATCGCGCGGTAGTCGGCCGCGCGCCGCCCGCCCAGCAGGTTGGCGGCGACGACGCGGGCCTGGTAGCGGGCGGCGTGCGCGGTGCGGCCGGCCGCGGTCACGTCCCCGGCCGCCCAGACCGTCCCGCCGGCCCCTCTGATCTCCCTGGTCTCCCCGTACCCCCTCGGCCCCGCCGCCCCGATCACCCGGCACGCCGCGTCGGTCGCCAGGCCCTCGCCGGGGCGTACCGGGACGCCGAGCGCCTCCAGCCCCAGCCCCTCCACGCGGGGCCGCCGCCCGCAGGCGACGAGGATCCGGTCGGCGTCGACGACACCGCCGTCCGACAGCCACAGCCGCAGCCCGCCGGCCCGCTCCACCTTGCCCGCCTCGGCGCCGAGCCGCAGGTCCACCCCGGTACGGCGGAGCGCGTCGGCGAGGATCTCACCGGCGAACGGCGCCTCCGCGGCCAGCAGCCGCCCGGCCGGCTCGACCAGCGTGACCTGGGAGCCGAACGCCGCGTACACCTGGGCCAGCTCGCAGCCGACCGGCCCGCCGCCCAGCACCACCAGCCGGCGCGGCAGGTCGGGCACGGTGAGCGCCGCGTCGCTGGTCCAGACGGGCACCTGGCCGAGCCCCTCGACCGCCGGGACGGCGGGCGCGCTGCCGGTGCACACGACGAGATCGCCGTACCGGAACCCCGTGCCGCCCACGTCCGCCGTTCCCGGCCCGGTGATCCGGCCCCGGCCGCGCAGCACGGTCACTCCGGCCGCGGCCAGCGCCGCCACGGCCGCGCCGTCGTCCAGCCGCCGGGCGACGGCGTCGCGGCGCGCGAGGGCCAGCTCCCAGCTCTCCTTGCGCCGCGCCGAGAGCAGCAGCGTCTTGGACGGGACGCACGCGAAGTACGGCGGCTGCCCGCCGACCAGGCGCTCCTCCACGACCGCGACCGAGCGTCCCGCGCGCGCCGCCGCCGCGGCCACCAGCTCGCCCGCCGCGCCCCCGCCCAGCACCATGACGTCGAAGCGACGATCCTGTCCCACCGTGCCCGCCCTCCCGTTCCGCTACCGGTCGATCACCCATGGTGGCGGAAGCGGGCGGGAAATGTAGTCGTTCGACTACTTACAGGGACCGATCGTGCTTCTCCAGCAGCGGCGCGAGGAGGTCGCCGTGCTCGTCCACCCTGCTCAGCACCTCGTCCGGGCCGAACCTCAGCCGCGCCGCGTCGTCGCAGCCCTCCAGCTCCTTCCAGGTGACCGGCGCGGAGACCGACGGGGAGTCGGCGGCGCGCAGCGAGTACGGGGCCACGGTCGTCTTCGCCGGGTTGTTCTGGCTCCAGTCGACGAGCACCTTGCCCTTGCGCAGCCGCTTCTCCATCTTGCTGACCACCAGGTCCGGGTGGTCGGCCTCCAGCCGCCGCGCCGCCTCCTTCGCGTACTCCGACGTCCGGTCGCTCTCCTTGACCGGCACGTACAGGTGCAGGCCCTTCTTCCCGCTCGTCTTCGGGTACGAGTCCAGCCCGTCCGCGGCCAGCAGGTCGCGCAGCAGCCGGGCGACCTCGCACGCGTCCACGATCGTCGCGGGCTCGCCGGGGTCGAGGTCGAACACCATCAGGTCCGGGCTGTGCAGCTTGCCGCGGGGCCCCGCCTTCCACTGCGGGACGTGCAGTTCGAGCGCCGCGAGGTTGGCGCACCACACCAGCGTCGGCAGGTCGTCCACCACGACGAAGTCCAGATGCTCGCGGCCGGTGGAGCTGCCGGGTGTCGGGACGCGCACGGTGCGGATCCAGTCGGGGGTGTACGACGGCGCGTTCTTCTCGAAGAACCGCCCGCCGTGGACGCCGTCCGGCCACCGGATCCGGGTCGCGGGACGGTCCTTCAGGTGCGGCAGCAGCACCGGCGCGATCCGCACGTAGTAGTCGATGACCTCGCTCTTGGTGAACTCCGGATACAGGCTCTTGCCGAGGTTCGACAGCGTCAGGTCGCGGCCGTCCACCCGGACGCCCTTCTTCTCAGTGCTCACGGGTCCCCTCAGTACTCACGGATCCCCTCAGTGCTCACGGGTGACTTCGAGTGGGTCCTTGTCGTCGCGGAGGCCGCGCCATGACGGGAAGCGCAGCCGGCCGTCCCTGGTCCGTACGCTGTAGGCGACCTCCCCGACGAGCCGCGGCTCAACCCACTGGGCGTCGCGGGCGAACTCGCGCGGCACCGGCTCGTCGTACGGGCTCGTCGGCCGGCGCAGCGGCCACAGCGTCGCGTACAGGTCGTCCAGCGCCCGGTCGCTGAACCCGGTGCCGACGTGGCCGACGAAGCACAGCCGGCCCTTGCCGTCGTACTCGCCGAGCAGCAGCGACCCCACGCCGCCCTCGCGGCGCCCCTTGCCGGGCTTCCAGCCGCAGACGACCACGTCGCGGGTGAGGAAGTTCTTGACCTTGCGCCAGAAGTCGACCCGGCGGCCCGGCCGGTAGACCGAGTCCAGCCGCTTGGCCATCAGGCCCTCGAGCCGCTGCTCCTTGGTGAACTCCATCAGCTCGGCGACCTGGGCGGCGTCGCCGCCGTCCAGGTACGGCGGCACCTCGACCGGTCCGTTCCCGGCGAGGTCCAGGTCCGCCAGCAGCGCCCGCCGGTCGGTGTACGGGACGTCGTGCAGCGGCTCGCCGTCCAGGTACAGGATGTCGAACACCACGTAGCGGACCGGCACCTCGCGGATCAGCCGGGGGTCGGGGCGGGCGATGTGCATCCGGCGCTGGAGCCGCTCGAAGCTCGGGCGGCCGTCCTCGAACGCGACCACCTCGCCGTCCAGGATCACGTCGTGGTGCGGCAGCAGGTCGGACAGGCCGGACAGCTCGGGGTAGCGGCCGGCCAGCTCGGTGACGCGGCGCCCGCTGGCGCGCACCCCGTCGGCCGACACGTAGGCGATCACGCGGACGCCGTCCCACTTGAGCTCCAGTCCCCAGCGCCCGGTGTCGTCGGGGAGGTCTCCGGTGGCGGCCATCATGGGGCGTACGGGCCACGGCATGGTCATAATCGCGTCTTACCCCCGCCATCGCGCGGAGAAAAAAGGATCAAGAGCGTCTTTCTGGAGTAAAACGCTCCCGCTTGCGACGCTAAGGGGCACAGGCGCCGGGGTAAGGACGGATCATGCGCAGTATCTGGAAGGGCGCGATCTCCTTCGGCCTGGTGACGATCCCGGTCAAGGTCTACTCCGCGACCGAGCAGCGGGACGTCTCCTTCCACCAGGTCCACCGGGAGGACGGCGGCCGCATCAAGTACAAGCGGGTCTGCTCGGTGGACGGCGAGGAGGTCCCGTACGCCGACATCGCCAAGGGCTACGAGCTGCCCAGCGGCGAGATGGTCGTGCTCACCGACGAGGACTTCGCCGACCTTCCGCTGTCCACCAGCCGCCGCATCGACGTGCTCCAGTTCGTCGAGCAGGAGGAGGTGGACCCGATCTACTTCGCGAAGTCGTACTACCTGGAGCCGGACGCCCAAGGCGCCAAGCCGTACGTGCTGCTGCGCGACGCGCTGGAGAAGTCCGACCAGGTCGCCATCGTGAAGGTGGCGCTGCGCCAGCGCGAGTCGCTGGCGACCCTGCGGGTGCGCGAGGGCGTGTTCGTCCTGGAGACGATGCTGTGGCCGGACGAGGTGCGCGCCCCCGACTTCCCGTTCCTGGAGGAGGACATCGAGGTCCGCAAGCAGGAGCTCACCATGGCCACCTCGCTGATCGAGAGCATGCAGGGCGACTTCGAGCCGTCGGAGTACAAGGACGCCTACCGGGAGGCGCTCCAGTCGGTGATCGACGCCAAGATCGAGGGCCGCGAGGTCACCCGGCCGGAGCCGGAGGGCGAGGAGGAGCCGGCCGCCGACCTGCTGAGCGCGCTGCGCGCCAGCGTCGAGGCCGCCAAGAAGGACCGCGGGGCGAAGAAGCCCGCCGCCAAGAAGAAGGCCCCGTCGAAGTCGACGTCGAAGAAGAGCGAGTCCAAAACCCGCAGCCGCAGGTCCGCTTAGCATTCCGGTCCGAAACCGCCTCAGCCGTCGCGCGACCGCGCTACCTGCCCGGTGAGGCGATGCCGGAGGCGAGCCTCACCGGGCAGGCCGCGGAGCGATGCCGCGTTCGCACGGTCACGGCCACGGTGCGAGCCGCCAGGCGAGCGCCGTGGCCGGGGCCGCGATGAACGCGGCGGCGAGCCGCCGCTGGCTCGCCGCCTTCCGCGTAGCGTGCCGGTGCGGTCCGTCCGGTCAGGAGCCGAACGGGACCGTGGTGCAGAGGAGGCGGTCGCCCGCTTCGCCCGTCTTGCGGTCCGTCGGCATGGAGTGCAGGACGACCGACCTGGCGGTCCCCTTCTCGATCTTCCAGGGCACGACGGCCGTGGACGTCCCGCGGCCCTTGCGGTCGACCTTCACGTCCAGCCAGATCTCCTTGCCGCGCAGCGGAGTGCCGGGCCTGGCGTTGGGGTTCTGGTAGTGCGGGCCCGCGTCGGCCGGCTTGAGGCCGCACTTGTTGCGGTGGACGTGGACGCCGAAGGTCCTGCCCTTGGCCGACTTCGGCATCCGCGTCACCGTGAACCGGACGGTGGTCTTGCCGCGCTCGTTCTTGACGTGCACGGCCGTCCGCGCCTTCTTGTACTTCTTGGCGTAGGCGTGGGTCGGCCCCTTGGCCTTGAGCCCGTGCGGTTCAGGGCAGGCCGCGGCCGGGGCGGCGAGGACGCCGAGCGCGACCCCGGTCGCGGCGAAGGCGACGGCCGCACGTCTGATCGTGGGCATTCGATGGTTCCTCTCGTCGGTTGACGGACGGAACGATCATGCCTGCGGAGCGTGTCCGGAGCGTCACTCGAACGGCGAGAGAGACGGCCGCTTCGCCGAGATTTCATCTCCCGAAGACCGGCCGCGGAGACGGCGGCCGATCCAGGGCGCCAGATGCCCGCGCGCCCACCGCACGTCGAACAGCAGCCGCGCGCCCCGGCTGAGCTCCGGCAGCGGCTCCAGCTCCGGTGCCCGCCAGTCCTCCAGCTCGGGGACGCCCAGCGCCTCCAGCATCGCCAGCGCGACCCGGCGGTGCCCCTCGGGCGACATGTGCAGGCGGTCGACGCCCCACATCCGCCAGTCCTTCAGCACGTCCATCGCCCACTGGTCCACCACGTACGCGCCGCGGCGGGCGGCGATGGCGCGCAGGTGCTCGTTGTAGACCGCGACCCGGCCGCGGGTGCGGCGGATCACCGCGGAGCCGACCGGGTCCACGCCGGTGAACAGCACCACGTCGGCGCCCGCCGCGCGCAGCCGCTCGACCGCGCCGTCCATGCGGTCGGCGAGCGCGTCCACGTCCGTGCCGGGGCGCAGCAGGTCGTTGCCGCCGCCGGAGATCGACACCAGGTCGGGCTCCAGCGCCAGCGCGGCCGGCAGCTGCCCGTCGATGATCGCCTCCAGCAGCCGGCCGCGGATCGCCAGGTTGGCGTAGGTGAAGCCGCCGGTACGGGCGCTCAGCGTTTCGGCGACCCGGTCGGCCCAGCCGCGCCAGCCGCCGTCCGGATAGGGGTCCCCGATCCCTTCGGTGAAGGAGTCGCCGATCGCTGCATATCGCGTCCATGCCATGACCACCATGCTATTGACCTGCGGTAAGAGCTCCGTACCGGGTTCAGGTGCCGGCGGGCTCCAGGGGGCGCCGCTCCACCGCCGGGGCGTCGCTCTCGCGGATGCCGTACCGGCGGTGGAAGCGGGCGAGCGGGCCGGGCGCCCACCAGTTGGCGCGGCCCAGCAGCCGCATGGTCGCCGGGACGAGCAGCGCCCGCACCACCGTCGCGTCCACCACGATGGCGATCACCATGCCGACGCCGACCAGCTTGATGAACGTGATCCCGGAGGTGGCGAACGCCCCGATCACGACCACGAACAGCAGCGCGGCGCTGGTGATGATGCCGCCGGTGCGCTGGAGCCCGGTCGCGACGGCGGCGGTGTTGTCGCCGGTGAGGTCGTACTGCTCGCGGACGCGGGACAGCAGGAACACCTCGTAGTCCATCGAGATCCCGAACAGCATGGCCAGCATCAGGATCGGCATCGACGGGTCGATCGAGCCGGTCGGGGTGAAGGCCAGCGCGCCGGACAGGCCGCCGTCCTGGAAGATCAGCACGATCGCGCCGAACGTGGCCGACAGCGACAGCAGGTTCATCACGATGGCCTTGAGCGGCAGCAGGATCGACCCGAACGCCAGGAAGAGCAGCACGAACGTCGCGGCCCCGACCAGCAGGGCGAGCCACGGCAGCGTCGCCGACATGCTGTCGAGCTGGTCGACGACCTCGGCGGTGGCGCCGCCGACGTACACCTCGGCGCCGGGCGGCGGCGCGACGTCCCGGACGTCGCGGACCAGCTCGCGGGCGGCGTCGGAGTTGGGCTCGGCCTCGTACAGGAGCGCGAGCCGGACGGTGTCGCCCTTCGCGCCGGTGGGCGCGACGCCCGTGACGCCCGGGACGGCGCCGAGCCGCCGGGTGAACTCGGCGATCCGGGCCTGGTCGGCGGTGCCGTCGGCGACCACGGTGATCGGGCTGGTGGCGTTGCGGGGGAACCGCGACTCCAGGGCCTCGGCCACGACCCGCTGCTCGTTGCCCTCGGGCAGCGCCCTGGCGTCCGTGCCGCCCCAGTCGGCGCGCAGGAACGGGGTGCCGAGCGCGAGCAGCAGCGCGATCGTCGCGACGGCGTAGACGACGGGGCGGCGCATCACGCTGTGCGCCAGCCGGTACCACCAGCCGCCCTCGCCGCCGCCGGCGCCGGTCCGGCCCCCGGTGGCGGGCCGGCGGCGGCGGACGCGGAGCGCGTCGACGCGGGTGCCGAGCACGCCGAGCAGCGCGGGCAGCAGGGTCAGCGCGCCGAGCATGCAGACGAAGACGGTGGCGATCCCGCCGTACCCCATGGACAGCAGGAACTTCTGGTCGAACAGCAGCAGCCCGGCCAGGGACACCGCGACGGTGATCCCGGAGACCGCGACGGTGCGGCCGGCGGTGGCCATGGTGGCGGCGAGCGCGTCCTCGGTGGACGGGGTGCGGCGCAGCTCCTCGCGGAAGCGGCTCACCATGAACAGCCCGTAGTCGATCGCCAGCCCGAGCCCGAGGAACGTGGTGATGTTGATCGCGAAGATCGACACGTCGGTCACGTACGTGAGCAGGTGCAGCGCGGTGAACGAGCCGAGGATCGCGACCCCGCCGACCAGCAGCGGCAGGCTCGCCGCCACCACCCCGCCGAAGATGATCAGCAGCAGCACGACCAGGACCGGCAGCGCCATCCCCTCGGCGCGGCCGATGTCGGAGGTGACCCGGTCGTTGATCGCGGTCTCGGTGGGGAGCTGCCCGCCGACCTTGGCGGTGAGCCCGCCGCCGACCTCGGCCAGGTCACCGCGGATCGCCTCGTACGCGCCGGCCCGCGCCGCCTCGTCCCCGGCAAGGCGGAGCGCGGCGTACGTCTCGGTGCGGTCGGCGCTCACCAGCTGCGGCGACCGGCTGCTCCAGTACGTCGTCACCGCGGCGACCCTGTCCTTCGGCAGCGCGGCGAGGGCGGTCTCGACGGCGGTCCGGTAGGCCGGGTCGTCGACCGTGCGGCCGCCGGGCGCGTCGTACAGGACGACCACGTCGGCGGCGTCGCGGCCCAGCTCGCGCTCGGCGACCGCGGCGGCCCGCGCGCTGCCGCTGCCGGGGGTGTCGAACCCGCCGGACGGGTCGAGCGCGCCGAAGACGCCCGTTCCCCAGACGGCGGCGGCGACCATCGCGACCAGCGCGGCGGCGAGGACGGGCCGCCGGCGCCGGTACGTCCATCTTCCCCATCTCTCGAACATGCCCTGTGCTCCCCACCTGCGCTACATGGCGTCACGTCAGTGAACGCCGTTTACTTGCGAACGGTGTTAACTTTGCATACGGCATTAGCTTTAGTCAACGCCGTGAATGGGGAATCATTCGGGAACGGCCGATGGCGGCCCGGGGCGCGTGACGGGAGGGCGCAGGTGAGACGCAGGTGAGGCGGAGATGCGGCGGGGATGAGACGGGGACGGGACGGGGATGAGACGGGAAGCAGAGGGCGGCCGGTGAAGTCACGGCGCGACCGGCTCCGCGAGGCGACCGTCCAGGAGATCACCCAGACCGCCCGGCGGATCCTCGTCGAGCAGGGGCCCGAGGCGGTGACGCTGCGCGCCATCGCCCGCGAGATGGGGATGACGGCGCCGGCCCTGTACCGCTACTTCGGCAGCCACCAGGAGCTGCTGCGGCACGTCGTCGGCGACATCTTCGCCGACCTCACGGCCGCGCTGAAGGCCGGGCTGCACGAGGTGCCCGAAAACGATATGAACGGCAAGTTCCTGGCGGCGGCCCGGACGTTCCGGCGCTGGGCGTTCACGCACCGGCCGGAGTACGGGCTGCTGTTCGGCGCCCCGATGCCCGGCGTCGGCGACCAGCGCGAGCAGGCCGACTTCGCCGAGGAGAACGCCCGCCGCTTCGGCATGACGTTCCTGACGCTGTTCCTCGAACTGTGGGGGAAGTGCCCGTTCGACGTCCTCCCCGACGAGGACATCGAGCCGCGGCTGCGCGAGCAGCTGCGCCGCTACCGCGACCTGGGCCTGGCGGGCGCGGACCTGCCGCTGGGGGTCATCCAGGTGTTCCTGCAGTGCTGGGTGCGCCTCCAGGGCGCGGTCAGCCTGGAGGTCTTCGGGCACCTGGACTTCGCGCTGGACGACCCCGAGCCGATGTTCGAGCTGATGCTGACCGAGCTGGCGCCGGTGCTCGGCCTGGAGTACGAGCCCCCGGCCTCGTACGCGCGGGACGAGACCGGGGGCGGAGAACCCTAGCGGGAGCGGCTCAGTAGGACGGGAGGCTCGGGTCGATCTGCTTGACCCAGGCCAGCACGCCGCCGCCGACGTGGACGGCGTCGGAGAACCCGGCGTTCTTCACGACCGCCAGGGCCTCGGCGCTGCGCACGCCCGACTTGCAGTGCAGGACGATCTTCTTGTCCTGGGGCAGCCGCTCCAGCGCGCTGCCGTCCAGGATGTCGCCCTTGGGGATCAGCGTGGCGCCCGGGATCGAGACGATCTCGTACTCGTTGGGCTCGCGCACGTCCACCAGGAAGATGTCGTCGCCGCGGTCCTGCATGGCCTTCAGGTCGGTGGCGGTGATGGTGGAGTCCTTCACCGCGTCGGCGGCCTCCTCCGACACCGCGCCGCAGAACGCCTCGTAGTCCTCCAGCAGCTCGGTCTGCGTCGGGTTCTTGCCGCACAGCGGGCACTCGGGGTCCTTGCGGACCTTGACCTGCCGGTACGTCATCTCCAGCGCGTCGTAGATCATCAGCCGGCCGACCAGCGGCTCGCCGATCCCGGTCAGCAGCTTGATCGCCTCGGTGGTCTGGATGGAGCCGATCGAGGCGCACAGCACGCCGAGCACGCCGCCCTCGGCGCAGGACGGCACCATCCCGGGCGGCGGGGGCTCCGGGTAGAGGCAGCGGTAGCAGGGGCCGTGCTCGGCCCAGAACACCGAGGCCTGGCCGTCGAACCGGTAGATCGAGCCCCACACGTACGGCTTGCCGAGCAGCACCGCCGCGTCGTTCACCATGTACCGGGTGGCGAAGTTGTCGGTGCCGTCCAGGATCAGGTCGTACTGGGAGAAGATGTCCATGATGTTGTCGCGGTCGAGCATCGTGTTGTGCACCACGACGTCGATCAGCGGGTTGATCTCACGGACGGTCTCGGCCGCCGACTCCACCTTCGGCTTGCCGAGCGACGACTGCCGGTGGATGACCTGGCGCTGCAGGTTGGACTCGTCCACCACATCGAAGTCGATCAGGCCGAGCGTGCCCACGCCCGCCGCGGCCAGGTACATCAGGGCGGGCGAGCCGAGGCCGCCCGCGCCGACGCACAGGACCTTGGCGTTCTTGAGCCGCTTCTGCCCGGCCATCCCGACGTCGGGGATGATCAGATGCCGCGAGTAACGATTGACCTCGTCGTGGGTGAGCTCCGCTGCGGGCTCGACCAGAGGTGGCAACGACACGGTGAGTGCTCCTGTGCTGACGCTCGGCTGGGGTTACGGGGGCGGACGCCATCGGCCGCGTTCATCCCTTCACCGCACAACCTTGCCATGTCGCACCGCATTCCCCGAATGCCCCGCCCCGCGAAAGCCGCACGTCAGCACGTGCGAGCGCATGAACGCCCCCCGAACGGGCATCCGTCGGCCGCGAACCCCCAGGGAAGGAGCGGGAACATGGGACTGATGGAGCGCTTCCGGCGGCGGGGCCGCGGGACGGGGCGGGCGGGGCGCCGTACCCCCACCTTCCGCGAGATGCACGCGCGGATGCGGACCGAACGGGCCGAGGCGAAGCTCATGGAGACCGAGGCCCTGATCCACCGCGAGGCCGCGCGGTACCGGCATGGCGGACGCCACACCCCCTAGGGCGGGCCGCGCCGCATAAGTCGCGCGATGGCGGGCAGGCGGAGGACGAGCGCCGGAAACCCGGCGCCGACCAGGGGACGACCAGAGAGATGGAGGTTCCCATGGGTTTGCTCGACAAGCTGAAGAACAAGACCCAGCAGGCCAAGGGGCGCGCGAAGCAGGACGCGGGCCGCGAGTCCCGGGACCCGTACCTGGAGGCCGAGGGCCGCAAGGACCGCATGTCCGGCGGGGCCAAGCAGGTCGGCGAGAAGGCCAAGGACGCCGCCCGGGAGGTGCGCCGCAGCACCGAGCGGTGATCGTCCGCGAACGGTACGCGATGAGGGCCCCTCTCCGGAGGGGCCTTCTTTACAGATCACCCTGACGTTAGGGCGGAACGGGGCAAAGCACGGCTAATCTGTGCGGTTGTGGCGTTCATGCCTCCTCCCCCCGTGCCGCCGGCCCCGTCGGGCCCGCCGGCCCCTTCGGCGAGCGGCCCGCCGGCCCCCGCGCCCGCGACCGTCCTCGGGCTGCGCGCGCGCCAGTGGATGGCCGTCGCCGCCGCCCTCGCCGGCTGCTACCTGATGACCAGCGGGGTCGCGCTCACCGGCTCGTGGGCGCTGATGAACCGCGAGCCGACGAACGCCGAACTCCAGCAGGCCGCGCTCGCCGAGGTGGCGCGCCGCTGGCAGGTGTGGCCGGCCGGCCGGATCTTCCCCGAGCGGGTCGCCTACAGCCGCGGCGGCGGCGAGAGCGAGTTCGCCACCCGCGTGGGCATCGCGCCGCAGACCGCCTGCGACACCGCCGTCGACCAGGAGTACGCGCCGGTCCTGCGCCGGCACGGCTGCCGCGGCGTGCTGCGCGCCACGTACACCGACCAGCTCCAGGGCGTCGTGGTGACGGTCGGCGTGGCCGCGTTCCCGGACCAGTGGAAGGCCGACAAGGCGTTCCGCGAGCTGCCCCCGAACGCGGACCCGGACCGTTCCGGCGGGGTCCGGCCCGCGGTCCGCGCCGCCGCGTTCCCGGGCACGGCCGCGGCCCGGTTCACCGACGCCGCGCGGCAGGAGCGCGGCACCGACCGCGGCGGGCCGTACGTCATGCTCACCACCGCCGGGTACGCCGACGGCCGCCCGGCCGAGGTGACCACCAAGAAGCATCCCGCCCGGCCGTTCCTGATGGCGCCGCAGGTGGCGCGCGGGATCGCCAGGCCGCTCTCGACGCAGTCCCTGCCGGACTGCTCCAGCCGTGAATGGCGGTGCTGAGGTGCCCCTACTGCGCAAGGCGGCCGGGGGCGCCGCGGCCGCGCTGGCGCTGGCCGCCGTGCTGGTGCCCGCCGCCCCGGCCGGGGCCGACGAGGTCCGCGACCGGCAGCGGCCCCTGATCCGTACGCTGGACCTGGAGAACGCCTGGAAGACCACCCGCGGCCGGGGCGTGACCGTGGCCGTGGTCGACTCCGGCGTGGACGCGGACCAGGCCGACCTGAAGGGCTCGGTCACGACCGGCCCCAACATGCTGGCGGCCATCGACGGCCGCACCCGGCCGACCCGGCTGCACGGCACCGGGATGGCGTCGCTGATCGCCGGGCACGGGCACGGCCCCGGCCGCCGCGACGGCGTCATCGGCGTCGCGCCCGAGGCGCGCATCCTCTCGATCCGCTCCCTCGCCGAGCCCGAGGACCCCAGCTTCGCGCTCTTCCGCTCCTCCGAACGCGCCGAGGGCGCGGTGGCGCGCGGCATCCGGTACGCCGCCGACCGCGGCGCCGACGTCATCAACCTCTCCCTCGGCAAGTACGACGAGAACCCGGAGGAGCGCGACGCCATCGGGTACGCCATCGGCAAGGGCGTCGTGGTCGTCGCGGCGGCCGGCAACGACGGCGACAAGCGGTCCCGGCTGGACGACGACGGCTTCGCGCCGTACTCGTACCCGGCGTCCTATCCCGGCGTCATCGCGGTCGCCGCGACCGACGACGAGCACCGGCGCGCCGCGTTCTCCAACACCAACTACTCGGTGCTGGTGTCCGCCCCCGGCGCGGGCGTGCCCGTCGCCGCCCCCGGCGACGACTACCTCCTGACCAACGGCACCAGCGACTCCACCGCCCTCGTCTCCGGCATCGCCGCGCTGATCCGGGCCCGCCATCCCAAGATGCCGCCGACGCTGGTCGCGCAGGCGCTGATCCAGGGCACCCGGCACAGCCCGGGCAGCACCTACGACGCCGAGGTCGGCTACGGCGAGGTCAACGCCGCCCGCGCGCTCGCCGCGGCCGACGGCCTCACCAAGCCCCGCGCCGGCGCCTCCGGCAAGCCCGCCCGGCAGCGCTTCGGCGCCGAGGACCCGGGCCCGGTCAGCGTCATCCCGCGGCCCGCCTGGGTGAACGGGATCATCATCGTCGTCACCACCGCGGGCGTCGCCGGCGCCGTGATCGCGCTGATCATCACGATCACCCTGCACCGCCGCAACCCGAAGCGCCGCGCCGGGCCCGCGCTCGCGCCGGCGGGCCCCGTCCCGCCCGCCACCGCCGGCCCGCCCGGCCCCGTCCCGCCCGCCGCCGGCCCCGCCCCGGACCCCTGGCGGCCACCGCGCGGGCCGTACTGACCGCGCTGGCCGGTTCCGGACGGCCGTCGTGATCTTGATGAGACGCGCCGCCAGTTGGATCTGGCAGCGTGCCCCTACCCCCGAGACCCCCGCTCGCCGCGGTGCTCGCCACCGCCCTGCTGGGCCTGACCGCCATCGCGGGCGGCGGGTTCGCGATCGTCCACGACCTCATCCGCGAGCCCACCGAGGCCGAGCTGCTGGCCGCCCGCCGCACCGAAGCGGCCACCCGGTGGCGGGCCCTGAACGCCGGGGAGATCTTCCCGCCCCGGGTCGACCGGCGCGGCCAGTTCTCCGCCCCGGGCCAGCTGCTCCACACGGCCTCCCGCGTCGGCATCGCACCCGAGGCGCCCTGCCGTGACGCCTTCGACGCGCCCGTGGCCGCGATCCTGGACCGGCACGGGTGCCGTACCGCGCTGCGCGCCACCTACGTCGACGGCAGCCGGACGCTCGTCACGACGGTGAGCGTCGTCGCGATGCCCGATCCGGCCCGTGCCGCGAAGGCCGACGGTGAACTGAGCCGCGAGATCGGCGTCCGCGGCGGCAAGAAGACGCGGGGAGTGCGCGCCGTCCCGTTCAAGGGGACGCTGGCCGCGTCGTTCGACGACTCCCGCCGCAGCGACTTCTGGTACTCGGGGAACGGCACGACGTACCTCTTCTTCCGGTCCAGCGGATGGCTCACCGACCGGGGGAGCCCGGCGAAGTACGGAACGGTGGAGTCGTTCGACTTCGCGGGATACGTGACGCAGGCGCTCATCAAGACGTTCGGGAGCACCACGGACGTCTGCGAGGAACGGGGCGTCCGATGCTGATGCGAAGCGGTGCCGGGCTCGCCGCCGCGGCCCTGCTGCTCACCCTCCTGCAGCCGGTGGAGCCGGCGCGTGCGGCCGAGCCGAAATGGCTGTCCCGGTTCGCGGGCGACTTCCTGGAGGCCAACCAGGTCACCCGCGGCAAGGGCGTGCGGATCGCCCTGCTGTCGGACGGCGTGGACCCCGGCCTCGGGACGCTCGACGGCGCCCTGGAGAAGGGGCGCGACCTCGTCGGGACGCCCAAGCCCGAGCGCATCCTGGGAACGCTGATGGCCTCGCTGCTGGTCGGCGGCGGCCCGACGGCCGACGCGCCGTTCGGCGTCCGCGGGGTGGTGTCCAAGGCGAAGCTGCTGCCCGTGCGGGTCTACGCCACAGAGGACGAGCGGGGCGGCGCCCACTGGCAGCTGAAGAACCAGTGGAGCGAGACCCTGGCCAAGGGCATCCGCTACGCCGCCGACCAGGGCGCCGAGGTCATCGCGGTGGAGCCGTACAGCACCAACTCCGTCTTCGAGAGCACCGACGCCGAGCAGCTGCTCGCCGCGGTCGCCCACGCCCGGAGCAAGGACGCGCTGATCGTCGCGGCCGGCGCCCCCGAAGCCGCCCGCGTCTACCCGCACGCCGTGCCGGGGGTCCTCGGCGTCGGCGCGGTGAAGGAGAACGGGAAGCGGTCGAAGTACAGCACCTCCAGCAGTGCCATCGCGCTGTCCGCACCGGGCTTCAGGACCCCCACGACCGGCCCCGACGGCAGGACGTGGACCTTCTGGGGCAACCCGGCCGCGCTGACCTGGGTGGCCGCCGCGGCAGCCCTTGTCCGGTCGGAGCACCCGAAGCTCACCGCGACGCAGGTCGCCCAGGCCCTCACGTCCTCGGCACGCCACCCCAAGGGGCGCTACGACCACGAGCTGGGCTTCGGCTACGTCAACGCGATCGGCGCGCTGAACGCGGCGCGCAAGCTCTCCGGCGAAACCGTCCCGCCCGTGGCGGCGAAGGCGGGGGTGGTGAAGGACCGGGCGCACTTCGGGGAGCGGCGGGGGACGGTCCGGGCCGTCCCGTACGATCCGGCCGTGCTCGGCGGGTTCGGGGCGCTGGCGCTGGCGGGGCTGGGCGCGGTGGTGTTCGCCGGGTGGATGCTGGTGAGGCGGCGGCGGTGGAAGCGGCTGCCCGCCGTGCCGGAGGTGCCGGAGGCGCCCGCGGTGGCGGAGGACGGGGCGGCGGCGCCAGAATCGGCGGGTGCAGACAGCTCCTGACGACTACACCGAAGCGGTCCTGGACGCGGTCGAGCGGATCCCGCCCGGCCGCGTCCTCGCGTACGGCGACGTGGCCGAGCTGGTGGGCACCGGCGGGCCGCGCCAGGTCGGCCGGGTGATGTCGCTGTACGGCGGCGGCGTCCCGTGGTGGCGGGTGATCCGCGCGGACGGCCGCCCGCCGGACGGCCACGAGGTCCGGGCCCTGGAGGAGTACCGCGCCGAGGGCACCCCGCTGCGCCCCGACGGCCGCCGCGTCGACATGCGCCGCGCCCGCTGGGACGGCCGGTGACGCCGGGTTGACTCGTGGCGTGTCCGCCCTTCAGGGACGGCGCGGGCGGGCGACTCGCCACGAGTCAAGCGGGGCGGCGGTGGAGGGGGAACGCGGCGGCGATCACCAGGGCGACGATGATCGGGCCCAGGGCGGCGGCGGCCAGCGGGGCGGAGTGCATGAGGGCGCCGCCCGCGGCGGCGCCGGCGGCGAGGCCGCCGATGACGGCGGTGCGCAGGCCGGCGGACGAGGCGGAGCCGATCGCGAGCGAGCCCATCATCGAGGTGAGCGTCCCGGTCACGAACGTGGTGGTGATGCCGTCGGCGGCGAGCGTGCGCGCGGCGGCGGTCTGCACGCCCATGGCGGCCGACGACAGCGCGATGAGCCCGAGCAGCACGGCGCCCTCGGGGCGCGCGCCGGTCGCGGCCCAGCCCGCCAGGAAGGCGAGCTGCAGGACGAGGTCGGCGGCCAGCGCGCGGGTGACGGCCGGGGGCCACAGCCGGGCCGGGTCGCCGCGGCCGGCCAGCCGGAAGCCGAGCAGCAGGCCGAGCGCGAACGCGAGCGTGGCCACCCCGCAGCGGGCCAGCTCGGCGGCGTCGCCCTCGCCCGCGGCCATGCCGAACAGCACGATGTTGCCGGTCATGTTGGCGGTGAACACCTGGTGCATGCCCAGGAAGCCGACGATGTCGATGACGCCGGCGCCGAAGGTCAGCGCGACCAGCAGGGCGATCCGGGCGCGGCGTGGGGCGGGGGACGGGACCGGCCCGGTCTCCTCGGGGGACCGGGCCGGTTCGGTGGCGGTGGTCAACGGGATCGGTGCTCCTAGCGGGCTCAGAAGATCGCGATGCCGACCAGCGTCGAGACGACCAGGCCGGCGACGACGGGCACGAACGAGCGGCGGACCAGTTCCAGCACGGGGACGCGCGCGAACCCGGCCACCGCCAGCAGCGACGACCAGGCGATCAGCACGCCGCCGCCCGCCCAGACCGAGCCCATCTGCCCGATCGCGGCCAGCAGCGCCGGGTCGGTGCCGGAGGCGGGGCCGAGCGTGCCGGCCAGCGAGCCGGTCAGCGGCAGCCCGGAGAAGCCGGAGCCGTCCAGGCCGGTGATCACGCCGATCAGCAGCAGCCCGAAGCCGACGATGAGCCCGCTGTCGGGGATCGCGCCCTGGATCTTGGTGACGAGGTCGAACAGGAAGCCGGGCGCCCGCGCCCCGTCGCCCAGCGACATGATCTTCCCGGCGAAGTCGGCGTTGCCGAGGAAGAAGAAGCCGGCGATCGGGATCACCACTCCCATCGCCTTCACCGAGAAGACCAGGCCGTCCACGATGTGGTCGGCGCAGGTGTCCAGGCAGCGCGGGCCGTCCAGCGACGCCGCCGCGGCGATCAGCAGCAGCACGGTGACGCCGCCGACCAGGGCCGCCGCGTCGCCGCCGACGACCTCCGGGACGAGCCCGGTGAACTTGCCGAGCAGCATGTAGAGGACCAGCCCGGCCAGCGCCAGCGGGACGATGACCGCGAACGCCTTGGAGCGCCGCACGCAGTCCTCCCCGGGAACCGCGCCCTCGCTCTCGCCGTCCGTGCCGGTGCCCGCGCCGCCGCCGAGCGCCCGCTCGGTCATCGCGTCGCGCCGCGGCGGCCCCTTGTCGATCACGGTGGTGCCGCCCGCGGCACCGCCGCCCCCGGCCGGTACGGGCACCGGCTCGGCGGGCGCGCGCCGGATGGAGCGGAAGCGGCGGCGGGCCCGGACGACCGTCTCCTCGGTGCCGTTCTCCCAGGCGACCAGGTGCCGGACGTCGGGCGCGCGCATCTCGCGCCGGTTCATCAGGTAGCCGATGGCGAGCGCGACTCCGCCGGTGACGAGGGACAGCACCATGGCCCGGTCGGCGACCTCGGTGGTGCCGACGCCCGCGGCCTTGGCCGACAGGCCGGGCGCGACCTGGATGACGTAGTCGCTGGACAGCGCCATGCCCTGGCCGGCGATCGCCATCGCCATCGCGGCGGCGATGGGGCGCAGCCCGGCGGTGATCGCGGCCGGCAGCAGGATCGCGCCGATCAGCGGCACCGCGGGCGTCGGCCAGAAGAACAGGCTGATCAGGTACGTCATCCCGGCGATCACCCAGAACGCCGAGTGGCCGCTGCGCATCACGTGCCGGAACGGCTCCACCATCCGGCGGTCGGCGCCGAGCCCGCGCAGCGCGCCGAGCAGCGCGGTCACCAGCGCGATGATCAGGAAGATGTTGAACAGCTCGGCGGCCGCCGTGAGGCTGGCGTTGAAGACGGACTGGAGCGCCCGGACGGGGCTGCCGTCGAAGGCCAGCGCGGTGAGGAACGTGGCGGCGATCGCGGGGATCACGACGTTCTTGCGAGCGATCATGGCCGCGATGATGACCACGATCCCGGACAGGAAGACCCAGTGTGCGGCGCCTATCTGCACGCCACCACCTCCTTCGTCGACCCCGGGGGGACGAGTCGAGCACGAGTGGACGGGGTGGATGCAGAGAATCTGCTGGATCGCCCGCGGGTGAACAATGAGGAACGTGCACAGCCGGGACGTGGTCGTTTTGTGCATCGTGCAGGGTGACCGGCCCAAAGATCGGGTGACGGCCCCCGGCGCGGCACCGGATGTGCGCACTGCCCAAGGTTCACCTCCGATCTTCGGCATTCCGTCCATGTCGGGGGCTCGGTGGCGGCCCTGAGACTGGGGGCATGCCAGCAGATTCAGCAGCATCTCTCGCTTCTGGGCGGGTTGAGGCGGGAACGGTCGCCGAGCTCGGCTGCCAGGGGCGCGGGCCGACGGTCGGGTACGGCGGGATGGTCTCGTCCAGCCATCCGGCGGTGAGCCGCGCCGGGATCGCCGTCCTGGAGGCGGGCGGGAACGCCGCGGACGCGGCGCTGGCCATGGCCGCGATGTCGTGGCTCGCGCTGCCGGGCCAGTGCGGGGTGGGCGGCGACGCGTTCGTCCTGCTGCGCCGCCCGGACGGGACGGTCGTCTCGTACGGGGGCAGCGGCTTCGGGCCGGACGGCGGCGAGCCGGGCTTCTACCGGGACGGCCGCGGCCTGGCCGCCGTGCCGCTGGAGGGGCCGCTGGCGGTCGCCGTGCCGGGCGCGGTCGCGGCGCTGGCGGCGCTGCACGCCGGCGCGGCGTCCTGGGACCTGCCGCGCCTCTGGGAGCCCGCCGCCGCGGCCGCGGAGCGCGGGATGCCCTGCACGTACAAGACGCGCGACGACATCGCGGAGCGCCGGGACGCGCTGTCCCGCGACCCGGGCACGGCCGCCGTCTACCTCCCCGGCGGGAGCGTTCCGGCGGTCGGCACGCCGCTGCCGCAGGCCGACCTCGCGGCGACGCTGCGCCGCGTGGCCGCCGACCCGGCCTCCTTCTACTCGGGCGAGCTCGCCGAGCGGGCCGTGTCCGCGCTGGCCGCCGCGGGCGCGCCGTTCAGCGGGGACGAGTGGGCCGCGACCGGCGAGCCGCTGGTGAGCGCCGCGCTCGCGGGCCGCTACCAGGGCGCGACCGTCCACCAGACGCCGCCGCCCACGCCCGGCTGGATGGTGCTCCAGCAGGCCGGCCTGAACGACGGGCGGCTGTCGGAGCTGCCGTGGATGTCGGCGGAGGCCGTGCACCTGGCGGCGAGCGCGGCGCGGCTGGCGTTCGCCGACCGGTACGCGGGCTGCGGCGCCGACAACGACCACTGGGCGGGCCTGCTGGCCCCGGCCGCGCTCGCCGCCGCCCGCGGCCGCGTCGCCGCCGGCGACCTCCCGGCCCCCGCCGTCCCGGCCGTCCCGGTGGACGGCGACACGACGTCGATGGTCGTGGTGGACGGCGAGGGAATGGCGGTGAGCCTGATCCACTCGCTGGCGTTCACGTTCGGCGCCCGGATCACCGTGCCCGGGACCGGCGTCGTCCTCAACAACCGGCTCGGCCGCGGCGCGTACCTGATCGACGGGCACCCCAACGAGGTGCGGCCGCGCCGCCGCCCGCTGCACACCCTCAACGCCTGGCTCGTCACCGGCGCGGCCGGGAAGCTGCTGCACGTCGGCAACACCCCGGGCGGCGACGGCCAGGTGCAGTGGAACGCGCAGCTGCTCTCCCACCTGCTCGACCACGGCCTCGACCCCGCGGCCGCGGTGGCCGCGCCGCGCTTCACCGTCCACCCCGGCAGCGACGCGGACGTGCTCGGGCAGCCGCCGGAGCTGCGGGTCGAGTCCCGCCTCGGCACGGAACGGATCGGCGCGCTGCGCGGCATGGGGCACGCGGTCACCGTCCAGTCCCCGTGGGGCGCGGGCGGCAGCGCACAGGTCATCTCGGTCGACGGCGCGACGGGCGCGCTGCTCGGAGCCGCCGACCCGCGCCAGGACGGAGTCGCTCTCAGTGTCTGACCCGCCGAACCTTCCCGCCGCCCCGGCGCCGCAGGGCGCGTACGTGCCCGCCGTCGCCGCGCCGTACGCGCCCGGCCTGAGCCTCGTCACCAGCGCCGGCATGACGCCGCGCCGCGACGGCGTGCTGACCGTGACCGGGCTGGTCGGCCGCGAGGTGGACATCGCCGCGGCGCACGAGGCCGCCGGCCTGGCCGCCGGCAACGCGGTCGCCGCCGTCGCCGCCGCCGCCGGAGGCGTGGAACGCGTCCGCACCTGGCTGCGGATGACCGTCTACGTCGCCTGCGCCGACGGCGTCACCGAGCTGTCGGCCGTCGCCGACGGCGCCTCCGCCGCGCTCGCCGTCCTGACCCCGGACGCGCGGCTCCCCGCCCGCAGCGCCATCGGCGTGCGGGCGCTCCCCGGCGGCGCCCCCGTCGAAGTGGAGCTCACCGCCCTCGCAGCAGCCCAGGAGGACCGCTGACCATGCCCACCGGACCACAGCAGCACACCGGACTCAACCTGATCGCGGGGGAGTGGGCGCCGGCCGCGGGCGGGCGCACCTTCGAGCGCCGCAACCCGGCCGACCGCGCCGACCTCGTCGGAACGTTCCCCGACTCGACGGCCGCGGACATGGCCGCCGCGGTCGCCGGGGTGGCGGAGGGCGCCGCCGAGTGGGCCGCGGCCCCCGCCGAGCGCCGCGCCGCCGTCCTGGAGAAGGCCGCGGACTGGCTGGAGGAGCGGCGGGACGAGCTCACGGTCGAACTCGTCCGCGAGGAGGGCAAGACCCGCGCCGAGGCGGCCGTCGAGACCGGCCGCACGCCCAAGAACCTGCGCTTCTACGCCGCCGAGGCCCTCCGCATCACCGGCACCAGCTACCCCGCCGACGACGGCGGCCTCGTGTACACGCGCCGCGAGCCGGTCGGCGTGGTCGGCGCCATCACGCCGTGGAACTTCCCGCTCAACATCCCGTCCCGCAAGCTCGGCCCCGCGCTGGCCGCCGGGAACGGCGTGGTCTTCAAGCCGTCCCCGGTGACCCCGCTGCTCGCGCAGCGGCTCGTCGAGGCGCTCCTGGCGGGCGGGCTGCCGCCGACGGCGATCGCGCTGGTGCAGGGCGGCGCCGAGCCGGGCGCGGCGCTGGCCGCCGACGCGCGGGTGGGCGCGGTGACGTTCACCGGCTCCACGGCGGCCGGGCGGAAGATCCACGCGTCCGTGGGGCCGTCCCGGCGCTGCCAGCTGGAGATGGGCGGCAAGAACGCGGTGATCGTCCTGGAGGACGCCGACCTCGACCGCGCCGCGGGGATCATCGCCAAGGGCGCGTACGGGCTGAGCGGCCAGGCGTGCACCGGCACCAGCCGCGTCATCGCGCACGAGGCCGTCCACGACGCGCTGCTGGAGCGGGTCGTCCGGCTCGCCGAGTCCCGGACGGTCGGCAACGGCCTGCGCGAGGGCGTCGACATGGGCCCGCTCGCCGCGGACTTCCAGCTGGAGAAGGTGCTGGAGTACGTGCGGATCGGCGAGGAGGAGGGCGCCAAGCTCCTCACCGGCGGCCGCCGCCTGGAGGACGAGGCGGGCTTCTTCGTCACCCCGGCCGTCTTCGCGGGCGTCTCGGCCGGCGACCGGATCGCCCGCGAGGAGATCTTCGGGCCGGTGCTGGCGTTCCAGAGCGCCGGCGACCTGGACGAGGCGATCGAGCTGGCCGACGGCACCGAGTACGGCCTGTCCGCCGGAATCGTGACCCGCGACCTCGACCGCGCGTTCGCGTTCGCGCGCCGCGTCCGCAGCGGCCTCGTCAAGATCAACCAACCGACCAGCGGAATGGCGATGACGGTGCCGTTCGGCGGGCTCAAGGAATCCAGCACGCAGACATTCAAGGAGCAGGCGGGCGACTCGATGATGCTCTTCTACACGCAGGAGAAGAGCGTCTACATCACCCCCTGACCTCGGCACCCGGCGGTGCCGCGGGTGCGGCACTCTGCACACCGATCGGCGCGAGCCGTGTGCTGACCGGCCATGGCCGTCCCGTACGGACCCCTCTTAGCTTGAGACCAAAGAAAGGAGCCGGAAATGGCGGAACTGCTTTCCAAGGACGAATTCCGGGCCGCACTCCAGAATGCCATCAAGGGGCGGGAGGCGAAGAACGCGTCGTTCAGCCTCGCATGGGCGAACGGCGAGCTCAAGCGCGAGCACTTCGCCCGCTGGGCGGAGAACCATTACCACTACGTGGGCCCGTTCGCGGACTACCTGGCCTACGTCTACGCCAACACCCCCGACGAGTTCACCGGGGCCAAGGACTTCACCCTCCAGAACATGTACGAGGAGGAGCTGGCCGACATCCGGCACACCGACCTCCTCATCAAGTTCGCGGAGGCGTGCGGGACGACCCGGGAGCGGGTCGAGGACCCGTCCAACATGAACGCCATCACCCGCGGCCTCCAGGCGTGGTGCTACTCGGTCGCGATGCGCGAGCACTTCGTCGTCGCCACCGCCGCGCTGGTCGTCGGCCTGGAGTCGCAGGTGCCGAGCATCTACAAGAAGCAGATCGTGCCGCTCCGCGAGGTGTACGGCTTCACCGAGGACGAGATCGAGTTCTTCGACCTGCACATCACCTCGGACGTGGTGCACGGCGAGCGCGGGTACCAGATCGTGCTCGACCACGCCGACACCCCGCAGCTCCAGCAGCGCTGCCTCCAGCTGTGCCGGTGGGGCGCGGAGATGCGCTTCTCCTACACCCAGGGCCTGTACGACACCTACGTCAAGCCCGACCTGGTCGGTTCCCCGGCCTGACGAGGCCCGCGCGGGCGGCGGCGGGACCGTGCCGCCGCCGCCCGCCGGTCCCAGAAGAACGAGGAGAGGGACATGACGACGGAGCACTGGGTGGAGGCCGCCTCCCTGGCGGACGTGCGCCGCCGCAAGCGGCTGGCCGTCACCGTCGCCGGGCGGGAGATCGCGCTGTTCCTGGTCGGCGCCGACGTGTACGCGCTCGACGACGTGTGCGTGCACAAGGAGCGCCGCCTGACCAAGGGGACGCTGCTGTACGGCCGGGTGATCTGCCCCGGCCACCAGTGGAAGATCGACCCGTCCACCGGGGAGATCGAGGACCGCGAGGAGTGCCAGCCCGTGTACGCGGTGCGGGTCGAGGACGGCGTCGTGTACGTCGATCCGCGGCCGCGCGTGCTGACCGCCGGCGGCACGTCGAACGAGCAGGAGTCGTGATGCCCGAGCCCGCGTTCCGGCCCGCGCCCGGGCCCGTACCCGAATCGGTCGCGATCGTGGGGGCCGGGCAGACGGCCGCCGTCGCCGCCCGCACGCTGCGCCGCCGCGGCTTCGAGGGCACGATCACGCTCTTCGGGGAGGAGACCGAGGCCCCGTACCAGCGGCCGCCGCTGTCCAAGGAGTACCTGACCGGCGACCAGGAGCGGGACGAGCTGTGCCTGCTCACCCCGGCCTGGTGCGCGAAGAACGGCGTCGACCTGCGGCTCGGCACCCGCGTCACCGCGATCCGCGCCGCCGGCCGCGCCGTGGAGCTGGCGGACGGGTCCGCCGAGCCGGCCGGGGCCGTGCTGGTCGCGACCGGCGGGCGGCCGCGGCGGCTGCCCGGCGTGGAGGGCGACCGCGTCCGGTACCTGCGCACGCTGGCCGACGCCGACCGGCTGCGCGCTGAGCTGCGGCCCGGCGCGCACGTGATCGTCATCGGGGCCGGGTTCATCGGCTCGGAGATCGCCTCCACCGCCCGCGGGCTGGGCGCCGAGGTCACCGTGGTCGAGCAGGCCGGGCAGCCGCTCGGCGCCGCCCTCGGCGAGCTGATGGGCGACGCCCTCGCCGCACTCCACCGCGGCGCGGGGGTGAACCTGCGGACGGGCGAGAAGGTCGAGTCGTACCGCGAGACCGGCTCCGCCGCCGTGGTCACCACCAGCGGCGGCGCCGCGATCGAGGGCGACCTCGTCGTGGTCGGCGCGGGCATGGTCCCCAACAGCGAGCCCGCCGCCGGGCTCGTCGAGCTGGCCCCGGACGGCGGCATCGCCGTGGACGAGTTCTGCCGCACGAGTGCGGAGGGCGTCTACGCCGCGGGCGACGTGGCCAGCTTCCACCACCCGGTCTTCGGCCGCCGCATCCGCGCCGAGCACTTCGACAACGCCAACGCGCAGGGCATGGCCGCCGCCAAGACCATCGCCGGCCGGCCCGCCGCGCACGCCGCGGCGCCCTGGTTCTGGTCCGACCAGTTCGACCGGAACCTCCAGTTCACCGGGCACGCGGGCGGCACCGACCGGCTCGTCGTGCGCGGCCGGATCGAGGACTTCGACTTCACCGCGTTCTACCTGGCGGACGGCGTGCTGCGGGCGGCGTTCGGCATGGACCGCGGCGGCGACGTGGCCGCCGCCCGGGAGCTGGTCGCCGCCCGCGCCGTTCCCGACCCGGACGTCCTGCGCGACGAGGACGCCGACCTGACCGACCTGCTGGCCTGAGACGTGGCGGCCTGCTGAGCTGAGGAGCATCGGATGGAGTTCCAGTACGTGGCCCGCTCGGGCCAGGTGCCCGACGGGGTGGTCCGCCGCTTCTTCATCGGGGAGGCCGAGGTGGCCGTCGCCCGCTGGGACGGCGAGGTGCACGCCATGTCGAACTACTGCACCCACCTGGACTGCCTGCTGTCGTCCGGGAAGGTCACCGAGGACGGGCTGCTGTGCTCGTGCCACGGCAGCGTGTTCGACTTCGCCGACGGCGAGCCGATCACCCCGCCCGCCACCCGGCCGGTCGACGTCTACCCGGTGAAGGAGGAGGACGGGCAGATCTTCGTGGCGATCCCGCCGGGCGTCGAGCAGCCCGGCCCCCGACGGCGGCGGCGTGTCGGCCAGTAGGGAGAGCCGCGGCGCCTGGGTGGCGCTCGTCCCGCTGCTGCTCGGCACGTTCACCGGCACGCTCGCCAACACGATCGTGAACGTGCCGCTGAGCCTCATCCTCGACGACCTCGGCGTCCCGGTCTCGGCCGGGTCGCTGCTGGTCATCGCGTTCACCGTGACGTTCGCGGTGCTGCTGCCGGTGTCCGGCTGGCTCGGCGACCGGTACGGCCACCGCCGCGTGTTCGCCGCCGCGACGGCCCTGCTCGGCACGGCGTCGGCCGGCGCCGCGCTGGCCCCCGACCTGGCGACCCTGGCGGTGCTGCGCGCCGTCCAGGGCGCGGCGACGGCGGCGATGCTGCCGACCGTCATGTCGCTGATCTCCCTCCTGTTCGAGGGCGGGCGGCGCGGCCGGGCGCTGGGCTTCTGGGCCGCCGCGAACGGCATCGGCCAGGCCGCCGGGCCGACCCTCGGCGGCGGGCTGGCGACCTGGTTCGGCTGGCGGTCGGTGTTCTGGCCGATGCTGCCGCTGGGCGTGGCCGCCGCGCTCGTCGCGCTGCGGCTCGTCCCGCGCGACCGGCCCCGCGCCGTGCCGCTCGAATGGCGCGGCGCGGTCCTGCTCACCCTCGCCGCCGGGCTCGGCCTCGGCGCCGCGTCCGCCGTCGCGCCGCTCGGCCCGGCGTCGCCGGTCGTGTGGCTGTCCGCGGTCGCGGGCGTCGTGGCGGCCGGCGCGTTCCTCCTGATCGAGCGCGGCCGCCCCGACGCGTTCCTGCCGCCGCGGATGCTGCTGGAGACGCGCTACCTGCGGTCGTGCCTGACCGTGCTGGCGCAGATGTTCTGCCTGGGCGCGACGCTGCTCGGCGTCCCCCTCTACCTCACCACGCAGAAGCACGCCGAGACGCTCATGGCGGGCGCGCTGCTGCTCCTGCTGCCGATCGCGATGTCCGTGCTGGCGCCGGTCGTCGGCGTGCTCATGGAGAGGCTCGGGGCGCGGCCCGTACTGCGGTGCGGGCTGCTCCTGCTGGTGGCCGGGCAGTCGCTGGTGGCGGCCGTCCTCGTCGGGTACGGCGGCGGCGTCCCCGGGCTGCTCGCCGCGATGTTCCTGACCGGCGCGGGCGTGGCCCTCGTGCAGACCCCGGCCGCGGCGGGCGCGACCCGTTCCCGGGCCGGGCGGTACGGGGCCGGGCTCGGCCTGTTCAACCTGCTGCGCTTCGGCGGCTCCGCCCTCGGCGCCGCGTGGGTCGCCGCCGTCCTGGACGCCGCCGTCCCGGACGCGGCCCTCGCGTACGGCGCGATCTTCGCCGGCTGCGCCGCGATCGCCGCCCTGGGCCTCCTGTCCTCCTTCGCCGGCCCGGACCCCGCCCCCGGTTGACTCGTGGGGGGGGGGGGGG
>NZ_JBGNUR010000001.1:0-217195 GCF_041951345.1 Actinomadura sp. 21ATH | reverse complement strand
GTCTCGCTCCTCGCGGCCCGCGAGGAGCGAGACACGCCACGAGTCAACGCCGTTCGGCGGGCGGGGAGAGTTCGTCGGCGAGGGTGTGGGTGACCGAGCTGAGCGTCTCGATGTGGTGCGCCAGCCAGAACATGAACTGCGCCTCCGCCGTGCGGACGTCCATCCGCAGCGCGCGCGAGGCGCGGTCCAGCTTGTAGAGCATCGTGTTGCGGTGCAGGTTGAGCGAGCGCGCCGCCGCGTTCAGGTTGCCGGCGGCCTTGATGTACGCCAGCACGATCGACTCCAGGTCGCCGCCGCCCGCCTGCCGCAGCGGCGCGAGCGTCTCCGCCGCGAACGACCGGCCCTCCACGCTCCCCGCGACCTCCTTCAGCGCCGCGAACACGCGCAGGTCGTCGTACCCGCACACCGGCTCCGCCCCGGTGTGCCAGGCCAGCCCCATCGCCAGCCGCGCCTCGTAGTAGCTCGTCGCGACGCCCGCCGCGCCCTCGCCGGGGCGCCCGTACGTGACGCGCAGATCGTCCCCGAGGGGCTGCAGGAGCCGCCGCCGGAGCCGCTGCGCGAACCGGGCGGCCTCCTTCCGCTCCTGGAGCGGATCGCCGCAGGACGCCAGCTGCCGGATGACGACGATGGTGGAGCCGATCGCGGCGGTCAGCGTGATCCCGTCGGGGTCCATCGCCTGCGCGATCCGGGTGGCGGTCAGCTTCAGCCGCAGGTAGTCGCGGCCGACCGGCAGGAGCGACGAGGCCGCCACCACGTGCACGGCGAAGTGCCCGTCCACGTCGAAGCCGTGGTGGCGGGCGCGGGCGCCCAGTTCGTACGGGTCGGCGAACCGGCCGTGCACCAGCGCCTCCACGAAGTCGCCGCGGGCGCGCTCCTCGGCCGCCCGCACCGACCGCTGCCGCAGCATCTCCGAGCCGGTCAGCGTCGCGCCGTGCTCGGCGATCACGCGGTGCTGGGCCAGGTCGTGCTCGTCCGGCGGGAACGCCCGCTCGGCCATCACCAGCCGCCCGTACGGCTCGCCGCCCACGATGATCGGCGTGACCAGCACCCGGACCGGCTCGCCGCCGGGGGCGCCGCCGAGTTCGACGTCCAGCTCCTCCGGCTGCCCGCCGGTCGCCACCGGCAGGTCCGCGACCACCGGCCACGGCGACTCGGCCCGCGCCGGGACGGGCGGCAGCGCGGCCGCGAGCGCGTCCGGGTCGGCCGTGGTGCCGTCCGGCGGCTCCGCCCACGCCAGCCGCTCGCCCTCGTCGTCCTGGATCAGCACCGGGCAGCGGGCCAGGTTGGCGATCGCGTGCGCCATCGCGGGGATGCCGGAGCCCTGCGCGAGGACGTCGCCCAGCGCGCGGTGCACCCGCGCCCCGTACTCCAGGACGTGCGAGGTCTGCGCCAGCGCCTTCTGCCCGACGAGCCGGCTCACCGCCCGGTAGTCGGCCTCCTCGCGCAGGTCCAGCAGCGGGACGCCGGCCCGGTCCGCCGCGCGCGCCGCGGCCGTCAGGTCCGACCGGGTGCCCGGCGGCTGCCAAGCCAGCAGCGCCGCGGCGCCGCGCCGTGCCAGCTCCAGGATGAGCGCCCCCGCCTCCTCGGCGGCGGCCAGCTTGGTTGCGGGCAGGTGGATGGCGATGCAGCCGAGGTCGGGCGCGCCCGTGCCCTCCTCGGCGTACCGGCGGGTCTCCGACAGCGGCAGGCACCAGGAGACCGGGCGGTCGAGCCCCGCCGCGCCCGCGACCAGGCTGCCGCGCAGCAGCGGCTCGGCCAGCAGGGCCCCGACGCTGATGCGGCCGTCCTGGCCGGCGGTGACGGCGCCGGCGTGCTGGTGTACGGCGTGCTGATGTGCCATGTGCCCACATCCCGTCCCTCTGGTTCGGCAGAGTGTACATAGTCCGGTCCGGTGGGGTCCCGGAGACTTGCTGCCGTGGCCGAGGGACTGGCGGGCGGAACGAGGCAGGGAATCCTTTTTCTCCGCCTCCCCATTCTGCGGCGGCGCAACGTGTCGGGCAATACCTCGAATGCACGTTTTCCATTTCGAGGGAATTTCGGAAGGAGTCGAAAATGCAGACCGTTCACCGGCTGACCCTGGAGGACGCGCTCGTGCTGCTTCAGGCGGCCGAGGAGGAGGCGGCGCGGATCGGCGTCAAGGAGACGATCTGCATCGCCGACGACGGCGCCCACCCGATCGCCCTGCACCGGATGACCGGCGCCCGGCTCACCGGCGTGGAGATCGCGATCGCCAAGGCGTTCACCGCGGCCGGGCACCAGCGCGACACCCACAAGTTCAACGAGCCGCCGAACGGTCCCGCGCTGCCCGGCAACGAGGCGTTCGGGATCAGCCAGATGCACCCGGGTAAGTTCGCCGTCTTCGTCGGCGGCTTCCCGATCGTGTACGAGGGCCAGGTCATCGGCGCGGTCGGCGTGAGCGGCGGGAACGGCGAGCAGGACAAGGCGGTGGGCGCCGCGGCGCTGCGCGCGTTCGAGGAGAAGATCGCGCCTCGTCCGGCCGGGTGAGCCCGGGCGGCGGCGCGGCCCGGCCCCGGCCGCCGGGTGGCCGGGGCCGGGCCGGGACGGGCGGTGCATGGGCGGCCCGGAGCGGGGTAAACGCCGATCCGGACATGTCCGAAGAAAAGGGGCGAGTTGGTGGTCAGGCCGGTACCGGGGCGACGCCCTGGCCGGAACCGGTGCGGGCACCCGCGCGACCACCGCTCGGCCCGCCTGGCCGCCGGACACGGGAGCACCATGACCGCCGACACGTCAACGTCCCCGAGCGGGGGGACGGCCGCCGACACCCCCGCCGAGCAGCGCATCCGCCGCCGCCTGGAGCGGCTCATCGGGATCGCGGCGACCGAGGGCAACGCCCTCTTACCGCTCCGCAACGGGGACGAGATCTTCCCCGCGATGCTGGCCGCGATCACCGCCGCCGAGCGCACCATCGACATGATGACCTACGTGTACTGGCGCGGCGACATCGCCCGCCGGTTCTCCGCGGCGCTCTGCGACCGGGCCCGGGCCGGGGTGCGGGTGCGGCTCCTCCTGGACGGGATCGGCAGCCATCCCATCGAGAAGGGCCTGCTGGACGAGATGAGCCGCAGCGGGGTCACCGTCGCGTGGTTCCGCAAGCCGCTGCGCCACTCGCCGTTCAAGCAGAACCACCGCTGCCACCGCAAGGTCCTGGTCGTCGACGAGGACGTCGCGTTCACCGGCGGTGTCGGCATCGCCGAGGAGTGGTGCGGCGACGCCCGCGACGAGAACGAGTGGCGCGACACCCACGTCGAGGTCCGCGGGCCCGCGGTGGACGGCATCGCGGCCGGTTTCGCCCAGGGCTGGGCCGAGTGCCATGACGAGCTGTTCGACGAGCGCGACCGCTTCACCGCGCACGAGCCGGCCGGCGACGCGATCGTGCAGGTCGTGCGCGGCTCGGCCAGCATCGGCTGGCAGGACATGCAGACGCTGACGCGGGTGGTGCTGGAGTCCGCGGAGGAGCGCGTCCGCCTCTCCACGGCCTACTTCTCCCCGGACGACTACTTCACCGGCCTGCTGGGACGGACCGCCCGGCGCGGCGTGGACGTCGAGATCCTGCTGCCCGGCCCGCACATCGACAAGCGCGTCTCGCTGCTGGGCGGCCAGCGGCACTACGAGGCGCTGCTGGCCGACGGGGTGCGGATCTGGCAGTTCCAGCCGACGATGCTGCACACCAAGGTCCTCACCGCCGACGGGATCGTGTCGCTCGTCGGCTCCACGAACTTCAACCGCCGGTCCATGGACCACGACGAGGAGATCATGCTCGCCGTCGTGGACCGCGGCTTCACCCGCACGCTGGACGGCCATTTCGACGAGGATCTCCGCCGCGCCGAGGAAATCGTGGAATGGCGCTGGAAGAAGCGCTCCCGCGTGCAGCGCGCCGCGGAACTCTCGATAGCGCCGATCCGCCGCTTCCTGTGACCTGGATCGCGTCACGGAAAGTCCGCGAAGATGTGCCGTGCGCACCGAGTCCAAACCGTGATCTTCTCCCGGCATGAGGTCGCTGCCTGCGGGGACACCGGGGCCGAGGAGGAAACAAAATGCCCTGGTTGATGATTCTCGTGCTGCTTCTGGTGCTGCTTCTGTTCGGCGCCGGATTCGCGGTGAAGATCCTCTGGATAATCGCCGCCATCGTGCTGGTCCTGTGGCTGCTGGGCTTCGTCTCGCGCAGCACCGGGCCGAGCGGGAAGCGCGGCCGCTGGTACCGCTGGTAGCGATATATGAGAACGCCACCGCGCCCTTCCCTTTCCGGGAACGGGCGCGGTGGCGTCTCTCAGCGGGCCGCGCCGAGCGCCTCCACGGCCGCCGCCGCGGCCAGGACCGTCGCGTCCCGGTGCCGCCGCCCGACGATCTGCAGGCCCACCGGCGCGCCGCCCGCCGTGCCGGCCGGCACCGACACCGCAGGATGCCCCGACAGGTTGAACGGGAACGTCACCGCCAGCGCCCCCCAGTGGTCCACCGCCCGCCCGGCGATCTCGGTCGGCATTGGCCCTTCGGCGGCGAACGCCGGGACCTGCGTGGCGGGCGTCAGCAGCAGGTCGAACCGCTCGAACGCCGCCGCCAGCTCCGCCACCAGCCGCGCCCGCGCCTGGTGGGCGTCGACCAGCGCGTCCGCGTCCAGGGCCGCCGCGGCGTCCCCGTACCGGCGCACGGTCGGATGCACGTCCCCGAGCCGGCCGGCCGCCTCCCGCAGTTCGGCGTGCACGTCCGCGACCGACAGCGTCCGGAACGCGGCGCCGCACGCCGCCTCCAGCCGCAGCCCGGCCTCCACCCGCCGGAGCCCCGCCTCCGCGGCGAACTTCTCCGCCACCGCGCCGACCGCGGCGGCCACCTCGGGATCGCACGGCGCGTTCCCGAGGTCCGGCGCCCACGCGACGCGCAGCCCGCGCAGATCGATCGCGCCGAGCGCGGCCTCGAACGGCTCGGCCGGCGCGGGCAGCGAGGACCGGTCGTACTCGTCGGCGCCGCACACGCAGTCCAGGTAGCGCGCGGTGTCCCGCACCGTGCGCGTGAGCACGCCGTAGTGGTCGTTCTCGGCCGTGCCCCAGTGGTACGGCCCGCGCGGGACGCGCCCGTACGTCCCCTTGAAGCCGACCAGCCCGCAGTACGAGGCCGGGATCCGCAGCGACCCGGCCCCGTCCGTGCCGGTCGCGACGGGCACCATCCCGGCCGCGACCGCCGCCGCCGACCCGCCGCTGGAGCCGCCCGGCGTGAGCGCCGGGTTCCACGGGTTCCGGGTGACGCCGTGCAGCCGCGACGCGGTGAACGAGGCCCGCCCGAACTCCGGCGACGCCGTCGCCCCGACCGGCACCGCCCCCGCCGCCACGGCCCGCGCCACCAGCGTGGACGTGTGCCGCGCGACCCGGTCCGCGTGCAGGGCGCTGCCCATCGCGAACGGCCACCCGGCCACCGCGTGCAGCTCCTTCACCCCGAGCGGCACCCCGGCCAGCGGCCCGGGATCGTCCCCGCGCGCGACCCTCTCGTCCACCTCCCGCGCCCGCCGGACGGCCCCCTCGGCGTCCACGTGCACGAACGCGCCCAGCCCGGGATCCAGCCGCGCGATCCGGTCCAGCGCCTCCTCGACCGCCTCCCGCGCGCCGAGCGCCCCCTTCCGCACCAGCTCGGCCGTCTCCACGACCGTGCGCGCGCCTCCCGCGGGATCGGACGCCGTGCCGGCGCCCGGCCGGCCGCCCGTCACAGGAGCACCGTCGCGATCGCGGTCGCCACGACGAGGCCGGTGACGACGGGGACGAAGAGGCGGCGGGCCAGGTCGATGACGGAGACGCCGGTCAGCCCGGCGACGACGATCAGCGACGACCAGATGACCAGGGTGCCGCCGCCGGTCCAGCTGGCGCCGTTCTGGGCGATCGCGGCCAGCGTGGCCACGTCGGCGCCCGACCCGTCGCCGAGCGAGCCGGCCAGCGAGCCGGTGAACGGCAGGCCGGGCCAGCCGTTGCCGTCCAGGCCGATCACCATCCCGATCAGCAGCATCGCGAACGAGGCGAAGACCGGGACCTCCGGGATGTGCGGCCGGACGTTCGCGATCGCGTCCAGGAGGAAGCCGGGCGCCTTGGCGCCGTCCGGGAGGCCGAGGATCTCGCCGGAGTAGTCGGACAGGCCCACGTAGACGAAGCCCGCGACGGGGATGACCATGCCCATCGTGCGGAACGCGAACGCGATGCCCTCGGTGAAGTGGCCGCCGATGTCCTCCGTCCACCCCCGGCGGTTCGCGACCAGGGCGATCACCACGAGGGCGAGCGCGGCGGTGCCGCCGACCAGCGGGGCGCCCGCGCCGTCGTCGATGTCCGGCACGAGCGAGGTGAAGCGGCCCAGCAGCATGAAGACCAGCAGGAGCGCGAAGAGGGCCGGCACGGCGACCGCGACGATCCGGGCCTGCGGGGTCGGGGCGGGGGCCGGGACCGGAGCCGGGGCGGCGGGCTCCGGGCCGCCGCCCGTGGCGGTGAGCGTGGCGGTGCCCCCGCCGCCACCGGCCGGCCTCGTCCCGCCGCCTTCGGCACGTTCCAAACGGGTGGTGGCCTGCGCGGTCGCCGTCTCGGTGACCGGCAGCCTGATCGCGGCCGCGGCCACCGGGTCGAGCATCCTGGTGCGGACGTCGCGCAGGTACGCGACCGCGAGCGCGACCACGCCGGCGATCAGCGAGATGACCAGCGCGCGGTCGGCGATGTCCGGGGCGGGGACGTTCGCGCCCTCGGCGGACAGGCCGGGGGCCACGCCCATGATGTAGTCCGAGCTCAGCGCCATGCCCTGGCCGGTGATGGCGATCGCCAGCGCCGCCCCGAACGGCGCCAGCCCGGCCTTCACGGCGGCGGGCAGCAGGATCGCGGCGATCAGCGGCAGCACCGGGGTGGGCCAGAACGACATCGACAGCAGGTACGTCACCACCGCCAGGACGACGTACGCGACATGCCCGTTGCGGAACAGGCCGCGCAGCGGGCGGATCATCAGGGCGTCCGCGCCGAGCCCCCGCATCGCCCCCAGCATGGCGGTGACCAGCGCGATGATGATGAAGATCGGCAGCAGTTCGCGGGTGGCGACGATCGCGCCGTTGAAGATCGCGCCGAGGCCGGTGACGAGGCTTCCCCCGTACGCGACGCCGGTGGCGAAGGTGGCCACGACGGCCAGCGCGATCACGTTTCGCTTCGCCACCACGGTGGCGATCAGGGCGGCTAGCCCGAGCAGATAGATCCAGTGGGCAGCGGACAACGCGTCACCATCCATTGCGGGGAAGGGCCGGCTGGAGAAGGGGTCTGAGGGGTCCGAGGGGACACTGCTAGGCTTTTGTTAAATGCTGATTGCGCGGCTGTTACGGTCGTTCCGGCGATATTCGCACGGGTGCCAGTGACTCTGGCCGATGGTTTTTCGACCGACAATGAGAAAAGCGCACACCGGGCCCGCCGTCGTTTTGTGCAACGTGCCGGATGACGCTGCGTGTCCGGCTGGTATATGGCGGCGGTCCGGGCGGTGCCGTCACGGTGCGTGCACGGGGCGTGGCCGGTTCCGGAGTCTCATGCGCGACATGCGGCCGATGTGGTCAGAGCAGGCCCGTTGATCTGCTCCAATGAAATGTTGTGCCTCCAGCCTCCTATCGTCTCGTGCGCCGCGCGGGTCCCGCGCGTGCCGTCCCGCCGGTGCTCGACGAGCGGCAGCGGCGGGTCGTCGAGCATGCGGGCGGGCCGCTGCTGGTGCTGGCCGGCCCCGGGACGGGGAAGACCACCACGATCGTCGAGGCGGTGGTCGACCGCATCGAGAACCGCGGCACCGACCCCGAGCGCGTGCTGGTGCTCACGTTCGGCCGCAAGGCGGCGGGCGAGCTGCGCCAGCGGATCACCGGCCGGCTGCGCCGCACGACGCGGACGCCGCTGGCGCTGACGTTCCACGGCTACGCGTACGCGATGCTGCGCCGCGACGCCGTCCTGAACGAGGAGCCCCCGCCGCGGCTGCTGTCGGGGCCCGAGCAGCTGCTGGAGGTGCGGCGGCTCCTGGAGGGCGAGCTGGCCGACGGGGCGCGGGAGTGGCCCGAGCGGCTGCGGGCGGCGCTGGCGACGCGCGGGTTCGCCGAGGAGCTGCGCGACTTCACGCTGCGCGCGGCCGAGCGCGATCTGCTGGCGGACGATCTGGTCGCCCTCGGCCGGGCCCGGGGCCGCGACGACTGGACGGCCATCGGCCGCTTCATGGAGCGCTACGCCGACCGCTTCGCCGTGGACCCCGTCACGACCTACGACTACACCGACCTCATCCGGGTGGCGGCCGGGATGCTCATGGAGGAGGAGGTGCTGGTCCGCGAGCGCGACGCGTACGACGTGGTGTTCGTGGACGAGTACCAGGACACCGACCCGGCGCAGGAGGCCCTGCTGCGGGGCCTGGCGGGGGAGGGCCGCGACCTGGTGGTCGTGGGCGACCCGGACCAGTCGATCTACGGGTTCCGGGGCGCCGACGTGCGCGGCATCCTGGAGTTCCCGCAGCGGTTCCCGACCCTGGACGGCGACCCGGCGCCGGTGGTGGCGCTCCAGGACTGCCGCCGGATGGGGCCGGAGATCCTGGAGGCGTCCCGGCGGATCGCGCGCCGGCTGCCGGCGGGCGTGCTGGCCGCCGAGCACCGCGCCCTGCGCGCCGTCAGCGCGGCCCCGGCGGGGACCGACGCCTCCGGCGGCCCCGAGAGCGCCGAGGTCTCCGAGGAGGTGCGGGCGGTGATCGCCGACTCGGAGAGCCAGGAGTCCGCGCTGGTCGCCGACGAGCTGCGCCGCGCCCACCTGCTGGACGGCGTGCCGTGGTCGCGGATGGCGGTGCTGGTCCGCAGCGCCGTGCGGCAGGTCCCGGCGCTGCGCCGCGCGCTCGCGCAGGCGGGCGTGCCGGTGGTCGTGGCGGGCGACGAGGTGCCGCTGATCGCCGAGCCCGCCGTCCGGCCGATCCTGGTGCTGCTGCGCGCCGCGTTCAAGAAGGAGTTCCTGGACGAGCTGGTCGCCGAGGACCTGCTGACCGGCCCGCTCGGCGGCGCCGACGCGCTCGGCATGCGGCGGCTCAAGCGCGCGCTGCGCGACCTGGAGGACCTGTCGGGCGGGACCCGGTCGCTGAACGAGCTGCTCGTCGCGGCGATCGACGACCCGCGCGAGCTGCTCCTCGTCCACGAGAAGGTGCGGGCCCCGGCCGAGCGGGTCGCGCGGCTCGTCCAGGTCGCGAGGGAGACGCAGGCCAGGGGCGGCACCGCCGAGGACGTCCTGTGGGACGTGTGGCGCGAGAGCGGCCAGGCCGAGGCGCTGCTGGAGCAGAGCGTCCGGGGCGGGGCGCGCGGCGCGTCCGCCGACCGCGACCTGGACGCGGTGGTCGCGCTGTTCGACCATGCCGCGCGGTTCGTCGACCGGCTGCCGCAGGCGGGACCGGAGCTGTTCGTCGACACGATCTCCTCCCAGGAGATCGCCGGGGACACGCTCGCCGACAAGGCGCCGCAGGGCGAGGCGGTGCGGATCCTGACCGCGCACCGGTCCAAGGGCCTGGAGTGGGACGTGGTCGTCGTCGCGGGCGTCCAGGAGGGCGTGTGGCCCGACCTGCGGCTGCGCGGCTCGCTGCTCGGCGTGGAGGAGCTGGTCGAGCTGGCGGCGGGCAGCGAGCTGGAGCGCGAGCCGCACCCGGCCGACGCCCGCCCGCCGGCCGGTGCCGCCGTCGCCGCGGGCGCGTCCATGGCGGCGAAGATGATGGACGAGGAACGCCGCCTCTTCTACGTCGCCGTCACCCGCGCCCGGCGCCGCCTCGTCGTCACGGCGGTCGGCGGCGACGACGCGGAGGAGCGCCCGTCCCGGTTCCTGAACGAGCTGCTGCCCGGCGCGATCGAGCAGTCCCAGCTGGACGAGAAGACCCGCTGGCTGTCGCTGCCCGCGCTGGTCGCCGACCTGCGCTCGGTGGTCGCCGACCCGTCCCGGCCGGAGCCGATGCGCCGCGCCGCCGCCGGCCACCTGGCCCGGCTCGCCCGCGCCGGAGTGCGCGGCGCCCGCCCGGAGAACTGGTACGCGATCACCGCGCTGTCCGACGCGGGCCCCGCGTTCGCCGAGGACGAGCAGATCACGATCTCGCCGTCCCAGGTGGAGGCGTTCACCACCTGCGGGCTGCGCTGGCTGCTGGCCTCGGCGGTGGGCGCGCAGGAGGGCGGCCCCAACGAGTTCAGCACGATGGGCAAGGTCGTCCACGCGGTGGCCGAGATGGCCGGCGCCGACGACGGCATCGACGAGGTCGACCTCGCCAAGCGGCTCGACGACGTGTGGAGCGACCTGGAGTTCCGCTCCTCCTGGTACTCGGAGAAGCAGCGCGAGCAGGCCGCGCGGATGGTCGACAAGTTCCTCGGCTGGCACCGCGACAACCCCAACGACGTCGTGGCGCTGGAGGAGTCGTTCAAGGTCGACCTCGGCCGGGTCGTCATCAAGGGCCGCATCGATCGCGCCGAGCGGGACGCCGACGGCCGCGCCGTCATCATCGACATCAAGACCTCCACGACGGCCGTGCCGAAGGACGACCTGGCCCGCCACCCGCAGCTCGGCGTCTACCAGTACGCGGTGATGCTGGGCGCGTTCGAGCGGCACGGCCTGATCGAGCCGGGCGGCGCCAAGCTGATCCAGGTCGGCAAGGCCGCGTTCACCGCGAAGGCGCGCGAGCAGGAGCAGCCGCCGCCCGCCGACGACCCCGATCCCGAGTGGCCCAAGAAGCTGGTCGAGATCGTCGCGACCGGGATGGCCGGGGAGGTCTTCCAGGCCCGGGCCAATGACAAGTGTCGGACCTGCCCCGTACGGTCCTGCTGCCCGGTCCATGACGAGGGGGGCCAGGTAGGGCCGTGACAGTCCGGTCTTCACGAGCTGCGCGGGAGGGCGGTTGATCACTCCGGCGGAGCTGGCCCGGCTGCTGGAGATCCCCGAGCCGACCGGGGAGCAGGCCCGGGTGATCGAGGCGCCGCTGGCGCCGATGGCAGTGATCGCGGGCGCCGGGTCGGGCAAGAGCGAGACGATGGCCGCCCGGGTCGTGTGGCTCGTCGCGAACGGGTTCGTCCGGCCCGAGCGCGTCCTCGGCCTGACCTTCACCCGCAAGGCGGCGGCCGAGCTGGGCGCGCGGGTGCGCAAGCGGCTCGACCGGCTGCGCGAGGTGCTGCCGGACGACGAGCTGGCGCGGCTGGGCGGCGAGTCGCTGTTCGACGGCGAGCCGATGGTGTCGACGTACCACTCGTACGCCGCGCGCCTCTTCGGCGACCACGCCCTGCGCGAGGCGCTGGAGCCGACGATGCGGCTGATCTCCCCGGCGGTCGCCTGGCAGATCTGCTCCCGCGTCGTGGACGCCTACGACGGCCCGATGGACCGCATCGACTGGCAGCCGGACACCGTCACCAAGGCCGTCATGGAACTGGCCGGCGACCTGTCCGAGCACCTGCGGACCGGCGACGACGTCCGCAAGGTCGGTGCCTGGCTGGACGAGCGGTTCGCGGCCGTGAAGAAGCCGCTGAAGGCGCAGCGCGACATCCTCGCCAAGCACGCCGTCCGCGAGCAGCTCATGCCGCTGGTCGAGGCGTACCACCGCGCCAAGGCGGGCCGCGAGGTGATCGACCACGGCGACCAGATGGCGCTGGCCGCCCGGATCGCGTACAGGCACCCCGAGGTCGGGATGATCGAGCGGTCGCGCTTCTCGGTCGTCCTCCTGGACGAGTACCAGGACACCAGCCAGGCGCAGCTCGTCCTGCTGCGGTCGCTGTTCGCCGGCGGCCACCCGGTGACCGCGGTCGGCGACCCCTGCCAGTCCATCTACGGCTGGCGCGGCGCGAGCGCGGGCAACCTGCTGCGCTTCGCGTACGACTTCCCGCTGCACGCGCCCGTCGCCGGGCGGCGGCCCGACCCCGCGCCCGTCGTCCAGCTCAGCAAGAGCTTCCGGAACGGCGAGCGCATCCTGGACGCGGCCGCGAAGGTCCAGGACGAGCTGCGCAAGGACACCGCCGCCGTACCGCGGCTGACCCCCGGCGCCGGGCGCGAGAAGCGCGGCCGGGTCGAGTGCGCGCTGTTCGAGACCGTCGAGGAGGAGGCCGACCGGATCGCCGCCCGCATCCAGCGGGAGCTGGCCGGCGACCCCGCGACCGCCCCGGACGGCGGCGCCTGGCTCGGCGACGAGCCGCTCCAGTACGGCGACATCGCGGTGCTGGCGCGCAAGCGGTCCCAGTTCCCGCTGATCCGCAAGGCGCTCGAGACGCGCGGCATCCCCGTCGAGGTCGTCGGGCTGGGCGGGCTGCTGACCGTCCCCGAGGTGCAGGACGTCGTCGCCACGCTGCGCGTCATGCACGACCCGTCCGCCGGGGCGTCGCTGGCCCGGCTCCTGACCGGCCCGCGCTGGCGGCTCGGCCCCCGCGACCTGGTGGCGCTCGGCCGCCGCGCCCGCTCCCTCGCCCAGGAGGCCGCCCGCGACGTCACCCCGCCCGAGAACGCCGCCGCGCCCGCCGCCGGCGAGGCCGCGGAGGCGCCCGGCGACGACCCGCTGCGCCAGCTCGTCAGCGAACTCAACCAGGAGACCGGCAGCCTCGTCGACGCGCTCGACGACCTCGGCCCGGCGAGCGCGTTCAGCCCCGAGGGGTACGGCCGCCTCCGCCGCCTCCGCGACGAGCTGCGCCAGCTCCGCTCCCAGGTCGGCCTGCCGCTGCCCGACCTGGTGAACGAGGTGGAGCGCGCCCTCGGCCTCGACATCGAGGTCGCCGCCCGGTCCGGGCTCGACCCGGTCACCGCGCGCGCCGACCTCGACGCCTTCGTCGACGCCGCCGCCACGTTCGCGGGCGACGCCGAGGACCCGACGCTCGGCGCGTTCCTGGCCTACCTCAAGGCCGCCGAGAGCGAGGAGTTCGGGCTGGAGGCGGGCCGGGTCGGCGAGACCAACAGCGTCAAGCTCCTCACCGTCCACGCCTCCAAGGGCCTCGAATGGCCCGTCGTGATCGTCCCCGGGCTCTCGTACACCCCGATGAAGAGCGGCGGCCCGGCCAAGGGCTCGATCTTCCCGTCGCCGCCGCAGAACGCCACCCGCTGGACGGCCAACCCGCGCGTCCTGCCGTTCATGCTCCGCGGCGACCGTGCCGACCTGCCCGACCTGAAGGGCCTGGAGAAGGACGACCTCACCGCCTTCGACGCCGCCTGCGCCGAACGGGACCTGCGCGAGGAGCGCCGCCTCGCGTACGTCGCCGTGACCCGCGCGTCCAGCCTGCTGATCGCCACCGGCTACTGGTGGGGCGCGTCCGGCCGGCCGCTCGGCCCGTCCCCGTTCCTGGAGGAGGTCCGCCAGGTCTGCCTGGACGGCGCCGGCTCCGTCGCGGTCTGGGCCGACCCGCCCGGCGAGGACGAGTCCAACCCGCTCCTCGCCGCGCAGGAGGCCGCCGAATGGCCCGCCGAGCAGGGCGCCCGCGGCGACGCCGCGTCCCGCGCGCGGTACGAGGCGATCGTCGAGGGCGCCCGCATGGTCGAGGACGCCATGCTCGGCCGCACCCGCCCCTGGGCCGGCGACGCGGGCCTGACCGCCGCCGACCGGGGCCGCATGTCCGCCTGGGCCCGCGACGTCGAACTCCTCCTCGCCGAACGCGACCGCGGCCGCGGCGGCGACGGCCTCCAGGTCGAGCTGCCCGCCCACCTGTCGGTCTCCTCGCTGGTCTCCCTCGCCCGCGACCCCGCCGCGCTCGCCCGGCAGATCCGCCGCCCCATGCCGCGCCCGCCCGCCCCGTACGCGCGGCGCGGCACCGAGTTCCACGCCTGGCTGGAGAGCCGCTGGGGCCAGCAGCGGCTGCTGGACCCCGACGAGCTTCCCGGCGCCGCCGACGAGGACGCCGCCGACGCCGACTTCGCCGATCTCCGCGACAGCTTCGAGGCGTCCGAATGGGCCGCCCGCGAGCCGCTCGACATCGAGGTCCCGTTCGAGACGATCATCGGTGACCGGCTGGTCCGCGGCCGGATGGACGCCGTCTTCCGCGCCGGCGACGGCCGCTACGAGGTCGTCGACTGGAAGACCGGCCGCCCGCCCTCCGGCGACGAGGCGCGCTTCGCGTCCGTCCAGCTCGCCGCGTACCGGCTTGCCTGGGCCGAGCTGATGGACGTCCCGGTCGACCAGGTCAGCGCCGCCTTCCACTACGTGCGCGCCAACGTGACCGTCCGCCCCGCCGACCTCCTGGACGCCGCCGGCCTGACCGCGCTCCTGGAGTCGGTCCCCGCCGTCTGACACGGTTCGCACCGGCTCTGGTCACACTGCGTGCTTTCGGGGATGATGCCCCCAAGTACCCCGGCGTGAGCGGAGGGCCAGTTGACGGTGGCGGCGCATGACGAGCGGATCGTACGGGAGTTCTCCAAGCAGGCGGCGGGGTTCGGCGACCCGGCGCTGAACGCGGGGCTCACCCGCCATCTCGACCGGCTCGTCCGGTTCATGGCGTCCGAGCTGGACCCGGAGGACGTCGTCCTGGAGGTCGCCGCCGGCACCGCCCTGGTCTCGCGCGCGATCGCCCGCCGCGTCCGCCATGTCACGGCGCTGGACCTGACCCCCGCCATGCTCGCGCAGGGCAAGCGCGAGGCCGACCACGACGCGATCACGAACGTGACGTTCACCCGCGGCGACGCCGCCGACCTGCCGTACGCCGACCGCTCGTTCACCCTGGTCGTCACCCGGTTCTCGCTGCACCAGGTCGCCGACCCGGCGGCCGTCGTCCGGGAGATGGCGCGGGTCAGCCGCCCCGGCGCGGCGCTGGTCGTCGCCGACCTCGTCCACCCGGAGACCGGATCGGGCGACCCCGACCGCGTCGAGCGCCTGCGGGACCCGTCCCACAACGCGATGCTCACCGAGTCGGGGATCGCCGACCTGCTCACCGGAACGGGCGCCGAGGTCAAGGAGACCGACCGCTTCGACTACGTCCGCCCCCTGGAGCCGTGGCTGGAACTCGCCCACACCGACCCGGACGCCGCCGCCCGCATCCGCCGGGAACTCGCCGACGAGGTCGCCGGCGGCCCCGCCACCGGCATGCGCCCGACCGTCGTGGACGGCGACCTGCACTTCACGCAGACTTACGCGTTCCTCCTGGCCCACGCCGCCTGACGGGCCCCGCGAACTTCGAGCAAACGTTCGACGTGAGTCGCTCGTGTGTTCTATGTTGTCCGCCATGACTTCCCCTGCTGCGCGCCTGGACCGCGAGCCCGCCGCGCTGGCGATGCGGATCGGCGTGGTGGCCGCCGAGGCCGCGCTCGCCACCTTCGCCCGCAACCTCGACCTCGACGAGCTGGACGAGTTCGAGGACGGCGAGGTCGACTTCCGCGGCGCCATCGGCCCCGCCGAGTGGCCGCTGTTCTCGCTGGTCATCGACACGCTGGCGGAGGCGGTCCCGGGCGACGAGCGGTCGCTGGACGAGCGCCGCGTGGAGGCGCTGAACGACCTCGCCCGCATCTGCATGGCGGCCAAGCGGAAGGCGCGGCCCGCCGCCTAGCGCTCAGCGGGTGTCGAGGGCCTTGGAGCGGACCTTGCCGGTGCTGGTGCGGGGGAGCTCGTCGACGAAGTGGACGTCGCGGGGGACCTTGAAGCGGGCCAGGTGCTCCTTCACGTGGGCCTTGAGGCCGTCCTCGGTGACGTCCGAGCCGGGGGCGCGGACGACGAAGGCGGCGAGGCGCTGGCCGAACGACTCGTCGTCGACGCCGGTGACCGAGACCTCCGCGACGTCCGGGTGGGCGCCGAGCAGGTTCTCGACCTCGGCCGGGAAGACGTTCTCGCCGCCGGAGACGATCATGTCGTCGGCGCGGCCGTCGATGAACAGCCGGCCCGCCTCGTCGAAGTGGCCCAGGTCGCCGGTGGCGAGGAGGCCGTCGTGCCCCTCCTTGCCGCCGCCTCCGGTGTAGCCGGCGAAGCGCAGGCCGCCGCCGGTGTGGATCTCGCCGACCAGGCCGGCGGGCAGCTCGCGGCCGTCCTCGTCCAGGATCTTGACGGTGAGGCGGAAGGACGGCCTGCCGGCGGTCCCGGGCGCCGCGCGGAGGTCCTCGGGGGTCGCGATGGTCGCCCAGCCGGTCTCGGTGGCGCCGTACACGTTGACGAGCACGTCGCCGAACGCGTCCATGAACGCCTCGGACAGGTGCGGGTGCAGCGCCGATCCGCCGCACACGACCGCGCGCAGGGACGCGGGGCGCGGGCCGTCCGGGACGTCCAGGATGCGCTGGAGCATGACGGGCACCGCGACGAGCGTCTCGGCGCGGTGCTCCTCGATCGCCGCCAGGACGGCCTTCGGGTCGAAGTGGCGGGACAGCACCAGCGGCGTCCCCATGCCGAGCCCCACGGACAGGTAGGCGAAGCCGAGCACGTGGAACAGCGGCGGCGCGATCACCAGCGGCGCGCCGGACCGTACGGGGACGCGCATCAGGTGGCTGAGGGCGGCGGGGAGGAGCGCGCCGAGGCCGATGTCGTGCCGGGCGCCCTTGGGGGTGCCGGTGGTGCCCGACGTCATGATGACGACCCTGCTGGTGCGCTCCGGGCGTCCCGGGCCGGGCCCGGCCGCCGCGCGGAGGCCGTCGATCGTCTCGTGCGCGCCGGCGGTGTCGTGCCAGGCGTGGACGCGGTCGCCGGTGTACGCGGAGTCGTCCACGACCCGGTCGAACTCCTGGTCGTGGACCAGCAGCCCGATGCCCTCGCGTTCCGCGACCTCGCCGAGCTGCGGGGCGGAGAAGTCGGTGTTCAGCAGGACGACGTCGTTCCCGAGACGGGACGCCGCCAGGACCGCCTCGACGAAGCCGCCGTGATTGCGGCACAGCACGCCGATCCTGTCCTCGCCACCGATCCGGTCGCGCAGCGCGGCGGCGAGGGCGGACGCGCGGCGTTCCAGCTCGCCGTACGTGAGCGTCCCGCGCTCGTCGATGACCGCCGTGCGGTCGGGGAAGCGCAGCGCGGCCATCGCCCCGACGGTCGCGGGCACGGGGCCGTACCGGAGGTACTGGAGCGGCATCCGGACGGCACGGTCCGGCCGCACGGGCCGCAGCGCGCCGGTGTCCCACACCGCGCGCGAGATCGTTCGCATCCGGTGGAGCAGCGGCACGGCGCGTCCTCTCGCTCGGGGGTCGGTTCAGGGCCGTACCCGGCCGCGGTCGCGATATGCCGGTTAAGATCCCGGCATGCCCGGATTCCAGGTGGGCCCCGAGACCCGGGCCAACGCGAGCCGGCTGGTCGCGGCGGGCCGGCAGATCGACGCGATCAAGCTGGTGCGCGACGCGACCCGGCTCAGCCTCAAGGACGCCAAGGAGTACGTCGACGGGCTGCTGCTGGAGGCCCTCGCCCGGACGATCCCGCCGGACGTGGACGAGCACGCCCGGCGGCTGGTCGCGGGCGGCCGCCGCGGCGAGGCGGTGAAGACCCTGCGCGCCGGTGGCGGGCTCGGGCGCGCGCACGCCAAGCAGTACGTCGAGGCGGTGCGCGCGGGCTGGGACCCGCGGGGCGGGGCGCCCGTGCCGCCGGGACCGGCCTACCCGGCGGGGGCCGTTCCTCCGGCGGGAACGGGCGTGCCGAGCCTGCAGAAGGGCCGGGCGCCGCTGTCGGAGCGCGTGCGCGCGTTCGAGATGGCCGGCGACCACGCCTCGGCGGTCGCCCTCGTCCAGGCGGAGACCGGCATGTCCCGCGACGAGGCGGAACGCTTCGTCGCCGCGCTCGACTGAGTTCAGCGGGGCGGGGCCCCGATGTGGAGCAGGGGGACGAGGTAGGTGCGGGCGAAGGCGCGCAGGTCGTCCTCGGTGTCCAGCGGTACGCAGCCGTGCGGGGCGAGGTAGAACGACATCGCCAGCCGGACCATGATCTCGGCGGCGGCGTCGGGCGCCGCGACGGCCGGCGGGCCGGGGGAGCGGCGGAACTGCTCGGCGAGGAAGTCCCGGATGAACGTCAGCACGAACCGGGAGTCGGTGGTCAGGTAGGGCAGGATCAGCTCCGGCTCGGCGTCGATCAGCCGGGTCAGCAGCCGGTTGGCGCGGGCCTGGGTGACGCCGGTGACGAATCCTTCGACCAGCCGGTCCTCGATGGTGGGCTGGTGCTCGGCGGCCCGCACCATCGCGACCATGGCGCGCCGTGCCTCGCGCAGCGAGACGGCGCGCATGAGTTCGAGCTTGTTGCCGAACCGGCGGTAGACGGTGGCGCGGCCGAGGCCGGCGCGGCGGGCGACGTTGTCGACGGTGGTCCGGCGGAGCCCGTAGGCGCCGAACTCCTCCAGCGCGGCGTCGAGGATCCGCGTCGTGAGTTCCCCGGTGTCCTCGTCCTCGGCGGGGAGCAGGTCTTCGGATGGCGCCATGTCGGCGCCACTATAGCCGCCGGGACGGGCTGTGGTCCGCGTCACCTTGGCCGCCCGCGCCTTGACCCGTCCGAGACAGGGAGACATATTCCTCTTTATGTATCTCGGTGTTGCAGGTGACGGATGACCTCCCCGACGCTCCCTCCCGAACTGGCCGAGTTCGACCTGTCGGAGCTGTCCTTCTGGACGCGCCCCGAATCCGACCGGCTGCGGGCCTACGCGCGGATGCGGGCCATGGAGCGGCCGCCCGTCATCCCGATCAAGAAGCTCCCGTTCACCCGGTCCAAGCCGGGCTTCCACGCGATCACCCGGCACGCGGACGTGACCGAGGCCAGCCGCACGCCCGAGCTGTTCAGCAGCGAGCCCACGACGAACTCCCTGTTCGAGATGCCCGCCTGGGCCGCCCGCTTCTTCGGCTCGATGATCAACATGGACGACCCCCGGCACGCCCAGATCCGCCGCGTCGTCTCCCGCGCGTTCAGCCCCCGGGTCCTGGAGCGCGCCGAGGAGAACGTCCGGCGGCGCACCGCCCGGATCGTCGACGAGATGATCGCCGAGGGCCCGCGGGACTTCGTCGCGCAGGCCGCCGCCCGGCTCCCGGTCGAGGTCATCTGCGACCTGATGGGGATCCCCGAGCGCCACCACGACCTGGTCCTGCGGCGCACCAACGAGATCCTCGGCTACACCGACCCCGAGTACAACGGCGCCAAGGCCGACGAGCGCTTCTTCACCGGCACCCCGCGCCGTACCGACGTCCTGCGCGCCTCCGCCCGGCTCGTCCGCGCGGGCCGGGACCTGTTCCGGCTGGTCGAGCGGCTGGGCGAGGAACGCCGGCGCGACCCGGGCGACGACCTGATCTCCAAGCTGGTGACCGCCAACGCCGACGGCGAGTCGCTGACCGCGCAGGAGACCGGCTCGTTCTTCATCCTGCTGGTCACCGCCGGGAACGAGACCACCCGCAACGCCATCGCGCACGCGCTGCGCCTGTTCACCGAGTTCCCCGAGCAGCGGCGGCTGCTCATGGAGGACTTCGACGGGCGGATCGGGACCGCCGTCGAGGAGATCGTCCGGTACGCCACCCCGGTCATCCAGTTCCGCCGCAACGTCACCCGCGACTGCGAGCTGAACGGCGCCCCGCTGAAGAAGGGCGACCTCGTCGTCCTCATCTACACCGCCGCCAACCGGGACGAGGTGGTCTTCACCGACCCCGACCGGTTCGACATCCTCCGCTCACCGAACCCGCACGTCGGCTTCGGCGGCCCCGGCCCGCACTACTGCCTGGGCGCCCACCTGGCCCGCCGCGAGATCACCGTGATGCTGCGCGAGCTGTTCACCCGGCTCCCCGACATCCGGGCCGACGGCGAGCCCGACCGGCTCGTCTCGCACTTCATCAACGGCATCAAGCGGATGCCGTTCACGTTCACGCCGCCCGGCTCCCGGGACGGCGGGGAAGAGGGGACGTCATGACGGAGGCGAAGCTCGGACCCGGCTCGCTGACCTGGCGGTACTTCGGCGACACGCGGATGGCGCTGGTCGGGCCGCGCGCGGCCGTCCTGCAGAACATGCTCCCCGCGCTCGGCCAGGGCGTCCTCGACCACTCGGTGTTCTTCGACGAGACGTTCGCGCGGGTGAAGCGGTCGGCCGGGCCGATCCTCGACACCGTCTACGGCGGCGCCAAGGCGGCCGAGACCGGGCGGAAGGTCCGCGACTACCACGTGGACATCAAGGGCGAGATGCCGGACGGGACGCGCTACCACGCGCTCGACCCGGAGACCTACTACTGGGCGCACGCCACGTTCCTCGACAACATGCTGTACGGCATCGAGACGTTCATCCGCCCCCTCTGCGAGGCCGAGAAGCGGCGCGTCTACGAGGAGTCCAAGACCTGGTTCCGCATGTACGGCGTCAGCGACCGCGCCATGCCCGAGGACTGGGAGGCGTTCCAGGCGTACTGGAAGCGCATGATGGAGGAGGTCATCGAGCCGCACAAGACGGCCCGCTACGGCGTCGGCTACGTGACCAAGGGCCTGCCGCGTCCCGGGAGGGTGCCCGCGCCCGTGTGGCGCGCGCTCAGCCCGCCGCTGAACGCCGTCGCCCGCTTCATCACCGTGGGCGGCCTGCACCCGCGCATGCGCGAGCTGCTCGGCACTCCCTGGAGCGCGGCCGACGAGCGCCGCTACCGGCGCTTCGCGGCCGCCGTCCGCAGGCTGAACGCCGTCTGGCCGCTCCTGCCCGAGGCCGTCCGGTACGTGCCGCAGGCGCGCCGGGCCTTCGCCCGCGACGGCCGCCGGAGGCCGAGGTGAGCGCCGTGCCGCCGGCGACTCCAGTGACCGCCCGCGACCGGCTCGCCTGGCTGCGCGCCGCCTGGCGGGCCGGGATGCTCGCGCCGATGCCGCCCCGCACGGCGGTCGCGGTGGCGCGGGCGATGCGCGCGTACGGGCCGGTCGGCGCCGCCACGGCGGTCGGCGCCGCGCGCTTCGGCGACCGCGCCGCCGTCGCCGACGACCACGGCACGGTGAGCTACCGCGACCTGGAAGCGGGCGCGAAGGCGCTGGCCACCGCCTGGCACCGGCGCGGGATCGGGCCCGCGAGCCGCGTCGCCGTCCTGTGCCGCAATCACCGGAACCTCCTCCTGGCCGTCTCGGCGGCGGCCAGGCTCGGCGCCCGGATCATCCTCCTCAACACCGACTTCGCCGCGCCGCAGCTGCGCGCCACGGTCGAGGAGCAGGGCATCACGGTCCTCGTCCACGACGACGAGTTCGGGCCGCTGCTGGACGGCCTGACGCTTCCGGAGGGCGCGTACACCGCCTGGACGGACGGCGGCGCCTCCGACGTGGACCGGCTCGCCCGGGGCCGCGGCCTCACCCCGCCCGCCCCGCCGCGTCCCAGCACGCTGGTCATCCTCAGCAGCGGCACGTCCGGCCGGCCCAAGGGCGCCGCCCGCTCGTCGGCGCCGGGCGAGCCGCTGGCGCTGCCCGGCGGCATCCTCACCCGGATCCCGTTCCGGCGGAACGAGGCCGTCCTGGTCGCCCCGCCCCTCTTCCACGGCTGGGGGCTGACCGCCGCGACGCTCACGCTCGCGCTGGGCTCCACGCTCGTCCTGCACCGCCGCTTCGACGCCGCCCGCGCCGCCGCCGACCTGGCCGCGCACCGCTGCGCCGCCCTGGTCGCGGTGCCGACCATGCTGAGCCGCCTGATGGCCGCCGGGAACCTGGACGGCCACGACCTGTCCGCGCTGCGGATCATCGCGACCGGCGGCGGCCCGCTCGCGCCCCGCCTGGCGGACGAGGTCGCGGGCGCGTTCGGCCGGGTCCTGTACAACTTCTACGGCTCCACCGAGGCGTCCTGCATCACCATCGCCACCCCGGACGACCTGGCGGCCGCGCCCGGCTGCGCCGGCATGCCCCCGCCCGGCACCGCGGTCGCGATCCTGGACGAGGACGGCCGCCCCGTGCCGCCGGGAACGGTCGGGCGCATCCACGTGAGCAGCCCGACCCGCTTCGACGGCTACACCTCCGGCCGGGCGGTCGCCGCGGGCCTGCTGCCCATCGGCGACCTGGGCCATCTCGACGGCGCCGGCCGCCTGCACGTCGACGGCCGCGCCGACGACATGATCGTGTCCGGGGGCGAGAACGTGCATCCGGCCGAGATCGAGGAACTGCTGGCCGGCCATCCGGACATCGCCGAGGCCGCCGTCGTCGGCGTCCCCGACCCCGACTTCGGCCAGCGGCTGCGCGCCTACGTCGTCGCCACCGGTGCACTGGACGCCGACCAGGTCAGGAAGCACGTCGCCGCCAACCTGGCCCGCTACAAGGTCCCCCGCGAGGTCGTCTTCCTCCCCGAACTGCCCCGCACGACCACCGGGAAGGTGATCAAACGCGAGCTGGGTAGCTGAAGTCCGGGTGGGGGTGCATCAGGAAGTCGTGGTGGGAGATGTTCCAGGCGTAGGCGCCGGCCATGCCGAACGCGACGAGGTCGCCCGGCCGCAGGCGCGGGCACGGGATGTTCCGGGCGAGCACGTCCTTGGGCGTGCAGAGCTGCCCGACCAGGGTCGTGGGGCGGTGCTCGCCGGTGTCGCCGGTGCCCTGCGCCGCCAGCAGCGTGAACGGCTGGTCGTGCCCCTTGGTGACGGGCGTGCGCAGATGGTGGGTGCCGCCTCTCAGGACGGCGTAGTGCTCGCCATGCGTCGTCTTCACGTCGAGCACTTCGGTGACGTACCAGCCGTGGTACGCGGTGAGCGCCCGGCCCGGCTCCAGGCGGAACGTCACGCCCGGATGGGCGGGCAGGCCGGCCGCGTAGGCCTTCCAGTCGAAGAGCGACCCGGGCGCCGCGTAGTCGACGGCCATGCCGCCGCCCAGGTTGATCTCCGGGGACTCGACGCCGTTCGCCCGCAGCCAGGGGAGGGCCCAGTCCGTGATGCGGGCCGCCAGGTCGATCATGGCGGGGGCGTCCAGGCCGGAGGCCAGGTGCGCGTGGACGCCGCGCAGGGTGAGGGACGGCGCGTCCTTCAGGATGCCGGCGCAGCGGGACAGGGCCTGCTCGTCCATGCCGAACGGGCCGCTCATCCGGAGGGCGGCCCCGGCGGTGCCGAACCGCAGGTTCGCGCGGAGGAGGACGCCGGCCGGACGGCCGGCCGCGGCCAGCCGTTCCAGCTCGTAGGGGCTCTCCACGTGGACGCGTTCGGCGCCGAGGTCGAACGCCAGCGCCAGCTCCTCGTCCGTCTTCCCCGGGCCGCCGAAGGCGATGCGGGCCCCGGGCAGCGTCGCGCGGACGTGGGCCAGCTCGCCGCCCGAGGCGACCTCGACGCCGTCCACGTGGGGCTCGAGCGCGCGGAGGATCGCGGGGTCGGGGTTGGCCTTGGCGGCGTAGAAGAGCTCCGGGCCGCCGGCCAGGGCGCTCCGGACGGCCGCCACGTGGTCGCGCAGGCCGTCCAGGTCGTACACGTACGCCGGGAGGCGCTCCAGCGCGCGCATGCGGTCGCGCAGGAACCCGGGCGGGGCGCTCAACGGCCCGCGAACGGGTTGGGGACCGGCACGTACGCCGCCGCGCGGTCGGCGCTGCGGGCCCAGCGGGCGCGGAGGTTGGCCTTGGCGGGGAACGGGACGCCCGCCAGCAGCGCGCGCAGCTGGGGATGGTCGGTGCCGCAGGCGGCGAAGTGGTGCCGCACGGACGGCCAGAGGTCCGGATCGAGCTCGGGGTGCAGGTCGGCGACGGCGGCGGCGATCTCGGTGAGGTGGTTGACCAGCAGGCAGTACACGACGCGGTTCCAGGCGCGGCCGCTGTCGTAGGTGACGGCCTCGCGCACGCGCGCGGGGAGCCCGTCCAGCCGGGGCCGCCATTCGGGCGTGAGCTTGGTCCCCTCCAGGTCGCGGAACGCCGTCTCCACCGGCATGCCCTCGCCGTCCACGGCGACCAGCACGTTCTGGAGGTGCGCCTCCAGGACGATCCCGTGGTCGAGGTAGGCGGTGAGGGCGGGCCTGGCGACATGCCGTACGTAGGCGTCCCACCAGGCGAGCGCGCCTTCGGGCGTGGCGACGGCCGGAAGGGACGCGAGGGTCGTGCCGTAGGGGTCGGCGAGCGCCGCTGCCAGCAGCGGGGTCCCCTTGAGGCCCCCTATGCCCTGGCGCAGGATGACGCCGAGTCCTTCGTGCAGGCCCAGGTCGGCCAGGGCGACGCTGCGGTACGCGGGCTCCGCCAGGAACGTGCACCCGTCGAGGGCCGCGAACACCGGCCGGACGAGGCGGTCGAGGGCGACCGCGCCGGTGAGCTCGTACCAGGCGTTCTTGCGGACGCAGTTGGTGATGCGGATGTCCAGGCTGAACTTGCAGAAGACGTCGGCGGCGGGCACGTAGGCCGTCCGCACCGACGACGTCGGGACGACCTCGGGCCCGGCCGGGCCGAGGTCCTGGAGGAGGCCCGCGGCGAACGCGTGGCGCAGCACGGGGCGTTCGGCCAGCAGGGACAGCTGCCAGGGGTGGGCGGGCAGGAGCCGGTGCCCGGGAGGGGCCGCGGGGGCCAGCTCGTCCAAGGGGGCGAAGGCCGCCGGGTCCCCCTCCTCGACGAAGAGGTCCTCCCTTACGGCGAGCCATCGCGGCAGGAACCGGGACCTGGTCTCGGGCGCGTACGGCAGCCACTGGGACGGTACGCCTTGGCGCGCCTTAGGAGACGGGTGGAAGCGGTGCCCGGAGAGCAGCGACTGCTCGGACTCCACGTACCGCGCGACCGGGTCCTTGGGCGGCGCCTCCGCGACCGGGCCGGGCGGCGGCTCGCGGCGCGCCTCCAGGATCGCGGCCAGGCCGGCGCGGCTGTCGCGGACCTGGGAGAGGAACTCGGGGTTGGCCCGGCCGGTGGCCAGCTCCAGCTCGCCCGCGACCAGGTCCGCCAGCCGCTCCCAGCCGGCGGCGATCCACTCGGTGCCGCGGTGCTCCTCGATCGGCGGCGCGAGCCGGTAGGTGGGCCCGGCCGGGGGCCTGGCCAGGCCGGTGCGGAGCGTGACGCCCGCCCGGGGGAGCCGCACGACCAGCCGCCCCCCGTCCCGCCATACCTGGTGCTCGGGCGCGCAGACCTCCCTCACCAGGCAGTTGAGCAGCGCTGTGGCGGTGGCGTCGTCGGCGGTGAGAGCCGGTCGTGTCAGCAGCACGTGTCGTCCCGATCGTCCCGAGGATGGAGAAGGTGGTGGTGCCGGTGGTGGTGCCGGAAGCGGCGGTCGCGCAGGAGGTAGTTGGGCCCCGGCGGCCCGTAGTGCTTGTTGATGTCGGCGGACCCGGTGCGGGCCTTGTCGACGAGGGTCCCGGCGGTGACCATCGCCTTGCCCGGCAGCGCCGCGGCGTCCAGGGTGCGGGCGCGCAGGAACGCGTCGTCCGGGCCGAGCGCCGCGTCCAGCCGGTCCCGGATCATCGCCAGGCCGTCCCGCGCCGGCAGCAGCCCCCGCCGGGCCAGCCCGAACGCCGGCGCGGCGGCGCACAGGTGCAGGGTGATGGTGACGAAGACCCGGGCCAGCGCCTCGGGGTCGCGCGTCACCATCCGGGCGTCCTCGAACGCGCCGCGCCCCCGCAGCGGGCCCTCAGCCAGGACGAGGGTCCCGTCGTAGTCCTTGATCAGCAGCTTGAGGCCGCCGTCGCCGATGACGAGCGACACGTTCTGCTGGTGGGCCTCCAGGGCGATGCCGTACCGGAAGAGGGTGACGTTCAAGGCCAGCAGCGCGTCCAGGTAGGCGCCGAAGAGCTCCGGCACGTCCCAGCGCTCGATGACGCAACGGCCGTCGGGTGCCTCTGCCAGCAGGGCCGCCACCGGGACGATGTGCGCCCGCGCCGTCGCCGCCGGGAAGCGCCTGACCATGTACGCCAGGAGTGGGGAACCGGCGTGCCCGTAGGTCTGCTCGTCCGCGAGGAGCACGGGCAGGTGCGGTTCCCGGCGGAGCACGTCGTGCAAGAGGCGTTCGGCAAGGGCGCCGTCCGGGAGCGTGCGGGGAACGATCGTGCGCCTGTTGCGCAGGCCGAGCGTGCTGGTGGTCAGCGGCACCTTCAGATGGGTCCGCCCGTCAACGGCGACCGTCCGCATGGACAGCGTCGGGGCGACGTCCAGGAAGGGCTCCGGCAGGACCCGCATGTCCTCCAGGTGCGGAACGGTCAGCGGATGCACCGGGAAGAGCCCCTCGTCCGGCCACCACTCCGGCAGGACGCCCGCGGCCGTGACCCGTTCCGGAGGCACGGCGGCCCACCGCATCGGGAACGTGGGGGCGAACTCGGGCGCGTACCCCTTCAGCTCCGCCTCGTTCAGCCCTATACGGCACCGGCCGGTGGGGTGAACGGGATGGTCCGTGTAGGCGGCGAGCGTCTCGTAATAGGTGCCGGGGCCGCGGCGCAGCTCGTCCGGGACGCGCGCCAGCCGCCGCAGCACGCCGGGCCGGGCCGCCGCGTGCAGCCGGGCCGTGGCCAGCGTCTCCCGGCACTCCCGCTCGAAGGCGGCCACGTCGTCGCGCGGATCCGCCACCCGCCGCACCGCCGCGAGGACGTCGTCCAGGCGGAGCCCCTGGGAGGGGTCCACGACGGTGTGCGAGAGGAAGCCGGGGTCGTCCTCCAGTAAGCGGACGCTCGGGCCGCCCGGTAGCGCCAGGACGCTCCCGCCGGCGAAGCGCCGCAGGCCGCCGTAGTCCTCGCGCAGGAGGGCGTCCAAAACTCGCGCCGCCAGCGCGCCCTCGCTCACGCGATCGTCCAGGCGTGGGCGGCGCGGAAGCGGGCGATGGCGGCCTCGACCTCGCCCGCGGACGGGCCGATGGCGCGGATCGTCCCCAGGTAGTCGCGGTTGGTGCGGGTCAGCTCGATACGGTCGCCGACCGGGCGCTGCGGCCGGTACGACAGCCGGACGGGCCCGTCGTCCAGCTCGACCGCCGCGGGCGCCGCGGTGAGCACGCCGGACCGCTCCGCCATGACGGCGTCGGCCACCGCGTGCCCTCCCGGAGCGGGGACGGGCGCGGGCAGCCGCTCGCCCAGGTGGACGCGGAGGATCATGTCGAACAGGGGGACGCCGAGCAGGTCCGCCATGAGGAAGTCGCAGTGGTCGCCGATGAGGCGGTAGTTCACCTCGATCAGCCGCGCGCGCCCCTCGTGCACGACGAACTCCGTATGGCAGGCGCCGAAGCCCACGCCCAGCGCCTCCAGCTGCGCGAGCACCTGCCCGGTCTCCGGCGGGGGAGGGGCCCATTCGAGGCGTTCCTCGACGAAGTACGGCGGCGGCGACACCTTGGTGCGGAACGATCCCAGGACGCGCAGCTCGTGCCCGTCCCCGAGGGTCTCCAGCGTGTGCAGCCCGCCCGGCAGGTACTCCTCGGCCACCAGCGGGCCGGGCCGCCGCCGGCCGATCTCCGCGCGCCGCGCGGCCAGCTCGGCGGCGTCGTGGACCAGGAACACGTCCTCGCTGGCCACGCCCTCGCGCGGCTTCAGCACCAGCGGGTACGGCGCGCCGTCCGGCACCTCGGCGGCGTCGGCCGAGAAGACGGGGTCGATGCCCGCCAGATGGCGCCGCATGAGCGCCTTGTCCTTCGTCCTGGTCGCGGCCTTCCAGTCCTTCCCGGGCAGCCCGAAGTAGGATGCCGCCAGCGCGGTCGGCGCCTGGAGGAAGTCGCTGTTGGAGAACAGCGCGGCGGGTTCCCGGCCCCGGGCGGCCGACGCGGCCACGATGGCGCGGAAGTCGGTGACGTCGCAGGCCGTGATGGGGCCGTCGAAGACCTCGGCGTGCCGGTCCGGGCGGTCGGTGAGCAGCGTGACCGCCAGGCCGCGCTCGGCGGCGAGCCGGCCGGCGGCGGGCAGCAGGCCGTACGTCACCGAGTCGGTGACCTTCCCGGCCACGAGGGAGAGCGAGAGCGGGAGCGAGGCGCCCACGGCCACCTTTCCACAGTGAGGTAAGGCTTGCCTAACTCGAAGAAGTCACCATAGTGGCGGGGCCGCAGGCCCGGTGCAAGCAAGGCGCCGCGCGTGTCTCGGCGGCCCCCGGCCCACCGGGAACGGCCCCGCATCCGCCAGTATGGACCCCATGAATCTGGTCGATCGGTGGGTCGCGTTGGCCGGCCCGCAGGCGCGGCGCATCGGCGCGGAACTCGACGCCCGGTACGGGGAGAAGCACCGCCGCTACCACACCCGCGAGCACCTCACCGCGGTCCTCGACCGCGTGGACGAGTGGGCGGAGCACGCCGGCGACCCCGGCGCCGTCCGGCTGGCCGCCTGGTTCCACGACGCCGTGTACGACCCCGAGCGCGCCGACAACGAGGAGCGCAGCGCCCGCCTCGCCGGCCGGATGCTCGCCGACACCGACCTGCCGGACGGCACGATCGCCGAGGTCGTGCGGCTGGTGGAGCTCACCCAGTCGCACGCGCCGGCCGCCGGCGACCGCAACGGCGCGGTGCTCTGCGACGCCGACCTCGCGATCCTCGGCTCCGATCCCGAGCGGTACGCGGCGTACGCGGCGGCCGTCCGGGAGGAGTACGCGTTCGTCCCCGAGGACTTCTACCGGGTCGGCCGCGCCGAGGTGCTCACCGGGCTGCTGGACCTCCCGGCGCTGTTCCACACGCCTGACGCGCGCGAGCGTTTCGAGTCGCGCGCCCGCCACAACATTGAGACCGAGCTGCTGCTCCTGCGCGCCGGCTGAGGGCGAGCCGGGCCTTACCGCCGGGCGGCGGCGAACTTACGGCGCCGCAACCCCGCCGTGGTGAGCCGCCGCAGCAGCTCCTGGCACCCGACCTCCGCCGCGCCCAGCACGACCGCCGCGTCGTACAGCTCCGACGGCACGTCGTAGTGGTCGCGCTCGAACGCCCGCGGCGGCAGGCCCAGATCCGCCGCGAACGCGTGCAGCTCGCCGAACGAGACGTCGCTCACCATGTGCGACCACACCCGTCCCCGCGCGGGCCACAGCGGCGGGTCGATCAGGATCACGGGCACCTCCGGCCGGTCTCGCGGTTCCAGTCGTTGCCAGTCGTTGCCAGTCCTATGTGACCTTAAGTGCTGTACGCCCGGTACGTTTCCGCGAGTTGGGGCGGGACACGCTGATGGGCCAGGATCGGATGGCGCGATCCGCCTCGTGCGCGAGGGACAACGGCGTCAGGATCCGCCCTAGGAGAAGCCGAGAGAAGCCGATGAACGTTCCTGAATACATCCGCGCCGGCAGCGGCCGGTTCTTCGCCGACCTCAAGGAGTGGCTGGCGATCCCGTCCATCTCGGGGGACCCCGCGTACCACGGCGACGTGCGCCGCTCGGCCGAGTGGCTCGCCGAATACCTGCGCGGCACGGGCTTCCCCACCGTGGAGATCTGGGAGACCGGCGGGCTGCCCGCCGTCTTCGCCGAATGGCCCGCCGCCGACCCGGACGCCCCCGCCGTCGTCGTGTACGGCCACCACGACGTGCAGCCGGTCGAGCCGCTCGACGAGTGGGAGACCGACCCGTTCAGCCCCCTGGAGAAGGGCGACCGGCTCATCGGGCGCGGGACGTCCGACGACAAGGGGCAGGTCTTCTTCCACACCCTGGGGATCCGCGCCGGCCTGGTCGCCTCGGGCGCCGCCGCGCCGCCCGTCACCATCAAGATGCTGGTGGAGGGCGAGGAGGAGTCGGGCTCGGTCCACTTCCCCGAACTGCTGCGCACCCACCGCGAGCGCCTGCGCTGCGACGCCGTCGTCATCAGCGACACCACCATGTGGGCCGCGGACGTCCCGTCGATGTGCACCGGCATGCGCGGCCTCACCGAGGCGGAGGTCTCGCTGTACGGGCCGGACTCCGACCTGCACTCGGGCTCCTTCGGCGGCGCCGTCCCGAACCCCCTGCACGCGATGGTGGAACTGCTGTCGCGGCTGCACGACGCGGACGGCCGCGTGACGCTCCCCGGCTTCTACGACGGCGTCGTACCGCTCACGGACGAGGAGCGCGAGCTGTTCGCCCGGCTGCCGTTCGACGAGGCCGAGTGGCTGCGCACGGCGGGCAACAGCCGCGCCCCCTACGGCGAGAAGGGCTTCACCACCCTGGAACGGGTCTGGGCGCGCCCCACCGCCGAGATCAACGGCATGTGGGGCGGGCACACCGGCCCCGGCGGCAAGACGATCGTGCCGCGCGAGGCGCACGCGAAGCTGTCGTTCCGGCTGGTCGCCGGGCAGGACCCGGTGCGGGTCCAGGAAACCTTCCGGGCCTGGGTGGACGCCAACACCCCGCCCGGGGTGCGCGCCGAGGTCAGGATCCCGGGCGGCGGCGTGCGGGCCTGCTTCTCGCCGATCGACTCGGCCGGCGTGCGGGCGGCCAGGCGCGCCATGGAGAAGGCGTTCGGCCAGGAGATCCTCTTCACCCGCGAGGGCGGCAGCGGCCCCGAGGCCGACCTCGCGGACATATTGGAGGCCCCGCTGGTGTTCGTGGCGGTGGGGCTGGACGAGGACCGCATCCACGCCCCCAACGAGAAGGTCGAGATGCCCCTGCTCCTCAAGGGCGCCGAGGCCGCCGCCTACATGTGGGACGAGTTCGCGACGGCCCTGCGCTCGGCATGATGGAACGAACGGGCCGTACAGAAGGAGAGGTCTTGGCGGAGCCGACCATGCAGGAGCCCACCGCGCGGGAACCGGTCACGGAGGAGCCGACCGAGTCGATGCTGGAGTGGCTGGCGCTCGCGCGCGGCACTCTGGACCGGGTCGCCGAACACCGCCGTGACGAGGAGTGGGTCGCGTCCGCATGGGCCGACCCCCGGACGCGCGTGTTCGTCGTGGAGAACGGGCGGGCGCTCGTGTCGTACGACCCTGGGCCCGCGCTCGTCTACCTGCCCGCGGCGCAGGCCCCGGAGGGCGACCGCTACCTGCTCGGCGTGGACGAGGACGGCGTCGCCTACTTCTGCGTGCGCGGCGAGCTGCCGGTCGTGGAGGGGGCCGAGGCGGCGGGGCTGCGCCGGGTCGGCGCGCTGCTCGGCGACCGCGACTCCGGCATGCTCACGCACGCGGTCGCCCTGGAGCACTGGCACGCCACCAACCCGTTCTGCCCCCGCTGCGGCGGCCCCACCGAGCCGACCGCCGCCGGGCACGTCCGGGTCTGCCCGAACGACGGCCGGGAGCAGTTCCCGCGCGTCGACCCGGCGGTGATCATGCTGGTGCGGGACGATCGGGACCGCGTCCTGCTGGCCCGCGGCCCGAGCTGGCCCGCCGACCGGCGGTCGATCCTGGCCGGGTTCGTCGAGCCGGGGGAGTCGCTGGAGCAGGCCGTCGTCCGGGAGGTGCGCGAGGAGGTCGGCCTCACCGTGACGGACGTGCGCTACCTGGGCAGCCAGCCGTGGCCGCTCCCGCAGAGCCTCATGATCGGCTACTTCGCCCGCGCCCGCGGCGACCAGGAGCTGCGCCCCGATCCTGAGGAGATCCTGGACGCCGCCTGGTACACCCGCGACGAGCTGCGGGAGGCCCTGGAGAGCGGCCGGATCGTCTCGCCCGGCACCCTCTCCATCGCCTCCCAGCTCATCATGCGGTGGTACGGCGGCCCGCTGCCCGACATGCCCCCGTTCTAGGGGTAACGGGGTCAGGCGTGGAGACCGGCCGGGCCACGGGCCCGGCCGGCCTCGGAGCGCGGTCTCAGGCGCGGCCGAGGAGGCGCTTGACCTCCTTGGCGCTGGGGTTGGTCAGCACGTGCCGTCCCGCGTCCGGGGTCTCGACCACCACGGTCGGGACGGTCTGGTTGCCGCCGTTCACGCTCATCACGAAGTCCGCCGCGGCCGGGTCGCGCTCGATGTCGATCTCCCGCATCTCGATGCCGTCCCGGGCCAGCTGGCTCTTCAGCCGCCGGCAGAACCCGCACCAGGTCGTGGTGTACATCGTGAGCGTGCCCGTGGGCTCGGTCGCCTGGTCCGTGGTGGGCGTGGCCATCGGCGCGTCGTCTCCTTCGTCGTGCGGCGGTCGTGCGGTGCGCTGGCGACAACGTCCTGTCGCCGCCGGGCATTCCAGGTGAGGAGGTTATCCACAGCCGGGCCGGCGGGCCCATCCGGTCACCCCCGGGTGCCAGGATGGGGGGATGCAGGCGGAGCGGGTACTGGCGGGCCTCGACCCCGAGCAGCGGGCGGTGGCCGAGGCGGTGCAGGGTCCGGTGTGCGTGCTGGCGGGCGCGGGCACCGGCAAGACCAGGGCGATCACGCACCGGATCGCGTACGCCACGCTGACCGGCGTGATGGCGCCGCAGCGGGTGCTGGCCGTGACGTTCACCACTCGCGCCGCCGGCGAGCTGCGAGGCCGGCTGCGCCGGCTCGGCGCGCCCGGCGTGCAGGCCCGCACGTTCCACGCCGCCGCGCTGCGGCAGCTGTCGTACTTCTGGCCGCGGGTCGTCGGCGGCGAGCCGCCCAAGATCATCGAATCCAAGATCAGCCTGGTCGCGGACGCCGCCCGCGCCTGCCGGCTGGCGTTCGGCCGCACCGAGCTGCGCGACATCGCCGCCGAGATCGAGTGGGCCAAGGTCACCCAGAACCGCCCCGAGGACTATGCCGGCGCGGTCGCCACCGCCGCCCGCAAGATGCCCGCCGACGTGGTCGACGTCGCCCGCGTCTACGCGATGTACGAGCAGCTGCGCCGCGAGCGCAACCTGCTCGACTTCGAGGGCATGCTGGAGCTGACCGCCGCCGTCCTCACCGAGCACCGCGAGGTCGCCGAGCAGGTCCGCGAGCAGTACAGGCACTTCGTCGTCGACGAGTTCCAGGACGTCAACCCCCTGCAGAAGATGCTCCTGGACGTCTGGCTCGGCGACCGCGACGACCTGTGCGTGGTCGGCGACCCCAACCAGACGATCTACTCGTTCACCGGCGCCAGCCCCCGCTACCTGCTCGACTTCACCCGCGACCACCCGGACGCGAAGGTCGTCAAGCTGGTCCGCGACTACCGCTCCACCCCGCAGGTCGTCCGGCTGGCCAACGGCGTGATCTCGCAAGCGCGCGGCGACGCGGCGCGGCGCCACAGGCTCGAACTGGTCGCCCAGCGCGCCGACGGCCCCGACCCCGTCTTCAACGAGTACGACGACGAGATCGCCGAGGCCGACGACGTCGCCCGCCGCGCCCGCAAGCTGATCGAGGAGGGCGTCCCGGCCCGCGAGATCGCCGTCCTCTACCGGATCAACGCGCAGTCCGAGGCGTACGAGTCGGCCCTGGCCGCCGCGGGCGTCCCGTACGTGCTGCGCGGCGCCGAGCGGTTCTTCGAGCGGCCCGAGGTGCGCGAGGCGGTCGTCCGGCTGCGCGGCGCCGCCCGCGCCGGGGCCGACGCCGAGACCGACGGCACCGGCCTGATCCAGACCGTCCGGCACGTGCTGTCGGGCGCCGGGTTCACCGACCGGCCGCCGGAGGGCTCGGGCGCCGTCCGGGCCCGCTGGGAGTCGCTGGCCGCGCTGGCCCAGCTCGCCGAGGACATCGCCGCCGACGACCCGCGCGCCGGGCTGCCGCAGTTCGTCGCCGAGCTGGAGGAGCGCGCCGCCGCCCAGCACGCCCCGCCGCTGGAGGGCGTCACGCTGGCCTCCCTGCACGCCGCCAAGGGCCTGGAGTGGGACGCGGTCTTCCTGGCCGGCCTCGTCGAGGGCACCCTCCCGATCATCTACGCCGAGACCCCCGAGCAGGTCGAGGAGGAGCGCCGCCTGCTGTACGTGGGCGTCACCCGCGCCCGCGAGCACCTCTCCCTCTCCTGGGCGCTCTCGCGTTCCCCCGGCGGCGCGCGGCGGCGCAAGCCGTCCCGCTTCCTGGACGGCCTCACGCCCAAGACGATGACGCCCACCCCGGCCCGCGCCGACCGCGCCAAGCGCCGCGCCGGCAAGGGCCCCCAGCCGTGCCGCGTCTGCGGCCGCCCGCTGACCGCCGCCATCGAGCGCAAGCTCGGCCGCTGCGAGGACTGCCCCGCCGAGCTGAACGAGGAGCTCCTGCTCGCCCTCAAGGACTGGCGCGCCGGCATCGCCGCCGACCAGAGGATCCCCGCCTACGTCGTCTTCACCGACGCCACCCTCCAGGCCATCGCCGAACGCACCCCCGAGAACCTGGAGGAGCTGGCCACCATCCCGGGCGTCGGCAAGGTCAAACTCGACCGCTACGCCGAAGCGGTCCTCTCCCTCTGCGCGGGAGAGCGCTGACTCGCCGTCCCTCCCAGCCGTCCCTCCGAGCCGTCCCCTCGGGCCGGACCGGGCCGGATCGGGCTCGACCGGATCGTGCCGGACCGGGGTGGTGCGGCGGGGGCTCCAGGGGGTTTGCGAGACTGGCGGCGTGAAGGAGTCACTGAAGGCACTGCTGGAGCTGCTCGACCTGGAGCAGATCGAGAACGACATCTTCCGCGGCCGCAGCCCCGAGGTAAGCCGCCAGCGGGTCTTCGGCGGCCAGGTCGCGGGCCAGGCGCTGGTGGCCGCGGGCCGCACCGTTCCGGTGAACCGGCCCGTGCACTCGCTGCACGCCTACTTCATCCGGCCCGGCGACCCGCTCGTCCCGATCGTGTACACCGTCGACCGGGTGCGGGACGGCCGGTCGTTCACCACCCGGCGGGTCAAGGCGATCCAGCACGGAAAGTCGATCTTCACGCTGTCGGCGTCGTTCCAGCTCCCCGAGGAGGGGCCGGCGCACCAGGCGGCCATGCCGCACGCGCCCGCCCCGGAGACGCTGCCGACCGCCTTCGAACGGCTCACGCCGCTGTTCGGCGAGCGCGCCGCGCAGGAGTTCACCGAGCAGCGCCCCTTCGACCTGCGGCACGCGACGCCGCTGACCTACGAGGCGGTCAACGACCCGACGCTGACCACGCCCGAGTCCAAGGTCTGGCTCAAGGTCGACGGCGAGCTGCCCGACGACCCGCTGCTGCACGTGTGCCTGATGACGTACGCGTCGGACATGACGCTGCTCGACACGGTGCTGCTCAACCACGGCCTGGCCTGGGCCGACAAGCGCACGATGGGCGCCAGCCTGGACCACGCGATGTGGTTCCACCGCCCGTTCCGCGCCGACGACTGGCTCCTCTACTACCAGGACACCCCGTTCGCCGGCGGCGCCCGCGGCCTGGCCCGCGGCCAGGTCTACACCCGGGACGGCGACCTCGCCGTGTCGGTCATGCAGGAGGGCCTCGTCCGCGTCACCAAGTGAGCGGAGGCGCCCGGCGCGGTCCCGCGCCGTGAGGAGCGGGCCGGGGCGGGCCGGTCCAGAGGTCGGGCCCGCGGTTCGTTCTCGGGGAGGAGGCGCGGTGCTCGTGGCGGTGCCATCCTTGTGTTGGACGCGTGCCGCGGGGGGCGGGTTCCCCCGCCAGAGGGTGAAGTGAACGACAAAACCGCAGGTCAAAAATACCTTGATTGGTTTGCGGAAGTCCCCGTACGCTCGATGCGAGCAATCAACGGCCCGGCCGTCTGGATCTTGAATCCGGAGGACGGGCCCCGAGGAGCCAGGAAGGTGGTGTGCAGTCCGGTGATCAACATCTTGAGGAACTCAGGGCCGATCGCGGCTGCCGCATGCCTGCGCTCCTCGAACCATGGCGGCGTGTCCGCCGTCCGGCCACAGGGCCTCCTCGCCCTTGGTGGTCGTTCGGCGCTGCACGGCTATGCCATGCAGATGTGCGAGTTCGGCGGCGGTCGACAGCGCGTCCTGCGTTCGCGCGATCTTCGTGCGCTGCGCGGTGACGTGCGCATGGCCCGGAACGAGCAGGGGTGGAGTGTCTTCGGCGGATCCGAGGACGCCAAGCCCGAAGCTCCGGCCACGGCCCACGTGACCACCACCTCGATCGAGGGTGGCCCGGGTCCGTACCCCTGGAGGCGACCGGTCTAGTAGACACCGGCACAGCCCCCAGGCCGCGGATCCCGACACCGGATCCGCGGCCTTTCTTATTTGCCCGTGACCCACCGACACACCCGTTGCGAACCAACGAGAGGAACCAGGGTGACCGTGATGCAGGGGGCTCTCGCGATGAGCGAGGAGGACCTCACGCTTCCGTGCCGGACCGACCCGGAGCTCTTCTTCGCCGAGGCGCCCGCCGACGTCGAGCTCGCCAAGGCGCTGTGCCTGGAGTGCCCGCTCAAGAAGGAGTGCCTCGCCGGGGCGCTGGAGCGCAAGGAGCCGTGGGGCGTCTGGGGTGGGGAGCTGTTCGTCCGCGGTGTCATCGTGCCGCGCAAGCGGCCGCGTGGACGCCCGCGCAAGAACCCGCTCCCGGACGAGCTGGCCGTCTGAGGGCCGCATGACCGCCGTACCGACCATCGACCGTGCGGCCGCCGGAGGCACGGTCCCCGTACAGGGGCCGTGCCCCCGGGCCGCCGGGGAGAACGCCATGACCTTGCTCAGCCAAGACCTGTCCCGGACCCGAATACCGGGCCCGGAGGTGGAGCTGGCGCAGCGCGTGCGCGCCCTTCGGCGCGCGCGCCGGGACGCCAGGACGCGGGCCGCCCGCGTCCGGCGCGCCCTGCTGGCGCCCACCTCGGCCGGGGAGCCGTACGGCCCCCGTCCCGACCGGCACCTGTCCACGCCCGTGCGGTAGCAGGCCGCCACCCGCTCTTCTTTGGATGGTTCGGCGGGTGCGGCCTCCTCGCGGGCATCCGGGGGCGTGCCGCGCGATCCCTCTCGCGCGGCACGCGAAACGGGCCCCGCGCGCCACATCAGCGCGCGGGGCCCGTTCTGCGTTCGGGGGCCGGGTCAGCCGGCGAGCTCGCCGTCCTCGCCGTCGCCGTCCGCGGCGGTGAGCTCGGGAGCGTCGCCGTCCTCGTCGGCGAAGCCCGGGATCCAGCGCAGCGACTCGGCGCGCGCGGGGATCTCGCATTCGAGCTGGCACAGCACGCCGGTGCCGGCCGACAGCACCCGGTGCACGATCACGTACTCCGGCGGCAGGTTGAGCTGCCGGACGACGTTGGTGGGCCGCAGGTCGGTGACGCGGGCGGCCATGTCGCGCAGCCACTCGCGGTTGAACGCGAACGTGTCGGTGATGAACGGCTCGGTGATCGGGGCGAGGAACCCCTGGAGCGACTCGGCGTCGATCTCGACGCCCTCGCGGATGAAGTCCTCGCGCCGCAGCGCGTCCTCGACGTGGTCGATGTCCTCCATCGTGCCGATCCGCAGCAGCCGGCCCATGCGGTGCAGGAAGTCCTCGGGGATCCGGTCGACGGCGCCGAAGTCGAGGACGCCGAGCCGCCCGTCGGCCATGACGCGGAAGTTGCCGGGGTGCGGGTCGCCGTGCAGCAGCCCCGAGCGCTTGGGGCCCGAGAGCAGGAACCGGCAGTAGAGGAGGGCGGCGTGGTTGCGCTCGTCCTCGTCGCCGTCGCTGATGATCTTCGACAGCGGGGTGCCGTCGATCCACTCGGTGACCAGCACGTCGCCGGCCTGGGCGACCACCTCGGGGATGTAGAAGTCGGGGTCGTCGGCCGGGTAGGCGTCGCGGACCGCGGTCTGCGAGGCGGCCTCGATCGTGTAGTCGAGCTCCTCGGCCACCCGCTCCTTGAGCTCGGCCAGCATCGACTTCACGTCGAGGCCGGGCATCAGCACCGAGAACAGCTTCGCCAGCCGGGCGAGCTGGTTGAAGTCGCTGATCAGGGCCTTGCCGGCGCCGGGGTACTGGACCTTGACGGCCACGGCGCGGCCGTCGGCCCACACGGCCCGGTGGACCTGGCCGATCGAGGCGGCCGCGGCGGGCTCGTCGTCGAACGACTCGAAGCTGTCCCGCCAGTCCTCGCCGATCCCCTGGGCCAGCACCTTGTGCACGGCGGCGGCGGGCAGCGGCGGGGCGGCCTCCTGCAGCTTGGTCAGCGTGGCCCGGTACGGGCCGGCGATCTCGGGCGGCAGCGCGGCCTCGAAGATCGACAGCATCTGGCCGAGCTTCATCGCCCCGCCCTTGAGCTCGCCGAGGACCTTGAACAGCTGCTCGGCGGTGCGCTGCTGGATCTCCATCGCGACGGCCTCGGCGGGCCGGCCGAAGGTGCGTTTCCCGACGCCCAGCGCGGTTCGCCCGGCGAATCCGAGCGGGAGGGACGCCAGCTTTGCGGACCGCGTCACCGCGCGGCGGGGAAGATCGCTCACACGCTCCATTGTCGGGGATGGGGTCTCGTTTCCGCCACAACGATCGCGAAACAACCGATGCGTTCTGTTTCACTGACCGAGCTGACCTGGGAGAACGTAGTAAGTGTGCGCTTTCTCACGCGCTCCGAACCTGTGGTATGCGCGCGCGTGCGCCCCCGCGACGCGCGCACGAGGACGTCCCGGGGCCGCCCGGGGCCGCCCGTACGGTCCCGGCGGGCGCGCGATACGGTGCCGCCCATGCCCGAGAAGCCCTCTGCCGCCCTGCTGGTCGAGCGCCGCCCGGACGGCGTCGCCGTGCTGACGCTGAACGACCCGGACAAGCGCAACGCCATGTCGGACGAGATGACCGCCGCCTGGACGGCCGCCATCGCCGAGCTGCGCGCCGACGCCGGGCTGCGCTGCGTCGTCGTCACCGGCGCCGGCACCGCGTTCACCTCCGGCGGCGACCTGTCCTGGCTCGCCGAGAAGAACGCGGTCGCCGTCCCCGCGCTGCGCGACCGGATGCTGGGCTTCTACCGGGACTGGCTGGCGATCCGCACGCTGGAGGTGCCGACGATCGCTGCGATCAACGGCCACGCGGTCGGCGCCGGGTTCGCGCTGGCGCTGGCCTGCGACCTGCGGTACGTCGCGTCCGACGCCAAGCTGACCGTCCCGTTCACCGCCCTCGGCCTGCACCCCGGCATGGCCACCACCTGGCTGCTGCCCGAGGTGGCCGGGCTGCCGCTGGCCCGCGAGATGCTGTTCACCGGCCGCGCCGTCACCGGCGCCGAGGCCGAGCCGTACGGGCTCGTCAACCGGGCCGTCCCGCGCGAGCTCGTGCTCCAGGAGGCGCTGTCCGCCGCCGGGCGGATCGCCGCCCAGGCGCCGATCGCCACCCGCCTCACCAAGGTCGCCCTGGCCGGTGGCGGCCACCCGGACATGGAGTCCGCGCTCCGCTGGGAGTCCCTCGCCCAGCCCGTCACGATGGCCTCGAAGGACATGGTCGAGGGCCTGGCCGCGCAGCGCGAGAAGCGCCGCCCGGAGTTCACGGGGGAGTAGCCCCCGGGACGATCACGGCACGCGGCGTACGACCTTGACCCGCGGCCGGTGCCCGGCCAGCCGCGCCATCGCCAGCCCCAGCAGGACGGGCGCGAGGACGTCGGCGGCGCGGATGATCGCGTTCGCCGGCAGCCCGTACCGTTCCGCCGCCCGCTGCGCCAGCGGGTGCAGCGCGCGGCTCGCGGCCCCGCCCGCCACCGCGCCGGCCAGGCCGCCGGCCAGCCGCGCCGCCGCCGACGGGGGCGTGAGGACGGCGCGCCGCCCGTCCGGTACGTCCGCGATCTCCGGCGGCGTCTCCGCGCCGGTGCCGCTGGCCTGCCGGTCCTGCCCGCCTACCACGTTCATCCAGCTCCTTCGTCTCGACCGGCCCCGTTCCTACCCGGCCGGGCGCGGATCACGCCGGCACCCCGCCCGGAACGGCCGGGAGAAGCCCCGGCGGACGCTGTGGAAACACTTTGGGGATCCTTGAAAAACAGGGTCCTGAGCTGCGAAAACTCAAAACACCCCCTGTGGAGGAAGCAAAAACTTGGGTACGGTGCGGGTGTGCCCCCAAACGTTGAGGTCCGCCGCAGCGATCGCCGGCGGCGGACGGTGTCCGCGTACCGCGATGGGGACAAGGTCGTCGTGATGCTGCCGTCCCGGCTCAGCAAGGCCGAGGAGGAGCAGTGGATCACGACCATCCTTGAGCGCCTCGCGGAGCGGGAACGCCGCCGCCGCCCCACCGACGCCGATCTCGAGGCCCGCGCGCGCGAGCTGTCGCGGCGCCACCTCGGTGGGCGCGCCGTACCCGCCAGCGTCCGGTGGGTGGGCAACCAGCGGGCGCGCTGGGGCTCCTGCACGCCCGACGACGGCACGATCCGGCTGTCCACCCGGCTGCGCGGGATGCCGTCGTGGGTGGTCGACTACGTGATCGTCCACGAGCTGGCGCATCTCCTGGTCCCCGGCCACGGCGCGGACTTCTGGAAGCTGGTGGGCAACTACCCCAAGGCCGACCGCGCCCGCGGCTACCTGGAGGGCGTGGCCGCCGCCGCGCACCTGCCGATGGAGCAGGACGGCCCGGAGGGCGGCATGGACGGCGGCATGGACGACGAGCTGCCGCCCGAGGGCCGGCACCGGGTCGCCGGGTGACCGGACGGTACGTCGCGGTCCTGGCCGTGCCCCCCGCCGGACCGGCGGCGCCGCCCGGGATCGACCCCGAGGAGTTCCGGCTGGCGCTGCTGGAGGACACCTACGAGGTCGCCGCCGGGCTTCGGCTGGTCACGCCCGCGCTGGTCCTGGATCCGCCCGAGCAGCCCGGTGCCGAGGCGATCACCTGGCCCGGCACCCCCGTCGTACGGGCGGCGGGGCCGTCCGCGGCGTTCGCCGCCCTGCACGCCCTGGGCGCCGAAGAGGCCGTGCTGCTGGCGCCGGACGTCCCCGACCTGCCGCCGCTGCTGATCGGCAAGCTGTTCCGCGCGCTGGGCGGCGCCCCGGCGAGCGCCTGCCAGGCCGAGACCGAGCGCGGCCCGGAGGGCCTGGTCGCGCTGGCCGCGCGGCTGCCGCTGCCCGGCTGGCTGGACGCCGCCCTCGCCGACGTGACCCTCGACACCTCTGACGGGCTGCGCCGGCTGCGCGCCGCCGCGCCCCGGCCCGGGCAGATCCCGCAGGGACCGGCCTGGCACCGCGTCCGCACGGCCGCCGACGTACGGCTCCTCGATCCCGGCCTGGAGGGCTGGGAATGCACCCGCGCCCTCCTGGAGGGGCACCCGCTCAGCTCGTGACCAGCGCCGCCCGCGCGGCCAGCCGCCGCAGGGCGTCGTCCGTCGGCTCCGGCAGCGCGTCCAGCGGGAACCAGCCGAGATCATCGGACTCGTCGCTGATCGCGTGCCGGGCGTCCGGGGGCGCGACCGCCGCGTACTGGACGTCCAGATGCCACGAACCCCCGGGATGGCAGCCCACCCGGTGCCGGTCCAGCTGGACGGGCCCGCCGGGCAGCAGCCGCAGCCCGGCGATCCCCGACTCCTCGGCGGCCTCCCGCAGCGCCGCCCCGGCCAGCGTGGTGTCGCCGGGCTCGCAGTGCCCGCCCAGCTGCAGCCAGATCTTGATCTTGCCGTGCAGGGTCAGCAGCGCGCGGGTCCGCGACGCGTCCAGCACCAGCACGCTGGCCGTGATGTGCCCGGGGACGCACTCCCGCCGCGTACCGTCCGGATGGTCCGCCAGATGGCGCAGGAAGGCCGCGCGCAGCCGGTCCTGCTCCGGGTCCGGCGCCCGCCAGTCCGTGAGGACGCGGGCGGTGTCTGCGTGCAGGGCCATACCGGCGCGCAGAGGCATATCGGCGTGCGGCGTCATGCGCGGCCGATGCGCGGGTACAGCGAGTTGACCGGATGCCTGCGCCGCCGCTCCTGGTCGACCGGCCGCTGCCAGCACAGCCCGGACCCCGCGACCCGCCGCCTGAACTGCGCGGACGCGGTGGCGGGCTCGAACCGGCAGCCCGGCACGCGCGAACGGCCCGTCCGGGACCTCACGCGCGGGGCTCCGGACCGTCGCCGGGCTTGCCGCCCTCGTCCTCGCCGTCGTCCTTGCCGCTCTCGCCGTCGCTCTCGCCGGCCTGGGCCTTCTCGCCCGCGTCCGCCGCGTCGGCCGGCTTCTCCGTGAGCTTGGACAGGTCCAGGTCCGTCAGGCCCTCGATCTCGTCCTTGCCGTGCGCGAAGCCCTCGGGGTCGTCCAGATCCTCGGCGGTCGGCAGCAGGTCGGGGTGCTCCCAGATCGCGTCGCGGCCCTCGACGCCGCGCAGGCCGGTGAGCGAGCGCCACAGCGTGCCCGCCTCGCGCAGCCGCCGCGGCCGCAGCTCCAGCCCCACCAGCGTCGCGAACGTCCGCTCGGCCGGCCCGCCGGTCGCGCGGCGCCGCCGGACGGCCTCGGCCAGCTTCACCGAGCCCGGCAGCCGGTCCCCGGCCACCTGGTTCACCACCGTGTCGACCCAGCCCTCGATCAGCGCGAGCGTGGTCTCCAGCCGGGCCAGCGCCGCCTTCTGCTGCGGCGTCTCCTCCGGGGTGAGCTGGATCTCACCGCCGAGCGCCTGCTGGATCGCCTCCGGGTTGCTGAGGTCCAGCCCCTGGACGGCCTGCTCGATGCCCGACAGGTCGACCGTGATGCCGCGGGCGTAGTCCTCCACGGCGCGCATCAGGTGCGCGCGCAGCCACGGCACGTGCGCGAACAGCCGCTGGTGGGCCGCCTCGCGCAGCGCCAGGTAGAGCCGTACCTCGTCCTCGGAGACCTCCAGGCCCTCGCCGAACGCGGTCACCCCGGCCGGCAGCAGCGCCGCCACCCCGTCGGGCGCCAGCGGCAGCCCCACGTCGAACGACCCGACCACCTCGCGGGCCAGCGCGCCCAGCGCCTGCCCGGCCTGGCCGCCGACCATCGCGCCGGCCATCTGCTTGACCATGCCGATCAGCGGGCCCGCCATCGCCTGCATGTCCGGCGGGATCTCGCTGCCGCCCAGCGCGCCGCCCATCGAGTCGACCATGCGGGCGGCGATCGGGTCGCACACCGTGATCCACACCGGCAGCGTCCGCTCGATCCACTCCGACCGGCTCCATGCCTGCGGCGTGCGGATCCCGGCGGGCAGCGTGGTGCCCTCGTCCAGCCACAGCTCGGCCAGCCGCAGCGCCTCCTCGACCTGGCGCCGCTCGGCGTCCACGACCGAGGGGTCGCCCTGCTCGGCGACCTGGTGCCGGGCGATGTTCTTCGCGAGATCCCAGTTCAGCGGGCCGCCACCGGCGCCCGGGGCGCCCTGGCCGCCGATCATGTCGGCGAAGCGGTGCAGCATGTCGGCGAACTGCCGCATGTCCCCGCCCATGGCCTTGAATGGATCCTGGGGCTTGTCGTCGTCGTCGCCGTCACCGGGACGGTTGAAGCCGAAGGGAGTGTCACTCATCGGTTTGCCCCTGGGATGCATGATGGGCTCATATCCGCAACGTTAGCCGGTCACGGCCGACTCGCGTACACAAGGAAGGGGGCGCCTCCGTGGCAACGGGCAAGGTTCGCCCTGGGCGTAGCAAGGGCCCGGTCGTGGCCGTCACCGGCGCGGCGACCGGCGCGGGCCGGCTGCTGGCCGCCCGGCTGGCGGGTCGCGAGGAGATCCGCAAGGTGGTCGCGATCGACGACCACCGCGGCGACGTGCCGAACGTGACCTGGCGCGTGACGGACATCCGCGACCCGCTGCTGTCGAACCGGCTCTCGGACGTGGACGTGATCGTCAACCTCGACGTGCTGCGCTCGCCCGAGCTGGACCCGCGCGAGCGCCGTACCCACAACGTCCGCGGCGCGCAGACCGTGGTGACCGCCGCCGCGGCCGCCCGGGTCCGCCGGGTGGTCCTGGTCACCAGCGCCATGGTGTACGGGGCGGGCCCCGGGAACGCCGTCCCGCTGCCCGAGGACGCGCCGCTCGGCGCCGAGGCCGACGCCGGGATCGCCGGGGACTTCCTGGAGATCGAGGAGCTGGCCGCCGGCGCCGCGACGACCCATCCCGGCCTGGACGTGACCGTCGTGCGCCCCGCCGCCCTGGTCGGCCCGGACGTCGACACGGTGATCACCCGCCATTTCGAGGCGCCCCGGCTGCTGTCGGTGAAGGGCAGCACCCCCGGCTGGCAGTTCTGCCACATCGAGGACCTGGCCTCGGCGCTCGAACTGGTCGTGGTCGAGGGCATCACCGGCGTGCTCGGCGTCGGCTGCGACGGCTGGCTCGGCACCGAGGAGGTGGCCGAGATCACCGGGAAGCGCCCGTTCGAGCTGCCCGCGGCGCTCACCTTCGGGATGGCCCAGCGCCTGCACCGCCTCGGCATGACCCCCGCGCCGGCCACCGACCTGCACTACGTGGCGTATCCGTGGGTCGTCGACTGCGCCCGGCTGCGGGCCGCGGGCTGGAAGCCCGCGTACGACAACACCACCGCGCTCCAGGTGCTGGCCGAGGAGAGCGCCGGCCGGCACGCCGTCGTCGGCCGCCGCGTCGGCGGCCGCGAGGCGACCATGGCCACCGCGGCGGGCGCCACCGTCGCCGCCATCGGCGCCGCCGCCGCGATCCGCCGCGCCCGCAAGCGCCGCCGCTGACCCGAACCCGAGCGGGCGCCGGCGCGTGAACGCGGAAGGGCCGCGCGGCGCGATGCCGCACGGCCCTTCTCGGTGGGACTCCCGGTGAGCCCCCTCAGCTCCTTCAGCCGCCGGGTGAGGCCGACGGGGACGGCGAGCCGCTCGGGGACGGGCTCGGGCTCGGCGAGGCCGCCGGGCGGGAGGCCGCCTGCTGCTGCGCCGCGGCGAGCGCGTCGCGGGCCTTCTTGACCCGGTCCCACGCCTTGCCCATCTCGGCGAAGTTCCCCTCCTTCTGGGCCTTGTCGAAGTCGCTCACGGCCGCCTCCAGCTCGTCGATGGCCTGCTGCGCCGCCTGGCTCAGCTGGCCGCCGCCGCCCTGCTCGGGTTGCTGGCCGCCCTGCTCGGGCCGCTGCCCGCCCTGGTCGGGCTGCTGGCCGCCGGTGACGCTCTCCAGCAGCGCCTCCATGGCCTCGCTGAGATCGTTCCCGGAGGCCACCTTGTCGCCGAACCGGACCAGGACCTTGGCCAGCAGCGGGTACGGCTGCTGCTCGGCCGTCCCGGCCGCCATCGTGTACATCGGCTCGACGTACAGGATCCCGTTGGCGAACGGCAGCGTGAGCATGTTGCCCGCCACCGTGCGGGTGCCGCCCTGTCTCAGCGCGAACAGCTCGCCCTTGACCTTGGGATCGGTCTCGAACGAGTTCTGCACCTGCCCGGGACCCTGCGCCGAGGAGTTCCGCGGCAGCTGGAGGATCTGGATCTGCCCGTAGTCCTTGCCCGGCGTCGAGCCGATCGCCATGAACGCCGCCAGGTTGGGGTTCTCGCGCGGGTTGAAGACCGTCGTCAGCGCGAAGCTCTCCGCCCCGGAACCCGGCATCTGCAGGCTCTGGTAGTACGGCGGCTGCCGCCGTCCCCTGGCGCCCGGGTCCTCCGGCACCTCCCAGAAGCCCTCACCGTTGTAGAACGCGTTGGCGTCCGTCACGTGGTACTTGGCGAGGATCTGCCGCTGCACCTTGAACAGGTCCTGCGGGTAGCGGAAGTGCTTCTCCAGCTCCGGCGGGATGCTGCCGCGCGGCTGGACGGTCCCGTCGAAGACCTTCATCCACGTCTTCGCCACCGGGTCGTTGACGTCCCACTGGTAGAGGCGGACCGTCCCGTCGTAGGCGTCCACCGTCGCCTTGACCGAGTTCCGCATGTAGTTGATGCGGTCGTTGGCCTGCCGCGCCACCGCCGTGCGGGTGTCGGTGACGGTGTCGCGGGTGGCGTCCCCGAGGCTGGTCTGCTCCGAGTACGGGTAGGCGCCCGAGGTGGTGTAGCCGTCCAGGATCCACGTGATGCGGCCGTTCACCACGGTCGGGTACGGGTCGCCGTCCAGCGTGAGCCACGGGGCGGCCTTCTGCACCATCTCGCGCGGGTGCCGGTCGTACAGGATCCGGGCGCCGTCGTTGATCGCGCCCGACAGGAGCAGGTTCTTCTCCTGGAACTTGGTCGCGAACAGCAGCTTGTTGAAGAACGAGTCGACCGGGACGCCGCCCTGCCCCTCGTAGGTGGTGTTCTTCTGCCCGGCCGCGCTGTTGTCGGGGTAGTCCAGCTCCTGCTGGCCCTGGCCGCCGACCACCGAGTAGTCGGGGGAGCGCTCGCCGAAGTAGATCTGCGGGCGGTTCACCTGGATCTTGGACTGCGGCGACTGCGGCATGTCCTTCGACAGGAACTCCGGGACGCCGCCGCCGGCGAACCGGCCGCCGTGCCCCGCCACGAAGCCGTAGCCGTGCGTGTAGACCATCCGGTCCTTGACCCAGCTCTGCTGCCCCGCCGGGGCGCCCGACAGCTCGCGCAGCGCCACGATCGTGTCGACGTTCTGGCCGTCGATCTGGTAGCGGTCCACGTCCAGCGTGTCGGGGAACTGGTAGAACGGCCGGATCCGCTGGAGCTGCTGGAACGTCTCGCCGACGACGTTCGGGTCCAGCAGCCGCACCCCGTCAGGGCCGATCCGGTCGCGCTCGGCCTGGAGCGTCTTCTGGTCGGTGTTCGGGCGCGCGCCGTACTCGGCGGTGACCTTGGCGGTGTCCACCCCGTACGCCTTGCGCGTGAACGCGATGTTGCGCCGGATGTACTCGCGCTCCTTGGCCAGCTCGTCCGGCTTCACCTGGAACTGCTGGATCAGCAGCGGGTAGACGCCGCCGACCAGGATCGCCGACAGCACCAGCAGCGTGAAGCCCACGCCGGGCAGCATCATGCCCTTGCGCAGGATGTTGCTGAAGAACATCGCGGCGCAGATCACCGCGATGACCGCCAGGATCGTCTTGGCGGGCAGCAGCGCGTTGACGTCGGTGTAGGACGCGCCGGTCGTCGCGCCCCGTTCCGAATGCACGAGGCCGTACCGGTCGAACCAGTACGCGAACGCCTTGAGCAGCACGAACAGCCCCACCAGCACCGACAGGTGCGCGCGGGCGGGCGGGCTCGCCTTGTCGCCCGGCCCCTGGAGGCGGAGCCCGCCGTACAGGTAGTGCACCATCAGCGCGGCCAGCACGGACAGGATCACGGTCGCGAAGACCACGCCCAGGATCAGCCGCAGGAACGGGTACGTGAAGACGTAGAACGAGACGTCCTTGTGGAACTGCGGGTCCTCCACGCCGAACGGCGTGCGGTTGAGGAACGCCAGGAAGACCGGCCACTGGCCGGCCACCGAGGAGCCCGTCAGCAGGGCCAGCAGGCCGAGCAGCCCGCCGGCGATGAGTTTGCGGCGCGGGTCGACGACGGCGCGGTAGCGCTCCAGACCCTGCTGCTCCACCGACAGCGGCCGGTACGCGGGCCGCAGCCGGTAGGCGATCACCATGTTGGCGCCCACCAGCAGCGCCATCAGCGCGCCGGAGCCGACGAAGAGAAGTACCTTGGCCCACAGCTCCGTCGTGTAGACCGACGAGAAGCCGATGGATCGGTACCAGAGCAGGTTGGTCCAGATCGACGTGAACAGCATGAAGGCGACCAGCAGCACGGCCAGTACCACCAGGACCGGTAGTACGAGCCGGCTCCGGCCGTTCCCGAGCCGGCGCCCGAATGCGGGAGTCCGGAAGGTCAAGGGCCCCTCCGTTCGAAAAGGTCGTGCCTGAAGGCCGGCCCATGGCCGGTGCTGTCTATGCAACTTACCGAGTAGACGGGGGGTTCCCGCATTTCCTCCATGCGATTGGGGGAAAGATGGGCCCGTGAGTCTTCTGGAAGAAGTCGTACAGGACCTCGAACGCCACTCCGCGCAGGAGGGCTGGGACGCCGCCCCGCGCCTCTACGCCCTCGTGCGGAGCAAGGAGTTGCGCATCGCGGAGCCCGAGCTGGCCGACCAGCTCGGCCTGAGCCCCGACACCGACACCCTCGCCGCCCTCGAACAGCCCGCGCTCCCCGAACAGTCCGCCGTGGAGGACGCGCTGGCCACCATCGCCTGGCCGGACGCCGTCACCGGCTGCGCCCTGGTCCTGGAACGGGTCGTGCTGCCGCCCGAGGTCGAGGAGGAGATCCCGGAGGACGCGGCCGAGGCCGCCGAGTTCGCCGCCAAGCACCCCGCCCGCGAGGACGTCCGGATGGTCGTCGGGGTCCTGCGGGACGGCACCCGGCACTCCGCCCTGCGGCTGCGCCGCCACGACGTCGACGACGAGGTCCTGGTCGGGCCCGACCTCGTACCGGCGCTCGCGGACGCCCTGGCCGCCACGTTCGAACCGGACGAGCCGGTCGAGCCGGGCGCCGGGTAGCCTGCCGAACGTGACCGAGGACATCATCAGGCTGATCGGGATCCGCGACACGCCGCTGTCGGTCGACGAGGTCTTCGCCGCCGTCGGCGACCCGGGCGCCGGCGGCGTCGCCCTCTTCGTCGGGACCGTCCGCGATTCCGATCACGCCCGCGCGGTCAGCCGGCTCTCGTACAGCGCGCATCCCACCGTCGAGCGGGAGCTGCGCGCGGTCATGGAGAAGGTCGCCGCCGACTTCCCGGTCCGGGCGCTGGCGGCGGTGCACCGGGTCGGCGACCTGGAGATCGGCGACCTCGCCGTGGTCGTCGCCGCGTCCTGCCCGCACCGCGCCGAGGCGTTCGCCGCCTGCCGCCGGCTCATCGACGACCTCAAGGCGCGGGTGCCGATCTGGAAGCACCAGCTGTTCGCCGACGGCGGCGACGAGTGGGTCGGCGCCTGCTGAACGCCCCGCCCCGCATAGAGTTTCCGGCATGTCCCGTCGCGCCGCCACGCTCGCCGTCGCCAGCGTGCTCATCCTGGTGCTGGCCCTGGCCGGCTCGCAGATGCCCGTCCCGTACGTCGAGCTGAGGCCCGGCCCGACGAGCAACACCCTCGGCACCAACGAGAAGGGCGAGCCCCTGATCAAGATCGAGGGCCGGCGGACGTACCCGGACCAGGGGCACCTCAACTTCACCACGGTCACCTACCGCGGCGGCCCCGGCGCGCGGCTCGACCTGTTCAGCGCCCTGCAGGGCTGGCTCGACGACGACGTCGCGATCGTCCCCGAGGAGACGATCTTCCCGGACAACGAGTCGCAGGAGCAGGTCGACCAGGAGAACACGCGCCAGATGGAGGCGTCGCAGCAGAGCGCCGAGGCCGCCGCGCTGAACCAGCTCGGCATCGCGTTCCCGGTCCGGGTGCTGGTCGACTCCGTCCAGAAGGGGCTGCCCGCCGACGGGCGGCTCCGCCCCGGCGACGAGGTCACCGCCATGGACGGCACCCCGGTGACCAAGCTGGAGGACGTCACCGGCCGGATGAAGGGCCGCAAGGCCGGCGACCAGGTGACCATCACGTACAAGCGCTCCGGCAAGGAGGAGAAGGCCACGCTCAAGACCGTGGCCTCCCCGGACGGAGGCACCGAGCGGCCCGTCATGGGCGTCGTCCTCCGCGACGAGTACGTGTTCCCGTTCAAGATCAACATCAGTGTCGGCGACGTCGGCGGCCCCAGCGCCGGCCTGATGTTCTCCCTCGCCATCGTCGACAAGCTCACCCCCGGCTCGCTGCCGGGCAAGACGTTCGTCGCCGGCACCGGCACCATCACGCCCAGCGGCGAGGTCGGGGCCATCGGCGGCATCCAGCAGAAGATGGTCGCCGCCCGCCGCGCCGGCGCCACCGTCTTCCTCACCCCCGCGGACAACTGCGCCGACGCCGCCCGGGCCCGCCCCGACGGGCTCCGCCTCGTCCGCGCCGACACCCTCAAGACCGCCATCGACGCCATCAACAACATCAACGCGGGAAAGGGCCCGGTCCCGACCTGTTCTTAACCGGTTTGCCTAAGCACCCCCCGCCCCATAGAGTTAAGACATCACCGCGGGGTGGAGCAGTTCGGTAGCTCGCTGGGCTCATAACCCAGAGGTCGCAGGTTCAAATCCTGCCCCCGCTACTGGTTCCGAAGGCCCCTGACCACGATCGTGGTCAGGGGCCTTCGGCTTTGGGTCAGGCTGTGGCGGCGCCGTCCATGACGAGGTCGTGACCCACGACGTAGGACGAGGCGGGGGAGGCCAGCCAGAGGACTGCGGCGGCCGCCTCTTCGAGGGTGCCCACGCGGCCTATGGGGGTGGCGGTCTTCATGCGGTCGGCGCGCTGGGTCTCGGTCTCGCCGGGGAGCAGGGACATCGTGGTGTCGATGGGGCCGGGGCTGACGGCGTTGACGCGGATGCCGGCGGCGATGTTCTCCAGGGCGGCGGTACGGGTCAGGGCGCTGACGGCGGCCTTGGTGGCGGCGTAGGCGCCGGTTCCGGGGAGGCGCCGGTGGGCGCCGATGTTGGACGAGGTGTTGACGATCACGCCGCCGCCGTTCTCCCGCATGCGGGCGATCTCGTACTTCATCGGGAGGAAGACGCCGGTGATGTTGGTCGCCAGCAGGGCGTTCCAGGCGTCCTCGTCCATGTCGGCGACCGGGGCGGCGGAGAAGGCGCCCGCGTTGTTGAACGCGATGTCCAGGCCGCCGTGGTCCCTGACGGTGGCGTCCACCAGGTTCCTTACTTCGGCGGCGTCCGTGACGTCGGCCGGGATGGCCGCGGCCCGGCCGCCCTCCTTCTCGATCAGGTCGACGGTCTCCGCGAGGGGCTCGGGGCTGCGGCCGCTGACGACGACGGTCGCGTTCGCGCGGGCGAAGGCCAGGGCGGTGGCGCGGCCGATGCCGCTGCCGCCGCCGGTGACGAGGGCGACCTTGCCGGTGAAATCGGGCATGATTCTCCTTTTATTGGAATGATCGGTCAAGAATTCGGCCATGCGTGTGCGCGGCGGCAGGGGCGCCGCCGTCAGGACAGGAGGGCCCGGGCCTGGGCCGCGGTGTCGCGGAGGCGGTCCGCCGGGTCGGGGGTGCGGGCCAGGACGCGCATCCCCTGGAACAGCACCAGGAGGAAGCGGGCCAGCGCTCGCGGGTCCTTGTCGGCGGAGAGCTCGCCCTGGTTGCGGGCCCGGGTGAGGGCGGCGGCCAGGGCGGTCTCCAGGAGGGTCCAGCTGGCCTCCACGCAGCGGGCCGCGTCGGCGTCGCGGGCGGCCAGCTCGACGGCGGTGTTGACGACCATGCAGCCGGCGGGGTCGGTGGCCGACTCGCGGGCGTAGCCGTCGATCAGGGCGTGGACGGCCGGGAGCGCGGGGCCGGGCCGGGAGAGGGACTCCAGGATGGCGCCGTCCGTGATCTCGCGGTAGCGGGCCAGCGCCTTCAGGTAGAGGTCGCGCTTGCCGCCGAACGTGGCGTAGATGCTGGCGCGGCCGATGCCCAGGTGCTCGACCAGGTCGGCCATCGAGGTGTTCTCGCAGCCGCGTTCCCGGAACAGGTCCATGGCGCGCCGCAGGACGGCGTCCGGGTCGAACTCCTTCGTGCGGGCCATGATCGGGATCGTACGGCTATCTGGAACGACCGGTCAAATATTGAGGTGGGGGTTCAGCGTGAGGGCCAGATGGAGCGCGAGGCGGTCCTGGCCGTCGGAGAGGTCCAGGCCGGTGAGCTCCTCGATGCGGCGCAGGCGGGCGTAGAGGGTCTGGCGGTGGACGCTGAGGGCCGCGGCCGTCCGCTGCACGCTGCCGGCCAGGTCCAGGTACGTCCGGGCCGTTCCGGCCAGGTCCCCCAGGGCGGTCACGTCGAGGAGCGTCTCCGCGAGCGTCTCGTCGTCGGCGGCGCGGAGCAGGCGGAGCGCGCCGAGGGACTCCCAGGTACGGGTCTCGCCGTCGGCGGCGACGCGGGCGGCGACGCGGGCGCGGAGCCAGCCCTCGCGGATCTCGGTGAGGCCGTGGCAGGGGCCGTACAGGCCCGCGTACGTCGGGGACGGGTGCCGTTCCAGGAGCTGCCGGCGGGCGCGCTCGACGGTCTGGGCGGCCTTGGCGGGGGACGTCACGAGGATGTGGTCGCCCTCCCAGATCGTGGTCACGACGTTGCGGGGGAGCAGCCAGGGGTTGAGCGGGCCGGGCTCGGCGGAGCGCAGGACGGCCACCGTGAACGGCGGCGCCAGGATCTCGGCGAGCTCGCTGGTGGCCTGGGCGCGCACGTCGGGGCGGGTGGTCAGCAGGTCGGCGAGCTTCCAGCCGAGGTCGTCGCGGTCCCGGGTCTGGCGGGCCATGAGGAGGGCGGCGCGCTCGGTGAGCGGGGCCGCCTGGGCGGCCATGTCCTGGGTGATGTGGTGGTCGGCGTCCAGCAGCCACAGGTAGCCGTAGGTGACGTTGTTCCAGCGGACGGGCAGGCAGAGGCGGGGGAGCAGGCCCGCCTCGGGGTCGGCGGGGATGCGGACCGGGCCCGTGGCGCGGGCGATGCCGTGCCGCTCGAAGCGGGTGCGGACCTCGTCGGTCGAGCGGCGGTGCAGGATCGACTCGGTGCGGACGGGATCGATGGTGCGCCCGTGGGCGGCGTACGCGACGAGGTGGAAGTCGCGGTCCTCCAGCGTGGCGGGCGCCCGCAGGAGGTCGGCGGCCGACTCGACGATGTCTTGGAGATCATCCATATGTATGACGGATTCGGTCGATTGAAGTGACACTTGACTGTATCCGGAGGGCGGGTGCGCGACCTAGCTTGAGGGCGTGATCAGTCGGCTTCTTCTCGCGTCCGCGCGCAGCGATCGGATGCGTCGTCTTGTTGTGGGCGTGCCCCTGACCAGGGCCGTCGTCGATCGTTTCGTGGCCGGGGAGGACCTGGACGCGGCCGTCGCCGCCACCCGCGAGCTGGCCGGCGCGGGGCTCGCGGTGACGCTCGACCACCTGGGTGAGGACACCCGGGACCGGGAGCGCGCCGAGGCCGTCCGCGACGCCTATCTGGAGCTGTTCGACGCGTTCGGCGAGCACGGGCTCGCCAAGGACGCCGAGGCGTCGGTGAAGCTGTCGGCGCTCGGCCAGGGGCTTCCGGACGGGCGGGCGCTGTCGCTGGAGCACGCGCGGCGGATCTGCGAGCGCGCCGACGCGCTCGGGATGACCGTGACCGTCGACATGGAGGACCACACGACGGTCGACGCCACCCTGGAGACCGTACGTGACCTGCGCGCGGATTACCCGTGGGTCGGCGTCGCGGTCCAGGCGATGCTGCGGCGGACCGAGGGCGACCTGCGCGATCTCGCGGGCGGCCGGGTGCGCCTGGTCAAGGGGGCCTACGCGGAGCCGGCGTCGGTCGCGTACCAGGAGAAGGCCGAGGTCGACCGCGCGTACGTGCGCGGGACGCGGCTGCTCATGGAGGGCACCGGGCATCCGATGATCGCCAGCCATGACCCGCGCATGATCGGCATCGCGCTGGAGCTGGCCCGGCGCAACGGCCGCGAGCCCGGCTCGTACGAGTTCCAGATGCTGTACGGCATCCGCGCCGACGAGCAGCGCCGGCTGGCGGCGGCGGGCGAGCGGATGCGCGTCTACGTCCCGTACGGCGGCGACTGGTACGGCTACTTCATGCGGCGGCTGGCCGAGCGTCCCGCCAACCTCGCCTTCTTTCTCCGTTCGTTCCTTTGATGTGGAGGTTCCCATGGACGCCGTGACCACCGTGCCGCAGCCGGTCAACGAGCCGGTGCACACGTACGCGCCCGGCAGCCCCGAGCGGGCCCGGCTGGAGGCCAGGCTGGCCGAGCTGCAGGCCGCGCCGATGGACCTGCCCATGACGATCGGCGGCGTGCGGCGGATGGGCGCCGGCGCCAAGGTCGACGTCGTGCAGCCGCACCGGCACGCCGCCGTGCTCGGAACGTTCGGCACGGCCACCGCCGACGACGCCCGGGACGCGATCGACGCCGCGCTGGCGGCGGCCCCCGCGTGGCGGGCGATGCCGTTCGACGAGCGCGCCGCGATCTTCCTGCGGGCGGCGGACCTGCTGTCGGGGCCGTGGCGGGAGACGCTGGCGGCGGCCACGATGCTGGGCCAGGGCAAGACCGCCCAGCAGGCCGAGATCGACAGCCCGTGCGAGCTGATCGACTTCTGGCGCTTCAACGTGCACTTCGCGCGCCAGGTGCTGGCCGAGCAGCCGATCAGCAGCCCCGGCGTGTGGAACCGGACCGACCACCGGCCGCTGGAGGGGTTCGTCTACGCGATCACCCCGTTCAACTTCACCGCCATCGCCGGCAACCTGCCGACCGCGCCCGCGCTGATGGGGAACGTGGTCGTCTGGAAGCCGTCCCCGACGCAGACGCTCGCGGCCGTCCTGCTGATGCGGCTGCTGGAGGAGGCCGGGCTGCCGGCCGGCGTGATCAACCTGGTGACCGGCGACGGGCTCGCCGTGTCCGAGGTCGCGCTCCCGCACCCCGAGCTGGCCGGGATCCACTTCACCGGCAGCACCGCCACGTTCCAGAAGCTTTGGAAGGCGGTGGGCGAGAACATCACCGGCTACCGGAGCTACCCGCGGCTGGTCGGCGAGACCGGCGGCAAGGACTTCGTCGTCGCGCACCCGTCCGCCGACCCGGCGATCCTGAAGACCGCGCTGATCCGCGGCGCGTTCGAGTACCAGGGGCAGAAGTGCTCGGCGGCGTCGCGCGCCTACGTGCCCCGGTCGATCTGGGAGAACGGCTTCAAGGACGAGTTCACCGCCGAGGTCGAGGGCCTGACCATGGGCGACGTGACGGACCTGGGCAACTTCATGGGCGCGGTCATCGACGCGCGCGCGTTCGCCAAGAACCGCGACGCCATCGAGCGCGCCAAGGCCGACCCGGCGGTCGAGGTCGTGGCCGGCGGCACGTACGACGACTCGGTCGGCTACTTCGTGCGGCCGACCGTGCTGGTCTCCGCCGACGCCGACAACGAGATCTTCAAGACCGAGTACTTCGGCCCGATCCTCGGCGTCCACGTCTACGACGACGAGCGGTACGACGAGGTCCTCGCGCAGCTGGAGTCGGTGTCGGCGTACGCGCTGACCGGCGCCGTCATCGCGCAGGACCGGGAGGCGGTCGTCCGCACGGCCGAGGCGCTGCGGTTCGCGGCGGGCAACTTCTACGTCAACGACAAGCCCACCGGCGCCGTGGTCGGGCAGCAGCCGTTCGGCGGCGCGCGGGCGTCCGGGACCAACGACAAGGCCGGTTCCGTCCTCAACCTGCTGCGCTGGACGTCGCCGCGGTCGATCAAGGAGACGTTCGTCCCCGCGACCGACCACCGCTACCCGCACATGGGCTGACCCTCAGAGCCCCGTGGCCGGGAGCGTCTCCCAGCCCCGGCCGAACGGGGAGTCGATGCGCCGGGCGCCCGCCAGGTCCACGCCGATGGACGGGTGGGCGCCCAGCAGCTCCTCGAACGCCACCCGCCCCTGGAGCTTCGCCAGGTGCGAGCCGATGCAGAAGTGGACGCCGGTCGCGAAGCCCAGGTGGCGCGGGATCTCGCGGGTCACGTCCAGCTCGTCCACCGTGGGGCCGAACTCGCGCTCGTCGCGGTTGGCCGACCCGTACAGCATCATGACCTTCTCGCCCGCCGGGATCTCGACGCCGTGCAGCGTCACCGGCTCCGTCGTCGTGCGGGCGAGGGACTGCACCGAGCCCTCCATCCGCAGGAACTCCATCAGCGCGTTCGGGATCAGGCCGGGGTCCTCGAGGAGCTTCTCCCGTTCGGCCGGGTGGGCGTCCAGGAGGGCGACGCCGTGCGAGATCAGGTTGCCGGTGGTGTCGTTGCCGCCGGCGACCATGACGAAGCAGAAGCCGAGGATGTCCCAGTCGGTGAGCCGCTCGCCGTCCGCCTCGGCGACCGTCAGCGCGGTGATCAGGTCGTCCCGGGGGTCCGCGCGCCGGGCGGCGATCACGTCGGTGAAGTAGGCGAACATCTCCGCGACCGCCTCGATCGCGCCCTTGCCGTTCAGCCCCTCCTCCTGGACGGTCGTCAGCGCCGCGACCCACGGATCGAACCGCGCCCGGTCCGCCTCGGGGACGCCCAGCAGGTGCGCGAGCGCGAAGGTGGGGAGCGGCGAGGAGAAGTCGCGGTGCAGGTCGACGGGCTCGCCGTCGGCCGCCTTGCGCTCCATCAGGGCGATGCGCCCCCGGACGAACTCGCGCAGCAGGTCCTCCAGCGCCGCGATCCGCCGCGGCGTGAACCCGTGGCTGATCAGCCGCCGCAGCCGCGTGTGCCGCGGCGGGTCCAGCATCACGATCGTGGGCGCCAGCCCGAGCGTCCCGATCTCGTCCGGATGGAACGTGAGCCCCTGCGCAGAGGAGAACCGCTTCGGGTCGCGCACGGCCGTCCAGATGTCCTCGAACCGGGACAGCGCCCAGAACGGCGGATCCTCGTGCCGGTGGACGGGCTCCTCGTCGCGAAGCCGCCGGTAGACGGGGTACGGGTCGGCCTGGAAGTCGGGCGAGAACGGGTCGTACATAGTAACGGCCTCCGTTAATAACGTCCGCTGTTACTATAATCGCCGTGCCGAGAGACGCAAGAGCCACCAAGGAACGCCTGCTGAACGCCGGTGCCCGGCTCTTCGCGTCCCACGGCGTCGACGGCGCCCGCACCCGCGACATCGTCCGGCTCGCCGGCCAGGCCAACGACTCCGCGATCACCTACCACTTCGGCTCCCGGCAGGGCCTCCTCGCCGCCATCCTCACCGCCGGCGTCCAGCGCATGGAACCCGCCCGCGCCGCCGCCCTCACCACCCTCGACCCCGCCGACCTGCGCGCCATCGTCGCCGCCGTCGTCGAACCCATCGCCGCCGAACTCCGGACCCCCCACGGCCGCGACTTCCTCCGCATCGTCGCCCAGGTCGCCGGCCAGGCCGGCATCCGCAGCCACCGCGTCCCGCGCCTCCTCGAAGGCACCGCGCTCGCCGCCCAGCTCGAACTCCTCGAAGCCCGCTGCCGCGCCACCCTCCCCGAGCCCTACGCCCTCGAACGCATCTCCGCCGTCATCGCCTTCCTCACCGCCGCCCTCGCCGACCGCGCCGAACGCGCCGACTCCCTCCTCGACCACGACGCCTTCGTCACCGACCTCGTCCAGATGCTCACCGCCGCGCTCGCCGCCGACCGGTTTGCCTAAGACCCGGGGGCCCCATAGAGTTGAGACATCACCGCGGGGTGGAGCAGTTCGGTAGCTCGCTGGGCTCATAACCCAGAGGTCGCAGGTTCAAATCCTGCCCCCGCTACGGGTCCAAGGGTCCTCCTGTTCGGAAGCGTTCGCTTCCTCCCAGGGGGACCCTTCGCCGTTTCCCAGGGGGGGCGACCCCCTGGAACCCCCGGCTGCGGGGGCTTCGCCCTCGCGTCGGCTGAGGTCGGCGCGCCCCTGCGTCGGCTGGGGTCAGTGCGTCTCGCTGGGGGTTGACTCGTGGCGTGTTGCCCTTTCTCGGCCCGATCGGGAGGGGAACACGCCACGAGTCAACTTTGTGATCAGGCGCCAGCCCAGGAGGACGGCCGCCAGGAACAGGGTGGCGACGATGATGAACGGTACTGCCGTTCCCTGATCCGAGACCGCTCTCAGGAGCATGCCGCCGATCACCGTGGCGAGCCAGATGCCGGCTCCGGTGAGGAGCGCCTCGGGGCGGTGCCAGGCCCGGGTGAGGAGCCAGCCGGCGGCCAGGGCCAGGAGGAACGGCCAGGCCGTGGTGGCCAGGCCGGCGGGGTTCAGGGCCTCGTCGTGGGAGCTCCGGCCGATCGTCACGAAGACCAGGACCAGGGCCGTGTCCAGGGCGGCGGCCGCACCAGTGCGCATGGCTCCAGGATATGGACGGCTTCGCCGCGGGCCCCGGTGGGGGGCGCTTGCGCACGCAATAGACTCCCGCGAAAGTTACTCGTGGGTTTTCGGCGAAAGGGAGACGATGGCATCTGGACTGCGGGACTGGCTGGACAAGCCGAGCGCCGGGCGGGGCGTTCGTCTGGCCGCGGACGACGGCGGCTGGGAGTTCCGTGACTACGGTGCCCTCGCCGGTGCGGCGCGACGTACGGCGGCGGCCCTGATCGAGGAGGGCGTGCGGCCGGGCGACGTGGTGTGCGTGATCCTGCCGACCGACTTCACCTGCGTCGAGACGTACTACGGGGTGTGGGCGGCCGGGGCGACCGTGTGCCTCATCACGCCGCCGCTGTTCCAGGACGGCGATGACTACGTCGCTCATGTCGCGGCGATCCTGCGGCAGGCCCGGCCCGCGCTGACGGTCGCGTCGGAGGAACTGGCGCCGCTGGCGGCCCGGGCCATGGACGCGGCGGGGGTGTCCGGCGAGCCGTGGCGGCCGCGGCAGGCCGAGGCCGAGGCGGAGGTGCGGGAGGCCGGGGAGCTGGCGCTGCTGCAGTTCACCTCCGGGTCCAGCGGGGCGCCGCGGGGGGTGATGGTCACCTGGGAGAACCTGGAGGCCAACATCGAGCTGATCGCGCGGACGGCGGGGTTCGAGGACGGGGACGTCGTCGCGTCCTGGTTGCCGCTCTATCACGACATGGGGCTTATTGGGTGTTTCATTACGCCTATTACGGTTCAGGCTTCGCTGCGGTTGATGCGGCCCGACCAGTTCATCCGGGATCCGGCCCGGTGGGTGCGGTGCTTCGCGGAGGCCGTTCACACGGCGACGCCGCCGTTCGCGCTGGCGTACGCGGCGCGGCGGATCAAGCCCGAGCAGCTGGAGGGCGTCGACCTCTCGGGGTGGCGCAGCGTGATCGTGGGGGCGGAGCCGATCGACCCGCACGCGCTGGAGTCGTTCGCGCGGATGGCGGAGCCGTTCGGGTTCCCGCGCGAGGTGTTCATGCCCGCGTTCGGGATGGCGGAGACGACGCTGCTCGTCACGATGGACCAGGTGCGGCGCCGGCCGCTGGCCGTACGGCCCGACGCGGGGACGCTGGAGTTCGGGCGGCCGGTCGGGATCCTGGAGCGGCACGAGCTGGGCGAGGAGTCGTTCGGGGCCAAGGCCGGGTGGATCGTGGGGTGCGGGACGCCGCAGGACGACGTGCCGGTCACGATCATCGACGATGAGGGGAACCCGCTTCCCGAAGGGTCTCTCGGCGAGATCGTGGTGGGGGGTCCGTCGGCGTGCGTCGGCTACTACGCCGGGGCCGAGGGGAAGTCGACCCGGTTCGAGGGGGGCTCCGTCTTCACCGGGGACGCCGGGTTCTTCTACGAGGGGCAGCTGTTCGTCCTCGGGCGGATGGGCGACAGCATCAAGGTCCGCGGCCGTTCGGTGTACGTGGAGGACCTGGAGGCGAAGGTCGCCGAGGTGTGCGGGATGCACAAGGGGCGCATCGTGGTCGTGGGCGTGCCGGGGGCCGGTACGCGCGGTCTGGCGCTGTTCGCCGAGACCGGCGACGGGAGCTGGGCGCCCGAGGTGCGGGAGATGCTGCGGCGGCGGCTCGGCGACGTCGAGGTGACGATCGTGATCGGGTCCGGGCTGATCCAGCGGACGTCGAGCGGCAAGCCGCGGCGGCGGTACATGTGGGAGCGGCTGCAGGCCGGCAAGCTGGACGGGGCCACCGTTCTGTAGTTGATTGGGCGACCATGCCCCCTGTGATCAGCACGGTGCTCCGCACCGCCCAGAACGCGCTCGAGGTCGCCCGGTTCGGCGGGCTGGACATCGCTGAGGACGGCTCGCCCTACGAGGTGAGGCAGGAGCGGCGGGTCCACCGGCTGCGGCACTACTTCCCGGGCGGTGACGGGCCGGCGGTGCTCCTCGTGCCGCCCCTGATGGTCAGCGCCGAGGTGTACGACATCTCCGCGCGGGTCAGCGCGGTGGGCGTGCTGCACGGGCTGGGCGTGGATCCGTGGGTGGTGGACTTCGGCGCGCCCGAGCGGGAGCCCGGCGGGCTGGAGCGGACCGTCAGCGACCACGTGCTGGCGGTCGACGAGGCGATCGACCGGGTGCGGGAGCTGACCGGGCGCGACGTCCACCTGGCCGGGTACTCGCAGGGCGGCATGTTCTGCTACCAGGCCGCGGCTTACCGGAGGAGCGAGGGCATCGCCTCCGTAGTGACGTTCGGGAGTCCCGCCGACACGAGCGTCGGGCTGCCGTTCGGGGTGCCGGGGTGGGTCGCCGGGGAGGCCGGGCGGATCCCGCTGGGCGGGTTCGCGGTGCCGGGGTGGGTGACGCGGACGGGGTTCCAGCTGCTCAGCCCGGTGAAGTCGGTGCGCAGCCGGGTGGACTTCGTCCTGCGGCTGCACGACCGGGAGCGGCTCGCGCTGCGGGAGCGGCAGCGGCGGTTCCTGGAGCGCGAGGGGTGGGTGTCGTGGCCCGGGCCCGCGCTGGCGGAGTTCGTCCGCCAGTTCATCGCGCACAACCGCATGCTGACCGGCGGGTTCGTCATCGGGGACCGGCTGGTGACGCTCGCCGACATCGCGTGCCCCGTGCTGACGTTCGTCGGCGAGGTCGACGAGATCGCCTCGCCGGAGATGGTGCGCGGCATCCGGCGGGCCGCGCCCCGGGCCGAGGTGTACGAGGCGGCGCTGCGGGCCGGGCATTTCGGGCTCGTGGTGGGCGGCCAGGCGGTCGAGCAGACCTGGCCGGCGGTCGCGGGGTGGGTGCGGTGGCGGGAGGACGGCGCGGAGCTGCCCGACGTGGTCGTCCCGGCGGGGGCGGAGGCGCCCGTGGTGCCGGGGGAGCACGGATTGCAGCTGGTCGTGGGGCTCGGCGCGGAGGCCGTGCGGTCGGCGACCCGGGTCGTCCAGGGGTCGCGGCGGCTGGCGCACCAGGCCACGCAGAACCTGCCGCGGCTGGCGCGGCTGGAGCGGATCGGCTCCGAGACGCGGATGTCGCTGGGGCTCCTCCTGGACGAGCGGGACCCCGAGGACGTCTTCTTCCTGTACAAGGGGCGCGCCTACACGCAGGCGGCGGCGAAGGAGCGGATCGACGCCGTGGTGCGGGGGCTGATCCATGTCGGCGTGCGGCAGGGCGATCCGGTCGGGGTGCTGATGGAGACACGGCCGACCGCGCTGGCCCTGGTCGCGGCGCTGTCGCGGCTGGGGGCGGTGGCCGTGCTGCTGCGGCCGGACGGCGACGTGCGGCGCGAGGCCGGGCTGGGCGGGGTCGAACGGATCATCGCCGATCCGGAGAACGTGGCGCGGGCCGCCGGGGCCGGGGTGGAGGTCCTGCTGCTGGGGGGCGGCGGCGGCGAGTACGACGGCGTCGTGGACATGGAGCGGATCGATCCGGACGCGGTCGAGGTGCCGGGGTGGTTCCGGCCCAATCCGGGGCTGGCGGGTGATCTGGCGTTCGTGCTGTTCACGGGGGAGGGCGAGCATCTGAAGGCCAGCCGGATCACCAACCGGCGGTGGGCCCTGTCGGCGTTCGGCACGGCGTCGTCGGCGGACCTGTCGCCCGCCGACACCGTGTACAGCCTGACGCCGCTGCAGCATCCGTCCGCGCTGATGATGAGCCTGGGCGGCGCGGCGGTGGGCGGCGCGCGGCTGGCGCTGGCGAGCGCGTACGACCCGGAGACGTTCTGGGACGAGGCGCGGCGGTACGGGGTGACGGTGGCCTCGTACACCTGGACGTCGCTGCGCGGCCTGGTGAACGCGCCGCCGCATCCGGGGGAGCGGCACCATCCGGTGCGGCTGTTCATCGGCTCGGGGATGCCGCGGGGGCTGTGGCGGCGGGTCGAGGAGCGGTTCGCGCCGGCGCGGGTGCTGGAGTTCTACGCCTCGACGGAGGGCGAGGCGATCCTGGTCAACCTGGGCGGGAAGAAGAAGCCGGGGGCGCTGGGGCGGCCGCTGCCGGGCAGCGCGGAGGTGCGGCTGGCGCGGTACGACCTGGAGCGCGGCCGGCCGGAGGAGGGGCCGGACGGGTTCGCGGTCGAGTGCGGCCCGGACGAGATCGGGATGCTGGTGGCGCGGGTCCGGCCGGGGCACGCGGGCCGGGCGCTGCGCGGCCTGTTCGCGCCGGCGGACGCGTGGATGGCGACCGGCGACCTGTTCCGGCGGGACGCCGACGGGGACTTCTGGCTGGCCGGGCGGGAGGCCGAGCTGATCCGCACGGCGGACGGCGTCGTGCCGCCGGGGCCGATCCGGGACGCGCTGGCCGAGCTGCCGGCCGTGGACGCGGTGGCGGTGTACGGCGTGCCGGCGGGGGACCGGGAGGTGGCGGCGGCCGCGATCAGCCTGCGGGACGAGCTGAAGCCGATCGACCTGACCGAGGTGCTGCTGCGGGTCGAGCCGGCGCTGCGGCCCGCGCTGGTGCGGGTGGTGGACGAGGTGCCGGTGGAGGCGTCGGGGCGGACGCGGACGGCGCCGCTGCGGGACGGGAGCGTTCCGGTGGTGGCGGAGTACGAGCGGGATCCGGGCGGGGCCTATCGCTGAACCGAATTCCGTTCTGGTCTGGACGCGGGGCGCTCGGCTGCGTTAGAACAAAGCGACAGATTTCGCTTTTCTGTTCCCGGAGGGCCCATGGCCACCAGCATCCTCGCGCCGCCACCGGAGGGCAGCGGGCTCAAGCCCGTCCGCGGGCAGCCCGGCATCCCGTTCATCGGCAACACGCTCCAGGTCATGCGGCAGCCGTTCAAGGTCGCCCGCAAGCGGTACGAGCAGTTCGGGCCGGTCACCTGGGGCTGGCTGCTCGGCCAGCGCACGGTGACCGTGCAGGGGCCCGAGGCCGCCGAGACCGTGCTGGTCAACCGGGACAAGGCGTTCGCGAACGGGCCCGCGTGGAGCTACTTCATCGGGCCGTTCTTCCACCGCGGCATCATGCTGCTCGACTTCGAGGAGCACCTGCACCACCGGCGGATCATGCAGCAGGCGTTCACGCAGCAGCGGCTGCGGTCGTACATGGACGCGATGGCGCCCGGCATCAAGGACGGCGTCCGGGCGTGGGAGCCCGGCCACGGCTTCAAGGTGTACGACCACGTCAAGCAGCTGACGCTGGACCTGGCCACGGACGTCTTCATGGGCGTCGAACTGGAACGCTCCGAGGCCGACCGGATCAACGGGGCGTTCATCGACGCCGTCCGGGCGGGCACCGCGTACGTGCGGTTCCCGGTGCCGGGGCTGCGCTGGCACAAGGGCGTGCAGGCCCGGAAGGCGCTGGAGGAGTTCTTCCGCGGGCACCTGCCCGCCAAGCGCCGCGACGGCGGGGACGACCTGTTCGCCGCGCTGTGCCAGGCCGAGACCGACGACGGGCACCGGTTCACCGACGAGGACGTCGTCAACCACATGATCTTCGCGCTGATGGCGGCGCACGACACCACCACCATCACGCTGACCACGATGGCCTACTACCTGGCCAAGTACCCCGAATGGCAGGAACGGCTCCGGGACGAGTCGCTCGCGCTCGGCAAGCCCGCCCTGGAGTTCGAGGACCTGGACCGGCTGCCGTCCGCCGACCTGGTGATGAAGGAGGCGCTGCGGCTGCTGGCGCCCGTGCCGGCGCTGCCCCGCCGGGTCGTCAAGGACACCTCGATCCTCGGCTATCACATCCCCGCCGGGACGCTCGTGGTCGTCCCGCAGCTCACCAACCACCACATGCCCGAGTACTGGCCGGACCCGGAGCGGTTCGACCCCGAGCGCTTCGCGCCCGAGCGGCGCGAGGACAAGGTGCACAAGTACGCCTGGTCCCCGTTCGGCGGCGGCGCCCACAAGTGCATCGGGCTGCACTTCGCCGGGATGCAGGTGAAGAGCATCATGCACCAGATCCTGCTGCACCATCGCTGGAGCGTCCCCGGCCGGTACGAATGGCCGCTGGACACCACCTCGCTGCCCTCGCCCAGGGACGGCCTGCCCGTACGCCTCGACCGTCTGGAGCACAGCTGATGAGCAAGGTCATCGCGATCACCGGCGCCGCCCGCGGCATCGGCCTCGCCACCGCCCGCGCGCTGAAGGAGAAGGGCGCGACGGTCGTCATCGGCGACATCGACGAGGCGGCGGTGAAGGAGGCCGGCGAGAGGCTGGGCGTCGCCGCGTACCCGCTGGACGTCACCTCGCGCGAGTCGTTCACCGCGTTCCTGGAGAGCGCGGGGCGGATCGACGTGCTGATCAACAACGCCGGGATCATGCCGATCGGCCCGGTGACCGGCGAGAGCGACGCCGACGCGCGGCGCTGCCTCGACATCAACGTGCACGGCGTGATGCTCGGTACCAAGCTGGCCCTGGAGCGGATGCTGCCGCGCGGGCGCGGCCACATCATCAACATCGCGTCCCTGGCGGGCGTGCTGTACACGCCGGGCCTGGCGCTCTACAACGCCAGCAAGGCGGCCGTCGTCGGGTTCACCGAGGCGACCCGGCTGGAGGTGCGGGACCGCGGGATCCACGTCAGCGCGGTGCTGCCGACGTTCACCAACACCGAGCTGGTCGCCGGCACCGCCAGCCCCAAGGGCCAGAAGAACGCCGAGCCCGAGGACATCGCCGCCGCCGTCGTGGCGCTGATCGGCCGGCCGCGGCCGCAGGTGGTCGTTCCCGCCAAGCTGGGCCGGCAGGTGCGGCTCGGCGGGTTCTTCCCGGACCGGGTGCGGCAGGCCATGGCGCGGCGGCTCGGCCTGGACAAGATCTTCCTGGAGTACGACCCGGACGCGCGCAAAGCCTACGACGCCCGCATCCGCGGATGACCGCCGACCTGCTGGCCCGGCTCGCGGGCGGCGCCGAGGACCCGGACGGCCTCGACACCCGGATCCTCGACGCCGCCCTGGCCGAGTTCGAGACCTACGGGCTGCGCCGGGTCAGCGTCGAGGACGTCGCCAAGCGCGGCGGCGTCGCCCGCACCACCGTCTACCGGCGCTTCGGGAACAAGGACCAGCTGCTCCAGGCGGTGATCCTGCGCGAGTGCCGGCGGTTCCTCGGCGCGATCTCGGCCGCCACCGAGGGCCTGCCGACCGCCGAGGACGCGGTCGTCGAGGGCTTCGTCGCGGGCCTGCGCGGCGCCCGCACGCACCCGCTGCTGGCCCGCGTCCTGGAGAGCGAGCCCGAGGCGTTCCTGCCGCAGCTCAGCATGAACGGCGGTGCCGTGATGCTCGCCGCCCGCGACATCCTCGCCGACCGCCTGCGCCGCGCCCGCCCCGCCGGCGGCGAGGACTACGCGACCGTCGCCGAGGTGCTGCTGCGGGTGGCCGTCTCGGTCCTGCTCATCCCCGGCGGCGGCCTGGCCCTGGACGACGACGCGGCCGTCCGCGCCTTCGCCCGCGAGCACCTCACCCGGATGCTGCACCGTCCGGGCGATTGAGCCCGTTCCGCCGGGAACGGCGGGTCGCTACCCTCAAGTGGATCGAATCTTGTTCTAGAAACGAGGGTGCGGTATGGAGACCGTCGTCCAGACCAGGTACGGCAGGGTGCGCGGGGCGAGCCGGGACGGGGTGGCCGCGTTCCTCGGGATCCCGTACGCCGCGCCGCCGTTCGGGGCGGACCGGTTCGGCGCGCCGCGGCCGCCGGAGCCGTGGGACGGGGTGCGGGACGCCCTGGAGTTCGGGCCCACGGCGCCGAAGCCGGGCTACCCCAAGCCGTACGACATGCTGCTGCCCGACCCGGAGATTCCGGGGGAGGATTGCCTCAACCTGAATGTCTGGACGCCGTTGCCGGGGGGTACAGGGGGGGCGACCCCCCTGAATGGCGAGACGCCGTCGCCGGGGAGCGCCGAGCGGCTGCCGGTGATGGTGTGGATCCACGGCGGGGCGTTCCGGAACGGGTCGGGCGCGGTGAGCGCCTACAACGGCGCGAACTTCGCGCGCGACGGCGTCGTCTGCGTGACGATCAACTACCGGCTGGGCGTCGAGGGCTTCGCGTACCTGCCGGGCGCCCCCGCCAACCGTGGGCTGCGCGACCAGATCGCCGCACTGGAGTGGGTGCGCGACAACATCGCGGCGTTCGGCGGCGACCCCGGCCGGGTGACGGTGTTCGGCGAGTCGGCCGGCGGGATGAGCGTCAGCACGCTGCTGTCGCTGGACCTGGGGCTGTTCCACCGCGCCATCGCGCAGAGCGGCGCCGGGAGCGTCGCGCAGACGCCCGAGGACGCGCTGCTGGTCACCGGGGAGATGGCGGCCCGGCTCGGGATCGAGCCGACCGCGGAGGCGTTCGCGAAGCTGGACCCGGCCGAGATCATCCCGGTGCAGTCGGCGGTGGCGGCGGAGGTCTCGGCGCTGCCCGACCCCGGCCGCTGGGGCGCCACCACGGCCGCCTCCGCGATGGCGCTGACGCCCGTGCTGGACGGCGAGCTGCTGGCCCGCCGCCCCGAGGACGCCGTCGCGGCCGGTGCCGGGCGCGACGTGGACCTGCTGATCGGCTACACGGCGGAGGAGTTCCGGCTCTTCCTCATGCCGACCGGCCTGGCCGCCGCCCTCACCCACGACCTGGTCGGCGCCGTCGCGACCGGGATGGGGACGCGCCCCGAGGTGGTCACCGCGTACCGGGACGCCCACCCCGAGATGTCCGCGGGCGAGCTGCTGGCGACTCTGATCACCGACGGCCTGTTCCGGATCCCGGCCAACCGGCTGGCGGAGCGGCACGGCGGCTCCACGTGGATGTACGAGTTCGCGTGGCGCTCGCCCAACCACGACCTCGGCGCCTGCCACGCGCTGGAGCTGGGCTTCGTCTTCGACAACCTGAACGCGGAGGGGACCGGCGAGCTGTCCGGACCCAACCCGCCGCAGGAGCTGGCCGACGCCATGCACCGTGCCTGGGTGGACTTCGCCGCCCACGGCGACCCGGGATGGGAGCGGTTCGACGCCGCGTCCCGCCCGGTGAAGGTGTTCGACGGCGCCGGGAACCCGGTGGCCGCCGACCCGAGGGGCGCCGACCGCGCCCGCTGGTGAGGGCGCCGCGGGGGCCGGTCCGCGACGGCCGGGTCCGCGCAGGTCAGTCCGCGAGGATCTTCCCGGCCAGGTGCTCGGCGATGGCCAGGGACGAGGTGGCGGCGGGGGACGGCGCGTTCCGCACGGTCGTGACCGGCCCCAGCCGCCCGATCCGGAAGTCGTCGACGAGCGAGCCGTCCGCGTCGACCGCCTGGGCCCGTACCCCGGCGGGCGCGGGCACCATGTCGGCGGCCCGCAGGTCCGGGACGAAGGCGCGCGCCTCCGCCAGGAACGCGCGCTTGACCGCCGAGCCGTACAGCTCCTTGATCCCGGTCCGCCAGTGCCGCCGGGCGAGGTGCCGGAAGCCGGGCCAGCGCAGCGTCTCCCACAGGTCGGCGGGCCGGACGTCGCGGCGCCGGTAGCCCTCCCTGGCCAGCGCGAGCACGGCGTTCGGCCCGACGTCGACGCCGCCGCCGACCCGGCGGGTGAAGTGGACGCCGAGGAACGGGTAGCGTGGGTCGGGCACCGGGTAGATCAGCCCCCGGACCAGGTCCTCCCGTTCCGGGACGAGCCGGTAGTACTCGCCGCGGAACGGCACGATCGCGGGCGCGGGCGCGTCGCCCGCCAGCCGCGCAACCCGGTCCGACTGGAGGCCCGCGCAGATCACCAGCCGGTCGAAGGCCAGCTCCTCGTCGCCGGTGCGGACGGTGACCGCGTCGCCCCTGCGGCCGATCCGGACGACCTCCGCGCCCAGCCGGACGGTGCCGCCGGCCGCCGCCACGTCCTCGGCGTACGCGCGGGCCACGGCCGTGAAGTCGACGATCGCCGTCTCCGGCGAGTGCAGCGCCGCGATCCCGGCGGCGTGCGGCTCGATCTCGCGCAGCTCCGCCCCGTCCAGCCGGCGCAGGCCGGGGACGCCGTTGGCGGTGGCGCGCCGCTCGATCTCCGCCAGCGGCGCCAGCTCGGCCGCGTTCCGCGCGACGACGACCTTCCCGCACTCCTCGTACGGGAGGCCGCGGTCGGCGCAGTAGTCCTTGAGCAGGGCGATCCCGCGCCGGCACAGCGTCGCCTTCAGCGAGCCGGGCGCGTAGTACAGCCCCGCGTGCGCCACGCCGCTGTTGTGGCCCGTCTGGTGGGCCGCGGGCCGGTCCTCCTTGTCGAGGACGGTCAGTTCCGCGTCCGGGCGCAGCTCCGCCAGCCGCCGTGCGACGGCCAGCCCCAGTATCCCCGCCCCGACCACTCCGATCCGCATCACCCGCAGACCGTAGCGGACCCCGCGCACCCGGCTTTAGGAGCCCAGGCGCTTTCGGGTCTGGGCGCGGACCCGGCGGCGCTGCGACGGGTCGAGCATCATGTAGAGCACGGCCGGTACGGCCATGACGCCGAGCACGATCAGCGCCACCGTCCACCAGCCCAGGATCGACAGGACCAGGAACGCGGCGACGCCGCCGATCACGAACTTCATCTGGGTCGACATCTTCTACCTCCGTACGGGCCGCCCATATCGAGAACGATCGCACGCGAGCGGTCGTTCCACGATATGTCGCGAGTCCGCGGGAAGCCAGCCCCCGACCAGGTCAGATGCGCAGCGAGAGCTGCCCGCCGCCCAGCGTGCGCAGGACCTCGGCGTGCAGCTTGCCGTTGGTGCACACCACGCTGCCGCCGTCCGGGCCGGGGACGCCCGACAGGTCGGTGAACATCCCGCCGGCCTCCTCCACGATCACCTGGAGGGCGGCCAGGTCCCACAGCGACACCTCGGGCTCGGTCGAGATGTCCACCGCGCCCTCGGCCACCATCATGTGCGACCAGAAGTCCCCGAACGCCCGCGTCCGCCACACCGTGCGGGTCAGGTCGAGGAAGCGGTCCAGCCGGTCCTGCTCCTCCCAGCCGGACAGGCTGGAGAACGACAGCGACGCGTCCGCCATCTCGGTGACCGACGACACCTGCATCCGGGTGGCCCGCGACAGGCTCCGGCCCGTCCAGGCGCCGCCGCCGCGCGCCGCCCACCAGCGCCGGTTCAGCGCGGGCGCCGACACCAGCCCGACCACGACCTCGTCGTCCTCCATCAGCGCGATCAGCGTGGCCCACACCGGGACGCCGCGGACGAAGTTCTTGGTGGCGTCGATCGGGTCGATGATCCAGCAGCGCTGGCTGAACCCCGTCTTGCCGTACTCCTCGCCGATCACCGCGTCCCGCGGCCGGGCCCGCTTGAGCGTCCCCCGGATCTGCTCCTCGACGCCCCGGTCGGCGTCGCTGACCGGGGTGAGGTCCGGCTTGGTCTCGATGTCGAGATCGAGCGCGCGGAAGCGCTTGGTCGTGATGTCGTCGGCCCCGTCCGCCAGCACGTGCGCGAGACGCAGGTCATCGGAATAGCCCGCCACGGCGTGCCACGCTACACGGAAGTGGGAGCATGATGGCATGGCGCACGACCTTCCCCGGTGGGTGGCCGAGCTGACCGACCCCCGCCGCGCGCGGACGCTCGACGAGCTCGCCGACCGCCTCGTCCCCCTCGCCGACCACGCCATCGACGTGTCGCGGCGGCTGCAGGGGCTGCTCAACGACCTGAACGAGCCGTTCAAGCGGGAGGCGCTCCACGACCGGGTCGAGCGGCTCAAGGCCCGCTCCAACGAGGCGCTGGACGAGGTCGCCCGCGAGATCGCCGCCTCCGGGCGGGAGCGGCTCGACCGCATCCGCGCCGAGTGGGACGAGCGGCTGCCCGCGGCCGAGCGGGACCGGCTCGACGGCGAGATCGTCCCGCTGGTGGCGCGGTGGGAGCGGGAGGCGGCGGCGCGGGTGGCGGACGCGACGTCGGACGGGCTGGACGAGGCCGCGCAGCGGCTGCTCGGCCGGGTCGAGGAGCTGGCCAAGGCGGTCACCGACCTGATCCACGACGTGCTGCCGCTGGCCCGCGAGGGGCTCGCGCTGGCCGGGCGGATCTCGGCGCTGTCCGCGCGGGCCCGGCGGGCGGGCCGCGGGCCGGTGCCCGGCGGGCTGGCCGAGGAGGGCGCGGAGGTCGCGCGGGCGTTCGACGAGGCGGTGGCCCGGCTGGAGCTGGAGTGGTCCGCGCTGGGCACCCGCGCCGCCACCGTGCGGGCCGCGCTGCGCGGCGCGGAGGAGGCGGCGTTCAGCCAGGTGACCGGGGCGATGACGGGGTGCGTGGAGGAGCTGGCCCCGGCGCACGTGCGGGCGCTGGACGAGGCCGAGTCCCGGGCGCGGAGCCTGCTGGAGGAGCTCACGAGCGGGTGACGCCCTGCGGGAAGCGCAGCAGCGACCCCGGGTCGTAGGCGGCCTTGGCCTTCGCGAGCCGGCCGAGGTTGGCGCCGTAGTAGGCGCGGCCCCAGTCCTTGAGGTCGGGGTCGATGTAGTTGACGTACGCGGCGCCGCCGAGGTGGGGCTCCATGGCGCGGTGCGTGCCGCGCAGCCAGCCGAGGTCGCCGCCGTTCGCGAGGTACTGGACGCAGAACAGCGCCCGCCGGTGCGGGAACGCGGTGGCGCCCGCCTCCAGGCGGCCGATCGCCCCGCCCATGGCGTCCATGAGGACCGAGCGCCCGGCGACGCCGTTCCCGCCGGTGAAGCGGGTGACCAGCGCGCCGATCCCGGCGGCGGTGAGCGGCCGGTACGCGACGTGCGACTTGCCGGAGTAGTCGGTGCGCGGGAAGCGCCCGCCGGGCCGCTGCCCGGGCAGGTCGCCCTGGGCGTGGCACTCCTCGGTGCTCTGCCCGGCGCACCCGCCGGTGAACTTCATCGCCTCCAGGTACGGGCGGCGCTGGGAGCCGTCGCCGGACGGGTCGTGCCCGATCGCCGCCACCAGCGGCTCCAGATCGTGGTCGCCGGGCGCGACGCCGGTGACGTCCACGGTCGGGGCGCCCGCCGCCGGCTCGGTGTTGATCTGCAGGCTCGTCCAGACGCCGTCCGGCGCCGACGGCGCCCAGCGCTGCCAGCCGCCGATCGCCGCGGCGGCCCGGGACCAGGGGTAGCGCAGCGCGAACGTCGTGACGTCACCGGTCCGGAACGTCCGGAAGGTGAACTCCACCGCCACCCCGAAGTTGCCGCCCCCGCCGCCCCGGCACGCCCAGAACAGCTCCGGGTCCCGCCGCGCGTCGCAGTCCCGGATCCGGCCGTCGGGCGTGACGACCCGTACCGCCTCCAGGAGGTCGCAGGTCAGCCCGTGCGCCCGCGACATCACCCCGAGCCCGCCGCCCAGCACCAGCCCGGCCACCCCCACGGTCGGGCACGTCCCGGCCGGGACGCCAGCGCCCGCCGCGTCCAGACCGGCGTACAGGTCGATGAGCCGCGCCCCGGCCCCGACCACCGCGCGCCCGCCGGCCGCCTCGACGCCGGCCATCGGCGACACGTCGACGACCAGCCCCGTCCCGGTCGACCAGCCCGCGTAGCCGTGGCCGCCGCTCCGCACCGCCACCGGCATCCGCTGGAGCGTCGCGAAGGCCAGGCACTCGGCCACGTCCGCGGCGTTCTCGCAGTACGCGACGCCCGCCGGCCTGACGCGGTCGTGGCGCGGGATGTAGAGCCGCCGCGCCCGGTCGTAGTCCGCGTCGTCCGGCCTGATCAGCCGGCCTTCGAGGCCCCGTTCCAGGGCCCTCCAGCCGGCCGGCCCGGTCGGCCGGGCCGCGGGCCGCAGGGGTGCCGGGGTCTCCCGGCGGGCCGGCGGCGGGCCGGACCCGCCGGCGCATCCGGCCGCGGCCGTGCCCGCCATGGCTGCGAGGAACGCGCGTCGCTCCATCCGCACATGCCATCACAATCCGGTCGTCAGGAAGGCCGGAACGTCCCGAGGAAGGCGTCGAACGTCCCGGTGCCGCCCGCCCACAGATCGTCACGCGCCATCATGAGGAGCAGGTAGAGCGAGCCGTCGAACGAGATCAGCCGGCGCGACCTCCTTGACCGCGACCTCCCGGTCCAGCGTCCGGTCCACGGCGCGCCAGGCGGCGCCCATCCCGCCGCGGCCGAGCAGCTCCACCAGTTCGTAGCGGGAGGAGATCATTCGGGGGGTCATACCCCGGGACGATAGCCATTCGGGGGCTAGTCGGCGTCGCCCTCGCGGCTGGTGAGGAGGCGGCGGAGGGAGTCGAGGCGGGCCCGGCTGGCACGGCCGTCCTCGACCCAGGAGTCCAGGCCGCAGGTGTCCTGGAGGTGGTCGCAGTGCGGCGGGCAGCGCTCGGCGGCGCCCTCGGCGAGGTCGTCGAACGCGTCGATCACGTTCTCCGGCCGGACGTGCGCCAGGCCGAAGCTCCGCACGCCCGGGGTGTCGATGATCCAGCCGTCGCCGCCCGGCAGCTCCAGCGCGATCGCGGACGAGGAGGTGTGCCGGCCGCGGCCGGTCACCGCGTTGACGTGGCTGACCGCCCGCTCGGCCGCCGGGACGAGCCCGTTCACCAGCGTCGACTTGCCGACGCCCGAGTGGCCGACCAGCACGCTCGTCCGGCCGGACAGGTGCTCGCGCAGGCCGTCGCGGTCGCCGTCGCGCCGGGTGACCACGTACGGGACGCCCAGCGGCGCGTACGCCTCGACCAGCTCGGTCGCGGGCGCCAGGTCGGCCTTGGTCAGGCAGAGCAGCGGGTCCATGCCCGCGTCGTACGCCGCGACCAGGCAGCGGTCGATCATCCGGGGCCGCGGCTCGGGATCGGCGAGCGCGGTCACGATGACGAGCTGCTCCGCGTTCGCCACGATGATCCGCTCGAACGGGTCGCTGTCGTCGGCCGTGCGGCGCAGCGAGGAGGAGCGCGGCTCCACCCGGACGATCCGGGCGAGCGTGTCGGGCCTGCCGGACACGTCCCCGACGAGCGCCACCCGGTCGCCGACCACGACGCCCTTGCGGCCCAGCTCGCGGGCGCGCATCGCCGTCACGATCCGCGCGTCCGGCGTGCCCTCCCCGACCAGGCAGCGGTAGCGGCCCCGGTCCACGGCCGTGACGAAGCCCCCGACCGCGTCCTCGTGCGCCGGGCGGCGGCGCGTGCGCGGCCGGGAACCGCGGCGCCCGGGCCGTACCCTGACGTCGTCCTCGTCGTAGTCGCGAACTCGGCGTGGCGGCAGTGGTCAGCCCTTCCCGGTCAGCATGCGGCCCCACAGCTCCGTGAAGCCCGGAAGCGTCTTGCCCACGGTGGCGACGTTCTCCACCTCGACCCCCGGCACGGCCAGGCCCAGCACCGCCGCGGCCATCACCATCCGGTGGTCGTCGTACGTGCGGAACACGCCCCCGTGCAGCGGCCGCGGCCGGATCTCCAGCCCGTCGGGCAGCTCCCGGACGTCCCCGCCCAGCCCGTTGATCTCGCTGACCAGCGCGGCCAGCCGGTCGGTCTCGTGGCCCCGCAGGTGCGCGATCCCGGTCAGCCGGGACGGCGTGCCCGCCAGCGCGGCCAGCGCCGCCAGCACCGGCGTCAGCTCGCCGACCTCGTGCAGGTCGGCGTCGACGCCGTGGAACGTCCCCGTACCGCGCACGGTCAGGCCGTCCGGCCCGGCCGCGACCTCGGCGCCCATCCGCGCCAGCAGCCCCCGCAGCGCGTCGCCGGGCTGCGCGGTGCCGTCCGGCCACCCCGGCACGGTCACCCGGCCGCCCGTCACCAGCGCCGCCCCGAGGAACTGCGCGGCGTTGGACAGGTCGGGCTCGATCACCCACTCGCGCCCCAGGATCGCCCCCGGGGCGACGCGCCACACGTCCTCGCCCGTCTCGACCGCGGCGCCGGCCTCGCGCAGCATCCGCACGGTCATCTCCAGGTGCGGCGCCGACGGCACCGGCGGCCCCTCGTGCCGCACCTCCACGCCCTTGGCGAACCGCGGCGCCGCCAGCAGCAGCCCCGACACCAGCTGCGACGACCCGGACGCGTCGATCGTCACCGCGCCCCCGGCCACCGCGCCCGTACCGCGGACGGTGAACGGCATCGCGTCCCGGCCGCCGTCGTCGATCTCCGCGCCGAGCGCCCGCAGCGCCGCGAGGATCGGTCCCATCGGCCGCTCCCGCGACCGCGGATCGCCGTCCACGTCCACCGGCCCGCGCGCCAGCGCCGCGACGGGCGGCAGGAACCGCATCACCGTCCCGGCCAGCCCGACGTCCACCTGGGCGGGCCCGGCGAGCTCGTTCGGGCTCACCCGCCAGCGGTCGTCCTCCTCCACGATCCCGACCCCGAGCCCGCGCAGCGCGTCCGCCATGAGCAGCGTGTCCCGGCTGCGCAGCGGCCGCACGACCGTCCCGGGCCCCTCGGCGAGCGCGGCCAGGATCAGCGCCCGGTTGGTCATCGACTTGGACCCGGGCAGCGGGACGGTGGCGTCGACCGGCGCGTCGGCGACCGGAGCGACCCAGTGAGACGAGGACATGGGAGGAGTTTATTGCTTCCCGGCAACACCTACGGAGGCGCCCGCCGTACGGGGGGATTCGTACGGCGGGCGCGTTCGGGGGCTGCCCGGTTCAGTCCATGAAGTTCAGTCCATGAAGAGGTAGTCGGCGCGGTACGGGACGCGGGCGGTCGGCCGGGCGGCCGGGTCGCAGGCGCCGGACGGGGCGACGCCGCCGATGGTGTTCAGGCGGAGGATCTGGCTGGTGCCGGACAGGAGGCCGCGCTTCGCCCCGGTCCGCGTGGCGTCGAGGACGAGCTCGGGGATGTTCCCGTCGCCGTTGAACGACTTGGTGACGGCCTTGCCGGTGACGGCGCTGCGGTCGGGGGCGATCCACTGCGGCGGGCTGGCCGGGCCGGGCTTGACGAAGGAGTGGGCGATGCCGTCGCCGAGGACGGCGGTCACGCCGTCCTGGGTGAACGCGTGGGTGCCGTCGGGCTGAGGAGCGCAGCGGTAGATCTGCGCGCCGCGCAGGACGGGCTTGGCGAACGCCTTGGGCTGGGTGCCGGTGACGGGGCCGAGCCGGCCGCGCACGGCGCCGCCGGGGAACTCGGCCGTGTGCAGGTTGGTGTAGTGGCCGGCCGGGTCGGCCATGATGCGCCGCGCGGCGGCCGGGCCGACCTGGGTCATGCCGGCCAGGCCGGTGACGCCGGCGGGCAGGCCGCCCGGAGCGCTGAACAGGTCGGCGGCGATGGGGCCGTTGGCGCCCTCGGGCCCGCGGTGGACGTGGCCGGTCGTGGGCGCGCCGATGCCCGTCCAGGTGAAGCTCCACGAGACCATCGCGTCGTGGCTGCGGGCGAACGCGGTGGCGCGGCCGTCGGGGTCGCCGGTGGCCTTGCCCTCCTTGTTCGGGACCTCCTGGGCGCCGTCAGAGAGCGACTGGAGGGTGGGGGACGCCGCGCCGTTCATGATCCCGTTGAGGTCGGCGGGGCGGTTCAGCTTCTGGAACTGGCCGCGCACGGCGCCGCCGGGGAACTCGCCGGTGTGGAGGCCGGCGTAGAAGTCGACCGGGTTCTTCTTCAGCTGGGCGAGGGCCGTGCGGTCGGTGACGCGGACGGAGCCCGCGACGGCCCGGGAGGCGTCCGGGAGCGTGCCCGCGAAGAACGGGACCTTGATCGCGCCGTTGACGCCGGCGGACCCCAGGTGGATGTGGCCCGCGGTGGGGGCGGCGACGTCCTGCCAGCGGACCGCGTACCAGAGCCGGTCGCCCTGGATCCGGACCAGTGCCTGGGCGCGGCCGTCCTGGTCCCCGGTGGCCTTGCCGCCGGCGGCCGGGACCTCGTTGCGGCCCAGGAGGCTCGCGGCCAGGTACGTGATGTCGCCCTTGCCGGGCTCGTCGCCGGCGGGGAGCGCGGGGGCGCCGTGGGCGTGCGGTCCGGTGGGGGACTCGGTGCCGGCGAACGCGCCGGTGTACTCGGAGACGGTCGTGGCGGCGACACCGGCGCCGGTGGCGACGAGCGCCGCGACGGCGATTCCGGGCAGCACGAATCTGCGAACGGACATGAGTGGCCCCTTGCGGTTATTCCGGGTTCCTGATTGAGGAAGGGCCCCGCAGCCCTTCACCCATTCGCACGCGGCCGCCTCGGGCATGGGTTCAAAAGGTTTCGGATTTGTTTTTCGATGTGATTGACATGGTCGGCCTATCAATATTTCGGGGCGCAAGAAAGCGCCCGGCCCGGTGGGGTGATCACCGGGCCGGGCGGCGGCCGCCGTCGAGCGGGTCGGGCGGCCGGAAAGGTCAGACCGGAATGGTCAGCAGCTTGCCGCCGCCCTCCTTCACCACCTCGAAGCGGTCGATGCGCTCGCGCGGGATCGCGGTGCCGCCGTGGGTCACCAGCGGCGCCTCCGAGCCGGGGACGCCGTAGCCCTTGGGCGGGACCGCCCAGCCGGTGACGACGGACCGTTCACCGGTGGCGGACACCGCTTCCAGCCGGCACTTCAGCGGGCCGCGCACGCCGCGCAGCTCCAGCCCCACGTGCGTGCCCCAGCCCTTGCTCTCCAGGCCCACCACGCCGGACGCTCCGGTGCTCGTGTCCTGGGCGGTCCTCCGCTCGCCCCAGATCACCAGGGCGCGGGCCGGGCCGTGGTCGTGGCCGGGCGCCCGCGAGCCGTCGTCGGTGACCGCGGCGCCGACCGTGACGCCCGTCGCCAGCAGCACCGCCGCGGCGGCCGTCCCGATCACGGCCGTGCCGCGGCGGGCGCGGCGCGCCCGCCGCTGCCGCTCGCGGAGCAGGTCGGCCACCCCCTTCGGCGGCTCCGCCGGAGGCTCCGGCTCAGGGCCCGGGCCCGTTTCCTCGACCGCGTCACGAAAATCCCGGATCTCCGTCAGGGCCGTGGCCGTCCCGGACAATTCCCTGAATTCGGCCGCGCAGGAACCGCAGTGGAGAAGATGCGCCTCGAAGGCCCTCCGGTCGTCCTCTTCCAGCAGGCCCAGGGCGTAGGCGCCGACATCGGTGTGCTCGACCTCGGGGGTCATGCCGTCACCCCTCTCTCTTCCAATGCGACACGCAGCGCGCGCAGCGCGTAATAGACGCGGGACTTGACCGTTCCCACCGGAATTCCGAGGACCTCGGCCGCCTGGTTGACGGTGCGGTCGCGCAGCACCGTCTCGGTGAGCACCTCGCGGTGCGGCGCCGACAGCGCGCGCAGCGCGTCGGCGACCACGACCTTGCGCAGGAGGCCGTCCATCTCGTCCGCCATCGGCAGGTTCTCCAGCGCCCCATCGCCCACCTCGGGCGGCCGCACCTCCCGGTGCCGCCGGTTGTCGATCACGATACGGCGCGCCACGGTGGCGAGCCACGGCATCAGCGACGCCGACCGGGAGTCCAGCCGGTCCGCGCTCCGCCAGGCCCGGATCATCGTCTCCTGGACGACGTCCTCCGCCCACTGCCGGTCCCCGGCCGTCAGGCGCAGGACGAAGGACAGCAGCGGGCGGTGGTACTCGCGGTACAGCTCGGCGACGAGACGTTCGTCGTCGGCCGGCGCGGGCCGCGGGCGGCGGACGAGTCTCCGCAGCCCGCCGGTCGCGGGGCCGGCCGTTCCTGGTGCTGCCATGGCCGGGCGTCTCCGTGGGTCGGGGGTTCCCGTACTGCCGGGGGAGCCCTGGAAGGACGGTCAGCAGGCAGTACGGGCCCGATCGACCCCCGGGTTCAACGCCTTTGAGCCTTTCTTAAGGTTCTCTTCGGGAACGCGGCGCCCGGCGGCGGCGGCCGGTCAGCGCCGCGCGGCCTTGAGCCGCTTCGCGCCGGCCTTCCGCGCGCTCGCCGCCCGGGCCCCCGCGGCCCGGCCGAACGTGGCGGTCTTCGCACCGGCCGCCCGGGAGCCCTTGGCCGCGGCCTTGGAGCCCTTCGCCGCCAGCCGGGAGCCCTTGGCGGCGGCCTTGGACGCCCGCGCGGACGCGGCGGACGTGGCGGACGCCGCGCGCGGCCCGCCCCGGCCCCGCGGCCGGCGCCTGGCCTGCGCGCGGGCCTCGCGGACCTGCCGGGCCATCTCCCGGCGGGCGTTCCTGATCTCCGCGGCGGTCTCCCGGCGCAGCACCTTGGTCTCGGCGCCCGCCTGGAGCCGCGCCTCGCGGGCCTGCCGCCGCAGCTCGGCCACCTTGGGGGAGCGGCGCGGCTCGGTGGCGACCATGAGCAGCGCGCCGAACAGCCCCGCGTTCTTCAGCAGGTGGGAGCGCTCGCTGCCGCGCCGCTCGGGGTCGTCCTCGGTCCAGTAGCGGTGCTCGGTCGCCAGGGTGGGCACCAGCTGGGCCGCCATCAGGAAGGCGGTCAGCCGGCGGAACCGGCCGGTGAGCAGCAGCACGCCGGTGCCCAGGCTGAGGGCGCCCTGGGCGCGGACGAGGGTCTCGGGGTCCTTCGTCGGCAGCCACTCCAGCCGGTCGGCGATCGGCTTGACGGTGGGCGCCACCTGCTCGGCGCGCGGGCGGGGGTCGCGGAGCGTCTCCAGCCCGGTCATGATGTACGGCGCCGCCACGAGCGGGCGGGCCAGGGTCGTGATGGGTCGCATGCACCGCTACATGCCCACCGCGTACGGGGTCAAGCACGCCCCGCGCGCCCGCCGGGGGCCGGAAGCGGACCCTGTCACGCCGGTCCGCCGGACGTGTCGTACGCACGGGGCAGGATGTATCCATGTGCGGTCGATATGCCACGGCCCGGGCGCGCCAGGAACTGCTCGACGAGTTCCAGGTGCAGCTCGACGCCACCGAGGATGATCTGCAGCCCGACTACAACGTCGCACCGACCAAGCAGGTGCCGGCGATCCTGACCAGGGCGCCCAAGTCCGGCAAGGACGCAAAGGACGCCAAGGACGCGGCGGAGGAGGAGGCCGCGGCGGTGCGGCAGCTGCGCACGCTGCGCTGGGGCCTGGTGCCGTCGTGGGCCAAGGACCTCTCCATCGGCAGCCGGATGATCAACGCCCGGATGGAGACGGTGCACGAGAAGGCGTCGTACAAGCGCGCCTTCGCCCGGCGCCGCTGCCTGCTGCCGGCCGACGGCTACTTCGAGTGGTACGCGGTCCAGGAGCAGGGGGACGAGCCCGCCGACCCGGCCGCGGAGCAGAAGAAGGGCAAGAGGAAGCCGCAGAAGCAGCCCTTCTTCATCCGGCCGAACGACGGTGCCGTGATGGCGATGGCCGGGCTCTACGAGCTGTGGAAGGCGCCGGAGGGGCATGAGTCGGCCGGGGAGTGGATCTGGACCTGCACGGTCATCACCACCGACGCGCCGGACGACCTGGGCCGCATCCACGACCGGATGCCGATGGTCGTGGAGCGGGAGCGGTGGGACGCCTGGCTGGATCCGGACCTGACCGACACCGAGCGGGTCCGAGGCCTGCTGGTGCCCGCGATGAGCGGCACCATGACGGCGCAACCCGTGTCAAAAGCGGTCAACAACGTAAGAAACAACGGTCCAGAGCTCATAAAACCCCTGTCGGGTGGGGATAGTTCTGGCAAACAATCCGACACCTTGTTCTGACCGCCGGCGCAGTCGGCGGTCGGAGGCGAGCCCCGGGTCCGGGGCGTACCGGGAGGAGTTCCGGCACCGTGGACACCGCCACCGCCCGCAGCCGACTGGAGGCGATGCTCGCCGATCTGGACCGTTCGATCGCGGTCCTCAAGGGCGAGCACCCCGAGCGCGAGATCCCGGCCGCCGACGCCGGGTCCGGTCTCTCCGACAGCGACCGCGTCGAAGCCGCGCTCGAGTCGATGGAACGCCACCGGATGGCGGTGCACGCGGCGCTGGAACGGGTCGTCGCCGGAACGTACGGGCAGTGCCTGGGCTGCGGGAAGCAGGTGCCCGAGGGCCGGCTGGAGGTCCGCCCCGACGCGGCCCGCTGCGTCGCCTGCCAGACCAAGCACGACCGCGCCATGCGCTGACCCGCCCCCGCGCGACGTCGACTCGTGGCGTGTCTCCCTCCGGCGGCCGCGCGAAGAGGCGGACACGCCACGAGTCAACCCGGCGGGTCGGGGCGGCGGGCGCTCGCCAGCAGGTGGACGCCCAGGGAGTCGTCGTTCAGCGGGGCGTTCAGCTCCGTGCGGACCAGGCGGGGCAGGGCGCGCGGCGAGGCGGCCAGCACGTGCTCGACCGTCGAGGGCGACAGCACCGTGCGCGGCCTGATCCACTCCACCTCCAGGCCGGCGTCGGTGAGCAGCTCGCGCAGCTGGTCGGCCAGGAAGCACCGGGTCATGGTGCCGTCCGGCCACGGGACCAGCACGACCTCGGCGCTGGGGACGTCCGACAGGTGCGCCCAGCGCTTCTGCTCGGCGAGCAGGGCCATGCCCAGGGTCAGCGAGTCCACCGAGAGCAGCACCCGGCCGCCCGGCCGCAGCACCCGGGCGATCTCGGCGACGGCCGCCTCGGTGACCAGGTGCCGCGACAGCACCCGGTTCTCGGCGATCACGGCGTCCAGGCAGCCGTCGGCGAGGAAGCGCAGCGCGCCGGAGTCGGCGATCACCCGCCGTGCCGGCCCGGCCGGACCCCTCGCACCGGCCGGGCTGCCGGGATCGGCCGGGCCCGGGTCCGGATGGGGGTTCAGGTGGGGGTCGTGGACCTCGATCACCCGGTGCCCGGCCGCGGCGGCCTGGGCGCCGCTGCCGGCCGTGCCGCCGGCCAGGTCCAGGATCCGGGAGGGGCGCCGGGGGAGCCAGCGCGCGAGCTGCGCCTCGGCGACGGCCCAGTAGAACCGCCAGTAGAGCGCGAGCGACTCGCCGTCGCCCGCCGGATCGCCCGGGGAGTCCCGCAGTGAGGCGACGGAGGGCTCGGGAGGTCGCGCCGGCACCGGTAGCAACGGTTTGCTCCTGTTCTCGCCGTGTATGTCACTTCTTCCCCCTCGGAGACCGGACATCACCCTCCGTACAACTCGGGATGGCGTCCGCCTCCTTTCCGCATGCCCTTACGCCTACCCGGAATCGGGAATCGACCGGGCCGTACCGGCGTTGCACCGTCTCATAACGCCCATGCGCCGCGCGCCGAACGACACGGTAACGGGGTGACCGGATTCCGGCCCGGCACGCGCGGCGCAGGGGATGGCAACGATTAGTTTCAGCGGAGGTGCGCCCCATGACCACAGCCCTTGCCGAGCGCCCGGGAGAGGCCGCGGCGGCGTCGCCCCTGGGCGGCGTGCCAGGCCCCGGCGGCGTGGCGAGGCAGCGTGGACCGCTATCGTCTGTGAGGTACGACGCCACCGGCGTCACCACAGCGGAGGGGGTGGGTCAGGTACCGGGCACCACGGAGACCGTGGAGCAGCGCCAGGAGCGGTTCCAGCGCGACGTGCTCCCGTTCTTGGACCAGCTGTATTCGGCCGCGCTGCGCATGACGCGCAACCCGGCGGACGCCGAGGATCTCGTACAGGAGACGTTCGCCAAGGCGTTCGCGTCCTTCCACCAGTTCAAGGAGGGCACGAACCTCAAGGCGTGGCTCTACCGGATCCTGACCAACACCTTCATCAACTCCTACCGCAAGAAGCAGCGCCAGCCCCAGCAGGCTCACACCGAGGAGATCGAGGACTGGCAGCTCGCGCGGGCGGAGTCGCACACCTCCAGCGGCCTGAAGTCGGCCGAGGCCGAGGCGCTGGAGCACCTGCCCGACTCCGACGTGAAGCGGGCCCTGCAGGACCTGCCGGAGGAGTTCCGGATCGCGGTCTACCTCGCGGACGTCGAAGGCTTCGCGTACAAGGAGATCGCCGAGATCATGGGCACCCCGATCGGAACCGTGATGTCGCGCCTGCACCGCGGTCGGCGGCAGCTGCGCGGCATGCTGGAGGACTACGCCCGGGATCGCGGCCTGACCCGGGCGAGCGGGAAGGGTGAGTGAGCCATGAGCTGTGGCAACCACCATGAGACGCCGTGCGACGAAGTGCTGGCCCGCGTCTACACGTACCTGGACGGCGAGCTCGACCAGGGCGGCTGCGGGGAGGTGAAGGAGCACCTCGACGAGTGCGGCCCGTGCCTGCGCGAGTACGGCCTGGAAGAGGCCGTCAAGAAGCTCGTCGGCAAGTCCTGCGGGTGCGAGCCCGCCCCCGAGGACCTGCGCGCCAAGGTGCTGGGCAAGATCGAGCAGATCTGCGGCGAGATCCGCGGCGCGGAGGGCGCCGGGCCGTCGCAGCCGGCCAAACCCGGCGCCTGACCGGCGCCGCCTGACCGGACCGCGGGGCCGCGCCTCGGTATCGTGCTGGGGTGCGCGTACTCGTCACCGGCGCGGCCGGGTTCATCGGCTCCCATCTCGTCGACCGGCTGCTCGCCGACGGCCATGAGGTCGTCGGCGTGGACGACCTGTCGTCCGGCGCCAACGTCCGCGACGACATCGAGCTGTGGCGGATGGACGTCGCCGACCCGGCGCTGGCCGGGCGGATCGCCGCCCGGCCGCCCGAGGTGGTCTGCCATCTTGCCGCGCAGGTGAGCGTCCGCGCCAGCGTGGCCGACCCGCTGGCCGACGCCCGGACCAACGTCGTCGGCACCGCGAACGTGCTGGAGGCCGCCCGCGCCGCCGGCGCCCGCAAGGTCGTCTTCACCTCCAGCTGCGCCGTGTACGGGGTGCCGGACGCGCTGCCCGTCCCCGCCTCGGCCGAGCTGCGGCCCGCCTCGCCGTACGCCGCGTCCAAGGTCACGGGCGAGGTGTACGCGCGCATGTACAAGGCCCTGCACGGCCTGGACTTCACCACCCTCACGCTGGCCAACGTGTACGGCCCGCGGCAGACCCCCGAGGGCGAGGCCGGGGTCATCTCGATCTTCACCGACGCGCTGCTCGCCGGCCGTCCCACCCGGGTGTTCGGGGACGGCGGGCAGACCCGCGACTACGTCTACGTCCTGGACGTCGTGGACGCCTTCGCCCGCGCCGCCGGCGACCGGGGCGGCGGCGGGCGCTTCAACGTCGGCACCGGGCTCCAGACCACCGACCGCGAGCTGCACTCGCTGGTCGCGGCCGCGGCCGGGGCGCCCGACGAGCCGGAGTTCGCGCCGCCGCGCCTCGGCGACCTGCCCGCGATGGCCGTCGACCCCGAGGCGACCCGCGCCGAGCTGGGCTGGACGCCCCGCGTCGCGCTCCGCGAGGGCCTCGCCGAAACCGTCGCCTGGGCGCGCTCCCGCGCCGTCCGGTGACGATTGCTTCACGCTTTGCGCGCGATTTTCCGCTTGCCTGTGTGACCTGCGCCTCCCGCGTTAGGCTTGGGCCGAAATCAGGGACGGGGGCACGTGCGGGGATCCGTCAGTGGATCCCGGCGCACGGCAGGGAGACGTCGACTCCCGAGGGGGCGGCATGCGTGGACTACCTCCCGCCGCGTGGGCGTACGTCTGCGGCGTGGTGGCGCTGGCGGCCGGGCTCATCGCGACGGCGTCGTACGACGGGCTCGACTGGCGGGCGCTGGCCGTGCTCGCGGTGCTCTTCCTCATCTGCGACTCCGCCCCGGCCCTCCTCAACGTGGAGCGCGCCCGCGTCTCGCTGAGCTTCGCCGCGAGCCTGGCCTCGGTGGTGCTGCTGGGTCCGGCGGGCGCCGCGCTGCTCGGCGTCTGCGCGATCGTCACCGGGCAGCGGCTGTTCGCACCGGTCAAGCGGATCTTCAACGGTGCCCAGTTCGCCCTGTGCGGGTACGCGTCCGGCGTCGTCTTCGGCGCGCTCGGCGGGCAGCGCTTCGAGCCCGGCCAGGCCCAGTGGGTCGAGCACGTCATCGGGCCGTTCGTCGCGGCGCTGGTGACGTTCGTGCTGGTCAACATGCTGCTGGTGGCGGGCATCCTGCTGCTGAGCAGGCAGGCGACCGGGCGCGAGCTGCTGGGCGCCAGCGGCGCGCTGGCGTTCGGCTGCCTGGGGTACGGCATGTTCGGCCTGCTGATCGCGGGCCTGTGGTCGCGGGTCGGCATCGGGCCGTTCGCGGCGGTGCTGGTGCTGCTGCCGCTGTTCATCGCGCGCTGGGCGCTGGAGCAGACCCGCGCGCAGCAGCAGGCGCACGCCGCGACGCTCGCCGCGCTGTGCCAGGCGGTCGAGACCAAGGACTACTACACCCGCGGCCATTCCGAACGGGTGTCCCGCGGCTCGGTGATGATCGCCAAGGAGGTCGGGATGCGGCCCGACCGGGTCGAGGCGATCCGGTACGCCGGGATGCTGCACGACGTCGGCAAGCTCGGCGTCCCGACCAAGGTGCTGCAGAAGTCCGGCTCGCTGACCGAGGAGGAGTTCGCGGCCATCCAGCTGCATCCGATGCGCGGGCTGGAGATCGTCCGGGAGATCGGGTTCCTGGACGAGGCGCTCGCCGGGATCATGCACCACCACGAGAAGATGAACGGCCGCGGCTACCCGATGGGCCTGGCCGGCGACGAGATCCCCGAGTTCGCGCGGGCCATCTCGATCGCGGACGCGTTCGACTGCATGACCTCCACCCGCTCCTACCGCGCCGCCCGTACCGTCGAGGAGGCGGTCGAGGAGCTGCGCCGCTGCGCCGGCGACCACTTCGACCCCGACATGGTGGAGGCGTTCCTGAGCGCGCTGGAACGCGACGGCTGGGAGCCGCCCGAACCGGTCGTCCTGCCCGAGGACGACATCGCCGAGACCACCCAGCAGGACCACGACGACCCGAGCGCCCCGATCCGGGTCGCCGGGGAGGGCGTCCCCGAGACCGGCGACGGCATCCGCCGCTAGAAAAGGATCCGATGAGCACCCAGATGCGCACCCGGGAGCGGGCCGCCTGGCAGACCATCGACTCGGGCCAGCTGCTCCTGATCGCCACCGCCGGCCTGTTCGCGCTGGTCGCGGTCACCCAGGTGGCCGCGGTCGGGCTGGCCCAGCCCGAGGTCGCGATCGTGTTCGGAGTGCTGATCGCGCTCGGCGAGCTGTTCCGGATGGTCATGCCCGGCAACCGGGAGGTCGCGCCGATCGCCGGCGCGGCCGGTATCGGCTACGCCCTGCTGGTCGGCATCGGGCCCGAGGGGGCGCCGCCGGACGCCCTGCTCGGCGTCGTCCCGGCCGCCCACTCGCCGCTCCAGGTGGTGGCGGTGACCGCGGCCGGCATGCTGATCGGCTCGCTGCCGCACGTGGCGGTGGGCCGCCCGGCCCGGCTGGACGCGATGTCGCGCCGGCTGTTCACGGTCGCGACCGTCGCGCTGTGCTTCCGGCCGCTGCTGGAGCTGCGGCTGGACTGGCAGGTGCTGCTGGCCATGATGGGCGTGGCCGTCGTGCTGTCCTGCCTGTGCGACGTGCTGATCGCCGCGCTGATCCGGGCGGAGGCCGTCCGGGCCCGGTTCGGGATCGTGGTGCGCGACGAGATCCGCGCCAAGCTGGCGCTGTGCGCGGCCACCAGCGCCACCGCGATGCTGATCGCGGTCGCCACCACCGTGATGGGCCCGGCGGCGCTGCTGGTGTTCACCGCGCCGATCCTGGTCACGCAGTTCGCGTTCCGCCGCTACGCCGGCATACGCGCCACCTACCTGCAGACCGTGCGGGCGCTGTCGCGGGTCACCGAGGTCGGCGGGTACGTGGAGACCGGCCACTCGCGGCGGGTGGCGGCGCTGGCGGTGTCGATGGGCCGCGAGCTCGGCATGTCCGAGGAGGAACTGCTGGAGCTGGAGTACGCGGCGCTGATGCACGACATCGGCCAGCTCTCCCTCGGCGACCCCATACCGGGCGGCGCGACCGTGCTGGCCTCGCCCGCCGAGCAGCGCCGGATCGCCGAGCTGGGCGCCGAGGTGATCAAGGAGACGGGGGTGCTGGACCGGGTCGCCGCGATCGTCCAGCTGTCGTCGCACCCGTACCGCGCGGGCGGCGGCGCCCGCGCGGGCGCCGCGTCCGGGCCGCCGCTGGCCAGCCGGATCATCAAGGTCGCCAACGCCTACGACGACCTGGTCGGCGACTCCGCCGACCGCGACCGCGGCGCCGCCGTGCTGGAGCGGCTGCGGCTGGACTCGGCCGCCGAGTACGACCCCGCCGTCGTCGAGGCGCTCAGCCGCGTCGTCGACCGCCGTCCCCGCGGCTAGCCTAGGATCCATCGCGAACTCCCGCCGTGGGCCGGGACGCAGAGAACAACAGAGGAGTGGACCCAGGTGTACGAGTCCGTGCTCGTGGCGAACCGCGGCGAGATCGCCAGCCGGATCATCGGAACCGTGCGCGGTCTGGGCCTCAAGGCGATCGCGGTGTACTCCGAGGCGGACGCGGAGCTGCCGTTCGTCGCCGAGGCCGACGAGGCGATCCTCATCGGGCCCGGCCCGGCCGCGCAGAGCTACCTCGACGTCCCCCGGATCATGGAGGCGGCCCGGCGGACCAGGGCCCGCGCCGTCCATCCCGGGTACGGGTTCCTCGCCGAGAACGCCGCGTTCGCCCGCGCCGTCGAGGACGCCGGGCTGGGCTGGATCGGCCCGCCGCCGGCGGCGATCGCCCGGATGCGCGACAAGATCAACGCGCGCAACGTGATGAAGGAGGCCGGGATCCCGGTCGCGCCCGGCGTCTCGGCGCCCGTCCCGGACGCCGCCGCGGCCGCGGCGGAGGCCGAGCGGATCGGCTACCCGGTCATGGTCAAGGCGGCCACCGGCGGCCGCGGCATCGGCCTGGCCGCGGTGTACGACGCGGCCGCGCTGCGCGAGGCGTACGAGAGCATCCGCAGGGCCGCCGACGGGCACACCGGCGGCGACGGCATCCTGCTGGAGCGCTACGTCGAGAACGCGCGGCACCTCGGGGTGCAGATCCTCGGCCTGGCGGACGGCACCGTCCTCGCGCTGGGCGAGCGGGACTGCTCGGTGCAGCGCCGCAACCAGAAGGTGATCGAGGAGTCCCCGTCGCCCGGCCTCACCCCCGGGCTGCGCGAGCGGATCCTGGCGGCGGCCGTGCGGGCGGGGCAGGTCGTCGGCTACCGCGGCGCCGGCACGGTCGAGTTCCTGGTCGACCCGGCGACGGGGGAGTTCTTCTTCCTGGAGATGGACACCCGGCTCCAGACGGAGCATCCGGTCACCGAGCTGGTCACCGGGGTCGACCTGGTCGAGCAGCAGCTGCGGATCGCGTCGTACGAGCCGGTGTCGTTCACTCCGGGGCCGCCCCGCGGGCACGCGATCCAGCTGCGGGTGTACGCAGAGGACGCGGCCCGCTCCGTGCCCGCCGCCGGCGAGATCAAGATCTGGGAGGAGCCGGTCGGCACCGGGATCCGGATCGACGCCGGGTACGCCGAGGGCGACACCGTCACCCGGTTCTACGACCCCCTGCTCGCCAAGCTGTGCGTGCACGGCGACGACCGGGCCGCCGCGCTCGCGCGGGTCCGCGCCGCCGTCGCCGCGTTCCGGATCGAGGGCCTGCCGACGAACCTGCCGCTCCTCGCCGAGGTGCTGGACGCGCCGGAGTTCGTGGCCGGCGCGTACGACACCGGCCTGCTGCCCCGCATGCGCGGGGCCGGCCGCTGACGCGGGGGAGTACGCTTCCGGCCGTGAACGACAGCGACTCCGACGGTGACCGCCAGAGCTACTGCGACCGCTGCGGCGAGCCCGCCGGTATCGGCGACCACGAGGCGTGCCGCGGCGCGCGGCTGATGGAGCCGCCGCGCTACTGCGGGCGCTGCCGGCGCCGGATGGTCGTCCAGGTGACGCCGGCCGGCTGGAGCGCCCGCTGCAGCGAGCACGGGACGCTCAGCTCGGCCTGAACGCCATCGCGTACGTCATCAGCGTCAGCCCCGGGATCGGGGAGAAGTCCCGGTCCGGGGTGCGGACGAAGCCCATCCGCTCGTACATGCGCTGGGCCGCCCGCATGTTGGGCTGCGTCGACATGCGCATCCCGGCGAGCCCGGCCGCGCGGGCCCGGTCGAGGCACGCCTGGACGAGCGCCCGGCCCGTCCCGCCGCCGCGCGCCCGTTCCCGGACGGCCAGCATGCGGAACTCGCCCTCGCCGGGCCCGGCCAGCTCCCGGTACGGGCTGCCCGGCGGGCAGTAGGCGACGGCGCCGGCGATCTCGCCGCCGCTCTCGGCGACCAGCAGCTCGGCGTTGGCGGCGCGGTCGGCGGCGTCGGCGAGGGTGCGCACGTACGACGATCCCGGCGGGACGAGACCGCCGTGCACGTACACCTCCACGGTCAGCTCGCCGATCAGCGCGTACTCGTCGGGACGGGCGGGGCGGACGGTCGCCGCGGCCCGGACGGAGGACTCAGGCACCGGTCGTGCTCCGCGGGTAGGAGACCTCGGGGTCGGTGGCGACGTTGACCATGTACGGGACGCCCGAGTCGAACGCGCGGCGCAGCGCCGGGCCGATCTCGTCCGGCCGGGTGACCAGCTCGCCGGCGCCGCCCAGGGCGCGGACGACCTCGTCGTACCGGCACTCCGGCTGGAGGTCGGCGGCGACGTCGTAGCCGTACAGCGCGCGCATCGGGTGCTTCTCCAGGCCCCAGGCCCCGTTGTTCCCGACGATCATCACCACGGGCAGCCCGTGCCGGACGAGCGTGTCGACGTCCATCAGCGAGAACCCGGCCGCGCCGTCGCCGAGCATCAGCGCGATCTGCGCGTCCGGGCGGGCCAGCCGCGCCGCCGCCGCGTAGCCGGGGCCGGTGCCGAGGCAGCCGTACGGGCCGGGGTCCAGCCAGCCGCCGGGGCGCTTCGGCTCGACGTACTTGCCGGCGTACGAGACGAAGTCGCCGCCGTCGCCGATCACCACGGCGTCGTCGTCGAGGACCCGGGCCAGCTCGCCGTACACCCGCAGCGGGTGGATCGGGTCGGCGGCGGACTCCAGCAGGCCGGCGTCGCCGGCGGCCGCCGCGCGGGCCGCGTCGCGCAGGCCGCTCGTCCAGTCCGCGTACGAGGCCGGATCGGCGCCGGCCTTGGCGCACGCCTCGGCCAGCCCGCCGAAGACGAGCGACAGGTCGCCCGCCGCGGCTCCTTCGGTGGCCACGTGCGAGGCCAGCTGGGACGGCGCGTCGGCCAGGTGGACGACCTTCGCCGCGCCGCCGCCGAACGTGCCGTACCCGAGCCGGAAGTCCAGCGGCGTCCCCGCGACGATCACCAGGTCGGCGGTGGTGAACGCGCGGCCGCGGGCGCGGGTGACGAGCAGGTCGTGGCCGCGGGGCAGGATCCCGCGGCCCTGGCCGTTGGCGACGACCGGGAGCCGCAGCTCTTCGGCGAACGCGCGGGCGGCGTCCTCGGCGCGGTCCATCCACACGTCCGAGCCGATCACCAGCAGCGGCCGCCGGGCCCCGGCGATCAGCGCCGCGACGCGTTCGAGGGCGTCGGTGTCGGGGGCCGGCCGTGCGGCGGGCGCGGTCCCGGGCGCGGCGTCGTCCGGTACGGGGCCGAACAGGTGGTCCATGGCGAAGTCGAGGAAGACCGGCCCGCGGTGCGGTTCGACGGCGGTACGGAAGGCCCGCTCGACGTCGGCCGCGATCGTCTCCGGGCCGGCGGCCGTCGCGGCGAGCTTGGTGATCGGCGCGACCAGCGGGGGGTGGTCGAGCTCCTGGAGGGCGCCGGTGCCCCAGCGGCCCTGCGGCGCGCGCCCGCCGAGCACGACCACGGGGGAGCCGTTGAAGTGGGCGGTGGCGATGCCGCTGACCCCGTTGGTGATGCCGGGGCCGGCGGTCAGCACCGCCAGGCCGGGCTCGCGGGTCAGCCGCGCGGTCGCCTCGGCGGCGAACACGGCCGTCTGCTCGTGCCGCACGTCCAGGATGCGCGGCCGCGGCTCCTCGCGCGACGCGCCGTCGCGCACCGCTCCGTCGTAGATGGGGAAGACGTGCCCTCCGGACAGCGTGAACATCGTGTCCACGCCGTGCCGCCGTACCACCGAGATGACGGCGTCACCGCCGTGCCGAGGCTCCATGAACGCAACGTAACACCAAGAACCACCCCGAATCCCATAGTCGTTAGGGTCTTGACGACGCCCGTGGGACCCACTTGATTGGTCGCATGCCGGTTCCCCGCTCGATCCTCACCAAGGCCGACGTCACCGACCACGACTTCGAGCTCGTCGCCGGAACCTGGCCCGCGGACATCGCCGGCCATTTCGTCGTCAGCACCTCGGACCAGCGCACCCACCCCCTGCACGCGTTCTTCGGCGACGGGATCATGGCGCGGCTGGAGCTGCGGCCCGACGCCGCCGGGCGCTTCCCCTGGCGCGCCCGCGTCATCGACACCCCGTCCGTGCGGCTGCGCCGCAAGCGTCCCGACCTCTTCACGGCCGGTCCGGTCGGGACCGGCTCGCCGTGGGGGTTCGTGAACTGCGCCAACACCGCGCCGCTGCCCTGGGGCGACCGGCTCTTCGCCACCTGGGACGCGGGCCGTCCCGTCGAGGTCGACCCGGTCACGCTCGCGTTCGTCGCCGAGGTCGGCCACCGCGACGACTGGAAGCCGTCGATCGACCAGGCCGTGCTGCCGCTGATCTCGTCGTCCGCGCACCCGGTGATCGACCCCGAGCGCGGCTGCCTCTGGACGGTCAGCCGCGACGTCATGACCGGGGCCGTCTCGGTGATCCGTCATGACGGCACCGGCCGCCGCGTCCGGCGCTGGCTCGTCGAGGGCGCGACGCTCCCGCAGGCCACCCACACCATCACCCAGACCCGCGACTGGCTGGTGCTCGCCGACACCGCGTACAAGATCGACCCGGCGGAGGTCCTCGGCGCCGAGCGCACCGTCGCCAACAACCCCGACGGGCCCGTCCTGCTGGTCCGCAAGGACGACCTCGACCCCGCCCGCGACACCGTCGGCTGCGCCGAGTTCCGGATCGCGCCCGAGGTCAACCACTTCTACGCCCGCTACGACGACTCCGCCGGCATCGACGTCGTCATGGAGCACACCCCGGGCGTCGACATCGGCATGTACCTGCGGGAGGACGACACCGACGCGTACGGCCGGCCCGTCGACCCCGCCCTGCGCGGGATGTACTGCCACGGCATGAGCCCCGCCCTCACCACCCTGCTGCGCTTCGATCCCGCGACCGGGCGGGTCACCGAGCGCGCCCGCGCGTACGACCCGGAACGCTGGTGGCAGGCCGAGCTGTCGGCGATCGACTGGAGCCTGGAGGGCCAGACCGCCCCCACCCGGCACCACCTGGTCTACATCGGCTTCCACCCCGAGGCCGTCAACCGGCGCGCCCTCGTCAACTACGCCGGCCGCGTCGACCCCGCCCTCTTCCCGCGCGAGGAGACGCCCGCCGTCCTGGTCACCCACGACCGCGACGACCTCAAGCCGCTCGCCGAGTGGACGTTCGCGCTCGACGACTACCCGACCTCGCCGTCGTTCGCGCCCCGCTCGCCCGGCGGCGCGGGCCGCACGCGGTACGCGGGCACCGACCCCGGCGGGCACGACGGCTACCTCGTCGTCGCCGTCCACAACGACGACCGCTTCCGGGTGGAACTGTTCGACGCGGCCGACGTGTCCCGCGGTCCCGTCGCCGTACTCGCGCCCCCGCGCGGCACGACGCTGCCCTTCCTGATCCACTCCGCCTGGATGCCGGCCGCCGTGCCGGCGCCGCCCGGACTCGACCGCCTGAGCTTCGCCGACGACCTCGACGACCGCCTGGACCAGCTGCCCCCCGACCTGGCCGCGACCGCCCGGGAGGTCGCCGCCGACCTGACCACGCCGACCTGACCCGCCCGTCGACTCGTGGCGAGTCTCGCCGCTGAGCCGGGCCGGACGGGCGGACACGCCACGAGTCGGCGCGTCGGGCGGTGAGCGGGCGGCGGGTCAGCTTCGCGCCATGTCCTCGCAGGTCTTCTCCTCCGGGAGCAGCGGGCGCAGGCGGACGGAGTAGACCTTGCCGGCGCTGCGCCAGCGGTGATCGCCGCTCGCCGTGGCGACGTGCTTCACCGCCGTGTCGCGGTCGTCGCCGGAATAGACCGTGCAGAGGGCACCGGCGGCCCGCTCGCCCGCGCCGAGCGGGCGGTCGATCGGCCAGTCCGAGACGGCCTGGCCGTTCGACGGCGGGCTCTCGCCCGCGAGCGCCGCGACCCGCGCGGACCTGTACTCTCCCGGCGGCGCCTGCTGTTCGGCCCGCGGCCAGCCCTTCGGGTCCAGCCGCTTCCAGAAGGCCACCGCCGGGACGTGCTGGGCCTCCGGCTGGACGACCCGCGTCCGCGCCCCGCCCATCGTGATCACCAGGACCATCGCGTCCGCGATCTGCGCCTCGGACCCGTACGTCCGCGACCTGTCCAGCCCCGCCGCGCGCGCTTCGAGCAGCAGCTTCCGCGCCGCCGCCGGATGCAGCCGGTACTCCCGCAGCTGGCCGGTGCGCTCCTCGCGGACGATCGTGCGGCCGTCCTCGTACAGCGAGAACTCCGGTACGGTCCCCGGCCCGCCCAGCCCGGCGATCCCGCCCGTCATCCGCCACCGCAGAGCGAGCGTCCCGTCCCGCGCCGGCTCCTGCCGCGCCGGGTCGGAGCGCGGCGACGGCGGCTCCGACCGCGCGGACTCCTGCCCGCCGCCGCACGCGACCAGGGCCACCGCCCCGGCGAGCGCCACGGCGGCCCCCCGATTCACCACGCTTGCGAAGCGTACGGATGGACGGGCCATGCGGCTTGGACGCCACGCGCCCTTGACCGGTTCCCGGCCCGTACAAAAACCGGGCCGTCAACCCTGTCGGTTCCGCGCGGGCCCGGCCCGGCGGCGCCGTACTAGGGTGCCGCTCGTGAGCGTGCTCGTGGTGACCGGGACCTGCACCGGGGTCGGCAAGACGATCGTCACCGCCGCCCTGGCGGCGCTGGCGGCGGCCCGCGGCGCGGCCGTGGCCGTGGTGAAGCCCGGCCAGACCGGGGTGGCGCCGGGCGAGCCCGGCGACCTCGACGACGTCCGCCGGCTGGCGGGCGTGCGGGACCTGCACGAGTACGCCCGCTTCCCCGATCCGCTGTCGCCCGCCGCGGCCGCCCGCCACGCGGGCCTGCCGCCCCTCCGCCTCACCGACGTCGCCGAACGCGTCCGCGAGCTGGGCGAGACCCGCGACCTCGTCCTGGTCGAGGGCGCCGGCGGCCTCCTCGTCCGCTACGACGAGGAGGGGACCACGGTCGCCGACCTGGCCCGCTGGCTCGGCGCGGCCGTCGTCGTGGTGGCCCGGCCCGACCTCGGCACGCTCAACCACACGGCGCTGACCCTGGAGGCGATGGCGCACCGCGGCGTGCAGCCCGCGGGCGTCGTCATCGGCGAGTGGCCGGAGAAGCCCGACCTCGCCATGCGCAGCAACGTCCGCGACCTGGAGACGATCGCGGCGCGCCCGCTGGCCGGCGCGCTCCCGGCCGGCGCCGGCTCCCTCGAACCCGCCGAGTTCCTGCTCGCCGCGCACGCCGCGCTGGCGCCCCCGTTCGGCGGGACGTTCGACCCCGCCGTCTTCCGCGCCGACCACGACCCCCTAACGTGAAGCCACCCCACAAAGGAGATCCCGTGAGCGACATCCTCGAAACGGCGCGGCGGCAGGTGCTGGAGGAGGGCCGCGGCCTTTCCGGCGGCCAGGTGCTGGAATGCCTGACCCTGCCCGACGACCGGCTGGAGGAGCTGCTCGCGCTCGCCCACGAGGTCCGGATGCGCTGGTGCGGTCCCGAGGTCGAGGTGGAGGGCATCGTCTCCCTCAAGACCGGCGGCTGCCCCGAGGACTGCCATTTCTGCTCCCAGTCGGGCCAGTTCACCTCCCCGGTCCGCGCGGTCTGGCTGAACATCCCCGAGCTCGTCGAGGCCGCCAAGGAGACCGCGAAGACCGGCGCCACCGAGTTCTGCATCGTCGCCGCCGTGCGCGGGCCGGACGAGCGCCTCATGCAGCAGGTCCGCGCGGGGATCGACGCGATCAACGCGGCCGTCGACATCAACATCGCGTGCTCGCTCGGCATGCTCACCCAGGAGCAGGTGGACGAGCTCACCGAGATGGGCGTGCACCGCTACAACCACAACCTGGAGACCGCCCGCTCGCACTTCCCCAGCGTCGTCACCACGCACAGCTGGGAGGAGCGCTGGGACACCCTCCGCATGGTCAAGGAGGCCGGCATGGAGGTGTGCTGCGGCGGCATCATCGGCATGGGCGAGACCGTCGAGCAGCGCGCCGAGTTCGCCGGCCAGCTGGCCGAGCTGGAGCCCGACGAGGTCCCGCTGAACTTCCTGGCCCCCCGCCCCGGCACCCCGTTCGCCGACCACCCCCTGGTCGAGGGCGCCGAGGCCCTCAAGACCATCGCCGCGTTCCGGCTGGCCCTGCCCCGCACGATCCTGCGGTACGCCGGCGGCCGCGAGCTCACCCTCGGCGACCTCGGCACCCGCGACGGCATGCTCGGCGGCATCAACGCCATCATCGTCGGCAACTACCTGACCACCCTTGGCCGCCCGGCCGAGAAGGACCTGGACCTCCTCACCGAGCTCCAGATGCCCATCAAGGCCCTCTCCAGGACCCTTTAGACCTACCGCTTGCTTGGTGTCCGGGTTAGCCTCGGCGGGAGGCCGAGGAGGGCACCATGAAGGACCTGCTCATCAGGAACGCCCGCGTCGTCGACGGCACGGGCGCGGCCCCCTACGGCGCCGACGTCGCCGTCACCGGCGGGCGGATCACCGAGGTCGGGCCCCGGCCGGCCGGGCCGGCGCGCCGTACCGTCGACGCGGACGGCGCGCTGCTGACCCCCGGCTTCGTCGACATCCACACGCACTACGACGGCCAGGCCACCTGGGACTCGCAGCTCGCCCCGTCCTCCCTGCACGGCGTCACCACCGTCGTCATGGGCAACTGCGGGGTCGGCTTCGCGCCCGCCGCCCGCGACCGGCACGACTGGCTCATCGGGCTGATGGAGGGCGTCGAGGACATCCCCGGCACCGCGCTCGCCGAGGGCATCACCTGGGAGTGGGAGAGCTTCCCCGAGTTCCTGGACGCCCTCGACGCCAGGCCCCGGACCATGGACGTCGGCACGCAGGTCCCGCACGGCGCGGTCCGCGCGTACGTCATGGGCGAGCGCGGCGCCCGCAACGAGCCCGCCACCGCCGCCGACATCGCCGCCATGAAGGCGATCGTCAAGGAGGGCGTCGCCGCCGGCGCGCTCGGCTTCTCCACCTCCCGCACCCTCGCCCACACCGCCATCGACGGCGAGCCCGTCCCCGGCACGTTCGCCGCCGAGGACGAGCTGTTCGGCATCGGCGAGGCGCTCCGCGAGCTCGGCACCGGCGTGTACGAGATCGCCCCGGCCGGAGCCGCCGGCGAGGACGTCAACGCCCCGCCCAAGGAGGTCGCCTGGATGCGGCGGCTCTCGGCCGCCATCGGCCGGCCCGTGTCGTTCGCGCTCCTGCAGATCGACGCCGTCCCCGACATGTGGCGCGAGCTGCTCGACCTGTCGGCCGCCGCCGGCGCCCGGCTGTACCCGCAGGTCGCGTGCCGCCCGTTCGGCATGCTCATCTCACTGGAGTCGCTGCACGCGTTCGGCGACCACCCGGCGTACATGGAGATCGCGCTGCTGCCGCGCGCCGAACGCGTCGCCCGGATGCGCCGCCCCGAGACCAAGCGGCGCATCCTCGCCGAGAAGCCCGGCGACGACCTGCTCGCCTCGATGGTGCGGGGCTTCCCCGAGCGGCTGTTCCCCCTCGCCGCCGAGCGCCCCGACTACGAGCCCGCCCCCGAGACGTCCGTGGCGGCCCGCGCGGCGGCGGCCGGCCGCGACCCGATGGAACTGCTGTACGACCTGCTGCTGGAGGACGACGGCCGCAACGTCCTGCTGATGCCGCTCCTCAACTACGCCGCGAACGACCTGGACGCCCAGCGCGAGATGCTCACCCACCCGCGCGCCGTCCTCGGCCTCGGCGACGGCGGCGCCCACTGCGGCTTCATCTGCGACGCCTCCATGCCGACCACGATGCTGAGCCACTGGGCCCGCGACCGCACCCGCGGCGCGACGCTGCCGCTGGAGCACGTCGTCCGGATGATGACCCGCGACACCGCCCGCCTGTACGGCCTGGCCGACCGCGGCGTCATCGCCCCCGGCATGAAGGCCGACCTCAACCTGATCGACCACGACCGGGTGGCCCTGCGCCGCCCCGAGATGGTCCACGACCTCCCCGCCGGCGGGCGCCGCCTGATCCAGCGCGCCGACGGCTACCTGGCCACCTTCGTCTCCGGCGTCCAGACCTTCGCCGACGGCGAGCCCACCGGCGACCTCCCCGGCCGCCTGGTCCGCGGCGCCCGCGCCTGACCCGCCCGCGCGGCCGGGCTCAGTCGCGGCGGAGGCGGGTGATGAACTTGTACCGGTCGCCGCGGTAGAGCGACTGGGCCCACTCGACGGGCTGGCCGGTGGCGTCGAAGGCGTGCCGGGACAGCAGCAGGAGCGGCAGGCCGACGTCCACGGCCAGGAGCTGGGCGTCGTGCGGGGTCGCCAGGACCGTCTCGATCGTCTCCTCGGCCTCGGTGAGGTGGACGTCGTACGCGGTGGCCAGCGTCTCGTACAGGGAGTGGTGCCGGGGCAGCTCGCGGCGCAGGCCGGGGAAGCGGCGGGCCGGCAGGTGCGAGGTGTCGATCGACATGGCCTCGCCGTCGGCCAGCCGGAGGCGGTGGATCCGCAGGACCCGGCCGCCCGGGCGGATGCCGAGCAGGGTGGCCAGCCGCTCGTCGGCGGAGACGTACCCGATCTCCAGGATGCGGGTCTCCGGGCGCAGGCCGTGGTGGCGCATGTCCTCGGTGTAGCTGACCAGCTGGAGCTCCTGGGAGACCTTCGGCTTCGCGACGAACGTGCCCTTGCCCTGGATGCGCTGGAGCCGGCCCTCGACGACCAGCTCGGCCAGGGCCTGCCGGACGGTCGTGCGGGACGTCTCGTACTTCTCGGCCAGCGTGCGCTCGGGCGGCAGCGGGCTGCCCGGCGGGAGCGACTGGATCAGCTCGACCAGCAGCTCTTTCAGCTTGTAGTACTTGGGGATGCGGGGCGCCTGGACCGAGCGGTGCTTGCCGATGTCGCCGAGCGGCGCGCGCTCGTACCCGCCCCCGTGCCGGGGCCCGCCCCTGACCTCCGTCACGGTCTCTCCTCACGTTCATCATCGGTTGTCCCCGATGTTAACTATGAAGATTATGGTCGGTGCAGCCCGGCGACGGCCGAGAGAGCCCGCCCCAGCGCTGTGAGGTCCGCCTCGCCGACGGTGGCGCGGGCGGTGAGCCGCAGGCAGGCGCGTCCCTTGGGCACGGAGGGCGGCCGGAAGCAGCCGACCCGTGCACCGGCCTCGGCGCAGATCTCCGCGGCCCGTACGGCCGCCTCCGGCTCGCCCAGGACCACGGGGACGACCGCGGCGGCGGGCTCCTCGGTGGTCTCCAGCCCCAGCCCGGCGGCGATCCCCGCCATGCGGCGGGCCCGGTCGCGGGCCCGGGCGGGCAGGCCGGGCTCCTCGTCCAGGACGTCCAGCGCGGCCAGCGCGGCGCCCACGGCGGGCGGGTTCAGGCCCGTGTCGAAGATGAACGCGCGCCCCGTGTCCACCAGCGTCTCGATCACCTCGGGCGCCCCGAGGACCGCACCGCCCTGGGAGCCGAGCGCCTTGGACAGCGTCAGCGTCAGCACCACGTCGGGCTCGCCGGCCAGCCCCGCGGCGTGCGCGGCGCCCTGCCCCCGCTCCCCGACGACGCCCAGCGCGTGCGCCTCGTCGATCACCAGCAGCGCGCCGTGGGCCCGCACGGCGCGGTGCAGCCCGGCCAGCGGCGCCAGGTCGCCGTCCACGGAGAACACGGCGTCGGTGACGACCAGCGCGTGCTCCTCGTCCCGCTCGGCCAGGGCGCGCTCGACCGCGGCCACGTCCCGGTGCGGGACGATCACGACCCGGGAGCGGGACAGCCGGCACGCGTCCACGATCGAGGCATGGTTGACCTGGTCGGACACCACCAGGTCGGCCGCCCCCGCCAGCCCCGCCACCGCGCCCAGGTTCGCCAGGAAACCGGAGGAGAACACGAGCCCCGCGGCGCTGCCGGTGAGCGCCGCCAGCCGCCGGTCCAGCTCCGCGTGCAGCTCGGTCGTCCCGGTGACGAGCCGTGACCCGGTCGACCCGGCCCCGTACTCCCGGGCCGCCGCCGTGGCCCCCGCGACCAGCCGCGGATCGCGCGCCAGCCCGAGGTAGTCGTTGGAGGCGAGGTCGATGAGCCCGTCATGGTCGCCGGTACGGGCCCGCAGCCGCCGCCGCAGCCCCGCCCGTTCGCGCCGTGCCGTGGCGGCCCGCAGCCGCGCGAGAGGGTCAGGGGGACGCATGCACGAATCCTGCCAGCCGCGCCGGCCGAGCCCCCCGCCGGGGCGGGGGCAGCGGGGCGTCCCCCCCATAATGAACCGTGCCTACGTTGAGTGATCTGGTGCGGGATCACACCGATCTCACCGATGCCGACCTTGAGTGGCTGCACGCGCTGGTCTCGGACTGGCAGCTGCTGGCCGACCTGTCGTTCGCCGACCTGCTGCTCTGGGTCCCGCTGCGGTCGCCGGACGCGCTGCCGCCGGCGGAGGCGGCGTCGCGGCGGCGGGATCCCGGGGTGCCGGGGGCGGTGCACGGGTGGGTGGCGATCGCGCAGATGCGCCCGACGACGGGGCCGACGGCCTACCCGGAGGACCTGGTCGGCAAGATCGTGCGGACCGGGCGGCGCGGGCTGATCGACGTGGCGTGGCGGGAGCGCCGGATCGTCCGGGAGGGCGATCCGGAGTGGGGGAGCGGCATCCCGGTGCGGGAGGAGTCGATCCCCGTACGGCGCGGCGTGAAGCTCCTCGGCGTCATCCAGCGGAGCACGAACCTCAGCTCGGCGCGGACGCCGAGCCGGCTGGAGCTGACGTACCTGCAGAGCGCGAGCGACCTCGCGCAGATGATCGCGGAGGGGCGGTTCCCGGTTCCGGGCGAGGAGCCGAACATGGTCCGGTCGCCGCGCGTCGGGGACGGGCTGATCAGGCTGGACCGGGCGGGACGGGTCACCTACGCGAGCCCGAACGCGCAGTCGGCGTACCGGCGGCTGGGGTTCCCGGCCGACCTGGTGGGGGAGTCGCTGGGCGCGGTGACGACCCGGCTGTGCGACACCGGCGAGCCGCTGGAGGAGGCGCTGACGGCGGTGCTGAGCGGCCGCGCGCCGCGCGAGGTGGAGGTGGAGACGCGCGGTTCGGTGATGCAGCTGCGGACGATCCCGCTGGTGGTCGGCGGGACGCGGATCGGCGCGGTGGTGCTGTGCCGGGACGTGACCGAGCTGCGGTGGCGGGACCGCGAGCTGATGACCAAGGACGCCACCATCCGGGAGATCCACCACCGGGTGAAGAACAACCTCCAGACGGTGGCGGCGCTGCTGCGCCTCCAGGCCCGGCGGCTCCAGATCCCGGAGGGCCGGGCCGCGCTGGACGAGGCGGTACGGCGCGTCGGCTCGATCGCGATCGTGCACGAGACGCTGTCCCTCACCCCGGACGAGCTGATCGACTTCGATGACATCGCCGACCGCGTGATCATGATGGCGGGGGAGGTGTCGACGCCGGAGACGCGGGTCGCGCCCAAGCGGACGGGGAGCTTCGGGGTGCTGTCGGCGGAGGTGGCGACGCCGCTGGCGATGGCGCTGACCGAGCTGCTGCAGAACGCGCTGGAGCACGGCCTGTCCAACCGGTTCGGGACCCTGGAGGTCGTGGCGCACCGGTACGAGGAGGAAGAGGGGGAGCAGCAGCAGGAGGAGGAGGCGGCGGCGCCGCGGCTGGCCGTGGTGGTGTCCGACGACGGGGTCGGGCTGCCCGCCGACTTCGACGTGGAGAGCACCGACAGCCTGGGGCTGCAGATCGTCCGGACCCTGATCGTCGGGGAGCTGGGCGGCCGGCTGGACTTCCGGCGGCGGCCGGCCGGGGGCACCGAGGTCGTGGTGGACGTGCCGCTGGAGCAGCGCCGGCCGGGGGCGCCGCGCCCGTGACCGGGGCCCGCGACGCCGAGCGCCCATGGCGTGGCCATGGGCGCCGGGTGTGCCGCCGGGGCGCGGGGCTTTCCGACCCGGGGGTTCGGAAGCGGGCGCCGCTCCGGCCGGGCTCCTGCGTCTTCGGAGGAGTGGACCGTACGGGGGTGCGGGTCAGGCGGTGGCGTTCATGTTGGCGCGGGCGCGCATGCGGGCGGCGCGGCGCTTGAGGGCGCGGCGCTCGTCCTCGCCCATGCCGCCCCAGACGCCGGAGTCCTGGCCGGACTCCAGGGCCCAGGCGAGGCAGGCGTCGCTGACGTCGCAGCGGCGGCATACCTGCTTGGCCTCTTCGATCTGCAGGATCGCGGGCCCGGTGTTGCCGATCGGGAAGAACAGCTCGGGGTCCACGTCACGGCAGGCTGCGCGGTGGCGCCAGTCCATGCGGTCCACTCCTTCGTCAGGTGGAGGAAGACGACTCCACTTGTGAACTGGTTCACATGTCACGACCGCCCGAGCCGCTGGGTGGGGGCCGCGGGACGGAAGTCGGTGCGACGCGGCGATCAGGAGGCGGACTGCGCAGGGCTTCCCGTCGGCGAACGCACTTTGAGCGTGTCAGGGGGCTGTCACCAGACGCAAGACCTTGGAGAACTGTTTCTCGAAGTATGGATGTCGCATGTGTCACATCAGTGGGTCGGCGATGTTGCTTTCCGGTTAAACAACACCCGCGTCGACCTCATATGACGATCCGTACCGCCTTCGGCACCGATCGGAACGTGATGGTCTCGCACTCGCCCAGGTACTCGCCGTCCAGCTGGAACGCCATCGGACGGTCGGCATGCAGTGTGACCTGGGCCGCATCGTGCAGGTTGAGAACGTCCCTGCCGCGCACGGGGCGGGACCGCGCGGTCAGCATCCCGGCCAGCGCGCCCAGCACCGGGGCCACGTCCATCGAGCGCATCCCGAACACATCCAGCCCGCGCCCGAACTGCGCGCGCGGACTCGGATTCACCGGATAGGGACCCAGGAATGTCCACGGCGAGGTATTGCTGACGAACGCGAGAAAGAGCCCGGAAATCGTCGGCCGGCCCGGCACTTCCACGGTCAGCGGCGGCCGGCGCCGTTCCGTGCCGGCGAAGAATTGCCGGACTGCGGCGCGCACGTACAGCGACGGATCGGCCCTGGCACCCGCGAGCCGCCGCCGTTCCACCTCGCGGACGACCTCCGCGTCCAGCCCCACGCCCGCGCTGAACGTGAAGTACCGCTCGGCCTCGCCCGGCCGGCAGGCGGTGGCCAGGCCGACCGTCCGGTGCCGGCCCGCCCGCAGCGCCTCCAGCAGGGCGCGGGTCGCGCCCACCGGCTCGCCCGGCAGCCCGACGGCCCGCGCGAACACGTTCGCGCTCCCGCACGGCAGCACCGCCAGCGCGGGCAGGTCGGGGGACGGCCCCTTGGCCAGCAGGCCGTTCACGACCTCGTTGACCGTGCCGTCGCCGCCCACGGCCACCACGACGTCGTAGCGCTCCACCGCCGCCTGGCGGGCCAGTTCGACGGCGTGGCCGCGGTGGCCGGTCTCGGCGAGGTCCACGTCGAGGTCGCCGGACACGGCCCGCATCATCAGGTCGCGGGCCCGCCGGGAGGTCGAGGTCGCCTTGGGGTTGGCGATGAGCATCGCGCGCACGGCGCAAGCGTATCCACCGCGCCGGTGCGAGTAGGGTTTCGAGTTGTGACGAAACGCCCCATGACCGTGAACGCCGCCGCCGCGCTGGAAGCCGCCGAGGGCGCCACGGCGATCGGATTCGGCCTTTTCGTCGGCTTCGAGACGGTCATCGGCGAGGCGGTCGATCCCGCGAGCGCGATCGGGGTCACCGTGCTGGCGCTGGCCGGCGGCGCCGGAATGCTCGCGTGCGCGCGCGGCCTGCTCCGCGCCGAGCCGTGGAGCCGCGCGCCCACCGTTCTCACGCAGCTCTTCGCGCTGCCGGTGGCGTGGTCGCTGTGGCAGAGCGAGCAGCCGCTGCTGGCGGTGCCCCTCGGCCTGGCCGCCGTCCTGACGCTGGTGCTCGCCCTGAGCCCGCCCAGCACCGACTGGCTCGTCGAACGCCCCGGCGACCCCGGCGACCCCGGCGACGAGGAAGCCCCGGCGGACGCCGGGAGCGCGGCGGACACGGCGCCCGGCAAGGAAAGGCCGGAGCAGGACACCGGCAAGCGGCCCACCTGATCTTCGGGGGCCGCCTGCCGGTCACTCGTGCCGCCCGTTCGCCTCCGGGGCGCTGTCAGGCGCCCCTGCGGCTCACTCGTCGGCGGTGAGCCCCTCGCGGAGCTGGGCCAGCGTGCGGGCCAGCAGCCGGGATACGTGCATCTGCGAGATCCCCAGCTCGGCGGCGATCTGCGACTGCGTCATGTTGCCGAAGAAGCGCAGCAGCAGGATCTTCTTCTCGCGGGCGGGCAGCTTCTCCAGCAGCGGCTTGAGGGACTCGCGGTACTCCACGCCCTCCAGCGACTCGTCGACCATCCCGAGCGAGTCGGCCACCGCGGGCGCGTCCTCGTCGCCGGAGTCGGGGGCGTCCAGCGAGACCGTCGAGTAGGCGTTCGCCGACTCCAGTCCCTCCAGCACCTCCTCCTCGCTCATCTGCAGGTGCGCGGCCAGCTCGCTGACCGTCGGCGCCCGCCCCTCGCGCTGCGCGAGATCGCTGATCGCCTTGGTCAGGGAGAGCTTCAGCTCCTGCAGCCGGCGCGGGACCCGCACGGCCCAGCCCTTGTCGCGGAAGTGCCGCTTGATCTCGCCCACGATCGTCGGCGTCGCGTAGGTGGAGAACTCCACCCCGCGCTCCAGATCGAAGCGGTCGATCGACTTGATCAGGCCGATGGTGGCGACCTGGATCAGGTCGTCCAGCCACTCGCCCCGGTTGCGGAACCGGCGGGCGAGGTACTCCACCAGCGGCAGGTGGAGCTCGACCAGCTGGTCGCGGATGCGCTGGCGCTCAGGGTCGCCCTCGGGCAGCTCGGCCAGGCGCTCGAACAGGGCGCGGGCGCGCGCACGGTCCGGTACGGCGCTCTCGGTCCTCTCGGCGCGCTCGGTCCGCTCGGTGGGCTCAGTGCGCTCGGCGGGTTCGGTGCCCTCGGCGGGCTCGTTCCCGGCGCGCTCGTTTCCCGCGTCGTTGGCCACGGTCGTCTTCTCTGTCACGGGGCCCCCGCCGTACCGCGGCGCTTCTGCAGCGTCACGGTGACCCGGTCGTCCGCGCCCGCCTGGGCGTCGACCTCGCCGGCAAGCGAGGACAGCACCGTCCAGGCGAAGGTGTCGCGGCTGGGCTCGGCGCCGTCCACGGTGAGGACCGACACCGCGATCCGCATCGCCTCTCCCGTCAGTTCGAACTCGCAGGTCAGATCGGTTCCCGGCACCGCCTGCGCGAGCAGCATCGCGCACGCCTCGTCGACGGCGATCCGCAGGTCCTCGATCTCGTCCAGCGTGAAGTCGAGGCGGGCGGCGAGCCCCGCGGTGGCGGTTCTCAGAACCGAAAGATACGCACCGGCGGCGGGCAGCTTCACCGTCACCACATCACGCACGGACAACTTCGTACCGGCCGGCATGGCCGCGGTCTCCTCGGTCACTTCACTCCCTCGCAGGATTGGGTCCCGCTCCTTCGAAACTACCGCCTGCGCGGCCCTCTGGGAGACTTCGGCGCGCGCGGCTTCGGCGGCAATGTCCGTGGACACCTCAGTTGTCGCAGGGCAAACACCGGCCCGCCGAGAAATAGATCACCCGCGGGCGAGCCGCGTCAGCGCGTCCCCCGTGAGCCTGTACGTGGTCCACTCGTCCTGCGGGCGGGCGCCGAGCGACTCGTAGAAGCCGATCGCCGGCGTGTTCCAGTTGAGGACGGCCCACTCCACCCGCCCGTACCCGCGCTCGTCGGCGATCCGGGCCAGCTCGGCCAGCAGCGCCCGGCCGAGCCCGGTCCCGCGGGCGGCCGGGTCCACGTACAGGTCCTCCAGGTAGATCCCGTGGCGGCCGAGCCAGGTGGAGAACGTCAGGAACCACAGCGCGAAGCCGGCGACCTCGCCCTCGTGCTCGGCCACGTGCGCGAACACCTTGGGGTCGTCCCCGAACAGGCTCGCCCGCAGGTCCTCCTCGGTGGCCTTCACCTCGTGCAGGGCGCGCTCGTACTCGGCGAGGTCGCGGACGAGCTTCAGGATGGCGGGAACGTCGTCGGGCGTAGCAGGGCGAATCATGCCCGCCAGGCTATCCGGGGACGGGAAAGGGGCCGCCCGGCGGACGGGCGGCCCCTGGAGCGGGCGTCAGCCCTGCTTGGTCTCCCAGAAGATCTTGTCGATCTCCGCGATCTTGCTCAGCAGCTCCTCGGCGACCGCCACGTCCATGCTGGACTTGGTGCCGCCACCGCCACCGGCCAGCTTCGTGGCCTTGTTGAACAGCTCGTGGAGCTGGGGGTACTTCTCGAAGTGCGGCGGCTTGAAGTAGTCGGTCCACAGCACCCACAGGTGCTCCTTGACCAGCTCGGAGCGCTGCTCCTTGATGTTGATGGCGCGTGCGCGGAAGACCGGGTCCTCGTTCGCGGCGTACTTCTCGCAGATCGCCTTGACGGACTCGGCCTCGATGCGGGCCTGCGCCGGGTCGTAGACACCGCACGGCAGGTCGCAGTGCGCGGAGACCGTGGTCTTCGGACGCAGAAGGTTGACGAGCACCTGCGTTTCCCTTCCCTCGTTTCGGATCATGCTCAGGGCCCCGACATTACTCTTGTGGCCCCGGCGCCGTACGGCCAGGGCGCTCGGTATTTCGGCCTAGGACCCGCGGGGTCCGGCCGGTCCTGTGACCTGTCTCACCGATAGAGGGCGAGGTATGCCGAGGTGCGGTCTCCGCTTCGGGCGATGGCGGTGGCGGGGGAGTCGATGCTGCCCGCGCTGCGGCCGGGCGACCTGCTGCTCGTACGGTACGGCGCCGCGCATGTGACCGCGGGCGACCTGGTGGTGGCCCGCCACCCGGAACGGGACGGGCTGCTGACGGTCAAGCGGGCGGCGCACCGCGACGGGGACGGCTGGTGGCTGGAGAGCGACAACCAGCGCGCGCCGGGCCGGCAGGACAGCTGGGACTTCGGCGCCGTGCCGGACCGGCTGGTGGTGGGGCGCGTGGTGGCGCGCTACTGGCCGCCGTCGCGGCTCGCGGTGTTCCCCGCGGGACGCTCCGCGCCGTCGTCGTGACCGGGGCCCCGGCGGCCGTTGCGGTGGGCCACCAGCGGTTCGGTCACCCGGGGCTGCTGCGGGCGGTCGGCGGCGGCCACGCCGTGCCGGCTCGCGGCGCAGCGGTCGGAGCAGTAGCGCCGCGAGCGGTTGGCGGTGGTGTCGAAGAAGACCCGGCCGCAGCCCTCGGCGCGGCAGGTGCCGAGCCGGTCGATGCCCTGCTCGCCGATCTTGACGGCCAGGCCCATCGCGGCGCGCGCGGCGTACCGGTCGGGGATGGAGCCGGCCTCGTTGAGGTGCACGTGCCAGCCGTGGTCGTCGTGCCGGGACAGCTGCGGGTGGATCGGGTGCTGGATGAGCAGCGAGTTGAGGCGCTCGACGGCGCCGTCCTCGTCGCCCGCGCCGGCGGCCGCGAAGATGGCCCGCAGCTGGTCGCGCAGGCCGCGCATGGTGTCGAGGTCGCGGTGCCCGACGCGGCCGCCCAGATGCGGCTTCTGCGCCACCAGGGCGGTGAGGCCCTGGAGGTCGCGCAGGCCGTCGCCGGCGCGGTCCTGGGTGTTGACGAGCTCGATCGCCAGGTCGGCGTAAGAGGCGAGGTCCACATGAACTCCTGACGGAGTCGACCCTGATCGGACGTACGGTCATTCCCCCCTGCCGAGTATTACACCCTGTACGTCGAATCGGCCCGGCCTATGTCGCGGCCGATATGAAATATCGTCCGGTGCGGAGCGTGACAAGACGGGAATATCACGGTTGAGAGGCGGGAGTCGCCGCAGGTTATCCACGTCTGCCGTGATCGTCGACTTTGCACATGATTACGGCCTGTGTCGCCCTGAACCAGGCGACACAGGCCGAAACCCGTGAAAATCAGATGCGGTTGACGCCCTCGGCGCGGGCCTGCTCGGCCACCGCGGCGGTGACGGCGGGGGCGACCCGCTCGTCGAACGGCCCGGGGATCACGTAGTCGGGGGCCAGGTCGTCGCCCACGATGGCGGCCAGCGCGTCGGCCGCCGCGAGCTTCATGCCCTCGGTGATCGTGTGCGCCCGGACCTCCAGGGCGCCCTTGAAGATGCCGGGGAACGCGAGCACGTTGTTGATCTGGTTGGGGTGGTCGCTGCGGCCGGTGGCGACGACGCGGGCGTGCTTGCGGGCCACGTCCGGCTCCACCTCGGGGGTGGGGTTGGACAGCGCGAAGACGATCGCGTCCTCGGCCATCGTGGCGACGCAGGCTTCCTGGACGGTGCTGCCGGACAGGCCGATGAACACGTCGGCGCCGCGCAGCGCCTCCTCCGTGGAGCCCTTGAGCCCGGCCTTGTTGGTGTCGGCGGCCAGCGCCTCCTTGATCGGGTTGAGCCCGTCCCGGCCGGCGTAGATGAGGCCCTTGCTGTCGGAGACGGCGATGTCGCCGATGCCGGCGTTCAGCAGCATCCGGGTCACGGCCACGCCGGACGCGCCGGCGCCCGCGACCACGGCGCGCAGCTCGGACAGCGGGCGGCCGGTCAGCCGGGCGGCGTTCTTGAGCGCCGCCAGCGTGACGATCGCGGTGCCGTGCTGGTCGTCGTGGAAGACCGGGATGTCCAGGGCGGCGCGCAGCCGGTCCTCGATCTCGAAGCAGCGCGGGGCGCTGATGTCCTCGAGGTTGATGCCGCCGAAGCTGGGGGCCATCCGGATCACGGTGTCGACGATCTCGTCCACGCCGGTGCAGCCGAGCGCGATCGGGACCGAGTCGACGCCGGCGAACTCCTTGAAGAGGAGGGACTTGCCCTCCATCACGGGCATGGAGGCGGCCGGGCCGATGTCGCCCAGGCCGAGGACGGCGGTGCCGTCGGTGACGACCGCGACGACCTTGGAGGTCCAGGTGTACTCGTGGGCCAGCTCGGGGTTCTCGGCGATGGCCGTGCAGACCCGCGCCACGCCCGGGGTGTACGCGAGGGACAGGTCGTCCTTGTCGCGCACCGGGATGGTCGAGCGGACCTCCAGCTTGCCGCCGCGGTGCAGCGGGAACGCCGGATCGTCGTCGTAAGAATGCGGTTCGGTGGAATTGGGCTCAGCAGCCACAGCGACCCCTGTCAGTGAAATGTGGGATTTCGGGCGATGCCGCCGCGGTGGTGTGGTGTGGTGGCCGGTCACCTGGAGGGCATCTCGCGACGTACGGGGGTCACCCGTTGTCCGATTGTGCCACAGTACGGCCCGCCGCCCATGGGCCGCGGGGGGTGGTGGCCGTCACGTCCGTGACACGGAGTGATGACTCCGGTGCGACACGTGAGAAGATCTTGGTCGGTGCACGGGGCCGCCCGAATAGCCTTGTTGTCCGATTGTTTCGGAGCCTTTATCCAGATCACGCCCGGTGTACGCAAAACTATGCAACACCGTTTGGATCCTCCGAGATCCACCGATACCAGACTGGAGGGGACCTGTGACCACTGGTTCTCTGCGCCGCCACATCGTCACGGCGAGCGCGCTTGTGCTGACGGGCGCCCTCGCCCTGTCGGCCTGCGGGGAGAAGGAAGAGCCCGGGGCGGGCGAGAAGATCACCCCGACCGGCGGCGCCGACTCCCGGCTGGCCGGCATGGTCCCCGCCGCGATCAAGGCGGACGGCAAGATCGTCATCGGCGTCGACTCGTCGTACGCGCCGAACGAGTTCCTGGCCGCCGACGGCAAGACCGTCGAGGGCTGGGACCGCGAGCTGTTCGACGCCGTGGCCGCCAAGCTCGGCATCAAGGCCGAGTGGGTCACCTCCAAGTTCGACGACATCATCCCGGGCGTGCAGTCCGGCAAGTACGAGGCCGGCGTGTCCTCGTTCACCATCAACCCCGAGCGCAAGCAGCAGGTCACGATGGTGAGCTACTTCAACGCCGGGACGCAGTGGGCGACCAAGAAGGGCAACCCCGCGGGGATCCAGCCCGACAACGCCTGCGGCAAGAAGGTCGCCGTGCAGAAGGGCACCGTCCAGGTCGAGGACATCGAGAAGAAGTCCAAGGCCTGCGAGGACGCCGGCAAGCCGAAGATCCAGATCGACCAGTACCAGGGCCAGGACCAGGCCACCGCCGCGATCGTGTCCGGCAAGGACGACGCGGGCCTGGCCGACTCGCCGATCATCGCGTACGCGGTCAAGCAGACCAACGGCCAGCTCGACCTGCTCGGCGACATCTACGAGGCGGCGCCGTACGGGTTCGTGGTCAAGAAGGAGGAGACGCAGTTCGCGCAGGCGATCTCCGAGGCGACCAAGGCCCTGCAGCAGGACGGCACGTACAAGAAGATCCTGGAGAAGTGGAACGTCCAGGCGGGCGCCATCAACGACTCGGCAGTGAACCCCTGATCCCATGACGCATTCAACCGAGGACTCCTCGGCGGAGCGGGCACGGCCGGAGGCCATCGCGGCCGTGCCCGTCCGGCATCCGGGGCGCTGGGTCGCGGTGGCGGTCATCGCGGTGCTGACCGCGATGTTCGTCAACATGCTGGTGACGAACGAGAAGTTCCAATGGTCGTTCATCATCGACAACGCGTTCCGGCCCAACATCATCGAGGGCGTCCGCACCACGATCCTGCTGACCGTCCTGTCGATGGTCATCGGCGTGCTGATGGGCGTCGGCCTGGCGGTCATGCGGCTGTCGCCGAACCCGGTCCTCAGCGGCGTGGCCTGGCTCTACACCTGGTTCTTCCGGGCGGTCCCGCGGCTGGTGCTGGCGATCCTGTTCGGCAACATGGGCATCCTGTACGCCCAGTACGACGTCGGCGGCGTCCCGTTCGCGGGCTTCTTCAGCGACCTGCTGGGCGTGAACCTGAACGGCACGCTGTTCAGCCTGGACGCGCGGACTTTGCTGACCGGCTTCATGGCGGGCCTGCTGGCGCTGGCGCTGTCGGAGGCCGCGTACATGGCCGAGATCGTCCGGGCCGGGATCCTGTCGGTCGACCCCGGCCAGAGCGAGGCGTCGGCGGCCCTCGGGATGTCGCGCTTCCAGACGATGCGCCGGGTGGTGCTGCCGCAGGCGATGCGGGTGATCATCCCGCCGACCGGCAACGAGACGATCGCGATGCTGAAGGACACCTCGCTGGTGGCCTTCGTGCCGGTCAGCAACGAGCTGTTCTTCCAGCTCCAGGCGGTCGGCAACCGGACGTTCCAGGTCTTCCCGATGCTGATCGCGGCGTGCGTCTGGTACCTGATCCTGACCAGCTTCCTGCTGGTGGGCCAGTACTACATCGAGCGCCACTTCGCCCGCGGCTCGGCGGCGGGCGGCGGGCGGCAGCGGCGGCGGCCGAGGCAGGACGGCCCGGGGCCGGAGCGGCCCGTTCCGGCGGCCGCCGGCATCGACCTCAAGAAGGGGGAGGGGCCGTGACGGATCAGTCCGCGGTGGACACCGGGGCCACCGAGGTCGTCGACGACTACATGGTCCGGTCCGAGAACGTCCACAAGAGCTTCGGCCGGCTGGAGGTGCTCAAGGGCATCGACCTGACGGTGCGGCCGGGCGAGGTGATGTGCGTCATCGGCCCGTCCGGCTCGGGCAAGTCGACGTTCCTGCGCTGCATCAACCACCTGGAGAAGATCGACGCCGGCCGGCTCTGGGTGGCCGGGCACCTGGTCGGCTACCGGGAGAAGAACGGCAAGCTGTACGAGCTGCGCGACCGCGAGGTGTCGGCGCAGCGCCGCGACATCGGCATGGTGTTCCAGCGCTTCAACCTCTTCCCCCACATGACGGCGCTGGAGAACGTCATGGAGGCGCCCTGCCGGGTGAAGCGGGAGTCCAAGGCGCAGGTGCGCGAGCGCGCGCTGAAGCTGATGGACCGGGTCGGCCTGGCCGACAAGGTCGACGCGTACCCGGCGCAGCTGTCGGGCGGGCAGCAGCAGCGGGTGGCGATCGCGCGGGCGCTGGCCATGCAGCCCAAGCTGATGCTGTTCGACGAGCCCACCTCGGCCCTGGACCCGGAGCTGGTCGGCGAGGTGCTGGAGGTCATGAAGGACCTGGCGCTGGACGGCATGACGATGGTCGTGGTGACGCACGAGATCGGGTTCGCGCGGGAGGTCGGCGACTCGCTGGTCTTCATGGACGGCGGCGTGATCGTCGAGCAGGGCGCGCCGCGCGAGGTGCTGGCCAACCCGCGGCACCCCCGCACGCAGGACTTCCTCTCGAAGGTCCTGTAGGGCCGATCCCGCAGGGGCCCGCCCGGGAGGGGCGGGCGCCCCGGCACGAGCGTGGCCGCGCCCCGCGGAATAGGGTTCGGGCATGTTCGCAGTCACGGCTACGCAATTCGACGCAGACGATCCGCTGAACGGCCTGACGCTGGGGGACCGGCCCGAACCCGAGGTCCCCGCCGGCTGGACCACCGTCACGGTGAGGGCGACCGCGCTCAACCACCACGACCTGTGGTCGCTCAAGGGCGTGGGGCTGAGCGCCGAGCGGCTCCCGATGATCCTGGGCTGCGACGCGGCCGGGGTGGACGAGGACGGCAACGAGGTCATCGTCCACTCGGTGATCGGCGACGCCGACCGGGGCGGCGGCGACGAGACGCTCGACCCGAAGCGGTCGCTGCTGTCGGAGTCCCATCCCGGCACGTTCGCCGAGCGGGTCGCGGTGCCGCGGCGCAACCTCGTCCCGAAGCCGGCCGAGCTGTCGTTCGCCGAGGCCGCGTGCCTGCCGACGGCGTGGCTCACCGCGTACCGGATGCTGTTCGACAAGGCGGACCTCCAGCCGGGCGCGACCGTGCTGGTGCAGGGCGCCGGCGGCGGCGTCGCGACCGCGCTGATCACGCTGGGCGCGGCGGCCGGCTACCGGGTCTGGGCGACCAGCCGCAGCGAGGGCAAGCGCAAGCGGGCGCTGGAGCTGGGCGCGGACGCGGTCTTCGAGTCCGGCGCGCGGCTGCCGGAACGGGTCGACGCCGTCATGGAGACGGTCGGCCAGGCGACCTGGTCGCACTCGCTGAAGTCGCTGCGTCCCGGCGGCCGGATCGTGGTCTCCGGGGCCACCAGCGGCCAGGTGCCGCCCGCCGAGCTCAACCGGGTCTTCTTCCTCCAGCTGTCGGTGGTGGGCTCCACGATGGGCACCCGCGACCAGCTGGGGCGGCTCGCGCGGTTCCTGGCCAAGAGCGGCGCCCGGCCGCTGATCGACCGCGAGCTGCCGCTGTCGCGGGCGCGCGAGGGCTTCGCCGCGATGAACGAGGGCGACCTCTTCGGCAAGATCGTCTTCACGCCCTGAGCGGCGCCCGCCAGAAGTCAGAGGCTAGAAGCGGTCGCGGATCCGGTCGCGGGTCTCGTCCAGCATCGCCTGGACGGCGTCCAGCGCGTCGTCGTCCAGGCGGGCCTGCCGGGTCTGCGCGCGCACGTCCTCGACGAACGAGTGCAGCAGCCGGTCCAGCTTGAGGCGGGCGACGTCCTCGTGCGAGCCGGTCGCGGTCTTCCACGCGTCCTCCCAGGTGCGGCGCCACTCCTCCTTCCACGCCGTGGTCTGCTCGCGCCAGTGGTCCCGCTGGCGCCGCCACTCGTCCTTCTGCCGCTCGGTGGTCTCCTTCCAGACGTCCTTGGTGTCCTTGGGCGTCGTGCGCCCCTGGTCGCGCATCGTCCGGGCGGCCTGGGTGAGCTCCTCGCGCAGCGACCGCACGGTCTGCCGCACGTCCTGCTGCACCTCGCGGGCGAACTCCTGGGCCGAGGCGGAGATCTCGTCCTCCAGGTCGGCCAGCTCGTCCATCCGGCGCTCCAGCTCCTCGCGGCCCTTGTCGGTCAGCGAGTAGACCTTCTTGCCCTTGACGACCTCGTGCGAGACCAGCCCCTCGGACTCCAGCCGGGCGAGCCGCGGGTAGATCGTGCCGGGGGAGGGGGAGTAGACCCCGAGGAAGCGGTCCTGCAGCAGCCGGATGACCTCGTACCCGTGCCGCGGGCTCTCCTCCAGCAGCTTGAGCAGGTACAGCCGCAGGCGGCCGTGACCGAAGACGGGGCTCAACTCACTTCTCCATTCCGGGTGTGCCGATCTCGGACGGGTCGCCGCGCCCCAGCAGCGCGACGCTCCCCGAGACGGTGTTGACCGACAGCCTCCCGGAGCCGTCGCCGAGCGTGCCGCTCACGCTCCTGGTGACGGCGCGCTCCTCGCGGTCCAGGGCGAACGACGTCTCGATCCGGCCCGCCGCCGAATGCAGCGAGACCTCGGCGCCGGCCGATTCGGGGATCCGCAGCGCGACCTCCCCGGAGACCGTGTTGACCTCGATCCGCCCCTTGGCGGCCAGGTCCACGTCCGCGGCGATGCGGCCGCCGACCGTGCGCGCCGCGAGCGTGTCGACGGCGCCGCCCGCCAGCGCCAGGTCGCCGGACACCGACGTGAACGACACCTTCCCGTCCAGCCCCTGCGCCTCGATCGCGCCGGACACGGTGTTGGCGTCGATGTCGCCGGTCACCCCGTCCAGCGTCACGTCGCCCGCTGCGCTCCGGATGGACGTGCGGGCGGTCATCCCGGTGACGACGGCGTCCGCGGAGACCAGGTTGAGCGTCACCGGGCAGTCGCGCGGTACCGTCACGGTGATCGCCGCCCGGGTCTTGTGGGTGCGCAGGAAGCTCAGCACGCCCTCCCACAGCCGCTCATGGGTGATCGTCAGCATCCCGGCCTCGTGCCCGATCACCAGTGGCGGCCCCTCGACGTCCCCGACCAGCACCGACGGCCGTTCCTCGGACGCCAGTACGGAGATGCTCCCGGCGATGAGGGTGGCCTTGAGCGCCACCACGCCGTCGAAGTCGAGCGTCGCCGGTTCGTCGATCGTCCAGCGCGACATCGTGCCCTGCCTTTCCGAGCGCCTGCGTCACGGTTTGGGGCTGCAAGTACCAGTAAACACGATATGTCGCGTCCCTGGGAAGTCAAGATGTATCGCGTTTCGCGGTGCCGGACCCGGCCGGGCTCAGTCCTCGTCGTCCTCGTCGTCCAGCCGCGCCAGCCACGTCGCCAGCCGCTCGACCGGGGTCTCGAACTCGGGGTTCAGATCCACGAACTCCCGCAGCCGCTCGGCCAGCCAGCCCAGGCTGACTTCCTCGCCCCCGCGCCGCTCGACCAGCTCCTCGATCCCCCGGTCGGTGAAGTACATGCCGTCGCTTCTCTCTCGTTCCGCCGCGACAAGCCGAGGGCCCCGGCAGACCGCCGGAGCCCTCGGGACGCGCCGCGTACCTACTGGTACCTACTGGGCCTACTGCTTGTCCTGCTTGTCGCCGAACAGCCGCGCGAGCAGCGCCTCCTGCTCCGCCTGGTGCAGCTTGGCGGAGCCCACCGCCGGGGACGACGAGGCGGGACGCGACACCCGCTTCATGTTCAGCCCCTCGATGTGGTGCGAGAGCTTGAGCGCCATGAACGGCCAGGCCCCCATGTTCGCCGGCTCGTCCTGCACCCACACCACCTCGGTGCCGGCCGGGTACTTGGCCAGCTCCGCCTTGATCTCGTCGACCGGCGGCGGGTACAGCCGCTCCACCCGCACCACGGCCGTGTCGTTCGCACCGGCCGCCTTACGGGCGTTCACCACGTCGTAGTAGATCTTGCCGGTGGTCAGCAGCACCCGCCGCACGCCGGCCGGGTCGATCGCCGGGTCGCTCTCCGGGATGACCGGCCTGAACGCGCCGCCGGTGAACTCCTCGACCGCCGACGCCGCCGCCTTCAGCCGCAGCAGCGACTTCGGCGTGAACACGATCAGCGGCTTGCCCCGGCCCGACAGCACCTGCCAGCGCAGCAGGTGGAAGTAGTTGGCCGAGGTGGTCGGGTAGACCACCGTCATGTTGTCCTGCGCGCACAGCTGGAGGTAGCGCTCGATCCGGGCGGACGAGTGGTCGGGCCCCTGGCCCTCGTACCCGTGCGGCAGCAGCAGCACGACGCTGGAGCGCTGCCCCCACTTCTGCTCGCCCGACGAGATGTACTCGTCCACGATCGACTGGGCGCCGTTCGCGAAGTCGCCGAACTGGGCCTCCCAGGCCACCAGCGCGTCCGGGCGGGTCATGGAGTAGCCGTACTCGAAGCCCATCGCCGCGTACTCGCTGAGCAGCGAGTCGTGCACGTAGAACTTCGACACGCCCTGCCCGAACTGCTTGAGCGGGGTGTACTCCTCACCGGTCTTGCGGTCCACCAGCACCGCGTGCCGCTGGCCGAACGTCCCGCGCCGCGTGTCCTGGCCGACCAGCCGCACCGGCCGGCCGTCGATCAGCAGCGAGCCGAGCGCCAGCATCTCGCCGGTCGCCCAGTCGATCGCGTCGTCCTCGACCGACTGCACCCGGCGCTGCAGGATCGGCTGCAGCCGCGGGTGGACGTTGAAGCCCTCCGGCAGGCTGAGCTGCGACTCGATGATCCGCTTGACCGTCTCACCGCTGATCGCCGTCCCGGCCGAGCCGTGGTCGATCGGGATGCGCTCCTCGACGTCCGGCTTGATCACCGCACCCGGCTCCAGCGGCTTCTTGGCCGCCTCCCGGGTCTCGGTGAACGCCCGCTCCAGCTGGAGCTGGTAGTCGCGCAGCGACTCCTCGGCCTCCTCGACCGTGATGTCGCCGCGGCCGATCAGCGCCTCGGTGTAGAGCTTGCGCACCGACCGCTTGGCGTCGATCAGGTCGTACATCAGCGGCTGGGTGAACGAGGGGTTCTCGCCCTCGTTGTGGCCCCGCCGCCGGTAGCAGATCATGTCGATGACGACGTCCTTCTTGAACGTCTGCCGGTACTCGAACGCCAGCCGCGCCACCCGGGCGCACGCCTCGGGGTCGTCGCCGTTCACGTGGAAGATCGGCGCCTGGATCATCCGCGCCACGTCGGTGGAGTAGACGCTGGAACGCGAGTACTCCGGCGCCGTGGTGAACCCGACCTGGTTGTTGATGATCACGTGCACGGTGCCGCCGGTGCGGTACCCGCGCAGCTGCGACAGGTTCAGCGTCTCGGCCACCACGCCCTGGCCGGCGAACGCGGCGTCACCGTGGATCAGGATCGGCAGCACGCTGAAGCCGGCCTCACCGACGTCCAGGATGTCCTGCTTGGCGCGGACCACGCCCTCCAGCACCGGGTCCACCGTCTCCAGGTGGGACGGGTTCGCGACCAGCTCGGTGCGGATCCGGGACCCGTCCGCCGCGACGAAGTCGCCCTCGGCGCCCAGGTGGTACTTCACGTCGCCGCTGCCCTGCGCGCTCCGCGGGTCCAGGTTGCCCTCGAACTCGCCGAAGATCTGCGCGTACGACTTGCCGACGATGTTGGCCAGCACGTTCAGCCGGCCGCGGTGCGCCATCCCGATGACGACCTCGTCCAGCTTCGCCTTCGCCGCGGCCGAGATCACCGAGTCGAGCAGCGGGATGACCGACTCGCCGCCCTCCAGCGAGAACCGCTTCTGCCCGACGAACTTCGTCTGCAGGAACGTCTCGAACGCCTCGGCCGTGTTCAGCCGGCGCAGCACGTGCAGCTGCTCCTCGCGCGACGGCTTCTCGTGCGGGACCTCGATCCGCTCCTGCATCCAGGCCCGCTCCTCCGGGTCCTGGATGTGCATGTACTCGATGCCGACGGTCCGGCAGTACGCCATCCGCAGCACGCCGAGGATCTCGCGCAGCTTCATCGTCGGCTTGCCGCCGAACCCGCCCGTCGCGAACTCCCGCTCCAGGTCCCACAGCGTCAGGCCGTGCTGCAGGATGTCCAGGTCGGGGTGGCGGCGCTGCTTGTACTCCAGCGGGTCGGTGTCGGCCATCAGGTGGCCGCGGACCCGGTAGGCGTGGATCAGCTCGTGCACCCGGGCGACCTTGGCGACGTCGTCGTCGTGCGACGCCGAGATGTCCTTGACCCAGCGGACCGGCTCGTACGGGATCCGCAGCGCCTCGAAGATCTCGTCGTAGAAGCCGTCCTCGCCCAGCAGCAGCTGGTGGATCCGGCGCAGGAAGTCGCCGGACTGCGCGCCCTGGATGATCCGGTGGTCGTAGGTGGAGGTCAGCGTCATCACCTTGCTGATCCCCATCCGCGACAGCGTCTCGGAGGAGGCGCCCGCGAACTCGGCCGGGTACTCCATCGCGCCCACGCCGATGATCGTGCCCTGGCCCGGCATCAGCCGCGGCACCGAATGGACCGTGCCGATGGTGCCCGGGTTGGTCAGGCTGATCGTCGTGCCCTGGAAGTCGTCCAGCGTCAGCTTGTTGCCGCGCGCCTTCCGGACGATCTCCTCGTACGCGGCCCAGAACTGGCGGAAGTCGAGCGTCTCGGCCGCCTTGATGCTCGGCACCACCAGCTGCCGCTGCCCGTCCGGCTTCTGCAGGTCGATCGCCAGGCCGAAGTTCACGTGCTCCGGCCTGATCAGCACCGGCTTGCCGTCCACCTCGGTGAACGCCGCGTTCATCTCCGGCATCGCCGCCAGCGCCCGGACGATCGCGTAACCGATCAGGTGCGTGAACGAGACCTTGCCGCCCCGCCCCCGCTTCAGGTGGTTGTTGATCACGATCCGGTTGTCGATCAGCAGCTTGGCCGGCACGGCCCGCACGCTGGTCGCCGTCGGCACCGCCAGGCTCGACTCCATGTTGGTGGCCGTCCGCGCCGCCACCCCGCGCAGCCGCACCTCCTCGGCGCCCGCGGGCACCGGCGGAGCCGCCGGCTTCGCCTTCTCCGCCGGCTTCGGAGCGGGCTTCTCGGCCGGCTTCGCCGCCGGCGCCGCCTTGGGCGGCTCGGCCGGTGTCGGCGGAGCGGCCGCGGTGCCGTTGGCGGCCTTGGCCGCACCGTCGGTGGCCTGGGGTGCCCCCGGGGAGGCGGGAGTCGCGGCCGGCCGGGAGTCCGGCTGGTAGTCCGCGAAGAAGTTCCACCAGGCTTCGTCAACCGAGTTGGGGTCTTCGAGGTACTTCTGGTACAGCTCGTCAACCAGCCACTCGTTGGCACCGAAATCGGTCATCTTGGGGTCGGCACTAGTTTGCGACGACTCTGTCGACACGGCGGAGATCGCCCTCTTCCGCAGCTCGCAGGTGAGTTCTGAGACAGGTCAAGGCTACTCGCTTTGATTGAGTGCCCTTGGCGTCAGGCCCCTGAAGGGCCTTCCTTCGGCGGGCTCTCGGCGATCGCTGCATCGCTCCGACTCGCCTAGAGGCTCGCTGCGCGATCGGATTCTCGCAGGCTCGAATCCGGCTTCGCACGCGATCGCAACGTTTCGGTCGCCGGTGGTCGTTGTCGGGCGGTGGCTGAGGCCGACTACACCAGGCGTTGCGATCGCGTCCGAAGGCAGGTTCGAGCGTGAGCGAGAACCTGATCGCGCAGCGAGCCGTCAAGGCGAGTTCGGAGCGATGCCAGCGATCGCCGCGTCGCCCGCCGAAGGAAGGCGTCCAACGCCTGACGCCAAGGGCTGCGCAATCAACTCAGTGGGTGTGGGGGGCGACCGTGGGGCCTTCGCTGGCCTGGACCAGAACGAAGCCCTGGCCCTGGAAGGCCAGCTGCATGGCCTCGCCGCTGCCCCGGCCGATGAGGGCGCCCGCCTTGAAGGTCTTGTTGACGCCCACGTGGAGACCCTGGCTCCACGCGACGGCGGACTGGCCGTCGACGAACGTGGGGGCGCGGCCGCAGTCCAGCATCACGGGGGTGCCGTGGGTGGTGAGGGCGACCCAGCCGGTGCCCTGGAGGGTGGTGTTGAACAGGCCGCCGGCGGCGATGCCCGCGCCCTGGACGCGCTGGATGTCGGACTGGAGGTGGGCGTCGTAGGCCAGGATGTTGGAGCCGTTGACCGTCAGGCCCTCGTTCTCCAGGTAGAAGAGGTGGATGTCGTCGGCGTCGTTGGCGACGAACAGCAGGCCCTGTCCCTTGACGCGCATGGTCGGGACGCCCTCGCCCGTCAGGGCCTTCTTGAGGAACTTGCCCATGCCGCCGGAGCCCTCGTAGTCGAACTCCATCTGGCCCTGGAACGCGACCATGGAGCCCTGGCGGGCCAGGACGTCGCCGTTCAGGTGGATCCGGAGCATCTTGGAGTTCTGGAGGGCGAAATGACCGGGCAGCTGCTGGCCCTGGTCCATGTTGTTGAAGAAGTTGCTGCGCATCGCGGTCGGGCCTTTCGTGTCGCGGAGGGAAGTGATCTCCAGTGCGACCCGTCAGCATAACGACAGGTCGGGGACAGTCTTGGACTAATTCTCCGACGGGGCAATCCGGGCGGGCGTTCCCGGCGAAGTACAGGTGTGAGAGATGACGCCGCGCCCCGGGCCGGGCGCACGACCGGCGAACGCCTGGTCGCGCGCCGTTACCGGCTGCTGGGGGAGCTGGGGCGCGGCGGCATGGGCGTCGTCTGGCGGGCCCGGGACGAAGTCCTGGGGAGGGAGGTCGCCGTCAAGGAGGTGCTCATGCCGGCCGGGCTGACCGAGGCCGAACGGGCCGCGCTCTCGCAGCGCGCGGTGCGCGAGGCGCGTTCGGCCGCCCGGCTGAGCCACCCGGGGGGTGGTGACCGTCTTCGACGTCGTGGTCGAGGAGGCCCGCCCCTGGGTGGTCATGGAGCTGGTGGAGGGCCGCTCCCTGCGGCAGGAGATCCGGCGAGGGGGTCCGCTCCCGCCCGATCGCGCCGCCCGGATCGGCCGGCAGCTGCTGGGGGCCCTGGGAGCGGCCCACGCCGTCGGGATCCTGCACCGGGACGTGAAGCCCGGGAACGTGCTGCTGGCCGACGACGGCCGGACGGTGCTGACGGACTTCGGCATCGCGGTGATCGAGGGGGAGGCGACGCTGACCCGGGAGGGCGGCGTGCTGGGGTCCCCGGCGTACATCGCGCCGGAGCGGATGCGCGGCGGGCGGGCCCGGCCCGAGTCCGATCTGTGGGCGCTGGGCGCGACGCTGTACGCGGCCGTCGAAGGACGCACGCCGTTCCACCGGGACGATCCGGTGGCCGTTTTCGGCGCGGTGCTGACCGAGGAGCCGGACCCGCCGCTCCGGGCGGGGCCGCTGCGGCCGGTCCTGGACGGCCTGCTCCAGAAGGACCCGGTGCGGCGGATGCCGGCCGGCGTGGTGGAGGCGCTCCTGCTCGTGGCCGGTGGGGACGACCCGGATCCGTCCTGGCCTGTGCCGGGTCGTCCCAGCATCCCCGTTCCGGCCCGGGTCCCCTCTCCGCCCGCCGTCCCGCCCGCCGCGCCGGCCCCGCCGGCGGTGCTGCGTTCGGAGGGGCTGCCGGAGCCGCTGTTCACGCCGTGGCGGGTGGGCGGGGTCCTCGTCTACGTGGGGATCGCGCTCGTCGTCGCGGGGGCGCTCGTGGTGATGTTCATGGCGCGGTGAGCGTCCAGTCGATGAGCGGGCCCTTCGGGACGACGCCGGACGGGTTGATCATGCGCTGGGTCGCGTAGTAGTGGCGCTTGATGTGGTCGAAGTCCGTGGTCTCGCCGAACGCGGGGATCGCGTAGAGGTCGCGGGCGTAGCGCCAGAGGTTGGGGTAGTCCGCGAGGCGCCTGATGTTGCACTTGAAGTGGGAGAAGTAGACCGTGTCGAAGCGGGCCAGGGTGGGGTAGAGGCGGACGTCGGCCTCGGTGAGGTCCGCGCCGAAGAGGTAGCGGCGGTCCGCGAGGCGCTCCTCCAGGGCGTCGAGGGTCGCGAAGAGGGCCTCCACCGCTTCGTCGTAGGCGTCCTGGGCGGTGGCGAAGCCGGCCTTGTAGACGCCGTTGTTGACGGTCTCGTAGATCCGCTCGTTGAGGGCGTCGATCTCGGGGCGGAGGCGCTCGGGGTAGAGGTCGGGGGCGCCGGGGGAGTGCAGGGCGGTGAACGCCGTCTCCATCGCGATGGTGATCGCCGGGAAGTCGTTGGTGGCCAGGCTTCCGGTTCTCGCGTCCCAGACGCAGGGGACGGTGTAGCGGCCGTCGAAGTCCGGGTCGGTGGCCTTGTAGAGCTCGGACAGGAAGGTCGCGCCGGTCACCGGGTCGGGCTCGGGGAAGCGCCAGCCGCGCTCGTCGCGGATCGGGTCGACGACGCCCACGCCGATCGCGTCCTCCAGGCCGAGGAGGCGGCGGACGATCAGGGTGCGGTGCGCCCAGGGGCAGGCGTACGAGACCAGCAGGCGGTAGCGGCCGGGCTCGGCGGTGAGCTCTCCGGTGAAGCGGTTGGGCTGCCGGACGAAGCGCCCGGCGGCCATCTCCTTCTCGACCGTCGTCATGCTCCGGAATCTACCCGGGCGGACGGGCGGCCGAAGATGGGCGGCAGGTCCAGGAACGTGCGGATGCCCGGTTCGGCCGCGCAGACGACCGGGACGGCGTTGAGGGCGTGCGCCGCGCCGGCCGAGATGGCGTTGGAGACCCAGTCCTCCTCGGTGCTGAGCGTGATCGAGGGGCGGCCGTCGACCCGGATCGCGTAGCCGGGGGCGCCCCATTCGGGGACGCGGGCGGCGTCGGCCTTGTGGATCTGCTCGATGGTGATCACCGGCCGGCCGCCCGCCATCGCGCTGAACGTCCAGCGGGACGCGGCGACGCCGCCGCGCGGCACGGTGCCGGCGGCGATCTCGAACTCGGCGGGCGCGAGCCGGTGGTCGGTGTCGATGTCGATGCCGTCGAGTTCCAGTCCGAGGCCCTCGGCGACCAGGTGCAGGCTCTCGGAGACCAGCGTGCGCATCGCGCCGCGGATCGTCCGCCGGGTGCGCAGGTACGCCTCCTCGGTCTTGCCGAAGCCGAGCAGCTGGTGGACCATCCGGCGGGAGGGGTGGCCGGAGAAGTCCGAGCACTCGCGGACGTAGACGTGGTTGATGCCGCGGGCGAGGCGGGAGAGCGTGAGCGGCATCAGGTCGGACATGAAGCCGGCGCTGACCCCGGTGCCGTGGATGGTCGTGCCGCCGCGCTTGCAGGCGTCCTCCAGCTCGGCGGCCAGGTGGGGGCCGTGCGCGCGGGGGTTGACGTAGCCGTGCGTGGCGATGACGTTCTTGCCGGCGGCGAGCAGGGCGCAGACGGTGCCGCTGTCGCCGAGCGGGTCGCCGTCGGGGCCGGGGGCGTAGATGACGCAGTCGGCGTCGAGCGCGAGGATGTCGGCCGGGTCGGCGGTGGCGGTGATCCCGGTGGGCGGCCGGCCGGCCAGCTCGCCGGCGTCCAGGCCGACCTTGGCGGGGTCGTAGACCAGCACGCCGGCCAGCTCGAAGTCCGGGCGTTCCAGCATGCCGCGGATGGCGGCGCGGCCCAGCGCCCCGGTGGCCCACTGCACGACCCGGTACGGGCGAGCGGTCATCGACGGTCCTCCCGGCTGTCCGTGGTGGAGGAGCCTACGCCGAACGTTCGTGGATCGCCCTGTTTGTTCCACGTTTTTCCCGTGGCGGCGGGCCGGCGCGCGGAATCGTGCCTCGGGCCCCGAATCCGAGCGGGATTCGGTCAGGTGGTACCACTGGGTAACCCCCGGATGGTTACCTAGGACCCGGAGGGTGCGGCCCCCGGGCCGCCGTCGCGAGTGAGGAGACAGGATGTCGGAACTGCGCTACGACGGTCGCGTCGCCGTCATCACCGGAGCCGGGCACGGCCTCGGCCGGCAGCACGCGCTGGAGCTGGCCGCGCGCGGCGCCAAGGTCGTGGTGAACGACCTCGGCGGCGACCGGTCCGGAGCCGGGTCGTCGGCCGGTCCGGCCCAGGACGTGGTCGAGGAGATCAAGAAGAACGGCGGCGAGGCCGTCGCCAGCCCCGACAACGTGGCCACCCCCGAGGGCGCCGGCGCGATCGTCCAGGCCGCGCTGGACGCCTTCGGCAAGGTCGACATCGTGATCAACAACGCCGGCATCCTGCGCGACAAGTCGTTCAAGAACATGTCGCCCGAGGAGTTCGACGCGGTCATCGCGGTGCACCTGCGCGGCTCGTTCCTGGTGGCGAGCGCCGCCTGGTCGCACCTGCGCGAGCAGGGGTACGGCCGGATCGTCAACACCTCGTCGCCGGCCGGCCTGTTCGGCAACTTCGGCCAGGCCAACTACAGCACGGCCAAGATGGGCCTGGTGGGCTTCACCAAGACGCTCGCCCACGAGGGCAAGAAGTACAACATCAAGGCCAACGCCATCGCGCCGGTCGCCTGGACCCGGATGACCGAGGACCTGCTGCCGGCCGACTTCGCCGACAAGCTGGGCGTCGAGCAGGTCACCCCGCTGGTGGCCTACCTCGTGCACGAGAGCCTGGAGGACTCCGGCGAGGTCTACACCGTCGGCGGCGGCCGGGTGGCGCGCGTCCTGGTGGCCGAGGGCCCCGGATACGGCCAGAAGGAGACGCTGTCGGTCGAGGACGTCCGGGACAACTGGGCGGCCATCAACGCCACCGAGCCGCTGACCGTCCCCGCCGACATGGGCGCGCAGATGGGGCCGCTCATCCAGCAGCTCGGCTCCTGACCCGTGGGCGATCTCCGGATCGACCGGCGGGACGGGGTGCTCGTCATCACCCTGGCCCGCCCGGAGCGGCTCAACGCCGTCACGGGCGCGCTGACCGAGGAGATGCTCGACGTCCTGAACGAGCTGATGCGCGACTCCTCGACCCAGGTGGTCGTCCTCACCGGCGAGGGCCGCGGCTTCTGCTCGGGCATGGACCTCCAGGGCGGCGGCGAGGGCGACGGCGGCGAGGGCCGGGTCCAGCGGCTCTACCACGGCATCGCCCGCGGCGGCGAGGTGACCGCCCGGCTGCGGGAGATCCCGCAGCCGGTCATCGCCGCGCTGCACGGCCCGGTCGCCGGCATGGGGGTCTCCTGGGCGCTGGCCTGCGATCTGCGGGTGGCCGACCCGACCACCCGGTTCGTGGTGCCGTTCACGAACCTGGGGCTGTCGGCGGGCGACTGCGGGCTGTCCTGGCTGCTGCCGCGGCTGGTGGGGACGGCCCGCGCGGCCGAGATCTTCTACCGGGCGCAGCGGCTCGACCTGGACGCCGCGCGCGGCCTCGGGCTCGTCACCGAGGTCGCGGAGGAGGGCAAGGACCTGGAGGGCGCGCTGGCGCTCGCCGGGGAGCTGCTCGCCAAGTCCCCGTACGGGCTGCGGCGCACCAAGGAGCTCCTCAACGCCTCCCTGGACGCCCCGGGCCTGCGCCGCCAGCTGGCGGCCGAGACCGGGATCCAGACGATGGCGTTCTTCACCGAGGACCTCGCCGAGGGGATGGCCGCGACGATGGAGAAGCGCGCCCCCGAGTTCAGGAACCGCTAGCCCGTCCTGTTGACTTGCGGCGTGCCGCCCGCGCGGCGGCGCGCCGCGAGTCGACGAAAGAGGGTCCAGGGTGCAGCGTGAGATCGTCCTCGAAGGCTGCGTGAACTTCCGCGACCTCGGCGGGTACGGCGCCGAGGGCGGCCGGGTGCGGTGGCGGCGGCTGTTCCGCAGCGACGCGCTGCACGAGCTGACCGCCGCCGACGTGGCGGCGCTGCGCGAGATCGGGCTGGCCACGGTGATCGACCTGCGCTCGGACTTCGAGCGCCGGCACGACGGCGGCGGCCCGCACCCGCTGGCCGGGATCGCCGAGATCGTCGAGGCGCCCGTCATCGACCGGCACAACGCCGAGATCATGGCCGACACGTCGCTGAGCCTCGCCCGGCGGTACGCGCGGATCATGGAGAGCTCCGGGACCGCCCTGGTGGACGCCGCGGGCGCGATCGCGGCCGCGCGGGGCGCCGCGGTGTTCCACTGCGCGGCGGGCAAGGACCGCACCGGCATGCTCAGCGCGGTGGTGCTGGGCGCGATCGGGGTGGCCGACGAGGACGTGATCGCCGACTACGCCATGACCGGCCGCAACCTGGCCAGGATCGAGGCCCGGCTGGCGGGCAACCCCGCGTACGAGCGGACCGCGGCGTACGTTCCGCGCGACGTGATGACCGCCGACGCCGCGACGATGGGCGAGCTGATCGCCGACCTGCGGGCCCGGCACGGCGGCATGGCCGGCCTGCTCGGCTCCCTGGGAGCCCCCGAGGACGTCGCCGTCCGCCTGCGCGCGGCCCTCGTGGAGCCCGTGGCGCCCTGATCCCCGGCCTGCCGTGTTCCGGGGCGCGCGGCGTTTCCGGGCGCGCGGCGTTCCGGCGGCGGCGCGTGCCGCCGGTCCGGGCCGCGGCGGCCCTGGCCGGCCCCGCGCGGGCCCGGTCGGGTGGGCCCGGCGCGGGGACGTCTCAGCCCGAGAGGGCGGCCGAGAGGGCCTCGGCGTAGCGGAGGGCGGCCAGCCGGGCCAGCGCGGTGTGCGCGCCCAGCGGGCCGGCGTGCTCGGCGCCCGCCGCCTCGGCCGCGGCGGCGATGTACCGCGCGTCCGGCTCGAAGCCGATCAGCTGCGGCGCCACCGCGAGCCGCTGGACGCCGGAGCCGCGCAGCTGGGCGGCGGCGGCCTGGACGCCCGCCTGGTCGTCCACCCGCGCGGTGAACACCGGCGAGGCCAGCCGGGAGGCCAGCAGCACGCTGCTCACCTCGGCCTGCCGGACGGCGAACGCGTCGCCCGGGGTGACCACGATGACGCCGCCGGCGGCGGTGACCATCGTCATCATCCGGATCCGGTCGGCGCGGGCCAGCCCGGCGTCGGCCAGCCGGTCGTGCAGCGCCTCGGCGATCAGCGGGTGCGGGCCGAGGGGCTCGGCCGCCACCGCCCGGATCGGCGCCGCGGCGACGATCTTGCGGATCGCCTGCTCGGTCTCGGGTTCGGGGCCGGTGACCAGGGGTACCACCACCGCCCCCGGTTCGTCGGGTCGCTGCTGGTCGAGCGTCGCGAGGAGCGCGCCCAGGTTCCCCTCGTCCCCCTCCAGGTAGCCGACCAGCGTGGGCTGGCCGGTGTGCTCGAGCTCGACGAGCCTGGCGAGCTCCTCGGGGACCCCGCCGGCGCCCCGGGCGGTGCCGGGAACGGCGAGAACGAGGACGGGGGAGCCGTGGGGCAGCAGGAAGGATTCGTCGCCGCGGTGCCGGCCGCCCCTCGGGGTTCGGCGGCGCCGGGACGGAAGTGCCTCGGATGCCTGGCTTTCGGGACTCACGGCGGGAATCGTAACGCCGTAACGGGCACATCGGTGATTCTCCGGCCCTTTGTTCCCGTAACGAGTCGTGATCGACACATCGCCGAGGGGTCGCCGAGCGAGGCGTTTGTCCGGATTCGTTGAGAATTGCGGGGGCGCTGATCGGGCAGGTTCCACTCAATGGGACGATGCCCCGGAACGACCAGGATGCTCCTGAAAGTGGCATTCTGGCTGCGAATGTTGCCCCAGGAGGCGATGCTGGGTTCGATGATGTCATCACTCCCGTCACCGGACCGGGTGCGGGCCGTGATCGCGTCCCGGTGCCGGGACCGTGTTGACTTGACCGTGTTGACGAGTGTGAACGAGGAAGCGCGATGATGCACAACACCGCGACCGGTGAACTGAACTGGCTGCTCAACGACTTCGCCGGGCGGGTCCCGATGGTCCGGCAGGCGGTGATCCTGTCGCGCGACGGGCTGGCCGTCGCGGCGTCCCAGGAGCTGGGCCGCGAGGACGCCGAGCACCTGTCCGCGCTGGCGGCGGGCGTGCAGAGCCTGGCGCGCGGCGCCGGGCGGCACTTCGGCGGCGGCAACGTCCGGCAGACCATCATCGAGATGGACTCCATGCTGCTGTTCGTGACCGCGGCCGGGAACGGCACCTGCCTGGCCGTCCTCGCGACGGCCGACGCCGATGCCGGACTGATCGCCTACGAGATGGCCGTGCTGGTCAAGCGGGTCGGCCAGCATCTGCAGGCCAGCCCCCGGTTCGCCGGCACGGGATTCGACGGCGCCTGATCATCCGCCGCACCGGCCGTGGGCCCGTTCCGCCGCGTGAGTGGGCCCGTTCCGGGTGGCGTAGTAGGCTCCGGCAGTCCCCCCTTTAACCTATAAATCGAGAGGTTTCTCCCGCATGTCGCGCCTCCGGCAGTTCAGCGCATCGGACGGGTGCAGGGTTCACCAGCGGTGATGTCCCGGCGCTTCTCCTCGATCCGGACGAGGATCATCCTGCTGATCCTCGTGCCGCTCATCTCTCTCGCCGGCCTCTGGGCGTTCGCCACCGACATCACCTATGGCGACGCCCGGCAGCTCCAGCAGAGCAACCAGTTCCAGGAGAAGTCTCTGCTGCCCACCCAGGCCCTGATCGCCGCGCTGCAGAAGGAGCGCCGGCTGTCGATGGGCCGCGTCGGCGGTGCCCCCGACGCCGACGGCACGGCCCTGGCCGCGCAGCGGAAGGCCACCGACGAGGCGCGCGACCTCGTCCGCCGGCACAGCAAGGACAAGCGGCTGCGGGGGGCCATCGACCCGCCGGTCCGGCAGCGGATCGACGCGTTCGTGACCCGGCTCGGCTCGCTGGACCTGGCCCGGCGCGCCGTGGACGGCCGGGCCGCCGACCGGGGCGGGATCCTGGCCGAGTACTCCGGCCTGATCGACTCCGCGTTCGCGATCTACGCCGCGGTCGCCCCGGCGGACGCGAAGATCGCCGGCGAGGGCCGGACGCTGATCGCCCTGGGGCGGGCGCGGGAGTTCCTGGCCCGCGAGGACGCGCTTTTCACCGGCGCCGCGCCGGGCGGCCGGTTCACCGCCGCCGAGCGCGCGCAGTTCGCCCAGCTGGCCGGAGCCCAGCGGTACCTGTACGCCGACAACGCCCCCGGCCTGCACGCCGAGCAGCGCGACCGGCTCAGGCGGCTGGAGGCCACCCCCGAGCACGCCCACCTGCGCCGGCTGGAGGACCAGCTCATCCGCGGCGCCGAGCCCGGCGACCGGCGGGCGGGGCAGGAGCAGGACGCGGCGGGCGGGGCCGCCGGCCGTACGGCCCGTACCCCGTACGTCGGGACCGCCGACTGGCGCGCGAGCGTCGACACCGTGACCAGCCGGCTGTTCGAGTTCGAGAACGCCGCCCTGGACGACCTCACCGGCCGCGCCGAGGGCATCGCGTTCGGCGTGGTGCGGCGGCTGGGCATCGCCGGCGGCCTCGGCCTGGTCGCGATCGTGGTGTCGGTGCTGGTCGCGGTGCGGGTGTCGCGGCGGCTCCTGGACGAGTGCCGCACGCTGGCCCGCGGCGTGGTCGACTTCACCCAGCGGGCGCTGCCCGCGCTGGCCGACACGGTGCGGGAGGGCGGCCGGGTCGACGAGGCCGCGAACGTCCCGGACCGCGAGTACCGGATCCGCGAGATCCGGCAGATCTCCGAGTCGTTCGTCCGGGCCCGCGAGGCCGTGCTCACCGGCGCCGCCCGCGAGATGGCGATCCGCGGCGGCATCAGCGAGGTGTTCGTCAACCTCGCCCGCCGCAACCAGGCGCTGCTGCACCGCCAGCTCAGCCTGCTGGACACCATGGAGCGCCGCACCGAGGACCCGGCCGAGCTGTCGGACCTGTTCCGCCTCGACCACCTGGCCACCCGCATGCGGCGGCACGCCGAGGGCCTGGTCATCCTGGCCGGCAAGTCCGCCGGGCGCGGCTGGCGCCGGCCGGTGCCGATGGTCGACGTCGTCCGCGGCGCGGTCGCCGAGGTCGAGGACTACCCGCGGGTCCGGGTCCAGCCGCTGCCCCGGCTCGCCCTCCAGGGCACCGCGGTCGCCGACACCATCCACCTGCTCGCCGAGATCGTGGAGAACGCGACCACGTTCTCGCCGCCGCAGTCGCCGGTGCGGGTCAGCGGCCACGCGGTGGCCAACGGCTTCGTCGTCGAGGTCGAGGACCGCGGCCTCGGGATGACCGACCAGGACCTGCGCGCCGCCAACGAGCGGCTGGCCGACCCGCCGGAGTTCGACCCGTCCGACAGCGCCCGGCTGGGCCTGTTCGTGGTCGCGCGGCTGGCCCGCCGGCACGGCATCTCGGTCACGCTGCGGCAGTCACCGTACGGCGGCACGACCGCCATCGCGCTCATCCCCGCCGCGCTGATCGTCGAGACGCCCGAGCCCGACCAGGTCGGCCGCCGCCCCACCGGCGCGATGGCCGCCGTGGGGCAGCCCGCCGGGGTCGGCGCGGCCGGGAACGGCCGGGCCGCGGCGGGCACCGGTCCCGTCCGGCTGGTGGCCGAGCCGGCCCCCGGCCCCCGGCCCGCGCCCGCGCCCGAGCAGGAGCGCCCCGCCCGCCAGGGCGGCCTCAGCGAGCTGCCGCGGCGCCGCGGCGACGCCGGCGACTCCCGGTCCGGCGCGCACCGCCGCCCGGCGCCCCCGGCGGGCGAGCCGCCCGTACCGGCGCCCCAGCCACCGCCACCGCCGGAGCCGCGGGCCGCGGAACCGGCCCCGCCACTGGCCGACGGCGAGCTGCCGCGGCGCAGGCGGCAGACCCACCTGGCGCCCCAGCTGAAGGAGCGCGTGGACGCGGACCTGGCCGCCGAGGGGCGGCCCGTGCCCGGCGATACGGGCCCGCACGCGTCGCCGGTGGCGACGCACCCGCGCGGCTGGGAGCCGGCGGCGCCGGACCCCGCCGGCCGGGACGGGGCGGCCGGCGCGGCGGACCCGGCCGTACCCGAGACGGCGTGGCCGGACCCGCGGCCGCGCGCGCCCGAGGAGATGCGCTCGATCATGTCCTCGATGCAGCGCGGCTGGGAGCGCGGGCGCAGGGAATCAGGACAGGCCGAATCCGGGCCCGCGGAGGCCGGGCCCGGCGACCAGGCCAGAGCCGAGGAGGACGACACCCCATGACCGAAGCGCAGCAGGCAGCGGGAGACATCGCCGCGGGAGCCGCCGGCGATCTGAACTGGCTGCTCGACAGCATGGTGCAGCGGGTGGCGCAGGTGCAGAACGCCGCGGTGCTGTCGAGCGACGGGCTGCGCATCGCCGCGTCGAAGGGGCTGGCCCGCGAGGAGTCCGACCACCTGTCGGCGGTGGCGGCCAGCTTCCAGAGCCTGGCCCGCGGCGCCGGCGAGCAGTTCGGCGGCGGCGCCGTCCGGCAGACGATCGTGGAGATGGAGAACGCGTTCCTCTTCGTCACCGCGGCCGGCCGCGGCGCCTGCCTGGCCGTGCTGGCCGACGCCGACGCCGACCTCGGGGTGATCGCCTACGAGATGGCGATGCTGGTGACCCGGGTCGGGCAGCACCTGTCGGCCGACCCGCGGGTGGCGGCGGCCGAGGCGGGTGGCGCCTGAGGTGTCCGGATCACGGCACTACGGCCAGGGCGGGGCGGGCTGGTACGACGACGCGGCCGGCCCCGTGGTGCGGCCGTACGCCCTCACCGGGGGCCGTACGCAGTACGACTCCGATGTGCTCGACCTCGTCGCGCTGATCGTCGCGGAACCGGCGGCGGACGGCGACGGCGGCGCCGGGAGCGCGCACGCGGGGCCCGACGGCTGGGCCCGGGAGCCGGAACATGAAATGATCTTGGAGCTTTGCCGCACCCCGCTGTCGGTCGTCGAGATAGCGTCGGAGCTGGAACTCGCCCTGGGCGTCGTCCGGGTGCTGCTCGGCGACCTTCTCGACCACTCGCTCGTCAGCGTACGGCGCCCCGCGCCGGTGGCGCAGTTCCCGAGCGAGCGCGTACTCAAGGAAGTGATCGATGGAATCCGTGCGCTCTGACCCGGCCGCCACGGCCGGCGAATCCGCGCTGACCGTCAAGATCCTCGTTGCCGGTGGCTTCGGTGTCGGCAAGTCGACGCTGGTGAGCGCGGTCAGCGAGATCCGACCGCTGCGCACCGAGGAGGCGCTCACCGAGAAGAGCATCGGGATCGACGACACCACCGCGGTGTCGCAGAAGACGACCACGACGGTCGCCATGGACTTCGGCCGCATCACGCTGCCGAACGGCCTGGTGCTGTTCGTCTTCGGGACCCCGGGCCAGGACCGGTTCTGGTTCATGTGGGACGAGCTGGCCAAGGGCGCCCTGGGCGCCGTGGTCCTCGTCGACACCCGCCGGCTGGCCGACTGCTTCGCCTCGGTGGACTACTTCGAACGCCGCGGCGTCCCGTTCATCATCGGCGTCAACCAGTTCGACGGCGCCGGCCGGCACTCGGCCGACCAGGTCAGGGACGCCCTCGACCTGTCGCCGGACGTGCCGGTGATCAATTGCGACGTCCGGGAGCGCGAGTCGGCCAAGCAGGTCCTGATCGCCCTCGTCGAGCACATCATGCGCTCGATGAGCGGGCGGCGGGACCCGGGAGCCCTGACCTACTGAGCTCTCTTATTGGCATTGCCCTTGGCGTCGGGCCTTGGAGGCCCTCCTTCGGCGGGCACTGCGGCGATCGCTGCATCGTTTCGACTCGCCCAGGGGCTCGCTCGACGATCAGGTTCTCGCTTGCGCTCGAACCTGGCTTCGGACGCGATCGCAACGCCTGGGGTCGTTGACGGCTTGGCTAAGGACAGTGTTCTCCTGAACGGATGAGGCCCCCACCGGATGCCGGTGGGGGCCTCTTCGTGACGGACTTTGTCCTCTCAGTAGAGAAAGTTTGATCTTTCTGGGGGAAAGGTCTTCTCAGGGTGGCGAAAGCGGGTTACTTTTCTCGTCACCACCGGCTCGTGAGCGCGAGAGGACGGCGTGATGCGCATGACGGCTCGACCGCAGAACGTGCACCAGGCACGCCTGCTGCGGCTGCTGCGCGACGAGGGGCCGCGGTCCCGGGCCGAGCTCGGCGACGTGGTCCGGCTGTCCCGGTCGAAGCTGGCCGTCGAGCTGGACCGGCTTGCCGAGCTCGGGCTGGTGGAGAGCGCCGGGCTGGCCGCCTCGCGGGGCGGGCGGCGCTCGGGCATCGTGCGGCTGTCGCCGCGGCTGCGGTTCGTGGCCTTCGACATCGGCGCCACCTCGATCGACGTGGCGGTGACCAACGGCGAGCTGGAGGTGCTCGGGCACGTCAGCGAGCCGTGCCAGGTACGGGACGGCGCCACCGCCGTCCTCGACCGCGCCCTCGACCTGCTCGGCAAGCTCCGCGACGAGGGGCTGATCCCGCAGGTGCACGGCACCGGGATCGGCGTGCCGGGCCCGGTCAGCTTCCGGGACGGCATGCCGGTGGTGCCGCCGATCATGCCGGGCTGGGACCGCTTCCCCGTCCGGGAGGCGATCGGCCAGGAGCTGGGCTGCCCGGTGCTGGTCGACAACGACGTCAACATCATGGCCCTCGGCGAGCTGCACTCCGGGCTGGCCCGCTCGGTGGACGACTTCCTGCTCGTCAAGATCGGCACCGGTGTCGGCTGCGGCATCGTCGTCGACGGGGCCATCTACCGGGGCGTGTCCGGCAGCGCGGGCGACATCGGCCACATCCGCGTCGACGACGACGGCCCGATGTGCGCCTGCGGCAACGCCGGCTGCCTGGAGGCGTACTTCGGCGGCGCCGCGCTGGCCCGCGACGCCACCGCCGCCGCGCGCTCGGGGCGCTCGGCGCACCTGGCCGAACGGCTGGCGGCGGCGGGCGAGGTGACCGGCCGGGACGTCGCCGACGCGGCGGCCGCCGGCGACCCGGTCGCCGTCCAGCTGATCCGCGAGGGCGGCCGCCACGTCGGGCAGGTGCTCGCCGGGCTGGTCAGCTTCTTCAACCCGGGCCTGGTCATCATCGCCGGCGGGGTGGCGGGCCTCGGCCACACCCTGCTGGCCGAGATCCGCAGCGTCGTCTACCGCCGGTCGCTCCCGCTGGCGACCGGCAACCTTCCGATCGTGCTGTCCGAGCTCGCCGGCGCCGCCGGCGTGATCGGCGGCGCCCGACTCATCAGCGATCACGTCTTCGCCACCGCCTGATCCCCACCCCCCGGCAGAGGAGGCCCTGTGGGCCCTGCGAAGCACACCGGTGATCCCCTCCTGCGGATGCGCGGGATCACCAAGCGGTTCCCCGGCGTCCGCGCCCTGGACGGCGTCGACCTGGAGGTGCGGGCGGGCGAGGTGCACTGCCTGCTCGGCCAGAACGGGGCCGGCAAGTCCACCCTGATCAAGGTGCTCGCCGGGGCGCACCGCCCGGACGGCGGCGAGATCACCCTGGCCGGCGAGCCGTTCGCGCCGGCCGGGCCCACCGCCGCGATGCGCGCCGGGATCGCCACCATCTACCAGGAGCTCGACCTCGTCGACGGGCTCTCGGTCGCCGACAACATCTTCCTCGGCCACGAGCGCGCCACCCTCGGCTTCACCCGCCGCGCGGAGGCCGAGAAGGCCGCCGCCGAGCTGCTCGGCCGGCTCGGGCACGGCGAGATCCCGCCGCGCCGCGAGGTCGGCCGGCTGCCCGCCGCGGGTCGCCAGGTGGTGAGCATGGCCCGCGCCCTCTCGCACGAGGCCCGCCTGATCATCATGGACGAGCCGTCCGCCGCGCTGGCGCACGACGAGGTGAGCAACCTCTTCCGGATCATCCGCGAGCTGACCGCCGCGGGCGTCGCGGTCGTCTACATCTCGCACCGGCTGGAGGAGATCCGCGAGATCGGCGACCGGGTCACCGTCCTCAAGGACGGCCGCACCGTCGCCAACGGCCTGCCCGCCCGCGACACCCCGACCGCCCGGGTCGTCTCGCTGATGACCGGCCGCGACGTCGAGTACGCGTTCCCGGACCGGACCGGCACCGGCGAGGGGCCCGAGGTCCTCCGGGTGGAGGGGCTGACGCTGGACGGGTCGTTCGAGGACGTCTCGTTCACCGTCCGCGCGGGCGAGATCGTCGGGCTGGCCGGGCTGGTCGGGTCGGGCCGCTCGGAGATCCTGGAGACGGTGTACGGCACCCGCCGCCCCACCGCCGGGCGGGTGCTCCTGGAGGGCCGCCCGGTCCGTCCCGGCGACACCGGATCGGCGGTGCGGCGCGGCATGGGCATGGCGCCCGAGGAGCGCAAGAGCCAGGCGCTGCTGCTGTCGGAGTCCGTCGCGGGCAACATCACGCTCGCCGGGCTCGGCCGCTACTCGCGGCTGGGCTGGCTCGACCGCAAGCGCGAGAACGCGGACGTCGAGGGCCAGATCAAGGCGCTGGACATCCGCCCCGGCGATCCGCGCCGCCCGGTCGCGACGCTGTCGGGCGGCAACCAGCAGAAGGTCGTGCTGGCCCGCTGGCTGGTCGGCGCCGCGTCCGGCGGGAACGGCGAGGGGCTGAAGCTGCTGGTCCTGGACGAGCCCACCCGCGGCGTGGACGTCGGCGCCCGCGCCGAGCTGTACGCGGTGATCCGCGAGCTGGCCGGCCGGGGCGTCGCGGTCCTGCTGGTGTCCAGCGAGGTCCCCGAGGTGCTCGGGCTGGCCGACCGGGTGCTGGTGATCCGCGAGGGCCGGGTCATCCACAGCGCCGCCGGCGGCGATCTGGACGAGCGCCGCGTACTCAACATGATCATGGAAGGGAGGGCCCTATGACCGAGGCCGGAGTGGGGCGCGAGGCGGCCGCCGGCCCGGCGCCCGAGAAGTCGCCGGACGGCACCGGGCCGCGGCCGCCGTGGAACCGGCTGCCCTGGAAGCGGGCGAACGGGTCCGCCGGGGGGCCGGGGGAGATCCGGCACCTGGGGCTGGTCGCCGCGCTGGCGCTGCTGGCGCTGGTCGGCGTGGTCACCCAGCCCGACAACTTCGCCACGTCGGGGAACCTCGTCGGCATCCTCGCGCTGGCCGCCACGATCGGCGTCATCACCGTCGGGATGACCTTCGTGATCATCGGTGGCGGGATCGACCTGTCGGTGGGCGCGCTGATGGCGCTGGCGTCGGTGTGGGCGACCACGCTGGCCACCCAGTCGTACGGGCCGGCCGTGATGGTGATGTGCGCGATCCTCGTCGGCACCGGCGCCGGGCTCGTGAACGGGATCCTCATCGCGTACGGGCGGCTGGTGCCGTTCATCGCGACGCTGGCGATGCTGGTCGCCGCCCGCGGGCTCGCGCAGCGCATGTCGGACCGCAAGACGCAGTTGGTCCGGCCGGAGAACAACGCGATCGAGGCGCTGTCCACCACGAAGGTGCTCGGCCTGCCGCTGGTGGTGTACATCTTCGCCGCGGTGGCGGCGGCCGGCTGGGTGCTGCTCAACCGCACCACGTTCGGCCGCCGGACGTTCGCGATCGGCGGCAACCCCGAGGCGGCCCGGCTGGCCGGCATCAACGTCCGGCGCCAGACCGTGGCGCTGTACGGCCTGTCCGGCCTGTGCTGCGGCATCGCCGCGATCATCATCATGGCCCGCACCACCACCGGCTCCAGCACGCACGGCGACCTGTACGAGCTGGACGCGATCGCCGCCGTCATCATCGGCGGCACGCTGCTCACCGGGGGGCGCGGCACGCTCATCGGGTCGATCCTCGGCGTGCTCGTCTTCACGCTCATCACCAACCTGTTCATCCTCAACGGCCTGCAGACCAGCGACCAGCTGATCGCCAAGGGCGTGATCATCGTGGCCGCCGTCCTGCTGCAGCGGCGGGGACTCAGAAGCCCCACCTGACCCCGCCCCGCCCCGCGACCCGCCGTTCGACCCGCTCCCGCCGTTCCGCATCCCCACCCCCCTTCCAGGAGCACGCAATGACCGAGAGCACCCGACCCAGCCGCCGCAACCTGCTGTTCGGCGCGGGCGTCGTCGCGGCCGGCGGCCTCGCCGCCGCCTGCACCGGCAACGAGCCAGAGGAGACGACGCCCGCCGCGCAGGCCGGCAACAACGGCGAGAACGACAAGCCCGGCAAGAAGGTCACGATCGGCTTCTCCGCGCCCGCCGCCGACCACGGCTGGATCGCCGCCATCACCAAGAACGCCGAGGCGCAGGCCAAGCGCTACTCGGACGTGACGTGGAAGCCGGTCGAGCCGACCAACGACATCAACCAGCAGATCTCCGCCGTCGAGTCGCTGATCTCGGCCAAGGTGAACGCGCTGGTGCTGCTGCCCAACGACGGCGAGCAGCTCAACCAGGTCGCCCGCAAGGCGATGGACGCCGGGATCCCGGTCGTCAACCTGGACCGCGTGTTCCCCGACAAGCTCTCGTACCGGACCTGGATCGGCGGCGACAACTACGGCATGGGCGTCGCGGCCGGCCACCACGTCGGCCGGCGCCTCAAGGAGAAGGGCGTGTCCAACCCGGTCATCGTCGAGATCCAGGGGATCGCCACGCTGCCGCTGACCCAGGAGCGCAGCAAGGGCTTCGCGGACGCGCTCAAGACGTTCGGGTTCACGGTGACGGCCAAGCAGGACGCCAAGTTCACCGTCGAGACCGGCAACCAGGTGGCCAGCAACCTGCTCCAGGCCCACAAGAAGATCGACGCGCTGTGGAACCACGACGACGACCAGGGCGTGGGCGTGCTGGCCGCGATCAAGCAGGCCGGCCGCAAGGAGTTCTTCATGGTGGGCGGGGCCGGCTCGGCCAACGCCATGCGCGAGATCAAGGCCGGCTCGTCGGTGCTGGAGGCGACCGTCACCTACAGCCCGACGATGGCCGGCTCGGCGGTCCGGACCGCCCGGCTGATCGCGCAGGGCAAGGGCATGGCCGACCTGGTGGAGCAGCAGGTCCCGCAGTCGATCACGCTCGCCTCGGAGACCATCACCAAGGCCAACGTCGACACGTACCTGCCGCTCGGCTTCGAGTCCTGAGGCCGCCGCCTCCGGCGGCGAACAGTACGCGGCGTACCGACTCCTGAGGGGGAACCTAATGACCAACGAGAGGGCGACGGTCGGCGTCGGGATGGTGGGGCACGCGTTCATGGGACGCGCCCACTCCCAGGCGTGGCGCAGCGTCGGGCCGTTCTTCGACCCGCCGCTCACCCCGGTGATGGCCGCGCTGGCGGGCCGGTCGGCGGAGCGCACCGCGGCCGCGGCGCGCGAGCTGGGCTGGGCGTCGGTGGAGACCGACTGGAAGGAGTTGCTGCGCCGCGACGACGTCCAGTTGATCGACATCTGCACGCCGGGCGACAGCCACGCCGAGATCGCGGTCGCCGCCCTCGACGCCGGCAAGCACGTGCTGTGCGAGAAGCCGCTGGCCAACACCGTGGAGGAGGCCGCGGCCATGGTGGCCGCGGCCGAGCGGGCCCGCGAGCGGGGGATCCGCTCGATGGTCGGGTTCAACTACCGGCGGGTCCCGGCGATCGCGCTGGCCCGCGAGATGGTCGCCGCGGGCCGGCTCGGCACGCTGCGCCACGTGCGGGCGCAGTACCTCCAGGACTGGCTCGCCGACCCCGGCGCGCCGCTGGTGTGGCGGCTGCAGAAGGACCGGGCCGGGTCGGGCGCGCTGGGCGACATCGGCGCGCACATCATCGACGTGGCCCAGCACGTCACCGGCCAGCGGCTGACCGGGGTCAGCGGCCTCACCGAGACGTTCGTCAAGGAGCGGCCGCTGGTCGGCGGCGACGGCACCGGCGAGGTGACCGTGGACGACGCCGCGGTCTTCCTCGCCAGGACCGACGGCGGGGCGCTCGCGACGTTCGAGGCCACCCGGTTCGCCGCCGGCCGCAAGAACGCGCTGCGGATCGAGCTGAACGGCTCGGCCGGCAGCCTGGCGTTCGACCTGGAGGCGCTGAACGAGCTGTGGTTCCACGACCACACCGAGGACGCCGCCACCGCCGGGTTCCGGCGGATCCTGGTCACCGAGCCCGAGCATCCGTACGCCGGGGCGTGGTGGCCGCCCGGGCACCTGCTCGGGTACGAGCACACCTTCACCCACCAGCTCGCCGACCTGCTGGCCGCCATCGCGGCGGGCACCGACCCCGCCCCCTCGTTCGCCGACGGCCTCCAGGTGCAGCGGGTGCTCGCCGCCGTGGAGCGGAGCGCGGCCGGGAACGGCGCCTGGACCGCGGTGGAGGACGGCTGAACGCCGGAACGGGGCCCGGCGGCGACCGCGCCGGGCCCCGGTCCGCCCGGCGCGGCCCGCGCCGGGACCACCGGAAGTGGGATCACCCGAAGTGGGATCACCGGAAGGAGGTGCCCGTCCCGAACCGCCCCGATCCTCGCGCCCCACCCCCAGGTGAGGAGGAGATCCATCGTGTTCAGGTCGCTCCCAGCCAGAGCCAATCCCGTCAATACCGCCGATCCCGTCAACCCCGTCAAGAACGCTGATCGCATCAACCGCGCCATCGCCGTGGCGGTGGCCGCGGTGACCGCCGCCGCGACGGCCGTCGCGGTCCCGGCGGCCGCGGGCGCCGCGCAGGCGGCACCGCCCGAGCACTTCTACCCGTACTCGCTCGCCCAGGGCCCGGACGAGGTCGGCGAGCCGATGGCCATGGAGCCGCTGCCCGACGGCTCGGTGCTGCACACCGCGCGCGACGGCGTGCTGCGCCTCACCGACCAGAACGGCCGGACGAAGGTCGCCGCGCAGCTGAACGTCTACACCCACGACGAGGACGGCCTCCAGGGCGTGGCCGCCGATCCGGGGTTCGCCGAGAACCGCTGGGTGTACCTGTACTACGCGCCCCGGCTCGACACGCCCCGCACGGACGCGCCGGAGACCGGGACCGCGGCCGACTTCGCCCCGTACGAGGGGCACAACCAGCTGTCGCGGTTCAAGCTGACCGCCGCGGGCGAGCTGGACACGGCCAGCGAGCAGAAGATCCTCCAGGTCCCGGCCACCCGCGGGATCTGCTGCCATGTCGGCGGTGACATCGAGTTCGACCCGCAGGGCAACCTGCTGCTGTCCACCGGCGACGACTCCAACCCGTTCCAGTCCGACGGCTACAGCCCGCTGGACGAGCGGGCGGACCGCAACCCGGCGTTCGACGCGCAGCGCACCTCGGCCAACTCCAACGACCTGCGCGGCAAGCTGCTGCGGATCAAGGTGGCCGAGGACGGCACGTACACCAGCCCGGCCGGCAACCTGTTCCCGCCCGGCACCGAGCGGACCCGGCCGGAGATCTACGCGATGGGGTTCCGCAACCCGTTCAAGATCTCCGTGGATCCGGCGACGGGCGCGGTGTACGTCGGCGACTACGGGCCCGACAAGGGCGACGACAACGATCCCGCGCGCGGGCCCGCCGGGCAGGTGGAGTTCGCGCGGGTGACGGGCGCCGGCAACTTCGGCTGGCCGTACTGCACGGGCGAGAACACCCCCGCCGACACCTACGCCGACTACGACTTCGCCACCGGCACGGTCGGCGCGAAGTACGACTGCCAGAACGGGCCGGTCAACGACTCGCCGCGCAACACCGGCATCGCGCAGCTGCCGAAGCCGGTGCCCGCGTGGATCCGCTACAGCGGCTGCGACAACCCCGCCATGAACCCGGAGTCGGGCTGCTCCGGCTCCGAGTCGCCGATGGCCGGGCCCGTCTACCGGTACGACGCGGCGAACCCGTCGCAGGTCAAGTTCCCCGCCGAGTACGACGGGCAGGTCTTCCTCGGCGAGTTCGAGCGGCGCTGGATCCGGCACGCCGCGGTGAACGCCGACGGCTCGGCCGGGACGGTGACGCCGTTCCCGTGGCCGCTCGGCTACAAGGTCATGGACCTGGAGTTCGGCCCGGACGGCGCGCTGTACGTGCTGACGTACGGCGAGCAGTACTTCTCCACCGACGACCACGCCGGGCTGTTCCGGTTCGAGCACATCAGCACCACCGGGCGGCGGCCCGAGGTGCGGATCGCGGCCGAGCCCACCTCCGGGCGCAGCCCGCTGAGGGTGCGGTTCTCCTCCGCCGGGACGCATGACCCGGAGGGCACGGCGATCGGCTACCGCTGGGACTTCGGCGACGGCCGCACCTCCACCAGGCCGAACCCGCGGCACGTGTACGGCAAGCGCGGCCAGTACTCGGCCACGCTCACCGTCACCGACGCCAGCGGCAAGACAGCCACCGACAGCGTGCTCGTCACCGTCGGCAACACCGCCCCGGTCGTGACGCTCGACCTGCCCGAGCACGGCCGGCTGGTCGACTTCGGCGCCGCGGTGCCGTACCGGATCACCGTCCGCGACCGCGAGGACGACCCGGTCGACTGCTCCAAGGTGAAGCTGACCTACCTCCTCGGCCACGCGACGCACTCGCACGCGCTGGCCGAGCAGTACGGCTGCCAGGGCGTCCTCCAGACGCCCGGCGACGGCGACCACGGCCCGTCCGAGAACACCTACGGCGTCTGGGCGGCCGAGTACACCGACACCGGCGGCAGAAAGGGCGTGGTCCCGCTCCGCGGCATCGACATCAACTACACCCAGCCGAAGAACCGGCAGGCCGAGCACTACAAGACCGGCTCCGGCGTGAGCCGCGTCCAGGCCGCGGGCGCGCACGGCGCGGCGCGCGTCGGGAACGCGGAGAACGGCGACTGGATCATGTTCGAGCCGTACCGGCTGGACGACGCCGCCTCGTTCACCGCGCGGGTCAGCTCGGGCGGCGCCGGCGGCACCCTCGAACTGCGCGCCGGCGCGCCGGACGGCACGCTGATCGGCTCGGCGCAGGTGGCCCCCACCGGCGGCTGGGACGCGTACGCCGACGTCACGGGCGCCATCGGCGGCGCCCCGGCGGCGGCCGGCCCGCTCTACCTGGTCTTCAAGGGCGGGAGCGGATCCCTGTTCGACCTCGACGACTTCACCTTCACCACGCGATGACCCCTCCATCCCGGCCGGGGCGGCGGCGCGCCGCCGCCCCCGCCGGGCCCCCCCCCCCCCCCGGCCGGGCCCACCCCCCGAAGGGAAGACCGATGGACAACCTCGAACGCCGGACCGTCCTGCGCGGCGCCGCGCTGACCGCCCTCGGCCTGGGGACCGCCGCCGCCCTCCCCGGGACCGCCGCCGCCGACGCGGGCCACGGCCACCACGCGCACGGTTCCAGGGGGCGGATCCCGCGCGGGTCGATCAGCATCCAGCTCTACACGCTCCGGGACATGCTGGCCGCCGACCTGGACGGCACGCTCGCGGCGCTGGCCGCGATCGGCTACCGCAAGGTCGAGGCCGCCGGGACGCACGGCCGTACCGCCGCCGAGTTCCGCGCCGCCCTCGACCGGGCCGGGCTGCACGCCACGTCCGGCCACGTCAGCGTCGGCGACGGCTGGCAGCGGACGCTCGCCGACGCCCGCGTCCTCGGCCACCGGTACGTCGTGCACCCGTGGGCGAACTTCGCCACCGCGGACGAGTGGCGCCGCTTCGCCGACCGGCTGACGGCCGCCGGGGCCGCCGCGCGCGCCGCGGGGCTGCGCTTCGGCTACCACAACCACGCGCACGAGTTCGAGCGGCTGCCGACCGGCGAGCGGCCCTTCGACATCATCACCGCCACCGACCCCCGCCTGGTGCATCTGGAACTCGACCTGTACTGGGCGGTGACCGCCGGCGCCGACCCGGTCGCGCTGCTGCGCGAGCACGGCCGCCGCGTCCTGCAGCTGCACGTCAAGGACCGGGCCGCCGACGGGTCGTTCGCCGACGTGGGCACCGGCACCATCGACTTCCGCCGGATCTTCACCGCGGCGTGCCGGTCCGGGGTCTCCGAGTACATCGTCGAGCGCGACACCCAGCCCGACCCGCTCCGGACCGCGCGGGTCGGCTTCGAGTACCTGCGCACCGTCCGGTTCCCGCGCCGCTGACCGTACGCACCCGCGGCGCGGCACCCGCGGCGCACGCACCCGCAACGCACGAGCACCAGGAGGACGCGAATATGGCACGACCGATCACCCTGTTCACCGGCCAGTGGGCGGACCTGCCGTTCGAGGAGGTGTGCCGGCTGGCCTCCGGCTGGGGCTACGACGGCCTGGAGATCGCCTGCTGGGGCGACCACTTCGAGGTCGACAAGGCCCTCGCCGACGACTCGTACGTCCCGCGCAAGCTGGAGACCCTCGCCAAGTACGACCTGAAGGTGTGGGCGATCTCCAACCACCTCGTCGGGCAGGCCGTCTGCGACCATCCGATCGACGAGCGGCACGAGGCGATCCTGCCCGCCCGCATCTGGGGCGACGGGGAGCCCGAGGGCGTGCGGCGCCGCGCCGCCGAGGAGATCAAGGACACCGCGCGGGCGGCGGCGAAGCTCGGCGTGTCGACCGTGGTCGGCTTCACCGGCTCGTCGATCTGGCACACCGTCGCGATGTTCCCGCCGGTGCCGCCCGCGATGATCGAGCGCGGGTACGCCGACTTCGCCGCCCGCTGGAACCCGATCCTGGACGTGTTCGACGAGGTCGGGGTGCGGTTCGCGCACGAGGTGCACCCCAGCGAGATCGCGTACGACTACTACACGACGGAGCGGGCGCTGGAGGCGGTCGGGTTCCGGCCCGCGTTCGGGCTGAACTGGGACCCCTCGCACTTCGTGTGGCAGGAGCTCGACCCGGTGAACTTCCTGTTCGACTTCAAGGACCGCATCTACCACGTCGACTGCAAGGACACCAAGGTCCGCACCGGCGACGGGCGGCGCGGCCGGCTGTCGTCGCACCTGCCGTGGGCCGACATGCGGCGCGGCTGGGACTTCATCTCCACCGGGCGCGGCGACGTCCCGTGGGAGGACTGCTTCCGGGCGCTGAACGCGATCGGCTACGCCGGGCCGATCTCGATCGAGTGGGAGGACGCGGGCATGGACCGGCTGCGCGGCGCGCCGGAGTCGCTGGAGTTCATCCGGGAGCTGGCCACGATCGAGCTGCCGGACGCGTCCTTCGACGCGGCGTTCTCCAGCGACTGACGCGGCCCCGGGGCCGTTGATCGGACGTTGATCGGCTGTTGATCGGCGCACGGCAGGGTGTGTCGGGCACGGTCCTCGGGCCGCGGTGCCGGTGTCCGCGGGGTTCGCGGGGTTCGCCGCGGAATCCGCCACCGCGTTCAGGGCCGTGCCGTCTTGTGCGGCGGGCCGGCCGGATCGGGGGATGCGGCGGCCCGCCGGCCGGGGCGGGTCGTGATCGCCGCCGCGACGCGGGGGCCTTCCGCCGCGCTCCCCGGACCGCCCGCCTCCCCCTGCCGGGGGAGCGGATCGGAACCCGCGAGGGAAGTGGCGGAAGTGGCGGCACGGCCAGCATTGCGGCATGAACACGACAACGCTTCCCGCACCGCGCTGGATCGACTGGACGGCCCGCGCGGTCCCGCTGACCGTGCTGCCGTCCGGCATCTGGCGGCTCGCCCTCGGCCTCGGCGTGCCGGTGGGCTTCTCCGGCGAGATGGCCGACCTCTACCACGCGCCCGATCCGGTGCTCACGCCGTACGTGATCCTGCTCAGCCTGCTGGCGGAGGGGGCCGCGCTGCTGACGCTCGGGCTCGTCCGGCCGTGGGGCGAGGTGTTCCCGCGCTGGATGCCCGTCATCGGCGGGCGCACGGTGCCGACGCTCGGCGCGGTGAGCGTCGCGGCGCTGGGCGCGGTCGCGGTGATGGCCATCTGCATGCCGATCGCGGGGAGCTGGAACGATCCCGAGTCGTTCGGCCACCCGGAGGCGCCGCAGGGCGCCGCCCGCTGGATCATGCTGCTGTGCTACCTGCCGGCGCTCGCCTGGGGGCCGCTGCTGGCGATCGTGACGGTCGCGTACTACCTGCGCCGCCGCGGCCTCCTGCCAGCGGGGCGTACTCCGGCGGGGCCTACTCCATCTCCGAAAGCCGCGCCGGATCGAACCGGATCGGGAACGGCCGCTCGGCCGTGAGGTCCTCCCCGGCCCGGACCCTGCGGCGGACGCGGTAGTGCGCGTCCGCCGCCCCGGGCCGGCTCAGCTCCAGCAGCGTCACGGCGGCCCGGGGCTCCAGGTCGACGATCCAGTAGTGGGGGATGCCGGTCGCCGCGTACTCGGCGACCTTCCGCACCCGGTCGGTCCGCTCGCTGCCGGTGCGGGGCGTGACGACCTCGGCGACGAGCAGCAGGTCGGGCCCGTAGTAGGTGCGGGCCTGGCTCTCCAGCGCGGCGCGCGCCACGTCCCGGCCCACCGCGAACGCGTCCGGGCGGCGGATCCCGGCGGCGGTGCCGACGTCCCGGGGCGGCCCGCCGACGTGCACGTCGGCGCCGGCCCGGGCGGCGGCGTCGCGCAGGAGGCCGCGCAGCCGCTCGGCGGCGTGGTCGTGCCACAGGTCGCCGGGCAGCTCGGTCAGCCACCCGTCGGCCAGCTCGTACCGCAGGCCGTCGTCGGGCAGCGCGTCGAGATCGTAGAGCGTGTACGGGCCGTGCGCGTGCCCAGCCACCGCACCCATTGGCGTCCCCCTCGCCGATGATCTTGCCGTCCGAATCTACTGGACCGCCGCGCCCGGCACGGTGTGGCCGGGTGGGGCGTTTCGTCTGCCTTCTCTCCAAAAGGGAGGAGAAGCGGGTTAAGATACATCGCGACTTGACCTTCCAGTCGCGGCAGGCTCCAGGCTCGGGGGCGACCCCCTCGAAGGAGGACGTGATGATGACAGAGCGGACCGGCCCCGCCCCGCGAGCCTCCGAGCGCGACCGCGACCAGGTCCTCGTCCGGCTGCACACCGCGTACGCCGAAGGGCTGCTGGACGACCGCGAGCTCGACGAGCGCATCGACCTGGTCCTGGCGGCCGGCACGACCGCCGAGCTCGGCCGCCTGGCCGCCGAACTGCCCGCCCGCGAGGAGCCCGCCGTACGGCCGGAGGCGGCCGCCCCGGAACCGTCCGGGCGGTTCCAGATGGCGTACAAGAGCAGGCTTCGCAGGGGCGGCCGCTGGCGGCTCCCCGAGCGCTACACGGCCGTCCTCTACAAGGGCGGCTGCGAGCTGGACCTGCGCGAGGCCGAGCTGTCCGCGCGCGTCACGACCGTCCGGGTGGTGTCGTACAAGTCGCCGGTGCGGATCATCGTGCCGCCGGGCGTCCGGGTGGAGGCCGGCGGCATGGGCGTCTCCACGGAGGTCCGTGGCGCGCCGTCCCCCTCGGCACCGGTGGTGCACGTGCAGGGGATCGCCTATAAAGGACCGATCGAGGTAATAGATCATCTTCGCCTGTCCTGAGGCGATATAAACGCTCCCGCACCCATTTCCAGCACAGATCGCGCCGATGTCCGCACAGCGGTGGTTTCAGCGCGGTTTGATGGTGTGTCATCCGCGAGACGGCATGCCGGTCGGTGAAGGAGCGTTCGTGACCGCAAGGACCCCCGAGCAGGACGGCGCCCCGCCGGCGACGGAGGACGGGGACGAGCTCACCGGCCCGCTCGCGTCCCGGCGGATCCGCCGCCGGCTGACGTTCGGGACCCCCGAGGCGCTCGGCGAGGAGCCCGCCCGCCCGCAGGGCAGGCGCGGGAAGAGGCCCCCGTCCCCGTGGCAGCGCGCCCAGAACGCCTGGCAGCAGGCAGGCGTCCCCTGGCCCCCCTCCGAAGGCGCCCCCGAGCGCCCGGCGCGCACCCCCGAAACGGCGAGCGCCAAGGCGACCAAGAAGCCTGCGGACGCCAAGAAGCCCGCGGACGCTGGGAAGCCCACGGAGGCCCCGAAGGCCACGGATGCCATGAAGCCCGCAGGCGCCGCGGACGCTGTGAAGGCGGCGGGCGCCGTGAAAGCCGCGGGCGCCGCGGAGGCTGGAAAGCCCGCGGACGCCCCCAAGGCTGCGGATGCCGTGAAGCCCGCGGGCGCTGTGAAGCCCGCAGGCGCCATGAGCGCCGCGGGCGCTGTGAAGGGCGCGGCCCGCCCGGCATCCGCCCCTGAGACCGCGTCGGCCGCCGGTGACGCCGCCGCCACGGGCCGGCGGCCCGGCGGGGGGCTGCGGCGGCCCAGGCACGCGGTCGTGGCGGTCGCCGCCTGCGGGGCGGTCGCCGTCGCCGCCGGGGCGTACGCCGTGTCCGCGAACGAGGGGGCCGCCGCGCCGCGATCGGAGGTCGCGGCGGCGAAGCCCGCGGAGGGCGCGTTCACGCTCGACCCCGCGGCCCGTACCGACGGGCTCGTCCAGAACGTCGCCGCCGTGGCGGCGGCCGGCTCCACGGTCGTGGCCACCGGGACCGAGACCGCGGGCGACGGGACGCCGGGCCGGGACCGCGCCGAGTTCCTCGTCTCCCAGGACGCCGGCCGGTCCTGGCGGCTCGCGGCGGTGCGGGCGCCGGACGGCGCCGAGCCCGCGCCGGGCGCCCGGCCCCGGCTGCTCGCCGGCGGCGCCGGCGCGTGGGCCGCGATCGGGCAGACCGCCGTGCCCGGCGAGGCCGCCCTGTGGACGAGCGTGGACGCCGGGGAGTGGACCCGCGAGCCCGGCACCGGCCTGCCGTTCACGCCGAACGACCGGGTGAACGCGCTCGCCCGCACGAGCGGCGGCTTCGTCGCTGCCGGTGTCACCTCCCCGAGCGGGAAGTTCGCCGGCGACACCCGCGGCGTGGTGTGGACGTCGGCCGAGGGCAGGGTGTGGCGGCGGGGCCCCGACCTCGCCCCGCTCGGCGTCGCCGGCCTCGGCCTGCTGGCCGCGTCCGGTGACACGCTGGTGGCGCACGGGACGTACGCCCGTACCGTCACGAAGAACGTCAAGCGCAAGGGCAAGAAGAAGGGCACCCGGAAGGTCACCACGACCGTGCGCGGCGAGGGCCTGTGGCGCTCGGCGGACGGCGGCCGCACCTGGGCGCCGGTGACCGTCCCGCACGCGCAGGGCTCGTACGGCCCCGTCCGGAGCCTGGCCGCCGGGCCGGGCGGCTTCCACGCCGTGCGCGAGGGCAGGACGACGACGGGCAAGAAGAAGAAGCGCAGGACGACGCGGTACGGCGTGGTCTTCGGCTCCCGGGACGGCGCCGCGTGGGCGCCCGCCGGACGGCTCGGCGCGCCGGGGTACGCCCGGGTCGAGCGGCTCGCCGGGACCCCCGCCGGGCTCGCGGCGATCGTCCGGGGCAAGGGCCCGGCGGCCACCGTGCTGCACAGCGCGGACGGCCGCGCGTGGCGGCCCGGCGGGTCCGTGCCCGGCGCGGCCCTGAGCGGGCTGGCCGTCGCCGCCGGGGGAACCGCCGTGGCCGGCGGGCAGCGCGGCCAGGACGGCCTCCTCGCCGTCGCGGGACCGGCGGGCGGCCCCGCCGCGCCCGTGGACCTCGCGCGGATCCCCGGCGCGGTCCGGCCCGAGCGCGCGGTCACCGCCCTCGCCCCCGGCGCGGCCGGCACGGCGATGGCGGTCGGCAGCACCGGCGGCGCCGCGGCCGCCTGGCACCTGGGCGCGGCCGGCACGTGGACCCGCGGGCCGGCGCCCGCGCCGGGGGCGCGGCTGACCGCCGTCGCCCACGGCCCGCGCGGCTGGCTCGCCGTCGGCCGCGCCGCCGCGCCGAACGGTACGCCCGCCCCGCTGGTGACGGCGTCCCAGGACGGGCGGATCTGGCGCCGTACGGGCGTGCCGGGCGGCCGGGCCACCTCGGGCGCCGCGGCCGGCCCCGGCGGCTACGTCGTCGTCGGCCAGGCCGGGAACGTGCCCGCGGCCTGGCGGTCCGCCGACCTCGCGCGCTGGAGGCGCGGCGCGGGCGCGGGCCGCGGCGACCTCGCCGGCCCGGCCGCGATGCGCGACGTGGCCTCGACCGGCACGGCGTACGTGGCGGTCGGCGGACGGCAGGCCGCCCGCCCCGCGAAGGGCGGCCCGCCGCCCGGCGAACTGCCCGCCGTGTGGACCTCGCCCGACGGGCAGAAGTGGACGGCCGCCGCGCCGCCGGCCCTCCCGGCCGGGGTCGCGTCCGGCGCGTTCACCCGGGTCGTGGCGCGCGGCGGCGCGCTGGTGGCGCTCGGCACGGGCCGTGCCGCCGCCGCGCCCGGCGCACCGGCCGCGGCGCGGGCCTTCGCCGCGCACTCGGCCGACGGTGGCCGCACCTGGCGGCCCGCGGCCCTGCCCGGCGGGACCGCCACGGCGGCGCTCACCGCCGCGACCGCGACCGCGAAGGGCTTCCTGATCGCGGGCGCCGACGGCGCGGCGGGCCGTCAGGACGTCGTGCTGTGGGCGTCCCCGGACGGCGCCGCCTGGCGCCGCGTGGCGGCGGCGGGCACGGGCCTGGACGGGCCCGGGGACCAGCGCCTGACGGCGCTCGCCCCGGCCGGGAACGATGTCGTGGGCGCGGGCGTCAGCACCGGCCACCGGGGCGACGTCCCGATGCTGTGGCGCACTCCCGCCCCCTGAACGGGCGGGCCCCTGGCAGGCCACCGGCCGGCGGTCTCCCGCCGGCCGGACTCGCCTTCGCCGGAATCACCCGTTGCAGCCGCAGGAGCAGCCTTTCGCGCACGAGCAGTTCCCGCCGTGACCACAACTGCATCCACCTTGTGTCATGGTCGGAACGTAACCTTCGGCCGATTCGCCGGTCTATGACCGCCACCGCGACGGCGGCATCACGCGGCGGTCATGTGTTGGTCATGTGTTGATGTGCAGGTCGACTCCCAGCAGGATGAGGAACCACAGGAATATGGCCAGCAGCGCGCTGGCGACCTGCCGCAGCAGTTCCGCGTCGATGTAACCGCGGTCCCAGGCGACGAACACGCCGATGATGATGTAGATCAGCCCGACGATGCTGATGCCGGGCCGGTACCTGGACGCCATGGGGGGCTCTCTCCTCACGCACGTAAGGGGTGGGACTCATGACGTACGGCCGGTGCCCGGACCGTCGCGAATGAAACTCTGGCCCTATTCGGGCCGTTCCGGCCGCGTTCCTTCGGGCCGTCCCGAAATGGCGCCGCCGTTTCGTCGGGGGAGAGAACCCGCCCGGATGTAGCGGAACCGCCACGCGCGGCGATAATCGGATTGTCGCTCCGGTGGCCGGCGGCACTTTGGGCAGCGCTCGCCGGCCACCGTGGCTTCCCGGTGCCTTCGGGTGCCTTCCGGAGCCGTTCTCAGCGGCCGGTGCGGCCGCCGGACATGTCGATGCGGAGCACGGCCGGGTCGTGGTCGCCCGCGCGGGACGCGAAGTCGGCGTTGCGGTGGACGATGTCGTACTCGTGCTTCCGCGCGGCCAGCGACGGGCTCACCATGATGTGGTCGGTCGCCCGCGCGTTCCCCTGGGTGATGGTGGTGTAGCGGTCCTTCGCCGGCAGGGCGGCGGGCAGGTCGCGCAGGCCCGTCTCCTTGGCGAGGGCGCGGACCGGCGTCGCGTGCTCCGGCTCGCCGAGGTCGCCCGCCACGATGATGTCGGCGTTCCGGTCGGCGGCGCGGACCGACCGGACGAACCGCGCGATCACCTTCGCCTGTTCCATGCGGCGCCACTCGGTCGGCCGCGTCGGCGGCTGGTAGCGCCCGAAGGCGGGATGGTCGTCGCCCGAGCGCGGGTACCACTGGTTGGCGACCACGATGATGCGGTTGCCCTTCCAGGTCACCTCGCCCGCGACCGGCTTGCGCGTGCGGCTCCACGCGGCGTCGCCGGGGGCGACGCGGCCCGGGCTCAGGCTGAGCCGGACGCCGGAACGCTCGCGCACCGCCCGCACGGGGCCGGTCTCGGCGGCCCCGGCTCCGTCGCCGGCCGCGGTCTCGTCGCCCTCGCCGCCGCCCGCCGGCCGGTCGACGAACGACAGGCCCCGGTCGGTGCGGAACAGGAACCCGACGTGGTCGTTGGAGCCCTTCTCGCCGCCGTCGGCGTTGTCCCGCGGCGGGACGGACCGCCAGTCGTAGCCGGGCCCGCCGGCGGCGCTGATCGCGGTGATCAGCTCGGCGACGGTCTGGTCGGCGGCCACGGTGCCGTCGTCGCGGGTGCCGCTGTTGTCGCGCAGCCCGGTGACCGCGATCAGGTCGGGCGACTTGAGCCCGGAGACGAGGTCGGCGGCCAGCGCGTCGATCCGCGCGCGCGGCGCGTCCGGGCTGAGGCCGCCCAGGTCGGCGGTGGCGACGGCGAGCTCGCCCGGCCGCGCCGCCCGGGTCTCCTCCGGCTTCGCGCCGCCGTCCCGGTGCCGCGGGGCCGCGGTGACCAGCAGCTTGAACGCCCCGTACGCCGAGTCGAGCACCCCGGCCGCCACGCCGGGCAGCCGGTCGCCGGCGTTCATCCGCGGGAGCGCCGCGAGCGTGTCGTCCAGGACGACCCGTTCGGGGTTGGCGTCGGTGGCGGTCTCCAGGACGCCGCCGCGGGACGTGCGCGCGCCCGCGCCCGCGCCGCCGGCCGGCAGCACCGGGACCTCGCCGTACCGGGACGGGCCGGCGGCGACCGCGTTCTGCACGCCCGCCCGCATGCCCTCGATCGTCTCGTAGAAGTCCAGCGCGTTCCGCTTCGGGTCGAAGCGGCCGCCGCGCTCGATGTCGCGCGCCGCGCCCCAGGTGGGGCCGGTCATGATCGTGCCGGGGACGCGGCGGCCCTGGGAGCCGATGAGCACCGGCTCCGGGAGCGGGACGCCGCGCGCCTCGACGGCGGTGCGGGCGGCGTCGATCTCGGTCCGGCCGAGGGCGGCCGAGCGGACGCCGCCGGGCCGGTACTCGGTGACCCGGCCGTCGACCCGGACGGAGTCGCCGACGGCGACCGCGGGGCGCTCGCGGGTGAAGACGTGGACGCCCTCGGAGGTGGCGTCGTTCCGGTCGGGCCTCGGGTCCTGCATCCAGAATCCGGTGCCCGCCACCGCCGTCACGACGCCGGGGACGCGGGTCACGGTGCGGCCGTTCAGCGGGGACACGTGCCCCGCCCCCTGGATGTCGCGGATCCGCCGCTCGGGCGGTGCCGCGGCGCCGGCCGGCGGGGCCGCCAGGAGGGGCCCGCAGACCACCGGCAGGACGAGGAACGCTCCGGCCGCGAGCGCGCGGACCGGCCGGGTACGCCGGGCCCGTCCCGGCTCACCTTCGTACGCCACCCAAGCTCCATCTCGTACTAGAGCGCGGCCCAATGGACACGAAGAAGGATGACATACCGCGTCGGGCGAAATCGCCGTCTGCGGGACACGGTTCCGGGGCCGGTGGCGCGTACCGGCCCCGGAACCGTGGGCTCAGGGGGGAGGCCAGGGGAGACGGCCCGCCGGGTCGGTCGGTGTCGGTCGGTGTCAGTCGGTGTCAGTCGAAGAGGACGACCTGGCGGATGACGTCGCCGCCCTTGAGGGCCTCCACGGCGTCGTTGAGGTCCTCGAACCGGATCCGCCGCGAGATCATGCCGTCGAGTTCGAGCCGGCCCGCGCGCCACAGGTCGACGAACCGCGGCACGTCGCGCTTCATGTCGCAGCCGCCGTACAGCGAGGACTTGATGTTCTTGCCCTCGAACAGCAGCGAGAACGCGCTCATCTCGAAGTCGTCGTCCGCCGCGCCCGCGCCGACGACGATGACGTCGCCGCCGCGCCGGACGGAGTTCCACGCGGTGGTGATCGCGGCGGACTTGCCGACGACCTCGAAGGCGTAGTCGAAGCCGGCGCCCGCGGTGAGCAGCCCCTTGACCTCCTCCAGGTCGTCCAGCGTCGCGGTGTGCGTGGCGCCGAACTGCTTGGCGAGGGGGTGCTTGGCCTCGTTCGGGTCGATCGCCAGGATCGTGGAGGCGCCGGCGATCCTGGCGCCCTGGATGACCGACAGGCCGACGCCGCCCGCGCCCACCACGGCCACCGTGGCGCCCGGGTGGACCTTGGCGGTGTTGATGGCCGCGCCGACCCCGGTGGGGATGCCGCAGCCCAGCAGCGCCGCGTACTCGAACGGCACGTCCTCGGCGATCTTGATCACGCCGCGGCCGGGGAGCACGACCTCGTCGGCCCAGGTGCCGGTGCCGGCCATCCCGTACGCGGGGCTGCCGTCGGCCAGCGTGAAGTTGTGGACGCTGAACGACTGCACCACGTACGTCATGCACAGGAACGGCTCGCCGCGCAGGCACTCGGGGCAGGTGCCGCAGTCGGGCGTCCAGTTGACGACGACGTGGTCGCCGACCGCCACGTTCGTGACGCGCTCGCCGACCTCGGCGACGATCCCCGCCCCCTCGTGCCCCACCACCGTGGGCGGCATCGACGGCAGCACGCCGGTCAGGGTGGAGAGGTCGGAATGGCAGACCCCGGTCGCCTTGATCTTCACCTTGACCTGGTCGGGGCCGGGGTCGACCGTGCGGACGTCGTCGCGCAGGTCGAGCTCGGCGTCGCCGACCGCGTGCAGAACCGCGGCACGTGCCATGGATGCCTCCACAGTGGGATGGGGCGCCGGCCGGGGCACGGCGCCCTGGAAGGGTGGGTTTAGCTGCTATTCGTCGAGCGTGAGCGCGGCCTTGGGGCAGGACCGCACGGCGTGCCGGACGCGGTCGGCCTCCTCGGCGGGGACCTCCGGCTTGAGGATGTCGAGCTCGTCGTCGTCGTTGAGGTCGAAGACCTCGGGGGCGAGCCCCACGCAGACGGCGTTGGCCTCGCACACCATGGGGTCGACGCTTACCTTCATCGCCACTGTCTCCGTTTCACTGGCCGGCGAGTTTGCTGTGGTCCCAGGAGGCGACCCGGCCCGGCTCCACGAGGTAGGCGTACCGCTTGGCGGCGGTGACCTCCGCGAAGGCCGTGACGGCCTCCTCGTCCTCGAGGCCGGTCATCTTCCGGACCACCTCGCGGCCAACATACAGAACGTCGTTCGGTTCCGTCAGGACCTCCGCCCGCCCGTAGATCAGGGCGCCGGCCAGCTCGAAGTACTCCTCGCCGGACTCGACCAGGCACGTCACCCGCGGGTCGCGCGCGATGTTGCGGGCCTTCTGCGAGCTCCGGTACGTCCAGAAAGCGATCTTGCCGTCGACCATCGCGTAGAACATGGTGACCATGTGCGGGGTGCCGTCGGGGTTGATCGTCCCCAGCTGCAGCTTGCGCTGGCCGCCGACGAGGCCGAGGGTCTCCTCCTCGGTCAGTGCGATCTCGGTACGCTTGCTCACCGGAAAAGTAGAACACGTTCCAGTCTTGTCCGGCAAGACTGGAGTCTCATTCAAGTGATCCGGATGCCGCGTCCGCGCCAGGATCGGGGGGCCCTGTTCCGGGCACACCCTGCATCAGGCCAGGATAGATCGGGATAAAGTGCCCGGCGGAGGAGATCGATGACCAACACCACGGCGTCCACCCACCCGGGGACGACCCCACCCCCCGCCCCGGCCGCGCCCATGCCGCGCGACCTGCTCCGCGCCGCGCGTGCGGCCAAGGGGTTCATGCCGGAGCCCGAAGGCCAGGCGCTGTACGAGACCGCGCTGGAGTACGGCGCGCGCCCGGACCTGCCCGGCCCGCTGCTGGAGATCGGCAGCTACTGCGGCAAGTCGGCGATCTACCTCGGCGCCGCCGCGCGGGAGACCGGCACGACCGTCGTCACCGTCGACCACCACCACGGCTCGGAGGAGAACCAGGCGGGCTGGGAGCACCACGATCCGTCCCTGGTCGACCCGCTGACGGGCCGGATGGACACGCTCCCGACCTTCCGCCGCACCCTGGGCTCCGCGGGCCTGGAGGACCATGTGGTGGCGATCGTGGGCACGTCCCGTACCGTCGCCGCGTTCTGGAACACCCCGCTCGCCCTGCTGTTCATCGACGGCGGCCACGCCGAGGACCTGGCGCAGGCCGACTACGAGAACTGGGCGCCCTGGATCGCGGTCGGCGGCGCGCTCGTCATCCACGACGTCTTCCCCGACCCCGCGGACGGCGGCCAGGCGCCGTACCACGTCCACCAGCGGGCCCTGCGCAGCGGCGCCTTCACCCAACGCCGCGTGGAAGGCTCCCTGCGCGTCCTGGAGCGGACCACGGACGCCGACCCGATCACCGCCAAGGACTGAGCCGCGACTTACACCCCGCCCCCGCCCCCGCCCCGGGGGGGACGAGGGGGCGGAGCCCCCAGCAGGGGGTGCGGGGGACGGAGTCCCCTGCCCCGGGGAGGGTGCCCGGAGCGAGGAACGAGCGCAGGGCGCCCACCCCGGGGCGGGGGGTGTGGGGGGTCGTCACCCCACAATGACAAGAGAGCAGCCGCAGGCCTCCGGGTCGGCCGGGCCGGAGGGGCCCAGGGGGCGGCCGGCGACCTCCTTGAAGATGCGGGCGCCGGGGGAGGTGCCCTCCAGGGCGTCGGCGGCCAGGACGATCGCGGCCGCGGTGTAGGTGGAGCGGTCCCCGGGGAAGTGCCGCCGGTTCTCGAACTGCCAGCCGGTCCAGTACGACCCGTCCTCGTGCCGGAGGTGCTGGATGGTGGCGAACAGCTCCAGGGCCCGTTCGCGGTCGCCGGCGGCGTCCAGGGCCATCACCAGCTCGCTGCTCTCGGCCGCGGTCACCCACGGCTGGTCGGACACGCAGCGGCAGCCCAGGCCGGGGACGACGAAGGTGTCCCACTGCTCCGCCAGCCGCCGCTCGGCGGCCGCGCCGCGGACGGGGCCGGAGAGGACGGGGTAGTACCAGTCCATCGACCAGCGGCTCTTGTCGGCGAACGCCTCCGGGTGCGCGGCCACGACGTGGCCGAGCTGGTCGGCGGCGAGTTCCCACTCCGGCTCCGGCTCGCCGAGGTGCTCGGCCAGCGCGACCGCGCAGCGCAGTGACTGGTAGATCGACGAGCAGCCGGTCAGCAGCGCGTGGTCGGACGCGGCGCCGTCCTCGTGCCGGATCCAGATGATCTCGCCGCGCCGGGTCTGGAGCCCGAGCACGAAGTCGATCGCGCGGCGCACGGACGGCCACATGTGCCGCGCGAACGCCTCGTCCCCGGTCATCAGCAGCTCGTGCCAGACGCCGACGGCGATGTACGCGGCGTGGTTGGACTCCCCGCCCGGCTCGGTGACCTCGCCCAGCACCCACTTGGCGGGCCAGGAGCCGTCGGGGCGCTGGACCGAGCGCAGCCACTCGTACGCGCGGCGGGCGGGCTCGCGCAGGCCGGCCACCGTGAGGGCCATCGCGGCCTCCACGTGGTTCCAGGCGTCCACGTGCCCGGGCACCCCGCCGGTCGGGGTGAACCACGGGATGGCCCCGGACTCCTCCTGCTGGGCCGCGATGCTGCCCGCGGTCGCGACGATCTCGGCGGAGGTGAGCACGCCCGGCACGGCCGGGGGCGCGGCGGGCTCAGACCGCATCCGCGGTCTCCTCCGCCGGCGCGGGGGCGGCACCGGTCGCGGGGGGCTTGGCGAAGTACACGACGACGCTCTTCCCGATCAGCGGGTTGAGCACCCGCTCGGCGAGCCGGGTGGCCAGCGGCCGCTTCATGATGTCCCACACGAGGATCTGGTGGTACGCCTTGGCGGCGACGTGGTCGTCGTTGTTCACGCCGACCGCGCACTTGATCCACCAGTACGGGGCGTGCAGCCCGTGCGCGTGGTGGTGCGGGCCGACGCGGAAGCCGATGGACTTGAGCTTGGCCTCCAGTTCCGCGCGCGTGTAGATGCGGATGTGGCCGCCGGGGGCGGTGTGGTAGTCCTCCGAGAGGGCCCAGCAGACCCGTTCGGGCAGCCATGCGGGAACGGTCACGGCGAGCTGCCCGCCGGGCTTGAGGACCCGCAGCAGCTCGCGCATCGCCCGCATGTCGTCCGGGATGTGCTCCAGCACCTCGGACGCGATGATCTTGTCGAAGTGGTCGTCGGGGAACGGCAGTTCGAGGGCGTCGCCCTGCACGGTCTCGGCGGCGGCCTCTTCGGGCAGGCCGCCCTCCATCCGCATGGCCTTGAACATCGTGTCGACGCCGGCGAGCTCGTCGGCGTCCATGTCGAAGGCCACGACGCGCGCACCCCTGCGGTACAGCTCGAAGGCGTGCCGCCCGGCGCCGCATCCCATGTCCAGGACGCGCTCTCCGGGCTTCACGCGGAACCGCCCGAAATCAACGGTCAGCAGGGTGGTGCTCCTTCCGTACGGGGGACGCCGCGCGCGGCGCGGGTCCCTGGATCTCGTCCCGCTGTGGTCTGGCTGCCCGGCCCCGCGGCGGGCCCGTCAGGCGCGCCGGCGGGAGCGGGCCGCGGCCAGCCGCCGGTAGCGCTGCTGGGCGATCGCCTCGCGGTAGTGCCCGACCGTGGCCTGCGCCACCGCCGGCCACGCGAAGCGCGTCTCGACCCGGGCCAGGCCCGCCTCGCTCAGCCGGCCGCGCTCCGCGGGGGAGTCGTGCAGCCGGCGCAGCGTCGCGGCCAGTTCCTCCACGTCGCCGGGCTCGACCAGGATCCCGGCGTCGCCGACGACCTCGGGCAGCGCCCCGGCGCGGCTGGCGACCAGCGGGGTGCCGGACGCCATGTGCTCGACCGCGGGCAGCGAGAATCCCTCGTACCGGGACGGCACCACGGCGGTCTCGGCGGAGGCGAGCAGCTCGCCCAGCTCGTCGTCGGTGATGCCGCTGACGAACCGGACCCGGTCGCCCAGCGCCAGCTCGCGGACGAGCTTGGCGGTGGGGCCGTCCTCCTTGGGCCTGCTGACCACCACGACGTGCACGTCCCGCTCGGTGGCGACCTTGGCGACCGCGCGCAGCAGCACGTCCACGCCCTTGATCGGGGCGTCGGCGCTGGCCATGGCGACGATCCGGCCGGGGACGCGCTCGCCGCGCGGGTGGAAGATCCGGGTGTCGACGCCGAGCGGCAGGATCTCGATGTCGCGCGGGTCGACGCGGAAGTCCTTGACGATGTCGACCTTGGAGGAGTCCGAGACCGTCAGCACCGGCCCGATCCGCCGCGCCACCTGGCTCTGCATGGTGACGAAGCCGTACCAGCGGCGCTTGCCGAGGTGCTGCCGGATGCCCTTGGCCGCTTCCAGCTCGATCCGCCGGTCGACGCTGATCGGGTGGTGGATGCTGGTCACGAGCGGCAGGCCGAGCCGGCCGATGCCGAGGTTGCCGAGGCCGAGCACCTGGTTGTCGTGGGCCACGTCGAAGTCGCGGCGGCGGCGCCGCAGCTCGCGCAGCACCCGGATGCTGAACGTCAGCGGCTCGGGGAAGCCGCCGGTCCGCATGTGGGCGTACTCCAGGACGTCGATCCAGTCGCGGAACTCGCCCAGGGCCGGGTTGCGGAACGGGTCCTCGTCCCGGTACAGGTCCAGGCTCGGGATCTTGGTCAACCTGATCTCGTCGCGGTCGAGTTCCGGATACGGTTGCCCGGACAGCACCTCGACCGAATGCCCCAGGTCGGCCAGCTCGCGGCTCAGATGCCGCAGGTAGACGCCCTGGCCGCCGCAGTGCGGCTTGCTCCGGTACGAGAGCAGGGCCACGCGCAGGGGCCCTTCCGGCGGGCCGCTCGACGGCTCGCCTGCCTCAGCCACGCCAGTCCCTGCTCACGCACCACTCCTGTCACTCGTGTCGTCCCCGGGGGCGGACCCCCGGCTCCCCGGAGCTTCGCCCGAAGGACGGATCAACGGGACCTCGGGCGCAGCCGCACGGGCATGCCCTTGATGCCGTTGATGAAACTAGACCTTAGCCTCCGCACGTTACCGGAGAGTTCGATATTGGGCATGGAGTCCAAAAGTGTTTCGAAAAGCACACTCAGCTCCAGCCGGGCAAGGTGCGCACCGAGGCAGAAATGGGGCCCGCCGCCGCCGAACCCCAGGTGGGGGTTGGGGTCGCGGCCCACGTCGAAGCGGAACGGGTCGTCGAACACCCGCTCGTCCCGGTTGGCCGAGCCGTAGAAGACCACGACCTTGTCGCCCGCCGCGATCCTCGCGCCGCCGAGCTCGACGTCCCGCATGGCGGTCCGGCGGAAGAGGTTGACCGGCGTCACCCACCGGACGATCTCCTCGACGGCCGTGGGCAGCAGGCTCCGGTCGGCGCGCAGCCGCTCCCACTGGTCCGGGTGCTCGAAGAACGCGAGCATCCCGCCGGACGCGGCGTTGCGGGTGGTCTCGTTGCCGGCGACCGACAGCAGCATCACGAACAGCTCGAACTCGTTGCCCGTCAGCTCGTTGCCCTCGGCGTCCGGCTGGAGCAGCCGGGTGACGATGTCGTCGCGCGGCTCGGCCCGGCGCTGCGCGGCCAGCTCCTCGGCGTAGGCGTACAGCTCGGTCGCCGCCGCCTGGCCCTCCTCCGGCGACGTCTGGAACTCGGGGTCCTCGGCGCCGATCAGCGTGTTGGACCAGTGGAAGATCTTGTCCCGGTCCTCGACCGGGGCGCCGAGCAGCTCGCAGATCACGTACAGCGGGAGCGGGGCGGCGATGTCCCGGACGAAGTCCGCCTCGCCGCCCGCCTCCAGCCGTTGCGCCACCTCGCCGACGAGGTCGCGGCAGATGTCGCGGATGTGCTCCTCCAGCAGGCCGATGGCCCGCGGCGTGAACCCCCGGTTGACGATGCTCCGCTTGCCCGAGTGCTCGGGCGGGTCCTGGTTGAGCATCATCATCCGCTGGAGGTCCAGGTGCTCCGGGTCCGGCTCGTCGAACAGCGCGAGCCGCGCGTACGACGAGAACACCTCCGGATGCCGGGACACGTGGACGACGTCCTCGTGCCGGGTGACCGCCCAGAACTCCGGGTTGCCCCGGCTCGGATCGGCGTGGTGGCGGTGGACGGGCGCCCGCTCGCGCAGCTCGGCGAGCTGCTCGTGCGGGATCCCGCCGCGCTCGTAGACGTCCGGATCGACCAGTTCGATGTTCGTGAGCGGGACCTCGGGGGTGGTGGTCATCGCCGCGGACCTCCTCGTCGGCACGGGCGGAGCGAGGGTCAGGTGCGCCCGGAGGCGCTGGGGGTGAACTCCACGGGGAGTTCCTTGACGCCGTTGACGAAGTTGGAGCGCAGCCGGCGGGGCTCGCCGGCCGGCCGGATGTCGGGCACCCGGTCCAGAATCGTCTCAAAGATGATCCGGAGATTCATCCGTGCGAGGTGGGTTCCCAGGCAGAAGTGCGGCCCGCCGCCGCCGAACCCGATCTGCGGGTTGGGGTCGCGGCCCACGTCGAAGCGGAACGGGTCGTCGAAGACCTTCTCGTCGCGGTTGGCCGAGCCGTAGAACAGCACGACCTTGTCGCCCGCCTTGATCTGCTTGCCGCCCAGCTCGGTGTCCTGGGTGGCGGTGCGGCGGAACTGGTTGATCGGGCTGACCCAGCGCACGATCTCCTCGACGGCCGTGGGCAGCAGGCTCCGGTCCTTCTTGAGCCGCTCCCACTGCTCGGGGTGCTCGAAGAGCGCCTGCATGCCGCCGGCGGTGGCGGTGCGGGTGGTCTCGTTCCCGGCGATCGACAGCATGATCACGAAGAGCTGGAACTCCTCGTCGCTGATCCGCTCGCCGTCCGGGCCGGCCGACAGCAGCTTGGTCACGATGTCGTCGCGCGGGTCGGAGGCGCGCGCGGCGGCCAGCTCGCCCGCCCAGACGGCGAACTCGGCGGCGCAGGCGGCCGACTCGGACCGGTCGCCGATGAACTCGGGGTCGTTGAACGCGACCAGCTTGTTGGACCAGTGGAAGATCTTTTCGCGGTCCTCCATCGGCGCGCCCAGCAGCTCGCAGATCGTGTAGAGCGGCAGCGGGACGGCGAAGTGCTCGACGAAGTCGCAGCGGCCGAGCGTGACGGCCGTGTCGATCAGCTCGTGGCAGCTCTGCCGGATGTGGTCCTCGAGCTTCTTGATCATCCGCGGCGTGAAGCCCTTGTTGACCATGCTGCGCAGCCGGGTGTGGTCCGGCGGGTCCTGGAAGAGCATCATCTGCCCGTACAGGGCGATGTCCTCCTCGGTGAACTCCTCGAACATCGCCGTCCGGGTGTGCGAGGAGAACAGCTCGGGGTGGCGCGACACGTAGATGACGTCCTCGTGCCGGGTGACCGCCCAGAAGCCGGGCACGCCCTCGTTCGGGTCGTGGTGCCAGTGGACCGGGTCGTGCTCGCGGAGCCACGCGAGGGTGTCGTGCGGGATGCCGTCCCGCTCGTACACGCCGGGGTCGATGACGTCGATGTCGGGAACGAGGCCGAGCTCAGGGGCCATGGAACGATCCTTCGTGCCGGGGGTGGGTCGTCGGGTCGTCGGTTCGTGGGGCGGGACGGGCGGAACGGGCGGAACGGGCGGAACGGCGGGTACGGCCGGCGGGGTCACTGCTCGAAGGCGGCGGCGAGGTCGCCGGCGGCGGTGAACCCGGCGGCACCGGTGGAGATCTTGGGGCCGAGTTCGGCGGCGAGCGTGGCGGGCGTCCAGGCGCCACCGTCGGCGGCGGCGAGGTGCGCGACGGTGGGCGGCGCCATGACCGCGACGCGGCCGCCGTACGCGACGAAGACCTGGCCGGTGACGTCGGCGGCGGCGGGCGAGGCGAGGTAGACGACCAGCGGGGTGACGTGGTCGACCGACAGCGGGTCCGGGCCGTCCTCGGGGGCGGGGCCGAACACCCCGGCGGTCATGTTCGTGCGGGCGCGCGGGCAGATCGCGTTGGCGCGCACGCCGTACCGGCCGCACGCCTGGGCGGTGGACAGCGTCAGCGCGGCGATGCCGGCCTTGGCGGCGGCGTAGTTGGGCTGGCCGGCCGAGCCGAGCAGGAACGCCTCGGACGCGGTGTTGACGATCCGCGCGTACACCGGCGCGCCGGTCTCCTTGGACCGTGCCCGCCAGTGCGCGACGGCCAGCCGGGAGGTGGCGAAGTGCCCCTTGAGGTGGACGCGGATCACCGCGTCCCACTCCTCCTCGGACATGTTGAACAGCATCCGGTCGCGGGTGAACCCGGCGTTGTTGACCAGCACGTCCAGGCCGCCGAACGTGCCGACGGCGGTCGCGACCAGGCCCTCGGCCGTGTCCCAGGCGCCGATGTCGCCGGCGTGGACGGCGGCCTCGCCGCCGGCCGCGGCGATCTCCTCGGCCACGGCGTGCGCGGCGCCGGCGTCGACGTCGTTGACCACGACGCGGGCGCCCGCCCCCGCCAGCGCGCGGGCCTCGGCCCGGCCGAGCCCGCCGCCGGCGCCGGTGACCACGGCCACCCGCCCGTCCAGGCTCACATCTGGGTCGGTCACGGCATACCTCGTTCCATGATCCTGGAGTCGAGCGCTTGCTCGGGCAGGCAATCTAGAACACGTTCTAACATGAGACTCCAGTCTCAACAAGGGGGCGGGAGGGGGTGACGTGAGTCACCCCGCCGCGTTCCGCCCTCCTTCGGGCGGCCGTTCCGGGGCACGCCGAAGACCCCGCACGCGGTCCGCGTACGGGGTCGGGAAAGGCGCCGGTCAGCCGGCCAGCACGAAGCTGATCGGGTCGCCGTCGCCGGCGCGGCGGACGACGCCGCGCCGTTCGAGCGTGCGCAGGTGCGCGGCCGCCTCGGCGGTGGCCATCCGCCGGGAGCCGATCTCCATGTCCTCCCAGGCGCCGCGCCACTCCATCCCGGCGGCGATCCGCCACAGCGTGGCGGGCTCGCCGGCGGTCAGCAGCCCGGCGATCTCGGTCATCCGCTCCTCGTGGTGCTCGGCGATCTCCCGCGCCCGGTCGGTCAGCCCGTTGAAGCGGTACTGGTGGGCGGGCAGGACCTCGCCCACGTTCAGGCCGCCGACCCGTTCCAGCGACTTCAGGAAGTCGCCCAGCGGGTCCACGTCCGCCTCGTCGAACGGGTAGAGCGAGATGTGCGGGGTGATCCGCGGCAGCACGTGGTCACCGGTGAAGATCCGGTCCGCGTCCTCCAGGTGCAGGCAGATGTGCCCCGGGCTGTGCCCCGGTGTCCACACCGTGCGCAGCGCCCGCCCGGGCAGGTCCACCAGGTCGCCGTCGGCCAGCTCCCGGTCCGGCAGCGCCGGCGGGTCCACCATGTGGCCCGCGCCGGTCCACTCGGCCAGGTCGGACTCGTCCGCGCCCGCCTGGCGCAGCGAGTCCAGGTGGAACGCGCGGCCGCCGTCCTCAAGGCGGTTGGTGTCGTGGAACCGCCGCACGACCGCGGTGTCGTCGCGGTGCATCGCGATCCACGCGCCCGACGCCTCGCGCACCCGGCCGGCCAGCCCGGAGTGGTCGGGGTGGAAGTGCGTGACCACCACCCCGTGCACGTCCGCCACGTCCATGCCGAACGCGGCGAGCCCGTCCTTGAGCGCGGCCCAGGCGTCCTCGTGGTGCCAGCCCGCGTCCACCAGGACCGGCCCGCGAGGGCTCTCCAGCGCGTACACCAGCGTGTACGCGAGGGGGTTGCCGGGAATCGGCACCGGGACGCTCCACACGCCCCCGCCGAGGTCCTCGGGATCTGGTCGCACGCGCAAATCTCGTCTCCGCCCTTTTCTTCGGTCGCCCGGCCGCTCAGACGCGTTCGAGGATGGTGCCGGTCGACAGCGAGCCGCCGCAGCACATCGTGATCAGCGCGGTGGACGCGTCCCGCCGCTCCAGCTCGTGCAGCGCGGTGGTGAACAGCCGCGCCCCGGTCGCGCCGACCGGGTGGCCCAGCGCGATCGCGCCGCCGTTGACGTTCACGGTGTCCATGTCGGGCTCGTGCACCGACGCCCACGACAGCGCCACCGACGCGAACGCCTCGTTGATCTCGGTGATGTCGATGTCGGACATCGCCATGCCGGTCCGCTTCAGCACCGCCTCGGTCGACTGTACCGGGCCGTCCAGGTGGTAGTACGGCTCGGCGCCGACGAGCGCCTGCGCCTTGATCCGGGCGCGCGGGCGCAGCCCGAGGGCGCGCGCCTTCGCCTCGTCCATGACCAGCACGGCGGCGGCGCCGTCGGTGATCTGCGAGGACGAGCCGGCGGTGTGGATGGCGCCCTCCATCACCGGCCGCAGCTTGGACAGCCCCTCGACGGTGGTCTCGCGCAGGCCCTGGTCGCGGGTGACCGTCCGGGTCTCGCCGGTCGGGCCGCCCTCGGCGTCCAGCACGGGCGCCTCGATCGGCGCGATCTCGCGCTCGAAGCGGCCGTCGGCCCACGCCTTGGCGGCCTTCTGCTGGGAGGCGGCGCCGAACGCGTCCAGGTCGGCGCGGGTCAGGCCGCGCCGCTTGGCGATCCGCTCGGCGGACTCGAACTGGGACGGCATGTCCAGCGACCAGTCGTCCGGCTTGGGGTTGTGCGGGTACACGTTGGCGCCCAGCGGGGTCCGGCTCATGACCTCGACGCCGGCGCCGATCGCCACGTCCACCACGCCGGCCGCGATCTGCGAGGCGGCCAGGTGCACGGCCTGCTGGGCCGAGCCGCACTGGGCGTCGATGGTGGTGACGCCGGTCTGCCAGGGCAGGTCCGCGTACAGCCAGGCGTAGCGGCCCACGTGGCCGCCCTGCTCGCCGGCCTGCGTCACGCAGCCCGTGAAGACCTGGCCCACCTCGATCGGGTCGATGCCGGACCGCTCCATCAGCGCCTTGTACGTGTGCGCCATGACGGCCTGGGCCTTGAGGCCCGCGAGCCAGCCGTTGCGCTTGCCGAGCGGAGTGCGGACGGCTTCGACGATCACGGGCGTGCCCATACGGTCTCCTTCTAGAACGTCATTCAATTACGAATGTAACCCGTTCTATTTTCCGGAGGAAAGGGCGCCCCCGGGGGCCCCGTCCCACGCACCGGGACGAGACCCCGGTCACTGCCCGGCGCGGCCGCAGGTCAGGCGGGCGCACCGGTCAGGCGACGGTGACGGGCAGCTCCTTGACGCCGTTGATCCAGGACGAGCGCAGCCGCCGCGCCGCGCCCGCCCGCCGGATGCCCGGCATCTGCTCGGCGATCGCGTCGAACATCAGGCCGATCTCCATCCGGGCGAGGTTGGCGCCGATGCAGTAGTGCGCGCCGGTGCCGCCGAAGCCCAGGTGCGGGTTCGGCGAGCGGGTGATGTCGAACCGCTCCGGCGCCTCGAAGACGTCCTCGTCGAAGTTGGCGGAGCTGTAGTACATCGCCACCCGGTCGCCGGCCCTGATCTCCGCGCCGCCCAGCTCGGTGTCGCGGACGGCCGTGCGCTGGAACGCCGTCACCGGGGTCGCCCAGCGCACCACCTCGTCGGCGGTGGTCTCGGGCCGCTCGGCCTTGTACAGCTCCCACTGCTCCGGGTCGTCGAAGAACGCCATCATCCCGTGGGTGAGGGCGTTGCGGGTGGTCTCGTTCCCGGCCACCGCGAGGATGATCATGAAGTAGCCGAACTCGTCCTCGGTCAGGCCCTGGCCGTCCATGTCCGCGGTCACCAGCCGGGTGACGATGTCGTGCGCGGGGCAGGCGCGGCGCTCGGCGGCCAGCCCCATCGAGTAGCCGATGATCTCCGCGGCGGCGCCGTTCGGGTCGGCGTCGTACTCCGGGTCGTCGTAGCCGAGCATCTTGTTGGACCACTCGAACAGCCGGCCGCGGTCCTCCTGCGGCACGCCCATCAGCTCGGCGATCGCCTGGAGCGGCAGCTCGGCGGCGACCTGCGTGACGAAGTCGATCGTGCCGTCACCGCCCGCCCGGCGCGCCTCGGCCACGATCCGGCCGGCCCGCTCGCGCAGCGCGTCGTGCAGCCCGTTGATCACCCGCGGGGTGAAGCCGCGGGAGACGATCCGGCGCAGCTTGGTGTGCTGCGGCGCGTCCAGGTTCACCAGCAGGGTCTCCCGCTGGACGGCCAGCTCCTCTTCGGTGAACCGGTCGTTGAAGCGGATGATCGACCCGTTCGCCGCGGCCGAGAACAGCTCGCCGTCCCGGGAGATCTCCTTGACGTGGGCGTGCTTGCTGACGACCCAGAAGCCGTCGTCCTGGAAGCCGGTGGCGCCGCGCGGCTGCGCGTTCCACCAGGGGCGCGCGGTACGGCGCAGCGCGGCGAACTCGGCGAGCGGCACCCGCTCGGCCATCAGATCGGGGGAGCTGAAGTCGAAGTCGGCGGGGACGGGCGGGTGTTCCGGCGCGGTGCTCGTCATGAACGCAAGGTAAAACGCGCCGCGCGGCCCGCACAAGAGAAAATGAGACTCAAGTCTAGTCAGTGGTATAGATCTCAGATCATGTAGCGGTCTTGACGCGGAGGCTCGCGTAGGCGGGGACGAGAACGCCCGTCGCGGCGCGCCGCGACACCACCCGGTACGGGCGCCCCTCCGCGTGCAGCGCGCCCAGCATCCGGGCCACCTGGACCCGCGCCACCGCCGCGCCCAGGCACAGGTGCCGCCCGCCGCCGAACCACAGCTGCCGCGACTCCGGCACGTACTCCCGCCGGACGTCGAACGGCCCGGCGGCGTTGGTGGCCAGGTAGGTCAGCAGCAGGACCCGCTCGCCCGCCCGCAGCCGCCGCCCGCCGACCACGGCGTCCCGCGCGACATGGCGGCCGATCACCGGGGCCGGTGCGGACACCCGCAGGCCCTCCCGCACGGCGTTGCCCAGCAGCGCCGGCTCGGCCAGGAGCGTCCGCTGCTGGCCGGTGTCGTGCAGGAGCACGACCGTCCGGGACGTGCCGGACGCCCCGGTCTCGGTCCCCGCGATGGCCAGCAGCGTCGCCAGCCCGCGCGCCAGCGGCACGCCGAAGCCCATCTCCCGGCAGCGGCCCAGGATCGTGTCCGTCCCCGCCGTCCGGTACGCCTCCGCCACCCCGGCCGTGATCTCGTCCACGATCGTCCTGGCCCGGGCGAGGACGCCCGGGGCCAGCTCGGTGGACGCGGTGGTGCCCATCGCCAGCGCGGCGAGCCGCTCCCCGGCCGCGAAGATCCGCCGGTACGCGCCGTCGCCGCGATCGGCGGGCAGGCCCAGCAGGTCCGCGACCAGCCGCCCGGCCAGCACGCGGGTCGCGTCCGCCACGTCCACGGTGCCGCCGCCCGCCAGCCGGGCCGCGATGGCCGCGTGGTGCGCGCCCTGCGAGCGCTCCACCAGATCCCGCGCGCTCTCCTCGGTGAACAGGTCGCGCGCCCTGGTCCGCACCTCGGTGTGCCGGGCGCCGCCGAACAGCTCGCCCATCTCGGCGCCGAACAGCTGGGTCCACATATGGCCGACCCCGCCCTCGCCCGTCATGCCGAAGGACGCGTGGTCGTTCAGCACCCGCCGCGCCAGCAGCGGATCCGTCACCACCCAGCCGAGCCGCGGGACGCGGGTGATGGGGCCGGTGTGCCGGGCCGCCTCCAGCAGGGCGTACAGGCCCTTGTTGCCGTTCCAGAGCAGCCGCGCCTCGTGCCGCGCGGCGGGGTCCCCGAGGATGTTCGTCCTGATCACCCGGCCAGTGTGCCGCCCGGCGGGTGGTGAACCGACCGTTCATATCACTTATCCAGGGGCGTGGTGGTACTCACTCGGACCTGGGGTAGAACGCCCCCTTTGGGTTCCGTAGGGTGCCCCTGGCGAGGGAGGACGCGGCCCGGCGAAGGTTTCGGTACCGGGGCCGGCACCCGCCGATCTCGGATCTAGCGAACGGGGGTCCGGACCACCATGAGAGCGCGCATCGCGGGAGTGGCGGCGTATCTGCCGCCGCGCACGATGAGCAGCGCCGAGGTCGAGGCGCGCGTGGCGGCGTCCGGCGGCGGCTACCGGCCGCATCCGACGATCGTCGAGCGGATGACCGGGATCGCGTCCCGCCACCTCATGCGCGACGACCAGCAGGCGTCCGACCTGGCCGTCGAGGCCGCCCGGCGGCTGCTGGACGAGCACGGCACCGCCCCGGACCGGCTCGATCTGCTGATCTTCGGCTCCGCCTCGCAGGACATGATCGAACCGGCCACCGCGCACATCGTGGCCGCCGAGCTCGGCGCGGACTGCCCCGTCTTCGACGTCAAGAACGCCTGCAACAGCTTCCTCAACGGGCTCCAGATGGCCGACGCGCTGATCCGCACCGGGCAGCACGAGCGCGTCCTGGTCTGCACCGGCGAGTCCCCGTCCCGCGCGATCCGCTGGAAGGTGAAGGACCGGGCGCAGTTCGTGGACGCGTTCGCCGGCTACACGCTGTCCGACGCGGGCGCCGCGATGCTGGTCGAGGCCGCCCCGGACGGCGGGATCTTCTACCGCGACTTCGCCGCCGTCTCCACCGCCTGGAACGTCGGCACGCTGCCCGGCGGCGGTTCGCGGCACCCCCGCGACCCCGAGTACTCCTACTTCAGCGGGGACGGCCGCCGGCTCAAGGACGCGTTCGTCGGGCGCGGCCCCGAGATCTTCCACACCGCCCTGCAGAAGACCGGCCTGACCTGGGACGACTTCGCCTTCATCGGCGTCCACCAGGTGACGGTGCCGTACCTGGAGGTGCTCCGCTCGATCCTGGACCTCCCCGCCGACCGGCTCGTGGTGACGCTGCCCGCGCACGGCAACGTCGCCTCCGCCTCGCTGCCGCTCCAGCTCGACACCGCGATCCGGGCCGGCCGCTGCGGCCCCGGCGACCGGATCGCGCTGGTCGGGCTGGCCGGCGGCGTCAGCCTCGGCGTCACGTTCGCGGAGCTGTGACCATGACCGTGCGGAACCTCTGGGTCGTGATCCCCGCGTACGACGAGGAACGCTCGATCGGCGCCACGCTGCGCCGGCTCGCCGGGCAGACCGACACCGGCTTCACCCTGGTCGTGGTCGACAACGGCAGCACGGACCGTACCGCCGAGGTCGTCCGGGAGTTCGCCGCCGCGAACCCCGTGCCCGAGGTGCGGCTCATCGCCGAGCCGGAGAAGGGCACCGGCGCCGCCGCCGACACCGGGATCCGGCACGCGATCTCCGCCGGGGCCACGCACGTCGCCCGCACCGACGCCGACTGCCTGCCCGCCCCGGACTGGATCGCGGCGGTGAAGCGCGCCTTCGCGGACGGGCTGGAGATGGTCAGCGGGCCGCTGCGGCCCCGGACCGACGAGTTCGACCTGAGGCTCTGGGAACGGCGGCTGCTGCCCGCCGTGATCGGCGTCGCCGCCATGTTCGGCCGCTTCAGGCCGGGCAACCAGGACCCGCTCGCCCTCGGCCCGTACGTGATGATGCCCGGCTGCAACGTCGCGATCACCGCCGGGCTCTACGAGCGCGCGGGCGGCTTCCCGCGCACCCGCATCGAGGACGTGCACGAGGACCGCGCCCTGGTCAACGCGGTGCGCCGGCTCACCACCGCGTACGGGCTGCGCGGCGACGTGACCGTGTACGGCTCGGTGCGGCGGCTGCGCGCGTACGGCCTCGTCGGCACCCTCGGCTGGTACGCCGACCACCGCTACAAGCCCGAGGTCGTCGACATCCGGATCGGAGACGTCCGATGATCGACTGGGAACGGCGGCTCTACCTGGCCGCGCACCCGTTCGCGTACCCGCTGCTGCGCGGCCTCGCCCGGCGCGGCCCCGCCGTGCGGGTGCCGGGCGTCGGGGTGGTCGTGAACGACGCCGCGCTCGCCCGCGAGGTCCTGATGGACGGCGGCACGTTCCGCAAGGACGGCCCCGGCTCGCCCGGCGACCTGTGGACGCCGGTGCTCGGCCCGTCCGTGCTGCTCAACATGGAGGGCGAGGCGCACCGCGCGCTCCGCCGCCGCCTCACCGACCTGTTCACCCCCTCGTACGCCGAGGCGCTGTGCGCGCGCGTCCTGGCCGAGCCGCTGGAACGCCTCGCCGACCGCCTCGCCAGGGGCGCCGTCGTCGATCTCGTCGACACCATGCGCGTCATGGCGGGCGCCGTGATGAGCGAGGTCATCGGGTTGGAGACGCGTTCGGAGGAGGAGAGCCGCCGGCTGTTCGAGCAGGGCGAGCGGGTCGTCTCGATGATCTCGCTGCGGACGCGCCGGCTCTCGCCCGGCCAGGTGGCGCGGGCGCGCGCCGTCCTGGACCCGCTGGGCGACATCGCCGCCAAGGCGTACGCGGCCGGCGACGAGGCCACCGTCATGGGCCGGATGCGGCGGCTCGGCCTGTCGGAGGACGAGGCGCGCGGCGCCGCCGGCGCGTTCTTCCTCACCGGCACCGAGACCGTCGCGACGCTCGTCCCGCGCCTGGTCGCGCTGCTGCACGACGCCGGGCGGCTGGACCCGGGCGCCCGCGCCGCCGACGTCGGGCTCGCGATCGACGAGGCCATGCGGGTGACGACGCCGACGCCGGTCATGCTGCGCGGCGTGCACGCCGCCGCCTCCGTCGGGGACGTCGCGGTCCGGCCCGGCGACCGGATCCTGATCGCGACGCACAACTGCTGCCGCGCGTACGGGCCGTTCGACCCGGACCGGCCGCAGCCGCCGGAGCTGCGGCGGCTGTGGTTCGGCGCGGGCCCGCACTTCTGCATCGGCTACCCGCTGGCGATGGCCGAGACCCGCGCGGTCGCCCGCACCGTCCTCGCCGCCGCCCCCCTGAAGATCACCCGGCGGCGGGCGGCGCGCCGCGTCCTGATCCCGACGTACGCCCGGCTGGCGGTGAGGGCGGTATGACGCTCGTCCGGCGGCTGCTGGACCAGGCCGCCGAGACCCCCGGGGCCGTCGCGCTCGTCGCGGGGGACGGGCGCGAACTCACGTACGGCGAGCTGCGCCGCCAGGTGCTCGCCGTCCGGCACGGGCTGGTCACCGCCGGGATGGAGCCCGGCGACGGGGTGCTGTTCTCGGTACGGCCCTCGCCCGAGTCGCTCGTCCTCGCGCTGGGCGTGGTCGCGGCCGGGGGAGTGGTCGTCTTCGCCGACCCCGGGGCGGGGCCGGAGATGTTCGCGGCGCGGCTCCGCCTGGCGCGCCCGCGCTGGTCGGCGGCCGAGTCGCTGCTGTACGCGGGCAGCCGCCTGGGCCCCGTACGCGCGTACGCGCGCCGCCGCGGGCTGCTGCTGCCCGACCTCGCCGCCCTGGGCATCCCGCACCACGTCCATGTCGGCCGGTGGCTGCCGGGCGTGCCGCGCGGAGCCCTGCCGTTCGCGCGGCTCGCCCGCGGCGCGGCGCCCGAGCCGCCCGGCGACGGGGACGCGGGCGCGCCCGCCGCCGTCATCTTCACGTCCGGGACCACCGAGAAACCGCGGGCCGTCGTCCACACGCAGGGGTCCCTGTCGGCGGCGCTGGACCTGTTCCGCGAACGCCTCCCGCTGGGGCCGGGCGACGTCGTCCACACCGACCAGCTCATGCTGGGCCTGCCGACGCTGATCTCGGGCGCGCGCTGGTCGATGCCGCCGCTGTCCTGCCCGCCGGGCGACTTCGCGCGCCTGCTGGAGGAGCGGGGCGCGACGCACACGTTCTGCGTGCCCGTCCACCTGGCCGAGGTCCTGGACGCGCGCCCGCGGCTGCCCGAAGGGCTCCGGTACGTCCTGCTGGGTGCGGCGCCCGCACCGGCCGCGATCCTGCGCCGCGCCCTGGACGCGGCCCCGTCCGCCGAGGTCCTGTCCGTCTACGCCATGACCGAGATCCTGCCCGTCGCCATCGCGTCCGCCCAGGAGAAGCTCGGCCACTCCGGCGAAGGGGATTTCCTCGGCGCGCCCCTCGTGGCGACGTCCATCGCCGCGGACGGCGAGCTGCTGCTGTCCGGCCCCAACCTCTGCCGCGGCTACCTCGGCGACCCGCCCCTGGCCGAGCTGCCCACCGGCGACCTGGCCCGGCACGACGCCGCCGGCCGGCTCGTCCTCCTCGGCCGCAAGAAGGACATGCTGATCAGGGGCGAGTTCAACCTCTACCCCGGCCTGTACGAGCCCGCCATCGCCGCCCTCGACGGCGTCGCCGAGGCCGCCATCGTCGGCGTGCCCGACCCCGCGACCGGGGACGAGGAGGTCGTCCTCGCGATCACCGGCACCGCCGACCCCGACCGGCTGCGCGCCCGGCTGCCCGGCGTCATCGACCACGACGCGCTTCCGGACCGCATCGTCGTCCTGCCCGAGTTGCCCCGATCCGGCCGAGGCCGCAAGCTCGACCGGGACCGGTTGCGGGAGCATGCCAGGGAGGCACGGTGAAGGTCGCGGTCACGGGGGCGTCGGGGTTCGTCGGGGGCGCGGTCTGCCGCGCCCTGCGGGACCACGGGATCGAGACCCTCGCGTACGGGCGGCGCGCCGCGGTCCCACCCGGTCATGTCGGCGGCGCCCCGTACCGTTCCTGGGACATCACCCGCGGCCCGCTCCCGGACGCGCCCGAAGCCGGTGCCGTCGTCCACTGCGCGGGCAGCGTCACCGACTGGGGCCCGGCCGCCGCCCTCTTCGCCGCCAACCTGACCGGCACCAGGAACGTCCTGGACACCTTCCCGCGGGCCCGCTTCGTCCACGTGAGCACCGCCAGCGTGTACGACCCGTACCGCCCGACGGTCATGGCCACGGAGGAGGACGGCCCCGCGCCCCGCCACCTGAACGCCTACGGGGCCTCCAAGGCCGCCGCCGAACGGGCCGTGCTCGCGGTCATGCGCGGCCACGGCCGCTCCTCGTGGCGCGGCCCGAACCGGCGCGAGGCGATCGTGCTGCGGCCGCACGCCGTCTACGGCCCCGGCGACACCACGCTGCTGCCGCGCGTGCTGTCGTCCGTGCGCGGGCCGGTCCTGCCCGCCGTGGGGAACGGGCGGCAGCGCGTCAGCCTCACCTCCGTCGGCAACCTCGCCCAGGCGTGCCTGCTCGCCGCCTGCGGCCCGGTCGGCACCGGCGTCTACAACGTCACCGACGCCGAGCCCGTCACGCTCGACGCGGCGCTCCGCGCCATCCTCGCCGAGCGCGGCGTCCGGGCCCGGCCGGTCTACCTGCCGGCCCTGCCCGCGCGGCCCCTCGCCGCCGCCGTGGAAGGCGCGTTCCTGCTGGCCCGCCGCCCGGAGCCGCCCCGGCTGACCCGGTACGCCATCGGCCACCTGGCGGTGGAGCGCACCCTCGACATCACCGCCGCCTGCCGGACGCTCGGGTACAAGCCGGAGGAGACCGACTTCACCGGCGCCGCGCGCTGGTGACCACTGGTAGAACGGGTCCGGTGCGGGCAGGATCGCCGCATGAAGATCGAACTCACCGGCCGTACCGCCCTGGTCAGCGGGTCCACCAAGGGCATCGGCCGTGCCATCGCCGCCGGGCTGGCGCGGGCCGGCGCCCGTACCGTCGTCAACGGCCGTTCGGAGGCGGGCGTCCGGAGCACCGTCGAGGAGCTGCGCGCCGAGATCCCCGGCGCCGACCTGGCCGGCGTCGCCGCCGACCTGGGCACCGCGGCGGGCGCGGACGCCCTCGCCGAACGCGTCCCCGCCGTCGACATCCTGGTCAACAACCTGGGGATCTTCGGGCCGCGGCCCGTACTGGAGATCGACGACGACGAGTGGCGCCGCTACTTCGAGGTCAACGTGCTCTCCGGCGTGCGGCTGACCAGGCTGTACATGCCCGGGATGATGGAACGCGGCTGGGGCCGCGTCCAGTTCATCGCCAGCGACTCGGCCGTGGTGACGCCGGAGGAGATGGTCCACTACGGCATGTCCAAGACGGCCCTCCTGGCCGTCTCCCGCGGCTACGCCAAGGCCGCCGCCGGCACCGGCGTCACCGTGAACACCGTCATGGCGGGCCCCACCCACACCGAGGGCGTCGAGGACTTCGTCGCCGAGCTGGTGGGCGGCGACCTGCCCTGGGACGACGCCCAGCGCCGCTTCATGGCAGAGCACCGCCCGCAGTCCCTGCTGCGCCGCCTGATCGAGCCGGACGAGATCGCCAACATGGTCGTCTACCTCGGTTCCGACCTCGGCTCCGCCACGACGGGCGGCGCGGTCCGCGTCGACGGCGGCTACATCGACGCCATCCTCCCCTGACCGCGCCTGCGACCCGGGCGGCGGCCTCCTGAAACCAGCGCCGTCACCGGCCCGCTCGCACGAGCGGGCCGGTGACGGCGAAGGGTTCAGCAGTTGCCCGCCGCGGGCTTGCCGGCGAACCGGTCGGCGAGCCAGTTCTGCCCGTCGCCGGCCGCCGCGACCATCGTCAGCGCGTGCTCCGGCGTCGGGTACTCCCGCCAGTTCACGTTCGCGCCCGCCGCGCACCACTCCCTGCGCAGCGTCCTGGCCTGCGGCGCGGCCACCATCTCGTCGCTCACGCCGTGGAACTGGAAGACCGGCACCGCCGGGGCGGCGCCGCCGCCGAGCCGGTTGGCGCGCAGCTTCTCCTGCCAGGCCGGGGTGTTCATCAGGTCGACGTCGAGGAAGTCCGACATCTTCTTGAAGATGCCCTTGCCGGTCGCGAACGCCTCACCGATGCAGTCGTCGCTCGCGTCCTGCAGCAGGGCCCTGCCCTCCGCGTTCAGGTGCTCGTCGAACGGCAGCTCCGGGTACGCCGAGTCCAGGCCCACGGCCGCGGCCCCCAGCAGGATGAAGAACAGGCTCCCGTCCAGCTGCTCGGCCACCTCGGTCAGGTCGGCCGGGACCCCGCCCGCCACCGCGCCCTTCACGGACAGCTCGGGCGCGTAGCTCTCCTTGAGCTGCGCGGCCCACGCGCTGGACGCGCCGCCCTGCGAGTACCCCGTCACCCCCATGGGCGAGCCCGCCGGCAGCCCGGCCTCGGGCAGCCGGGTGGCCGCGCGCAGGGCGTCCAGGACGGCGTGCCCCTGCGAGCGCCCCACCATGTACGTGTGGACCCCGGGCGTGCCGAGCTTCTCGTAGTCGGTCACGACCACGGCCCAGCCCTTCTCCAGGTGGCTGTTGATGAACAGCCCCTCGTAGTCGAGCCCGATCGTCAGCCCGTAGGACGGCGCGCACTGGTCGCCCAGCCCGTGCGTGCCGATCGCGTACCCGACCACGGGCCGCCGGCCGGGCCCGGTGTACGCCTTCTTCGGCACGAGCACGGTGCCCGTGACAGCGTTGCGCTGCCCCTTGGCGTCGGTCGACAGGTACATGACGCGCCACGCGTGCGCGTTCATCGCGATGCCGGGAGCGAGCTGCGCGGTGACGGGCCGGTGGCGGATGACGTCTCCCGGCCGGCCTGCCGGGAGGGGGGACGGGGGCTTGTAGAAGGCGTCGTTCTGCGGCGGCGGGGGAGCGGAGTGCGCGGCGGGCGCGTTCAGCGACACCGCCACCAGGAGCGCGCTCACCAGCGCCGCGAGGATCGGCCCGCGTCTCTTGCCTGGTCTCATGGGCAACCTCTCTTCACGGGCGCGCCGCCCGCCGGGTCCCGGCCGGGGGCGACGTCGCCGAGTGATGGTGCGCCGGATCACAGGGTGAGTTCTATGGGATCGATCCACTAATTGGACGCCCCGTTCACTAAGGAAAATACAAAGTCACGCACCGTGACGCGCGCCGTGTCAGATCCGGACGAGCAGCAGCACCTGATTCCGCGCGGGGACGGACGCGGCCTCGGCCAGCGAGACCAGGGAGGCCATGACGCGCGCCAGGTCGCTCGCGAGCTTCCGCTGCCCGGCGTCCCGGAGTTGGGCGATGGCGGCGAGGAGCGCGAAGGCGGCCGCGTACAGGACCCTCGGGCTCTCCTCGGCGGTCCGCTCGAAGATCGGCTCCACCAGGTCCTGCGCATGCTTGATCAAGGTCCGCGGCAGCGTCGGATCCGTATCGCCATGGCGGACGAGGCGCAGGGCGGCGAGCGCCCGCTCCAACGCGCGCACCGGCTCGTCGACCGGCGCGGCGATCTCATCCCCGTACTCGGCCACGAGATCGGCGGCGAAGCGGTTGAACGGCTTGCGCAGCGCCACCCGGCCGACCGCGGTCGCCGACCAGGAGTGGATCGACGCCGCGGTGGCCAGGGCCATGGCCGGCAGGATCCTCATGGAGTCGGCGCCGTACGTTCTCTCGAAGCCGCCGGCGAGGTCGACGGCGCAGAGGAAGCCGATGTGCGCCGGCGCGGTGATGTCCCGGAACCTCTGCATGCGCTCCGCTGGGGAACGATGCAGGAAGACCCTCCTGGGGAGCCTGGGGATCGCCTCGGCGACGAGGGCCTGCGCGGGAACGAGGGCCTTGCGGTGGAAGCGGGCCCGATCCGGTTCGGTGACCAGGTCCAGAACCCGGGCGCGGGCCTGGTTCAGGTCCATGACGATGGTCTCGCTGAGATTGCCCGTGTGGCCGGCCGTGTAGCCGTCGGCGATGTCGAGCGCCACGTCGCGGGCGGCGTGGCGAGCGTCGTCCAGCAAGGGGCGAAGACCCTCGCGCCCACGCCATCGGCGGGTCGCGTCATGGATGTCGTCCAGGTGCGTGGTGAACGGGCCTGGATGGTCCTGCCGCACGATGACGGCGAGGTGGCCGGTGGTGTCGAAGAGCGCGCCGATCGCCTCCAGCCGCTCCCTGGATGCGCCATCGTGCGCGACGTCGGCGCAGTACTTGAAGACCCGGGCGAGGTCGATCGCCGCGAGCAGGGCGAACGCCGGGTCGTGCGGCGGAGCGACGGTGTACAGGTGCAGGTACGCCAGGAAGTCGTGGAGGCCGACGACCCCGTCGCGCGAGCAGTCCTCGACCAGGTTGATCAGCGCGGCGGTGTTCTCGTGGGTCGCCTCGCAGAAGTCGGAGAGCTGCTCGTCGGTGGGGCGGTACGGCCAGGATGCCCCGTCCGGCCGATGGAGCCGAGGCTCGCCGTCCTCGTCCGTCCACACGGTGTAACCGGAGAGATGGGGCAGCTTCTCCAGGGCCTGGGCGGCCTCGCCCGGTGTGGGCAGCCGGTAGGCGGTGCCGTCGTCGAAGAGGCCGTTGAGCCAGGTGATGAAGCGGACGATGTCGGCCGCCTGGACGCCGGTGGCCACCCGGTGGTCCCGGTCCCCGTGGCGGAGATCCAGGTCCGGGATGCGCAGCCCGCGGTCCCGCTCCTGCCCGGCGAACGAGTCGTAGAGGGCGAAGGAGACCGGTTCGGCGCATACGGCCGTGGTGTCGTCCAGCCAGAGCAGCCCGCGGAGGTTGCGGCTGGCCCTCACCGCGGCGATGAGCCGCTTGCGCGCCCGGGCGAGTGCGGCGTCCCGGCCGGCGTCTTCGGGCGGGACGAGGCGGTGGTTGAGGCGTTCCAGCGCGCCGGGGCCGACCTCCAGGGCCTCCTCGGCGCAGTCGAAGGCGAGCGTGAGCGCGCCCACCGTGCCCGCCTCCAGGCAGGCTTCGATGACGGGGGTGGCGTCCGTGTCGGCCGCCCACAGCAGGATGGTCTCGCGCCACCACGGGTCGCCGACGGAGTCCGTCAGCAGGCTCGCGTGGGCGGCCGGCTGCTGCCTGATCTGCACGGCGGCCAGGTACTCCTGGAGCGTGAGGTGGGCGAAGCCGTAGACGCCCTGCTCGCGTTCGACCAGCAGGCCGCTCTTGCGGATCTCCTCCAGGAACAGGTCGGGGGTGAGGCCGGGCGTGCGGGCGACCTGGCGGAGCGGGCGGCGGACGGCGCGCCGCGCGTCGGCGATCGGGATGTCGCGGAGGCGCTCGCGCATCATGTGCAGCGCCAGGTGCCGCATCACGCGTTCCTTCTGCGGGCCGCGCAGGCCGGTGGCGTCGGTGAGGTTCCGGTCCTCCTGGCGGCGGTGCAGGAGCGCGTCGCACATCTCGCCGTACAGGTCGGCGCGGCTGCCGGGCAGCGCGCCCCGGTACCGGTGCACGTTGGCGATCATGGTGAGCAGGAGCGGGTTGGCGGCGAGCTCGTACAGGGCGGGCTTCTCCCGCAGCCGCCGGACCAGGTCGCCCGCCTTGCCGTCGGCGGCCTCCCGGACCTGCCCGCCGGTACGGTCCTGGGCGCGGCACTCGACGGCGTAGTACCAGTGGTGCAGGAACAGCGAGATCTGCGCGCCGGTGAAGCGCTGCACCTGGAGCACGTCCGTGCTGGGGATCGGGTTGGTCAGGTAGCCGTGCGGGCGGGACGTCACCACGTACGTGTTGGACGGGTAGCGCTCGGTCTGCCGCCGGACCCACGCCACCACCCGCTTGCGGTCGCCCTCGTCGGCGACCTCGTCCAGGCCGTCCATGAGCACGACGCACCGGCCGCGGTCGAGCCGCGCCCGGAGCCAGGAGGCGGGGACCTTCCCGTGCAGCCAGCCGGCGCCGGCGGCGACGTCCGCCAGGTCCTTCGCGGCCTCCTCGTCCAGGATGCCGGACGCGTGGTCGCGCAGGTACAGCAGGACGGGCAGCCGCCGCCGGCGCCGGAACCGGCCGCACAGGCTGAGCGCGGTGTGCCGGGCCAGCGTGGTCTTCCCCGACCCGGGGCTGCCGAGGACCGCGTAGACGCGGCCGTCGTCGAGGAACGACATCAGCGGGCGCCGTTCGGGGGCCGGTTCCGGCGCGGAACGGCCCATGCCCGGGTCGGTGGCGGTCTCGTGGGCGGCCCTGGGGCGGAGCGCGACGTCCACGTACACCTGGCGCATCTTCAGCGCGTACTCGCCCTGCGTCCGGATCCCGACCGTCTCCATGTGGGCGACCGAGGCCCGCAGTTGCCGGAGGTACGCCCGCCGCCGCACCCGCGCCGGGCCGTTCCCGGACTGCTGCGCGGCCGCGTACGACGTGATCAGCGCGACCAGCAGGGCGAACCCGAACGCCAGGTACGCCCAGTTCCACGTCAGCCTTCCGCCGTCGAGCACCTGGTTGGTGGCGACGCCGGCCGCCACCGTGGCGGCGGCGCCGGCCAGCGCCAGCGTCATGCCCCGCACGTGCCGCATGCCGTCCCCCCGATGCTCGTGATCGCGAATCCCACAAGGATCCGTAGCCGATCAGGGGGCCGGGCGGTCCCGGCGGGGCGGAACTGGCCGGATCAGGACGCCTTCGCCCGCCCGGCCCGCTCCTCGAACGGGGTGACGCGGAGCAGGACGCGGTCCCAGGCGCGGTCGGGGACGAGGCGGCGGACGGTGGGCGTGACCTTGGCCTCGCGGCCCAGCCGGTAGCGGGTCCGCGGGCGGCGGGCGGCGATCGCCTTGACGATCGTGCGCGCGACGTCCTCGGGCCGGAGGGCGCCGCGGGCGTTCTCGCCGGTGGCGCGCTCGGCCATCGCGCCGACGTTGCGGAGGAACGCGTCGTACGGGCCGCCGGTGGGCCGCAGCGAGTCCCGCCCGGTGTTCATGAACTCCGTCCGGACGGCGCCCGGTTCCAGCAGGACCACGCGGACGCCGAACGGTGATACCTCCAGGCGGAGGGCGTCGGAGAGGGCCTCCAGGGCGAACTTCGTCATCGCGTACGCGCCCGAGGCGGGCGGCGCGACGAGGCCGGCGCCGGAGCCGAGGTTGACGATCGTTCCGTGGTGCTGGGCGCGCATCCTGGGGAGCACGAGCTGGCACATCCGGACGAGGCCGAACACGTTGGTCTCGAACTGGCGGCGCAGCTCGTCCAGCGGCAGTTCCTCGACGGCGCCGCCCAGCGCGTAGCCGGCGTTGTTGACCAGCGCCCCGACGGCGCCGTGCTCCTCCTCGACCGCCTTGACGGCCCGCTCGCGGGACGCCTCGTCGGTCACGTCGAGCTCCAGCGTGCGGCAGCCCGCGTCCGCGAGGCCGGCGAGCGTCCCGATCCGGCGGGCGGTGGCCCAGGTCGGGACGCCCGCGCGGGCCAGGGCCAGCGCGGTGGCCCGGCCGATGCCGGTCGAGCAGCCGGTGATCAGTACGGCTTCGGACGGTGCCATGAGGGCTCCCTACTGAACGGTCGGTAAGTGAGGCCAGTCTGCGTCGCTTACCGACCGTTCGTCAAGTAGAGTCGCCGCCATGAGCGCCGACAGGACCCGTGCCCGCATCCTCGACATCGCCGGGGAGCTGTTCCGGACCCAGGGGTACGCCGGGACGTCGATCGCCGACATCGCGAAGCGGCTGGGGAGCAGCAAGGCCGCCCTCTACTACCACTTCGCGTCCAAGGAGAAGATCCTCGACGCGCTCCTCGACGACGCGCTCCGGGCGCACGCCGGCATCGCCGCCCTGGCCGGGGACGCGGATCCGGAGGCGGTGCTCGCCGCGCTGATCGACATGGTGGCGGGCGCGGGCGGGCTGCTGGCGATCTTCGGCGACGACCCGTCGGTCCAGGCCGTCCTGGCCGGGCGCGCGGAACTGCGCGAGCGCGACGGCCGGATCGCCGCCGCCCTCGCCGGCCCAGGCGGGAGGGTGCGCGCCCTGGCGGCCCTCGCGGTCGCCAAGGAGGGCACGAAGGCCGTCATGGCCGCCAACGGCGGAGCGCTCCCGGACGGCGCCCGCGACGACCTCCTGGCCGCCGCCCTCCGCGCCCTGAACCCCGAGCCGCCGCGTTGACTCGTGGCGTGTCTCCCGCTCCGCCCGCCCGCCGGCGGGCGACACGCCACGAGTCGGCGTTCTGGGCGGCCGGTCAGCTGGTGTCGATGGAGCGCTGCTGGCCGGGGTAGCCGGGCTTCTGCTCGGGGAGGCCGGCCATCTCGTCGTCGTGCGAGCCCGGCCTGAACGGCGTGTCGGGCGGCCCCTCCACCGGGTCCGGGGCGATGACCTTCGCCGCCTCGCTGAGCGGCGCGTCGATCGGGCCGCCGGCGTTGACGCCCTGCGGTTCCGTGAGCAGATCGTCCGTCTCGTCCTCGTGTCTCCTTGCCATCTTCCTCCCGTACCCGCCCAGATCACCGCAATCCGGATCAGCCGAGGCGGAGGGCCAGGAAGAAGTCGACGCGGTCCTCCAGGCGGGACAGGTCGCGGCCGGTCAGCTCCTCGATCCGCTGGATGCGGTAGCGGACGGAGTTGACGTGCAGGTGGAGGTGCCGCGCGCAGCGCGTCCAGGAGCCGGAGTGCTGGAGGAACGTCTCCAGCGTGCGGACCAGGTCGGCCCGGTGCAGCTCGTCGTACGTGCGCAGCGGGTCCAGCAGGCGTTCCTTGAACATGTGCCGCACGTCGTCCGGGACGCCCGCCAGCAGCAGCATGTGCGTCGCCAGCTCGTCGTGGCCGACGGCGCAGACGGGTTCGTTGCGGGTGGCGGCCAGCCGGCGGGCGTAGCGGGCCTCCTCGACGGCGCCGCGCAGCTCGCCGGGGGCCACCAGCCCGCTGACGCCCGCGGCGAGGGAGTCCAGCGCCGGGGCGAGGTCCGCGAGGGCGCGGCGCAGGGCGGGGGCCGGGTCCTCGGCGGCGGGGACGAGGGCGATCGCCTCCTCGCCCAGGACGCCGATCAGCGGCCGGCCGGGCAGGATCTCGGCCAGTACGGTGCGCAGCTCGCCGGGACGCAGGCCGCCGCCGGCGGTGGCGGCGACGGCGCAGTACGCGGCGCCGGGGTCGGCCCCCGCGAGCGTGAGATGGGAGGCGATCTCGGTGCCCTCGGCGGCGACGAGCCGGATCAGCTCCTGGGCGAGGCGGCCGCCGGCGCTGAGCCGGTCGTCGAGGCGGGCGCGCTCCAGGGCGACGATGGCGGCGAGCTCGTCGGTGAGGGCGCGGCGCTCGGCGGGCCATTCGGTCATGTCGCTCTCGCACGCGATGAACCAGTCGGCGGCCCGGGAGGTGGTCTCGGCCGCGACGGGCAGGATCGAGAACCCCTCGTGCACGCAGGGCAGCCGGGGCGCGCCGAGGTACGCCCGGGCCAGCGCCGCCGCGTCCGGCCCGGGTCCGGCGGCCGGGCCGGGGCCGGCGACCAGGCGGCCGGCGGGGGTCAGCACCCAGCAGCGCAGCCCGAGGTCGCGGCCGACCAGTTCCAGGACGGGGTCCAGGCCGAGGCCCTCGACCAACCGGCGGTGCCGGTCGAGGACGGCGCGCAGGTCGGCGGCGCGGGCGACCGACAGCCGCCGCACCACCTGCTCGGTGATCGTCGCGAACGCCACGTCCTCGGGCACCTGGAACAGCGGCAGCCGGTGCCGCTCGCAGGCCGCGACGAGGTCGGCGGGGATGGTGCCGCGCGCCACGTCCCAGGCGGCCAGGCCGGAGACGCCCGCCTCGGCCAGCGCCCGGACGAACGTCTCGGAGTCCGCCGGGCCGGTCCACCAGACCAGCCCGGTCAGCACCAGCTCCCGCCCGCTCAGGTAGCGGCCGGGGTCGATGAGGTCGGTGGTGACGACCCAGCGGATCTCGCGGTCCAGGCCCTCCTCGCCCGTGACGGCGCGCAGCCGCAGCTCGGGCATCGCCAGCAGGGAACGCAGCTTCATCGGCGGGTCTCCTTGGAGCAAGGTACGAAAAGTATCCGCCGGGCGGGCATGTAGTTCGGACGTCCTGTCCCTCGACCGGCCGCCGGGCCGGTGTGTGTACTGCAAGAAGCGGAGGTGGGGAACGTGACGCCGGACGAGTCCGAGCTGCTGAGCTGCTGCGCGTCGCGGCGGTGGGCGGCGGCCGTCGCGGCCGGCCGGCCGTACGGGGGCTTCGAGGAGCTGTGGGCGGCCGCGAAGGCCGAGCTGGACGCGCTGGAGTGGGCCGACGTGGAGGAGGCGCTGGCGGCCCATCCGCGCATCGGCGAGCGCGCCGGGGGAACGGGCCGGGAGGCGGCATGGTCCCGCAGCGAGCAGTCCGGCGTGGACGAGGGCGCGCGGGCCGCGTTCGCGGAGGGCAACCGCCGGTACGAGGAGCGCTTCGGCCACGTCTTCCTGATCTGCGCGACCGGGCTGGGCGCGGCGGAGATGCTCGCGGCGCTGGAGGAGCGGCTCGGGAACGCCCCGGAGGAGGAACGGGCGATCGTCCGGGAAGAGCTGGGGAAGATCGTGCGGCTGCGGCTGGCCAGGCTGCGGGAGAGGGGATGAGGCCGGGTGGACGTCGTGCTGGGCCCGAACCGCTACGGGAAGGCGGAGACGCGGGTCGTGCGGGTCACCAGGGACGGGGACACGCACCATCTGCGGGACCTGAACGTCAGCGTCGCGCTCTCCGGCGACATGGAGGCCGTGCACCGCTCCGGTGACAATTCGGCGGTGCTGCCGACGGACTCGCAGAAGAACACGGTGTTCGCGTTCGCGAAGAAGTACGGGATCGGGGAGATCGAGGAGTTCGCGCTGCTGCTGGCCCGCCGGTTCGTGGACGCGGGGCCGGCCATCACGCACGCGGCCGTGGTGGTCGAGGAGTACGGCTGGGAGCGGATCGCGGGCGGCCACTCGTTCGTCCGGTCCGGTTCCGAGGTCCGTACGGCGCGGGTCCACAGCGACGGCACGGGCGGGCGGGAGTCGGTCGTGTCGGGGCTGGCGGACCTGGTGGTGCTGAAGACCACCGGCAGCGAGTTCCACGGTTTCGCCCGGGACGAGTACACGACCCTCCGGCCGACCGGCGACCGCGTCCTCGCGACGGCGGTGACCGCGAACTGGCGGCACCGGGCGGCGGACGCGGACTTCGCCGGGTCCTTCCGGGAGGCGCGGCGATGCCTGCTGGAGGCGTTCGCGGGAACGCACAGCCTTTCCCTCCAGCAGACCCTTTACGAGATGGGCCGGAGGGTCCTCGAAGGGAACGGGGAGATCTGCGAGGTGCGGCTGTCGATGCCCAACAAGCACCATTTCCTGGTCGATCTGGAGCCGTTCGGGATGGACAACGAGAACGAGGTCTATTTCGCGGCCGACCGGCCGTACGGGCTCATCGAGGGCGGCGTGCGCGCCGCCGGCGCGGCCGACGACCCGGCCGCCTGGACCTAGGGGGATCCGGAGAACGTGGCAGGCATGGAATTCCTGCGTCCCGCGACCTGGGAGGACGCGCTGGCGGCCCGCGCGGAGCATCCGGGCGCGCTGCCCGTGCAGGGCGGCACGGACGTCATGGTGGAGATCAACTTCGATGCCCGCCGGCCGGCCGCGCTGCTGGACCTGAACCCGGTCCGGGAGCTGGCCGGGTGGGACATGGCCGACGGGCGGCTGCGGGTCGGCGCGGGCGTCACCTACACCCGGCTGATCGAGGAGCTGGGCGACCGGCTGCCCGGCCTGGCGCAGGCGTCCCGGACGGTCGGCTCGCCGCAGATCCGCAACCGCGGCACGGTCGGCGGCAACCTCGGCGCGGCCTCGCCCGCGGGCGACGCGCACCCGCCGCTGCTGGCGGGCGACACGGTGATCGAGGTGGAGTCGGCGGCGCGCGGCGTCCGGATGATCCCGGCCGCCGCGTTCTACACGGGCGTGAAGCGGAACGCGCTGGAGCCGGACGAGCTGATCCGGGCGTTCTGGACGATCCCCGCGACCGGCCCGCAGTACTTCGCCAAGATCGGCACCCGGAACGCGATGGTGATCGCGGTCTGCTCGTTCGCGATCGCGCTGCACCCGGCGGAGCGGCGGGCCGGGACCGGGCTGGGCTCGGCGGCGCCGACGCCGCGCCGCGCGGCCGACGCCGAGCGGTTCCTGAACGCGGAGCTGGACTGGGAGGGCCGCTCCCCGCTGTCCCCGCGGGTCGCCCGCCGCTTCGGCGAGCTGGTCGCCGGAGCGGCCGCGCCGATCGACGACGTCCGGGGAACGGCCGGCTACCGCGGCCACGCGCTGGCCGTGCTGGCGCGCCGCGCCCTGGCCTGGGCATGGAACGACCACATCGGAACGACCGGCCGGAGGGAGGCGTCCTGATGCGGGTGACCTTCGTCGTGAACGGCGCCGAGCAGACCGTGGACGGCGTGTGGGAGGGCGAGAGCCTGCTGTACGTGCTGCGCGAGCGGATGGGCCTGCCGGGCTCCAAGAACGCCTGCGAGCAGGGCGAGTGCGGGTCCTGCACCGTCTACCTGGACGGCGTCCCGGTGTGCGCGTGCCTGGTCGCGGCCGGGCAGGCGGCGGGCCGCGAGGTCCGCACGGTCGAGGGCCTGGCGGGGCCGGGCGGGCTCGATCCGGTGCAGGAGGCGTTCGTGGAGGCGGGCGCCGTCCAGTGCGGGTTCTGCACGCCGGGGCTGGTCGTCCAGGCGCACGACCTGGTCGGCCGGGTGCCCGACCCGTCCGACGCCGAGATCAGGGAGGCGCTGGCGGGCAACCTGTGCCGCTGCACCGGCTACGAGAAGATCCTGGACGCGGTGCGGCTCGCCGCCGCCCGCAAGCGCGAGGAGGCGGCGCCGTGACGATCGTCATCGAGAACGCCCATGTCGTCACGGTCTCGGGCGCGGAGCACCCGTCCGGCCACGTGGTCGTCGACGGCGACCGGATCACCGCGGTCGGCCCGGGACCCGCCCCGGCCCCGGCGGCCGAGGCCGGCGAACGGATCGACGGCACCGGCTGCCTGCTCACGCCGGGCCTGGTCAACACCCACCACCACCTCTACCAGTGGGCCAGCCAGGGCATGGTCACCGACGGGACGCTGTTCGAGTGGCTGTCCGCGCTCTACAGGCCCTGGGCGAAGATGGACGCCGAGGTGGTGCGCGGCGCGGCGACGGCGGGGCTGGCGTGGCTGGCGCTGTCGGGCTGCACGACGTCCACCGACCACCACTACCTGTTCCCGCGGGGGCGCGGCGACCTGTTCGCGGCGGAGATCGAGGCGGCGGCCGAGGTCGGCGTCCGGTTCCACCCGTGCCGGGGGTCGATGGACCTCGGCGAGTCGCGGGGCGGGCTGCCGCCGGACGAGGCGGTGGAGGACCTGGACACGATCCTGGCCGAGACCGAGGCGGCGATCGACCGGTACCACGATCCGTCGTTCGGCTCGATGCTGCGCGTCGCGGTGGCGCCGTGCTCGCCGTTCTCGGTCACCCAGGAGCTGCTGGTCGCGTCGGCGGAGCTGGCGCGCGCGAAGGGCGTGCGGCTGCACACCCACCTCGCCGAGACGCTCGACGAGGAGGACTACACCCGCGAGCACTTCGGCAAGACGCCGGTCGAGTACATGGACTCGCTCGGCTGGCTCGGCGCCGACGTCTGGCTCGCGCACTGCGTCCACCTGCACGACACCGACGTGAAGCGGCTCGCCGAGACCCGTACCGGGACGGCGCACTGCCCCAGCTCCAACGCGCGCCTCGGCTCCGGCATCGCCCGCGTCTCCCACCTGCTGGAGGCGGGCGCGCCGGTCGGGCTCGGCGTGGACGGCTCCGCGTCCGCCGAGCTGGTGCCGCTCGCCGGCGAGATCCGGCAGGCGGTCTACATGCAGCGGGCCCGGTACGGCCCGCGCGCGCTGACCGCCCGCCGGGCCCTGGAGATCGCGACCCTCGGCGGCGCCCGCTGCCTGGGCCGGGAGGACGAGATCGGCACGCTGGAGCCCGGCAAGCTCGCCGACCTCGCGCTGTGGCGGGTGGACGGCTTCCACGCGGCCGTCGACGACCCGGTGGTGGCGTTCGCGTTCGGCGCGACCCCGCCGCTGGAACGCCTGATCGCCGGCGGCCGGACCCTCGTCGAGGGCGGCACGCTGGTGTCCGTGCCGCAGGACGAGGCCGGGCGGCGCGGCGCCGCCGCGCACCGCAGGCTGATGCGCCTGGCCGGGGAGGGCGCGTGAAGAGGCTGGACGAGCGCACCCGCCCGGCCGGCGGGATCGGCGAGAGCCCGCGCCGGCCGGACGGCACGCTGAAGGTCGCGGGCGAGTTCGCGTACGCGTCCGACATGTGGCTGGACGGGATGCTGTGGGGCGCGACGCTGCGCAGCCCGCACCCCCGCGCCCGGATCCGGTCCCTGGACACCGCTCCCGCGCTGGCCGCGCCGGGCGTCCACGCCGTCCTCACCCACGAGGACGTGCCGGGCCGCAAGATGTACGGCCTCGACCACACCTCCGACCGGCCGGACCAGCCCGTCCTGGCGATCGGCGAGGTCAGGTACGAGGGCGAGCCCGTCGCGCTCGTCGCCGCCGACCATCCCGAGACGGCCCGCCGCGCGCTGGAGCGGATCGCGGTCGACTGGGAGGTGCTGGAGCCGATCACCGACGCGCGGGCCGTGGCCGCCGACCCCGAGCGGCTCAAGGTGCAGCCGCGCGGCGGCATCACCCGCCACCAGCCGGTCCGGGCCGGCGACGTCGAGCGGGCGAAGGGGACGGCGCCCGTGGTGGTCACCGGCGAGTACGAGGTCGGCATCCAGGACCAGGCGTTCCTCGGCCCCGAGTCCGGGCTGGCCGTGCCCGCCGAGGACGGGGGCGTCGACCTGTACGTCTCCACCCAGTGGCTGCACAACGACATCCGGCAGATCGCGCCCTGCCTCGGCCTGCCCGAGGAGCGGATCCGGATGACGCTCGCCGGGGTCGGCGGCGCGTTCGGCGGCCGCGAGGACCTGTCGATGCAGATCCACGCGGCCATGCTCGCGATGCGGACCGGCAGGCCGGTGAAGATGTCGTACAACCGGTACGAGTCGTTCTTCGGGCACGTGCACCGGCATCCGGCGTGGATGCGGTACGAGTACGGCGCCACCGGCGACGGCCGGCTGCTCTACGCCGACGTCGAGATCGTCCTGGACGGCGGCGCGTACACCTCGTCCACCGGCGCCGTCGTCGGCAACGCGGCCTCGCTCGGCGTCGGGCCGTACGAGATCCCCGACATCAGGATCGACGCGTACGGCGTCTACACCAACAACCCGCCGTGCGGCGCGATGCGGGGCTTCGGCGCCGTGCAGGCGTGCTTCGCGTACGAGTCGATGATGGACAGGGTCGCCGCGGCCTGCGGGATCGGGCCGCTGGAGGTGCGCCGCCGCAACGCCGTGAGCCAGGGGTCGAGGATGGCGACCGGCCAGGTCATCGACTCCCCGGCGCCGATGGCGGAGCTGCTCGACCGGGTGGCGGCGATGCCGATGCCCGCCGCCCGCGCCGGGGACGACCTGCGCGAGCTGCCCGGCGGGGTGTCGCAGGCGACCCGCGGCGAGGGCGTCGTGCGCGGCGTCGGCTACGGCATCGGGATCAAGAACATCTGCTTCTCCGAGGGCTTCGACGACCTGTCCACCGCCCGCGTCCGGCTGGAGGTGATCGGCGGCGAGCCGGCCGTGCTGGTGCACACCGCCGCCGCCGAGGTCGGCCAGGGCCTGGTGACGATCCAGGCGCAGATCGCCCGTACCGAGCTGGGCGTCGAGAAGGTCACCGTGCAGCCGGCCGACAACCGGGTCGGCGACGCGGGGTCCAGCTCCGCCTCGCGCCAGTCGTACATGACGGGCGGCGCGGTGAAGGCGGCCTGCGAGGCCGTCCGGGACCGGCTGCTGGCCCTGGCCGGGAAACGGCTCGGCCGCGACCCCGCCGAGCTGGCGGCCCGCGGCGGCAAGATCGTCTCCCGTGCGGCCGGGGTGCTCGCGGCCGTCGAGGACGTGCTCGGGACGGACGCGATCGAGGAGACCCGCGAGTACCACCACCGCCCCACGACCGCGCTCGACCCCGTCACCGGGCAGGGCGCCAGCCACACCCAGCTGGCGCTGTGCGTGCACCGCGCCGTGGTGGACGTGGACACCGAGCTGGGGCTGGTCAAGGTGGTCGAGCTGGCCGCCGTCCAGGACGTCGGCCGGATCCTCAACCGGCAGGCGCTCGAAGGGCAGATCCACGGCGGCACGGCGCAGGGCCTCGGGCTGGCGCTGATGGAGGAGATCCAGGTGGCGGGCGGCAGGATCCGCAACCCGTCGTTCACCGACTACCTGATCCCGACCGTCCTCGACATGCCGCCGATGCGGCTGGACATCCTGGAGTACCCGGACCCGAACGCGCCGTACGGCCTGCGCGGCGCCGGCGAGCCGCCCACGCTCTCGTCCACGCCCGCGATCGTCGCGGCGATCCGGGACGCGACCGGCCGGCCGCTGACCCGGGTCCCGGTACGGCCCGAGCACATCGCGGGCCTGGAGGGCTGACATGGGGCAGATGGACGGTGACGCGTGATGGACGGTGACCTCGTCATCCGGTCGTCGCGGGTCGTCCTGCCGGACGGGGAGCGCCCGGCGGCGGTGACCGTGCGGGACGGCCGGATCGCCGCGATCACCGGGCACGGCACCCGAGCCGACGTCGACCTGGGCGCGACCGCGCTGCTCCCCGGGCTGGTCGACACGCACGTCCACATCAACGAGCCGGGCCGTACCGAGTGGGAGGGGTTCGCCAGCGCCACCCGGGCCGCCGCGGCCGGCGGCGTGACGACGCTGGTCGACATGCCGCTCAACTCGCTGCCGCCCACCACCACCGCCGCCGCGCTCGGCGCGAAGCGGGCGGCGGCGCGGGGGGCCGTCCACGTGGACGTGGGGTTCTGGGGCGGCGCGGTCCCCGGCAACCTGCCGTCGCTGCGCCCCCTGCACGAGGCGGGCGTCTTCGGGTTCAAGTGCTTCACCGCCGACTCCGGGGTGCCGGAGTTCCCGCCGCTGCCGTACGAGGCGATGAAGGCGGCGGCCGCGGAGATCGCCGCGTTCGGCGGGCTGCTGATCGTGCACGCGGAGGACCCGGCGGCGCTGGCGGAGCCCGGCGACGGCGGCTACCCGGCGTTCCTGGCGTCCCGGCCGCCGGAGGCCGAGCGGCGCGCGGTGGAGCGGGTGATCGCCCTGGTGGCGGAGACGGGGGTGCGGGCGCACGTGCTGCACCTGTCGGCCGCCGCCTGCGCCGGGCCGCTGGCGGACGCGCGGGCGCGCGGGCTGCCGGTCAGCGCCGAGACCTGCCCGCACTACCTGACGCTGGCGGCGGAGGACGTGCCGGGGCCGGAGGCGACCGCGTTCAAGTGCTGCCCGCCCATCCGCGGCGCAGCCAACCGCGAGGAGCTGTGGCGCGCGCTGGCGAACGGCGTGATCTCGTGCGTCGTCACCGACCACTCGCCGTGCGTCCCCGAGCTGAAGCGCGGCGACTTCGCGACCGCGTGGGGCGGGGTCTCCTCGCTCCAGCTCGGGCTGCCGGCCGTCTGGACGGCCGCGCGCGAGCGCGGCCACGGCCTGGCCGACGTCGCGCGCTGGACGGCCGCCGGGCCCGCCGCGCTCGCCGGGCTGGACGGGCGCAAGGGCCGCATCGCCGTGGGCGCCGACGCCGACCTGGTGGCCTTCGACCCGGACGCGTCGTTCGTGGTCGACCCGGCCGGGCTGCGGCACCGCCATCCGGTCACCCCGTACGCGGGCCGCGCGCTCACCGGCGCCGTCCGGACGGTCTGGCTGCGCGGCCGGACCGTCCACGGAGACGGGGGCGGCGACGGAGAGGGCGTCCCGCGCGGCGAGCTGCTCGTCCGTCCCCGGCGGGAGCCCGCATGACCGAATCACCCGAACGGCCCGAACCGCCTGCCCCGCCCTTCGCGTCCCACCCCGACCTGGTGCTGCGGACCCTCGGCGGGTCCGTGATCGCCGCCAGCGACGAGTCGTTCGCGGCCAAGGAGAACCTCGTCAACCCGTGGCCGCCGGCGTTCAGCCCCGGGACGTTCGGGGCGAAGGGGCAGGAGTACGACGGCTGGGAGACAGCGCGGCGCCGCCCGGACGCGTCCGGCGAGCTCGGCCACGACTGGGCGATCGTCCGGCTCGGGCTGCCGGGCGTGATCCGCGGGATCGTGCTCGACACCGCCTGGTTCACCGGCAACTTCCCGCCGTACGCCTCCGTCGAGGCGTACGGCGCGGACGGCCGCCACCCGTCGCCCGCCGAGCTGGCGGCCGCGGACTGGACCGAGGTCGTCCCGCTGAGCCTGCTCAAGGGGGACGCGGTGCACGCCTTCCCGGTGGACGCCGCGCGCCGCTTCACGCACGTGCGCCTCAACATCCACCCGGACGGGGGAGTGGCGCGGCTGCGGGTGCACGGCGAGCCCGTCCCGGACCCGCGCCTGCTGGACGGGCTGACCGTCGACCTGGCGGCGCTGGAGAACGGGGCCCGCGTGGTCGAGTGCTCGGACATGTTCTACTCGGCGCCGGACCACATGCTGTTCCCCGGAACGGCGCGGAACCAGTCCGAGGGGTGGGAGACCGCCCGCCGCCGGGGGCCCGGCCACGACTGGGCGATCGTCCGGCTGGCGGCGCCCGGCGTGATCCGGCTGGCGGAGTTCGACACGACGCACCTGAAGTTCAACGCGCCGGCCGCGGTGGCGCTCGCGGGGATCGACGCCCGTACCGGCGACCCCGGCGATCCGGGCGCCTGGCACGAGCTGCTGGGGCGGACGCGGGTGCAGCCCGACGGGCGGCACCGGTTCCGGCTCCCGGCCGCCCGAGAGGTCACGCACGTGCGGCTGGACGTCCACCCGGACGGCGGGCTGTCGCGGCTGCGCCTGCTCGGCGACCTGTCGGACGGCGGGACGCGGCTGCTCACCGACCGGTGGAACGCGCTGGCCGGCGGCCGCGGGGAGGGAGAGCGCGCCCCCTCCCCGGGCGGGTTCACGACTCGGTGACGGGCTCCTCTTCGAGAAGGTCGTCGAACTCGCCGTCCTTGACCCCGGCGACGAAGGCGTCCCACTCGGCTTCGGTGAAGTAGAGGATCGGCCCCTGGGGGTTGTTGGAGTCACGCATGACCACGGCGCGCTCGCCGAAGTCCTTGTGGCTCACGGGCACGTCCTTGCCGTCGACGAACTCGATGACGACACCGTCGCTGATAAGCGGTTCCTGCTCGCTCACTGCACACCTTCTCCGTACGGACACTCAGTGGCCCCCCAGGCTAGTGGGGCGGTACCCGCGCGCGGCCCCGACGGCGTTATGTCCAGGATGGGGCGCCGCCGAAACGCGCCGGGCGGCGCCGTCCCGCCGGCTCCCGGCCACCGGGCTCCCGGCTCAGAAGTCGGTGAGGAGGCGGGCGGCGATCGTCTCCAGCCGGCCCTGGATCTCGTCGGCGGTGGTGGTGCCGCGCAGCAGCTCGATCATCTCCATCGTCCAGACGCCGGTCAGCGCCCGGACGACGACCCGGCGCGGGTCGTCCTCGGGGATGTCGCCGGTGTCGGGGCCGCCGGCGGCGGCGCGCAGCAGCATCGCGCCCATCCGCCGGCCGAAGTCGTGGAAGTCGGTCTTGGCGTCCGACAGCAGCAGCGAGCGGATCAGCGCCTCGGCCAGCTCGGGCTCGCGCATCAGCCCGCGGCAGGCGCGCATCAGCACGTCGATCGCCCGCCGGGCCGGGTCCTCCGCCCGCGGCGGCCGGCGCTCTATGCTGGCCTCCAGCAGGTTGAGCTCCTCGCTCACCACGGCGACGACGAGGTCCATCTTGGACGGGAAGTAGCGGTAGAGGGTGCCGAGCGCGACGCCGGCCCGCTCGGCCACGGTGCGCATCTGCATCGCCTCGACCCCGCCCCGCGAGGCCAGTGCGGCGCCGGCCTGCACGATCCGCCGCCGGCGCTGGTGCTGGCTGCGCGATCGCACGCCCCGCTCGGTGGCCGTAGGCTCTGCGGTCACGGTTGGTCGTCCCTTCGGTGGCGGGGCGCGCGGCGCCCGGGTCGGCATCCCTAGCTTACCGCGCGAGCGAGAACGTGTTATCTGATCGGCCGTCCGATAGCCCGGCCGAGGCCAGATCCCGATGCTCAGCGGCCCCCTGGACAGGAACTAGAATCTGTTCTAGTTTGCTCGCCGAGAGGTGGTTCCGGCGGGGCCGGGCGCCTCCTGGCGTCTGGGAGGAGCGGACTGGTGGACTTCAACCTCGACGAGACCCGGCAGGAGCTGCGGGATCTCGCCGCCGGCCTGCTCGGCCGGGAGGCGTCCCGCGAACGGCTGGAAGCGTTCGAGCGGACCGGCGCGCCCTACGACACCGCCGTCTGGAAGGCCCTCGGCCAGGCCGGCCTGCTCGGCGCCTGCCTCCCGGAGTCGGCCGGCGGCGCGGGCCTCGGCGCGATCGAGCTGACCGTCCTGCTCCGCGAGATCGGCGCCCATGTCGCGCCCGTCCCGGCGTACGCCTCGCTCGCGCTCGCCGCGGCCGCCATCGGCGCGCACGGCACCCCGGAGCAGCAGGCCCTGCTCGCCCCCCTGAACGACGGCGAGGCGGTCCTCACCGGCGCGTACCGCGAGGTCGGCGCGAGCGGCACGGTCGCCGCCACCGCCCGCCCCGACGGCGGCGGGTACGTGCTGGACGGCGTGAAGACCCACGTCCCGTACGCGGCGGAGGCGTCCCGCATCCTCGTCCCCGCCCGCGTCGGCGGCCCCGAAGGCGACATCGGGATCTTCCTCGTCGAGCCGGCCGCCGTGAGGATCGCGCCGCAGCACTCCGCGACCACCGAGCCGCTGTCCCGGATCGAGCTGGCCGGGGCGCGGGTCGGCGCGGACGCCCTCCTCGGCGGCACCGCGGACGGCGCCGCCTGGACGACCTTCCGCCGCGCCGCCGTCGCGGGCGCGGTCGCGCTCTCGTCCGGCGTGATCGAGGGCGCGCTGAACCTCACCACCGAGTACGTCAAGACGCGCGAGCAGTTCGGCCGCGCGCTCGCCCAGTTCCAGGCCGTCACCATGCAGGTCGGCGACGTCTACATCGCCAAGCGGACGCTGGACGTGGCCGTGTGGGCGGCGGCCTGGCGGATCGCCGAGGGCCGGGACGACGCCGACGGCGACCTCGCGGTGGCCGCGTACAGCGCGTGCGGCCCGGTCGTGGAGGCCCTCTACACCTGCCAGCACCTGCACGGCGGGATCGGGCTGGACGTCACCTACCCGCTCCACCGCTACTTCGGGTGGGGCAAGCAGATCGGCCACCTGCTCGGCGGGGCCGCGGACCAGCTCGACGCTCTCGGCGGCGTCATCGCACAGGAGGCGTGAGTTGTTCATCGACCTGACCGACGAGCAGAAGAGGCTGCGCGCCGAGCTGCGCGAGTACTTCGAGAACTGCATGGACGCCGCGACGCGCGCGGCGATCACCGCCGACCCGTTCGGCGACGCGTACCAGGAGCACTGCCGCAAGCTGGGCCGCGACGGGATGCTGGGCGTCGGGCTGCCCAAGGAGTACGGCGGCCGCGGCTTCGGCCCGGTGGAGCAGCAGCTGTTCGCCAACGAGATCGCCCGCGCCGAGGTGACGTACCCGATCATCACGCTGAACTCGGTGGCGCCGACGATCCTGGAGTACGGCACGGACGCGCAGCGCGAGTTCTTCATCCCGCGGATCCTGGCCGGCGAGTGCCACTTCGCGGTCGGCTACAGCGAGCCCGGCGCCGGCACCGACCTGGCCGCGCTGCGCACCACCGCGGTCCGCGACGGCGACCACTACGTGATCAACGGCCAGAAGATCTTCACGTCCGGCGCGCACACCGCCGACTACGTGTGGATGGCGTGCCGAACCGACCCGGACGCCAGGAAGCACAAGGGCATCTCGATGCTCATCGCCGACTGCAAGGACCCCGGGTTCTCGTGGACGCCGATCATCACGATGGACGGCCGGCACCACACCAACGCCACGTACTTCCAGGACGTGCGGGTGCCCGCCGACATGCTGATCGGCGAGCTGAACAAGGGCTGGGACCTCATCACCAGCCAGCTCAACCACGAGCGCGTCACGCTGGGGCCGGCGGGCAACATCGCGTCCAAGTACGTCCGGTTCGAGCGCTGGGCCCGTACCACCGCGGGCGCGGACGGGGCGCCGCTGCTGGACGACCCCGCGGTGCGCCGCGAGGTGGCCCGGGTCTACTCCTACCTGCGCCTGAACGAGCTGCTCAACTGGCAGGTCGCCGCCAACCAGGACCTCGGCTGGCTGGGCGCCCCGGACGCCTCGGCCACCAAGGTCTACGGCTCCGAGCGCACGCAGGAGGTGAGCCGGATCATCGGCGACGTGCTGTCCCGGTACGGCGACCCGGGCGACCCGGCGACGGCGGAGCTGATCGCGGAGGTCGACGCGCGGGCCAAGGGCGCCCTGGTGCTGACGTTCGGCGGCGGCGTCAACGAGATCCAGCGCGAGCTGATCGCGATGATCGGGCTGGGCCTGCCGCGCGCCCCGCGCTGACCGCGCCCCCACCCGGACCGTTCGCCCCACCCGGACCGCGCGTCCCGGCGTAGACTGCCGCCGAGCGGGACGGAAGGCCGTGAGGAAGGCCGGGGATGGGCAAGCACAGCAAGCCGCCCACGCGTACCTGCCCAGGTTGCGACGGGTCCGGGACGCACCGGGGGCAGACCTGCGGGGTCTGCCGAGGCGAGGGGATCATTTGACGACGTATCCGCCGGACGGCTGCACGTTCGAGGTGGCCTACACCCTCGGCAGGCGGGGGACGGGGCACGAGTCGTTCGGCGACGTCTACGCGCTCGGCCGCTGGTTCCGGGAGATGGAGCGCCGCGGCGCGTTCGCCCCCGAGGACTTCCGGACGCCCGACGAGGACGGCCGCAACGGCTACCGGATCGTGTGCGTGACGGCCGACCAGCGGGTACCGATCAGCTACTTCCACCCGCTGCTGGTCATGGGGCGGATCGAGGGCGCCCGCGCCGCGTTCGCCGAGTAGACGTAGACCCGGGGCCCGCCCGCTCAGCCGCCCGTGGTGGGGCTGGGCGCCGGGTTGGACGTCGGGCTCGGCCCCGGCTCCGGCGTCTCGCCGGGCGGGTCCGCGGGCGGCTGCGACGGGTCGGTGGGCTGCCCGGTGGCGGGCGGCCCGGAGGGGTCGGCCGGATCGGTCGGTGGAGCCGGCTCGCCCGGGTCGGTGGGCTCCGGCGCGGAGGGGGCCGGCGGCGTCGTGCCGGCCGGCGGTGCCGTGGTCTCGGGGGACTTCTCCGGCGCGGACGTCTCGGGGGCCGGCGCGTTCCCGCCGGGCGCCGCGCCGTTCCCTGTGCCGGGCGGCACGGTCGTGGCGGGCTGCCGCTCCTCGGTGGCGGCGCTCGGCGCGGGCGCGCCCGCGCCACGGTCGGCGGCGGGGCCGCCGGAACGGGTGGCGGAGCCGGTCGGGGCGTTCTCTCCCGCCGAGGGGCCGCCGGCCTGGCTGTTGCCTGCGGACGGGACCACGGCGTTGACGCCGCCGCCCTTCCCGGTCGGCCAGCTCACCAGCATGCCGACCGCGGCGGCGACGGAGGCGGCCATCCCGGCCACCGCGCCGACGCCCTTGAACGCCTTGCGCCGCCGGGCGCGGTCGCGTCCCGGGGAGTCGGCCACCTCGGAGCCGATCACCACCAGCGGGCTCGGCGACACCACGCCGGTCAGCGGCCGGCCGGCCTCGCCCTCGCAGGCCGCGAGCACCTGGTCGCGCAGCCACGCGGGCGGCCGGTCGGGGACGCGCGCGGCCAGCAGCCGCGGCAGCCTCCCCTTCTCGAACGCGGCGACGACCTCGGCGTGCCGGGCCGGGTCGGCGGCGCCGCGCATCAGCAGGTCCAGGACGGCGTTCTCCAGCCGGGTGCGCGCCGTGGCCAGCAGCGCCCGCGCGGTGTCGGGCGCGATGCCGAGCACCCGCGCGATGTCGGGGGCCTCCAGCCACTCGCCCGCCTGGAGCAGCAGCGCCTCGCGCTGGTCGGGGCGCAGCCCGGCGGCGGCGCGCAGCAGCGGGTCGCCGGGGTCGCCGAGGTCCGGCCGGGTTCCGCCGAACGCGCCGAGCGAGGCGCACGCCGACCGTGACAGGGCGTACAGCCACAGCACGGTGTCACCGCGCGGCGGGTGCTGGACCGCCGCCACGAAGGTGTCGCGGACCGCGGCCGCCGCGCCCGCGCCGCCGGTCAGCGACCAGCAGTGCGCGTGCACCCGGACGGCGTGCGCGTCGTAGAGGGCGCCCAGGTCCCCGCGCATGTGACCTCCGTCGTACTCCCGGTCGTGACCCCGCCCGCGGCTCGGACAAATCAGTGGGAAACGGGACTCTAGTGCACCGGCCGCACGTCTGAGAAGTCCGGGTCGTCCGACCGTGTCGGTTGTCACGGATAGTAGCTGTTTCGCCGTCGAACGCAGCGTTCACGGAGATTTAAGAAATTCCCCGGCAAAGCGCTGAATGGTGATGCGGTTCACCAGGGAAGGGTCCGTGCCCTGTCGGTTTCCCACAGGAGGGCGCATGACCCGGCTGACCATCGACGGCGTCTACCAGCACATTCGCGGCGTCTGCTTCAAGAACGGCCCGCCCGGCAAGGTCGGCGCGGAGACCGAGTGGCTCGTCCTGGACGCCGCCGACCCGGCCGCCCGCGTCCCCACCGCCCGGCCGCGCGCCCTCCTGGAGGCGGCCGGCCCCCCGCCGTACGGCTCCGCGATCACCTACGAGCCGGGCGGCCAGCTCGAACTCAGCTCCCTGCCCTACCCCGGCGTCGCCGCGCTGCACCGCGCGCTGGCCGCCGACGTCGCGCACGCCGGACGGGCGCTCGCCCGCGGCGGGCTCGTCCTCGCCGGGCACGGCGTCGACCCGGTCCGGCCGCCGTTCTTCCAGGCCGACCACCCCCGGTACGCGTGCATGCGCGGCTACTTCGACGCCGGCGGCTTCGCCGACGCGGGCGCGGCGATGATGTGCTCCACCGCGTCCGTCCAGGTGTGCCTCGACATCGGCGCGGACCCCGCCGACGCGGCCCGCCGCTGGCGGCTGGCGCACGCGCTCGGGCCGGTGCTGGTCGCGGCCTTCGCCAACTCGCCGCTGCGGGCCGGCCGCCGCACCGGGCTCCGGTCGTCCCGCCAGGGCGTCTGGACCGCGCTCGACCCGTGCCGGACGCTGCCCGTCCACACCGCGGCGGCCGGCGGGGCCGACCCGGCCGAGGAGTGGACCCGGTACGCCCTGGACGCGCGCGTCATGCTCATGCGCACCGGGGACGGCTGGGTGTCCGACCCCGGGATGACCTTCCGCGAGTGGCTGCGCAAGGGCGAGCCCGGCCCGGCCGACCTCGGCTACCACCTGTCCACGCTGTTCCCGCCGGTCCGCCCCCGCGGCTGGCTGGAACTGCGGATGATCGACGCGCTGCCGGAGCCGTACTGGCCCGTCCCGGTCGCCGTCGCCACCGCCCTGCTGGACGACCCGCGCGCCGCCGCGGCCGCCGAGGCCGCGGCCGAGCCGGTGGCGGCCCGCTGGGCGGAGGCCGCCCGCGACGCCCTCACCGACCCGCCGCTCGCCGCCGCCGCCCGCGCCTGCTTCACCGCCGCGCTGGAGGCGCTGCCCCGGCTCGGCGGCGGCCCCCTCGTCCCGCTGGTGGACGAGTACCACCGCCGGTACGTGGAGCGCGGCCGCTGCCCCGCGGACGACGCCACCGCCGGCGGCGTCCCGACCGCGCCGCCCTGGGCGGCGCCATCCCCCGGAAAGCTCCCCGAAGAGACGGAGACACTCGCATGACGGCCCCCGGTCCTCTCGACGAGAGCGCGCTGAAGGAACTGATCGCCGGCGAGCTGGCCGCGGTACGGGACCGCAGCCTCGGCCTGACCACCGGCGCGCTGGACGAGGCGGAGCTGACCGCGCAGGTCTCCCCGCTCATGTCCCCGCTGGTGTGGGACCTCGCCCACGTCGGCAACTACGAGGAGCTGTGGCTGCTGCGGGCCGCCGCCGGGATCGAGCCGATGCGGCCCGAGATCGACGACCTGTACGACGCGTTCGAGCATCCCCGGTCCGAACGCCCCACCCTGCCCCTGCTGGCGCCCGGGGAGGCCCGCGCCTACATCGCCACCGTCCGCTCCAAGGTGCTGGACGCCCTGGACTCGGTCCGGTTCGACCCCGCGAACCCGCTCACGTCCGGCGGCTTCGTGTACGGCATGGTCGTCCAGCACGAGCACATGCACGACGAGACCATGCTGGCCACCCACCAGCTCCGCACGGGCGCCCCCGCCCTCCTCGACCCGCCCGCCGCACCGCCGGACGGACCGGTGGCGGCCGCGGCGGCGGGCGAGGTGCCGATCCCGGCGGGGCCGTTCGAGATGGGCACCTCGGACGACCCGTGGGCGTACGACAACGAGCGCCCCCATCACCTCGTGGACCTGCCCGCCTACTACATCGACGCCGAACCGGTCACGAACGCCGCGTACATCGCGTTCATGGAGGCCGGCGGCTACGACGACCCCTCCTGCTGGCACCCGAAGGGCTGGGAGTGGCGGAACGCGAGCGGCAAGCGCGCTCCCGCGTTCTGGTCCCGCGACGGGGGCGGGGCGTGGCTGCGGCGCCGGTTCGGCCGCGTCGAGCCCGTTCCGGCGGCGGAGCCGGTCCAGCACGTCTGCTGGTACGAGGCGGACGCCTACGCGCGCTGGGCCGGCAAGCGCCTGCCCACCGAGGCGGAATGGGAGAAGGCCGCGCGCTGGGACCCGGTGGCGGGCCGCTCGCGCCGCTTCCCCTGGGGCGACGCCTACGAGCCCGGCCGCGCCAACCTGGGGCAGGTCCTGCACCGGCCCGCCGCGGCCGGATCGTTCGCGGCGGGCGCCTCCGCCTACGGGGTGTGCCGCATGCTCGGCGACGTGTGGGAGTGGACGTCGTCGGACTTCCACGGCTATCCGGGCTTCCGCTCGTTCCCCTACAAGGAGTACTCGGAGGTCTTCTTCGGCCCCGACCACAAGGTCCTGCGGGGCGGCTCCTGGGCGACGCATCCGCTCGCGGTCAGGGGGACGTTCCGCAACTGGGACTACCCGATCAGGCGGCAGATCTTCACCGGCTTCCGCTGCGCCCGCTCCGCGGAAGGGGCCGCCTGATGTGCCGCCACCTGGGCTACCTGGGCCCGGCGCGGACGCTGCGCTCCCTCATGTACGAGGGCGAGTACTCGCTGGAGCACCAGTCGTACGCGCCGCGCATGACCCAGGGCAACCTGCTGAACGCCGACGGGTTCGGCGCGGGCTGGTACCACGGGGAGGGCCGGCCCGTCCGGTTCCGGCGGGCCGGGCCGATCTGGGCGGACCCGTCGTTCCGGGAGATCGCCGGGGTGGTGGAGACGACCTGCGCGGTCGCGGCGATCCGGTCCGCGACGGTCGGCTTCCCGGTGGACGAGTCGTGCGCGCAGCCGTTCCGCGCCGGCGAGGGCGCCGCCACCGATCCGCGGCCCGGCCGGTTCTTCAGCCACAACGGGAAGATCGAGGGATTCGCCGGGATCGAGGGCAAGCTGCGCGAGCTGGCCGGCGACGCCGCCGGGCTCGCCGACGCGCGGGCGCCCGTCGACTCGGCGCTGCTGTTCGCGCTGGCCGCGCGGCTGTGGAACGACGGCCGCACGCTCGGCGAGGGGCTGGCCGAGACCGTCCGCGAGGTGACGGCGCTGGCGCCCGGCCGCTACAACCTGCTCGCCGCGGACGGCACCGCCCTCGCCGCCACCACCTGGGGCGACTCGCTGTTCGTCCGGGAAAAGCGGCAGCGGTCGTGGCGGGTCGACCACGCCACCGGCGCCCCGATCAAGGACAGCCCGCGGCCGGGGGAGCTGTGGATCTCGTCCGAGCCGCTCGACGACGACCCCGCCTGGACGCCCGTTCCCGACCGCTCCCTGGTGACCGCCGACCTGGCGTCCGGCGTCCGCGTCACCCCGCTCTGAAGACCCCGCCCGCTCTGAAGGGAAGACCGCATGGACCGCTTCCTCACCGCCGACGACCTGGCCAAGACGCTGCGCCGGGACGTCCGGGAGGGCCTGGAGAACGATCCGAAGACGCTGCCGCCGAAATGGTTCTACGACGAGCGCGGCAGCGAGCTGTTCGAGGAGATCACCAGGCTGGAGGAGTACTACCCGACCCGCCGCGAGCGGGAGATCCTGGCCGCCCGCGCGCCCGAGATCGCCGCCGCGACCGGCGCCCGCACGCTGCTGGAACTGGGCGCCGGGTCGGGCGAGAAGACCCGGCTGCTCCTGGACGCGCTGCGCGGCACGCTCCGCGCGTACGTCCCGGTGGACGTCAGCGGCGACTTCCTGGAAGGGGCCGCCGCGCGGATCGCCGCCGAGCATCCCGCGCTGGACGTCCATCCCGTCGTCGCCGACTACGAGCAGCACCTGCACCTGCTGCCCGGCGGCGAGCGGCGGCTGGTCGCGTTCCTCGGCGGGACGATCGGCAACATGGCGCCCGCCGGGCGGATCGGCTTCCTGTCCGGCCTGCGCGCCGCGATGGGCCCGGACGACGCGCTGCTGCTGGGCGCCGACCTGGTGAAGGACGAGCGGCGGCTGGTCGCCGCCTACGACGACGCGGCCGGCGTCACCGCCGAGTTCAACCGCAACGTCCTGCGCGTCATCAACCGCGAGCTGGACGCCGACTTCGCGCCCGGGGCGTACGAGCACACGGCCGTCTGGAACGCCTCGGAGGAGTGGATCGAGATGCGGCTGCGCTCCACGCGGTCCCAGACCGTCCGCGTCGGCGGCCTCGACCTGGAGGTGGCGTTCGCCGCCGGGGAGGAGATGCGCACCGAGATCTCCGCCAAGTTCCGCCGCGAGCGCCTGGCGTCCGAGCTGGAGGCCGCCGGGCTCGCCCTGGCGGAGTTCTGGACGGACGCCGCCGGGGACTTCTCGCTGAGCCTCGCGCGCCCGGGAGCGGCCTAGCCGGCCGTGGGGTGATCCAGGCCGTGCCGCTTCAGGTCCTTTACGAGCCGGGTCGCGATGAAGCGGTGCCCCTCCAGGGTCGGGTGGACGCCGTCCCGCTTGATGAAGCGCGGCGCGTTGCCCGTGCCCTGGAGGCGGTGGCCGGTGATCCAGCGTTCGGCGATCGGGTCGATGAACGGGACGCTCATCCCCTTGGCCACCCCCTGGAGGGCGTCGCGCACGGCGAGCGCCTCCGGCGGCGGCGACTCGTTGCCCCAGATCGGGCCGACGAACGCCATCCGGGTCCCCGGCCACCGCTTGCGGGCGCGGTCGAGCACGTCCCGCGCGGCGGCCGCCACCTGCTGCGGCGGCTTGTCCCAGTCGTTGTGGCCGCCCGACACGATCAGCAGGTCGGGGGCCGGGCGCCAGCCGAGCTGGCTCTCGAACAGCAGCCCGAACGCCTGGCCCGCGCGGCCCCCGGTCGCGAACCCGGTGCCGCTGCGGCCCGCCACGATCACCTGCCAGCCGAGCAGCCGCGCCGCCGCCGACGCGTAGGTGTGCTCCTCCAGCGTGCCCGCCTCGCCGACCGTGTAGCTGTCGCCCAGGAACATCACCACGGGGGCCGCGGCCGTCACCGGCTTCGTCGCGGCCGCGGCGGGGCTCGACCGCGGTCCCGGGGCGTCGCCGGAGAGCGCGCCGCAGCCGGTCGCCGTTACGGAGGCCAGGCACAGCGCGAGGATCGCCGCGCCGCGGCGCGCGCGGCGAGAAGTCATGGGGGGTCCACCCGGTTTCGTGAGGAGTGTCCCGCCGATCTTAGGAGAACTCGTGGGCGTCCGCGTACCGTCCGCGAACTCCTGTGCCGTCCTGTTACATCCGCATGTGCAGGCGCATGTCCCGACTCCTACATCCGGCGTTCACCGCGGGCTCACACCGCCGACCCGAACGGGCCATCCGCCGCCGCCATGGTCTCGCGGGTGACCCCACACGACCGCCGCCTCCGCGAACTCGACCTGCTGCGCTTCGTCGCGGCCCTGGCGGTGGTGCTGTTCCACTTCACCGGCTTCGACGGCGAGGGGCCCTGGCCCGAGCCGTCCCGGGAGCTGTTCGGGGCGCTCGGCGAGGTCACCAGGTACGGCTACCTGGGCGTCGACCTGTTCTTCCTCATCAGCGGCTTCGTCATCCTGATGAGCGCCTGGGGCCGGTCGCCGGGCGAGTTCGGCGTCTCGCGGCTGACCCGGCTGCTGCCGGCGTACTGGGCGGCGGTCCTGCTCGGCCTGGCCATCTGGGCCGGCTTCCGGCTGGGCAACGGCGTGCCGGGGCTGGTCGTCCCCAACCTCACCATGCTGCAGGCCGGGCTCGGCCTGAAGAGCATCGACGCGGTCTTCTGGACGCTCTGGGTCGAGATGCACTTCTACGTGCTGATCGCCGTGCTGGCCGCCCGCGGCATCGGCTACCGGAGCTGCCTGGTCTTCATGGCCGGCTGGACGCTCGCCGGGATCTTCGCCGACGAGGCCGACCACAAGCTGCTGCAGGTCATGCTGATGCCGACGTGGAGCCCGTACTTCATCGGGGGCATGGCGCTGTTCATGATCTACCGCTTCGGCCCGACGCTGCTGCTGTGGGGGTACGTGGCGGTGTCGTGGCTGCTGGCGGTCCACTGGAGCGTCTGGCGGACGGGCCACGTGTTCGAGGGCTCGGACGAGACGGTCGTGGCGGCCGCCGTCACCGGGATCTTCGCCGTGATGGCGCTGGTCGCCACCGGCCGGCTGCGGCGGCTGAACTGGCGCGGCCTGACCGTGCTCGGCGCGCTGACGTACCCGCTCTACCTCACGCACTCGCAGATCGCGCTGCCGCTGCTGGAGCACGCCTATCCCGCCCTCGACAAGTGGACCGCCCTCGCCCTGGCCACCGCGGCGTCGCTGCTGCTGGCGTACGCGGTGTACCGCCTGGTCGAGCGGCCGGGCCAGGCGTGGATGCGCGCGCGCCTGAAGGCGTCGCTGCTGCCGGTCCGGGCGCAGGACGCGCCGCCGCCCGTTCCCGAGCCGCGGCCCGAGACGCCGCCGCGCGAACTCGTCCGGAACTGATCCCGTGTCGATCCGGCGCTGACCCCGGCCCTGATCCGGATGTGACTCCTGCCCGCGCGCTGCGGGTGAACGGGCGACACGGGGTGGTGGTGTGCTCTACATCCCGTGATGGCCTATTTTGTCGGCCCATACCCGTGGTGGTGGACGCCGCGCGGGAGGAGGGGGCGCGGCATGGGGCTCTTCGGCAGGCGCCGGGCGGAGCGGCGGCCGCGGGACGGCGCGCCGCCGGTGATCGACCCCTGCGGGTACGACCCGGCCGCGGCCGACCTGCGCGCGGCGCTGCTGCACGAGGACTGGCCGTGGGCGAGCGAGTTCCTGGCCACCGTGACCGACCCGGACGACCGGGCGTTCTACCTCTCCGTCTGCGCGGGCGTCCCCGGCCTCCAGGACTGGATCGGCGCCTGGATCAGGGGCGAGCCCCGCTCGACGCTGCCGCTGCTGGTCCGCGGCGCGCACGCCGCCGCCTGGGCCTGGGAGGCGCGGAACGCCCCGTACGCCGGGCAGGACGCCGGGGACGGGCGCTTCCCCGGCTTCAGCGAGCGCCTCGAACTCGCCGAGGCGTGCCTGGGCGAGGTGGCCGCCCGCGACCCGGGCGAGACGGGCGCCTGGACGTACCTGCTGGCGTGCGCGCTGGGCGGCCGGGTGCGGCCGGAGGAGGCGCGGCGGCGGTTCGAGCGCGTCCTGGAACTGCATCCGGGGCACCTGCGCGCGCACATGGAGATGTTCACCTACCGTTGCGAGCGCTGGTACGGCGGCCACGACGAGATGTTCGCGTTCGCGCGGGGCGCCGTGGCGAACTCCCCGGCGGGAAGCCCCCTGGGGCGGCTCGTCGCCGACGCGCACATCGAGATGTGGCGCTCCCTCCCCAAGGGGCGGGCGGAGGACTACATCGCGCGGGACGAGGTGCGCGACGACCTGCGCGCGGCGGCCGACCACTCGATCCGCCACCCCGCGTACCGCCCCCGGGTGGGCTGGCCGGAGGTGCACAACGCGTTCGCGTTCGCCTTCGCGCTCGCGGGGGACGCGCCGGCGGCCCGGGAGGAGTTCGAGCTCATCGGCGACCGCGCGACCGCGTCGCCGTGGGACCTCTACGGCCCCGACCCCGCCGCGGCCTTCACGGAGCTGCGCGACCGGTTCGCGCGCCCGGGGGTGTGACGTTTCCGGGCGCCCCGGCGCTGACATCAGTAGAGGGCGGGCGTCCGGTCAGAGCGGGGACCGGGCGACCCGCTCTCCCCAGGCCCGCCGGCCGGATCAGTCCAGGGGGCGCAGCTCGTCGGCGTAGCTGACCGACGTGCGGCGCATCAGGCCGTCCTCGGCGATCGAGTACTGGCCCAGCCGCCACAGCGGCGGCGAGTAGGCGTGGATGGACACGCTCGCGGGCGCGGCCCCCACCAGCCGGTGGATGTGGTCGGGCCCGAAGCAGAAGGACGTGCCCGCCGGGACCACCGTCCGTACGTGGGCGCCGCCGATGCGCGGGTTGCACTCCTCCAGGGCGCCGCCGACGACCCGTACCGCGCCGGAGGAGACGTCGTGGTCGTGCCAGCCGGTGTCGTTCTCGGGCGTCCAGCACAGCAGCCACACGTCCACGTACTCGTCGCGGTAGAGGGACGCGTAGTGGCGCCGCTCGCCGGAGAAGCGCACGTGCCGCCGCCACAGCTCGGGCCGTTCCGCCAGCGCGTCGGCCAGCGCGCGCAGCTCGTGCTTGCCGAGCGCGCGTGCGGGCAGGTCCGCGAGCAGGCCCTCCGGGCGGTCCGGCGGGACGTCCGTCACCGGGACGATTTCGGCCGGCATCGCTTCAGCCGACATCCATGCGCTCCTTTCCTAGCAACAGCCGGTTCGGATTGGACACGCGGAACGCGTGCCCGGCGGCCTCGCCCAGGGCGAGGTCGCGGGGGGCGGCGTAGGGGCGGTCCGTGCCGTGCACGACCGCGTCGACCCCGAGGGCCCGGACGGCGGCGTCGGCGGCGCGCGGCCCGTAGGACGAGGTCTCGACGAACACGTCCGGGTCGACCTCGCCGCGGCCGCCGCCGCGCGCGGCGAGCCGCTCCCCGTGCAGCGGGGCCAGCCCGGCGAGCATCGCGAAGCAGACCCGCAGCCGGGGATGGCGCGGCCGGCCGAACGCGCGGAACGCGAACCACGCGGCGTGCATCTGCTGCACGTACGGCACGAGCGCCGCCCACCAGCCCGGCCCGGCCCCGGCCGCCGGGCCCGGGTGGACGAACAGGGGGAGGCCGCGCTCCTCCAGCAGGTCGAGGAGCGGGGCGCACCGCTCGTACCCGCCGGGGCCGGCCAGCGCCGTCGCCGGGAGCTGGAGGCCCGCGAAGCCCGCGTCGAGGACGCGCGCGGTCGCCGCGGCGTCCACGTCCCGCACGGAGGCGGACGCCCACGCGCCGAACGGTTCCGGGAGTTCCGCCGCGCCCGCGTGGTAGGCGTCCAGAAGCGGCCGCGCCTCGCCCGCCGGAAGCGATTCGATGCCGAGCGGCGCGGACAGCGAGACGAGCGCGCGGTCGAGCCCGTCCCGCCGGGCCGTCTCCGCCCTGCGCTCCACGTCGTGGTCCGCCGGGTCGACCTCGAACGGCGGCTCGCCGTCCAGGCGGAGCGTCCAGCCGTCCAGGAGCGGGGGCGTGCGCCGGGCACGGAGCGCCTCGATGAACGGCACGCTCCAAACATGCTGGTGAACGTCGATCCCGGCCATCGCCCCCCCTCCTACTGAACCGCTTCAGTGAAGCGGTTCAGTGGCGCCGCCGTCAAGAGGTGCGCGAGTTCTGTCGGCCGGACCGTCTAGGGTTTGCAGAGTGCCAGAAAGGCGCAAGCGCGCGACCATCCGGGAGGTGGCGCAGGCGACGGGGCTGTCGCCTGCGGCCGTGTCGTACGCGCTGCGCGGCATCCAGACGTCCGAGGAGACGCAGGAGCGCGTCCGCGCCGCCGCCCAGGAGCTCGGCTACGAGGCCCACCCGATCGCCCGCGCGCTGGCCAGCGGCCGCACCGGCATGGTCGGGCTGCTGTGCGGCTCGCTGGAGGACTACTGGCAGCAGTCCCTCGCCGTCGGCATCAGCCGCTCCCTGCTGGCCCGCGACCGCTACGCGCTGATCGTCGACGCGTTCAACGACCCGGCCCGCGAGCTGGCCCTGGCCCGCCAGCTGCGCGACCAGCGCGTCGACGGCCTGATCGTCCAGCCGCTCGACCCGTCCGCGCCGCTGTGGGCCGAGCTGCCGGAGACCGTCCCGGTCGTCTCGATCGGCGACGCCCTGCGCGGCGGCCGGTCGCAGGGCGAGGTCGTCTTCGACAACCGCCGCGGCGTCACCCTCGCCCTGGAGCACCTGCGCGACCTCGGCCACCGGCGGATCGCCGTGCTCACCCCGACGCTGGCCAGCACCCCCGACCGCCCCGCCGACGTGCACGTCAACGCCGAGGCCGAGCGGCTGCGGCTGGAGGCCGAGGTCGTCGTCGCCCCGCAGTCGCTGGCCGAGACCACCGAGGTCGCCACCGGGCTGCTGCGCGGCCCCGGCCGCCCCACCGCCGTCTTCTGCTTCTCCGACTCCATCGCGTACGGCGTCTACGCCGCCACCCGCGTCCTCGGCCTGGACGTCCCCGGCGACGTCGCCGTGTGCGGCTACGACGCCCACCCGATGTCGGCCCTGCTCACCCCGCCCCTGACCACCGTCGACTGGGACATCGACGGCATCGTCCACTCCGCCGTCCGCCTGGTGGTGGACGTCATCGACGGCAAGCCCCGCAAGCGCCGGGTCGTCCGCGAGCCGTCCCTGCGCGTCCGCGAGTCCACGGCCCGCCGCTGAGCGCCGACCGATGGCCCTACTACAGCAGTCCGGCCAGGGCGGGCAGGTGGTCCGCCGCGATCGCGATGTCGGTGTCCAGCGGCCGGTCGTCGACGCGCGGGTCGAGCGACCCGGCCGCGATGTCGTACGCCGCGCGCAGCGGCCCGGCCGACGGCGCGCGCCCCTGCATGCGCAGCGCGCGGACCGCCGCGACCAGCTCGCAGCCCAGCGCGATGCGGTACGCGCCGAGCGTCTCGGTGGTGGCGCGGGCCGACTGGGTGGAGAAGCCCGCGTGCTCCTCGACGCCGCGCGACAGCACCGCGCTCCCGAGGGCCGCCGGGGTCGCCAGCCGGCGGACGTCCGCGAGCGCCGAGTGCGCCACGTACTCCAGGATCATGATCCCGGAGCTGGCCTCGGTGGCGCCCTGGAACGGGTAGAGCCCGGTGAACGACGGCTCCGACAGCGTCCCGAGCCGCGCGGCCGACAGCGCCATCGTCTGGAAGAGCGCGGCCCGCGCCGCGTCCAGCGCCAGGCCCGCGTACGCGGTGTGGAAGTTGCCGTTGTGCCAGGCCGCGCGGCCCGGCACGTCGATCAGCGGGTTCTCGGCGGCCGCGTTGATCTCCCGGGTGACGACCGCCTCCGCGTACCCGGCCGCCTCCAGCGCCGGGCCGTGGACCTGCGGGAACGCCCGGTAGCCGTACGGGTCCTGGATCCGCGCCGGCGCGGGCCGCTCGTAGGCCAGCAGCGTCCGCATCGCGGCGGCCGCCTCCTGCTGGCCCGGGTGCGGGCACGCCTCGTGGACGGCCTCCGCGTACGGCTCGTCCGACCCCCGTACGGCGAAGTGGGAGAGGGCCGCGACGACGGTCGACGCGGCCAGCAGCGTGCGCAGGTCCGACACCGCGAGCGCGGACTCGCCGAGGGTGGCGGCGTTCGAGCTGATGAAGGCCAGCGCGTCGGCCGAGCGGAGGGTGAAGCCGGGGCCGCGGGGCCGGGTGCCGTCCGCGGCGGGCAGCCAGGCGCGCTCGCCGAGCAGGCACAGCGCGGTCGAGGCGAGCGCGGTCAGGTCGCCGGTGCCGATCGCGCCGTATATCGGCACCGGCGGCAGCAGCCCCAGGTTGAGCACGTCGGCCAGCGCGTCGAGCGCGCCGGGGTCGACGCCGGAGCCGCCGGCGGCGAGCTGGTTCAGCCGTACCGTCAGCATCGCGCGGACGATCTCGGGCGCCACCAGCGGGCCGGCGCCGGCGGCGTGGCTGCGGAGCAGCCGCAGGCCGTGCGCGTCGGCGTCCTCCCATTCCACGCCCACCTCGCGGTTGGCGCCGACGCCGGTGGTGCGCCCGTACACCGGCTGCTCGGCGGCCAGGGCGCGGGCCGTCTTCCAGGCCGCGCGGGCCCGCTCGGCGCCCTCGGCGGCCATGACGATCGTCACGTCCGCGCGGGCGGCGCGCGCCACCGCGGAACAGGTGAGGTTCGTCCCGTCGATAACGATTCGACTGTTCTCCACGGGCTCACGCTACTTTCTAGTCTATTCCGATCGTTAAACTACGGAAGCGCCCCGTGGCCGCGCCGGCCCACCGGTGCGTTGGGCCGGAGGTGACCACGGACTAACCTGGATCCGAGCCGAATCCGATCATCACCCTGTCAGCGAGCGGAAGAAGGCGTTGCACCGACGCCCACCGAGGACGTGAATCGTTTGATCACCTTTGCGGGCGTGACCAAGCGCTACCCGGACGGCACCGTGGCCGTCGACGATCTCGACCTGGAGATCCCGGCCGGCCGGATCACCGTGCTGGTGGGCCCGTCCGGCTGCGGCAAGACCACCACCCTGCGCATGATCAACCGGATGGTCGAGGCCACCGAGGGCACCGTGACCGTCGACGGGAAGAACGTGCGCGACATCGACCCGCCCGCGCTGCGCCGCGGCATCGGGTACGTGATCCAGCAGGCCGGGCTGTTCCCGCACCGCACGATCGTCGACAACATCGCCACGGTGCCGTACCTGCTCGGCTGGGACAAGAAGAAGGCCCGCGCCCGCTCGCACGAGCTGATGGAGCGCGTCGGCCTCGACCCCAAGCTCGCCAAGCGGTACCCGGCGCAGCTGTCGGGCGGGCAGCAGCAGCGCGTCGGCGTCGCCCGCGCGCTGGCCGCCGACCCGCCGATCATGCTGATGGACGAGCCGTTCAGCGCCGTCGACCCGATCGTGCGCGGCGACCTCCAGGAGGAGTTCCTGCGGCTCCAGGACGAGGTCGAGAAGACCATCGTGTTCGTCACCCACGACATCGACGAGGCCGTGAAGCTGGGCCACCGCATCGCGGTGTTCCAGGTCGGCGGCACGCTCGCGCAGTACTCCACGCCCGAGGAGCTGCTGGCCGAGCCCGCGAACGACTTCGTCCGCGACTTCCTGGGCGGCGACCGCGGCATCCGCCGGCTCCGCTTCTTCCAGGAACTCGACGCCGAGGAGGCGGCCGAGGATGCCGCGTCCGTGGCGAAGCCCCCTGGCGAGCCGGAGTCGGGCGCGTCCGCGGCGGTGGCGGACCGGTGACCCCGGTACTGGCGGCGCCCGAGGGCGAGCCGCTGATCCGGTGGGACTGGATCGGCCGCAACCTCAGCGGCGACATCGCCGAGTCGCTGACCGAGCACCTGGTGCTGTCGTTCACGCCCGTGCTGCTCGGGCTGCTGATCGCGCTGCCGGTCGGGCTGGCCTGCGCGCGCTGGACCCGGCTCTACCCGCCGGTGCTGGCGGCCACCAGCGTCCTGTACGCGGTCCCGGCGATCGGGCTTTTCGTGATCTTCGTCGCGTTCAGCGGGCTGACGTACACCACGGTGATCGTCCCGCTGGCGCTCTACACGCTGTCGGTGCTGGTGCCCAGCGTGGTGGACGGGCTGCGGTCCGTGCCCGACCATGTGCGGCAGTCGGCGGTCGCGATGGGCTTCGGCCCGCTGCGCCGGCTGGTCCGGGTCGAGCTGCCGATCGCGGTGCCGGTGGTCATGGCCGGGCTGCGGGTGGCCACGGTCGCCAACATCAGCCTGGTCAGCGTGGGCGCGCTCATCGGCATCGGCGGGCTCGGGCAGCTGATGGTCAAGGGCATGAAGTGGCCCGGCGGCGGGTTCACCACCCCGATCATCGTCGCGATCGTGCTGATCATCCTGCTGGCGCTGGTCGCCGACCTGGTCCTGCTGGTCGTGCAGCGGCTGCTCACGCCCTGGGAGCGCGCCGGCCGCGGCCGCCGCGCCAAGGCCGCGTCCGGGTCCGGGGCGGGACCGGTCCGCAAGGGCACCGCCGATGGCGGCGAGGGAAGCGGTCCCGTACCGGCCGAGCCCGAGGAGGCACGGTGAACGCGATCTGGGAGGCGTTCGGCTGGTTCGGCCGGTCGGCGCAGTGGACGGGCGCCGACGGCATCCCCAACCGGCTGGTCGAGCACCTGTGGTACTCGCTGCTCGCGTTCGCGCTCACGGTGCTGATCGCGCTGCCGCTCGGGCTCGTCCTGGGCCACCTGCGGCGCGGCCGGCCCGCCGCCGCCGCGGGGTTCCTGGTGCTGTCCTCGGCGAACGCGGCGCGCGCGCTGCCCACGCTGGGCCTGCTCATCCTGGCGGTGATCCTGACGACCGCCGGCGACCTGGTCCCGATCCTGATCCCGCTGGTCGCGCTGGCGATCCCGCCGGTGCTGGTCAACACCTACGCCGGGGTCCAGCAGGTCGAGGCGGGGCTGCGGGACGCGGCCGAGGGGATGGGCATGACCGGCCGGCAGGTGCTGCTGCGGGTCGAGCTGCCGGTGGCGCTGCCGCTGATCCTGCTCGGCCTGCGCACCGCGCTGATCCAGATCATCTCCACCGCCACGATCGCGGCGTACGTGGGGCTCGGCGGCCTCGGCCGCTACATCGTCGACGGCTACTCCCGGCAGGACTACGACAGCATGGCGGGCGGCGCGATCCTGGTGATCCTGCTGGCCGTCCTGACCCAGGTCGCCTTCGCCGGCCTCTACCGGTACGCCGTGTCCGCCGGGGTACGGCAGCGGGCGGCGGCGTCCTGAGCCGGACCCCGGCCCGGCACAGCACGACCCGGGCGCGCAGGCGCGTCCGGTCCCGGAGGAAGGAACACCACACATGTCCCGGATGATTCGCGGCGCCGCCGCGCTGGTCACGGCCGTGCTGGCGCTGACCGCCTGCGGCGGCGGAGGCGACGGTGACCCCCTGAGCGGCGGGGGCGGCAAGGGCGGCAGCATCACGATCGGCGGCGCCGACTTCCCCGAGAGCGGCCTGATCGGCGAGATCTACGCGCAGGCGCTCGAGGCCAAGGGCGTCAAGGTCGAGCGGAAGTTCAGCATCGGCTCCCGCGAGGTCTACTACGAGCAGGTCAAGAGCGGCGCGATCCAGGTGTTCCCCGAGTACAACGGGGCGCTGCTGGCGCACGTCGACAAGGAGAACAAGGCCAGCACCACCCAGGAGGTGGACGCGGCGCTGAAGCAGAAGCTGCCGCCGGAGCTGGAGATCCTGACCCCCTCGCAGGCCGAGAACAAGGACTCCCTGGTCGTCACGGCCGACTTCGCGCAGCAGAACAACCTGAAGTCGATCGAGGACGTCAAGCCGGTGGCGGGCAAGATGGTCGTCGGCGGGCCGCCGGAGTTCAAGACCCGGCAGCAGGGCCTGGTCGGCCTGGAGAAGGTGTACGGGCTGAAGTTCAAGGAGTTCAAGTCCCTGGACACCGCCGGCCCGATCACCGTGTCCAACCTGCAGAAGGGCCAGATCCAGGCCGCGGACCTGTTCACCACCGACGCCGCGATCAAGAAGAACGACTTCGTGGCGCTCGCCGACCCGAAGAACGTCTTCGGCGCGCAGAACGTCGTCCCGCTGGTCTTCAAGGCCAAGGTGAACGACACCGTCCGCAACACCCTGAACGCGGTCTCGGCCAAGCTCACCACCGCGCACCTCCAGGACATGAACACCGAGATCTCCGAGAAGAAGACCGACCCGGAGACCATCGCGAAGAACTGGCTCGGCCAGAACGGCCTGTCCTGACGGTCGACTCGCGGCTCAACGCTCTGCCGGCGGCCGGCCGCCCAGGCGGGCGGTGAGGCCGGCGGCGGCCGCCCGCACGGCGGCGGCGAGCTCCGGCCAGGTGTCCTCGGGGCGGCGGTCGCGGTGGAACGTCACCGTGATCGCCGCCGCCGGGTGGCCGGTGTGGTCGAACGAGCACGCCGCGATGCTCGCGAAACCCTCGGTGACCTGGCCGTCCTCGGCGGACCAGCCGCGCCGGGCGTCCTCCGCCAGCACCCGCCGCAGCTCGCGCGGCGACGCCGGGCCGCGCCCGGTCCGGTCCACGAACGCGGCGGGCCCCGGGAACAGCGCCCGCACCTGCGCCGCCGGCAGGTGCGCCAGCATCGACCGCCCGCTCGCCGTGAGCTGCGCGGGCATCCGCACCCCGACGTCGGTCACCAGCGTCGCGTGCCGCGGCGGCTGCTCCTTCAGCAGGTAGAGCGTCTCGGCGCCGTGCAGGACGCCGAGCTGCGCGATCTCGCCGGCCCGGTCGACGAGCCGCCGCAGCAGCGGCCGCGCCAGCCGTTCCAGCGGCCCGTGCCGCAGGTACGCCGAGCCGATCTCGAACGCCGCCACGCCCAGCCCCCAGCGCCGCTCCTCCGGCACGTACGCCACGAACCCGTCCTCGGCCATCGCGGTCAGCAGGTGGTACGTGCTCGACCGCGGCAGCTCCAGCTCCCGCGCGATGGCGGAGGCGGGCAGCGGCCCCGCCGAGCCCGCGAGCAGCCGCAGCACCGCCAGGGCCCGCTTCGCCGCCGGTACCTGCCCATTGGTCGCCATCCGCCCAGTGTCTCGTATCTGAGACAGAACGCCCGCGGCGGCCCTCCTCATGCCCGGCGCTTACGGCTCCAATGAGGGGTATGAAATCGCGCATGGGGGAGAACGGGGTCGAGGTCGGGCCGGAGCCGCTGACGTTCGGCCAGGTCACGGCGGTGGCCCGGGACGGTGCGCCGATCTCGCTGTCCGGCGAGGCGGTCAAGGTGATGGCGGCGGCTCGGGCGCACATCGAGGAGCTGTCGTCGCGGCCGACGCCGGTGTACGGGGTGTCGACCGGGTTCGGGGCGCTCGCGACGCGGCACATCGCGCCGGACCTGCGCGCCCAGCTGCAGCTGAACATCGTCCGGTCGCACGCGGCCGGGTCGGGGCCCGAGGTGGAGCGGGAGGTCGTCCGCGCGCTGATGCTGCTGCGGCTGCGCACCCTCGCCACCGGGCGCACCGGCGTCCAGCCGGTGACGGCACGGACCCTCGCCGCGCTGCTGAACGCGGGGATCACGCCGGTGGTGCACGAGTACGGCAGCCTCGGCTGCTCCGGCGACCTCGCGCCGCTGGCCCACGTGGCGATGGCGCTGATCGGGGAAGGGCCCGTCCGGGACGCGTCCGGCACGCTGATGCCCGCCGCGCAGGCCCTCGCGGCCGCCGGGATCGAGCCGGTGACGCTCGGCGCCAAGGAGGGGCTCGCGCTGCTGAACGGCACGGACGGGATGCTCGGCATGCTCGTCCTGGCCATCGGCGACCTGCGCCGGCTGCTCACCGCCGCCGACGTCGCCGCGGCGATGACCGTCGAGGCGCTGCTGGGCACCGACCGCGTGTTCGCCGCCGACCTGCAGGATCTGCGGCCGCATCCCGGCCAGGCCGCGTCGGCGGCCAACCTGCGCAAGCTGCTGGCCGCCTCGGAGATCATGGAGTCGCACCGGGGGCCCGACTGCACCCGCGTCCAGGACGCCTACTCGCTGCGCTGCTCCCCGCAGGTGAACGGCGCCGCCCGCGACACGCTCGCGCACGCCGAGCTGGTCGCGTCCCGGGAGCTGGCCTCGGCCGTCGACAACCCGGTGGTGCTGCCGGACGGCCGGGTGGAGTCCAACGGCAACTTCCACGGAGCGCCCGTCGCGTACGTGCTGGACTTCCTCGCGATCCCGGCCGCCGACCTGGCGTCGATGTCCGAGCGCCGCACCGACCGGATGCTGGACCGCGGCCGCTCGGCGGGACTGCCCGCGTTCCTGGCCGACGACCCCGGCGTCGACTCCGGCCACATGATCGCCCAGTACACCCAGGCGTCGATCGTGTCGGAGCTGAAGCGGCTGGCCGCGCCGGCCAGCGCCGACTCGATCCCGTCGTCGGCGATGCAGGAGGACCACGTCTCGATGGGCTGGAACGCCGCCCGCCAGCTGCGCCGCTCGGTGGACGGGCTGGCGCAGGTGATCGCGATCGAGATCCTCACCGCCGCCCGCGCCCTCGACCTGCGCCGCCCGCTGCGTCCCGGCCCGGCCACCGCGGCCGTCGTCGCGGCGCTGCGCGAGCACGTCCCCGGGCCGGGCCCCGACCGCCACCTGTCGCCCGAGATCGCGCTGGCCACCGGCCTCGTCCGCGACGGGACGCTCGTCGCGGCCGCCGAGTCCGTCACCGGTCCCCTCTCCTAGCCAACGTCCCAGCCTTCTCTCCCAGTCTTCGAGGAGCTCTCATGTCCGGACCCCGTCCCGTACGCGCGCCGCGCGGCACGTCCCTGACCTCGGCCAAGGGGTGGCCGCAGGAGGCCGCGCTGCGGATGCTGATGAACAACCTCGACCCGGAGGTCGCCGAGCACCCCGACGAGCTGGTCGTGTACGGCGGTTCCGGCCGCGCCGCGCGCAGCTGGGACGCCTTCGACGGCATCGTCCGCTCCCTGAACGGCCTGGAGGGGGACGAGACGCTGCTCGTCCAGTCCGGCAAGCCCGTCGGGATCTTCCGCACGCACGAGTGGGCGCCGCGCGTGCTCATCGCCAACTCCAACGTCGTCCCGCAGTGGGCGACGTGGGAGGAGTTCCGGCGGCTGGAGTCGCTGGGCCTGACGATGTTCGGGCAGATGACGGCCGGCTCGTGGATCTACATCGGCACGCAGGGCATCCTCCAGGGGACGTACGAGACGTTCGCCGCGGTCGCCGCGAAGCGGTTCGGCGGCTCGCTGGCCGGGACGATCACGCTGACGGCCGGGCTCGGCGGGATGGGCGGCGCGCAGCCGCTGGCCGTGACGATGAACGGCGGCGTCGCGATCTGCGTCGAGGTGGACCCGTCCCGGATCGAGCGCCGGGTCGAGCACCGCTACTGCGACCGGAAGGCGGACTCGCTGGACGAGGCGCTGCGGCTGGCGGAGGAGGCCAGGGACCGCCGGGAGCCGCTGTCCATCGCCGTCCGGGGGAACGCGGCGGAGATCGTCCCGGAGCTGCTGCGGCGGGGCGCGCCGATCGACGTCGTCACCGACCAGACCAGCGCGCACGACCCGCTGATGTACCTGCCGCGCGGCGTCGCGTTCGAGGACTGGGCCGCCGAGCGGGACAAGGACCGCGACGGCTTCATCGCGAAGGCGCGGGAGTCGATGGCCGCGCACGTGGAGGCGATGGTGGGCTTCCAGGACGCGGGCGCGGAGGTGTTCGACTACGGCAACTCGATCCGGGGGGAGGCGCGGCTCGCGGGGTACGACCGGGCGTTCGCGTTCCCGGGGTTCGTGCCGGCGTACATCCGGCCGCTGTTCTGCGAGGGCAAGGGCCCGTTCCGGTGGGCGGCGCTGTCGGGCGACCCGAAGGACATCGCGCGGACGGACCGGGCGATCCTGGAGCTGTTCCCGGACAACGAGCCGCTGGCCCGCTGGATCCGGATGGCGGGGGAGCGGGTCCACTTCCAGGGGCTGCCGTCCCGGATCTGCTGGCTCGGGTACGGCGAGCGCGACAAGGCCGGGGCGGTGTTCAACGACCTGGTGGCGCGCGGCGAGATCAGCGCGCCGCTGGCGCTGGGCCGCGACCACCTCGACACCGGCTCGGTCGCCTCCCCGTACCGCGAGACCGAGGGCATGGCGGACGGCTCGGACGCGATCGCGGACTGGCCGCTGCTGAACGCGATGCTCAACACCGCCTCGGGCGCGTCGTGGGTGTCGATCCACCACGGCGGCGGGGTCGGCATCGGCCGGTCCATCCACGCGGGGCAGGTCTGCGTCGCCGACGGGACGGAGCTGGCCGGGCGCAAGCTGGAGCGCGTCCTGACCAACGACCCGGGGACCGGCGTGATGCGGCACGCGGACGCGGGGTACGAGCGCGCCGCGGAGGTCGCGGCGGAACGGGGCGTGCGGATCCCCATGGCGGAGTCCGCGGAGACGGCGGAGTAGGGGCATGGGCTTCGAGGAGATGTGGGCGGCGCTCCGCCCGGTGGGGCGCGACGCGGAGACGGGCGGCTACCACCGCTTCGCGTGGACGCCGGCGGAGGTGGAGTGCCGGTCGTGGTTCGCCGACGAGGCGCGCCGCCGCGACCTGGAGATCGAGACGGACCGGAACGGCAACCTGTTCGCCTGGTGGTTCCCGCCGGGGAACGGGCGCGGCGACGCGGTCGTGACGGGCAGCCATCTCGACTCGGTGCCGGGCGGCGGCGCGTTCGACGGGCCGCTGGGGATCGTGTCCGCGTTCGCCGCGATCGACCTGCTTCGCGAGCGCGGTGTCCGGCCGTCCCGCCCCATCGGCGTCGCGGCGTTCGCGGAGGAGGAGGGCGCGCGCTTCGGGGTGGCCTGCCTGGGGTCGCGCCTCCTCACCGGCGCGATCGCCCCGTACCGCGCCCGCGCCCTGCGGGACCGCGACGGCCGCACGCTCGCCGACGTGCTCACCGGGCACGGCCTGGACCCGGAGCGGATCGGTCCGGACGAGGACCTGCTGTCCCGGATCGGCTGCTACGTCGAGCTGCACGTGGAGCAGGGGCGGGCGCTGGACGTCCCGGTGGGGGTGGCGAGCGCGATCGTCCCGCACGGCCGCTGGCGGTTCGACCTGGCGGGGGAGGGCAACCACGCGGGCACCACGCACCTGAAGGACCGCCGCGACCCCATGCTGCCGTTCGCGGAGCTGGTCCTGGCGGCGCGCGAGGCCGCCGAGCGCAACGGGACGCTCGCCACGGTCGGCAGAGTGGAGGTGGCGCCGAACGGCGTGAACGCGGTCCCGTCGGCGGTGACGGCCTGGCTGGACGGCCGCGGCCCCGCCGACGAGGCCGTGCGCCGCACGGTGGCGGAGGTCCGCGAGGCGGCGCGGCGGGCGGCGCGCGCGCACGGCGTGGCGGTCGAGGTGGCGGAGGAGTCGTACACCGAGGTCGTGGACTTCGACGTGCCGCTGCGCGACCGGCTGGCGGCGGTGCTCGGCGGCGTGCCGGTGCTGCCCACGGGCGCGGGGCACGACGCGGGGATCCTGGCGTCGCGGCTGCCCACGGCCATGCTCTTCGTCCGCAACCCGACCGGGATCTCGCACGCCCCGGAAGAGCACGCCGACCTTGAGGACTGTCTGGCGGGCGTGGAGGCCCTCACCACCGTGCTCAAAGCGCTGGCAGGCGGGTAAAGAGTCCGATATGCAATGGCATGCCGAGTTTGCCTGGCTCGGTGACGGAGTGGCCGCCGACGTGCTGATCGAGGCCGACGGTGAGCGCTTCACGTCCGTCACCCGCGGCGTCCCGGCCCCGCCGGGCGCGCTCCCCCTGACCGGACTCACCCTTCCCGGTCTCGCCGACGCCCATTCCCACGCCTTCCACCGCGCCCTCCGCGCCCGCGCCCAGGCGGGCTCCGGAACCTTCTGGACGTGGCGCGACCGGATGTACGAGATCGCCGGCCGCCTCGACCCCGACACCTACCGCGCCCTGGCACGGGCCGTCTACGCCGAGATGGCCCTGGCCGGCATCAGCTGCGTGGGCGAGTTCCACTACCTGCACCACCGGCCGGGCGGCGTCCCGTACGGTGACCCCAACGCGATGGGCGAGGCCCTGATCGCCGCGGCCGCCGACGCGGGCATCAGGATCACCCTCCTCGACACCTGCTACCTCGCCGGCGGGATCGAGCGGCCGCTGGAAGGCCCCCAGCTCCGCTTCAACGACGGCAGCGCGGGCAACTGGGCGCGCCGCGTCGACAGCCTGTACGAGCAGACCGACAAGGCGGGCCGCCTGCACGCCCGGGTCGGCGCCGCGATCCACTCGGTGCGCGCCGTGCCGCGCGAGCAGATCAGCGCCGTGGCGGGCTGGGCCAGGGACCGCGGCGCGCCCCTGCACGTCCACCTCTCCGAGCAGCCCGCCGAGAACGCGGCGTGCCAGGAGGCGTACGGGATGAGCCCGACCCGCCTGCTGGCCGAGTGCGGCGCGCTGGGCGCGCGGACGGTCGCCGTCCACGCCACCCACCTGTCCGAGGAGGACATCGGCCTGCTCGGCACCACCATGACCGGCGTGTGCATGTGCCCGACCACCGAGCGCGACCTGGCCGACGGCATCGGGCCGGCCCGCGACCTGTCCCGCGCCGGCGCGCCGATCTGCCTGGGGTCGGACCAGCACGCGGTGATCGACCTGTTCGAGGAGGCCCGCGCGGTCGAGCTGAACGAGCGGCTGCGCACCCGCGAGCGCGGCCACTGGACGGCCGGCGAGCTGCTGGCCGCCGCCACGTCCAACGGCCACTACGGCCTCGGCTGGCCGGAGGCGGGGCGGCTGGAGCCCGGCGCGTACGCCGATCTGGTGACGGTGGCGCTCGACTCGGTGCGCACGGCGGGCGCGGGGCCGGATCTGGCCGCCGAGACCGCCGTCTTCGCCGCGACGGCCGCGGACGTCCGCACGGTGGTGGTCTCCGGCCGCGAGATCGTCCGGGACGGCCGGCATCTGCTCGTGCCGGACGTCCCGGCCGCCCTGGCCGAGGCCATCGCGGCGGTGACCGCCGAAGAAGAGGAGCAGGAGGGCGGGCGAGAGGAGTCCTGACCGCCTCCCCGCGGGCGGGGTCAACCCCGCCTGGATGGGGGAGATCGCCCTGTACGCGCCGTTCCGTCCCCGGACGCCGTGCACCTTACCGGGAAAAATCCGGCAAGTGATATCTCCGTTTTCCCGCGCGGGGACCCCCGGATGTGATTGCTTGCATCGTTGGGAATTTCGGGTTGTGCGGGGATGTGAACATGTTGCGGCGTTTGTTGCTGTTTGTGGGGGTTCTCGGGGCGGTCCTCGCCCTGAGCGGGCCGGTGCCGGCCATGGCCGCCGGTCCGGCCCTGGTCATCGACACGGCCGGGGTGCTGCGGACCGCCGAGGTCCGCGCCAACGCCGAGGCGCTGCCCATGCCGGTCCGGATCTACACGGCGCGGCAGCCGGCCACCCGTACCGAGTTCGGAACCTGGGTGAGCGGCCGGCGCACGTCCTCGGACATGCTCGTGATCGGGTTCAACCCGACGCTCGACTACCTCTACTACACCGCCGGCCCGGCGTCCGGCCTCACCCGGCTGGACATGTCGACGGCGACCAGCCGGTTCACCTCCACGGGCCGCAGCACGAACGACCTGACGCGCGCCATGAACGCGCTGCTGATCTCGCTGCGCGGCGCCGCGGGCCCGACGTCCTCGCCGACCACCGCGGCGCCCACGCCGACGACCACGTACACCGCGCCGGACACCGACGTGGACGTCGACGTCAGCGCCGGCGGGCGGCGGCGCGGCGGCGGCATCGGCAAGATCCTCATCTTCGGCGTGATCGCGCTGATCGTCCTCGCGGTCGGCGGCGTGGTCAAGCTCGCCAAGGGCAGTGGCAAGCCGCCGTCCGGGCCCGGGATGCCGCCGATGGGCGGCCCGCAGCCGCCGATGCCCGGCGCGCCCTACCCGCCGCAGCCCGGCGCCCCGCAGCCCGGCGCCCCGCAGCCCGGCGCGCCCTACCCGCCGGCGCCCCAGCCGGGCGCCCCGTACCCGCCGCAGCCGCAGCCGGGCGGGCAGGGCTGGCCGCCGCCCCAGCCGCCCGCCCAGCCCCCGGGCCCGGGCTACCCGCCGGCGCCCGGCGGCCCGGGCGGGTACCAGCCGCCGCCCGCGCCGCCCGGCCCCGGCTACCCGCCGCAGCCGCCCGGCCACGGCGGCCCGCCGCCCCAGGGCTGGTGACGTCCCGCCCGGACGTCTCGCATTTCAGACGGGACCGCGGCCGGGCGCCGCGACCGCGCGGCGCCCGGGTGCGATGCTGACCCGATGAGCGTGGTCATCACGAACGTCGGGGAGCTGGTCACCAACGAGCCCGGGCGCGGGGACGGGCCGCTCGGGGTGATCCGGGACGCCGCCCTCGTCCTGGACGGCGACCGGATCGCCTGGACCGGCCCGGCCTCCCGCGCCCCCGCGGCGGACGAGGCGTACGACGCGGCCGGGCGCGCGGTCCTGCCCGGCTACGTCGACTCGCACGCGCACCTCGTCTTCGCGGGCGAGCGCGCCGAGGAGTTCGCGGCGCGGATGAGCGGCCGCCCGTACGCGGCGGGCGGCATCAGGACGACCGTGGCCCGCACCCGCGCCGCCACCGACGAGGAGCTGCGCGCCAACCTGCGGCGGCTCGTCGCCGAGATGGCGCGGCAGGGCACGACGACCGTGGAGTGCAAGTCCGGCTACGGCCTGTCCGTCGAGCAGGAGGAGCGCGCCGTACGGATCGCGGCGGAGGTCGCGGACGAGGTGACGTTCCTGGGGGCGCACGTCGTCCCGTCCGAATACGCGGACGACGCCGCCGGCTACGTGCGGCTCGTCTCGACCGCCATGATGGACGCCTGCGCCCCCCACGCGCGCTGGGTGGACGTCTTCTGCGAGAAGGGCGCCTTCGACGAGGACCAGGCGCGGACCGTACTGGAGGCGGGCGTCCGGGCGGGCCTGCGACCGCGCCTGCACGCCAACCAGCTCCGCCCCGGCCCGGGCGTGCGCCTCGCGGTCGAACTCGGCGCCGCCTCCGCCGACCACTGCACGTTCCTCACGGACGAGGACGTCGACGCGCTCGCGAACTCCGAGACGGTCGCGACCCTCCTGCCGGGCGTCGAGTTCTCCACCCGCCAGCCCTATCCGGACGCGCGCCGCCTCCTGGACGCCGGCGCCACGGTCGCGCTGGCCACGGACTGCAACCCCGGCTCCTGCTACAGCTCCAGCATGGCGTTCTGCGTCGCCGTGGCCGTACGGGACATGCGCATGACCCCCGCCGAGGCGGTGTGGGCCGCCACGGCGGGCGGAGCGCGGGCCCTGCGCCGTACGGACGTGGGGCACCTCGGCGTGGGCGCCCGCGCGGACGTCCTGATCCTGGACGCCCCGTCCCACATCCACCTCGCCTACCGGCCGGGCGTCCCGCAGGTCGCCGCCGTATGGAGAAGGGGCCGGCAGGTGTGAATCGCGTGGTCCGGGTAGGTGCCTCCTGCGTCACGAAGGAGGCAGACGAATGGCGGAGTTCCTGACCGACATCAAGACCCTGCGCGAGCGGGCCCGGCAGGAAATCGACAAGGGACCCATCACCGAGGCGTACGGCGCCGACCGCGAACGCGTCATCCAGGTGTGCAACGAGGCGCTGGCGACCGAGATCGTGTGCACCCTGCGCTACAAGCGGCACTACTTCACCGCGACCGGCATCCACGCCGAGTCGGTGGCGTCGGAGTTCCTGGAGCACGCCCAGGAGGAGCAGGAGCACGCCGACATGCTGGCGACCCGGATCGTCCAGCTCGGCGGCGACCCCGACTTCTCGCCGGACACCCTCACCACCCGCGCCCACGCCGAGTACGGCGCCAGCCTCGACCTCGTCTCCATGATCAAGGAGGACCTGGTCGCGGAGCGGGTCGCGATCCTCTCGTACACCGAGATCGTCCAGTGGCTCGGCGACGGCGACCCCACCACCAAGCGCGTCTTCGAGCGCATCCTCGAACAGGAGGAGGAGCACGCCGACGACCTCCGCGGCCTCCTCGAACGCCTTCCCAAGGACATGGCCTAGATCGTTGATGGGAAATTGTGTGCTGGTCAGTGGTCGTAGGCGGTGAGGGAGCGTTTGACGGGTGCGTCGATGAGCCAGTTGTGCCAGATGGCGGCGTTGAGCGCGAGGATGCGCTGGGCGAT